>NZ_QYCZ01000001.1:0-75000 GCF_003614945.1 Bergeyella cardium
CCCACATCCCCATATAAACAACTGATTATAACTATGAAAAATTTTAAAAGAAAAAGAAAAAATATGAAAAAAAAGAGTACAACTCATCAGTTATACTCTTATATATTGGATAATTTCTGTTTACTATCCCAAAGTCCCTACATTATTTAGATCTTCAAAAGAGCGAACTAATCTTTTCACGAAAGTTTCTTCACCTTTTCTGAGCCACACTCTTGGATCGTAGAATTTTTTATTTGGCTTATCATCTCCTTCTGGGTTTCCGATTTGAGATCTAAGATATTCTATTTTATCAAGCATATAATCTCTGATACCTTCTGTATAGGCAAATTGAAGATCCGTATCAATATTCATTTTAACCACACCATAGCTGATAGCTTCTCTAATCTCCTCCAAAGTAGAACCAGAACCTCCGTGGAATACGAAGTTCACTGGCTTATCTTCGGTATGGAGTTTTTCTTTTACAAACTTCTGAGAGTTATCTAATATTTTAGGGGTGAGCACTACATTTCCCGGCTTATAAACCCCGTGTACATTACCGAAAGCTGCCGCAATGGTAAAGTTAGGAGAAATCGCTTTAAGTCTTTCATAAGTATAGGCTACATCTTCTGGCTGAGTATAGAGCTTAGAATTATCCACATCGGAATTATCCACTCCATCTTCTTCGCCACCAGTAACACCGATTTCTACCTCCAAAGTCATATTCAGCTTAGCCATTCTCTTAAAGTATTCACAAGAAATATCAAGGTTTTCTTGTAGGGATTCTTCGGAGAGGTCGAGCATATGAGAGGAGTAAAGTGTCTTACCAAACTTCTTATAATACTCTTCATTTGCATCAAGGAGACCATCAACCCAAGGGAGAAGTTTCTTCGCACAGTGGTCTGTATGGAGGATTACGGTAGCTCCATACGCCTCTGCAAGGGTATGAATATGCTTAGCCCCAGCTACTGCACCGAGTATCGCAGCTTTTTGGGCATCATTGCTAAGCCCCTTACCCGCATTGAAAGCCGCCCCACCGTTAGAAAACTGAATAATCACTGGCGAATTGAGTTTCGCTGCGGTTTCCATCGTTGCATTTACATTGCTGGAACCGATAACATTTACTGCAGGAAGCGCATAATTGTTCTCTTTTGCGTGCTGGAAAATCTCTGTAACCAAGTTACCTGTGGCAACACCTGCCGGAAAAATTCTACTCATAATCTTTTGTTTTATGTCATTAAATAATTTGAAAATTTATGCTCGTAAAGATATACTTTTTCCCTATATCTGAAAAATGATATTTAAAAAGTTTCAGATTAATGATTATTTTAACATTATAGCAGTGAAGCGCTATAGTAGGCGGCATACTTAGACCGTAGCCGGTGAGGCGATTATTTATTCTGATGTCTCAGAAGCCTTCTGCAATCTCGCGGAACCTTCCCGCAATGTTGCGGAACTCTCCCGCAATCTATCTTATCTATTAAGTAAGATGAATGTAAATATGTGTAGTGCCGACTACGGCATCCGCAATCTAGCTTATCTATTAAGCGAGATAAAAATTAAAGGGAGCAATGCTCCCTTAGTTTTCTTTTGATTAATTCCTCTTGTCTTTCCCCCAGAGGAGTTTCTGGCGGATGGTATCATAGAAATTCAGATGCTTCGGCTGGATGAGTTTCATTTTAAATGATGCTTTTCGGATGACGATTTCAGTATCGGTATCCAAGTGGATAAGCCTTGAATCTAAGGAAATGGAATATTGGGGTACTCGGCTACTCACTTTGAATTTCAGCTCTACACTGTCGCTCACCACCAGTGGGCGCACATTCAGGTTATGTGGTGCAATGGGAGTAACGACGAAGTTTTTATTATCTGGTGAGAGTATCGGTCCTCCACAGCTCAGCGAATACGCCGTAGAGCCCGTAGGGGTGGAGACGATGAGCCCATCGCCCCAAAAAATATTGAGAAACTCATCATCAAGCTGAGAATCTACAGTAATCATAGAGGTGGTTTCGCGTCGGGAGATGGTGATATCATTGAGCGCATAAGGGAAGAAATCGCCTTTGGGCTGTACAACTTCTATTACGGAGCGCTTGCTGATGTTGATATCTCCTCTGAGAACCTCATCGAGCTGTTTGAAGATTTCCTCCTTCGTAAAACTCGCGAGGAAGCCCAGCCTGCCTGTATTTACACCCACTACGGGGATTTCGGTATCTTCTATAAAGAGCAATGAATTTACGATCGTGCCATCTCCACCAAAAGTAAAGAATATATCAACGCCCTTATCTAAGAGGTCTGTTTTCGTTTCAAATGTTTCAAACTGATGGGAAAACTCCATAGCCTCCGCCGCTGCAGAATAGATAACGGCGCGTACCTTTCGCTTATCAAGCTCTGAAATAAACTTACTCAGGTACAAAAATGTGTTTAAATCCTTCTTCTGTGTGTAAATCGCTGCTACTTTCTTCATTATAAATCTAAATTTCAATGTATTTCTGGAAGAAATCAAATCGGTTTTTCACTAATGATTCTTTCCTGTCATTATAATCTTTATTGATGATGGAATAACCGAATCGTTCCAAATCTTCCTCTATATTGCTCAGATGATGATTGCTGATTTTTAAGGTTATTTTCACTTCATCTTCATTAATATCACTTACATAAATGCCGTAAATCTTAGCATTATTCTCTTCTACAATCCTCGTAATCTCTGCGAATGAGTAATGTTTATTATAGGTTTGAAGTAAAATAACGGCTCCATTCTCAGAAAACAGCGGATACTTGGAGAACTCATCAAAAACATCATCGCAGGAGATATAGCCGAGATAATTTTCACTTTCTGCCAAAATAGGAACCACATTAGCATTGAAAGTATAGAAGAGTTTCACTATATCTATCAAGAAAGCATCTTCACGAATAGCAAATTTCTCAAAATGAATCTCCAAATCCTTCAATCTTCCCTCAGGAGCATCATTGAGGAAACTTCTGGACAGTGCCCCAACAAATACTCCAGCCCTCTCTACAAAGAGATGAGAATAGCCAAAATCATCAGCAAGTGGTAAAATTTCCCGTACCTGTGTTTTCTCATCAAATGCAGGATAATCCTTAGAAATATAATCTTTTACAAACATTCTACAAAGTTTGGAGGAAAAATATTTTTATTCTTTTTTCAATTTTTCTTGCATTATATAGATTATGGACTCTATATTTGCACCCTTTCATTTTTACTTTTTATTAGATTTATTTCAAACTGCAAGACCAATATTGGTTTTTGCAGTTTATTTTTTATAGAGTGCCTTGTAGAAGTCCCACATTACAATCCCTCCACATACCGATACATTCAGTGAATGCTTGGTTCCGTGCTGAGGAAGCTCTATAAAAGCATTGCAATGATTGAGGATTTCGTCAGAAATACCCTCTACCTCATTTCCCAACACTAAAGCATACTTCCTTTGTGGATTGATTTCATAATCTGAAATCATAATAGAATCCGTGGTCTGTTCTATACCTAACACATCATATTTCTGGATTTTGAGGTCTAAGGCCGCTTCTTTTACAGATTCATAATAGAGCCAATCTACGCTTTCAGTTGCTCCGAGTGCTGCTTTATGAATTTCCCTATGCGGGGGTCTCGGGGTAATACCACAAAGGATGACTTTTTCTATAAGAAAGGCGTCTGCTGTGCGGAATACTGCTCCTACATTGTGCATACTTCGGATATTATCGAGTACAATAACCAAAGGAATTTTAGCTAATCCTTTAAAGGTCTGCACATCTACCCTGCCGAGCTCTTCCAATTTTAATTTCTGTGTCAAAATATTTGTTTTGATGAATAAACCACTGCAAACTTATAAAAATATACCGCTATACTCAATAAAAAAGCACCTCAATACAAGAGGTGCCTATATATTAAATTTCTTCTTCATTGTTTATCGTATAGCGGGATTTGAAATCTTTGTCGTGCTTTTCAGAGATTACATCTTCTCCTTTTTCGCTTACAATAAACTCTGTAGATTCCTTAAACAATTCTAAAAATCCTTTGAAATCCTCTTTATAGAGGTAGATTTTATGCTTTTCAAAACTCGCTTCCCCACTATCCGAAAAACTCTTTTTACTTTCTGTAATCGTCAGGTAATAGTCTCCTGCTTTTGTTTCGCGTACATCAAAGAAGTAGGTTCTTCTCCCTGCTTTTAATACTTTGGTAAAAATTTCATTTTCGTGGCGTTCCTTATATTCACTCATTGTACGATAATTTTAGAAATCTGACGAAACAAATATAAAAGATTTCCATAAACTATAAAAGTTTTTATAAATTTAATTTATTTCAGCCGAGTATTCATTAGTCTCTGCACTAAGATTCAGTATTTTATTTGCTTTTTCTGCACTGGACATCCTGTGGGTAATGATGATAAGCGTACGGTTTTTTGCCTCCTGCTCTATATTTTGAAGGATATTTTTCTCCGTTTCATTGTCTAATGCCGAGAGAGAGTCATCAAAAATAAGAATATCTGGTTCCTTTATCAGTGCTCTGGCAATGCAAACTCTTTGCTTCTGTCCTCCTGAGAGCATTACTCCACGCTCGCCCACCATTGTTTGATAGCCCTCCTTAAAGGTTTCTATATTCTTATGTATATCGGCTACTTTGGCATAATGCACCACTTTTTGGTGGTTGGGCTCATCAAGGGCAAAGCCTATATTGCTCTCTATGGTATCTGAGAAAAGGTAATTTTCTTGTGGCACATAACCGATATGCTTTCGGTAGAGGTCAAGATTATGCTCTTTCAGGTTTTTACCATCAATAAGGATTTCTCCTTCGGTGGGGTCTATCAGGCGACAGAGGAGAAGGGCAAGGGTAGTTTTCCCACAACCTGTTTTCCCCATAATGGCTAAACTACTACCTGCACTGAGCTTAAAACTGAGGTTATCCAGCGCTTTTATCCCCGTATTGGGATAGACATAGGACACATTTCGGAATTCTATATCTCCTTTTATAGGATATTCATCAAAGTTGGTATTGATGATTTCGGATTTCATATCGAGGAATTCATTTACCCTTTGCATAGAGGCTTCTGCTCGTTGATTCACCGAAGTAATCCACCCCACAAGGGAAAACGGCCAGATGAGCGTATTTACATAAAGGAAGAAATCTGCAATTTTCCCCACGCTAATCTCTCCTGCCATATATTTGATACCCCCTACATAGAGCACCATTACATTAATCAGCCCAATAACGAAGAGTATCACGGTATAGAATACAGCTTCCGTCTTTGCAAGGTTCAAAGCCTTATCTTGATAGTCCTTCACCCGAGATACATAGCCTGAATTAATATAAATCTCTTTGGCAAAAAATTTTATCACCCGTATCCCAGAGAAGCTATCGGTTACGAAAGTAGAGATTTCCGACTGGCTTTTCTGCATTCTCTTGGATTTTGCATTAATGATGGAGCTCACCTTATATATAGTATAGGAAAGGAAGGGGAAAGGCAATAGCGCCCAGAGGGTAAGAGTAAGGTCTGTTTTCAGCATATAAATACTGGTGATGATAACCAGCACAGCAAGATTTACCACATACATCACCCCTGGACCTAAATACATTCGGATGGCGACTACATCCTCGCTCAGCCTGTTCATCAAGTCACCAATAGTCGTTCGTTTAAAATCTGTAACCGAAATCTGCTGATAGTGTTGATAGATTTTATTTTTGAGCTCATACTCTATCTTCCGAGAGGCTACGATGATGGTCTGCCTCATCATAAAAGTAAAAAAGCCCGTGAGCAATGATGCTACCACATAAATCGCTACATATTTCAGGATTTCGGCATTAAAGCCCAACTTGCCCGATTCCGCCAGCTCATCTACCGCTCTCCCCACAAACTGAACCTTATAAATCATAAAAAAATTGCTCGCAAGGATGAACAAAAGCCCAAAGAAAAGCAATGTTCTGTGCTTCCAGAAGTAGGGATTAAGCGTGTTTAATGCCTTCATAAACTAAAAATATCGTGCAAAAATAAGAAAAGCTACTGGCTTCTGGCTATTAGCCTGCTATACTGTGGGCAGATAAGTATCTCTCCTGCTAAGGGGTAAGTTGCATTCAAGATAAAATAACCTTATTTTTGTGCGCATTCATAATTTTTTACAATGATAAAACTCGCTATTGCCTGCGACCACGCAGGTTTTGAATACAAAGAATACTTAAAAAAAGAGCTTTCTGCTCAGTTTGAAATTACCGACTATGGTACCCACTCAGCAGCTTCTGTGGATTACCCCGATTTTGTGCATCCTGCAGCAATATCGGTAGAGAAAGGCGAAAACCAATTTGGAATCCTCGTATGCGGAAGTGGGCAGGGCGTGCAGCTCACTGCTAATAAACACGCAGGCATCCGCTGTGCCCTCTGCTGGATGCCCGAATTGGGTGCCCTCGCTCGGCAGCACAACAACTGCAATATGCTCGCACTACCTGCACGATTTATTGCAAAGGAACTCTCTTTAGAAATTGCAAAAACATTCCTCTCTACTCCATTTGAAGGTGGAAGGCACCAATCACGAGTAGATAAAATATCGGCTGGTTGCTAAAGAAAGGAAAATGTATTTTTCTTTCTTTCGTTTAATAATCTAACCCATAAAAAAACTTTAATGGAATTATATTATTCATTCTCCATTCTCATCGTACTCGCTACGATGTTTGAGTACATCAACCATAAACTCCTCCGCCTCCCAAGCACTATCGGTGTAATGGTTATTGCAATTTGTGTATCCATTATCCTGATTCTCTTTGGAGAGTCTCTCCTCCCTAAGACCACTCTCAGCCTACATAAAATCGTAAGTAGTGTAGATTTTACTGAAGTCTTAATGGGAGCAATGCTCAACTTTCTCCTCTTTGCTGGAGGAATACATATTAATATAAAAGACCTGCGCGAGCAAATTGCCCCTGTGGTAATGTTTGCCAGCATAGGGGTGGTGATTTCCACCTTTGCCGTAGGTTTTGGAGCCTATTATCTACTACCCTTCGCGGGGGTAGAAATTCCACTCATCTATTGCCTTGTTTTCGGAGCGCTTATCTCACCTACCGACCCTGTAGCAGTGCTCAGCATCCTAAAAAAAGCAAAGGTCTCCAAATCATTAGAGACAAAAGTAGCGGGCGAGTCATTATTTAATGATGGTGTAGCGATCGTTGTCTTTACCGTACTGCTTCAAATAGCTGTAGGAAAGCAGGTGGACCTCACCCTTGAAAGTATACTGATGCTCGTAGTACAGGAAGCTGGGGGTGGGCTCCTACTCGGTGCCGTCCTCGGCTTCATTGGTTCTAAGATGATGCAGAATACCGATGACTATATTCTCTCTGTACTTATCACCCTATCCATCGTAATGGGGGGCTACCTCATCGCCCACTCTATGCATATCTCTGGACCGCTCACAATGGTTGCTGCAGGACTTTTTATGGGGAACTTCAGTCCAAAATTCAAGATGAAATCCGAAGTTCGCGACTACTTGGTAAAATTCTGGGAGTTGATAGACGAGATAATGAATGCCGTACTCTTCCTCTTCATCGGTCTGGAGCTACTGCTCATCAAGAACCTCAATGAGTACCTCTTCGCAGGAGGCATCTGCATATTGGTTGTACTCCTCGCAAGATGGGTTTCTATTTTCTTCCCTACCAAACTGATGTCTTTCAAGCACAGATTTACCCCTCAGACCGTAAAAGTTCTGGTATGGGGAGGCCTTCGTGGCGGAGTATCCATTGCCCTTGCACTCTCCATCCCAAAAAGCGAATACAATCATATTATCATCAGTATCACTTACTGTGTAGTGGTCTTCTCCATCATCTTCCAAGGGCTTACCATTGATAAAATTGCAAATCCAAAAAAGATAGCCCAAGAGGAGGAACTTGAAGTTCCATCTGCTTAGAGGATTGAAGGGTAGAAGGCTCCCCACACTGTGGGAAGCGATTAAAACGAACCGCATAAGATTTCCGTTCCAGTAAAATAGAGAGAATTAATGACATCAAACTAAATAACCTCCAGAGCTTACCACTTAAAGCCTACTACCTAAATCTTATGCTTTCCTGTTTGGGTAATGGTCTCGACGGTCCAGTCTATTTTCTTTACGAATGGGAGTTTGCGTACGGGGCAATCCATTATCTGGCAGACTTCGCAGGAGGAGGGTTTGCAGTCATCCATATGGAAATTAAACTCGATTTCCCTATCGGTATTCTCTGCAATGGAAATGATAAGCTCCTCCATCTCATTATGTGCTTGCCGAAGCTCAAAGTACCAAGGGAGGGTAAGATGGGCATCGATATGGAGGTGGCTACCAAACTGCTGAATCTTCATATTATGGACATCTATCCACTCGGGTTTGCGATGTTCATTCAGGAACTCTGCAATATCGGTGATGATTTTGGTATCTGCCTCATCCATTATCCCCTTCATTGATTCCCGTATAATTTTATAGCCTGTGATAATGATATATCCTCCGAAAATACCTGCTACAAGAGCATCTATCCAATAAAAATGGGTAAAATGTACCACCACTAAACTCAGAACTACACCTATGGTCGTAAGGGTATCGGACTGAAGATGTTTGCCCGAACTCTGCAAGACCAATGAGTTTTCTCTCACCCCTTTTTGGTACGAAATATAACCCATCAGGTAGTTGATAACGGCAGTAAGCGCTATGATGAGTATTCCCCAATCGAGCTGGTGTAAAGTATTTTTAGCGATGAAGGAACTGACCGCTTGAATGATGATAACCACACCAGCGAAGATAATCAGTGCGCCCTCTATCCCAGAGGTGATGAACTCTATTTTGCCGTGCCCGTAGGGATGGTCTTTGTCCATCGGCTTTGAGGCTACATAAAGCGAGTAGAGCCCCATAAATGCCGCTACAATATTGACGATGCTCTCCATAGCATCTGAGAACACAGCATCTGAGGCAGTGATTTGCCACGTGATGAGCTTTCCAATGAAGAGGAGCACCCCAATGATGGCTACACTTCTTTGAAAGGAAAAATTCTTTTTGTTTATCGCTTGTTCTTTCATATTTAAGATAGGATATAGAATTTGGTTCTCACTTCTTAATGCTAAATGTTTGTCGAAACTAATAAAAAAATCCCGCTAAGGCGGGAAAGTTTATACCAATTTTTGTTTTACAAGATGCTCGGCTATCTGTACGGCATTGGTTGCTGCTCCTTTTCTCAGGTTATCTGCCACAATCCAGCAGTTTAGGGTCTTAGGCTGGGAAGGGTCTCTTCGGATTCTCCCTACGAAGACTTCATCTTTACCTTCGGAGTAGAGAGGCATAGGGTAGAGGGATTTTTCTACATCATCTTGTACTGTAACTCCTTTTGTATGGGATAAAATTTCTCGAACTTCATCTAAATTAAAATCCTGATGAAACTCAATATTTACAGACTCGGAATGACCTCCCTGAACGGGAACCCTTACCGCAGTAGCCGTAAGCTGGAATGAATCATCACTCATAATCTTTTTAGGCTCGCGCATCAGTTTGAGCTCTTCTTTTGTATAGCCCTCGTCACTGAAGACATCGCATTGTGGGAGAGCATTTTTAAAGATTTCGTAAGGATAGACCTTCGGTACGGTGCAATCTTGAGCCGTAACAGAAGATTTTACCTCATCTTGAAGCTGATCTACAGCAGCCTTACCCGTTCCCGTAACCGATTGATAGGTAGAAACCACCACTCGCTTTAATCCATATTTCTTATGAAGCGGATGGAGCACCATTACGAGCTGTATCGTAGAACAGTTGGGGTTTGCGATGATTTTATCGTCTTTTGTAATCTCGGAAGCATTGATTTCTGGGACGACGAGTTTTTTTGTAGCGTCCATTCGCCAAGCTGAAGAATTATCTATGACAAAAGTACCCATCTCTGCAAACTTTGGCGCCCACTCGAGAGAAGTAGCTCCTCCAGCGGAGAAAATAGCAATCTCAGGCTTTTGCTCCACTGCTGACTGGATAGAGACGAGGGTGTATTCCTCACCTTTAAAATGCACCGACTTGCCGACAGACTTCTCCGAAGCTACAGGGATGAGCTCCGTAACGGGGAAATTTCGCTCTTCAAGGACTTTGAGCATTACCTGACCTACCATACCTGTGGCACCTACTACTGCTATTTTCATTTTGTTGAGATTTTTATTTCCAATTAATCATTAAGCTCCGAATAATCTGCCCATAACAATGCTAAATGCAAAACCAAAGAAGAGAATTGCTAGAACCGATAACCAAAAAGCAGACATAGACAGGTGCCCTGCTTTTTTTATCTTTTTATTTACGATGGTCATCAGAATGGCAGCAATGAGCATAGAAGTAGGATGCTCTACAAAAGACTGCCTGAGGTAGGCATCTTTCATTATTTTGCCCATACCCACGGCTTTTATTGTATTTAAAAACTCGGATGTACCGATAAGCATTACAAACCCTACGATAAGCTGAATATGAAAGAAAATCATCACGAAAAGTGTAGATTTTCTTAAGAGTTTGGTTACTCTGCCAGAGTAGCCGAACATTACCGCAAAAAGAGCGACTAAAAACACAAGCACAAGAATAAGCTCTATGTAAGCAAAACCTCCGTGGGCTTTTGTAAGAATAAAATGAAGTTTTCCCATTATCTAAAATTTCAGTGGCAAAGATAAAAAATCCCACCCTAAAAAGAGTGGGACTTCCGATACAAAGTATCTATATAATATGAAAACCAAAATTCTCTTAGAAATTAAAGGCTAGGCTCGCGGACCAAGTTCTACCAAAACCGAAATAAACTTTGTTTGCGATATCTATCCCTTTATACTTGATACCTTTAGCTTCTGGATCTCCTTCCATAGTACTTGAATAGGATTCTGCAATATAAGTAGTATCAAGGAGGTTATAAACATTACCTCTAAGGGTAAAGGATTGCTTATCGTTTAGTTTAAACTTATAAGACAGGCCTAAATCCATAAGGTTGTAGCTTGGCAACTGTAATGCTTTTCTTCCAGTGTCTGTATTAAAGGAGTGTACATCGAGATTAGCATAAAGCTGATCTACATATCTCCAATTGACATCTAATTTCAAATTGGTTACAGGCTGTAGTGTAACCCCAATGGAAGCGGTAAGCTGAGCGGCGTCTCCTACTTTTACTTTATCAAGGTAGAGGTCATAGGTGCTTGAAGTTTTACCTTTTGGGATATAAGGCAGGTTGGCTTCATCGAACATTTCTGCGTGTGCTTTGCCTTTGTAGAACCAGTCTCCTAATGAGAACATACCATTGATGCTAAGGTAGTTTGTAGCTTTGAAAGAAGCATCAAATTCTACCCCTTGGTGGATTTCATTGAGGTTGGTAATCTCTCCATAGTAGCTTTTCCCAGCCTCTCTGTAAGCTCTGGTTCTAAGGTATCTATCATCCCAAGAAGTTCTGTACAGATTCACATTGGCATTAAACTTATGAGATCTGAAACCGTAGCCCAATTCAACCCCAAAGATTTTCTCATTGGTATTTTTAGAACTTACGATATTTTCATTACCTCTATAAACAGAGTTAAAGAAAGGTTGTTTGCTGTAATAACCGACATTACCAAATACATTGTGATGTTCATTGATATTATAGTTTAAACCTGCTTTTACATTGTATCCTAAGATATTTTCAAAGTCGGTTTTAGCTTTCATTACCTCTCCTCTCTTGGATTTGGTTACCCCATCGATAATGAAGTCATCGATACTTCTAAAGCCTTGATTAGAAAGGGAGCCTTGAAGGAATGCAGAGAAGTTATTTGCAGTATATTCTATCTGACCGAAACCACCATACCAAAGGACTTCACCTTCGTTGCTATAACTGATTCTGTCATTAAGAGATTGAACGCTTGCAAAAGGGTTCCAGTTTGGTTTAGATTCAAAAGTATTAGAGATGAGCCTTGAAGGTTCGTTTAGATTTCTCTTATCCAAGTAAGCAGATGCTCCTAACAGGTCTGAGACCACTTGATAGTGATATCCTTTATAGTATCTACCATCTACTCCTAGGCTGAAATTCCAGTTATCATTAATTTTCTGTTGGAAGTTGGATAAAATACCGAACCAGTTATGAGAATTAACAGATGCTCTTTTTACGATAACGCCACTGGTTGGGTTTGAAGCGAGGTTTGCAGCTCTCTGATAGCATCGAAGTCATAAAGTCCGTCTGCAGTTCTAAATTTGCTGGCATATTGACCGCCGACTCTTCCTAAGTCGCCAGAACCTCCACCTCTACCGAAGGAAGCATAGAGGACAGTGGATAGTTTAGACTTTTGTGCCATATTCCAATCCCAGTTGAGGGACATAATAGGCTTGTGGTAGTAGTTTGTAGCGAAGGAATACTGTCTTGAAACGCCATCTCTTCCTGTCATATATCCCCAGTCGGAGTTGTATTTTCTATTTGGCTGATCTTCGCTACCACCGTATTTAGGATTGAGATAATCTGAAAGGGCGATGGAGGTTTTCCTTTGGTTGTGCCATTGTGGAGCTCCTGTGATGGTAAGCTGGAAATCGTGTTTTTTACTCGGAGCGAAACCTAATGCGAAGTAATAGTTATTTGCCTCGAAGTCTGTACCATCTGCATACATAGCGCCTGCCGTTCTACTCATTAAGAAAGAAGAAGACCAGCCCGATTGAGTTTTACCTGTATTATAAGCAAATAGTGCTTTGTGGTAGCCATTATTACCCAAGCCAACGGTAACTAAACCGCCTTGTTTTTTATCTGCAGCTCGTGTAATTACATTAATAGTACCCCCTACGGAAGCAATTGCGAGTTTGGAAGCGCCGAGACCCCTTTGCACTTGCATAGCGGAGGTAACATCTGCGAGCCCTGCCCAGTTTGACCAATATACGGCACCGTTTTCCATATCATTTACAGGCATACCATTAACCATTACGGCGATATTGGTTTGGTTAAACCCACGGATATTAATCCTAGAATCTCCGAAACCACCACCTGACTTGGTAGAATAAACGGAAGGCGTAGTATTAAGGATTTCTGGGAACTCTTGGTTTCCTAATTTCTCGATAATAACGCTTTCTTTAATGGTAGAAACTGCTACGGGGGTTTTTCTATCCTTAGCAATATCTGCCGTGCCGACAAGTACAACCTCTTCTATGTCTTTGGTGCTTCTGAGGCTGTCCTTGGTACTCTGTGCGAAATAAACACTTGCTGTGGATAATGTAACAGCAGCGAGTAATGATTTACTTAATAAGTCCATTTTTTACTTGTTTTTAATTCTTCAATATTATGCCCCAAAGATGAGATTTTTTTATTAACTATTCTTAACCTCTGGGTAAAAAAAATAAATTTTTATTTCATCAAAAAGTGAGAAATAGCCTGTATATCATTTTTAGAGCATTATGGGAATATCTTAAAAATTTTTCATCAATAGAAATGAATTAACGAATAATTAATATTTTAAAAGAGATTGAGTTTTTAACCCGATTTTTTAATTTCAATGAAAACGCTGTAGTCTTTAGCTCCATTATCTGTATTTGAATACCCAATTTTTAATCTCAATAAGGCGAAAAGAAAATTTAGTGTAGGAGACTTCATCATTTTTGGAGTTAAAAAGATTTAAAAATAATGATTATCTTGGCTGAAAAATTCATCAAAATGAAAATCATAGGGCTTACGGGAGGGATTGGTGCTGGGAAAACGGCGGTAGCAAGGCTTATTGAAAAGGCTGGATACCCAGTCTATTATTCCGACGACAGAGCAAAAGAAATTGTAACTGATGATGAGGCTTTAAGAGAGAAAATCAAGGCAGTTTTGGGGGAAGAGGCTTATGATGAGGAGGGGAATTACAACAGAAAATATGTGGCAGAGCAGGTTTTTAACGATGCGAAGCTATTAGAGGAGCTGAATGGGGTGATACACCCTGCGGTGAAGAGAGATTTTGAGAAGTGGGTGGGTGAGCAGGTGGCAGACTTTGGTTTTAAGGAAACGGCACTGCTGTTTGAGCTGGGTTTGGATAAAAGTTGCTATAAGTCTCTATTGGTTACAGCAGAGGAGTGTATAAGGATGAAGCGGGTGATGGATAGAGATGGGAAAACCTACCGAGAAGTGGAGAAAATAATGCAAAAGCAAATGCCCGAGAAGGAAAAAATAGAGCGAGCGGACTTGATTATATACAACAACGGAAACCTCGAGACACTTGAAAAAGAAGTAGAAAATACTCTAAAAAAACTAAATTAAAAAAGCCTTAGGTTTTTCCTAAGGCTTTAAAAGGATGTGAAATACAATTATTTCTTGGATTCTTCAACAGAAACTTTTCTGAATTCTTTGAAAAGTTTGCTAAGTTCTAGAGCGGCTTTTCTTGCTCTGGTACCTGCTGCTTTGTTTCCTTTTTCTGCTTGTGCATTCGCTTCTGTGGAGAATGCTTCAAATTCTGCATTAATTTTTTCGATTAAGTCTTTCATCTGTAAAAAATTTATAAAATTGAAATATGTAGATGCAAATATAAATAAATCTAGCTATGAAACAGCATAGGGGTGAGAAAATCTTTCTCTTGGGAGCCTCTTGCTGGGGAATATTCGCGACCGTAGAGGATGATTTGGATGTGTAGCTTGTTCCATTTCTCCTTAGGGAAGAGCTTTTTAGCATCTTTCTCGGTTTGGATGACATTTTTGCCTTCGGAGAGTTTCCACTGCTTCATCAGCCTGTGAATGTGGGTATCTACAGGGAAAGCGGGATGCCCAAAGCCCTGACTCATCACGACGGAAGCGGTTTTGTGCCCTACACCTGGTAGCTCCTCGAGCTCTTCGAAAGATGCTGGAACCTTGCCATTGTACTTTTGTACAAGGATTTCGGACATTTTTTTGAGGTTTTTGGCTTTTTGGTTGGATAAACCGATTTGCTTGATGAGCTCCTTAATCTCTGGGACTTCTAATTTTGACATTTTTTCTGGGGTATCGGCTATGGCAAAGAGGTGGGGAGTGATTTCATTTACTTTTTTATCAGTCGTTTGAGCCGAGAGTGCAACCGCTACAAGCAAAGTAAAAACATCGGTATGGTCTAAGGGGATTTCAATCTCTGGGTAGAGCTTTTCAAGCTCAGTCATTACGATTTCGGCTCTTTGTTTTTTGGTCATATTTTTCTTTTATTTGAGGCAAAATTAGAATTTATGATAGAAACAGGAAACTCATTGCCAACTTTTGAAGGCACAAACCAAGATGGAAAAACGATAAAATCATCAGACTTTAAAGGGAAAAAACTCGTGATATTTTTCTACCCAAAAGCAAGCACACCTGGCTGTACTGCAGAAGCCTGTAACCTGAATGAGAACTATGAAAGGCTTACCGAGCAAGGATTTCAGGTATTGGGAATCAGTGCAGATTCTGTGGAAAGACAGAAGAAATTTCACACGAAAAACAATCTACAATATGACCTCATTGCGGATGAAAAGAGGGAAATCATCACGCAATTTGGAGTGTGGCAACTCAAAAAATTTATGGGTAAGGAGTTTATGGGAATTGTGCGGACGACCTTCCTGTTTGATGAGAAGGGCATCTGTACGGAGGTAATCACCAAAGTGAAAACCAAAGACCATAGCTCACAGATTATTCCATAACCTTGCGAAGATCGGAAATGTATTCGTAGGCGGTAAGGTCAAACTTTACAGGAACGATGGAGATATACCCTTCGGATAGTGCGATTTCATCTGCATCTTGGCTATTGTCCATATTATTAAAATAGCCTGTAAGCCAGTAATATTTTTTACCGTGTGGGTTTATTCTTTCATCAAAGCTCTCTTCCCATTTGGCTTGTGCTTGTTTGCAGACTTTTATCCCTTTGATTTCCTTTTCTGGGAGTTTGGGGATATTTACATTGAGGACGATACCTTTGGGAATTGGGTTTTCTAAAACATTTCTTACGATCTGCTGAATGTATTTTTTCGCCTGAGAGAAGTCAGCATCCCAGCTAAAATCCAACAACGAAAATCCAATCGCTTGAAGCCCTTCTACTCCTGCCTCCACAGCAGCAGACATCGTCCCTGAATAGATGACATTAATAGAGGAATTGGCTCCGTGATTAATACCCGAAACCACCAAATCTGGCTTTCGGGTAAGGATTTTATCTAATGCAAACTTTACACAATCTACGGGAGTACCGCTTAGAGAGTAGTTTTTCTGGTTTTCATCAAGATGGATTTCTTCATAGGTAAGGGTAGAATTAATGGTGATTGCATGCCCTTTTCCACTTTGAGGAGAATTGGGTGCAACGACTACAACCTCTCCTATCTCGCCCATAAACTCTGCTAATTTTCTAATACCTGGCGCAGTAATACCATCATCATTAGTTACCAAAATCAAAGGTTTCTTCATCTGAAAAAAATTTGAGCAAAAATATCAAAAAAATACTTGCTATATGAGAATAAATCTTACTTTTGGTAATTCATTTTTTAAAATTAACTTACAAACGAAATACATTTAGGATTTATGAATATTATAAAGAAACTGAGATTAAACAAACTCCTCTTATTCTTACCTCTTACTACTCTTATTTTCTGCTTTAACTCACCTAAAAATGACGATGATAAAATGCGAACCATTATGGTGAGTGTAATGAACACCCTGCAATACTGGCATTATAGCCCCAAACCAATTAATGACGCTTACTCCCGAGAAGTCTATAATAAATACCTTGAAATGATAGACCCAGGGAAAAGATTCTTTATGAAAGAGGATATTAGTGAGTTTAACCAACATAAAGATAAGCTGGATGACTACTTCAAAACGGGAAATCTGGCGTTCTATAAACTCAGTACCGATAGGCTCTATCAGCGAGTAGATGAGGTGGATAAAATAACCCAAGAAATTCTCAAAAATCCTATTAATCTCAATGAAAACGATGTATATATATTAGATTCCAAGAAGAAAAACTACCCTGCCAACAAGCAGGAACTCTATAACGAATGGAAGAAATACATCAAGTTTAATATCCTCCAAGAAATGGAAACCCTCACTGCCAAAGAGGAAGCCCAGCAAAAGAAGAAAGATTCCGTGATTGCCAACAAACTCTTGGATACCATCAATGTGAAAAAACTCTCACCACAAGAGAAACTCACAAAAGCCACAGATGAAGTGAAAGACTACATCTCCCAATACTTTATCAGGTTTAAGAAAAGAAAGAGAATGAACTGGTTTACGGTCTATATGAATGCTCATACAGAGGTATTTGACCCGCATACAAGCTACTTCTCCCCTACCAATAAAGAAGATTTTGATGCCTCTTTCAAGGGAGAAATTATCGGTATTGGCGCTATTATTCAAGAGAAAAAAGGCAACCTCTTCCTCGGAGAGCTTACCATAGGCGCCCCTGCGTGGAAGTCTAAACAGCTGACCGCAGGAGACAAAATCCTGAAAGTAAAATCTAAACCCTCTGCCGAAGCAGTAAATGTCTCTGGAATGCTCGTAGATGAAGCCGTAAGACTCATCCGTGGAGAGCTGGGAACAAAAGTAACCCTCACCGTAGAGAAGAAAGACAAATCCATAAAAGAAGTAACCCTCATCAGAGAAAAAGTATCGATAGAAGACACCTTTGCAAGAAGCATCATCGTCAATGCACCCAATGGTAAGAAATACGGGCTCATCAACCTACCGAGTTTTAACGCAGATTTTGAAAACAAAAAAGGAAGAAATGCCTCTGATGACATTAAAGCAGAGATTTTAAAACTCAAAAAGCAGAACATAGAAGGCATCATCCTTGACCTTAGAAACAACGGCGGAGGCTCCCTCACCGAGGTGGGCGATATTATGGGGCTGTTTATGAAGTCTGGCGCTTTTGTACAGGTAAAAGATGGAGAAGGCAAAACCGAAACCTATAAAAGCAAGTCCATAGACCCTATCTGGACGGGTGACCTCATCATTATGCAAAATGAATTCTCAGCATCTGCATCTGAGATTCTTGCAGGACAAATGCAGGACTATGGCAGAGCCATCATCTTAGGCTCCCCACAATCCTTCGGAAAAGGTACAGTACAAACCTTCGTAGATCTCAACAGATTCCTAAACTCCTCTGATGATTTCGGTTCATTAAAACTCACCATACAGAAATTCTACCGCGTAACGGGGGAATCCACCCAAAGAAAAGGCATAGAGGCTGATATTAAAATGAAAGACTTCTTCAGCTACGCAGAAATCGGTGAGCGGTTTGATGACTATGCCCTCGCTTGGGACAAAATCTCCCCAACCCCTTTCAAGAAAGTGAATGAAATAGACCTAGAAACGCTCTCAAAAGCAAGCTCTAAAAGAATAGATGCCAATAAAACCTATCAGCTTCTGATGGAATCCTCCAAATGGAAAGAGGCGATGGATAAAGAAGAGAGCATTACGCTCAATCAAAAGAAATTTGATCAGCTGATGAAAACCCGAAAAGCTCAAATAGAGAAGTTCAATAGTTTGGATAAATTCAGAAACGGCCTCACCTTCTCCATCTTCCCCGAAGAAATAGAGCGAGAGAAAAAAGACGAGGCCTTTAAGAAAAAGACCGAAAACTGGATTAAAAACCTGCAAAAAGACCTCTTCGTAGAAGAAGCCATACACATCATCACCGATATGCAGAAAGCCAAATAAACTCAAAGCCACTTTCCTAATAAGTGGCTTTTTTATTTTAATATAGCTTCCATTTCCCTTAAAAAACACCTCTCTTTAAGTAGAATTAAGGTTAAAGGATTTCCTCTCTCCGTTTTTAGAAAATGATGGGAGGCTTTACAAGGTTTTGGAGCTTTCAGGCGAGCTGAAAGCTTCCCGACATAAAGGTTAGCGCTTTCACACGAATTATTCGCAATAAAACAATGAAAACATTACATTTTTAATAATTTAACACTGCCCAAAAAGCCTTATTTCCCCCAAAAAAGCAATAAAAAAGCGGGTTAATGAATATTAACCCGCTTTCAAATGATTAAGCTATGAAAAACTTACCTTACTGAACGATGAGCTTAGCCGTTTGCTTCTCGCCTTTGTTATTGGTGAGGTGCAATAGATATACTCCTTTCGGATACTGAGTAAGGTCGAGATCAGCCCTACTGCCGCTATAATCCTTCTTGAAGAGTAGCTTACCTGAAAGGTCATAAACCTGTGCTTGAACTGAAGAAGTTCCACTACCAAGCTCGATAGTAAATCTACCATCAGATGGGTTTGGATAGATTTTCAGACCACCTTTCACTACCTCTGAAGCAGAAAGGTTATCTACAACAATCGTTACACTTGCCTTATCAGACTTCTTACCATCAGAGTACACAGCGTATACATCGTAGGTATAAGTACCAGTCTGTGTAAGATTATCTGTGTGTTTCAATGTGTTATAGTCATTGATATCGGTGAGCTTCACATTGTTTCTCACAATCTCATACTTCTCAAGTTTAGGAAGGTCTGTAGCTCCAAACTCTACTGGCACTTGCTCTCGTGCTTCTGCTTTGTATGGATCTTCAAAATCACCAGATTTCAGAATCTTAGTACCTTCTCTTACTACTTGCTTCAAGTCAACAGATGCTTCATCAGATGGTTTTGCAGCTACTGTCTTATCAGAGCTTACATTATCTTTATATCCTATTTGGATATCATCTAATGCAAGGAGAAGAGCGTCATCATCTTTTGTAGTTCTGTGGTGGAACACTACGAAGAAGTCATCCTTAGAGTGTTCTTTGATATCAACTTCTCTTTCAACAAATGTACCTTTAGTTTTTTCAGTTCCATCAAACTTGTAAACAATTTCACCTGTTGCTTTGATTTCATCTATCGTTGGTGCTTTACCAGAAGCTGGTGCTTTCACTACATACACATCATATCTTTCTACATAGTCGTGTTTCACAAAATATTTAAGCACTTCTGCTCCTCCTTTTATTTTAGGAGTTACGATCCAGTCATCTACATCCATACTTCTGAAGTACCAACCATAATTGAGTAGTCCATAATTTCCACTTGCTTTATTAAAAGCAGAAATCATCCAGCTCATTTTATCTGCATTATTGTCATAGACTGTCATCTCGGTAGGTATTTTTCCGGATTCAAATCCTTCGGTATAGGAAGGGTTCATATTAGGTCTTACCCACTTGAGATTTACCTTGTTATTCTCTTGAGTAGCTGAAAGATCTTTCACGGAATTATGTACTCCTGCTACTTTTATATCTACCTCAGCAGTGGTTTCGTTTTGTGGAGAAGTTGCTTTTAGGGAAACTTTATAGTCTCCGGATTTATTAAACTTAACTACTGGGTTATTAGATGTAGAAGTAGTACCACTTACAAATTCTGTATTATCACTTGGCGTTACCGTCCATTCAAATGATGTAGGAAGCGGATCACCAGTAGATTTATTAGTAAATGCTACCGTTTCAGTTTCAAAGATTGAATTTCCTGAAGTGATAAATTTAGCTTGAGATGGAGTATTCTTAACAGTGATAAAGTCTTTTTTCTCCTTAACATCATTACCTGAAGAATTCGTTGCCTTCAATGTTACTGAATACTGTTTCTCTTCTGTAAATCTTACTTTCGGATCTTTAGATGTGCTTGTTGTACCGTCTTTATACTCTACTGTATTCGGGCTGAATGACCATTCATAAGTCGCTGGCTGAGTAGAGGCAGTTGTTGTATTATTATTAAGCTGAACTGTCTCATAAGAATTAACTCTTGGTTTAGCCACTGTAAAGTCTGCTGATGGTTTCCCTTCTGCAAATCTTACCAATACATCATCTACTGCTACAGCATAAGAGGCCTTATCGGCGTCCATCTTATTGTGGAAGCCTAAATAAATGACGCCATCTTTTGTAGGAGTAAATTCTCTATTTACTTTATTATAACTTGGAGCAAGGGTTAATTTATCTCCTAACTTATTGGTCATTGCTGATACTTCCGGGCTATCACCATAGAAGAATTCAAGATTTTCTTCATCATTCTGGAATCTACCTGCGTAGAGCTCCAGCATATAGAGCTTACCTGCTTTCACCTTGATAGGGTTGGAGAATAACCAGTCGTCTGTACCTTTTGTTCTATTAGGGAAGTTCACCGCAAAGCTCTTTCCTGTATTTGCTAAGTCTGCATCTGTATACTTCATCCAGGTTCTTCCTTTTCCATCTACATCTTTCACAGTCCAACCGATTTTCTCTAAACTCTCTTCTTCGAAACCAACGGCGTGTTTATCCCCATCTTCTAATACAGAGGCTACTATACCGTATGCACTTGTAGAAGCGGTGTTGTTCATTGCTACCTCATCTCCTGCTAATTCTACTTCTACCTCTATATTGTAATTCACAAAAGATTTGGATAAATCTACATTAAACGACTTGCTAAGCGTCTTTCCTTGTGCTACTTCTTCTAATGCTACTTCTCCTGTATGCTCTACGGCATTACCATTGTCTACATTTACGAGTTTGTATTTAAGTTTAGCTCCTGTTGCAGATGCACTTCCTAAGTTCTCTACCTCTACCGTTACTGGCGTTTGGTTTGTATACTCCTTAGCTGGTGGTAAGGATACGGATTTTAATGCCAAGTCTTTTGATACACCATTGTTAATTCCCGTTGCAATAAGAGAGAAGTCTTGAGAAGCTGCAGGAACTAATTTACCCTGGTCATCGTTCTTTTTCAGGTCACCCTTATGGCTTACGGTGATGGTATATTCCTTGCCTGCTACCGGGTTTTCTATCACTACCTGCTCTACATTGTCTTTGGTATTATCGCCTTTGGTAGCAGCGTTCGCTGGATTATTTACATCTAATTTCCAAGGGAAGAAAGTGGTTGCTCCATCGGATACTCGTAAATCCAAGTCATTTACCAATACGGATTCTCTGTTGTTAAGCGTAGCATCTGGAAGTTTTTCTACTACGGCATCATCCCAAACAATGGTTACAACTAATGGTGCACTTCCTGTTGCCGTGAGTTTTAGGGTATAAGTGCCATTATTATTTAAGGTAACCTCTTCTA
This sequence comes from Bergeyella cardium, assembly GCF_003614945.1. Classification (GTDB taxonomy): domain Bacteria; phylum Bacteroidota; class Bacteroidia; order Flavobacteriales; family Weeksellaceae; genus Bergeyella_A; species Bergeyella_A cardium. The sequence goes on from NZ_QYCZ01000001.1 coordinate 21,889, forward strand.
CTTTTGAGTATTTATCTTTGGTGGATAATACTTCTGCAGCTTTAAAGGCATTGAGAAGTCCCCAACCGAATTGATAATCTGGACCAGGATGCTCACCTGCCTCGTTCGCTGTATGAATTGCCAATGCTTTTAGAGTGGCAGATTTCATAAACGAACGGTACAATTTATTATGATGCTCTTGTAATAAGGCAAGAGAGCCCGTTACATTTGGAGACGCCATTGAGGTACCGCTCAAAGAGGTATATTGGTCATCACCTGTTGATGTTGTAGAATATACACCTACACCTATACCTGCTAAATCTGGCTTGATACGACCATCATCGGTAGGACCGAAAGCTGAGAAACTCGCTGCTTTTACATCACTTGGCTGTTTGTAGCCACCTGGGATTTTATGAGCCGCTGCGATAATAAGCCCATTCTTACCCGTTGCTCCGTGGTTAATACAATCAAAACCATTGGCTCCCCCATTCTTTTGGCGAACTTTTGTAGATTTTGCCCATACTAATTTACCATTCTCTAATTTTCTTACATAGTGTGCTCCACCAGGTTCAGGACCATCTCCTCTTGGGTTACCTGCTGCTTTTACCGCCAAGTAATAAGGAGCATTTTTTGAGATTAAATCCCATTGAGCATCCGTTTCTCCATAATGTCCATAGCCTACATATTCTGTATCATCATCAGTTCCTAACCAGTGCCAACCTGTAGCTCCTGACCAGTTACCATACTCAAAACCTCCTAAATAACCATAAGAGTGATTTGAAAGAAGTGCCCCGTTAGTTGCAGCTGTTGTCATTTCATCCTCATCATCATTCCAGTCATAGGCGATAAGCTCTGCTTTTGGTGCCATTCCTTTCGCTTTCTTATCTACTCCACTGGCAACCATTGTCCCCGCCACATGGGTAGAGTGGCTATTAAGCCGTGTAGAGGTATCACCCATTTTGGCTCTTCCTCCAAATTCCTGGTGGGTAAGCCTTACAGCTCCTCCATCCCACTCACGGAGAACAATACCTTCTCCTTGAAGTTCCAATCCTGGGCTCGTCTGAAGCCTTGTAACTCCCGTACCTTCTGCTGCTCCAGCATTGCTCGTTACATAGTACAAAGGGAAGCCCTTAGCGTTAAAACCTTGCAACTGGTAAAACTTACCTCCAAACTCGGTGGTGAACGGAATGTTCATCTCCTTTGCTCTGGACTCCAGCTGCGCTCTGCTTAGCGTTCCTTTGCGGAATTGCTTGCCTAATAAATTCAATCCTTTTAGGTTCGTCTTGCTTTGAAGAACCTTTACCTCTTGGGCATTCTGTGCAAACACTGCCGTAGCAAATAAGTAACATAATGCTACTGGCAATTTTCGGGTAAATGACCCGAACTCTAATGTAGACTTTCTCATTATTAATTCATTTAAAATTAACTGGACAATACTACACAATATTTTTAATACTACAAAATTTTATTTATTTTAATAAATTTTTAATATTAAAAAACATAAAATAATTATTATTTTATTATATATTAGCAATATTTACAATATTAGCATATATACAAAAAGCAATAATAAATATTCTCAATCTTATGCTACATTCTATGAAAAACATAATAATTTATTATTTAAACCTATATTAAATTATTACATCACTAACAAAAACCACATTTACTTTATCATTATATTCTGAAAATACAATAAAATAATTGATGAAAAATTTATTTAAGATTTTTAGTTAAAATACCCTATTTTTAGTTAAATTTAAGTGTTTAGAGCTCCCAAAATCTCACACAAGTTTCCCATTTTCGTCATTTAGAAAGAAAAATTAATCAACAGTTTCAAAAAACAAACTGCTTTTTGAAAGAAAATTTTAGATTTTATACTGAACTTTTATACTTTTTATTGAAGAACAATCACCCATCAATACCACTTATAGATATTAGTAAAAAAATATGTATGTTTGACCACATAAAACATCACACAATGGCAACCTACTACCATAAATTTGAGGTGAGATGGAGCGATATAGATGCCAACCGATGCCTCGCAAACGCTGCCTATGCAGATTACTGTACGCAGACCCGTATGGGCTTTATGAACAAGCACAAAATGGGGCTTTCACAGCTGAACCGATGGGGCATCGCGCCTGTTATCCTCCACGAAGAGGTGTTTTTCTTTCAAGAGATTTATGCCGACCAGGAGGTCTATGTCTCCCTCGAGCTGGCAGGGCTTTCCGAAGATGCGGGCATCTATAAATTCATCCACAGATTCTATCTCGCCGATGGCTCCCACTGCGCTACCGTTGCCGTACTCGGTGTTTGGATAGATTCTATGATTAGGAAGATGACCTCCCCGCCAAACGATGTGCTCGCTGCCTTTTCTGACTACAAAACCCAAAGCACCAAACTCCTCTCTCGGGAGACGCTTAAAAACATTGACACACGTCCAGAGAATATAGACCCCTCTGCCTTCCTACCCAAGAAATGGACGAAGATTCAGCTGCGCTCTTAGGAGTTAGAGAAGCCTTCTTCTATAATAAAACTATCCCCTGCTTTTTATGAAGTAGGGGGCTGTATTTTGATTTTTTTTGGTTTATGGGATAAGTAAAAAAAGAAATTCTATCTCCCCTCCTCCACAAGCATTAGAGAAAAATTCTGTATGTTTGGCGCCTTAAAACAGAAGAAATGCTCGAAGATAAATCACCACAACTTACCCCCGTTTCCGAGCTCGGAGAGTTTGGGCTCATTAAGCACCTGACCGAGAGGTTTAGCCTCCAGCAGCCTTCCTCCGTCTTAGGGATAGGCGATGATGCCGCACTGCTCTCGGCAGAAGGCAGGGAGATCGCTATCACAACCGATATCCTTGCCGAAGGCGTGCACTTTAACCTTGGCTATGCCCCACTGAAGCACTTGGGATACAAAGCGGTAGTTGCCAACCTGAGCGATATTGCTGCGATGAATGCCGTGCCTGCACAGATTCTCGTAGGGATTGCGGCATCTAACCGATTCCCCGTAGAGGCTTTCGAGGAGCTATACGAAGGAATCGGGCACGCCTGCAAGCATTACGGAGTGGATGTGATAGGAGGCGACACCACGAGTTCTCATTCAGGGTTAGTGATTAGCATTACCGCGATAGGCTATGGGGAAAAGGAAAGCCTCACCAAGCGAAGCGGTGCCCAACCAAACGATTTGCTCGTACTGACGGGAGACCTCGGTGGGGCGTATATGGGGCTGCAAGTGCTGGAGCGGGAGCACTCGGTATTCCTCGTAAATCCGAATATGCAACCCGAGATGGAGGGCTATGACTACATCCTCCAAAGGCAACTAAAACCCGAAGCGAGGACGGATATCCGCGCTAAGCTCCAAGAGCTCGGCATACAGCCCACAGCGATGATTGATGTATCCGATGGGCTCGCCTCTGAAATCCTTCACCTCGCTGACCAGAGCAAGGTAGGCTTCCGCCTCTACGAGGAGAAAATACCGATGGATGAGCTTACGATAATGACGGCAGATGAGTTTAACCTCAACCCAAGCATCGCGGCACTCTCTGGGGGTGAGGATTATGAGCTGCTGATGACGATTGCCCCTTCAGACTACGATAAAATAAAGAACCACCCCGACTTTACGATTATAGGGCACGCTACGGAAGCCTCCGAAGGCTGCTACCTTGTGCTAAGAGGGAGTAACGAGCTCTCCAAACTCACGGCGCAGGGCTGGGATGCGTTTCTTAATAAAAAGGGGAAGGAGGATTAAAACGAAAGCAAACCCTAGGGGCATTCTCTCGGGTTAGTTATTGAGGATATAGTGGGTACTGCGACCTCCTGACTCGGATTTTTTTAAAACACCCTTTTGGAGCAAATCATTAATATCCCTGAGGGCGGTATCGGGAGTGGTTTTGGTAATTTTAGCGTACTTGGAGGTGGTAAGGTTTCCCACTGATGAATATAAAGCGCCATTGTTTCAATTTTGCGGTAAATATACGGCTTATTCTCCGCAAAACCTTCGGAGAATAGACCCAAGACAAATCCCGAAAACCTCGTTTTTCGGGATTTGCACGATATGAAAAAATTTAAACTAGAAAAGTTCTTACTTTAAGATAAGTTTTTTGGTTTGTGAAGCTCCTCCATAGCTTACTTTGAGGATATAGTTTCCTGCTGGTAGGTGCTGGAAGTTGAGCTCCTCCTTATAGAGACCATTTTGATTGCTTAGAGAGACTTCATATACCTTCTTACCAGAGAGGTCATAGAGCTCGGCAGTACCTTTATTGCTGTCTTTTTCTTTTACATCAAAGAGGAGGGTAGCTCTTTTATCCACAGTTGGGTTCGGATATACCCCGAAAGATGCTTTAGTGTTAAGATCTTGTACGCCTAAATCATCGGTAATGTCTTTATACTTAAAGTGCATATTACCAGTAGATGCACCGCCATTGATAATAAAGTACATTCTATAGAATTTCTTTGTGCTGTTATTCTTAATATAGTATACTACATCATTATGTACAGTACTTATACCTTTCCAAGAATGCCCAATAGTGGTAATACCTTTTGAGTATTTAGAAGCTACAGGTGCGGTGAAAGTTGGAGTATCTTGGGTCTCATTTGTCTGTGCTACTACGATATTAGGGCTTTGGATAATACCAGACATACGATACATTGCTACATTATTATACAAAGTCCAATAACGGGTAAACATTAGATCCCAATCTTTTTTCGGTGGCTCGAGGTTAGGGACTTTTGCATTAGTATCAAAGGAGAAGTAGTTGAAGAAAGCGTCATCTGTTCCATCTGGGATAATTGCTGTTTTAGTATCCTCCCAAGTACCATCACTTTTTAGTTTTGCATACTTAATTTTATAATTCTTAAATCTATTCTCAATCATAAATTTATAATAGACAGCACTGCCATAGTGCAAGATATAAATCACTTTTCCTTCTATCTGGTGGGTAGTTGGGTTATAATCTCCCCAACCTAAAGATCTCGGGCCTTGCTCAAATGCTCCTACTTCAATTTTTTCTGTTTTATCAGGATTGTAAAGAGGAGTACCTGTGGAAACGATACTTGTATTAACGCTATCCCACTGGGTAGGGTCTTCACTGGCTACATAAACTAGGATATTCTTAGCATCATTTATCCTTGTACCTGTTTCAAACATACTGTTTCTATAAAAAGCAATATCCCAAGTCTCGGCAGGCTGAGAGATGAGATTGTTCTTCCCGAAGCTGTAAAACACCCTGTTCTGATAATTCTGCCCCATAGTAGCCTCTACGGTAGTGTAACCATTCGCATCTTTTACCTGAGCAGATAGATGCGTACTCATATTAGCTAAAAGAGCTAACGCCATTGATAAAAATATACTTTTTTTCATAATAAAACTTTTTTAAAAAACTTTGGCAAATATAGTGATTTGAAAATATTAATTCTAAATAAATATTATCTTTGCCTAAAATTTATTTTTATGAATAAAGCTAAATATACCCTCGGACTACTGTGCATAGGTATGGCAACAGCAGTACAGGCACAGAAAACAGATTCCTTACGAACAAGAGATATAAAAGAAGTGGTGATTACTGGTCAGTTTTCACCACAGTCTATAAACAAATCGGTCTATAAAGTAGAAGTAATAGACGGAGCACAAATCAAAAATATGGCGGCAAATAATGTAGCTGAAGTGCTGAATCAAAACCTGAATATGCTTATTGTTCCCGACAGGTCTAATGGTAATTCGTATGCTAATATATTGGGATTAGGAGGCGAATATACCAAAGTATTAATAGATAACATTCCCGTTATTAATGATGAATCTCTCGGTAACTTAATCGATTTAACTAAAATAAGCGTAGATAATATCGAGAAAATAGAAGTAGTACGCGGCTCTATGGGTGTAGAGTATGGAAGTAATGCCGTAACAGGGGTAATCAACATCATTACGAAAAAGAAATACAACAAAAAATTTACAGGCAGCATCAACCTGCAAGAAGAAACCGTAAATACAGGCTACGACCTCTACAAAAAAGGTAAAGGAAGGCACATACAAAATGTAAATCTCAACTATAACATAAACCCTAACTGGTCGGTGAGCTTGGATTTTAATCATAACGATTTCAAAGGCTATGAAGGCTCAAGGAATGGCTATAAGTTTTTTAGCGAAACCGTTAATGGAAAACGAGGTTATGACTGGCAACCCAAGGATTTATACAACATCAACGGGACGATAAGATACCATAAAAACGCTACTACCCTCTTCTACAAAGCTAACCTAATGAAAGAGGAAATCAATTACAGAAGCCCCATTACCGAATCTCTACTCTTTGCTGGTGGCAAACGAACCCTAATCTCAAGAGATAACGACTACTATACCCAAAGATGGGTTCACCAGCTTAATATCGTTAGCAAGCTCGGGCATATTAATTATATGGGAGATTTTTCTTATCAAAAACAAGAAAAGCAAACCCAGAGCTATATCTATGATGTGCCCAACCGAAGCGAGCTATCCAGAAATGAGAAGCTCACTTACTACGATATCAATACGATATATTCCAGAAGTATGTTTAGTAACTTTACTAACAGTGATGTATTTAATTTCCAACTGGGGTATGAGCTCGACAGAACCCAGGGATTTGCCGACTCAAGCACAGGACTTTTCGGAGTTAATAATATTGAAAGAACGGTATTCAATTATGCTCACTTCCTCTCTGCGGAATGGAGACTATTCCCTAAGTTTCATATACGGCCAGGCGCGAGATATAGCCTCAATAATAAGTCTGATGACCAGCTTAATTACTCACTTGCCTTAAAGTATAATCTATCTGACAAATCAGAAATAAGACTTTCGGGAGGTTCTGCAGGTCGTTTCCCAACTTATACGGAGCTTTACACTTACTTAGTAAATGCTAACCACGACATTCGCGGAAATGAAAATCTCTCTGCCGAAAAAGGCCTTACCGCAGCAATCTTTGCCGATTATAAAATCTCAAAAGAGAATAAAAAATATAATTTTAGCATCTCTGGAATGTACCTCCAAGTAAAAGACAGAATAGATTTATCCATCGTGAATCTGCAGCCATTAAAGTATCAATACATTAATATTAATGATTATAGGTCTTTATTATTCAACTTAAACTTTGATGGTAGAATCAACAACTTTAATTTCAATACCAGTGCTTCACTAACGGGGGTTTCTCAATCCTTAAAATCAAAAGTAGTAGATACTGTCTCTCCAGAGGAGTATTTCTTTACACCAGAAATCAGCGTATCTGCTGGTTACAAACTGAATAAAACCCAGACGCTGTTCTCTGTATACTATAAATACAATGGAAAAAGCAAGAAATACATACTCTCTGGCTTAGACCCTGCGAACAATAAAGGAGTCTATGAGCTCGGAACACTGGAAGACTTCAATAGAATGGATGCTACGATAAGCCAGCCTTTCTTTAAGAATCATTTAAACCTAAGCGCAGGTGTAAAAAACATTTTTGATGTAACAGAAATTAAAAACACTACACAAGGAGGTAGCGGGCATAGTATCTCAACCACCACACATCTATTCTACGGAAGGAGCTATTTTGCAAGTTTAACTTATAAATTCTAACTTATTAAAAAACATACGAAAATGAAAAATATATTTCTATACCTCAGCCTTTGCATCTTTACTTTTCAATCCTGTTTGAGGGATAACGAAGACCCCGTAACTATTGCTCCTTTTGAAGGGGCGGTTATCAGTCCAGAAATAGGAGGTCCAGCAGTGCCTAATCAAGTTTGGCTAAATCTAAGCACAGGAGAGCAGACCATTAATAAGAGACCTTCCTGGGATTTGGCATTTCACTCTGGAAAAGAGTTTAAGGTAATCCTCAACTTCTCGATTCAAATGGCAGCAGGAGTAATTGAAGGAGCAACGGATATAAACGCCGTAACCTCCGCATCTGTAAAAGATTTGCAAAAGAAAATAAAAGTAGGAACCTTTAAAGCAGAAAATGAAAACTATGTAGATAATGTTGAAGGTAATTATGCTTCTGGGCGTACTGCTATAGCAGAAATCAGTGCCGATGATGCCCAAAATGCCATCTATCTCGTTAATCTCGGAAAAGAAATCTACACTGAAGATATCACTTTAGGTCAGGCGATAACAGGAGGGGCTGACAGAGGCTGGAAAAAAATCCAGATTACCCGCAATGGCAATGGATACAAACTAAAATATGCCGACTTGGATGCCACCACCTACAAAGAGGTTATCATCAATAAAAACCCCGCCTACCACTTTACATTTTTCAATATGAAAGAGGATAAGGAAGTTTCCGTTCAGCCTGAAAAGAATAAATGGGACTTATGCTTTACCGTATTCGTTAATGTAATTGCTGGAAGTGGTACTTATACTTATTCCGATTTCGTGCTTCATAACACAATGGGAGGCGTAGGTGCATATATGGTAGAAGTACCTAGTAGCCAAAACGCCGCCGATGTATATAAATCATTCTCCACCACTGATGTGGATAATTCCAAATTTGTATACAACGACCATAGAGCCATAGGTAGCAACTGGCGAGATGTACTTAACCGTATTGTGTATAACAATGTGTTCTTTATCATTAAAGACAGCAATGGTGTTATCTACAAGCTAAAATTCAATAGATTGACGAACATTAATGGCGAAAGAGGCTACCCAGAATTTGAATACAAACCGCTTTAAGTTTATTCTTATTATTGTTTATTTTATAAAAAAGCCTCTTGTAAGTACTTACAAGAGGCTTTTTCTTATTTACAATTAGCCCTCACTTTAATTCTTTACATAGACTCTCTTTACCCTTCGGGAGATGGAGGTCAGTACTTCATAAGGAATAGTCTGGCACTTTTCGGAGAAATACAACAGCTCCTCCAGCGAATCAAAAATACTCACTACATCGCCTTCCTTTGCAGGGATATTACCGAGATTTACCATCATCATATCCATACACACATTCCCTACAATTGGTGCATAGCTACCATTAATCTTCACTCTGCCCACTCCATTTCCCAAAAGTCTTGGGAGACCATCTGCATAGCCTACGGGGATTGTCGCTATATAACAATCTTCCTCTGCCATAAACTTTCTGCTATAACCGATGGTTTCTCCCTTTCTCACTATAGAAATTTGAGAAATCACCGTTTTAAAGCTCACTGCGTTTTGCAATTGTTTCTGAATTTCCTCATTAGCAGAAAAACCTATCATACCAATTCCTATACGCACCATATCAAACTGATATTCGCTAAAGTTGGCTATACCTGGTGAGTTCAGAATATGCCTCAATGGCTTATAAGCTAACCCCCTTACCAATTTTGACGAATTTTCATCAAAGATTTTTATTTGCTCGAGGGCATAATCCCTTTCTTCTGGCATATCGGCAGTTGCCAAATGTGTGAAAACGGATTGCACTTTTACAGGAAGACTATTCAATCGCTCTATAAGGTAATCAATTTCATCTCCTTTAAAACCAAGCCTGTGCATACCTGTTTCCAATTTTATGTGAATAGGGTATTTCCCGTTATAACCTTTTATTTTCAGCTGTTCGCAGAACATATCCAGCACTCGGAAACTATAAATCTCCGGCTCAAGGTTATATTCTATAATGGCATTATGGCTGTGCTGCTCGGGGTTCATTACCATAATCGGCGTACTAATACCGTGCTTCCTGAGGTCTGCTCCCTCATCTGCATAGGCAACGGTCAGGTAATCTATATGATGATGTTGCAAAAATTCCGCAATCTCATAGCCTCCCAAGCCATAAGAAAACGCCTTTACCATAGCCATCATTTTGGTTTCGGGTTTTAGGACTGCCTTATGTACATTGATGTTGTGGAGAATGCTATTAAGATTTATCTCCAAAACCGTATCGTGCTTTTGAAGTTCAAGGCTGAGCTTTAGTTTATCAATCCTAAATTTCCTCGCTCCTTTTAGCAGGATTAAGGAATTTTCTATCGTATGAAGTTGTTGATTACTAACAATCTGCTCTGTACTATCAAAACTAAGCGTTTCAGCAGAAAACAGATGTTTATAATTTGAAATTTCCTTCCCGATAAGAAATATTTTATCAAACTTCTGTTCATTCGTTAGCCTAGCCACTTGTTCATAGAATTTGTCATCATTTTTTGTCTCGGCAAAGCTGGTCAAGATAAGAACCTTATGTGCCTTGTTATACTCATTAATAAACTGATAAGCAATATTCAAAGAATCAAGGTCAAGATTATAGGAATCATTTATAATCAAATTATTTCTAAGCCCCTCTACGCTCTCCAACCGCATTTCCACACTTTTGAGGCCTTCCACTTTTTTCAAGATTTTAGAATTTTCTATTCCCAATTCTTTCATTAGGGCTACTACGCAGAGTACATTACTAAGTGTAGCTTCATCTCTTTGGTGCACGGGCAGATTTATATGCTCACCAAAGTAGCTCATCTTCACCTCCTTATTTCTATTTTTCCAATCGCTTATAATTTTTACATCATTGGTGCTTTTTAATCCGTAAGAGATAAGTTTTTTATCTGAATAGAGCGCTTTTATCTTCGCCAATACCCGCTCATTATCCCCATTAAATAAGATAATCTCCGAGTTTTTAAATAGAGCTATTTTCTCATCTATTAAATGGTTTTCATCTCTGAAGTTAATCAAATGCGCTGTACCTATATTCGTCAGAATCGCTATTTTAGGTGAGAACACCTCTTCCAAGACTTTCATTTCTTCGGGTTGAGAAATTCCTACTTCAAAGATGCCTAAATTATGTCTATCATCAATCTGCAACAATGAAATCGGAAGACCTATTTGCGAATTAAAACTCTTCGGGCTTTTCACTATATTAAATTCATCGTTCAGGCATTGGTAGAGCCATTCTTTCACCATAGTTTTGCCGTTGCTTCCCGTAATTCCTATTGTCTTTAAACCTCCAAACTGCGAGAGATGATATCTCGCCAGCTTTTGTAAAAACGCTATTGAATTTTCGGTTATAATATAAGTTGCGCCAAGTGTTTCCTCAGGTTTTTTCTGGCAAATCACTACTTCTACACCTTTTTCTATGGCAGATTTTATATACTTCTCCCCTGAATTTTTCTGCGTACGGATAGCGATAAACGCCATCTCCTTGCTCGAAAATATATTTCTACTATCAAAAGCTATATTTTTTACCGGCAGGTTTGGGTTTCCTATGAGTTCAGATTGGGTAATTTCGGCGAGTTGTCTTGTGGTATAAGTCATTTACAAAATCTTAAATCGTAGCAAAGATAAGACGACTTTCATAAAATAGAGCTATGCTTTTTGCTCTTTTCCCTTCTCTCCTTTTTTACCCAACAAACCTGATATCCTAAAAAAATCTTCCCACTTTAATCCCTTTTTATACTTCTCTGATTTCCCTTCGCCAAACTTTTCCCCCTTCTCCTATACCTTAAAATATTTTTAGAATACAAATCTTTATTTTTGCACCAAAAGAAAAGGAATTCCTTCTCGTTTCTTTAAAAAACAACAAAATGAAAAACAAAATCCTGCTTATATTCATCCTTTTGAGCTTTGGGCTGTACGAATCACAGGTAAAAAAATCACCTGTAGCACAAAAACCGCCCAAAATAGGGCTCGCCCTCTCTGGTGGTGGAGCCAAAGGCTTTGCACATATTGGAGTTTTAAAGGTAATAGATTCGCTCGGAATAAAAATAGATTATATCTCAGGAACCAGTATGGGAGCAATCGTCGGTGGGCTCTATGCTGCAGGATATGAGGCAAAGGATATAGAAAAAATAATGAAAGAAACCGATTTCTATACCCTACTCGCCAATGAAAAACCCCGACAAGAAACTCCTTTCTTCTCAAAGACGAATGACAAATACCTCATCACAGTACCCATACACAAAGGGAAAATCAATGTACTACCGAAGGCAATATCCACAGGACAAAAGAACCTCTACTTGCTTAAAGAACTCTTGAGCAATGTTTCTAATATCAACAACTTCTCCGAACTCCAAATACCATTTCTCTGTGTAGCTACAAACCTCGAAAGTGGCAAAATGGAAATCTTTGAAAAAGGCGATATCGTAAGCTCGATTATGGCAAGCTCAGCATATCCATCATTAATGGACCCCGTAAAGGTAGGCGACAGCCTCTATGTAGATGGTGCTATGACGGTAAACTTCCCTGCCAAGCCGCTTAAAGATAAAGGAATGGATATTATCATTGGTGTGAATCTCAGCCAGCCTCTTGCTGACAGGGAAGAATTAAACTCCGCTGTAAAAATCCTCAACCAAGTCATTGATTTCAATACCAAAAGAGAAAATATCTCTCAAGAAAAATATGCAGATATTCTCATCAATCCAAATCTGAGTGGCTACTCTACCACAAGTTTTGACGAGAAAGAAAAAATCCTCAACATAGGCTACAAAACTGCTAAGCAATTTACCGAAGTTCTCAACCAACTCCCTAAAAGAGAGCACCGCATCAGCCGAGCACCCATTAACCCTATCTACTCCAATATCTACAAAGTAGATAGCCTTGCTGTGGAGAACAACCGCATCTTCAACAGAGATTATATACAGGGAAAAATGGCACTTAAAACCCCTTCTCTGCAAACCTATGAGGGAATTAATAAAATGATTGACAAGCTCTATGCAACCAATAATTATAACCTCATCAACTACGAACTCCTGCTCCTTGGTAATAAAAATGTACTGAAACTCGAGGTAGATGAGATAGAATCAAGATACTTTTTAAAGTTTGGACTGCACTACGATGAGGTTTTTAAAACAGGTCTGCTAATGAACCTTACCATAAAACGCCTACTACTAAGAAACTCTGTGCTCTCTGCAGATGTTATCGTAGGAGGAACCCACCCGCGCTACTATTTTAATTACTTTGTAGATAACGGATATATTCCTGGTCTTGGAATCTATGCCTCAGGAATGAGTCTTGAACTTCGCGACAGCCATAGAAACCTCATCGGAAAATGGAAATGGTTCCGAAACGAGGCATATATACAATCCATCTGGAGAGATAAATATGCCATCGGTGGGGGCATTAGTCACGATTATTTCGAGTCCAAATCGGGGGTGGCAAGATATGACAACGAGCGAAACTTTATCAATCCCTATGTTTTTATAAAGACCGATACTCGAGACGATAAGGATTTCCCCACCAAAGGCTTTTCCCTTGATGCAAGGGGAAAACTCTTGGACTTGTTTGATAAGAAAATTGAGAACCAAATCTTTCAGATTAAAGGAGATCTTGAAACCAATTTTGCTTTTAGCAACCGATTTACTTACAGGCTCCACCTATTTGCAGGTTTTAGCTTTGGTGAGCCACTCACGCCTTACTATCAATTTTACCCAGGCGGAATTTTTGAGCAGAACTTAGCGAATTTCGTGAGTTTCCCAGGTTATCAGTTTGGGAGTTTCAGTGCAAATAATCTCGTAATTGCTCGTAATGATTTTCAGTTTAAAATCAAAAAGAATTACTTTATCACTGGGCATTTTAATATTCTCAATACCTTTAATGAACACAATGCAAAGTCGGTTTTCAAATTTGGAGATGTCTCTGGAGGTATTACACTGGGCTATAAATCTCCTTTCGGGCAGGTGAAGCTTAATTTCAGTAAAGCAGCTGATCGCAGTAAGGGAGTTTTCAGTGTCATACTTGGGCATTGGTTTTAATGCTTTATCTTCGCAAAAATTTTCCCTAAAATGATCAACTTTTTCTTTGAAAATACTGCACCCATCACCCTACCTGCTCGCCTCTCTGAGTGGATAGAAGTCCTTATTTCCCAGGAAGGAAAGAAATTGGGCGAAATCAGCTATATTTTCTGTGATGATACCTACCTCCTGAAAGTAAATCAAGACTATCTAAATCACGATTATTATACCGATATTATTACATTTGATTATGTAAAAGGGAATACGGTAAGCGGTGATATTTTCATCTCATTAGAGCGGGTTTCTGATAACGCCGCTGGGCTCTCTACTCCTTTTGAGCATGAACTTATTCGAGTTTTAGCACACGGCATACTCCACCTCTGCGGCTACAAAGACAAGTCTGATGAAGACCAAAAAACAATGCGCTCTAAAGAAGATTTCTATATCAAAACTTATTATAACAAATAAAAGAAACTCCCAAATTTGGGAGTTTCTTTTATTTACAAGGGTTTCTATTCAGAAAAAATGTAGATTATTTCTTCACAAATTTCTCACCATTCCAGCGGTAGCGAGGGCTTTTCTTGTCTTTGTTCTCAGTACTCAGAGAGATGATCTCTATCTCATCATTCTTTGCTCCAAACCTCACGGCATAGTTTGAGTTTTCGTAAGGGGAGGATGAAATCTTCAGCATACCAGGGAGGATATCCTCTGGGAGAGGGAACTCGAGGGTATGCTCGGTAGGATTGTATCGGAAGAAGGTGAGGCTGCTGGTATTCACCATATCAGACAAGGTGAGGCTGGTGATACCGACCAAATAATCGGGAGAATTCTTGTATTTCCAGATTTTGCATTCTACATCGGTGGTAAAAGGCTCGCCGCTGTGTTTATAATCGAGCTGAGGGTTTTTGTTAGCCCCCTCCTTTGCTTTATAACTGATGTAGAGGTTTTTTTGGTCGGTTGTAATGCGCTCTACCCATTGATCTGGCGGAAGAGGGGTGCCCCACTTCAGAAGGCGAAACATTTCCTTAACATCTGAATTACCTATAAAGGGAGTGAGCTGTAGGATGAACTCCTTTATATTGATTTTCCTTGCTGGGTAGTAGAATGTTAGGGGTTTATCTTTGCAGAAGAAGGTATAGCTCTTCCCGCGATCCATCAGACTAGGCAAGTTGGCGGAGGGTTTTAAATGGAGCTTGCCATCATTATCGATATTGGCTGAGAATGTTCCCTTGTGGGGTATTTTGTCGTCATTAAGGGTGAGGTCTATTCCATATCGGATTTCGCCGTCTTTGTTCCCAGGGGTGCAAAATCCCGTATAGACGGAGAGGTTTCCCTCTGAGAAGGCATTAGCTTCTAATTTTGCTTGCGCATTCTTTCGGAACTCAACGGTTATTTCCATCTCGTCTTTTTGGTCGTAATGGTACCATTTGCCTATAAATGGAGTAGGAAGAGGGCTCAGCTTCTTCTGGGTCTGTACGGTTTTCTTCGCCTGAGTTTTCTTCTGTGCGAAGGTGGAAGGGCTGGCTGCCAAGAGCAAGCCCATTGCGGATAGGATTAAAAATCTTGTATTCATCGTTATATTATTTAAAAGTTGCTCCATTCCATTTGAGTTTGTAGTGCTTTGTAACTCGGTTTTCATTTTTTTCATTTCCGTAGAATAAGAGCTCGAGCCCATCGTTTGGAGAGGACTTGCTGTCCATTTTAGGAAATCTGAGGAAGATGGGTATTTCTTCATCTTTACTGTGATGTCTTTTTTTGAGGACAGGCATTACGGTTTCTTCATCTAAATGGATGAGGCGTTTTTTCTGTGCATCGTAGCGGTAAAAATAGATGGTATATGTGCGGAAGATATCTGGATCTATCCAAATACTAGGGTTACTGATGCAGATGAGCTTGTCGTCAGATTTAGGATAGCTCCACACGCGGAGGTCAATCTTCGCGTTGATGTATTCATCTTCGTTCACTGCGGTGTAAGAGATCTGATATTTATTGATAGCATAAGTAACCTTGGTGGTTTTTGATGTTTTTTTACCGAACATATTATCATAGGATTCACAAAAGTCTCGCTCAAAAATGTAAGGATAAATCGCTTTGTAGAAATTCTCCACAGATGGTGTTTCTTTAAAAGGGATGTCGGTATTTTCTTGGTGGAAGGTAAGGGTATTCCCAGCGGAGAAACTCATTGCTTCAAATTTTTGGGGAAATTTCACCTTCATCTGCCCCTCTTTAGTGAAGGAAATACTTAGGGTACCTTTCTTCTTTTGGTTTAGATCTGTGTTGCTCAGCGTATAGTTCAGCTTGCCATCGGAATAGGTGTAGGTGCCAGAATAGGAGGAAGCAACATCAAAGAAGCCTATTTCTTCGAGAGTTATAGACTTGTCTTTTTGAATATCTAAGATGAGCCCGTATGCTTCTTTACAATTGTAGTAGTACCACTTTCCTGTGATGGTAGGCGGGTTGTTTTGCTCTGCTTTCGGAGCATTGGAGCGGAGATGAGGATTCATCTGCTCGGTGGTGTAATGAGAATTTTTCGTTTCTCTATCCCCTCCAAAGCAAAGGAATACGAAGGAGGAGAGCACTAATGTGATGATTTTAGAATACATAATAATTTAATTTTACAAGTTATTCGGTTGAGTGTGTTTGTGGTTTTTGGGGGTTGGGGGTTATTCGGTCAAGGACTTGGGTTTTGTGTAATCCATTTCATCTTCATAGAAATAGATTTCTACCCTATCGGAGGGAGGAGAATCGGCGCTGATTGTAGGGAATTTAATGAGGTGGTCGCTCATCTCTTCATCGTCTTTGTATCGTTTTTTCAGTTGGGGGATAATTTTTTCTTCATCGAGGGGTATAAGGATTTTGTTTTGAGCATCGTATCGGTAGAAGAGGATTGTCCCCGAGCGGTGGCTATTCTCGTCTTCTGCGCAGTAAGGATGATTAAAGCCGATGAGCTTGTCGTTAGATTTCGGGTAATCCCAAATTCGGAGGTCAAATTTTATGATAAAATTTTCTTCGTTTCTGCTGGTGTAGGTGAGCTGTTTTTTGTCGGCAGAATATTTTATACTGGCTGGTGGATTTGGCTTTTCGGCGACGATATCGTTATACGCATCGCAGACTTCTCTCTCGAAAATGCGGGGATAAATCGCTTTATAGATGCTAATGAGCGTAGGCTGAGGGTCATTAAAAGGGATGGGGGTATTCTTTTGGTGGAAGGTAAGCGGTTTATTCTCATCGAAGCCTAAGTAAATAATTTTTTTATCAAATTTAATCTGCATCTGCCCTTCTTTGGTAAAGGAAAGCTGAAAGTTCCCCGATGCCTCATCGTACATCTCGAGATTGGCGAGGAGGTAGCTTCCTTTGCCGTTGGAATATTCGTAGGAGCCAGAATACTCGTTGGGGAGGTCGATGAAAGTATATTCTTGGAAATACATTATGCCGTCATCGTTAAACTTTATTGAGAGCGCCTGCTGCCCTTCGCAATCATAGTGGAACCATTCTCCGAGGATGGAAGATGGGTCTCTCAGATTGCGGGTGTAAGGATTTTTCTGCTCGGTTGGGTTGGATTGCTCGGCTTTGTTTTGGGTAGAATTTTGGGGTTTATTGTCTCCACAGCTGAGCAATAGAAATGTGGAGAACAGGGATATGATAGCAATGTATTTCATCTTGTTTTTGTTTTAGAGAGGATTAAAAATCTGGTTTTCGGAGGCTCTGCAGAGGGAAAATAAAGCCGTGAAGAGGGCAAAGAAAATGATTTTAGGATACATTGTATTAAAGTTTTGGTGGTGGATTAAAGATGTTTATTCTTCTGAGAAGGTTTTACCATTCCACTTAAGTTTGTAGTAGTTCTTCACTGGGGCAACTACCTCTCCGACTTCAGTTTCTTCGTAGATGTAGAGCTCTATTTTGTCCTTGGAAACAGATTCTGAGGAGCGTAAAGGGAAATCTAAGAGATAGTCTCTTTTGAAATTTTCATCTATATATACTTTTTTGAGATGGGGCACGATAGCTTTCTCATCTAATGGGAAGAGGAGGTGTTTTTTTGCATCGTAGCGGTAGAAACGGATGAGCCCAGAGCGGATGACATTGTCTAATATATAAGGTAGATTAATTCCTACGAGAAGGTCTTCAGATTTGGGATAGTTCCAGATTTTCAGGTCAAATTTAGCTGTATAATTTTCTTCATCATCAAAAGCCTCATAGCAGAGATGTTTTTTATCGGAGGAGTAGGTTAGTTTTACCCCAGGCGAGGGCTCTCCAGAGACGATGAAGTTATAAGACTCGCAGAATCCAACCTCAAAAATGTACGGGTAAATTGCTTTGTAGAAATTGAGTGCAGTAAGATTTTTTTCTTTAAAGGCGATGGGCGTTTTCTCTTGATGGAAGGCGAGGGTATTATTCGTAGCAATATTAAATTCTTTAAAATTTTCATTGAATTTAATCTTCATCAGCCCTTCGGGAGTAAATGAAATGCTAAAAGAATTGTTTCGTACATCATTATCCTCTAAAGCATTGGTGAGTTTATATTTTCCTTTGCCATCGGAATAGGTGTAGGTGCCAGAGTATTGAGAGTGGATTTCGTAGAAGCTGCCCTCTGGTATGGTGAAGGACTTATCAGCCCCAATATCTAATATAATAGCGTCTTGCAGCTCGCAATTATAGTGAATCCATTTACAATACATCCTATTGAGATTTATCGGTTAATAATTTTTATTTAAATCTACCATTACCATCCCACTTAAGGACTGATTTTCCTTTCTTATGATATGGGTTTTTGAATAGCTCAAACTTGATATCCTTCCCGCTTCTTGGGAAATCTACTCGGTAATCTACAGGCTGTTTTGGGTTTATTACCTTTTGGAGTGCTGGGGCTACACTGGCAGGGTCGAGCTCCTGCACCATATCCGTATCTTTATTATAGACTATAAAAATGAGCTCCGAACTGAGGTAGGCTGCCTCTTCTGACTGCTCATTAGAATGATTAATACCTAAAAGTATACTGCGCTTATCATTATAATTCCAATAGCAGAACTATATGACCGCTCCAGGCGCAGAGGGAGTCTCATAGCGGATGTATCCATTCTTTACATCATAAGTGTTATACTTGCTATTTCTCGCTCCACTGCTCATAAAATCGTCATAAAACCATTTGTAGTCCTCATAACGAGGGATGATGGCACTGAAAAGGTCAATAATACTCGGTTTATTCGTTTTGAGATTGAGTTTAAAAGGAGCACCCTTCACCGAAGGCTCATCATAAGTTTCTTCATTCTTATCGGCTGTAGCTTCGTCGGCTGCTATTTCCTCTTCTATTTCTTCTGCTGAGGTATCATCGGTTATCGCTTCTGTACTGGTCTCAGCAAGGGGGAGGGTTTCATTTTGCGCAGTTTTAGAGGTCTTACCACAGCCTGCAAGTAAAGCAAAAATAAATGTGTAATTAAGAACATAAAATCTAATCATAATAGTAATTATTTAAATATTGATAAAGTTTTGAGTTTCTCTTACAAATTTAGTGATTTTTATTATTTATCAATGATTTACATCCATTTTAATTAAAAAATATGATTTTTACCTATTAGACTATTATTAACTCAGCAGAACTTATCATTTTAGAAAATTTTTTCTGAAATTTGTAGTAGACAAGATGATATAAAATCAAAAAGTCTTAAAAAATATATTTTAAATATCGTATGAAAAAAATCTTGATTTCAGCCCTTTTATTTGTGAGTACAAATACCTTCTGGGCACAGGAAAATGCAGTTTTAATGATATGGAGGAAGCACTCTGCCAGTGGTTCCTCAGCCCTGAAAAAGGAATCAACAAACTACTACCCGCAAAGTCTGTAAGCACGAAGAAAAATGATTTCTCTGCAGTTCTGATGGAAAATCCTAAGCTCTACTTGGGCAGTATAGGAGAAAACCACAAAAGGTTGTTCGTAGAGTTTAGCTCGGCAAAGAAAGATAAAAACAAACCCGAAGTCTATCATATAGAAGGTAGCACTAAAGTAGGGAAAAACCTTCGCAAATTTCGTGGAACAATAAGCATAACTAAGCTAATGGAAGCCGACCCTCGTATGAATGACGACTCCGAAAAAGCACAAGGCGTGCTCATAGGAGATTTCAGCTTTGATGAATACGAAAAACTCCCAGCTACAGGTGTTTTTACAGGGCAGATGGGCATTACTTGGCTTATTGATAAGAAAGGAAAACTTCGTTATAATGACTCTTATGATGAGGCTGATGTAATCATCAATGCAGTCTATCTGGGGAAATGGACAAGCAAGCAAACAGGCAAAAGCCAAACCTCGAGATGTAGCAGATATCTCGTCCCTTGCAGTGGAGACTTGGATATAGGCGATGGCGAATTTATACCCAACCCTAAGTACTATAAATACGGCTGGAAAGGCTATAAAGCGGGGTCATACAATTAAAAAATCAATTAATTATTAACATATAAATTTTAAAACTATGAGAAATACATTCTTCTTATTCATCCTATCAGTGGCTTTGTGCAGTGCACGGCATAGACAAACCCATTCGGCTAAAGCTATACACCCAACATCAACCAACGAAAGCCCCGCACTCAACGATTTAAAATTTGAAATACGAAAAATATCTTTTAAATCCAAAAAACGAAGAAAAAGTGTCTCGGCTACCTATGCTTGGTGCACCAGCAAAGGTAAATTCGCCCAAGCCTTTAATGATTCTGCTCGAATCAGGGTGCTCAAAACTTTTGAGATAGATAACTTAAAGCTAAGTATAGCTGATGCAATTAAAGAATTAAAAAAAGCCGAGAAGAGAAAACTCACCGCAAAAGAACGAGAATCGCTCCCTGATATGGAGATATACCTGTCAAGCACCGATAGCATTAGCTACCGCTCGAATAAAATCATCTCTCTGCGCACTTATTACGAAGCGTATTATGGCGGTATTCACGGTATCCATAGTTATAGTTACATCAATTTTAAGCCAGACGGCACTTCTTATACAAACGAAGAGCTCATAAAAAATCCTAAAAAACTAAATGCCTTAATCGAAAAAAAAATTAAGAGCAGGAGCAGACCCAGAGACCTACCCCGAGAAAGTCTATGAACCTTCTATTGTCTTTGGTTTTGAAGGAGAATATTTAGTTGCTCGCTATATGCCCTACGAAATCAGTAGCTATGCTGCAGGAGATATAGAAGTAAAAATCCCAATAAAAGATATCAATAATCTGATTATTGATGTTCAGTAAAGGCTTTTACACAGCACTTGTTCTTTTAGAATACCAGAGCAGCTACATTAACGATACCTGAGGGTAATTGGTATTATTATGACTACTCATAATAAAAAATTTCTATGGGATTATTCCCTACTTCCTCTTTGATACGATAGTTATACTAAAACCATTATCGGAAGAATTGATTTGTATATATTGTAAAATTAATGGCAAAACACCTACTTTTGCTTCCTCAAATAGGGGATATATCATTAATTAATAAAATGAAACATCATTTTATACTTACTTAAAGTTATATAATAAATAAATTTATTAATTCATTATTTTTCAATAGATATATCATAAAATAAAAAAAAAGAAAATATACAAATGTTTCCCGTGAAACATTAAAGAATAAGCAGATATTATGATAAACGAAATATACGATGTAATAGTAGTAGGCGGAGGGCACGCGGGTTGTGAAGCGGCAGCGGCGGCAGCAAATCTTGGTTCTAAAACAATACTGGTAACAATGAATATGCAGACGATTGGCCAGATGAGCTGTAATCCCGCTATGGGCGGGATAGCGAAAGGACAAATCGTAAGAGAAATAGATGCCCTTGGGGGTTATTCGGGTATTATAGCCGATAAATCTGCTATCCAGTTTAAAATGCTAAACCTATCCAAAGGCCCTGCAATGTGGTCGCCACGAACTCAAAATGACCGAATGCTGTTTGCAGAGGAATGGAGGCTAGCATTAGAACAAACAAAAAATCTGGACTTCTTCCAAGATATGGTGAGAAATATCATCGTAGAATACGGAAAAGTAGTAGGCGTACGAACGGCTATCGGTGTAGAAATCCGAGCAAAAGCAGTAGTACTGACCAATGGAACCTTCCTGAACGGACTTATCCACATCGGTGAAAAACAATTCGGAGGTGGAAGGATGGGTGAGCCCAAAGCATTTGGAATAACCGAACAATTGGTAGAGCTGGGCTTCGAGGCAGGGAGAATGAAAACAGGTACGCCCGTACGGGTAGATGGCAGAAGCCTTGATTATTCCAAAATGGAGGAACAAAAAGGAGACGAAAATCCACAAAAATTCTCCTATTTAGATACTCCAAAACTCAAAGAGCAGAGAAGTTGCTACATTACTTATACCAACGAAAAAGTACACGAAATACTCCGCGAGGGTTTTGACCGCAGCCCGATGTTTAATGGAACTATCCAGAGTATTGGTCCAAGATATTGCCCGAGCATTGAGGATAAAATCAACCGATTTGCAGAGAGAAACAGGCACCAGCTTTTTGTAGAGCCTGAAGGCTGGAAAACCGTAGAAATCTATGTAAATGGTTTCAGCTCCTCACTACCAGAAGATATACAAATAAAGGCTCTACATCAAATCCCTGGCTTTGAAAAAGCAAAAGTTTTCCGCCCTGGCTATGCAATTGAATATGACTACTTCCCCCCTACTCAGCTAAAGCATACATTGGAAACAAAGCTGGTAGAAAATCTATTCTTCGCAGGGCAAATCAATGGAACTACAGGCTACGAAGAAGCTGCTGGACAGGGATTAATTGCAGGTATCAATGCACACAATAAAGTACACGGAAGAGATGAATTTACCCTGAGTAGAGACGAAGCCTATATAGGGGTTTTAATAGATGATTTGATTACAAAAGGTACAGAAGAGCCGTATCGTATGTTTACTTCCCGCGCAGAATATAGACTCCTTTTGAGGCAGGATAATGCAGATATTCGCCTTACAGAAAAGTCGCATAATATAGGTCTCGCCTCTGAAGAAAGATTGAGAAAAGTAGAAGAGAAAATTAAAAAATCTGGTGAATTAGAAGATTTTCTCAAAGAATTGTCTTTAAAGCCTGGAATTATTAATCCTATACTTGAGGAGAATGGTAGTAATCCCGTAGATCAGGCATACAGAGCCGCACAAATCCTTACCCGACCGAACATTAATTTAAAAAAGCTCTCACAGATAGAAACCATAGGAAACAAAGCAAAAGAATATACTGAAGAAGTACAGGAACAGGCAGAAATCAATATAAAATACAAAGGTTATATAGATAAAGAAAAGGAAAATGTAGCCAAACTAAGGCGGATGGAAAACATTAAAATACCAGTGGATTTTGACTTTAATAAAGTACCTTCCCTATCCTCCGAAGCTTTACAAAAAATGAATAATATCCGCCCAAAAAGCATTGCACAGGCATCGAGAATATCAGGAGTATCTCCAGCGGATATCAATGTTTTGCTGATTTATTTAGGAAAGTAATCTATGAAAAATTTGTTTATGTTCCACGTGAAACTTTTATTATAATTAAACCTAAAATTAGCTTAAGTGATGAAGAAAAATAATATAATATTAGTTGCATTTAATCTTGTATTTCTATGGAATTGCAGTACTCAAAACTTTTATAAGAAAGCTCAAAATGGAGATATAGTCTTTGTAGAAGCAAAAAAAGAAAACCTCTCTGGAGCTATTAGCAGAGTTACGAAAACAAATGAAAATACAACTTCCTATGACCACACAGCACTCATAGAAGTAAGAGGAAAGGAAAAAAATATTCTCCATTCATCTGGAGAAAACGGTTCCGAAAGGATAAGTCTTAAAACTTTTATAAAAAAGAATAGAAAAGAAAAAAGAAGAATTGACCTGTACAGGCTAAAAGATACCTATAAAAACTGTACAGATAAAGCCATACAAAAAGCCAATACAATGCTGGGAAAACCATATAACTGGCTGTATATATTAAATGAAAACGCTTATTACTGTTCAGATTTTGTAGAGCGGGCTTACAGAGATTGCCATATTTTTGAGCTAAAACCTATGACTTTCATTAACCCCAATACAAAAACAACAGATGAGTATTGGATAGAATTTTACCAGTCTAAAAACACAGAAGTCCCAGAAGGAAAATTAGGCTGCAACCCTAACGGCATATCAAAATCTGATAAAATTTATAAAGTATTCTCACTTAAATAATCATCATAGCACAAAGATGAAGATAAAAGACCATTTTCTAAGCAAGAAAGAATTTAGTATTATAGAAACCGATATTGAGGGAATCTTCAAGACCTCTCCCCTACCCCAAAATCTGAATAAATACTACGAAAGCAGAGATTATATCTCTCATCATCAGGATTCTGGAAGTATAAAAGAAAAAATTTATAAATTTCTACAGAGATTTAATCTCAATTATAAAAGAAATATACTCGCTGCAGAGGCAGGTATTCATCTTAAGGTGTTAGATTATGGCTGTGGAGCTGGGGAGTTTGTAAAATTTATAGAAAACGAATACACCACATTCGGATTTGAACCTAATGAACACGCCAGAAATTTTGCTCAGAAAAAATCCAATAAAACTACCTTTCTTACAAAACCAGATCTCTCAGAAATAGAAGATGGAAGCTTGGATATCATCACCCTATGGCATGTATTCGAGCATATAGAAGATAGGGATTTCTACCTCAACTTGTTTTATAAAAAACTAAAACCGGAGGGAGTCCTCATCATTGCAGTTCCCAACTACACCTCATACGATGGACAAAAATATAAAGAGTTTTGGGCTGCTTACGATGTGCCAAGACATATATGGCACTACTCACGAAACGGAATGCAAAGGCTCATCAATACCACTCAATGGAAAATAAAAAAAATTAAACCCCTTTTGCTCGATGCATATTATATCTCAATGCTCAGTGAAAAGTATAAGAAAAACCCGCTTTTTTGGCTAAAAGGATTCATCGTAGGAGCAATTTCTAATTATAAGGCGGTAAAAAACGGTGAATTTTCCAGTTTGGTATATATCATCGGAAAATCTTAGAAAGTCGATTTTTAATACATTTCTGAAAGCCGATTTTCACTCATCTTCATTAAAAAATAAAATTTAGAGCCACCAATTAAAAAAGAGCAGGCTCAAAATGAACCTACCCTTTCCTACTTAACTTCTAAAAAGTTTATTGAAATTACACTCAATCTATCCTATTTTTAATTCTTATTTATTAATAGCCGCTACGCCTGGCAATTCCAAACCTTCGAGGCTTTCAAGCATTGCACCGCCACCCGTAGAAACATAGGAAACTTTATCTGCATACCCGTGCTGTTTAACGAATGCCACCGAATCTCCACCCCCTACAAGTGAGAATGCACCCAACCGAGTTGCCTCAGCAATGCTATCTCCAAGGGCTTTAGTACCTCCAGCGAAATTTGATAACTCAAAAACCCCAACAGGACCGTTCCAAAGAATGGTTTTAGAATTCATCACCACATCATTAAAAATTTCCTCCGAACGCTTGCCCACATCAAGACCTTGCCAACCTTCTGGAATCTCATTTATATCCACCTCATCTCGATTTGCATCATTACTGAATGAATCTGCAATCACCGCATCTACGGGCAAATAAATCTTCACCTGCTGTTCTTTCGCTTTTTCTAAAATTTCAAGAGCGAGCGGCATTTTATCATCCTCCACTATCGAATTTCCTATTTTTCCACCTTGGGCTTTGATAAATGTAAATGCCATACCTCCACCGATAATGAGATTATCCACCTTCGGGAGGATGTTTTCTATAATCGTGATTTTAGAAGACACTTTCGAGCCTCCAAGTATTGCCGTTACAGGTCTTACGGACTTATTCAATACTTTATCAATCGCCTCAAGCTCCCTTGCCATTAGCAGCCCGAAGAATTTAGCTGATGGGAAGAAATCAGCAATCACAGCCGTAGATGCGTGTGCGCGATGTGCCGTACCAAAAGCATCATTCACATAGGCATCTCCAAGTTTGGAGAGCTTTTCCGCGAAAGCTCTATCGCCTTTCTCTTCCTCAGTGTAGAATCTAAGGTTTTCAAGGAGGAGAATTTCCCCCTGCTGGAGATGGGAAGAGAGCCTTTGTGCTTCCTCACCTATGCAATCAGGAGCGAACTGCACCTTTCTGCCGAGGACTTTTTCAATCTCTGGGAGGATGTGTTTTAGGGAGAGCTCATCACTTACCTTGCCTTTCGGTCTCCCCAAGTGTGTCATTAGGATAACGGAGCCGCCATCGGAGAGGATTTTATCCAGCGTAGGCTTTGCTGCGAGGATTCTCGTATTATCCGTTACGCTTAGGTTTTCGTCTTGCGGTACATTAAAATCTACGCGGACGAGGGCCTTTTTGCCCGCAAAATTGAAGTCTCTTACTGTTTTCATCAGTACTTTTTTTAGTTAATTTTTTTGATACACAAATCTAAGATTTTGGGCTGAAATCTCTGCCATTTAGCCTCAGAAAATTTTCCACCGATTGGGCTACAACAATAGCAATATCTCTTTTTTATTTTAAAATTTTTAAGTGAATAATCGCCGTATACTGTTGAGTGATGTGGAAATTGTGGATAAATATTTCTCCTCTTTTTTGCCACACCTCTCCCCTATTCTTTCCATAGGTTATCCACAGAATAAATACCTGTTTATCATATTTAATTATGGATTATCCACCTTTATGGAAAACTAAATTTTTCCCAAAATGTGGGCTACTTCAGTATGGAAAAATCTGGGATAAATCATTAAAATATTTCGGAAAACCGAGACCAAATTTTTCTTATTAATTCATTTTTTTTGGACTGGCAAGGAAAAGTTTTTAGGACTTATTCACATCCGAAATTGGGTTTTCTCTATCGTTTTTCACATTCTGTTAATATTGTTTAGGAGGTATCAGTCCATTTTATATTTAGTAAGCTACAGTAGTATTCTAATATTCATAATATTAATTAATAAGGTTGATAATTTTTAATTTCTATAGTTGTGAATGTTGCTAGATGAGCTAAGTAAAGACATTAAATTTATTTCTTCAGAAAACCATATTCATATATTTTTGGACTAATCTTATCTGCCAATAGGCTTAGTTGATTTCTCAGTTTGCTTATAAGCTCTGTGTAGGTAGTATCATCACTTCTTGAGTTCATTTTGCCTTTGTCGTTTCTCCCTTGAAAATGCTCGCGAATGTCATATAACGAGGCATTTACATTAGCATTTTCTTGGCTGTGATAATACCGCCAAAGTTCGCGTCCTGCATTAAAAACGGCGGTGGCTTCTTCCGAAAATTCTCTCATCTTGGCTCCCTTTGTGGAGGAAGTGGTTTCTGCCTTTTCAAATTCTATGGTTAGCTGGCTGCTTTCTTTTTCGGGAATGGTGTGTATTTTCCCTTTTATAAAGTTAGTCATAAAGTTTGAAGCAAACTTTTCCTTAGCATCTACTTCCTGCTCTGTAAAAGGTATCCAGTGGTTTATACCTTCCTTTGATGAAATCCTATTCTGCCCATGAAAGAGAGTAAAAGCCAAACAATCATTCTGAAACTCGGTGTCTGAGAGCCAATTATTGTTGGGATATAAAAACTGGTCGCGATCGTTGTACCATTCAGCAGGAGTACAAAGTCGAGTGGTAAAATATAGACTTCCTGCTATTATATTATTTTGGTTTATATAAAGATAGTTATTATGTCTGTTACCTTTATTGCTTGATATGTTTAGAAATTTATTATTTTGGTAGTCAGGAGTTGGGTTTTCCATAAATCCAATACTGTCAGAATTTTTATCGTCAAATATCTTTATCCATTTATTTATTCGTGGAATATTATCAAGGGAAGCAAGTGTTTTATATAAAAATGGATTTCCTTTATTGTTATAAAACCAACCTTGTTTTTCTACAAAAACTTCATCTATTTCTCCGTTCCATATTTTGAATCCAATAGGGAATTTTCCTTTTACATTGTCAAAAGTATTAGCAGGAACGCAAAAAAAATCGTCGAGCTTCGCTCGAAATTCTTTTCTGAAATACGAAAAGTTTGAAGATTGCAGAATTTTCAAAGTTGAAAATTCTGCAATCTTGCATTGAGGTATTTCCTTATAAATTCGTATTAGAAAAAGGGCGAAAATTTCATTTGCTGCTTGTTTAATAATAGGTTTGTATTTGGTATGTATTTTATTCCCTTTGGATACATTCTCCTTATTTTGTCCTGTGCCAGTAACAGTTCTTGCTGTTGTTGCCTCCGCATATGGTGGATTGATATAGATAACTAATTTTTTTCGTTTTTCTTCATTTGTAATAATATCATAAAGGCTATCGGGTAACTTTCCACCTTTTGATAGCGGTACAAATTCATCATTTAGAAAATCAAACTGAAAACAGTGCTTTTTCAATAGGTTAGATCCATGTTCTATGCGTTCGTGCATTACATTAACATCGGCTTGGTCAAGAGTTGAGGCATAAATGTTGAATTTGTTGGTCAGCCCTGCTAAAAGGTTACCTGTGCCTGCAGCACAATCCCAGATATAGTACTCATCCTGCCAGTCTTCCCCTAAATAGTCTGTAAGATATTTTTGAGAAAGTTCTACCCATTGGCGCGGGGTGAAGAAGGCACCTTTTCGTTCGCGGATATCTTGCGGAACAAGCAAGTCTCGGCGCTCAATAATATACTCTCTAAATTCTTTAATTGGAGGGCGTTTGTAGAGTTTCCAAAACTGCTGATATACTTCCTTATTCCGAATGCTGATGGTGGCATCAAACATTTGTTTTAGGTTTTCTTTGGCTATTTTATAGCCTTGATTTTGATAGATAACGAATAGATTGTCTTTTATGCTCTCATCATCTTCAATTTTTTGATTGTCTTTGTCATCTACAAAAATATCAGCAAGATAGAAATCAGAATCCAGAATATTTGCTTTTTTGAGTTCTTCCCAGTCTACTTCTATAATGGGCTTTATAAACTCTAACCAGCGGAGATAGATAGGGATGAAATTATTTTTATCAATTTTTATTTTGACGGATTCTGTTCCTGTAGCAATATTATTTTTAATAAATGTTTTAAGTTCTTTTTCATCTTTTAGGAAGTTAAAAATATAGAGATTGCCTTTTAGAGTTGTTTCTATTCTTTCTTTGATCAGGATAAATTCTTTAGTTTCGTGATTACTGGGTGTTACATTCCAGTTGAAATCATTCATATAAAAAATGTCCTGAATGTTGATATAAGGCACAAAGACTATTTTTTTGAAATCAAAAACACCCAAGAAGGCTGGAGGTAAGGTTTTATCAAAAGTTCGGGCTTTACCGATGGTTAAAATCAGCTGGACAAACATTGTAGTAATATCATAATCTCCTGTCTTTGCTTCTGCCCAAAGTAGGGGAATCCTTCCAAACAGGCTATCTTGTGCAGGATAAACCGTAAAATCTATATTTCCTAAAATTTCGGTGGTATTATAGTCCTTAAACCAGTCTACACCTACTTTATTTTTGAGTTCTTCCTCTCTTATATTGTTGTATTTCATTTTATATAATTGTTTAAAAAAGATATAATTTTCAGTTTATGTTGGATATTATCTCTATAATTTTAATTCTTATAAGTTCAATAAATATCCCCTACAAAGGGATTGGGCTCGGTTTAAAGTCCCGCTGGAGAATCGAGAGCTTGAGGAGGTTGTCTGTCTCCCTGCGGCTGATACTTACAGGGATTTTTAGCTGGTTGAGCTTCTCGAGCGATTGTATTTGGTTGAAATATTCATAAAACCCAAAGGCGGTGATTTTCCCCTGCTCGAGGATGATGAATGCCTTCTCGCTGCGGTTTCGTCCCTTTATTGTCCAGATTTCAGTCCTTCGGCTGAGGTCAAATTCCGCTCTGAGCTGCTCTGCGCTGTACTGCGTTTTATTTTCTTGGATAAAGCTCAGAGCCTTTCTGCCTTGCGTGAAGGAGGAGAATTTGATAAGGGGCTGGATTCCTTTGTTAAGTGCAGTTTTTTCTGCACTGAGGTGCTCATTGTGGGGGTAAAGCCCGTAGGGAAAGCTCTGTCTCTTCTGGATTCCTTTTACTTTCATTTGGAGCCTGGCGATAATCGGATGCCCAGAGAGCTCATAATGTATCTGCTCGCAGGTGTTCTGAACCTTTTCCCAGCGCTTTGATTTGGCATTGAAGACCTTCTTTGCAGCTTTGCTGATATCCCATACGAAATCGGTGTGGAGGATTTCTCCTTCCTTGTTCTGGAAATAGATGATACCCCTCTCGTGAGGGAGGTCTTGGGTAAGGGTTTTTACCCTGTTGGTATAGGTTTTTGCGTTGGTTTCTTCGAATTGTTTTTGGATGATTTGGTTATCGGTGTCTTTATCGATAAGGATTTTGAAGAGTTCGAGGGTAGCTCTGGCATCTCCAGAGGCTCTGTGCTGGTCGGTAATCCCTATTCCGATGGCTTTTGCTAGCTTACCCAATGAATAACTTTCTTGGTTGGGGAGTAATTTCTTCGCGAGAGGGATGGTGTCTAATGTATTTATCTTAAAATCGTAGCCGAGTTTTCTAAAAGATTGACGAAGCATACGGTAATCAAAGTCGATATTATGCCCGACGAGTGTACTTCCTTCGGTAATTTCTATAATTCGTTTAGCGATTTCGTGAAACTTGGGAGCGGTTTTTACCATCTTCGGGCGGATGCTTGTGAGCTTCTGAACATAAGGCGTAATGGTGCTCTGTGGATTCACCAGAGACATAAACTGATCTATGATGCGGTGGCCGTCGTATCTCAATATAGCGATATCTATGATTTTCTCCTCACCGTAGCCTGCACCATTGCTCTCAATATCTATTATAGTATACATCGTTTATTTTATTCTGAGGAATTCTTTTGCAAGCTCTATCATTTTCGGATCTCCAGTGTATTTGTTTTTCTCATCGGAGAGTTTTACCGTATCTACCCATTCTTTATTTAGCGTTTGTATGCTTATTAGTTTCATTACGATATTCATTGGTTTGAGGCCTACATCATTGGTAAGATTGGTGCCTATACCGAAGGCAATACCTATTTTCCCAGTACAGTATTTGGTGATTTCTTCTACTTTTTCGAGGTTGAGCCCATCGGAGAAGATGATGTATTTGTAGAGGGGATTGATTCCGTTTTCTTCGTAATGTTTGATGGTTTTATCGGCAAATTCCAATGGATCTCCGCTGTCGTGCCTTACGCCGTCAAATAGTTTTGAGAATTTTTTATCAAACTGATGAAAGAATACATCTGTAGTATAGGTATCTGAAAGCGCTACACCGAGGTCTCCCCTATATACATCTACCCAGTGCTCTAATGCGATAGGATTTGCCATTTTGAAGCCGTATTCCGCACCGTGGAACATAAACCATTCGTGGGCGTGAGTACCGATGGGTTTTATGTTGTACTTCATAGCAAAATGTATATTAGACGAGCCAATGAAGAAGGTATTCTCTATTTTATTCAGGGCATTTACTACGATATCGTGTACTCGGTAGGAGTGCCTCCTTCTTGTGCCAAACTCTGCATATACCACCCCGAGTTTATTCAGTTGTTCAGCTTTATCTAATGTTTTTTGAATGATAATTTCATTACTGTCTCTCTCCAAATGGTTCATCTCATAATGAAGTTCAGAAATCAGGGAAAGCAGGGGTACTTCCCAAAGGATGGTTCTATACCAGAGCCCTTCTACGCTTACTTCCAAATCATTTCCATTTTGGCTGATGTGTACTTCGGAAGGGTCATACCTGTAGCCTTCTAAAAAATCAAGGTAAGGAAGGTCAAGATAAGGACAGGTTTTTTGAAGGAATTTCTTTTCTTCTTTGCTGAGCTTGAGCTCTGCCATAGCATTGACCAATTCCCTCAGTGCATCTCCAAACCCTTCTGGAAAGATATGCTGTCCTCGGTTTATAAACTGATACCTCACGATGGAAGATGGGAAGAGCTTTACCACAGCATTTTGCATTGTTATCTTATAGAAATCATTATCTAAAATGGATTTCGGCTTCATATTCTGCATTGTTATTTTTTGAAATAAGGTCAAAAGTAATAAAAATTGAGGAATAAAACTTATTTACCTTAGAACTTGCTATAGTTATAATGGCATTATATTATTTTTTATGGTAAATAATTACCTTTGTGTCATTAAAATATAGACATTTTAATGGTAGATATTGTAATTCCTGTTTATAAAGAAACTCCCGATGAAGAAGATATAATTTCCCTTCGTCAACTTTTTAATACGCTTGGTGGTAAGTATCCTGTAAGTTTCATTTACCCAAAAACTATGAATATTGAGCATTATAAATCCTTTGGAAAATCTGATTTTATAGACTTTGATGATTATTTTTTTAAAGGAATACAGGGCTATAATCAATTGATGCTCAATCTAAAATTTTATAAAACTTTTTGTAGGAAATACTTGTTGATTTATCAGACAGATGCGCTTGTTTTCAGTGATGAGCTCTCTTATTGGTGTACTAAAAATTACGATTATATAGGTGCACCTTGGCTTAGGAGCAGAGAGAATATCCCACTGATTAAAAAGATTTTTGATAAAGCTGTTTATTTTATAAAAAAAACTGTGAATTATAGAAATAATGGTAAATGGCAAAAAGATAAATCTTTGCTCTATAATAATGTAGGTAATGGTGGTTTTTCACTTCGTAAGAGAGAAAAATTTATTGAAGTTTTGGAGCGTTTGGATAAAGTTGTAAAAATTTATTCAGAGCCCATAAATCAATCTGAATTTTATGCTGAAGATGTATTTTTCAGTGTGGAGCCAGAGCGTAATGGCATTCCTTTTTCCAAACCTGATTTCAAGGAAGCCTGTGCATTCTCAATTGAAAATAAACCCGAAAAAGCAATGGAGTATAACCGAGGGAAACTTCCTTTTGGCTGTCACCGTTGGAATAAAGAAAACAAAACTTTTTGGAAAAAATACCTTTAATTATGCCTCAAACTTTTCAGGGAAAGAAAATACTTATTGCAGTTCCGAATCACTTTGGTCTTCCAGATATTTTTAAGAAAAATCTGGAGTTTTTAGGCTTTGAGGTTTTTATATTATCAGGGGCAGAAGGTAAACAGAAAATCTCTAAAAAAGATACTCTCATTCACGGGATAAGGAAGTTTATTTTTAAGGATAAAACCTATAAGCAGAAGATAAAAAATAGCATTAATGAGAAAATTCAGCTGGATTATTTATCTACCCTTCCCATTATGGATTATGCCCTTTTTATTCGCCCAGATTTATACAGTACTAGTATAGTAAATAGGGTAAAAAGTATCTCACAAAAGGTTGTGGCCTATCAGTGGGATGGGATTAGCCGCTACCCTCTCGTAAAGGAATACATTCATTTGTTTGATGCATTTTTTGTCTTTGATGAGAATGATTCTTTAAATTATCCCTCTACGATAAAGACGAATAATTTCTACTTTGATTTTTTACCAGATACCATTCAGAAGTTGCAGGATGTATTTTTCATAGGTACTTATATGGAAGACAGAATAGCCGAAATCGTAAATCTGACTAAGCTACTCACAGATTTTGGACTTAAAACAAATATTAATATTGTTTGTAAAAACAAAAAGAAGGTACTTAAGTATAAAGACTCACCCGTTCATTTTATCTCTCAGGGGATAAGTTTTGAGCAGAGTATCAGAAATTCGAAGTCTTCCGATATTATTTTAGATGTTGAGAATTCCATACATCGAGGTATATCTTTCAGACCATTTGAAGCTATTGGCTATGGTAAGAAGCTCATTACAAATAATTCTCTTGTGAAGAACTATGATTTCTATCATCCGAATAATATTTATGTTATAGAAAACCGCAGTTACGAGGGTTTGGAAGATTTTCTCCATAAACCGTTTGAAACCCTCCCTTCTGAAATTCGAGAGAAGTACAGCTTTACTTCCTGGCTTCAAAATATATTATCCACCTCTCCTTTTTAAGCATTCTTTGTGCTGTAGGCATTATAGTTGCCCCTCAAGTTGTAGGTGATTATCTTTGCAGATTATTTTAAAAAATGAATTTTGCAGAATGCTACAAGAAAAGAAATATATAGATGAAACCCGCCAAGGCGAAGCCTATGCTGGGAAAGAAATAAAAGGAAATACCAAAAAACTCTTCTTGGAGAGCTACGGCTGCCAGATGAATTTCTCAGACTCCGAAATCGTAGCCTCTATTCTCAGCGATATTGGCTATAATACCACAACCAAAGTAGAAGAGGCAGACCTCATCCTCCTCAACACCTGCTCCGTGCGAGAAAAGGCAGAGCAAACCGTAAGGATGCGCCTCTCCCAGTTTAAAAAACAAAAGGAATACAACCCCAGCCTCACCGTCGGCGTGCTCGGATGTATGGCAGAGCGCCTCAAAACAAAACTCCTAGAAGAAGAGCAGCTCGTAGACCTCGTCGTAGGCCCAGACGCCTACCGAGACCTGCCCAACCTCCTCCGAGAAACTCAGGAAGGCAGAGACGCCATCAATGTAATGCTCTCCAAAGAGGAGACCTATGCAGACATCAGCCCCGTGAGGCTCAGCGGGAGTGGCGTTACCGCTTTTGTAACCATTACACGGGGGTGCGACAATATGTGCACCTTCTGCATCGTACCCTTTACCCGCGGTAGGGAGCGCAGCAGAGACCCACACTCCATCATCAAAGAATGCCAAGAGCTCTGGAACAATGGCTACAAGGAAGTAACCCTCCTCGGGCAGAATGTAGACTCCTACCTCTGGTACGGGGGCGGCGCAAAGAAGGATTTCACCAAAGCCTCCCCTATGCAGCAGGCTACCGCCCTCCACTTCGCTCACCTTTTAGAGATGGTTGCCCAAGCCGTTCCCCAAATGAGAATCCGCTTCGCAACTTCCAATCCGCAAGATATGAGCATCGATGTATTTAAAATGATGGCAAAATATCCCAATATCTGCCGATATGTACACCTCCCGATACAGTCAGGGAGCGATGCGATGCTCCGAGCAATGAACCGACAGCACACCCGCCAGCAGTATTTGGATCTGATTAAAGAGGCAAAGCTCATCGTCCCCGATATCGCTTTCTCACAAGATATAATGGTAGGATTTTCTGGTGAGACGGAGGCCGACCACCAAGATACCCTCAGCCTGATGAAAGAAGTGGAGTACGATTATGGCTATATGTTTGCCTACTCCGAACGGCCAGGCACCCCAGCCCACAAAAAAATGCCAGACAACATCCCCGATGAGGTGAAAAAACGAAGACTCCAAGAAGTAATCGACCTCCAAGGTGAGCTCTCCTCCGCACGGATGAAAACCTATGTAGGCAAGTACCACGAAGTGCTGATAGACGGCGAAAGCAAGAAAAATAAAAACCAATGGAAAGGGCGAAACTCCCAAAATGTGGTCGTAGTCTTCGATAAAAAACAAGGCGAGAAGCTCGGCGATTTCGTTACCGTCTTCGCTTATGATTCTACGCGCGGCACGCTCCTCGCCCGCCATGAGGCCTAACCTTTCCACACAAAAAAGAATACCCTCTCTTCAAAACAAAATTTTTTCCCTACTTTTGGCTCACGGCTTCCAGTTGGAGATTGAGTTCTTTTTCAAAAAAATATTCGTCTTTGGAGGCTTCCTGTTTTGGGAAAAGGGTAAGCAAACCATTTTATAGTCACTATTGGCAGTAAAAAAATTGAGTAGGGAGATAATGAATATCACTCATTAATGGAGAAGCAAAGTGTAAAAACTTTATGGATTCTAAAACTAAGAGAAAAGAGAACTCTTATAATTTTTAATTAATTGCTTGGGGTGGGTATACTACCCACTCCTTTATTTGAAAACCAAAAAAGATGGCAGATTTACAAATGATAAAAAACCGATTTGGGATTATTGGCAACTACCCCGCACTGAACCGCGCATTAGAAAAAGCGGTACAGGTAGCGCCTACGGATATCTCCGTTCTCGTCATTGGTGAGAGTGGTACGGGTAAGGAGTTTATCCCGAAAATCATACATTCCGAATCTCGCAGGAAGCATCAGCACTATATTGTGGTGAATTGTGGTGCCATCCCCGAAGGTACGATAGATTCTGAGCTTTTTGGGCACGAGAAAGGCGCTTTTACAGGGGCTACCAGCACGAGAAAGGGCTACTTTGAGGTGGCAGACGGCGGTACGATTTTCCTCGATGAAGTCGGTGAGCTCCCCCTACAAACCCAAGTGAGACTCCTCCGAGTGCTCGAGAGCGGTGAGTTTATGAAAGTGGGCTCCTCACAAATCCAAAAGACCAATGTGAGAATCGTAGCGGCAACCAATGTGAATATGATGAATGCCATACAGGAGGGAAGGTTCCGCGAAGACCTCTATTACCGCCTCAATACGGTGCAGGTAGATATGCCTCCACTAAGGGATAGGAAAGGCGATATTCATCTCCTGTTCAGGAAATTTGCAATAGACTTTGCCGAGAAATATAGAATGCCAGAGCTGGAGCTTTCGGAAGATGCCGTGCAATACCTCGAGAGCTACCCCTTCCCTGGAAATGTACGCCAGCTGAGAAACCTCGTGGAGCAGATGACGGTAGTGGAGCAGTCCAGAACCATCTCTGCCACTAAGCTCGCAGAATACATCCCTGCACAACCGAACCTACCCGCTGTGATAGGCAATCGCCAGAATCTGGGCAGTAGTACGACGGATTTCAGCACCGAGCGAGAGATTATGTATAAAATCCTCTTTGATATGAGGAATGATATTAATGATTTAAAATCCCTCACCTCCGAGCTTATCAAAAACCGAGGAGCGGTAGATTTCTCTACCCAAGAGCAGAACCTTATCAATAGGATTTATGCGGCAGACGGCGGTTCGGGCGCCAGCCCTCGCCTCTACTTTGAGCAAGGAATAGGGGGCAGCCCTCTCGGAGAGAATGCTCAGCCTGCGGCGTTTTATCCATCGCCCATCAGCCATCATCCCGTAGATATCAATGAGGAGTATCACAATATAGAAGATATAGAACTGGAAGAAGCAAAAACCGATAGCCTCTCGCTACAAAACAACGAGAGAGAGCTTATCATAAAGGCATTAGAAAAACATAAAGGGCGAAGAAACCGTGCGGCAGACGAGCTCGGAATATCCCAAAGAACCCTCTACAGAAAACTGAAACAATACAACTTAGAATCATAATAT
Source organism: Bergeyella cardium (assembly GCF_003614945.1). GTDB lineage: Bacteria > Bacteroidota > Bacteroidia > Flavobacteriales > Weeksellaceae > Bergeyella_A > Bergeyella_A cardium. The sequence continues at coordinate 58,621 of NZ_QYCZ01000001.1, forward strand.
CCCCCGAATCTTATGGCTACGCTGAACATCAACCCCGTAAATTTTAAATTCTCCCAATACCTTAGCCAAGGTTGGGAGCTTTACAAGAATAATTTTGGCAATATACTGCTGGCAAGCCTCCTCACCTTTGTGATGGCATTTATCCCCTTCTGTGCAATGCTTGCCGTGGGTAATCTCTATAAATACCTGCGAAAACTCCACAAAGGGCAAAACGCTGAGGTCTCTGAAATCTTCAACTTTGATGATTTTCTGCCTTACTTCTTCCTCCAGCTGATATTGTTTGGGATATTCTTCATATTATACATCCCTGGAATCGTGTTTTGGGTATGGGCAATTACTTCATTAGGCAAAACAGATGTGCCAAGCCTCCCCTATACCCTATTTTATTATGCGTATGTTTTTCTTATAGCAATTATCATTATGCTCATAAGTGTTAAGATTTTCTACAGCCCTATGCTGATCTCCTTCCTTCAAGTGAAGGACATAAAGACTGCCTTGAAAGCATCTTTTATAATGACTCGTGGAGCATTCTTCCAGATACTGGGCTTTAGTTTAGTGGTAGGTCTTTTGGCATCGGTAGGATACTTTGCTTGTCTTGTGGGATTAATTTTTACACTGCCGTTCACTTATGCGTGTAATTATTTCGCCTTTGAAGATGCAGTAGAACAGATTTCTTATGACGAAATTTCAGAAATAGGAAGCTATGATGATGCGCATTAGACAGATTTTGGTTTTAGGTGCCTCCCTCCTACTCTACTCCTGCTATACCTTTACGGGCTCGTCTCTGCACAAAGATGTGAAGACGATTAAGATTAATGAGTTTGTGGATAATTCTGCGCTTAAAAATCCTACCCTCGCACAGCAGTTCTCCATAGATATGCAGAATAGATTCCTCCAAAGAACCACCCTGAAAGGCGCTACCGAAAGCCCCGATATTTTTATAGAAGGAGAAATCGTGGATTATAACCCGAGTAGCCCGGCAGCAGTCTCATCCAATACGGTGGAAAATGTTTCAGGAGGCTTTACCCAAACTTCACAGAATAAAATGACCATCACCGTAAAAGTACATTACGAGAATAAATATGAGCCCCAAAAAAACTTTGATAGAACCTATACCGATGAAGCCGTGTTTAGCAGCGATTTAGATATTAACCAAATCGAGGCTCAGCAAACCAAAATCGTTATAGAAAGGCTCATCAATAAAATATTTAATGATATAATTGCAGATTGGTAAAAGATGATACAAGAACGAACCTTAGAGCTCCTCAAAAACCCCCAAGCCCTAACGGCAGAAGACCTCCCAGCTCTTGAGAGCGAGCTCTCGGCTTATCCCTTTATGCAAAGCCTAAGGGCAGTGCTCCTCTACGGGGTTCATAAGTATAACCCTACAGCATACAAAGACCTCCTAAGCCTTACCGCTGCCTATACCACAGATAAAAAAATCCTCTATAAACTCATCAACCCACCAGTGGAGGTTCCACTTCCACTTATTGATGATAAAATAGAAGAGGCAGTGCCTCCGCTTCCACTTATTGATGAGGTAAAAAAAGAGGTAGAGCCTCCGATTATTGAAGAAAAAATCAATGATGAATTACTTGTTGCTGTTGAAGAAGAAATCAATGATAAAACACCTGTGGCTGTTAATGATGAAGAAATAAAAGCAGTGGAGCCTCCACTTCCGCTTATTGATGATGAAATGGAAGAGGCAAAGCCTCCAATTGTTGAGAAAGTAAAAAAAGAGGTAGTGCCTCTAAAAATGGAAGTAGGGGAGACAGAAGTTTATATTCCAAAGGCTGAGCCTAAGAATAAGTATGAAGAGGAAAGGCTGAGCCTTATAGCAGAGGTGGAAGCAAAGATGGCGAGGAAAAAGAATGCAGCACCAGTAGTTCGCCAAGAAGAAGACGAAGTATCTAATACGGATATTAATTTCAGTGAAGCAGAAAGGGCATTGCAGGAGGAAACCCCTGTTTCGGAGCCATTAAAAACCGAAGAAAAGCCAAAAGACGCCCTCCCAGAGGGAGAAATTCAGGAGGAGTATTCGGTGCCATCACCCTCAGCTTGGAAGCCATTGAGCTTTTTACAAAACACACCCGATGCGCTTATTTCAGAAAAAAAATCGGAAGAGGCAATAGCCCCTCCAATAGAAACTAAGAAAGTAAGCGATGTGCCAGAGGTGGAGATCTCTTCATCAGAAGAAAAAGCACCTTCCCCATCGGATGAGCACAAAAGCCCAGTGATAAGCATCTCATTCATTTCAGAAAATGAGGAAATTTTTCAGGAAGAGGAGCATTCCTCCGAGATTGAAGCTGTCCCATCTTCGGAAGAAGATAAGCCTCAGAGCAATGTACCTGAATTTATCAATACTTGGCAGAGCTGGCTGAAATTGGATAAAATAGCTGCGGTAGAGGAGCAGGAAATCAAGGCAGCTCAAAGTATAGAGGAAATCAAGAGCAAGGCAATAGATACCTTTATAGAGAATAACCCAAAAATCAGCAAACTGAAAGAGGAGAACGATTTTATTTTAAAAGAAAAGAGCGATGATATCTCCCACCTGATGACAGAAACTCTTGCCAATCTCTACCTTGACCAGAGGCTCTATGCAAAAGCGATAAATGCTTTTGAATTATTATCAGAGAAGCACCCTGAAAAAAAGGACTACTTCCAGCAGCGAATAAAAGAAGTAAAAGAAATCAGGCAGGGGAAAGCCTAATGATGATGTTTTTTGATTTTCACCATCACGCAAAAGACAAGCAGGGGATTTATAATCTCAATTTTTTAGAAAACCCTGTAGAGACGGCTTTTTCTGTGGGGTTTCACCCTAAGGACTTAGATTTTATTACAGAAAAATCTTGGGAATGGTTTAAGAAAAGCAGTTTGAGTGCTCATTGCCTTGCCATAGGAGAATGCGGCTTAGATGCTTTTGTCCCCACAAGTGAAAAGGAGCAGGAAGAGGTTTTTAGTCGGCAGATTCTTTGGGCAAATGAAATCCAGAAGCCCGTGATTATTCACTGTGTAAGGAGGTTTTCTGAGCTGCTAAGATTTAGTAAAATCGCGAGAGTTCCTTTAATCATTCACGGATTCAATAAAAAGGAAACAATTGCCAAAGGGCTTTTGGATAAGGGTTTTTATCTTTCTTTTGGCAGAGCGGTGCTCCACAATCTCTCTTTGCAGGAGATTGTAAAGAATACACCGATAGACCGATTTTTTTTAGAAACAGATAATACAGATTTCAATATTGAGGATTTGTACCGTAAAGTTGCAGCTTTAAAAGGCATCAGCTTGGAAGATTTGCAGGAAAAAATCTTACAAAACAGGCTGAGAATGGGCTTTTAAAGTCTTTTAAATAAATTATTTATCTATCCATTATTAAAAAATTAACAAAAATAAGGGGAATTATTCCTCTTTTTTATATTTTTGTGCTGTCTCAAAGGGGTGCTGTAAAAGGCTGAGATTATACCCATAGAACTTGGGCTGGTAATGCAGTCTAAGGAAAAGAAGCTAAATGAGTGGCTTGTTTTTGCTGTTGGGTTGCAAAGACAGGCTTTATTTTTTAATTCCATAAAATAATTACCTCTTTTATTTTACAAAAACTTTCATTTTGTAATGAAAAAATTATTTTTTATGGCACAGGCACTTGCGAGTATTACAGCAGCTGCCCAAGAATCTAAAGCAGATTCTACTAAGGTGATAGATGAGGTGCTCATCACAGCAGTAAGAGCAAAAGAAACACTGCCAGTTACCTTTTCTAATCTATCCAAAAAGGAAATCAAACAGCGAAATGTAGGCAAGCAGATTCCTGTTCTTGTAGACAGGCTGCCGAGTGTGGTTTCCTATTCTGAAGATGGTACGGGCTTTGGCTCTACGGCGCTTTTCATTCGTGGTAATGATTTGCAGAGAACCAATGTAACCATCAATGGTATTCCGTATAATGATTCCGAATCTCTTGGGGTGTATTGGTATAACCTTTCGGATTTTGCAGGCTCTGCCGAGAGTATTCAAGTGCAGAGAGGTGTGGGCACTTCTACCAATGGAGCGGGGGCTTTTGGAGCGAGCCTTAATGTACTTACAGATGCCATTTCCCAAAATCCTTATGGAGAGATTGCCAATTATTACGGAAGCTATAACTCCCACAAGCATTCACTTAAATTCTCCACAGGTAAGTTGAATGACAGGTTTGAAATCTCAGGAAGACTCTCAAAAATCAATTCAGATGGTTATGTAGACAGGGCTTTCTCAGACCTTACATCTTATTTTTTACAAGCAGCATATTCGCACAAGAATACGCTGATAAAAGCCCTTGTTTTTGGAGGTAAAGAGAAAACTTACCTCGCATATAAGGGGATTGATGCCAAAACGCTGGAGGAAAACCGAAGGTATAATCCATCAGGGAAATACACCGATAAAAAGGGAAATATACTTTTCTACGATAATGAAACCGATAACTATCAGCAAGACCACGCACAGCTGCATTGGTCTGAAAAATGGTCGGGCAGTTGGACGACCAATCTCGCCTTTCACTATACCAAAGGCAGGGGCTATTGGGAGCAAATGGACAATTGGGGAGATGCCAATGGAAATTTCGTTATCCAATATAAAATGGATAATGACTTCTACGGTACTACCTTCTCCGCAAATTATAAAAAGGAGGCGATAGACCTTATCTTCGGAGGGGCTGCGAATACCTACGACGGTCGCCATTTTGATGAATATATCTGGACGGAAAACGCAACCAAAGCCTACAAAGAAAGACTCGGTAAAAAAATCTATGGCAAGAAAAATGAGGCATCGGCTTTTGCTAAAATCACTTATTCGCTCACCGATAAATGGAGCCTTTTTGCAGATGTTCAGTACAGGTATGTAGGTTTCAAATCTCTCCTTTTTGAAACGATGATTGATGAGCCTCTTCACCTTTTTAATCCAAAAGCGGGCGTTACTTTCAAGGTAAATGATTCTAGCAGCCTCTACCTCTCCTATGCCCACGCAACTAAGGAAGCCAACCGCTCCGATTATAAAGACTATGCAGAGAATATCTCCAAAGGCAACCTGCTCCCAAAAGCTGAAAAAGTAAATGATTTTGAGCTCGGCTGGCGCCTCATCACCGATAGGCTAAGGCTCAATACCAATCTTTATTATATGGGCTATACCGACCAGCTCGTCCTCACAGGGGATATCAGCAAAACGGGCTATCCTCTTAGGAAAAACAGCGGGAATAGCTACAGATTCGGTCTCGAGGCAGATGCCCTTGTAAAAATCTCCGATACATTCTTCTGGCAGCCCAATTTTGCCCTTAGCCGAAACCGAAATAGAGACTATCATACGAAGGATAAATCGGGGAAAATTATCAATCTCGGCTCTACTGAGATTTCCTTCTCTCCATCTTTTGTCGCCAGCAATGCCCTTACTTATGTACCGCTTAAAAATCTGCAAATCACCTGGCAGGCGAAGTTCGTAGGCGAGCGATATCTTACCAATGAACAAGAGGAGAATGCCAAACTTCCAGATTTCTTCGTCAATAATCTCAGCCTTTCGTATGAGCTCGTTCCTCGAGGTTTTTGTAAGTCCGTCATCTTTACTTTTGATGTGAATAACTTCCTCAATCGCGAATATGTGGCCCACGGAAGATACAAAAAAGGCAAGCCCTACTATTATCCTCAGGCTACTGCCAACTTCCTTGCAGGAATGGTTGTAACATTCTAATTCAAGATTTTGACAGGTAAAAAAATAAACCCTACCGATAGCGGTAGGGTTTATTTTGATGCTTCCTCGAAGGTACAGGGCTTATCTTAAAAATTTTTCCTTTAATCAGTTCTAATCTTTCCTGAAGCTTCCACGCTGAAAATCTCCACTAAAAAATCTTATCTTTGCGCCTCCTAAGCTCCGTTTTTCAGGGGTTTTTGCACAATATGAAGCATCAGTATATCAAGATTACGCTTATCCTCCTGCTTATTGCCTCCATTTTTATTGCGAGGCTTGCGTATTTACAGCTTTTCACCGATAGATATGCTCTCAATGCCCTCAATACCTCTATAAAAACCGAGTATGTTATCCCACAAAGGGGTGCCGTTTTTGATCGCAATGGTAAAATCCTCGTGAGCAACCAGCCTTCTTATGAGATTTCCTACACAGAGGCGCTTATGAAGCCTGATTTTGATACTATCGCTTTCTGCAATCTTGTTGGGATTGATGAAAACAGCTTTGTAGAGCGCATCAATACGGCACGAAAGGAGAAATACTTTTCCCCTCTTACCTCTGTTACTTTCCTTAAAAACCTTACCCGCGAAGATGTTGCCAGAATCCAAGAAATCATCTTCAAATATCCTGCTTTTAGTATTGTTTCTCGTCCTCAGCGCCGTTATGAAGTCTCTACTTCTGGGAATCTGCTCGGCTATACCAACGAGGTAAATGAGCGAGACATAAAAAAAGATTCTCTCTATTATCGTCCAGGGGATAATATCGGTAAATCAGGTGTGGAAAAAGCCTATGAAACTACTTTGCGCGGAGAGAAAGGAATTAACTATATCCAAAAAGACATCAGGCTAAGGAATATCGGTTCTTATAAAGGAGGTAGCCTTGATAAAGAGGTGGTAACGGGTAAAGACATCACACTTACGATAGATTATGACCTCCAAAAACTCGCCGAAGAGATTTTAGTGAATAAGCAAGGTGCCATCGTTGCCCTTGACCCAAATAACGGCGAAATTCTCGCTATGGCAACAGGCCCAGACATTGACCCCAATCTTTTTACAGGTGCAGAAAAGTCCAAAAACCTCTACAAATTACAGGTTGATACCCTCTATAATCAGCGCCCAACTTTTGACAGGTCTGTACAGGCGGCTTATCCCCCTGGTTCTACCTTTAAGATGCTTACTGCACTTGCGGGAATGCAAATGGGAGTGATGACGGATAAGACCATCTTCCCCTGTGGAGGAGGTTTTAATTATAGAGGGCTTAGGATTAAAGGACACGGTGGAGCCACTCCCCTCATCCCTTCTTTACAAGTCTCGAGCAACTGCTATTTTTCCCACGCTTTCCTTGCCATTGTAAATAAATATCCAAATAACCCTTCCAAGGGCGTTGATGAATGGAAGGAAATAATGGCGAGCTTTGGTCTCGGTGTCTTTCTCAATAATGACCTTGCCGTTGGCTCAAAAGGGAGAATCCCCAGTGGAGAATATTATGAAAACAGACAGAAAAAACTCAATATGCACAGCTCAAAGAAGGAGGGTAATTATAAAAACTGGGATGCACTCTCCACAGGAGCTGTTTTCAATGGTATGGGGCAGGGAGATGTACTCCTCACCCCCATCCAAATGGCAAATGCTATGGCTGCCATTGCTAATAAAGGCTGGTATTATACCCCCCACATCGTAAAATCGATAGATGGAAAGCCAAACCCCGACCCAAGATTTAAGGTAAAGCACAAAACCCTTGTAGAGCCAAAATATTTTGAGCCCGTTCTCAAAGGAATGGAAGCCGTAGTACAAAGAGGTACTGCCCGTTCGCTTAAAACTTCGGAATTTACACAGCTTGCTAAAACAGGTACTGCTCAGGTTCCTCAGGGTAAGGATAATTCTATCTTCGTACTCATCGCACCAGCGGAGAGTCCTAAAATTGTTGTTGCCGCTGTTATGGAGCACGCAGGTTTTGGAGCTACTTGGGCGGGTCCTGCCGCTACTCTCATCGCAGAGAAGCATATTACAGGGAATATCAAAAGAGAACATCTCTATAAGAAGATGATTAATGCCTCCTTTATGCCTGAGTATAAAAGACAATGGGTTGCAGATATGAAACGCAAAGGCTGGTACAAACCCACAAAGGAAGACTCCCTTGAACGGAAAAGAAAAGATAGTTTGAAAAAGGTAGAGCTCCAAAATCAGCTTAAAAAAGAGCAGGAAGCTCGATTGAATAATAATAATTCTCCTAATTAACCCCTCTCAATTTCAAACCCAATGGAAGGTATAGATAAATTCGGTATTACAATGTATATCCTGCTCTGTGGCTTTGCTATCGCTAATATTTATAGTGTAGATGAGGCTCTAGGTACTAAGCAGTTTATATTTTTCTGTATTTCCTTTGTGGTGGGGATTGTTATTTTCTTCACCAGGAGTAAATTCTTTGAGAATATGGCTGGGATTTTTTATATCGCAGGCGTACTTCTCCTCATCGGGCTTTTCCCTTTTGGAAAGGAAATTCTTGGGCAGAAAAACTGGTATAAATTCGGTAGCTTTACAATGCAACCTGTGGAGTTTGCAAAAATCGGTACTGCACTGATGCTTGCCAATTATGTCTCAGGAGCAGATTTTAATCTGAATAATAGAAATTCGCTTATTTCAGTCCTCGCTATTGTGGGGATTCCTGCCATTGTTGTGCTTATGATTCCCGATGTGGGCTCTTTGCTTGTCTTCTTTGCTTTTGCTATTGCACTTTATAGAGAAGGGCTTAGTGGCTGGCTATTTATCTTCATATTTGTTTTTGCTGCGGTATTTTTAGTAGCTCTTGCCATTAATCCGCTTTATGTAATAGGAGGGATTATCGCTCTTGCATTTCTTTTTGTTCTCTTTAATTATTCCCGCATCCATTGGAATGTCATCAGCGTAGCTGCTCTGGTGGGGATTGTTGCATTTCTCTCTGCATTTGCTATGGTTACTCCTAAGGTTTTGGAAAAGCTCCCAAGACACCAAAAGGAGCGTATAGAAGTTCTTTATAAAGGTGAAAAAGCCTTCCGTGATACTTCTGGATATAATCTGTTGTATTCTAAAACAGCGATAGGTTCTGGCGGATTAAAGGGTAAGGGATACAGAGAAGGCTCCGTTACGAGGGGGAAGTTCGTGCCCGAGCAGGAAACCGATTATATCTTTTGTACCGTAGGTGAGGAGTGGGGTTTTGTGGGCAGCACGGCACTGATTCTCCTTTATACTTTGTTTATCGGGCGTATTTATTACCTGTCCGAAAGGCAGAAATCTACTTTTAACCGAGTCTTCGGGTATAGCTTTGCTTCTATCCTCTTAATGCACTTTGGGATTAATATAGGTATGGTTATGGGGCTTTTCCCTACGGTTGGGATTCCTCTCCCCTATTTCAGTTATGGAGGGAGCTCTCTCCTTGCCTTTTCTATTATGACAGCGATTTTCTTTAAACTGAATTATACCGATAAAAATAGACTTGTCTGATGTAGAACGAACCCTTCCATTGTAAAGGAGGATAGGTTTTTTATATCTTTGCTCGCCTTAAGAAAATTAGAGTCTATCCACCTGAAAAAGGGTGAGGATTAAAAAGATAATATTAAAATAAAAATATCGTTAGATTACATTAAAAAATACTTTTATGCAAGATAGTTTAGCCACAGGAACCGTACAGTTACAGCCAGAAAAGCATATTTTTTCCCTTTGGGAGATTCTTTTCAGTGGAGGTATTTTAGGAAATACGATTATGATTGCTATTTTCCTTCTCGGAGTGCTTTCTCTTTATATCTTTTTTGAGCGGTATTTCTTCATCCGAAGGGCTGCAAAGGAAGTCCCTAATTTCTTAGAAAATATTAAGGATTTTGTACAAGATGGCAAGATAGAAACAGCTATTGACTATTGTAAAACGATAGATTCTCCAGAGGCGAGAATGATAGAGAAAGGGCTATCCCGAATCGGGCGCCCCATTTCTGATATTTCTAATGCAATGGAAGCTCAGGGGCAGGTAGAAGTATCAAAGCTGGAAAAGAACCTTAATATTCTGGCTTCGGCTTCAGGAGCAGCTCCTATGCTTGGCTTCCTCGGTACGGTGGTTGGGATGATTATGGCGTTCTTTGAAATCTCTAATGTAACGGGTGCCGTCAGCCCAAAGCTGTTGGCTACGGGTATTTATACCGCTATGGCAACTACGGCTGTGGGGCTTTTCGTGGGTATCCCCGCTTATTTCTTTTATAACATCCTCGTTACAAATGTAGACCGATTGGTTCTCAAAATTCAGACGCACACAGGAGAATTCCTCGATACACTAAACAAACCCCTCTAAACCTATGAACCTACGAAGAAGAAACAGGGTAAGTGCAGAGTTCAGTATGGCATCGATGACGGATATCATCTTCCTCCTCCTTATCTTTTTTATGATTACCAGCTCTGCCATTAGCCAGAGTGCCATAGATGTAAAACTCCCCAAAGCATCAGCTGGAGATCCAAGTATCCAAGACCCTACAGCAATTACCGTAAAAGAAGATGGCTCATATTTCATTAATGATAAAGAAATGAAAGCCGAAGAGATAGAAAACTACCTTGTCAACCTCCTTAAAGATGAGCAAAACCCCGCTTTTACAATTCGAGCAGATGAAAATACAAAGCATAAAGACATCGTATTTTTAATGAATATCGCAGAGACTCATCATTTCAATATCGCTATTGCAACGCTGCAAGTAGATTAATACATCATCTCAATATTTACTATCAAAAAAACGCGGGATGAATTACACTGAGCTACATAGAAACAACCAAACGAAGGACAAAAGGAGAAGTGCCGTTATAACCGCTCTCCTCACCCTCCTGTTCTTTCTCCTTATCTATTTTTATCAGTTCACGAGAACGCTCCCTAAGGAGGAAGTGATCACTACTATGCTCATCAACTTTGGCGATAATCAAAACGGTACAGGTGAAGAAGAGCCCGCTCCTCAGACACCTCCAAACACAGTAGAAAATATCCAACCTCAGCCTACGCCTGTTTCCCCGCCTCAGCCAGAAACAAAACCTCAGCCTCAGGAAACCGTGAAAGATAAAATCCTAACAGGCAAGAATGAAAAACTCATAGCCGAAAAGCCAAAAGAAACCAAAAAAGAGGCAAAGTCAAAAGAAAAAACCACAAACCAAAAGACCGATAAAGCCCCTTCTTCTCAATCAAAAACGAGAGAAACCTCATCTGCTACTGCGAATAGCCAACCACAACCCAACGAAGCCGTAGGCAACCTCCTGAGAGGTAGAGGGAGCAAGGCAGGCTCGCAGGGCTCGGCAGGTACTTCCGGTAATGAGGGAGACCCTCTCGGTGGCGAGGGCAGTGGCAATAGCAAGATTGGAGTAGATAGAAAGCTCGTTGCATTTATCCCTGGCACTATGGGGCGTGGAGGCGCTCAGCCTGCGCACGACTGCACCGCTTCTGGCACTATTACGATTTCCTATACGGTGGATAAGGCGGGTAATGTAACTTCTGCCCACCGCCTTTCGGGGAGCTCAGACCCGTGTATTGTAAGCACCACCGTCTCGTGGATTAAGAGATATGTAAAGGCAGAAAAAGCTCAAACCTCCTCCACAGGTACTTATAGCATTAGTTTTTAAGTAGAATCACATTTTATTCGATAAAACAAAGGCAAAGCCTTTTAGTTAAAATTGCCAGAGAATATTAAGTATAGACAAAGTTGTGTAGTCTTTTAATTTTAAACTAAATGGTAAGGATTATTTTTCAGATAAAGGATTACTTTATACCTCTTGTGGATAGACCTTGCTGAGGATTTTTTGGATATTGATTTCGTGGAGGCAAGCCCAGTCGCCCCTGTAGCATTCCTTATCTCCGAAAACCGAGCAAGGGCGGCAGGTGAGGTCTTGGATATGCACGGCGTCTTCTAACCGCTGCCCATAGCCGAGGAAGCCCGCATAGGGGTGGGTTTGCCCCCAGATGGAGATGCATCGGGTGCCCATAAGGCTTGCGAAGTGCATATTGGCAGAGTCCATAGAAATCATCAGTTTTAGCTCACCGATCTGCTGTAGCTCTTCTTTTAGTTTGAGCTTACCTGCGAGGCTGTGGGTATTGGGGATTTCTTTTTCCCATTGGGAGAGGATTTCGGTTTCTTCCTTCCCCCCTCCGAAGAGGTATACTTTTTCTTTTTTGGCGATGATTTTAATGAGCTCGTAGGTTTTTTCTATGGGGAGAACTTTGCCTTTGTGCTGAGCAAAAGGAGCGATGCCGATGCCGTGCTTTGCCTCAGAAGTGGGGCGGAGCTTGTCTGAGAGCGTTACGGGAAACCCCATCTCTCGGAAGACATCTGCATAGCGCTCGGTGGTTCGTTTAATGGGGTGTTTTTCTATATTCCAGACATCGGTGAGGAGTTTTTTTTCTTCCTTTCCTTTATTTATTTTGAAGACTTTATAGCCTTTTATTTTGAAGATTTTATTGAGCATTTTGCTGCGGATAACATCATGCAGGTCGGCAATAAAATCGGGTTTTATCTCGTGATGAATCTCAAGCGCGAGCTTTCTCATCCCCATCAGCCCTTTGTATTTTTTCAGATTTACCCCTTTAAAGTTCAGGCGAGGGATACCTTCAAATATATCTCTGAAAGAATCTCGGGAAACAATGGTGATTTCCAGATTGGGGTTCTGTTCGAGTATCTCGCGGAAGACGGGGGCGGTCATCGCTACATCTCCCAGAGCGGAAAAGCGATATGCAACTACTTTTATCAAGATTTCAACTGATATGCTACGGCGTAGAATTTTATTTGTTTAGTCATTGCAGCCAGTCCATTGGCTCGGGAGGGGGAGAGGAACTCTCTGAGCCCTATTTCTTCTATAAATTTAAAGTCAGAGGATAGGATTTCCTCCACAGGATGCCCGCTATATACGCTGGCAAGTAGAGCGACGATGCCTTTTGGGAGTATCCCGTCTGAATCTACATCAAAGTAGAGCTTGCCTTCTCGGAAATCAGGTGAAATCCATACTTGGGACTGGCAACCTTTGATGAGGTTTTCCTCCGTTTTCTTATCCTCAGCCATAGGTTTTAAGCCCTTACCGAGATCTATAATGTATTCGTATTTCTGTTCCCAGTCTTCGAGGAATTCAAAATCATTGATGATTTCCTGCTGTTTCTCCTGTATCGTCATCTTATGAATTTGAGGGTTTGTTTTTGCTCTCTTTTATCAAAAAGAATATTTGGACTACAGAGAGTATTGCATTGGGAATGATGACAGGGTAAAAAGGTTTGTCGCCACTGTAAAAACCATAAACTACAAAGCACATACAACCAATCATATTGATAATTCTGATGGTGGTTATATTCTTAAATACAAAACTTAATACGATGAAAATAGAGGCTGTATAACCGATATACTCGGCAATTTGGCTGTTCATAGAAATTTATTTTTGAGAGGGCAAATGTAACAAATCATTTTTATTTGCTTCTGCCATAAAGTCAGAAACTCCATATTGGTAAAATATTTGTAATTTTGGTCGACCTAAGGACAAAACCCCTTATTTTGTGAGAAAAGATTATGGATTACAAGTTATCAGAAGACTTTAAAAAAGTGCTTAGTCAAAGCACAAATGAAGCAAGAAGACTCAACAGTGAGTTTGTCAATACAGAACATCTCTTACTTGGGATTGTGAAGACAGAGAATACAGCGAGAGATTTATTACAATCTCTTAATGCAGACCTTACCCAAATCAGGCGAAAAATAGAAAACCTAAGCGAGGCAGTAGCTCCAAGCCCTCTGTCTGAACCTAAGCAGAGTATTCCGCTTACTAAAATGGCGAATTCGGCTATTCTTCGTGCTCAGCTGGAGTGTAGGCTGTATCAAAGTGAAGAGGTAAGCGCTATACACCTTTTGCTCGGAATTCTTCATAAACAAGAAGATCCAGCAGCTCATATCTTAGCAGCTTACGATATAGATTACAATAGAGTAGAGGAGGAGCTTAAATCTACCTTGAAAGATTCAGATGCTACCCAGCCCAAAATGGGCACTTATGAAGATGAAGACGATAGAGAAGAATACAACCAGATGAAGCATCTTACAGGAAGTATCAGTTCTGGAAAGACTAAAACCCCTACGCTTGATAATTTCGGGCGAGACCTTACAGCTCTAGCAAGAGATGGAAAACTTGACCCCGTTATCGGTAGAGAAAAAGAAATAGAAAGAGTTTCGCAGATACTCTCCCGAAGGAAAAAGAATAATCCATTACTTATAGGTGAGCCTGGTGTTGGTAAATCTGCCATTGCAGAAGGTCTGGCACTTAGGATTCATCAGAAAAAAGTCTCTCGAGTGCTTTATAATAAAAGAGTAATTACCCTTGACTTGGCAAGTTTGGTTGCAGGGACAAAGTATCGTGGTCAGTTTGAAGAGCGAATGAAAGCCATTATGACCGAATTAGAGAAAAACAGAGATGTTATACTCTTCATTGATGAGCTTCATACCATCGTAGGGGCAGGAGGTGCAGCGGGCAGTTTGGATGCTTCCAATATGTTTAAACCTGCATTAGCAAGGGGAGAGATTCAGTGCATCGGAGCTACCACCCTTGATGAGTACAGGCAGTATATAGAAAAAGATGGTGCTCTGGAAAGGCGCTTCCAAAAGGTAATGGTAGAGCCAACTTCTGTGGAGGAGACCATTCAGATTTTAAATCAAATCAAGGATAAATACGAGGAACACCATAATGTAACCTATACATCGGAGGCTATTATGGCGTGTGTTAATCTCACTTCAAGATATATTACCGATAGATTTCTTCCAGACAAGGCTATTGATGCAATGGACGAAGCAGGCTCCAGAGTTTATATTAAGAATATAAAAGTCCCTACCAAAATCATTGAACTTGAACAAAAGATAGAAGAGGTAAAAAGCCTAAAACAGAAGGCTGCAAAAGCACAAGACTACCTTGAAGCAAGGACATATAAAGAAGAGGAAGAACATCTCCTTCGCGAACTGCAGGTAGTACAGGACGAGTGGGATAAGAATACAAAAGAAGCCAAAGAACTCGTAACCGAAGAAAATGTAGCTGAAGTAGTTTCTATGATGAGCGGAATCCCTGTAACCAAAGTAGGCAAAAACGAGCTGGATAAACTCGCACAGATGAATGAGCTTATCAATGGTAAGGTAATAGGTCAGACAGATGCGGTGAATAAAGTAGTAAAAGCCATACAGAGAAACCGCGCAGGGCTCAAAGACCCCAACCGACCGATAGGTACTTTTATCTTTCTCGGCTCTACTGGGGTGGGTAAAACTGAGCTTGCCAAAGTAATGGCTCGTGAGCTTTTTGACTCAGATGAAGCCCTCATTCGTATAGATATGAGTGAGTATATGGAGAAATTTGCTGTTTCTCGATTGGTAGGAGCTCCTCCAGGCTATGTGGGTTATGAAGAGGGTGGTCAGCTCACCGAAGCTGTACGCAGAAAACCCTATGCAGTGGTTCTACTGGATGAGATAGAAAAAGCACATCCTGATGTATTCAATCTGCTTCTTCAAATCTTGGATGAAGGCTATGTAACCGACTCTCTTGGTAGGAAAATAGATTTCCGAAATACCATCATTATCCTTACCTCAAATATTGGTACGAGGGATTTGAAGGACTTTGGAGATGGCGTAGGTTTTGGCACTGCAGCAAGACAATCTACCAGTGATGCCCGTGCTCGCGCAACTATAGAAAGTGCACTTAAAAAGGCATTTGCACCAGAGTTTCTTAACAGGATAGATGATATTATTATCTTCAACTCTCTGCAAAAAGAAGATATAAGAAAAATCATAGACCTTGAGCTTACTAAACTCTATACAAGACTGAATAAGCTCGGCTATAAACTTCAGCTTACTGATGAAGCTAAAGACTTCATTGCTGAAAAAGGCTGGGATAAAGACTTTGGGGCAAGACCTCTGAAACGAGTTGTTCAAAAATATATAGAAGACTTGCTGGCAGAGATGCTCGTCAATAAGCAGATTGATGAAGGTGAAGAACTCCTTCTCTCATTAAACGAGACCAAAGATGCGCTTGTGAAGGCATAGATAATATTTGACCTTTTAAAGGAGTAATAAACCAGGGCTATACAATTTGTATAGCCCTGGTTTAACATTAGTTTTTCCTCTCTTGTGAAGATTGTTCTAGAAAGGCAAGTCATCATCTTCATCCTCTTCAAAAACATTGGTAGAAGAAGATGTGTCTTGTACTTCCTGCTCTGGTGCTGGAGTAGCTTGAGTTGGCTCTGAATAGCCTCCATTGTCAGCTACTTTTTCTAGCCTCCAGGCTGTAATACTATTAAAGTATTTCGTTTCTCCCTGAGGATTTACCCACTCTCTTCCTCTTATATTAATACCTACTTTTACATTATCTCCTTCTGAAACATTGTCTAATAAATTCATTTTTTCAGATAGAAATTCGATGCTGACAGGCTGAGGATATTGCTCCTGGGTAAGTAAAATCATTTCTCTTTTTTGAAATCCTGAAGGAAAAGATTGGATTTCAAATATTTTTTTAATTGTTCCTTGTAATTCCATTTTCTTAAAAATTAATTATTGGCGTAAAAGTATAAAAAAATATCTGCCCGATAAAATCTGAGATTATTTTCTCCAAAAATTTGGAGAATAGAAAATTTATTCTATCTTTGCACCCACAAACAGCGAAGAGGTCTTTTATTTTAAGCGGATGTGGTGTA
>NZ_QYCZ01000001.1:80000-1832718 GCF_003614945.1 Bergeyella cardium
TTGTAGCGCCTCGGCTAAGGTCATTCACAGGCTTTTTAAGCCCTTGAAGCATTGGACCGATGGCAAGAGCTCCCGTTTCTCTCTGTACTGCTTTGTAGGTATTATTCCCCGTATTCAAATCTGGGAAGATGAGCACATTTGCTTGCCCAGCTACTGGAGAATTAGGCATTTTCTGTGAGCCCACCTTTGGATCTACCGCAGCATCGTACTGAATAGGACCTTCTACGAGGAGATCTGGTCTCTGCTCTTTCACAATGGCAGTTGCAGAGCGTACTTTATCTACATCGGCACCACTTCCAGAGTTTCCAGAGGAGTAGGAGAGAAGGGCTACTTTTGGCTCTATACCGAATGCTTTAGCAGAATCTGCAGAGGTAATGGCAATCTCTGCAAGCTGCTCTGCCGTAGGGTTTGGCACTATGGCACAGTCGCCATATACCAGCACTCTGTCTGGGAGGAGCATAAAGAATACGGAGGATACGGTATTCACTCCCGCTTTTGTTTTTACGAACTGTAGCGATGGGAGAATGGTGTGTGCCGTAGTATTTACAGCACCAGATACCATACCGTCGGCATCGCCTAAGAAGACCATCATTGTTCCGAAGTAGGAAACATCGAGCATTAGGTCTTTTGCTTGGGAGAGCTCCAAACCTTTTGCTTTTCTCAGTTCGTAGAGTTTCTCGTAATAGTCTTTATATTTCGGGCTTTCAATAGGGTTAATGATGGATATTCTGTCATTATTCCACTTCAATCCGAGTTCATTTACTCTTCTCAATATGCCGTCTCGCTCTCCTAAGATGGTGAGTGTTGCCAGCTCATCACTTGCGAGTTGAGAGGCAGCGGTAAGGATTCTGTCGTCTGTACCTTCTGGGAGTACAATATGTTTCTGTGCTTTTTTAGCAGCTTTTACCATATTGTATTGGAACATCCTTGGTGTAAGGGTGTCAGATTTAAAGGAGGAAATCCTTGTGTTGAGGTCAGAAATATCGGTGTGCTTATCGAAGAGCTGTAGGCAGAGTTTGATTTTCTCTTCACTTTCTGGATAGATTCTCGACCGTATATTCCCAATGATATTTGCCGTTTCGTAGGTTCCCGTCTGAGCGTGGATAATAGGAACACCAATGCTGGTTCCCTCGATGATTTTACTAATCGCCTCTTCTGGCTCAAAGCCACCATAGAGCACAATACCCGCTACTCTTGGGTAGTTGGTAGAGAAGCTCGCTGCAAGTGTCCCCACGATAAGGTCTGAGCGGTCTGCTGGTATTACTGCAATACAATTTTCGGTAAGGCGAGGCAGGAAATTGTGCAATCTCATCCCTCCAACGATGGTCTTTTGAGCGATTACATTTACATTTTTGTCTTCGTAGAGGAAGTCGGCATTAAGGGCATTGGCTATTTCCTTTAATGTTGGTTTTTCCAGAATTTCTTCCTGTGGAATGATGGTGAAATGTATGTTTTTAAATTCTCTTTCGAGGGTTTGTTTGGTTTCAGAAGTATGATTTTCGGCTTTGTTAATGAAAAGTCCGAGTACTTTTATCTCATTTTCCAGTAGGGTATTCAGCTCCACTCTGGTATGGCTAAGGAGGGCTTCTTCTGTGGTGAAGCTGTCTTTTACTACAGCTAAGGCAGGGGTGTTGAGCGAGCGAATGATGGAAATATCAAAATTAAAGTCAAAAGTGCTGGACTCCTTCGCAAGGTCTACCCCTTCTACAAGAACGAAGTCAAACCGCTCTTCCAAAGCCTTATATTTATTAATAATCGTATCATAGACCTCAGAGATTTTACCCTGATTTTTCAGTGTAATTGCCTGGTCTCGCGTAAAGGCAAATGCCTCTTCGTATTTCATATTCAGGTTAAACTGAGAAATCATCGTAGAGATATGATTGTCATCTGCTCGTTCCAGAATAGGTTTAAAGTAAGCCACATTAGGCGTATTTCTGATAATGGTTTGCATTATTCCAAGACTCACGAGAATCTTGCCGCTGTAGCTATCAGGAGTGATGATATAGATGGACTTATTCATTTTGATATGAGGTTATTATAGGGTTAATAATTAAAATAATGGCGTAAAAGTAAACATTTTTATGAGAATAATAAAGACTGATGCGTATTTTATTATAATAATTGTATTTTTCTATTAAATAGGGTGTATTTAAAATTTGATAATGGGATAGATAATTGGTGATTTCAGTAGGTCTGTACTATTTTTTTAGATATGATTAAATTTTTTTGTGGGGGACAATCCAGTTTTTATTGAATGTAGATTTCTATGATTAGAAAAAGCGGGCTAATAATTCATTAACCCGCTTTCAAATGATTAAGCTATGAAAAACTTACCTTACTGAACGATGAGCTTAGCCGTTTGCTTCTCGCCTTTGTTGTTGGTGAGGTGCAATAGATATACTCCTTTCGGATACTGAGTAAGGTTGAGATCTGCTCTGCTACCGCTATACTCCTTCTTGAAGATCAGCTTGCCTGAGAGGTCATACACTTGCGCTTCAAGGGAAGAAGTACCGCTACCCAGCTCGATGATAAATCTACCATCAGATGGGTTTGGATAGATTTTCAGACCGCCTTTCACCACTTCGGAAGAAGAGAGATCGGAGATGGTAATGCTTACGCTCACCTTATCAGACTTCTTACCATCGGAGTACACCGCATATACATCGTAGGTATAAGAACCTGTTTGGGTAAGAGTATCGGTATGCTTCAAGGTATTGATATCAGTGATATCGGTGAGTTTTACATTATTTCTCACGATTTCGTAGCCTTTAAGGGTGGGGAGATTGAGAACGCCCATCTCGGTAGGCAGCCCTTGAGAATTGACAGTAAGCAGCTCATCAGGCTTAGTATCGAGGATAAGAATATCTTCATTGGCATTGTTCTTCAAATCTGAGATAGGCACTGATGCCGACTGCTTTTTATTGGCCAGAGGAGTTTTGTCGGCGCTTACTCTGTCTCTATACCCCACTTGGATGTCGTCTAAAGCAAAGTAGAAACCTTTATCCTCTTTTTGGGTTCTGTGGTGGAATGCCACAAAGAAGTCCTGAGCGGTGTGTTGCTTAATGTCCACCGTGTTCTGCTTGAAGTCGCCACTTGTATAGCCTGCATCAAACTTATAGACGATGCTTCCAGTGTTTTTGATTTCATCAATGGTTGGGGCATTACCAGAAGTAGGAGCAGGGACTACATAGACATCATACCTCTCTTTGAAGAAGTGCTTCTCGTAGTATTTGAGGACTTCTGCACCGCTCTTGATTTTTGGAGTAATGAGCCAGTCATCCACAGTAATGTCGCCAGTTTTACCAGAGGAGAAGTTTGCCACACCTTTCTGCCCAGAGTTAGGGTATTTAGTTGTTATTTCCCAGCTATTGCCATCTCTATTGGCATCTATCACTGTGATATCAGCAGGCATATCCAGCTCAAAACCTTCGGTATAAATGGGAGCAATGAGCGGTCTTACCCATTTCAAATCAACCGTATTATTTCGCTGGGTAGCGGTAAGGTGAGTAACCTTATTCAGCACTTTGGAGATGCTTATTTTCTGCTTCACTGTATTTGCATTATGAGGGGAGGTTGCCTTTAATGATATTGTATAATCTCCTTCTTTATTGAATTTGAGTATAGGGCTGGAGGAGGTGGTAGAAGTTCCGTTGATAAACTCAGCGTCTTCGCTTGGGCTTACAGTCCATTCAAACTCGGTAGGAAGAGGGTCTCCTGTGGATTGATTGATGAGTACAATGCCCTCACCTGCGTATGCCCTCGAATTAGAAGGGGTAAATACGGCTTTCGTAGGGGTATTCTTAATGGTAATAAGTGCTGTTTTTTGTATAGAATCTTCACCTGAAGTATTTTTGGCTTTTAAGGTTACAGAGTACGCTTTCTCTTCTATAAATCTCACTTTCGGGTGCTCGGAAGTACTAGCAGTACCGTCTTTATACTCTATTGTATTCGGGCTGAATGACCATTCATAAGTGGCAGGCTGCGAAGGAGCATTTGCTGTTTGGTTTAGTAGCTCTATAGTTTCGTAGGAATTGGCTTTCGTTTTACTCGGTTTGAAGTCTGCATCTGGCTTGCCTTCGGAGCGCCTTACAAGGATGTCATCTATACCAATAGCATAGGAGGATTTATCGGCATCTACCTTATTGTGGAAACCGAAATAGATAATCCCGTCTTGAGTTGGAGTAAATTCTCTAATGACTTGTTGGTACTCCAAATCTTCGGAGGCGATGAGCTTCTCACCGAGCTGATTTGTCATAGAAGTCTTATCTGGCTGTGCTCCATAGAATACTTTGAGGGATTCTTCTGCATCTTTATTGAGCTTTCGGAGGTAGAATCTCAGTCGGTAGGGCTTGCCACCTTTTACTTTTATTGGGTTGGAGAATAGCCAGTCGTCCGCTCCTTTAGTACTGTTAGGGAAATTCACTCCAAAGCTCTTGCCTGTTCTTGCTAATTTAATATCTGGATATACTCGCCAGGTTCTTCCGTTTCCATCTGTATCTTCTACTGTCCAACCGCTCTTTTCTAATTCTTCCTCAAAGCCGTAGGAATAGGATTCTCCTACATTCTCTACCGTTGCAATAATACCGTAGGCTTTTGCAGATACAGCGTTGTTTATAGCGACTTCATCACCTGTAAATTCTACTTCTGCCTCTATGCTATAGTTCACAAATGATTTGGATAAATTTACATTGAACGATTTGCTAAGTGTTGCTCCTTTAGCAATTTCTTCCAATGCTACTTCTCCTGTGTGCTCTACTGCATCAGTATCTGCATTGACGAGTTTGTATTTAAGTTTAGCTCCTGTTGCAGATGTACTTCCTAAGTTCTCTACCTCTACCGTTACTGGTGTTTGGTCAGTATAGTCCTTCGCTTGTGGCAAGGATACAGATTTTAAGGCTAAGTCATTTGCAACACCTGTATTAATTCCCGTTGCGATAAGAGAAAAGTCTTGAGAAGTTGCTGGGACGAGTTTTCCATCATTATCATTCTTTCTTAGGCTTCCTTTATGGCTTACGGTAATAGTGTATTCCTGACCAGCAACTGGGTTTTCTATTACCACTTGCTCTACATTGTCTTTTACATTATTTCCTTTTGTAGCAGCGTTGGCTGGATTTTCCACATCCAATACCCAAGGGAAGAAAGTGGTTGCTCCATCAGAGATACGGAGGTCTAAGTCATTTACCAAGACAGATTCTCTGTTGTTTAATACATAATCTGGAAGTTTTTCTACTACGGCATCATCCCAAACAATGGTTACAATAAGTGGAGTATTCCCCAGAGCAGTGAGCTTAAGTGTGTAAGGAGTATTGTTATTTAAAGTAGCTTCTTCTACTTTTGAGTACTTGTCTTTTGTTGATAATACCTCTGCGGCTTTATATGCATTGAGAAGCCCCCAACCGAATTGATAATCTGGACCAGGGTGCTTACCTGCCTCGTTCGCTGTATGAATTGCCAATGCTTTTAGGGTAGCAGATTTCATAAACGAACGGTACAATTTATTATGATGCTCTTGTAATAAGGCAAGAGAGCCCGTTACATTTGGAGACGCCATTGAGGTACCATTTAAAGAGGTGTATTGGTCATCGCCTGTGGAGTTGGTAGAATATACACCTACACCTATACCTGCTAAATCTGGCTTGATACGACCATCATCGGTAGGACCGAAAGCTGAGAAGCTCGCTGCTTTTACATCACTTGGCTGTTTGTAACCTCCCGGTATTTTATGGGCTGCTGCGATAATGAGTCCATTTTTACTCGTTCCTCCGTTGGCAATACAATCAAAGCCACTTGCACCTCCGTTCTTTTGTCGGGTTTTGGTAGAGCGAACCCAAACGATGCGCTGATTTTCTTTCCTTCTTACATAATGAACTCCGCCAGGCTCTGGCCCGCCTCCTCTTGGGTTACCTGCTGCTTTTAGGAAGAGGTAGTACGGAGCGTTTCTCGAAATCAAGTCCCATTTTGCGTCTTTTTCTCCATAATGACCATAGCCTATGAATTCGGTTTCATCTTCCTCACCGAACCAGTGCCAGCCTGTAAATCCTGACCAGTTGCCTTGCTGATAGCCCGCTGTAGTACCATAGGAATGGTTAGAGAGAAGGGCTCCATTAGTTGCAGCGTCTGACATTTCTTTAGAATCATCCGTCCAATCATAGGCAATAAGCTCTGCTTTTGGAGCCATTCCTTTGGCTTGCTTATCTATACCGCTGGCGATCATCGTACCCGCCACATGGGTAGAGTGGCTATTAGGGAATTTAGAGGAATCTCCCATTTTAGCTCTTCCACCAAACTCTTGATGGGAAATTCTCACCGCTCCCGCATCCCACTCGCGAAGGGTAATACCATCTCCTTGGAGGTTAAACGCAGGGCTGTTTTGCAGGATGCTGGTGTAGACAGATTCGGCAGCCCCTACATTATCTGTTATATAATAGAAGGGCAGTCCATTATGATTGAAGCCTTGTAGCTGATACAGCTTGCCATCCACTTCCCCTGTGAAAGGGATATTGAGCTCTTTTGCTTTGGATTGAAGCCTTGCCGTGCTCATCTCTTCTTTTTGAATACGGCTACTGAGCTGGCTGAGGGCTTTTAGATCGGTTTTGCCTTGAATGGCTCTTATTTCCTCTGCATTCTGAGCGAATACTGCTGAAGCAAATAAGTAGCAGAGTGCTATGGGTAAGTTTCGTGCAAGCACTCCTACTTTAAATATAGATTTAGTCATTATTATTTTGATTTAAAATAAACTGAGCAATACTACGGATTTTTTAATTAAATACCAAAACCTAATGTTGGGGATTGATGTTGAATATTACTGTGCTTCCTAAACCTGAAAAAGAGTATTTCTATCTCCTAATTTGCAAACAAGGTATTTACAATTAAGACAATAAATCTTCTCAGTGGCAAGATCCGCAAGCGATAATAAATAAAGCAGTACAGAAATTCTATACTGCTTTTTATGCTTTTATGGAGCTTAATGGTCTTTCAATTGTGCGATGGTGTCTAGTCCACCCTTAGTAGTATCACCTATCTTACAGAGAATTTGAGTATCAAGGGGGAGGAATACATCCATTCGGGAACCGAATTTAATGAATCCGAACTCGTGCCCTGCTTTAGCATCATCACCTACATTCGTATAGAAGACGATTCTTCTGGCTATATAGCCCGCAATCTGGCGAAAAACTATTTTGTGATGAGTCTGAGTCTCTACCGCCACAGTAGTTCTCTCATTATCGGTGGAGGACTTTTCATTCCAAGCCATCAGGTATTTGCCTTTGTGGTATTTCTTGTAAATCACCTTACCTGTAACAGGGTATCGGCAGATATGAACATTAAGCGGAGACATAAAAATGGAAACCTGTATGCATTTTTCTTTAAGAAATTCTGTTTCCTCCACTTCTTTTATCATTACCACCTTACCATCTACAGGGGCTATTACTTCTGTTTTGTACTCACCAATTTGTCTATTGGGTACTCGAAAGAACCACAAAACAAGAGCATAAAGCACCAAAAAGGGTAAAGTGATAAGCCAAGCCCAAGCACTTAAAAATAGAGTGCTGAGGATATACACCGCTAATACAATCACCGTAGCCAATACAATACTACCTTTTCCTTCTCTATGTAATTTCATAATTAATTATAAAAGTTTATCTAAAATAAAGTACAAATATAGAACAGGAGCACAAATCATAAAACTGTCGAGCCTGTCGAGTATCCCACCGTGTCCGGGAATAATGTTTCCACTATCTTTCACATTAAAGGTTCGCTTGAGCTGGCTTTCCACTAAATCACCCATCGGAGCGAATACAGCGACGAGGAAGCCTACAACCATCCAATTCCCCCGAAGATAGCCAAACTTCTGCTCAATAAAGTAAGAGAAGATCAGTGTAAGCAATACCCCTCCTGCAAAGCCTTCCCAAGTTTTTTTAGGGGAGATGGTGGGTGCCATTTTGTGCTTGCCGAATAGCCTTCCAGAGAGGTAGGCAAAGGAATCACTACTCCAAATCAATATGAAAAGAAATAAAGGTTCGAGACTGAAAGTGTTCTCACTATTATAATAAGGCAAAGCTAAGGCATAACCGAAAGTAAGAGGAACATAGATTAGGGTAAAAATGAGCTTCCCGCTTTCAAAGTCCAGTTCGCTTTTAAACCTGAACAGTGTAATGACAGCAATGAGAATAAGGGAAAGTCCTAAGATTTCAGATAGATTAAACTCAAATGAAAACCCGTGGTAGAAGTATTTCTTGGAAAATCTATACAAGATAAGTATTGCAATGGGGAAAACGGCAAGCCTCTCCCAGCCTTTCCTAAACTCCATTATTCTAACACACTCCCATAAACCCACGAGGATAAAGAAAACAATAAGCCCGTAATACAGCTGATACTGCTGTACAGGAAAAATATTTTGTAGTAATTCTGAACCCATAGGATGAGTGCAAAACACCACAACTAAACAATAAAGCAATCCGAAAACAATCCTCTGAAAAAAGTTTTTATCCAAAATACTAAGTTTTAATCTTCAAGTAATAATAGGAAGAGTTTGGTATGATTCGCCTCTGTACCTCCTAACTTAGACTGGCTACCACTGATGGAAGTAAGGTTTTTTAGCATAGTTTTTCGGCGTTTTATCTTCATCATTGCCATATTAAGATCAGGAACAATCTGAGAGACATTTGCCATAATAATCACCTTCTTTGGTAACCGAGAGGAATGATAATGTAAAATATTATTATACGAAAGCATTATACTTCCATTATGTGCTATAAGATATTCGCAAGTGATGAGTGCAGCATCGTTATTTAGCGTTAGCTCAGTTGATTGTGGTACATTAAGTACAGATAGAAAATTCTTTAAGTCTTCATCGCAGCAGAATACAGATTTCAAGTCTTCGTTCTTTATAATTTGATTGAGGATGCCGAGTGCTTCTGCTTCATCTACACAATAAGAAAATATACCGCCAGAATGACTAAAAAGCTGGGCAAACTTGTAGTCCATATCAGCATGTTTTAGCTCATCCCCCAATCTTACAAGATTAAGCTCATCATCTTCTTCCTGCTTTGGAGTAAATAGTTTTAGTATATTTCTAATTAATCTCAAGGTTAGCTAACTGATTTTGTAGACAAAAGTATAAAAATTATATAACTAAATGAAAAATGTAAGAATAATTTTTAAAAACAGACGAATTTCTCTAATAAAAAAATGAGTTTGAAGATAATCTCCAAACTCGTTTAGTAATATTAAACCTTTAATTTTCCAATTTTATTTCTTCTGCTTCTTGCGTGCTGTCTTGTTCTTTATTGAGCTCCTCTTGGAGGGGTTGCTCTGTAAGTTCGGGGTCCCAAGCACGCTTTCCAAAAATCTCTTCGAGGTCTTCGCGGAAGATCACTTCTTTCTCCAAGAGCTTATTGGCAAGGATATCAAGTTTGTCCTTATTATCAGTTAAGATGCTTATCGCCCTTTGGTATTGGTTTTCTATAATGGACTTAATCTCTGCATCTATCTTTGTTGCTGTTTCTTCGGAATAAGGTCTATTGAAACTGTAATCCGACTGGCCGGAGCTGTCATAATAAGATATATTACCGATATTCTCGCTAAGTCCGTAGATGGTTACCATAGCTTGCGCCTGCTTGGTTACCCTTTCCAAATCTGATAGGGCTCCTGTAGATATATTATTAAATATCACTTGCTCTGCTGCTCTACCACCGAGGGTAGCACACATTTCATCGAGCATTTGTTCGGTAGTGGTAAGCTGTCGCTCTTCTGGTAGATACCAAGCAGCACCTAACGAGCGTCCTCTTGGCACAATAGTCACTTTAAGAAGTGGAGCAGCGTGCTCAAGAAGCCAAGATACAGTAGCGTGCCCTGCTTCGTGGTAAGCAACTCTTTTCTTTTCGGAGAGTTTAATTGCTTTATTTTTTTTCTCCAATCCTCCGATAATTCTATCTACAGCATCTAAGAAATCTTGTTTAGTAACGGACTCTCTTCCGTTTCTGGCAGCGATGAGAGCAGCTTCATTACATACATTTGCGATATCAGCACCGCTGAAGCCAGGGGTTTGTTTTGCTAGGAATTCTCTATCTACGGAGTCATCGATTTTTATGTTTTTAAGGTGTACCTCAAAGATTTCTCTTCTCTCGTGAAGTTCTGGCAGATCCACATAGATAGAGCGGTCGAATCTTCCAGCTCGGAGCAAGGCTTTATCCAATATATCTGCTCTATTGGTTGCTGCCATTACAATCACATTGGTATCTGTGCCAAAGCCATCCATTTCGGTGAGGAGTTGGTTGAGGGTATTTTCTCTCTCGTCATTACCTCCAGTAAAGTTTTTTCCACCTCTGGCTCTACCGATAGCATCTATTTCATCTATGAAAATAATCGCTGGAGATTTGGCTTTTGCCTGTGCAAATAAATCCCTCACCCGAGATGCTCCTACACCGACGAACATCTCTACAAAATCGGAACCTGAGAGGGAGAAGAAAGGTACTTGTGCCTCTCCTGCTACGGCTTTTGCCAATAGGGTTTTACCTGTACCTGGAGGGCCTACGAGGAGCATTCCTTTTGGGATTTTACCTCCGAGTTTGGTATATTTATCTGCATTTTTTAGGAAATCTACTACCTCTTGTACCTCTTCCTTAGCGCCTTCCAAACCTGCTACATCTTTAAAGGTAATTTGCATTTTATCTTTTTCATCAAAGAGCTTAGCTCTTGATTTTCCGATGGAGAACATTCCACCTCCAGAACCGCCATTCATTCTCCTAAATATAAAGTAATAGAATATACCCAATAGACCTACCCACATAAGTATAGGGAGGAGGATTTCCACCAATGGATTTCTCTCTTTGCTAAAATCCATTTTTGTTTGTACTTCGGGGTTTGATGCTTTTACTTTTTTAAACTCGTCTTGGAAGGACTTTATATCACCAAAAGTAAAGTCATAATCAGGAACAACTCTAGTTGTAAGACCATCTAATGGGTTCATAGATGGCTTATTATTGGTGATGTGCTCGACTTTTGCTTCTTTGGTTAAGAATACTTCAGCTTTATCGGTATCTTTATAAACGACAACTTTGCTTACTTTGCCTTCTTTTAATTTCTGAAAAAAGGTATCTTCATCTATCCTCTTAGCATCAGCTCCTCCAAACGAAGGCTGGAAAAAAATATACAATATACCTATAATGACAATTGGAAAAAACCAATTAAATCCTTTGCTATTCATTATCTTTTATTTCAATGATTATTGCTTAGTCTAAATTCTGTATTTCTGTAATTTTGGCATCTCCCCAAAGCTCTTCTATCTCGTAATAATCGCGTATATGCTTCTGGAAAATATGTACGACAACAGACACATAATCTACCAAAATCCAAAGTGCATTATCTGCCCCCTCCACATGCCAAGGTCTATCTTTTAACTCATTACGAACTTTTTTTTCTATACTCCCGGCTATGGCAGATACTTGAGTATTAGAGTTTCCACTGCATATAATGAAAGTCTCAGTTACTGAGTTTTCAATAGTAGAAAGGTCAAAGATCTTAATATCTTCACCTTTTGTATCTTGTATTGCCTCTACAATCTTGTCTATTAATAATTGTTTTTCTGTTAGTTTATTCATCTAAAATTAGGGTATAATCGTGCAAATTTATTGTTTTTTTCTGTATTAATGTTTAGGTTTGGCATCTCAATATTATAAATATTTCTTAAATGTATCCTCTCTTCTATCTATCAGAAAGCTTAGAATCTACCAATGAAGCCATCCTGAATTATCATACTCCCAGCCGACCAAATATCGCAATTTATACATTTAATCAGATAAATGGAAAAGGGCAGTATGGCAATACTTGGAAGATGCCCAAAGACCAAAATATAGCCTACTCTCTACTAATAGATGCGAGCTTAATCCCAATAGGGGGCAATTTTGTCAATTTTTATACCGCTGTTATTATTCGGGATTTTCTTGACAATTTGTCAGATGAGGAAGTCTTTATCAAGTGGCCTAATGATATTATTATCAATAGAAAAAAAGTAGTAGGGATTCTTATAGAGCAAATAAAAATTGATGGTAAGAGTTTTTATATTATCGGTATAGGGATTAATGTTCTACAGCGGGATTTTTCAGAGCTAACCAAAGCAGGCTCAATACTTACACAAACCCATCAAAGGTTTAATCTCACCTCATTATCTGAAAATTTTCATTTCTATTTTACAAAACATATCACTCATCAGCCTTCATACAACATCTTGGAAAGATATAATCACCACCTCTTCTGCCGAAATTCTGTAGCTCTTTTTTCTAAAAGTAATATCAGACAAAATGGCATTATTCAATATGCTGATGAGAAAGGTTTTCTTCATATTCTCCTCGAAAAAGATGGGCTCCAAAAATTCTTTCATAAAGAAATAGAAATGCTTTATTAACTTTAGAATTAATAGCTCAAGTCTGTTTTTGGTAATTTCAAAACTGTGTTTATACTGAAAAAAGTGCTTTTCTAAGCAGAAAATACAAATAAATTTTTATAATTTATAATGGCGATATTTTTATAATATCATAAAGATTGACAATGTGATTGAGGTATAAATATCACAATTTAACACTTATTTGAATGAATATTTATTGTTATATGGCTAATATAATGTATATAATTAAAAAATATCATCTATGAATTTTGTATATAATTAAAATGTATGTGTTTTGTGGTATAATTAATTTTATTGCATAAAATAATCGTTAATTGTATTAAAAATTTATTAAAATAAATAAAATTTTGTAGTATTAAAAATATTGTGTAGTATTGTCCAGTTAATTTTAAATGAATTAATAATGAGAAAGTCTACATTAGAGTTCGGGTCATTTACCCGAAAATTGCCAGTAGCATTATGTTACTTATTTGCTACGGCAGTGTTTGCACAGAATGCCCAAGAGGTAAAGGTTCTTCAAAGCAAGACGAACCTAAAAGGATTGAATTTATTAGGCAAGCAATTCCGCAAAGGAACGCTAAGCAGAGCGCAGCTGGAGTCCAGAGCAAAGGAGATGAACATTCCGTTCACCACCGAGTTTGGAGGTAAGTTTTACCAGTTGCAAGGTTTTAACGCTAAGGGCTTCCCTTTGTACTATGTAACGAGCAATGCTGGAGCAGCAGAAGGTACGGGAGTTACAAGGCTTCAGACGAGCCCAGGATTGGAACTTCAAGGAGAAGGTATTGTTCTCCGTGAGTGGGATGGAGGAGCTGTAAGGCTTACCCACCAGGAATTTGGAGGAAGAGCCAAAATGGGTGATACCTCTACACGGCTTAATAGCCACTCTACCCATGTGGCGGGGACAATGGTTGCCAGTGGAGTAGATAAGAAAGCGAAAGGAATGGCACCAAAAGCAGAGCTTATCGCCTATGACTGGAATGATGATGAGGATGAAATGACAACAGCTGCAACTAACGGGGCACTTCTTTCAAATCACTCTTATGGTTATTTAGGAGGTTTTGAGTATGGTAACTGGTCAGGAGCTACAGGTTGGCACTGGTTAGGAACTGATGATGATACAGAATATGTAGGCTATGGACATTATGGAGAAACGGATGCTCAATGGGATTTAATCTCAAAAAATGCTCCTTATTACTTGGCGGTAAAAGCAGCAGGTAACCCAAGAGGAGATGGTCCTGAACCTGGTGGAGCACACTATGTAAGAAAATTAGAGAATGGTAAATTAGTATGGGCAAAATCTACAAAAGTTCGCCAAAAGAATGGGGGAGCCAATGGTTTTGATTGTATTAACCACGGAGCAACGGGTAAGAATGGGCTTATTATCGCAGCGGCTCATAAAATCCCAGGTGGCTACAAACAGCCAAGTGATGTAAAAGCAGCGAGTTTCTCAGCTTTCGGTCCTACCGATGATGGTCGTATCAAGCCAGATTTAGCAGGTATAGGTGTAGGTGTATATTCTACAACATCAACAGGTGATGACCAATATACCTCTTTGAGCGGTACCTCAATGGCGTCTCCAAATGTAACGGGCTCTCTTGCCTTATTACAAGAGCATCATAATAAATTGTACCGTTCGTTTATGAAATCTGCCACTCTAAAAGCATTGGCAATTCATACAGCGAACGAGGCAGGTGAGCATCCTGGTCCAGATTATCAATTCGGTTGGGGACTTCTCAATGCCTTTAAAGCTGCAGAAGTATTATCCACCAAAGATAAATACTCAAAAGTAGAAGAGGTTACCTTAAATAATAATGGCACTTATACCCTAAAACTCACGGCAACAGGAAGTGCACCATTAGTTGTAACCATTGTTTGGGATGATGCCGTAGTAGAAAAACTTCCAGATGCTACGCTTAACAACAGAGAATCCGTATTGGTAAATGACTTGGATTTACGAGTATCCGATGGAGCAACCACTTTCTTCCCTTGGAAATTAGATGTAAATAATCCAGCGAACGCTGCTACCAAAGGCGATAATACCAAAGACAATGTAGAGCAGGTAGTGATAGAAAACCCGGTAGCAGGCAAGGAATATACCATCACCGTAAGCCATAAGGGTGACCTGAAAAAGAACGATGACCAGGGTAAATTAGTTCCTGCAGCTTCTCAAGACTTCTCTCTTATTGCAACGGGAATTAACAATGGTGTATCAAAAGACTTGGCATTAAAATCCGTATCCTTACCACCAGCTAAGGAGTATACAAACCAAACGCCAGTAACGGTAGAGGTAGAGAACTTAGGAAGTGCATCTGCAACAGGAGCTAAACTTAAATACAAACTCGTAAATGTAGACAATGGTAATGCCGTAGAGCATACAGGAGAAGTAGCATTAGAAGAAGTAGCACAAGGAAAGACGCTTAGCAAGTCGTTTAATGTAGATTTATCCAAATCTTTTGTGAATTACAATATAGAGGTAGAAGTAGAATTAGCAGGAGATGAGGTAGCAATGAACAACACCGCTTCTACAAGTGCATACGGTATAGTAGCCTCTGTATTAGAAGATGGGGATAAACACGCCGTTGGTTTCGAAGAAGAGAGTTTAGAGAAAATCGGTTGGACTGTGAAAGATGTAGATGGAAAAGGAAGAACCTGGATGAAGTATACAGATGCAGACTTAGCAAATACAGGAAAGAGCTTTGCGGTGAACTTCCCTAATAGAACAAAAGGTACAGACGACTGGTTATTCTCCAACCCTATCAAGGTGAAAGCAGGTAAGCTCTATATGCTGGAGCTCTACGCAGGTAGATTCCAGAATGATGAAGAAAATCTTGAATTCTTCTATGGTGATAGCCCGGAAGTATCAGCAATGACCAATAAGTTAGGAGATAAATTAACCCTTGCTCCAAGTTATAATAAAGTAAATAGAGAATTTACTCCTACAAAAGATGGCGTCATTTATTTAGGCTTCCACAATAAGATGGACGCCGATAAGGCCTCTTATGCTGTAGCAGTAGATGATGTATTGGTAAGATTTGCAGAAGGGAAACCATCAGCAGACTTTACAGTGGCTAAACCAAGAGTTAATTCTTATGAGACAGTTCAGCTTAATAATAATACAACAACTGCCTCTACTCAGCCAGCGACTTATGAATGGTCATTCAGCCCGAATACAGTAGAGTATAAAGACGGTACAACAAGCACATCTAAAGATCCGAAAGTAAGATTTACAGAAGAGAAACAGTATTCAGTAACATTGAAGGCAACGAATTCTTCAGGTAATGATGTTAAGGAGAAAAAAGACTTTATCACTGTTAAGAATACTCCATCTCAAGCTAAATTTATCACTTCAGGAAATTCAATCTTTGAAACTGAAACGGTAGCATTTACTAATAAATCTACTGGTGATCCGCTTCCTACATCATTTGAATGGACGGTAACGCCAAGTGATAATACAGAATTTGTAAGTGGTACTACTTCTACATCTAATAACCCAGTAGTTAAGTTTAATAAATCCGGAGACTATAAAGTTTCCCTAAAAGCAACTTCTCCACAAAACGAAACCACTGCTGAGGTAGATATAAAAGTAGCAGGAGTACATAATTCCGTGAAAGATCTTTCAGCTACTCAAGAGAATAACAAGGTAAATCTCAAGTGGGTAAGACCTAATATGAACCCTTCCTATACCGAAGGATTTGAATCCGGAAAAATACCTACCGAGATGACAGTCTATGACAATAATGCAGATAAAATGAGCTGGATGATTTCTGCTTTTAATAAAGCAAGTGGAAATTATGGACTACTCAATTATGGTTGGTACTTCAGAAGTATGGATGTAGATGACTGGATCGTAACTCCTAAAATAAAAGGAGGAGCAGAAGTGCTTAAATATTTTGTGAAACACGACTATGTAGAAAGATATGATGTGTATGTAGTGAAAGCACCAGCTTCTGGTAAAGCACCAACGATAGATGAAATCAAAGCAACAGGTGAAATTGTTTACAAGTTTGATGGAACTGAAAAAACTAAAGGTACATTTGTTGAAAGAGAAGTTGATATCAAAGAACACTCTAAGGATGACTTCTTCGTAGTGTTCCACCACAGAACTACAAAAGATGATGACGCTCTTCTCCTTGCATTAGATGATATCCAAATAGGATATAAAGATAATGTAAGCTCTGATAAGACAGTAGCTGCAAAACCATCTGATGAAGCATCTGTTGACTTGAAGCAAGTAGTAAGAGAAGGTACTAAGATTCTGAAATCTGGTGATTTTGAAGATCCATACAAAGCAGAAGCACGAGAGCAAGTGCCAGTAGAGTTTGGAGCTACAGACCTTCCTAAACTTGAGAAGTATGAGATTGTGAGAAACAATGTGAAGCTCACCGATATCAATGACTATAACACATTGAAACACACAGATAATCTTACACAGACTGGTACTTATACCTACGATGTATACGCTGTGTACTCTGATGGTAAGAAGTCTGATAAGGCAAGTGTAACGATTGTTGTAGATAACCTTTCTGCTTCAGAGGTAGTGAAAGGTGGTCTGAAAATCTATCCAAACCCATCTGATGGTAGATTTACTATCGAGCTTGGTAGTGGAACTTCTTCAGTTCAAGCACAGGTTTATGACCTTTCAGGTAAGCTACTCTTCAAGAAGGATTATAGCGGCAGTAGGGCTGATCTCGACCTTACTCAGTATCCGAAAGGAGTATATCTATTGCACCTCACCAATAACAAAGGCGAGAAGCAAACGGCTAAGCTCATCGTTCAGTAAGGTAAGTTTTTCATAGCTTAATCATTTGAAAGCGGGTTAATATTCATTAACCCGCTTTTTATTTTTAATGGTAAATTTATCTATCATCCTATTTGATAGAAGGGGAGGAGGGCTACTGGTGAGGAAATTTATTTTTTTACTCTACATTTGCATCTTGATTTCATAAAAGAACTTATGTCGGGAAATAATTCCACTCAGCATCTTGATACAAGTAAGCTCACGCTCATTGGCCTTTTGGTATCTATGGGCATCGTTTTCGGAGATATTGGTACTTCTCCGCTCTATGTAATGAAGGCGATTATTAATGCCCGCTTGGAGACGGCGGCTATGCCTTTGGATGAGTATATAGAGGGTGCGCTCTCGTGCATTATCTGGACGCTTACCTTGCAGACGACCATAAAGTATGTAGCGATTGCCCTGAGGGCAGATAACAAAGGCGAGGGCGGGATACTTTCCCTCTACTCCCTTGTGAAGCGGATGAAGCGCAAGCATCTTTATCTCTTTGCGATTATTGGGG
The DNA here is from genome assembly GCF_003614945.1 of Bergeyella cardium. Lineage (GTDB taxonomy): Bacteria > Bacteroidota > Bacteroidia > Flavobacteriales > Weeksellaceae > Bergeyella_A > Bergeyella_A cardium. Next base: position 97,701 of record NZ_QYCZ01000001.1, read on the forward strand.
CTTCTACTTTGGTTGCGGATAGTGTGATAACGCCATCGCTTACGGTAATATCGGCTATCGAGGGGCTTAAAATCTATAATCCCGATACTCCTGTGGTGCTTTATACCTGTTTTATACTCTTTATCGTATTCTTTGTGCAGCAGTTTGGCACGAGCAAAATAGGGAAGTTCTTCGGCCCTGTGATGATTATTTGGTTTCTGGCATTGGGAATTTTCGGGGCTAATCATATTATGGGCAATTTATCCATTCTTAAATCCTTTAACCCCATCTATGCATATAATCTCATCTCCCATTCTCCGAGTGCGATTGTGGTGATGGGGGCGGTATTCCTTTGTACTACGGGTGCAGAGGCGATGTATTCAGATCTGGGGCATTGTGGGAAGCAGAACATCCGTGTGAGCTGGATTTTTGTGAAGGCAATGCTTATCCTGAACTATCTGGGGCAAGGTGCGTGGCTGCTCGATAATCATTTAAAGGTGCGTGAGGGAATTAATCCATTCTTTGGGATAATGCCAGATTATATGGTATTCCCAGGTGTGCTGCTCGCTACGATGGCAGCGATTATTGCCAGCCAGGCAGTAATCACGGGGGCATTCACGATGTTTTCTGAGGCAATGTCGGTTGCCTTTTGGCCTAATCAGCAGATTGAATACCCGAGTGGGGTAAAAGGGCAAATGTATATTCCGAGAATCAATTGGGGGCTAATGGCGCTTTGCTTCATCATCGTGCTCTACTTTCAGGAGTCTCACAAGATGGAGTCTGCCTACGGGCTTACCATTACCATTACGATGCTGATGACTTCTACGCTGCTCATCTTTTGGCTTAAAAAGAAACGAGTAAAGAAATGGCTCATCATCGTCTTTGCCATTACTTATCTCTCGATAGAGCTGGGCTTTTTCTATGCGAATATCATCAAGTTCTTAGATGGAGGCTGGATTACGATTGCCCTTAGCGGGTTTATGATGGTGTGTATGTATGCGTGGTTTAATGGGAGAAAGATTAAGGCAAAATTCCTGAAATATGTGAAGTTTGAGAAGTATGTCCCCGTCATAAAAGATATGAAACTGGATGAGACCATCCCTAAATATGCTACTAATTTGGCTTTTCTTAGCCGTGCTAAAAGGGAGGACGAGATAGAGGCAAAAATCATCTATTCCATTATAAGGAAGCAACCGAAAAGGGCAGACCATTACTTTATTTTAAATATCATTAACCAAGAAGACCCTTATACATTTAAGTATTATGTAGATGAAATAATGCCGAGTACGATATATAAAATTAACTTCCTCCTCGGGTTTAAGGTAGATAGGAGGATTAATGACTATTTTGACCAAGTGCTGAAAGACTTGATGGAGGCCGAAGAAATCCCATCGAGGAGCGGTTTCCCATCATTGAGGCAGCATAATGTACCCCCAGATCTGAAGTATGTGATTATAGATAATACTTATATTAATGACAATCTCCTCACCCTGAAAGAGAAGATTATTCTCAATATCTATAGTTTTGTACGGTATATCGGCAGTGATGATTTCAAGGCGTGGGGGGTATCTCCTCACAATGTAGTGGTAGAATCTGCTCCTCTGCTCGACCAAGAGATTGTAACAAAAAAACTCGAGCAAATCGAGTTTAGAAGGTATCATGCGTAAAGGCTAATTGCTAATAGCCAGTTGCTAGAAACCGATTAGAGTTCTTTTCTAAGCCTTGCTACAGGTATATTGAGCTGCTCACGATACTTGGCAATTGTTCTTCTGGCGATATTATAACCTTTTTCTTTCAAGATGATTACAAGAGCATCGTCTGTATAAGGTTTTTTCTTGTCCTCTTTTGCAATAGCTTCGAGCAGGTGTGTTTTTATTTCTTTTGTAGAGACTTCTTCTCCATCGTCATTTATAAGGCTGTCTGAGAAGAGGTCTTTAAGAAAAACAATTCCATTGGGTGTATCCGCATATTTACTCCTCACCACTCTTGAAATCGTAGAGATGTCAAACCCTGTTTTATCGGCTACATCTTTTAGAATCATTGGTTTTAATGATTTATCATCTCCTGTAATAAAGAATTCTTTTTGTAGCTCTGTAATGGCTTTGATGGTTTGTAATAGTGTGTTTTGTCGCTGATTTACCGCGTCTATATACCACTTAGCAGCATCGAGTTTTTGCTTGATGAAAAGCGCTGCCTGTCTATGCTCGGCAGAGTCTTTATTATGCGAGTAGGTAGAGAGGATATCTTTATACTCATCAGATACACGGAGGGTGGGTGCGTTTTTACTGTTGAGAAGAGGAACTACCTGTACATTTCCCTCGTTATCTTCATCGAGTTGGATAGTAAAATCGGGGATAATCTCCTGATTGATGGTGATGGTCTGGGTATCAAAATTTCCTGCAACTCTCGGTGAGAGTTTTGAAATCTCATCAAGGGCATCTTTCAGTTCTTCTTCAGAGATGCCGTATTTGTTCATTATTTTGGAGTAATGCCTATTGGTAAGGGCATCAAATTGATTTCTCAGGATATCTGCTGCAAGGGAAACCGCTTTATTACTGCTGATTTTTTTCTCTATTTGCAGTAGCAAGCATTCTTGGAGATTTCTGGCTGCTACACCTGGTGGGTCGAGTTTCTGTACATAGTTCTCCAGTATATTTTCTACCTTTTCTTGGGTAGTGTATATCCCTTGCGAGAAGGCAAGATCATCTACCAAGGACTTTACTTCCCGTCTTAGATAGCCATCCTCAGGGTTTAGATTTCCTATGATATAGTGTGCGATGTTGAGGTCTTCTTCAGAGAGGTCTGCCATACCTATTTGCTCCATCAGATAGTCGTAGAGGGTTTGTCCTTCAGTGAGGAGGCTTTGGTTATCAAATTCTTCGTCATCTGGGGAGTAGTTGCTGGCTGCTGTTTTATAGCTTGGCTCATCATCAAAGAGGTATTCATCTACATCAAAGTCGGTTTCTATGGATTCACTTCCTTCACTTTCAAGTTCTTCATCGGCTGCTTCGTATTCATCTTCATTATCATCGTCGGAGACTTTTTCAAGGGCAGGATTTTCTTCCAGCTCTCGTTCTAAGTCCTGTTCAAAGTCAAGGGTATGAAGCTGGATGAGCTTCATTAGTTGAATTTGCTGAGGAGCAAGTCTTTGACCTAATTTTAATTGAAGATTTTGTTTCAGCATAATTTGTTTTATTTATTTTGGCAAGGCTGATGAATTCCACATATTTAAAACTTAAAACTCTGCATTTTTTGGTGTTCTTGGGAAAGGGATTACATCTCGGATATTCGTCATTCCCGTGATGAAGAGCACAAGCCTTTCAAGTCCCAAGCCGAAACCTGCGTGTGGTACAGAGCCAAATTTTCGGGTATCAAGGTACCACCAAAGTTCTTTTTCATCTACATTCATCTCCTTCATTTTTTGGATGAGTACATCATATCTCGCTTCTCTTTCGGAGCCACCGATAATCTCCCCGATTCCTGGGAAAAGTACATCCATTGCTCCTACGGTTTTACCATCTTCATTGAGTTTCATATAAAACGCCTTGATTTCCTTAGGATAATCAAAGAGTACCACAGGGCATTCAAAGTGTTTCTCTACGAGATAGCGCTCGTGTTCAGACTGGAGATCTGCCCCCCAAGCCTCAATAGGGAATTGAAACTTGCCTTTCTTGTTTTCCTTAGACGCGAGTAAAATCTCAATAGCCTCAGTATAGGAAACCCGTTTAAATCGTTTGGAAACCACATTTTGAAGTTTCTCTATAAGTCCTTCTTTGGCTCTCTCTCTTTCGGGTTTTTGTTTTTGCTCTTCTGCAAATCGTTTGTCAAGGAATTCTAAATCATCTTTGCAATTGTCTAATACATAATTGATAACGAATTTCAGGAAGTCTTCCGCAAGGTCTATATTATCCTCTAAGTTGTTAAAGGCTACTTCTGGTTCTATCATCCAAAACTCTGCAAGGTGCCTTGTAGTATTGGAATTTTCAGCTCTAAAAGTTGGTCCGAAAGTATAAATCCTACCCAATCCCATAGCGGCTGTTTCGCCTTCGAGCTGCCCAGAAACCGTCAGGTTGGTTTTCCTTCCGAAGAAATCTTGGGTATAATCAATCTCGCCATTTTCATCTTTTGGGAGGTTGTTCAGATCAAAATTTGTAACGGAGAACATCTCACCAGCACCTTCTGCATCGGCTCCTGTGATGATAGGAGTATTAATATAGAAGAACTGGTTTTGATTAAAGAACTGATGAATAGCAAATGAAATAGCACTCCTCACTCTAAACACAGCACCAAAAAGATTGGTTCTAAAACGGAGATGCGCCTGCTCTCTGAGTACTTCAAGAGAGTGTTTTTTAGGTTGAAGAACAGTTTTTTCTAATTCCTCACTGAAATTGTCCCCTAAAACGGTGATTTTTTTTGCTAAGATCTCTATGCTCTGCCCCGCTCCTTGGCTTTCTATAACCTCACCTTCTATTTTGAGGGAAGAGGCGGTCTTAATATTTTTAATAAGCTCTTCATCAAACTGCTCAAAATCTACTACTATTTGAAGATTAAGTATAGTAGAACCGTCATTAAGAGCTATAAATCTGTTGGAGCGAAAAGCTCTTACCCATCCTTGAACAGTGATATTGTGATGAAGAAATCTCTTATAATCCGATAAAATATCTTTAATCGTGTGTTTTTTCATTGTCTAAAAATATGCTGCAAATGTAATAAAATACCCTTTATTCATTAGGAAGTAGTACGGGTTTTATTTCTTTTTTCTGTCGTAGAGTACTTCAGTGATTTTACCTCCTACCCAAGAAAAAGGAAAGAAGGTGAGGAAGATACATATCTTGTAAAAAGTAGGGTGATGGGGGAAGATAATAATATCCAGCATCGCAAAGAATAACAGGATGAAGCCTATCAGAAGTGCATAGGCTACTTTGGCATATTTTACGATGATGGCAGTAGCTACGCCCCCCACTATGGCAGAGATACCCGATAAAAAAAGCAGGTAGGCAAAGAAGCCGGTATCTCCTTTCCTTGTTTCTAAGAAGTTTTCCCAGTTCTGAAAGGGGGAGAAATGCTCGTAAGTAACCCATTCAGAGTTGAGCCTAATCCCCAAGCTGATAACGATACCCGAAACTAAAAGTCCAACAAATACTCCTAATGTATTCCTAAGAAAGTTCATTTCCAAAAATTTATTCAATAGCTCAATTGAGCACTATTGATGTGCAATCATAGAGATTTCCACCTCTACATTTTTAGGGAGGTAAGACACTTGAACCGTTTCCCTTGCAGGATAGAACCCCTCTTCCAAATATGAAGCATAAACCCCATTCATTACGGAAAAGTCCTCCATATTTTTAAGGTATATCGTAGTTTTTACTACATTTTTAAAAGTCATTCCTGCTTCTTTTAAGATGGCTTCAAGATTTCTCATTACTTGATGTGTTGCCTTCTCTATCCCTTCTATAATTCTCCCTGTTTCTGGGTCTGCGGGCATTTGTCCAGAGATATATAATATCCCGTTTGCCATATTTGCTTGTGCATAAGGTCCAATTGCCGCTGGGGCTTTTTCTGTAGAAATAATAGTCTTCATATACTTAAAATATGATGTATAAAATCTCACAAATATAATATTAACTCACAAACTGGCAAAACCGATAGCATTGGTTAAACAAGTATATCACTAAAAAATAATACATTTTTTTAAAAAAAAATTTGGAGGTTTCGAAAAAAGATATATCTTTGCACCCACAATTGAGACAGAGATATGGCAAATCATAAATCAGCATTAAAAAGAATCAGACAAAACGCAGTAAAAAGAATGCGTAACAGATACTATCATAAGACTGCAAGAACAGCTATGAAAGTATTAAGAAATGAAGAGGATAAAGCAGTGGCTCAAGAACAATTACCTAAGGTGATTTCTTTATTAGACAAGTTGGCTAAGAAGAATATTATTCATAAGAATAAAGCAGCTAACTTAAAAAGCAAGCTTACAAAGCATGTAAATAAATTAGCTTAATTATAAAGCTGGCCCGTTCGTCTATCGGTTAGGACTCAAGATTTTCATTCTTGCAAGAGGGGTTCGATTCCCCTACGGGCTACAAAAGGAGAAACTTATTTAAGTTTCTCCTTTTTGTTTTGGGTGGTTGCTCGCTATTGGTCAAATCCAGTACTTTGAGTAATATTACCATTATCCTCTATGATAAGATATTGATAGCTGGGAAATTTTTTAAGGAGGCGGAGCCCTTTTTCTTTGCCCAGAACCATTACGGAGGTGCTGAGCCCATTGGCAGTTTCTGCATTTTCTCCTGTGATGGTTACACTGGTGAGCCCTGTGGAGGGATAACCTGTTTTAGGATTGATGATATGGGAATAGCGTTTGCCACCAAATTCTACAAATTTTTGGTAATCCCCAGAGGTTACGATAGCTGTGTTTCGGAGTTTTAGAACTTTGAGGACTTCACCAGACTGGAAAGGGTCAGCAATACCTACTGTCCAAGCACTACCATTGGGTTGAGTTCCCCAGAGGGCAATATCCCCAGAGGCATTAATGATGCCAGCCTGTACGCCAAGTTGCTGCATTAGGGCTTTGGTCTTATCGGCGGAGTAGCTCTTTCCTGTAGCTCCAAAACCTATTTTCATCCCTTTATTTTTTAGGAAAATGGTAGATTTTTTTCGGTTGATAATAATATTTTTATAGCCCACATTTCTTATTGAGGCTTTCACCTGTTGAGGAGTGGGTGGAGTATCCATAGAATCATCAAACCGCCAGATTTTATCCATTGCAGCGATACTAATATCAAATGCTCCATCTGTAATTTTGGAGAACCAAAGTGCCCTTTCAGTAAGTTTGATAACTTCTGGGCTCACTTTTACTGGGCGAATTCCTGCATTTTTATTCACCTCTGAAATCTCTGTGGAGGCTCGCCATTCCGAGATGAGGTTTTCTATTCGAGAGATTTCGGCAATGGCAATATTTATTTTCTCCTCTGCAGCGGTAGAGTCTTTATCTACGATGGTAATATCAAACCTGCTGCCCATTAGTATTACGGTTCTGTGCCTTGCGGTTTGGGCATAGGTGATTTGCAGGGCGAGTAAAAAGATAGCGAGGGTCTTCATTATTTAATAGCAATCACTTAGAATTCTGGAATTGTGTTTATATCTTTCAAGGCTTGGGAGCTGATGCCTTTCGCAGACTTCAGTGAGGTAGGCTTCTACATCGGCGAGCATAGAAAGCGCTCCACAAATCATAATAACACCATCGGATTTCAGGATTTGAACCAAAAATTCTTCATCTTCACGGATGAGGTCGGTTACCCGCTGAGGCTTTTCACCTCGAGAATATCCAACGGTGAAGCTATGCAAGTTTCCTTTTTGGATGAGGCTTTTTGCCGTTTCTTCTATCTGTTGAGTATTTGCATTTCTAAATCTAAAGCCGCAGTAGAGATGTTTCTTTACACCTGGATGTTGCTCACTCATCATTCCGAGGAAAGGTGCAGTACCTGTACCATTAGCAATCATCACTACATCGCTTGTGTCTTCTGGGAAGTGGAAGGCAAGGTTCTCTACCACTTTTGCTTTTATGGTTTGCCCCAGTGGTAATCTATACAAATACTGAGAGCCGAGCCCATTTTCGTGTAGCTTTACGAAGAGCTGAATGCTATTGCCCTTTTTTCCGATGGAGTAGAGCCTTTCTCTGCTGTCGTTTGCAGGATATACAGTGAGAATATCTCCAGATTGGAATGCTCTCTTGCGGAATTGAGGCTTAAGGGAGATGGAGAAGGTTTGATTATCTTCATCAAGAGGGGTTTTCTCCACTACTTTGAATTTTTTAAGTCCAGAAATCTTAGCATTATAGAATGAAGGAGAGGTCATCAGTGGGGTAGAGGTCTTTTCATTCCAGAGCTTCACCCATTCTACGAGTTCATCGGCAGATTTATCATTCACCAAATGTAGGGGGATACTTCTTTCTGCCCATTCTTGTGAGGAGAGGAGAGCATCTATCTTTTTAGCAAATCCACAGAAGTTGGAGTATGTTCTCGAACCGAAGCCCACAACAGAAAACAGGGTATTGGGGTTTTGCTTAATGTCGTTAGCGAGTAAAGTCTCAAATTTTTCAGCATTGGCAGGGGCATCTCCATCACCATAAGTGGAGGTGAAGATAAGGATGTGCTCCGCTTTTGGGAAATACTGATAGTTATTAAGATATGAGAGAAAGACTTTTTTGCCACTTGTGAGGAGCTGCTGTTGCACTTTATTGGCAAAGCCTAATGTAGTTCCGTTTTCTGAACCTACGAGGATAATGCAGTCTGCATCTTGGGCTTTGAACTTATTCTTCACCTTGGACGCGGTTCTTTTTAGGGTGATAGCAAAGCCTGTGTAGATAAATACAAGAATGTTAAGCGTAGCAATTGCCAACACGATTGCCCACCAGAGATTGGTTCGCCCCGTATGTAAGTTCAGGCTGAGATTGGCTAAAAGTACAGCGGAGGGATAGAGGGTTTCCTTAGTGATTTCACCAGAAAAAGCATTTACTTCTAATTCTTTGGACTTTAATTTTAATATAAAGACCTCGTCTGGGTCGTCATCTGAGAAGGGAAATTCTATTTTTTGTACCTCGCTGAGCTTGGTCTGCCTGAAAACTTCAAAATCGGCGATGTTTTTTTGTGTATCGGTGTGTTTTGCTTCATAGGTTTGGGTGATTTCTTTTTGTTCGGGGATGATTTTAAACCTTTTCAGAAATAAATAAGTCCCCGTAAGCGATACTACGAAGATGGGAACTAAGAACCACCTCCCCGCTGAGGTGTGTAGGAATTGCGAGAGCGAGTCTTTGTGTATTTTAGCAAAGAAACCGAAGAATCCTTTTTGTCTTTTGATAATCATTATGGTGCCTGTAAGGCTAATCATCAGGAGGAGAGCTGCCATTATCCCTACTATAAATCGTCCTTTTTCGTGGAGAAGAAGCGAGCGGTGAATCCCTTTTACTTCCTGTATAAATGGGCTTTTTTTAAGGGGCTTGCCAAGTATTTTCCCATTGTTTGGGTTGATGATGGCTTTTACTGCATTGCCGTCTTCATCAAAACCATCGATGCTTACGAAATGGTTAGGATCTATGCTCATCTCTGTAATCTCAGGGTAGTTTTTTTTGAGTACAGGCAGCGTTTTGGCAAGGCTAAGCTCTTCAAAATTCTCTACTTTATAAGGGTATTGGGTTTTATTGATAATGATATTCCCCGCTAAAATAACGCCTGTAATTGAGATCACGAGTAAGAATACCGACGAAATAATCGCAAGGATAAGGTGTGCTTTTCTCCAGATGGATGATGTCATTTTATTTTTTTAATAGATAATAATGCGTGTATAAATAGAAAAATCAGGGAGAAGACTTTTTTGGATGATTTCATCGCTGGTGCAATCTCCCCGATTGGTAGGTGGGTGCCTTTTGTATGGTGGTTAGAGTTTGTTCAGTTTTACGGTACGCACATAGCCTTTGCCGCTTACTTTTTTAGAAAAATCAGCTTGAGTAAGGGGGATTACAGCGTCTTCCGTATGGTATTTTGCGTGTTCTACGGCAGATTCTATCCTGAGTTTATAGCCTTTATCAAAGACAGAATCATCTATATTGAGAACGGTAGTGCTCCTATCGCCTGCACCTACGGAAGCCCCCGTAATCGCACTGAGCTGCTCGGGTTTTTGGTTCTGAGCTTTAAACCACTCTTTGAGCCCTTTGTACCATTTCTTATTATCTCCCATTACGGCGAGGGTTTTTTCGTATTCTCCATTAGGATTGATGAGAGAGACTACGAGGTAAGCATTTTCTCCATCGTAATTGGTCATTTGGAGCATTAGTTTGTACTTGCTGCTCTGTGCCTGTGCTTGAATGCTAAACAAGAGCGCAAAAAATCCGAATAAAAAACTTTGTTTTAAAAATCTCATAAAAATTTAATTTATAATTATTGATTCAATTTATTTTAAAAAGCTGAGGTCTATATTCTGATGAGTGAGGGCTTCATTATCCTTAGCGATGTCATAAGCCGTTTCGTCTAGGTCTGTTTTAATTTTTTTATCAGCCCCAAGCGAGATGAGGTATTTCAGAATCTGATCATCCTTTGCCACTAATGCTGCCTTGTGCAGTGCGGTGAGCCCATCATTATTCTTCGCATTAATATCTGCTTTTATAGGCGAAAGGCTTCGGATGAAGTCCAAGTTATTCTTAGCCGCTGCGATATGATAAACCGTGCTCCCATCTCTGAAGGGCTGGGCAAAATTAAGACCTTTTTCTTGTAGGAGGAGGAGCTTCGGAAGGAAATCTTTATCGGCTTGCCTACCTTTTTTTGGTACTCGGAACGAATCCACGAGCACAAAAGCAAGGCTATTCCCCTTCGCATCAGTAGTGCGGAGGCTTGCACCCTTTTGGAGGAGGAAATTTACGATTTCTGTGCTCCCCGTTTTTACGGCATTCAGTAGGGCGGTCTCTCCATTCGCATTTTTAGCATTGATGTCTCGGCAATAAGGGAAAAGCTGTTTCACGATGCTAAGACTTTTACCACCGCAGACCAGCATAAAGGCGGTGTTTCCGTTTTTATCTTTTCGTGAGGCATCTGCTCCGCTTGATAAAAGGTAGTTGATCACTTCCTCCTGCTTAGGCTTCCTCGCTACGATGTGGAGCAAGGTCTCTCCTTGTGCATTCGTGATTTTGGGGTCTAATTTCAGCTCACCGATAAGGTAGAGGTAGGGCTGCACACCATTCGTTACCTTATGTGCCCCTTCGGCTACGGCGAGCAGGGCAGAGGAGTCGTATTTTACCCCTCGTTTTACGAGCGTTCTCAGGTTTTCTACATTATCACCGACCAATGCCGCGTAGTAGAATGCACCTCGCCCCTTTTTGTCCTCTACTTGGAGGCTAAGCCCTTTGGAGATGAGCTCATCGGTTATTTTGAGCCCCTTATCCTGTCCAATGCAGAGCAGAAGCAGATCGGCATCCTCAAGCTGCGGGTATTTTTGGCGGATATCAAACCTATTTTTAATATAAAGTTCTAATATTTCTGGGGTAATATTCCCACCTCTACAAGCATAAACTAAGGGATTTGCCCCTTTATCATCTAAGGCATTCAGGTTGGCTCCTTTTTTTATCAGGTGCTTTACTACCTCGTAGAGTTTAGCATTGGTTGCCCAGTGCAGGTAAGTTCTCTCATGGAAGAATTTCTTTTCTATATCCACCCCTTTTTGGTCAGTGAGGTATTTGATGACCTCTGGGCTTGCTTTCGCCATTATAGCCGCAAAAATAGGGTCGCTCGCGCCTTCGGTATTTTTAAAGTCAAAGCCTTTGCGCACCTCTTTCTTTACTTCTTTTAGGCTTGGTGCGCCTTCCCAGAATTTAGCCTCCGAAAGAGGAGATTTTTGCTGGGCAGAAATCAGCATCCCAGCGCAAAAGAATGATGAAATGATGAACTTTTTCATAAAGCGGTATTTTATATTTTGCTTGCAAATATAGAGAACAAAAACCTGATAAGTGCCATTTATTTATAGATGGTCTTAATTAAAATTTCTGAATAATGAATTGAATAGATTGGAATGTCCTCTTTGCAAAACAATCCTTTGGATAAGGAGAAGAGAGAATAGTTAAAATGCTACAGCTTCGAGCTATTGAATGTGTCTAATTATCCATAGAATGCATATCATTAATAAGTGGGGTAGATCAACTAAGTAGTGGGATTGGTATAAAAATACTACCTTTGGTCACAAATTTTGATGAGATGCAGGGTATTCTTTATTTCGTACCTACACCTGTTGGGAATTTAGAAGATATGACTTTCAGAGCGATAAAAACGCTGAAAGAAGCAGATTATATCCTCTGCGAAGATACCCGCACTTCGGGAGTTCTCTTGAAGCATTTTGAGATTTCAAAACCGCTGAAATCTTATCATTTGCATAATGAGCATCAATCCACCCAAAAAATTATAGACGATTTAATGAATGGGCAGCGCATCGCGATGATTACCGATGCGGGTACTCCTGGGATTTCAGACCCAGGCTACCTCCTTGCAAAAGCCTGTGCAGATAACGATATCGAGATGATATGCCTGCCCGGAGCTACGGCTTTTGTTCCCGCTTTGGTGGTATCGGGCTTGCCCAACCACGATTTTTATTTCGCGGGCTTCCTCCCTCAGAAAAAAGGGAGGCAAACCAAACTGAAACAGCTCGCAGAGGAGAAAAAAACCATCGTTCTCTACGAAAGTCCCCATAAAATCAACACAACTTTGGAGCAAATACAGGAATTTTTCGGCGAAAATACGAGGATAAGCCTTAGCCGAGAGATTTCTAAGAAGTTTGAAGAGACAAAAAGAGGTACAATCGCCGAACTGATCGCATTTTCCAAGTCTAAAACCCTCAAAGGAGAAATCGTTCTGGTGATTAATAACAGTATTTGATTTGAAATTTATAAACTATAACATAAAATGAAACAATTAGAAGGAAAAGTTGCCATTATTACAGGAGCAACGAGAGGCATCGGGAAGGGCATCGCCGAAGTTTTTGCGAAAGAAGGAGCTAAAATAGCTTTTACCTACGCTGGCTCGGTAGATAAAGCTCAATCCCTCGAAAAAGAGCTTTCTGCGCTTACCAAGATTAAAGGTTATCAGTCTGACGCCTCCGATTTTGATGCCGCACAAAAGCTGGTAGATGAGGTTCTCACAGAATTTGGCCAGATCGATATCGTGGTGAATAATGCAGGGATTACTCGGGATAATCTCCTTCTCAGAATGGGGAAAGAAGATTGGGATACGATTATAAAAGTAAACCTTGACTCTGTATTTAATCTCACAAAAGCGGTTATAAAACCAATGATGAAGGCTAAATCTGGTGCTATTATCAATATGACTTCCGTAGTGGGCGTGAAAGGAAATGCGGGGCAAGCAAATTATGCGGCATCAAAGGCGGGAGTTATTGGCTTTACAAAATCTGTGGCATTAGAGCTCGGCTCGAGGAATATCCGCTGTAATGCTATCGCACCAGGTTTCATAGAAACAGAAATGACTGCCGTTCTTGATGAAAAAGTAGTGCAGGGCTGGAGAGATGCCATCCCTCTAAAACGAGGAGGCCAGCCAGAAGATATTGCGAATGCTTGTGTATTCCTCGCAAGCGATAAATCTTCTTATATTACAGGGCAAGTGCTTAATGTAGATGGAGGTATGCTTACCTAAATAAGAAAAAAAATAATGAGACTTTAAGGCAATTGGTTTTACCAGTTGCTTTTTATTTTATGCTTGTAATGCGTTGATTTTTAGATTTTGAAAATCTATATTATATGATGATTAAAATTTTTAGCCGGATATTCGTCTTTAAAAAGCTGTTGATTTTCAAAATATTTTACTGCTAAAATTTGGAGATAAGAAAATATTTTATACATTTGCGCACTCATTTTAGGGGTGTAGTGTGCTTGTTTGAGAACTAAAACCTTAAAATGCTGGAGAATAAAAAGATAATTTTTATATATATTTTTATAAACAATGTCAGGTATTATTGGAAAAAAAATCGGGATGACTTCCCTTTTTGACGAGAACGGAAAAAATATTCCGTGTACCGTTATTCAGGCGGGTCCTTGCTCGGTTTTACAAGTCAGAACCTTAGAAAAAGACGGCTATAAAGCTGTTCAGTTAGGTTTCGATGACAAGAGTGAGAAGAATGTCGGTAAGGCATTGGCTGGTCATTTTAAAAAGGCTGGTTCTACACCTAAGGCAAAGTTGGCAGAATTCTATCACGAATTCGTAGATACTTTGAATGTAGGTGATGAAGTGAAAGTGAATCTTTTTGCTGAAGGAGAGTATGTAGATGTTACAGGTACTTCTAAAGGTAAAGGATTTCAGGGGGTAGTGAAAAGACACGGCTTTGGTGGTGTTATGCAAGCAACTCACGGTCAGCATAACAGGCTAAGAGCTCCTGGTTCTATCGGTGCGGGTTCAGACCCATCAAGAGTATTCAAGGGGATGAGAATGGCTGGAAGAATGGGAGGTAAGCAAGTGACTGTTCAAAACCTTCAAGTGTTAAAAGTAGATGAAGAACAAAATCTTTTAGTTGTAAAAGGTGCTGTTCCGGGAGCTAAAAATTCTTATGTAATTATCAGAAAATGGAACTAGTAGTATTAAATACACAAGGAAAGGAAACCGGAAGAAAAGTAACTCTTGATGAATCAATTTTCGGAATTGAGCCTAATCAGCACGCGGTTTACCTAGAAGTGAAACAATACCTTGCAGCACAAAGACAAGGTACTCATAAGTCTAAAGAAAGAAGTGAAATAACCGCTTCTACTAAAAAACTTAAAAAACAAAAAGGATCTGGTTCTGCAAGATATGGTGATATTAAATCGCCAGTATTTAAAGGTGGAGGTAGAGTATTCGGACCTAAACCAAGAGATTACAGATTTAAATTAAATAAAGCTGTTAAGAGATTAGCTAAGAAATCTGTTCTTTCTCAGAAATTGAGAGATAACAGCATTAAAGTTTTGGAAGATGTGCAGTTTGCTGCTCCTAAAACAAAGGATTTCATCAATGTATTAAATGCATTAGAGCTTAATGGTAAGAAATCTTTGTTTATCCTTCCAGAGGCTAATAAGAATGTATATTTATCTTCAAGAAACTTGCCTAAGACTAAGGTGTTAAATTATAATGAGATTTCTTCTTATGATTTAATCAATGCAGGTGAGATTGTTTTCTTAGAAGGTGCAGTAGATAAATTTCAAGAAAACTTAAAGAAATAAATCGTATGTCAGTAATTATCAAACCAGTTATTTCAGAAAAAGCTAACTATCTTACAGATCTTAGAGGGGCTTATTCTTTCTTGGTAGATACTAAGGCGAATAAGATCGAAATTAAGAGAGCGATAGAAGAGGCTTATGGAGTGAAAGTAGCAGATGTAAGGACGATGATTTATGCACCGAAAGTTTCTGCTAAGTATACAAAAAAAGGACTTCAAATCGGTAAGACAAATAAGCTGAAAAAGGCTGTTGTTACTCTTGCAGAGGGAGAAGTTATCGATATTTTTTCAGTATAAAATAAGTTTTAAGCAGTAAGTGAAATCGCTTATTGCTTAATCTATTAAGTGTAAATAAATAATTTAATAATTAATAAATAGTAATGTCTGTTAGAAAATTAAAACCTATCACCCCGGGACAGAGATTCAGAATTGTAAACAATTTTGAGGAAATTACTACTAACAAACCAGAGAAATCTTTGGTTGTAGGTATTAAAAAGTCAGGTGGGCGTAACAACACGGGTAAAATGACGATGCGTTACACCGGAGGTGGACACAAAAGGAAATACAGAATTATTGACTTCAAGAGAAACAAATTCAATGTTGAAGCTGAGGTTAAATCTGTAGAGTACGATCCAAACAGAACTGCTTTTATTGCTCTTCTTGAGTATGCAGATGGAGAAAAGAGATACATCATCGCTCCAAATGGTATTAAAGTAGGTCAGAAAGTAGTTTCAGGAGAAAATGTAGAGCCTAATGTAGGTAATGCAATGAAGTTGAAAAACATTCCATTAGGGACTGTTATTTCTTGTGTAGAAATGAGACCTGGTCAAGGAGCAATCCTCGCAAGAAGTGCAGGCTCTTCTGCTCAATTAACTTCAAGAGATGGTAAATATGCTATCATAAAGCTGCCTTCTGGAGAATCAAGAATGATTTTAGTAGAATGTGTAGCTATGATTGGTTCTGTATCTAATGGTGACCACCAGCTTACAGTATCTGGTAAAGCAGGTAGAAGCAGATGGTTAGGCAGAAGACCAAGAACAAGAGCAGTAGTAATGAACCCTGTGGATCACCCAATGGGTGGTGGTGAAGGTAGAGCTTCCGGAGGTCACCCAAGATCTAGAAACGGTAAACCAGCTAAAGGTTATAAAACCAGAAAGAAAAATAAAGTGTCTAACCGTTATATCGTATCTAAAAGAAAATAATTATGGCAAGATCACTTAAAAAAGGTCCTTTCATTCATTATAAATTAGAGAAAAAGGTTCAGGCAAATATAGAGTCTGGTAAAAAAACGGTAATTAAAACTTGGTCTAGAGCATCTATGATTTCTCCAGACTTTGTAGGACAAACCATCGCTGTACACAATGGGAAAACTTTCGTTCCTGTTTATATTACAGAAAATATGGTGGGTCATAAGTTAGGTGAATTTTCTCCGACAAGGTCTTTTAGAGGACACGCGGGTAATAAAAATAAAGGAAGCAGATAATGGGATCAAGAAAACAAGATAGTGCAATCGCAAGAAAAGAAGCAAACAAAGATGTTGTAAAGGCTTCATTGAACAATTGTCCATCTTCTCCGAGAAAAATGAGACTTGTTGCTGATATTATTAGAGGAGAAAAAGTAGATAAAGCACTTTATATCCTGAAATATTCTAAGAAAGAGGCTTCTAATAAATTAGAAAAACTCCTTCTTTCTGCTATTGCCAACTGGCAAGTGAAAAATGAGGGAGCTGATATTGAAGAAGCAAACCTTATTGTAAAAGAAATATATGTGGATAGTGCAAGACAATTGAAGAGACTAAGACCAGCTCCACAAGGAAGAGGTTATAGAATCAGAAAAAGATCAAACCACGTAACAATAATCTTAGGTAATAAAGAAAATTAATTCAAGGTATGGGACAGAAGACAAATCCAATTGGTAATAGATTAGGTATCATCAGAGGATGGGATTCTAACTGGTTTGGAGGTAATGACTATGGAGATAAAATAGCAGAAGACTACAAAATCAGAAGATACCTTGAAGCGAGATTATCTAAAGGTGGTATTTCAAGAATCTTTATAGAAAGAACTCTTAAATTAGTTACAGTAACTATTACTACAGCAAGACCAGGGCTTATCATCGGTAAGGGCGGTCAAGAGGTTGATAAATTAAAAGAAGAATTGAAGAAACTTACTGAAAAAGAAGTTCAAATCAATATCTTCGAAATTAAGAGACCTGAACTTGATGCTGTATTAGTAGCTGATAGTATTGCTAAGCAAATTGAAAACAGAATTTCTTATAGAAGAGCTGTTAAAATGGCGATAGCAAGCACAATGAGAGTAGGAGCAGAAGGAATAAAAGTTATGATTTCTGGTCGTTTAAATGGTGCTGAAATGGCAAGAAGCGAATCTTTCAAAGAAGGAAGAATCCCATTGTCTACTTTCAGAGCAGATATAGACTATCACTGGGCAGAAGCTCACACTACTTATGGTAGATTAGGTGTAAAAGTTTGGATTATGAAAGGAGAAGTTTATGGTAAAAGAGAATTATCTCCACTCGTAGGACAACAAAAGAAATCTGCATCAAGAGGTGGTGATAGAGATAACAGAAGACCAAGAAGAAATAATAAATAATTAAAAATTTTAGATTAGACATTTTTAATTTTAAATTACCGTTACTTTTTTAAAATAGAAAATCTAAAATCTAAAATAGGAAATCTAAAATTTAGAAATTATGTTACAACCAAAAAGAACCAAGTTCCGACGAGTTCATAAAATGAAGATGAAAGGTAATGCTAATAGAGGTGCTCAATTAGCTTACGGAACATTCGGAATTAAAGCCATTGAAGGAGCTTGGATTACTGCAAGACAAATCGAGGCAGCTCGTATCGCGGCTACCAGATATATGAAAAGGGAAGGACAGCTATGGATTAAAATATTCCCAGATAAACCGATTACTAAAAAACCAGCCGAAGTAAGGATGGGTAAAGGTAAAGGTGCTGTGGAATACTGGGTAGCTGTAGTAAAACCAGGAAGAATAATGTTTGAAGTAGGTGGAGTGCCTTACGAAGTAGCAAAAGAAGCTCTTAGACTTGCTGCTCAAAAACTTCCAGTGGTAACCAAGTTTGTAGTAGCTAATGATTTTGTTAAACCTCAATAATCTTTGAATAATGAAAAGTACTGAAATTAAAAATTTAAGTGTAGAGGATCTTCAAAATAAATTGGCAGAAGTTCAAGCTCAGTATCAGAAACTGACTTTGGCTCATAGAATTAGCCCAATTGAAAATCCTATTCAAATCAGAGATTTGAGAAGAACAATTGCAAGAATAAAAACGGAGTTAACTAACAAACAATAATTTCATTTTACAATGGAAAGAAATTTAAGAAAAGAAAGAATTGGAGTTGTTTCCAGCAATAAAATGGAAAAGACCATTGTTGTTAGTGAGACAACGAGAGTGAAACATCCGCTGTACGGTAAATTCGTTTTGAAAACGAAAAAATATACTGCACATGATGAGAATAATGAGTGCAACGAAGGAGATACTGTTCTTATCCAAGAAACAAGACCTTTGAGCAAAAATAAAAGATGGAGATTAGTAAGAATCATTGAAAAAGCTAAGTAATGTTACAAACAGAATCAAGATTAAAAGTTGCTGATAATACAGGTGCAAAAGAGGTACTTGTAATCAGAGTTCTCGGAGGTACGAGAAGAAGATATGCTTCAGTTGGTGATAAAATCGTAGTGACTATCAAAGATGCAACACCATCAGGAAATGCTAAAAAAGGTCAGGTTTCTAAAGCTGTTGTAGTGAGAACTAAAAAAGCAGTTAGAAGAAAAGATGGTTCTTACATCTCTTTTGATGACAATGCTTGTGTTCTTTTAAATGCAGCTGGAGAAATGAGAGGAACTCGTGTTTTCGGACCAGTTGCTCGTGAGTTAAGAGATAAAGAGTATATGAAAATCATTTCATTAGCTCCTGAAGTACTTTAATTTTTAAAATCTAAAAGAAATGGCAAAAGTTAAAATTAAAAGAGGAGATAATGTAATCGTTACTACTGGTAAAAATAAAGGTAGTAAAGGTGAAGTTATTGAAGTGATAAGAAAAGAAGGTCAAGATCCAAGAGTGATCATAGCAGGTGTAAATATCGTGAAAAAACACGTAAAACCATCCGCTCAAAATCCTCAAGGTGGTATTATAGAGAGAGAGGCTTCTCTACATATTTCTAATGTAGCTTTGGTCGACAAAGACGGTAAAATCGTTAAAGTTGGCTTTAAGAGAGTAGAAGTAGAGAGAAATGGTAAGAAGAAAACGAGAAGCGTTAGAATCTCTAAGGCTACAGGTGAAACCTTATAAAGTAGAAAACAATGACGTATATAGCAAGACCAAAGAAAGCGTATAAAGAGAAAATTGTTCCAGCAATGATGGAAGAATTTGGCTACAAGTCTATTATGCAGGTTCCTAAATTAGAGAAAATCGTTGTTTCTCAAGGTTTGGGTGCTGCTACAGCAGATAAGAAAATTGTAGATTATGCTGTAGAAGAGCTTACTGCAATTACAGGTCAGAAAGCCGTTGGAACCGTTTCTAAGAAAGACGAGGCTTCTTTTAAATTGAGAAAAGGAATGCCAATCGGAGCAAGAGTTACCCTAAGAGCTGACAGAATGTATGAGTTCTTGGATAGATTAACTTCTTCTGCTCTTCCAAGAATTAGAGATTTTAACGGTATCAAAGCAGATGGATTCGATGGAAGAGGAAATTATAACCTCGGTATTACTGAGCAAATCATTTTCCCTGAAATCGTAATCGATAAAGTGAAAAAAATTCAAGGGATGGACATCACTTTTGTAACATCAGCAAAGACTGATAAAGAAGCAAAAGCATTATTAACTCACTTCGGTTTACCATTTAAAAAGAACTAAGAAATGGCAAAAGAATCAATGAAAGCGCGTGAGCGCAAAAGAGAAGCATTAGTTGCTAAATATGCTGCAAAAAGACAGGCTCTTAAAGAAGCTGGCGATTATGAAGCATTACAAAAACTTCCTAAAAATGCGTCTCCAGTGAGACTACACAATAGATGTAAACTTACAGGTAGACCAAGAGGTTATATGAGAACTTTTGGTATTTCCAGAGTAACTTTTAGAGAAATGGCGAACCAAGGTCTTATACCGGGAGTTAAAAAAGCAAGTTGGTAATAATTAAAATTTAATAACGATAATTAAGTTTAAAGGCAAATGGATGATGATATCATCTCTGCTTAGATTGATAAAATTGTCTTTTTGCCTTTGAAAACTGATTATTTTTGACCAATAATTAATAAATAAAGAATGTTAACAGATCCAATTTCAGATTTCCTGACTAGAGTAAGGAACGCACAAAGCGCAGGCCACAAAGTGGTGGAAATTCCTGCATCAAAAATTAAAAAGGAGATTACGAAAATCCTGTTTGATCAAGGCTATATCTTAAACTACAAGTTTGAAGATAATAGTGTTCAAGGGACAATCAAAATCGCTTTGAAGTATGATAAAAAAACTGGAAAACCTGTGATTAAGAAGATTCAAAGAGCTTCTAGACCAGGTCTAAGACAATACGCTGGAGCTACTGAGCTGCCAAGAGTATTAAACGGTTTGGGTATCGCTATCATCTCTACATCTAAAGGTGTAATGACTGATAAAAAAGCGAGAGAAGAGAAAGTAGGAGGTGAAGTAATCTGCTATGTATATTAACCATTAATTAAAGGAAAATGTCAAGAATTGGTAAAGCAATTATAACAATTCCTGCTGGTGTTACTATTACAGAAAATCAAAGTGTAGTAACAGTAAAAGGTCCAAAAGGAGAATTATCTCAGGAGCTTACAGGAGGGATTACGATTGAGCAAAAAGATGGAGTACTTACAGTAAACAGACCATCTGATTCTAAACAGCATAAAGCACTTCACGGTCTTTATAGAGCTTTGATAAACAATATGATTGTTGGAACTCATCAAGGCTTCGAGAAAAAATTAGAACTTGTGGGTGTAGGGTATAGAGCATCTCATTCAGGTCAGAAACTTGAATTAGCTCTTGGTTTCTCTCACGGTATCGTGGTAGAACTACCAAAAGAGATTGCTGTAAATACAGAAACTGAGAAAGGTAAAAATCCAATCATTACTTTAACATCGCATGATAAACAGCTTCTAGGAATGGTGGCTGCGAAGATCCGTTCATTTAGAAAACCAGAGCCATATAAAGGTAAAGGTGTGAGATTCGTAGGTGAAGTTATTAGAAGAAAAGCTGGTAAATCTGCATAATAAATTTTAAGACAATGGCACTAAATAAATTAGAAAAAAGAAATAGAATTAAAAGAAGAGTGAGAGGGAAAATCTCTGGCTCTGCAGAATTGCCAAGATTATCTGTATACAAAAGTAATAAAGAGATTTATGCTCAGTTAATCGATGATCAAAGCGGTAAGACTTTGGTATCTGCATCTTCAAGAGAGAAGGGAGTAGATGCTAAAGGTACTAAGACTGAAGTTTCTGCTACTGTAGGTAAAGCTATTGCTCAGAAAGCAAAAGCTGCGGGCATTGAGAAAGTGGTATTCGATAGAAATGGTTTCGTATATCACGGAAGAATCAAAGCTCTAGCTGATGGTGCAAGAGAAGGTGGTCTTCAATTCTAATCAAAAAATTTCGGAAAATTATGTTAGGACTAGATAATATAGAAAAAGTAAAACCGGGAGGATTAGAGTTAAAAGATCGTCTCGTAGCTGTAAATAGAGTAACGAAAGTAACCAAAGGTGGTAGAGCATTCGGATTTTCTGCTATCGTAGTAGTAGGAGATGAAAATGGGGTAATTGGTTTTGGTTTAGGTAAATCTAAAGAAGTTGCATCTGCAATTGCAAAAGCAGTAGAAGATGCTAAGAAAAACTTGGTTAGAGTGCCAGTAATGAACCATACTATACCTCACCAGACTTCTGCAAGATACGGTGGTGCGGATATATTCCTTAGACCAGCTTCCCACGGTACTGGGCTTATTGCTGGTGGTGCTGTAAGGGCTGTATTAGAATCCGCAGGTATCCACGATATTCTTTCAAAATCTAAAGGTTCATCTAACCCGCATAATGTGGTTAAAGCTACATTCAAAGCGTTATTAGATATTAGAAGACCTGAAGAGATTGCAAGATTGAGAGGTATTTCTTTAAGCAAAGTATTTAACGGTTAAAAAATTCACAACAATGGCAACTATTAAAGTAAAACAAGTTAAGAGCGCTATTGGGAGAACAAAAACCCAAAAAAGAACGCTTGAAGCATTAGGATTTAGAAAACTTCACCAGGTTGTAGAGCACGAAGCTACACCCGCTATACTCGGGATGATAGCAACTGTAGCACACTTAGTAGAAGTTCAAAAATAAATTACAGGTAGAGATTAGTATAATCCATTATTCTAATCTCTCCTTAATCATATTAATTAAATAAATAATGAATTTAAATAATATACAGCCAGCAAAAGGCTCTACTCATAACTCTAAAAGAGTAGGTAGAGGACAAGGAAGTGGAAAAGGTGGTACTTCTACAAAAGGGCACAAAGGTCAGAAATCAAGATCTGGTTATTCTGAAAAAATCGGATTTGAGGGTGGTCAAATGCCTTTGCAGAGAAGATTGCCTAAATTCGGCTTCAAAAATGTAAATAGAAAAGAATATAGAGGTGTAAACTTAGATACTATCCAGACCCTGATCGATACTAAAAATATCTCTGGAGATATTACAAAAGAAGTTTTAGTAGAAAATGGATTAGCATCTAAAAATGAACTTGTGAAAATTTTAGGTAGAGGAGAGCTTAAATCTTCAGTATCTATTACTGCTGACAAGTTTACTAAATCTGCTGAGGAATTAATTTCCAAAGCTGGAGGTAAAGCAATTACTCTATAAAAATAAAAACTGAATATGAAAGTAGGATTTATACAGACCTTAAAAAACATTTGGAGCCTGAAAGAACTGAGAGATAAAATACTCTTTACTTTGGGTATTATATTGGTGTATAGATTTGCTTCATATATTTCACTGCCTGCTATTAATATGGCAGAGGTGGGTAGTTTATTGGAACAATACAGAAACCAAGGAGGTGGCGGACAAGGAGCTGGCCTTCTTGGTTTGCTTTCATCTTTTACTGGTGGGGCTTTTAGCCGTGCATCCATTATGGCATTGGGAATTATGCCTTATATTTCGGCATCGATTATAGTGCAACTAATGGGAATGGCGATCCCTTATCTTCAAAAACTACAGAAAGATGGAGAGAGCGGTAGAAATACTTTGAACCAGATTACAAGATGGCTTACAATTGCCGTGTGCTTAGTACAGGCACCATCTTATCTTACTTCAATTACACAGTATTTCTTACCATATAACCAGTTTGCACAAGCATATTATGTTGATCCAAATACATTTATGTTTTGGTTCCCAAGCATAGTAATCTTGGTAGCAGGTTCGCTCTTCGCTATGTGGTTAGGTGAGAAGATAACAGATAAAGGCATTGGAAATGGTATTTCTATCCTCATTATGGTTGGTATTTTAGCAGATTTCCCTGCAGCATTCTTGCAGGAATTCTCTACTCAAACAGGTAAAGGAGGATTAGGAAATGTAATGATTCTTGTTGAAGTTCTATTCTGGATGTTGGTAGTTTTACTTGCAATTGTACTTTCAGTTGTGGTTAGAAAAATCCCTATCCAGTATGTGAGCAGAGCACACGCAAGAGGTGGAGCTACTCGTAACTTAACACAAGGAGCAAGACAGTGGATACCATTAAAAGTAAATGCAGCAGGGGTAATGCCAATTATCTTTGC
This sequence comes from Bergeyella cardium, assembly GCF_003614945.1. Lineage (GTDB taxonomy): Bacteria > Bacteroidota > Bacteroidia > Flavobacteriales > Weeksellaceae > Bergeyella_A > Bergeyella_A cardium. The sequence goes on from NZ_QYCZ01000001.1 coordinate 121,210, forward strand.
ACAGGCATTGATGTTTGTTCCAGGGCTATTGACGAATATTGATGAAACGAATCAGTTTTTCGCAGGATTCAAAAATGTATTCAGTTGGCAGTATAATGTGCTGTTTGCCATACTTATTATTATCTTTACATTCTTCTACACAGCAATTACGATTCCAGTAAATCAAATGGCTGATGACCTTAAGAAAAATGGAGGATTAATACCAAAAGTAAGACCTGGTAAAGACACAGCAGATTATCTTGATGATATTTTATCAAAAATTACTTTGCCGGGATCAATATTTTTGGCTATATTTGCCGTCCTTCCCGCATTAGTGTATGGATCTCTTGTACAGACAGACAGATTTGCGCTGTTTTTTGGAGGAACATCACTACTGATTATGGTAGGGGTAATTATGGATACCGTTCAGCAGATTAATACTTATTTGTTGAATCATCATTATGATGGCTTAACGCAATCAAAATTATCAAGAACAACCGGGCTATAATTATGGCAAAACAGAAACATATTGAACAGGATGGCGTAATAGTAGAAGCTCTTTCTAATGCTATGTTCCGCGTAGAATTAGAAAATGGGCATATACTTATAGCTCATATCTCTGGTAAGATGAGAATGCACTATATTAAATTGCTACCTGGAGATAAAGTAAGACTTGAAATGTCCCCTTATGACTTGACTAAGGGTAGAATTACATTTAGATATTAACGCTTATAAAGCAAAAAGAAATGAAAGTTAGAGCATCTATTAAAAAAAGAAGTGCTGATTGCAAAATTGTACGAAGAAAAGGAGTACTGTTTGTAATCAACAAGAAAAACCCAAAATTTAAACAAAGACAAGGTTAAGAATTAAATTATGGCGAGAATTGCAGGTATTGATTTACCAAAAAACAAAAGAGGTGTTATCGGTTTAACTTATATTTTCGGAATCGGAAGAAGTACCGCTTCTGAAATTCTTAAGGCTACCGGTATCAGCGAGGACAAGAAAGTCAATGAATGGAATGACGATGACTTGGCAGCAATTAGAACGTATATCTCCGAAAATGTGAAAGTAGAAGGAGAGCTTCGTTCAGAAATTCAACTAAACATTAAGCGATTAATGGATATTGGTTGCCAACGAGGAATACGTCACAGACTAGGATTACCTTTAAGAGGCCAAAGAACGAAAAACAATTCTAGAACCCGTAAAGGAAGAAGAAAAACTGTTGCTAATAAGAAAAAAGCAAGTAAATAATCGTTAAGAATTATGGCAAAACAAACAAAAACAGTTAAAAAAAGAAAAGTAAAAGTAGAGGCTATTGGAGAAGCACATATCCAGGCATCTTTTAATAATATTATTATTTCTTTGACAAATAAAAATGGAGAGGTAATCTCTTGGGCTTCCGCTGGTAAAATGGGGTTCAGAGGTTCTAAAAAGAATACTCCTTTTGCAGCTCAAATGGCAGCTGAAAATTGTGCAGCAGTAGCTCACGAAGCTGGTCTTAGAAGAGTAAAAGTATTTGTGAAAGGTCCAGGTGCAGGTAGAGAATCTGCTATCCGTTCTATTCACAATTCTGGAATTGAAGTGAGTGAAATCATTGATGTGACTCCTATGCCACACAATGGATGTAGACCACCAAAAAGAAGAAGAGTTTAATTTTTAGAATTTACCATTATGGCTAGATATATTGGACCTAAAACTAAGATTGCTAGAAAATTTGGTGCAGCAATCTATGGCGATGATAAAAACTTCGAAAGAAGAAGAAACCAACCACCAGGACAACACGGACCTAACAAAAGAAGAGGTGCAAAACGCTCCGAATACGCAGTGCAGTTAGCAGAAAAACAAAAAGCTAAATACACTTATGGTATCCTCGAGAGACAATTCGCAAACCTCTTTACTAAGGCTGATAGAAGTAAAGGAGTAACAGGTGAAGTTCTTTTACAATTATGCGAATCAAGATTGGATAATGTAGTGTATAGATTCGGTTTTGCTAAAACCAGAGCCGCTGCAAGACAATTGGTTTCCCATAGACACATCACTGTAAACGGAGAAGTTGTAAATATCCCTTCTTACTTGCTAAAAGCTGGTGATGTGGTTGCTGTAAGAGAGAAATCTAAATCACTCGATGTAGTAGCTGATGCCTTGGCTTCAAGAGTAAACTACGAGTGGTTACAATTTAATGACGAGAAAAAAGAAGGTACTTTTGTATCCGTCCCTGAGAGAATTCAAATCCCAGAAGATATAAAAGAACAACTTATCGTCGAACTTTACTCTAAATAATTTTATAATTAAATTTTTGCTCAACCAACAATATGGCAATTTTACAATTCATCAAACCCGATAAAGTAATCCTCCTTAATTCAGATAATTTTAAAGGTCAGTTTGAGTTCAGACCTTTAGAACCTGGTTTCGGCCTTACTATCGGTAATGCATTGAGAAGAGTGCTTCTTTCTTCTCTGGAAGGATATGCTATTTCATCTATCAAAATTGAAGGTGTAGAGCACGAATTTTCAACAATTCCAGGAGTTATTGAAGATGTAACTGAAATTATCCTAAACTTGAAACAAGTAAGGTTTAAAGCAAAAGCTGAAAACCAAGCTAATGAACAAGTTTCTGTGAAAGTCTCAGGTAAGAATACGGTAACAGCTGGCGATTTAGCTAAGTCAATAAGCGGTTTCGAGGTTTTAAACTCAGACCATATTATCTGCAACTTAGATAAGAATGTATCATTTGAGATAACTTTCAATATTGAAAAAGGTAGAGGATATGTACCATCAGAGCAGAATAAATCTAATAATGCTCCTATCGGAACTATCGCTATTGACTCTATCTTTACACCGATAAAGAAAGTGAAATATACAGTTGAAAACTATCGTGTAGAGCAAAAAACAGACTACGAAAAACTCGTACTGGATATAGAAACCGATGGTTCTATTTCTCCTCAAAAAGCACTTACAGAGGCTTCCAAGATATTGATATATCACTTTATGCTATTCTCAGACGAGAGAATTACATTAGAGACAGAAGCCGTGAAAGCATCCATCCAGTATGATGAAGAAACTCTACATACAAGACAACTACTCAAGTCTAAACTTTCAGATATGGATCTCTCAGTGAGAGCCCTAAACTGCCTGAAAGCAGCAGAAGTAGAAACTCTTGGTGAGCTGGTTTCTTATAGTAAGTCTGATCTTATGAAATTTAGAAATTTCGGTAAGAAATCTTTAACAGAATTGGAAGAGTTAGTACACTCTAAAGGTCTTAACTTCGGTTTTGACGTAGCAAAATATAAATTAGACGCTGATAATTAATAAAAAATGAGACACGGTAAAAAATTCAATCACTTAGGAAGAACTGCTTCTCACAGAAGCGCACTCCTTTCTAATCTCGCTTGTTCTCTTATCGAGCATAAAAGAATCAACACTACTGTTGCTAAAGCTAAAGCTTTAAGAGTATTCGTTGAACCCATTCTTACTAAAGCTAAAGAAGATACTACACATAACAGAAGAACAGTATTCTCTTACCTGCAAAATAAATATGCAGTAAGCGAGCTCTTCAGAACTATCGCTCCAAAAATTGCAGAAAGAAACGGAGGCTATACCCGAATCATCAAAACAGGATTTAGACCTGGCGATGCCGCAGATACTGCAATTATCGAGCTTGTAGACTTTAACGAGCTTTACAACCCTAAAGCTGAAGAGAAAAAAGCAACAAGAAGAAGTAGAAGATCTACTAAAAAAGCTATAGATGCACCCGCTGCAGAAGAAGCAAAAGTAGAAGCTACTGAAGAAAAGACTGAAGAATAATTTTTTCAGTATATAACCTAAAAAAGCCATTCAATCGAATGGCTTTTTTTATTTGGTGAGCTTGTTTAGTTCCTTATAAATCAGGTGGGTTGGTAGCCCCATAATGGTATAGTAGCTCCCCGAGATTTTATTTATTTTCGCCATCCCTATCCAGTCCTGTATCCCGTAGCTCCCTGCCTTATCCAGCGGTTTAAACTCATTGATATAGAAATCGATTTCCTCACTGCTGATAGGCATAAATTCTACTTCGGCTTTATCCGTAAGGGTGGTGGTTTTTGTGCTGGTTTTTAAGGTAATTCCCGTATAGACTTCGTGGGTGTTCCCAGAGAGTTTTTTTAGCATCTGGGCGGCTTCTTGTTTATCTCTGGGTTTTCCTAATATTTGGCCGCTACAGCTCACAATAGTATCTGCGGTGAGGAGGATTTCGCCCGAGCGCAGGTGAGTGTAGCTGTTGGCTTTTTTTAATGAAAGGTAAGCGGCTACTTCACAAATGGGGAGCTGGGAGGGGTAAGACTCATCGCAATGGATTGAGACGACCTCGAAGGGGAATCCCAAGCATTGGAGGAGTTCTTTCCTTCGGGGGGATTGGGATGCGAGCAGGAGTTTCATTTATATGGATGGGGTTTCATCGGTTACATCCCAGTGGCCCTGGGCTTTCAGTACTTGTTCTATCACATCGCGCACGGCGCCCGAACCTCCTTTTATGGGACTGATATAATCCGCTATTTTTTTTATTTCGGGTACGGCGTTCGGTGGGCAGGCAGCGATGTGGCTCTGCTTGAGCATTTCTCTATCAGGGATGTCATCACCCATTGAGAGTATTTCTTCGTCTTTCAGATTATAAATTGCTTTGAAATGCTCTAAATCTTTTATCTTGTCCTTAGACTTTGGGTAGTAATCCACCACTCCCAAGTATGAGAATCGGTACTTTACCATCGGGTCGCTCCCTCCTGTGATGATTCCTACTTTGTATCCTTGCTTCAGGGCTTTTATTACGGCGTAGCCATCTAAGGAGCTCATTGCTCTGCACATATTTTCGCCTGGGAGGAGGTATACCGTACCGTCGGTGAATACTCCATCTACATCAAAAACGAATGCCTTGATGTCTTTTAGTTTTTCTTTATAGTTCATTTATTATTATTTTTTGTTTGTGTAGTGTCCATTGTATTTTGGAGGGGAGAGTTAAGCGCTGACCATTTCTTTTATCAGGTTGAGTTTCATCAGTGCTTCGATGGGGGTGAGGGCATTGATATTGATTTTGTTGAGCTCATCGCGGATGCTTTCCAGCGTAGGGTCGTCCAATTGGAAGAAGGAAAGCTGGAGGTTCTTTTCGGTGGTTTGTTTAATCTTTTTAGACGCCTTTTGGCTACGGCTGCTCTCCAAGGTTTCCAATATTTCATTGGCGCGGTTAATCACTTTGGAAGGCATACCCGCCAGCTTCGCCACGTGGATACCGAAGCTGTGCTCGCTACCGCCTGCGATGAGCTTTCGGAGGAAGATAATGTTCCCTTTATTCTCTTGGATGGAGATGTGGAAATTTTTAATCCTCTCAAAAGATGCTGCCATTTCATTGAGCTCGTGGTAGTGGGTGGCGAAGAGGGTTTTGGGCTTTGTGGGGTGCTGGTGCAGATACTCGGCAATCGCCCAAGCGATAGATACCCCGTCGTAGGTGGAAGTTCCCCTCCCGATTTCGTCGAGGAGGATGAGGCTGCGCTCGGAGATGTTGTTTAAGATATTCGCGGCCTCGTTCATCTCCACCATAAAGGTAGATTCTCCAGCGGAGATATTGTCGGAGGCACCTACTCGGGTGAAGATTTTATCGAGCACTCCAATTTCGGCAGATTTTGCGGGCACGAAGCTGCCTGTTTGTGCCATCAGTGCGATGATTGCCGTCTGCCTTAGGATGGCGGATTTACCTGCCATATTCGGGCCTGTAACCATTAGGATTTGCTGGCTATCTCTATCCAAATAAATATCATTGGGGATGTATTTCTCGCCTAAGGGGAGGGTGTTTTCAATAATCGGGTGCCTTGCTTCTTTCAGGTTGATGGCGTATCCATCGTTTAATGAAGGTTTGGTATAGCCTTCGACAGTGGCGAGGTCGGAGAATGCCGTTGCGATATCGAGCTGGGCAGTGATTTGGCTGTTTTCCTGTATGAGGTCTATATATTTCATCGCTTCGTAGCAGGTTTCTTTGTAGAGCTGCTGCTCGAGTATGGAAATTTTTTCTTCTGCCCCCAAGATTTGCTCTTCGTAGTCTTTGAGCTCTTCGGTGATGTAGCGCTCTGCATTTACGAGGGTTTGCTTACGAATCCAGTCTGCGGGTACTTTGTCCTTATGGGTGTTTCTCACTTCTATATAGTAGCCGAAGACATTATTAAAGCTGATTTTAAGGCTTGAAATCCCTGTTCGTTCTATCTCTCGGTTGCACATTTCTTCCAGATAGTCCTTTCCTTTGTTTTGAAGGCTTCTGAGGGCATCCAGCTCGGTATTTACTCCAGATTTTATTACATTTCCTTTGGCGATGCTTATGGGGAGCTCTTCATTAAGGTGGCTTTCTAAATAGGAGATGAGCTCGGAGAGTTCGTTAAGGGGTTTTATCCAAGCGAGGAGGTCGTGCTTAGGGCTGAGGAGCTCTTTTATCTTTCTAATATTGATAAGGCTCTGCCTCAAGTGCCCGAATTCTTTTGGACTAATGCGTTCGGAGGCGAGTTTTCCCATCAGCCTATCAAGGTCCGAGAGGCTTTTTAGAAGCTCTAAGATTTCAAACTTTAATGCGTCTTCTTTATTAAAAAAGTCTACGAGATGTAGCCTCCGTTCTATATCATTTACGGTTTTAAGGGGGAGGATGAGCCTCCTTCTGAGGAGCCGTGCCCCCATAGGAGTTGCTGTACGGTCTATGATGTCCAGCAGGCTTTTCCCTTCTTTGGAGGTTGGGTAGATGATTTCCAGATTTCTTAGTGTAAAGCCATCCATCAGCAGGTATTCGTCATCTGGAATTTTTTTTATGTTGATGATGTGTGCCAGCAGGTTGTGGTGTGTATCTTCTATCAGATAGGCGAGGATAGCTCCTGCGGCGGTTATTGCCAGTGGCATATCTTCTATACCGAAACCTTTTAAGGATTGGGTTTTGAACTGCTGGGTGAGTTTTTCCTTGGCATAGTTGTACTGAAATGCCCAGTCTTCCAGTTTAAAGGTTGCCCTGTTTTTCAGTTGTTCGGGTAGAGCTTGTGTTCGTTGGTAGATGATTTCGCTTGGGTCAAAGCTGTGGACAATATGGATGAGCTTCTCAAGATTGCCTTCGCTTACCAAGAATTCACCTGTGGAGACATCTATCAGTGCGATGCCAAATTTTTCCTTTTCCCTGTGCAAGGATAGCAGGAAGTTGTTTTTCTTTGAGCTAAGGACTTGGTCATTAAAGGTTACTCCAGGGGTTACAAGTTCTGTTACCCCTCGTTTTACGATACCTTTTACCATTTTGGGGTCTTCTAATTGGTCGCATACGGCTACCCTCAGCCCTGCTCTTACGAGTTTTGGCAAATAAGAATCTAAGGAATGATGTGGAAAACCTGCCAGTTCTGTATGTGAACTGCCATTATTCCTTTTGGTGAGGACAATGCCCAGTACCTCTGCCGTTCGCACTGCATCACTTCCAAAGGTTTCATAAAAGTCTCCCACTCTAAACAGTAGTATTGCGTCTGGGTATTTTGCTTTTATCGTATTGTACTGCTGCATTAGTGGGGTTTCTTTGCTCTTTTTTGCCATAATTTTTTATTGATGAGCAAAAATAAGGAATAATCTCATAGCCTTACGCTTTGTATGATGACAGGGTATTGTTTTATAACTATTTTACCTATAATTTACCCCCTTGGAAGGGGTGAAGAATAAGATTATTCTACCTTTAAAAATGGCTTTTCTTCCTTAAAGCAAAAGAAAAATATTTTTCTATCAAGAAGGAGGATATGCAGGAGTATTTTTAAGTTTCAGGGGAGTTTGTTATATGGTTTCTAATTAATTAGAGACCTCTTTGTCTTAATTAAAAAAAACTTATATTTGCTGATAAATATCATATCTATGTCAGTAGAGAAATATAATCATATCGAAGCAAGCCTCCATAAGGCACTTGATACAGAAGGACTGAGAGACAGATTGCCGAAAGAGTATTTTGATAGACTACTACGCTCACGGAAGTTTATAACTTTCCGAAAGGGAGATACGATGTTTGATGATGGAGATAATGCTAAGGGAGTTTATATTATAGAAAAAGGTATTGCTAAACTCTCCAAGTCTGGAGTTTATGGCAAAGACCAAATCCTCAGGTTTATAAAGGAAGGAGATCTTGTAGGCTATCGCTCACTTCTTTGCCATGAGGCATTTCAGGCAAAAGCAGAGGCTATGACCAGTGTAGAGACCTACTTTATCCCTGCTGAGACCTTTCTCCTTATACTGGAACACGATTCTAAACTTGCCTATGCAATGCTTCAAAAAATAGCTTATGAGCTGGGAGAATCTTCCAATACCATTACACTACTGGCACAGAAAACCGTAAGAGAGCGGCTTGCAGAAATCCTCCTCCTCCTCGAAGACCGTCTTGGCACAGACCCTGAAGGATACATAAAAATAGCCCTCACCCGAGAGGAAATAGCGAACCTTATCGGTACAGCAACAGAGAGTGCCATTAGACTCATCTCCGAATTTAAAGCCGATAGATTGATAGAGGTAGAAGGGAGGAATATTAAGGTTTTAGATCGCTCAAAGCTGATGAAACTTGGGCATTGTAACTAAAAGAAAAAAGGAAGCTAAATGTCAACCTACTCAGAAATAAAAAAAGTAACCACAGAGACTCTAAGAAAGATGAAGTTTGAAGGTGAGAAAATCACAATGCTCACCTCGTATGACTTTACCACTGCTAAAATGGTAGATGCAGGAGGGGTAGATGCTATTCTTGTAGGAGACTCTGCCTCTAATGTAATGGCAGGGCACGAAACTACACTCCCGATTACCTTGGATCAGATGATTTATCACACTCAATCCGTAGTGAGAGGCGTAAGTAGAGCATTAGTAGTGGCAGATTTACCTTTTGGGACTTATCAATCCAATGCCGAGAAAGCTCTCGAGTCTGCCGTGAGGATGATGAAAGAAGGCGGAGCACACGCCATAAAAATCGAAGGAGGTAAGGAGATAGAAGACTCCATACAAAAGATTGTAAATGCAGGAATCCCCGTAATGGGGCACCTGGGGCTTACTCCACAGTCCATCTACCAGTTCGGTACCTATAAAGTAAGAGCAAAAGAAGAGCAGGAAGCAGAGAAACTCATCTCCGATGCAAAACTCCTCGAGAAGCTCGGATGCTTTGCTATTGTATTAGAGAAAATCCCGGCAGAACTGGCAAAAAAAGTCTCCAAAAGTCTTACGATACCTACTATTGGTATAGGCGCTGGGGCAGATTGTGACGGTCAGGTGCTCGTCTATCACGATATGGTGGGGATGAATCAAGGCTTCTCACCTAAATTCTTAAGACGCTATCTTAATCTCTACTCCGAAATTACAGGAGCCGTTTCCCAATATGTAAAAGATGTAAAGGGAAAAGATTTTCCCAACTCAAACGAAAGCTACTAACCGATGCAAGACCAGATTCTGTATGAGGATAACCACCTTTTGATTATCAACAAACGGGCTGGGCAGCTCGTGCAAGGAGATAAAACAGGTGATGAATCTCTCTTGGAAACCCTAAAGCATTTTATCAAAGAGCGAGACCATAAACCAGGGAATGTATTCCTCGGCTTGGTTCATCGTATAGACAGACCTACTTCGGGCTTGGTGATTTATGCTAAAACCTCAAAGGCACTCTCTCGCCTTACTCAGATGATAAAAAACAGAGAGATAAAGAAAACCTATTGGGCTATTGTGCCTAAGGAAATCGTCCCTAAAAGCCAGAGGCTGGTGCATTACCTCAAAAAAAATGAGAAAAATAACAAGGCAATTGTCTTTACAAAGCCTACGGATGGGGCTAAGAAAGCCGTACTTACCTATACCATTATAAAAGTATTGGATAATTACCAGCTCTTGGAGGTAGATTTAGAGACGGGCAGGCATCATCAGATTCGGGCACAGCTCTCAAAGATAGGCTTGCCAATTAAAGGAGATTTAAAGTATGGTGCACCGCGCTCAAACCAAGATGGAGGAATCTCTCTACACGCCAGAAAACTGGAGTTTATTCACCCCGTAACCCGAGAGCGTATAGAAATCACGGCTCCCGTACCTCAGCAAGATACCGTTTGGAGTGCGTGTGAGGAGGGGAAATAAAAAAAAAGAGGCAATTCATTTACCTCTTAAATAGTATTACCTGAATTAGAATGAGTATCAGAGAGATTTGCTGCCTGCTTTTCCAGTTTTTCTTTTTCCTTTTGCAGTGCTTTAAATTCCTTTTCTTTCTGAGCGGTTTTTATCGCTACACCTTTGGAAACATAGCCTACTACACCTCCAATGATAAGCCCAATACCAATTCCACAAATAATCCCCATTAGGATAGCGGATTCAAAAAGGTCTCGTACTTTAAAGTCGGCAATATAAAAAAATCCAGTAGCCACAGCTAAAAGGATTACTCCAATGATTAATAAACTTCGCATAGATTTAAATTTTAGGCGTCAAATGTATTAAAATATTTATTTACCTCCTGCTTGTTTGTAATAATTCAATGCTCGAGGCAAGTGCCTTGTGATATCTGCTCTTCGGCTTTCGGGGTGGGGGTGGGTAGAGAGAAACTCTGGATTTCTCTGTCCGCTGGATTGTGCCTCCATTCTCTCCCAGAAGGGGAGTGCTTGCCTTGGGTCATAGCCTGCCATTGCCATTAGGTAAAGCCCTATTTCATCGGCTTCTAATTCCTGACTACGACCGTACTTTAGAAGTACCATCTGCGAGCCCAGAGGATAGGCCTCTTGGAATACCCTTGCCCATTGAGCATCTGAGATAGCACTACCGAGAATCGCTCCACCATACTGAGCTACCATTGCTTGAGATATTCTCTCATTACCGTGCCCTGCAAGTGCGTGGGCAATTTCGTGCCCCATTACTACTGCCATTCCTGTTTCATTTTTTGTTACAGGAAGTATCCCAGTATATACCGCTACTTTGCCGCCAGGCATACACCAGGCATTTACCTGCTTATCCTCTATGAGGTTAAATTCCCAGGCATAAGATGCTAAATCCTGCTCCCTTCCTATACTTCTGTAATAGGCGTGGGCAGCATTCCTTATCCTTTGTCCTACAGCTTTTACCTGCCTTGCTGCAGAGGTATTATTAATCACTTTGCTCTTGTTGAGTGTAGCTCTGTATTGGCTAAAAGAGCTCGCTTGTATCTCTGGGTTGAGAGAAGTTAGCTGAAAGGATTTTCTACCTGTAATAGGGTTAGTAGTACAGCCGAGTAAAGATAGGGACACTAGCCCTGCTGAAATATATGCTGAAATTTTCATAATGATGCTATTAAATGCCGTGTAGATTTGCAATTAGTATTCCAAATGTGCCGTGATTTGCATAGATTTTGATGATAAGCTCCCTGTTTAATAATAAAAACTTCTCCCAATGAAAAAGTTCGTTTTGGTTTACTTTGGATTTTTAGTGGTTTTAAGCTCTTGTGCTTCTAAACGCTATGTAGAATCAGGGGTTTTATCTCAGATGATTGCAGAAGACCGTTTCTCTTTTGTGGCAGAGAAGGCTACGCCTATGGATTATTCGGCGGTAAATAATGCCTCTGCATCTATCCCTGGAGCAGTCCCTATGAGGATTTTAGATTTATCAGGGCAGGGCTATACATTAGAGGTGCAGAAAGATGCCCTCTTCGTACATCTTCCCTATTTCGGGAGGGCGTATAACCTCTCCTATGGTGGTAGAGATGCCGGTTTTAATTTTGAATCCAAGGATTTTTATATGACGAAAACCGATAGAGGCAAGCGCGGTATGCTCTATACCTTTGATGTGAAGGATCAGCCTTCAGTAAAAAGGATGAGCCTTGAAATTTTCTCTAATGGCAGGGCATATCTTTCTATAAGTTCATCTGATCGCCAGCCGATTTCCTACGACGGTTTTGTAACCAAAGTAGAAGAGAAATAGCCCTCACTAAAACAATTCCCCTGGGTGAGAAGGCTTGGAAAGGTTGAGGTGCTTATACGCTTTCTCGGTAACCTCCCTACCGCGAGGGGTACGGATGATAAACCCCTCCTGAATCAGGTAAGGCTCATATACCTCCTCTAAGGTCTCGGGGTTCTCCCCAATCGAAGTCGCCAATGCGGAGATGCCCACAGGCTTACCTTTAAAGTTCTCTATCATCACCCGCATAATTTTATTATCCATATCGTCCAGTCCGTATTCATCTACATTGAGTGAGTTGAGTGCGTACTTGGCGATTTCTATTTCTATCTTGCCATTCCCCTTTATCTCGGCAAAGTCCCTCACTCTTCGCAGCAGGGCATTGGCTATTCTTGGGGTTCCTCGGCTTCGTCTGGCGATTTCTATGGCTGCATTTTCATCAATCGGAACTCCTAAAACCCTTGCTGTTCGCTGTATAATGCTACTCAGGAGCTCTATGTTGTAATACTCCAACCTGCTTTGGATGCCGAATCTTGCGAGCATCGGTTTGGTAAGCATTCCGCTTCTGGTCGTAGCTCCGATAAGGGTAAAGGGATTGAGCCCTATTTGTACCGAGCGGGCATTAGGGCCTGTCTCGAGCATTATATCGATTTTATAATCTTCCATTGCCGAGTACAGATACTCCTCCACGATGGGCGAGAGCCGATGTATCTCGTCGATGAAAAGCACATCATTTTCTTCCAGATTGGTCAATATCCCTGCGAGGCTACCAGGCTTATCCAGCACGGGACCTGAGGTTACCTTACAATTCACCCCCAGTTCATTGGCGATAATATGCGAGAGGGTGGTTTTCCCCAGCCCTGGTGGGCCGTGAAGCAGGGTATGGTCAAGGGCACTCCCTCTTTTCTTTGCAGCGGCAACGAATACTTCCAAGTTCTCAAGCGTCTTTCTCTGCCCCGCAAAATCGCTGAACGATTGCGGACGAATCCTCTCCTCCATATCCAAGTCCTGAGGCGAAAAATTCTCCTTATCTGGATGTAAAAAATCTGGCATTTTCTCTAATTTTTCCCGACAAATATACTAAAAAGGCAGTAGGCTTTAGGCAGTAAGCAGTAGGCGATGTGTGGTTAGGCTTACTGCCTAAAGCCTAAAGCAAAAAAGTACAGCCTCTTTAAAGGCTGTATTTTTTATTTATAGGTCTATCACCCGAGAGAGCGAGTCACCCTCGCCTGAGAGAGCGAGCCACCCTCGCCTGAGAGAGCGAGCCATCCTCGCCCGAGAGAGCGAGTCACCCTCGCCCGAGAGAGCGAGTCACCCTCGCCTGAGAGAGCGAGCCCGTCTCGCTTTTTTAATTGCCCCAAGAGGATAGTAATATACAGTTTTAGCAGACCTATCATAGCCCCTCGTGCTAATGAGAGCGCCACCTGCGATATGCTGCGGCGTGGGAGGCGAGGGCAGTAAAGGAAACTACAGTAATGGAGCTTATGGGCATTAGAATGGCAGCAATGAGAGGGGAGAGGTTGCCAGAAACAGCAAAGCCAAGCCCTATAATATTATAGAGAAAACTGATGACGAACATTGCTTTGATGATGTTCATCGCGTCTTTGGTCAGGGTGATGTAGTTTCTTAGGTGTGGGAGAACCTGCCCGCTCATAATAACATCGGAGGAGGGGGTAAAGGCATTGGTATCATCGGCTATAGCGATTCCTACGCTGCTTTGTTTTAGGGCTCCTGCATCGTTTAGCCCATCGCCCAGCATTGCGACTTTGCGCCCTTGCTCTTGCAGCTGTTGGATGAAGCTGAGCTTGTCCTCAGGGCTTTGATTAAAGGATAATCCAGAGATATTCGGTGCTTTCTCGCGAAGGGTTTGCTCTTCGGAGGCATTATCACCGCTGAGGATATAGATTTTGTAGTCTTTTAGGTCTGAAAACATCTGTGAAATCCCTTTTCTGTATTCGTTTTTAAAGAGGTATTTGCCGAGAAATTCATTATCTCTTCGGATATAGACGGCGGTTTCTATTTCGGAGGCGGTTTCTCCTATGAATTGAGCAGAGCCGATGAGGTATTGATGGCTTCGTATAGTGGCAGAATAGCCTTTTCCAGAGGTTTCCTGGTAGTTCTCCACAGGGAAATATTCATCGGGGATATTCAGAAACTCATAGAGTGATTTGGAAAGCGGATGGTTGGAGTTCTTTAATAGGGTTTTGATATTTTGAGCATCAAATTCCGAGAGGGCTTTGCCTTTGTACTCTATCTGAGATTTCTTAGTCTGGGTAATGGTTCCTGTTTTATCAAAAACGAGGGTATCTATCTTTGAGAGTTTTTCTATGGTCAATGTATCTTTTACATAGAATTTATGCCGCCCGAGTATTCTCATTATATGCCCCAAAGTAAAGGGTGCCGACAGGGCTAAGGCACACGGACAGGCGATGATGAGAATGGCGGAAACTACTTGGAACATCTTCTCGAAATCTACTTGGCTCCAATAGACTCCTGCAATGAGCGTAATGGCGAGGATAACGAAGGTGAAGTACTTGCTTACGCGGTTGGTGAGGTTATCCAATCCCGTTTCTGCTTTCTTGAAAGCTTCTTTGTTCCAAAGCTGAGTCAGGTAGCTCTGATCTACGCTTTTTATCACTTCAAGTTCGAGGATGGAGCCGATTTGTTTTCCTCCAGCAAAGATTTTATCTCCTGCCTTTTTAGGAATGGTGGCGCTCTCTCCCGTGATGAAGGAGTTGTCTATATTCCCTTCGCCCTGTATCAGTATAGAATCTACTGGGATAATCTCTTGGTTTCTCACCATAATCCTGTCGCCTACCTTCAGTTGAGAGAGGAGGATGTTTTCCTGCTTGCCCCCAGCTTCTATTTTGGTAACGGCAATGGGGTAGAAGGATTTATAATCCCTGTCGTAGGAGAGGGAAGAGTAGGTGCGCTTCTGGAAAATCTTTCCAAGGAGCATAAAGAACAGCAGTCCGCAAAGGGTATCAAAGTAGCCAGGACCAAAGTCTGTAAGCATCTCATAGATACTCCTGCCGTAGAGCACCAGAATGCCGAGTACGATAGGTACATCGATATTGACGATTTTGTTTTTTAGCCCGAAGTAGGCAGATTTAAAGTAATCTGAAGCAGAATAAAACACTACGGGAGTGGAGAGCAGGAAGACCATCCATCGGAACAGGTGTTTGTAGCTGTCCATCCAAAGGTCATTGGTACCTAAAATCTCTTGTGCGTATTCTGGGAAGCTGAAAAACATTCCATTCCCGAAAGCGAAGCCTGCTATGGCAAATTTTATCAGCAGGGATTTATCCAAGGATTCCTCCTTTTTGTCGGCTGTTTCTAGGTTGATGGCAGGCTTATACCCAAGGTTGGTAAGGAACTTTGCGAGCTCGCTTAGTTTGAGTTCATTGTGATTAAAAGATACTTGAAGGTTCTTCCTCGTGAAATTAACTTGCGAGTACTTGATATGAGGGTTCAGGCTACTCAAGCTCTCTAAAAGCCAGATGCAGGAGGAGCAATGGATAACGGGAATCTTAAAGGTAACGAGTGTAGTCTCCCCCTCAGAGAAGTCGGTTACTTTGCTGAATATTTCTGGGGTATCGAGGTAGTCAAACTGCGAGAGATTGTCATCTGGTCGTATTCCCGACTGTTTGTTCAGGGTATAGAAGTTCTCTAAATGGTTTAGGTTTAAGATTTCGTAGACGGATTTGCAACCATTGCAACAAAAGGCTTTCTCATCGAAGAAGATTTTTTCTTTATCAATCTCCTGTCCGCAGTGGTAGCAGTGCTGTTGTGAGGTCTCGCCCATAGGTTATCGGTTCATTTCAAGGAGGGGTTCTATGTATTCTCTTTCATTGCTGAGGCGTGGTACTTTGTTTTGCCCCCCGAGCTTGTTTCGGGAAGACATCCACTCGAAGAAGAGGTTGGGCTTGGCTTTATGAATAATGGGTTCCCTTAGGGTCATATTATTGTATCGCTTCGCTTCGTAGTCGGAGTTGAGGTCTTTTAATGCAGAATCAAATTCTTGCTTAAAGGCATTGAAGTCTTCAGGCTCATCATTAAACTCAAAAATCCATTCGTGGGCACCTTTGGAGTTTCCTTCCATAAAGACGGGAGCACCTGTATAGTCCTTCACACTGGAATGGGTCTTCTTGCAGGCGATTTCTATGGCGGTTTCTACATTATCAATCATCAGCTCCTCACCGAATACATTGATGTGATGCTTAGTCCTGCCAGAGATTTTTATTCGGTAAGGCTCGGTAGAGGTGAAATAAACCGTATCTCCGATGAGGTATCTCCACAGCCCACCATTGGTAGTGATGAGCATTGCGTAATTTATCCCTTTTTCTACTTCTCCTATGGTATAGGTTCTTGGGTTTGCTTTCCCGAAGTCTTCCATTTTTATAAATTCATAGAAGATTCCATAGTCTAGCATAAGGAGGAGCTCATCTGAGCCGTGCCTGTCCTGTATCCCAAAGAAGCCTTCGGAGGCATTGTATATCTCGTAGTAGTTAATCTCTCTCCCGATAATCTGCTTATATTGTTCTCGGTAGGGCTTGAAGCTAATCCCTCCGTGGAAGAATACTTCAAGGTTTTGCCATAACTCCCCGATATTTTCTTTGCCAGATTCCTCTAATACCCTTTGCAGGAGAACCATCATCCAGCTCGGTACGCCAGAGAGACTACCTACATCAGCGGTGAGTACTTCGGAGACTATGGCTTTCATCTTGGTTTCCCATTCGGACATTAGGGAGACTTTCTTGCTCGGTACAGTGGTGATTTCTACCCAAAATGGGAGGTTGTCTATCAGGATGGCAGAGAGGTCTCCGTACTTGGTGTCAAAGTTTTCATACATCTCGGAGCTGCCGCCAAGTCTCAGGTTTTTGTTGGAGAATAATTGATTCTCTGGGTGGTTATTAGCGTAGATAGATACGAGGTCTTTCCCCGCTTTATAGTGGCAGTCGTTAAGGCTTTCTTCCGTAATGGGGATGAATTTACTCTTAGCGTTTGTAGTGCCAGATGATTTTGCAAACCAGCGAATGCCTCCTTGCCAGATAACATCTTTCTCTCCCTGCCTTGCCCGCTCTATATAGGGCTCAAAGTCTTCGTAGCTTACGATGGGCACTTGCTTCTGGAAGTCGCTGATGGAATTAATATCCTTAAACCCGAATTCCCTGCCATAAACTGTGTCTTTGGCTTTTAGTAATTGCAGGAATAATACAGCTTCCTGAGTCTGTACGGGCTCTTTGATAAACTGCTCAATCTGGTCTATTCTCTTTTTGATAAACCAGTTTACTACTGAATTAAAAAGTGTTTTGGCTGGCATAGGACAAAGGTAATAATTTTTTGTAGAAAGCCTCTTTTTGTGTGGGATAATGGTCAATCTGTCATTATCTGTCATCTCAATTGCGAATAAAGTCTTAAATATGCCATTAGCCTTGTTAAACTTTGGTTAAAGTGGTAACATTTTTCAATGATGCTTTACTTATTTAGCATTAAATTTGTGGGGTAATTAAATGAATAAAGTAGATTAAAGTATAATATTAAAAACAGATGAATATGAATAAAACAGTAAAATCAATTCTATCCTACGCAGTGGTAGGAGTAGTTTCAGGAGCTACTACTTTTGGAGCTATTAAGGCTTTTGATAATGGGAATTCAGATAATGATTACTCTTACTTCGCACCGAAGGATAATAGCGGAGCACAGTTTGTGGGTATGAATAGTGCTGCAGTGGCAGATGACTTTGTAAAGGCAGCCAAAACTACCGTACCAGCAGTTGTAACCATTAAGAATTATAAGAGCAGAGTTTCTGGCAGAGTACAGAATCAGGATTTGTTTGATTTCTTCTTTGGAGACCCGTTTGGGAATAATAACAGTAGGCAGAGACAGCAGCAGCAAGCACCAGACAATATGCCTTCGGGTATGGGCTCTGGGGTTATTATCTCTCCTGATGGATACATCATCTCAAATAACCATGTGGTAGCAGGAGCTAATAAACTGGAAGTAGTCCTTAGCAATAAGAAATCCTATATCGCAACCCTTGTGGGCACAGACCCAAATACAGACATCTCCCTCTTGAAGATTGAAGAGAAAGGTCTTCCCTACCTGAATTTTGCCAATTCAGATGCTGTGGAAGTTGGGCAGTGGGTGCTTGCTGTGGGTAATCCACTAGGGCTAAACTCTACCGTTACCGCGGGGATTATCTCTGCAAAGGGTAGAGGTATTGGTCTCTTAGGTTCTAACGGAGAGGCGTCCAATCCTATTGAAAACTTCCTGCAGACCGATGCTGCTATTAACCCAGGCAACTCGGGAGGTGCGCTGGTAAATGCCAATGGTGACCTTATCGGGATTAATTCAGCGATTTCTTCAACCAACGGATACTATCAAGGTTATGGCTTTGCAGTGCCTTCTAACCTTGCAAGGAAGATTGTGGAAGATATCAAGAAGTTTGGAATTGTTCAGAGAGGCTTTCTCGGCGTTGGTGTTATAGACCTTTCTGATGAGCAGCAAATCGCTGCATATAACAGACAGGAGAAGACCAATATAAAATCAGGTTCTGGTGTGTATATACGAAGCGTTTCCTCTAAGAGTGGAGCAGAAGATGCAGGCTTAAAAATTGGCGATGTCATCAAAAAGATTGATAATTCCAATATCCTTGGCTACTCAGACCTTTCTGGAGCTGTTGGTAGCAAGAGACCAGGTGATAAAGTTCAAGTAACTTTTGTAAGAAATGGTAAGGAAACTACCGTAACCGTAACTCTGAAAGACCAGAAAGGAGGGACTTCCACAAGGAGAAAGGCAGACCTCAGCGTAACTGAGAAAATTGGTGCCGAGTTTGAGCCCCTTAGCGAGAGATTCAAAACTGCGTATGGGCTCAACTCAGGAGTAGTTGCCAAGAATGTAACCCAAGGTGGAGAGATGGCAAAGATAGGTGTGGTAGATGACTATATCATTATAGAGATTAATGGCAAGCCCGTAAGTTCTCAGAAAGATGTAGAGAAAATCCTCGATAAGCATACGGGTAATGTACAGGTGAAGTTCGTAGATGACTACGGGCGTATCTACACCAAAGGCTTTAAAATGCCAAACTAAAACAAGAGTATCATAAACCAAACAAACTGTTTCAGCATCTTTAGAGAGAAAGATAAGCTGAAACAGTTTGTTATTAGCTTCAAAAACCATAGAAATGAATATAGAAGAATTCCGAGATTTCTGTCTTTCTCTACCCCTCGCAACCGAAGATATGCCTTTTGGAGATGGGGTTCTTACCTTCCGCATACACAAGAAAATCTTTGCACTGGTCTCGCTTGCAGGGGCACCTACAAAAGTAAATCTCAAATGCGACCCTCAAAGAGCTCTTGAGCTCCGAGAAACCTACCCTGAAATAACGCCAGGCTACCATATGAATAAAAAACACTGGAATACCCTTCTTATAGAAAGCCTCTCCCAAGACCTTGTAAAAGAATTAATCCTACATTCTTATCACCTTGTAGGTGGCACCCACTGCGTGGGGAGCACTTAGCCCGTAGCCAGTCGGGCACTTACCACAAACTAACCACCCATAGCTAGTAGCTAAAAGCCAATAGCCAGAAGCTAATTGCCGCCTACTGCCTACTGCCTAAAGCTTACGGCTAAATGATTATCTTTGCTCAACTATTTTTCTATGCAGCACCTGAGTTTTAAAATTCCGATTCTAAGAATCCCTTATTCTAGCAGGGTAGAGCTTTATATCAAGCGAGAGGACCTTACGCACCCAGAGATTTCGGGTAATAAATACTGGAAACTTTTTTATAATATCCGAAAGTATAGGGAGAGGCAGGTTGCAGAGCCTTTGCTCGTAACCTTTGGTGGGGCTTTTTCCAATCATATTGCGGCTACGGCGGCTGTGGGGCGAGAGATGGGTATGAAGACTTTGGGGATTATTCGTGGCGATGAGCTTATAAATAAATGGCAGACGAACCCCACCCTTGCCAAAGCCTTTGAGGATGGGATGCGCTTTGAGTTCGTAACCCGAGAGGCGTACCGAGACAAGCAGAAGCTCTCGGAAGTCTTCCAGAAGAAGTTCCCCGATGCCCTCATCATCCCTGAAGGGGGCTCTAGCAGCCTTGCCGTAGAGGGAGTGCAGTTTATGCTCGATGAGCGCACAAAAGAATTTGATTATCTTTGCACGGCTGTGGGAACAGGGGGCACGCTCGCAGGACTTTCCAAATTTGCAGAGGCACATCAGACGGCATTAGGCTTTAAAGCTGTGAACGATGATACCGAGCCCCGTATTGCAAACTGGTCGGGCAGGAATAATTTTCAAGTATTTGATGCCTCAGGCAGAGGATATGGAAAGGTTACTGATGAGCTTATCTCTTTCATTAATGATTTTTCGCAGAGGTTTGGCGTACAGCTTGACCCTTGCTATACAGGCAAAATGATGAAGATGCTCACCGAGAAGATAGATGAGGGCTTCTTCCCCGAAGGGGCGAAGATATTGGCATTTCATACTGGTGGCTTGCAAGGAATAGATGGGATGAATGAGCAACGAGCCCAAAAAGGAAAACCCATTATTATAAAAATATAAATTATGAAAAGACTCTTTCTTTTAGTATCATTTTTTGTTTTATCTAAAACCTTTGGGCAGACTTGGACTACCGAAGAGCAGTACATACAGCAGTTTGCCAAATATGCCGTGGAGGAAATGGAGAAGTACAAAATCCCCGCATCTATTACCCTCGCTCAAGGGTTGCTGGAAACAGGCGGAGGGCAGAGCCGGCTGGCAAGAGAAGGGAACAATCACTTTGGGATAAAATGCAAAGCTGAATGGACGGGCAGAAGTATGAAACATACAGATGATGCACCTAATGAATGCTTCAGAGTCTATGATAGCCCGCGGGATTCATACGAAGACCACTCGAAATTTCTCGCATTTAGGAAGCATTATCAGAATCTCTTTAAGCTCGACCCAAAAGACTATAAAGCTTGGGCTCACGGTCTGAAAAGAGCAGGCTATGCTACCAACCCGAGATATGCCTACATCCTCATCAGTAAAATTGAAAAGCATAAGCTCTACGAGTTTGATAATATCGCTGCAAAAGAAGTGAAATATACCCTTCAAAAGCTTTATCCAAATGTTGATTATAAGGAAGAAGCTATTGCAGAGGCTACGCCAAAAACCAATACACCACCGAAGAAGGAAATCAATCCTTTTAATTCTTCACCCATTGCAGCTTCTCAGCCATCTATAAAGAAAGAGAAAACCGCAGACAGGGATCTTCTTGCTACAATTTCAGTAAAGAATCATCCTAATGGTGACAGGAAATACATCATCATCCCTGAAGATACAACGCTGGATTTTATCTCTGAGAAGTTTGGACTAAGAAAAGCAAGGCTTATTAAATATAATGAACTCGGCACAGACCTCCTTAGAAAGAATGATATTATCTTCCTTGAGAGTAAAGCAGGCTCGGGGAATATTAAAACCTATAAATCCAAGGGGGAAACAATGCATCAGATAGCGCAGAAGTTTGCCATTAAACTGAAAAAACTTTACAGAAAGAATGATATGGAGTACGGTTCTCAGCCCAAATACGGTCAGATTATCAAACTGAAATAAACTTATAGATTTTTAAATTCATCATTATGTTATACCAAAGAAGTAGTGCTTTGTTTAGCGAAGCTCAGCAATATATACCAGGGGGAGTCAATTCCCCTGTTCGTGCTTTTAAGTCCGTAGGTGGCGTTCCGCTATTTATGAAAGAGGCAAAAGGGGCTTACCTCACCGATGCGGATGGCAGGCAATATATTGATTATATCAATTCTTGGGGGCCAGCCATTGTAGGGCATACCCACCCTACAGTGCTGGAAGCAGTACAAAAACAGGCAGAAAAAGGGTTTTCCTTTGGGACGCCTACCGAGCTGGAAACCGAAATTGCCAAACTCATTATAGAGAATGTCCCGAATATCGACCAGATAAGAATGGTATCTTCAGGTACAGAAGCGTGTATGAGTGCAGTACGCCTTGCACGAGGCTTTACAGGGAGAGATAAAATTATCAAGTTTGAAGGTTGCTATCACGGGCATTCAGATGCATTTCTTATAAAAGCGGGGAGTGGTGCGGCTACCTTTGGAAACCCAAACTCACCAGGAGTAACGCAAGGGACAGCCAAAGATACTTTGCTCGCCAGATATAATGATATAGCGCAAGTAAAGGATATTTTTAGCAAGTTCGGAGCTGAGATTGCTGCCGTAATTGTAGAGCCCATAGCTGGGAATATGGGGTGTGTGCTTCCAGAGAACGACTTCCTTAAAGAACTTAGAAAGGTTTGTGATGAGTATTCATCTCTACTCATCTTCGATGAGGTAATGACAGGTTTCAGACTTTCATTCGGTGGAGCTCAGGAGGCATTAGGGATAGAGGCAGATTTGGTTACCTATGGTAAAGTTATTGGCGGAGGAATGCCCGTAGGAGCCTTTGCTGGGCGACAGGAAATTATGAACTGCCTCGCTCCAAAAGGTGCGGTGTATCAGGCGGGAACCCTCAGTGGGAACCCTCTGGCAATGCGTGCCGGGCTTACTACGCTTCAGCTTATTAGAGGGGATGATTCGTTCTATAACAGAATAAATCAAACAACTGAGACTCTGGATATAGAAGTTTCCAAACTATTAACAGCCAAAGGCATAGAGCATACGATCAACAGAAAAGGCTCTATGATGTCCATTTTCTTTGGGATAAACAAGGTTTCCAACTTTGATGATGCCGCGAGGGCAGACCACACGGCATTCAATCATTTCTTTCATTACCTCTTAGAAAGGGGAATTTACCTGCCCCCAAGTGGCTTTGAGACTTGGTTTATCTCCGATGCGGTAAAGGGAGAGGAAGTCAGCAAAACCCTTGAAGCAGTGGAAAAATGGGAATATAAAAAGGATTAAACCCCACGGGGTTTAATCTACTTCATACTCGAGTTTTATGGTGATGGTCGCTTCTTTCTCCTTAGAAGAAGTGTTGAAAGTACCACCATAAGAGTATTCTTCATCAGAATAAGGAGCGGTAATCTGGATTACGCCCATATTTGCTTTTTTCAAATTTCCGAGGCTACTGCCTGCATTTTCAGCAATTTTTTCGGCTCTTTGCTTTGCATCTTTGGTAGCATCTGCTATCATTTCCTGCTTTACATCGGCGAGTTTTGTGTAGAAATAGCTCGGCGCTGAGGAGGTAAATTCTATACCGAGGTTGATGATTTCGGTAATGTTTCTGGAAAGTTTCTCCACCTTGCTTACATCTTTACTTTTAATAGATACTGATTGAGAGAGTTGATAGCCTGCAAATGTCTGCCTGCTATATCCGCTCGCATCTGTATTGTAGTTATAAAGCCGCTCCATATTCACAGCGGAGAACACAAGCTCTTCCTTTTTTATTCCCTGCGAAGTCAGGTATTTTTCTATAACTTTTCTGTCATTTACCAGTGCGTCATAGGCTTCTTTTAGTTCGTAGCTGTTTCGGCTAAAGTTGCCTGACCAGGTAATCAGGTCAGAGGTAAATTTCTTTGAGCCCAGCCCTGTTACAGAGATAGTGTTTTCAGCCTTGTTTCTGTTCTTTACAGCACTTCCGAGCACTGCCAGCCCACTCACAAAACCTATGGAGGCAATGGCAATTACGATAATGTTTTTGTTCATAATGATAATAATTTTTTATTTAAAACAAGCTGATGCTTTTCAAAAATCATACCGATATTTAAGAAAAATTTAACATTTGTTAAAAATTCTCTAAAAGTCATCTTTTAATAAGAATATCAGGGTGATAAAAATTAATCCTTATTAAAATATAATAAACTGTATTATAGTATGATATAAAGTGTCTTATTGTTTTAAGAAATATAAAAACAGGAAATTCTTATTTCGTACAGATGAAAATATAATTTCATACTGATAAAAAAGAAATTTTGTAGTGATGAAAATATAATTTCGTAGTGATGAAAAAAAATTATGACAGCACGAAATAGAGATTTCATACAGATGAAAATAGGAATTATCACGCGTGAAAGAATATTTCAGGAGTATGCGCTTGGCTACTTGGGTAGATATTTGTAACTTTACTACCGATAAATCAATAAAAAATTACAGATATGATTAGTATTATTTTGCCAGTAGATTTTTCTGAGGCAACCGACAAATTAGTGGCAGGAGCCGTGAAATTTGCAAAGGAAGTGGGTGGGCAGTTGTGCGTTATCCATATTGCACCGGCAGATTTAGGCTTCGCGATGAGTGATATAGGCGTGCAGTACTATCCAGAGGTAGAGAAATCCGAGACCCAAGAGAGCCAGAGACTACTCCAAAGAATTGAGGAAACTATCAGTCAGGAAGGGATAGCCTGTGAAACTGAGCTGAGACAGGGAGTGGCTAAAGACCTTATTCTGGACTATGCTGAAGAGAAAAACGCTTCTTATATTGTGATGGGCTCCCACGGAAGAAGTGGTATTTATGATGTTTTTGTGGGTAGTCTTACTAAGGAACTCACCAAAAACTGCCCACTCCCAGTGCTCGTAATCCCGATACACGGCAAAGGGAAATAAGGCATTGGGCTAATCATTCAGGTAGATGATTTCCACTGTGGAAACCTTTCTACCCATAGATTTTAGCAGATGCTCGTAATGTTTTATCTGGCTCAGGTGTTCCTTTTTAGGAGCACCTGTTTTGAAATCGAGTATCGCCCAGCCATCGCTTAGCTTTACCAACCTATCGGGGCGGTAGGTTTCTGCTTTTCCATTACCTCTATAGATGAGGTCTCTTTCGGAAAGAGTGTTGAGCCCTTCAGCAAAATATTTGCTGTATCTGCTATCGGATACAATAGCATTTATCTTATTTTCAATCTGGTTTTTCTCAGTTTTTGTAATGCTCCCACTCAGGAGGTAGCTTTGGAGAACTTTGGAGATATCCGCCTTTGAATTGATTTTTGATAATATTTCGTGCGTAAGTATACCTTCTCTTACTTTGGCTTTCGTCTGCTGATAGTTTTTAGAAGGGGTGGCTATTTTTATGCTCTCTGCTTTTTTCTCCTTGTGGCTCAGGTCTTTTATTTGGAGAGAGAGGTGGGTGTTTTCTTTCTCTTTACCTGTTTTTCGGATGAGGTAGCTATCGGTAGGGTAGAGGTCTATGCTGTCTTCATTAGGTTCTATTGGGAAATGAGACTCTATGAAGCGCAAGATTTCTGTAGGTTCTCCTGTTTTTGAAGGTTTTTGAAGATAGAGATAAAGATGCTCTACGGCTCGGGTAGTAGCTACATAGAGTACGCAAAGCCTGTCGATTCTGTTTTTGTAGGCATTTTCTTCATTAAAATCTCGGATTTCTTTGTCGTATGAGTTGAGTTTTTTATCAAAATTATTTAGGTTGATGGACTTTAGCTCCTGCTCATCTCCTAAGCTGAACCACTGCTGGAAGTCGTTATCTTTATTGCTACTCTGCATTGGGAGGAGCACTACGGGAAACTCCAAACCCTTTGCTGCGTGTATAGTCATCAGCTTGATGGCATCGGTATTATCGCTCGCCTGTATGGAGATGTTCTGTGCTTCTTCGTTCCAATACTTGATGAAGTCTTTTAAGGTTGCCCCT
This sequence comes from Bergeyella cardium, assembly GCF_003614945.1. Classification (GTDB taxonomy): domain Bacteria; phylum Bacteroidota; class Bacteroidia; order Flavobacteriales; family Weeksellaceae; genus Bergeyella_A; species Bergeyella_A cardium. The sequence continues at coordinate 146,670 of NZ_QYCZ01000001.1, forward strand.
GAATTTTGGCTAAAAGCATAGAGATTTTCGAGGAAGTTGAGGATAAATTCCGTTTCCTTTCCCACTACTGAAAACTCTTGTGCGAAGTACTCTATATAGTTATACAGGTTGAGGTTAAGCTCTATTTGCAAATTGAGGTGATATCTTTTCTGTAGCTCATTTTCTATGTTGTGGGGTGGCAAGCTGAGGATTTGAGACATTTCTAATGTGAAATCATCAATTTTAATTCTGTTCAGTTTGTTCAGATAATACAGCATTTTTACCAGGTACTGCCTGTTTTCTGGCTCTAGTTTCCAGTTGAGGAAATCGGCAAGAGCCTTTAGAGTATAGGAAATCCCCAGAGTAAGCCCTTTTTCGGAAATGGTTTTTATGTTTTGCTCTGCTCCGTTGTAGGAGATTTTCTGCTGTCCTAAAAGCGAAGAGTATTCCCTGATTTCTTTACCTGTACGGCAAATAATGGTGATGTCTGAGAGTTTAAATCCTAAATCTATGCAGTTTTGTATATCATTTTTCATCTGCAGAGCCGAGTTTTCAAAGAAGACTTCAGAGCGTTTCTCGTAGTCGGTCAGGCTTGCTTTTACCCTGCCTGGGAAGTCTTTTATGGCATTTTGCTTGCCATCTATGGCAAAGAGCTTCTGGTGCTCTTCTCTCAATTCATTACCGATGAATTCATATAAGTCATTATTAAACTGTACGATATTCTTTGCCGAGCGCCAGTTATTCTCCAGATTTTCAATGCTTACAGGGGTGTTTGTGTATTCTTTTTGGTTGAGGATATTGAGCATTATTTCACTCTCTCCACCACGGAAACGGTAGATGCTCTGCTTAGGGTCTCCCACGATAGTGAAAGAATTACCACTTTCGGAGATATTATTATCCCTTAATGGCAGCAGGTTTTCCCATTGCATAAGGGAGGTATCTTGAAATTCATCAATAAAAAAATGATGGAATTTGGTACCGATTTTTTCATAGAGAAAGTTGGAAGGCTCGTTTTTAAGGTTTTCATTTATAATGATATTAAATTTGGAGAGCAGTACCAGGTCGTTTTCAGTTTCTATAATATTCAGCTGGTCTTGTATTTCTTTGTTGAACTTAAAAGGGAGGAGCTCCTTGAGGATTTTTTCATTTTTTATCCTATATATATACAGGTGTATGATTTGCTCACGCTTGCTGATGAGCTCTTCTATAATGCTGAGTACGGTAGATTTTATGAGTTCGTTCTTGGAAGCACTTCCTTTTCTAAAGTTCTCAAGGGCTTTGTCTTCATCATCTGGGAAAGGGAAGTCTCTTTGTCCATCACAGAAATTCAGGATTTTTTTGAAGAAAACAGCAATTCCTCTACTACTCCCTCCTTGGAAGTCTTTTTCATCTAAATCCTTATCTGCAATGAGTTTTAAGGCAGATTTTGCTATTTCTTCCATCTTCTCTTTACTGATAGCTATTCTCTTCCTGATGTTTTCCTTTGTATTTTTATAGGCTTCCCAATCGAAGTTTTTATTTTTTTTCAACTCAGAGTAGTGTACATCGTTTATATAAGTTTTTGCTTTGTTGTATAGTGTTTTGTTGATATTAACCCTTTCGTCATTCTCAAAATTGTAATCTATCAAATCCATAAATGCAGATGAAATTTGCTCATCACTGCCGATTTCATCCAATAGCCTGTCAACGGCTTCTATTAAATAAGGCTCGTTTTGTATTTCAAGATTAAACTGATGGGGTAGCCCCAGCTCGTATGAAAAGGAACGCACCAGCTTGGAATTAAACTTATCAATTGTGCTGATATTAAGTGTAGAATAATGGTGGAGGATATAATCCAGCACCTCTTTCGCTCTGTGATGCAGTTCCTCTATACTTACTTTTATTCCGAGTTTTTCTAATTTTTCTTTTATTCCTTGAAGGTCTTTGTTCTGTGCATAATCTTCATCTGTAAAGCCTTTTAGCCAGTCTATGAGGCGTTTTTTCATTTCATTAGCTGCTTTATTCGTAAAAGTAAGTGCTAATATGTTTTTTATAGTGTCGTACCTTTTGGGATGGCTAAGGCAAATGATGAGTATCTTCTGAACCAGTGCATAAGTCTTCCCGGAGCCAGCAGAGGCATTAATCGCGGTATAAGGATGAAAAATCATAAGAAGAAAATTAGAGGCACAATTTATATATTTTTTTGAAATATCTACTAAAATAATGGGTAGTGTTTTGCGTGTTAAAAATAAACCTATATATTTGCACCCGAAAATGAGATGTAAACTATGCTAATAATTCCAGTAAAAGACGGAGAGTCTATTGATAGAGCTCTTAAAAAGTACAAAAGAAAATTTGACAAAACAGGTGTTGTTAAGAAACTTAGAGCAAGACAGCAATTCATTAAGCCGTCTGTAATTTTAAGACAAGGAAAACTAAGAGCAGCTCATAAGCAAAGAGCATTAAGCAAAGAAGAACAGGCTTAATATTTAAGTTGTAATAATTAATTTTTTATAGTGATCACTTTCTGAATATCAATTTAGGAAGTGATTTTTTTATATATTTGGTCTATGATAGATCGATTTTTAGATTACATAAAAGTTGAAAAACGCTACTCAGACAATACCATCGTTAGTTATAAAAGAGATTTGAAAGATTTCATTTCTTTTCTAAACGAAACAGAAAGCACCGATGATACTTTGAGTGTGGATAAGAGGATTATCCGCAATTTTATGGTGCACCTCAATAAACATAAACTCGCAGAAAACAGCATCAATAGAAAGCTAACCACCCTGAGGGGGTATTATAATTTTTTATTAAAGATTGGAGAGATTAAAGTTTCTCCTTTAGAGAGTATTAAGTCTTTAAAATTCAACCCTAAGAAACAAATTCCATTATCGGTAGAAGAAATGGAAAGACTTTCAAAATTAGAATTTCAGGGAGAGCATTCTCTTTTAGAGATACTGATTATTGAAACGCTTTACCAAACAGGAATGCGGAGGTTTGAGCTTTGTAATATGGAGTTGCAAAATGTAGATTTGTCTAAAAATGAAATCAAAATATCGGGGAAAGGAAATAAAACAAGGGTGGTTCCCATTGCGGAAGACCTGTCTCGGTTAATGAGAGATTATACAGAAAAAGAGCGTAACCCCCTTGAAGCCTGCGAAAAGTATTTTTTTGTAAGCACAAAAGGTAAAAAAATTACTGAAAACTTTGTCTATGTAACTGTAAACTCATATCTTAGTGCCGTTACTTGTAAGGAGAAAAAAAGCCCTCATATATTGAGGCATACATTTGCTACACATATCTTAAATAATGGAGCAGAGATATCAAAGGTGAAAGCGATATTGGGGCATTCGAGTCTTGCGAGTACTCAAGTGTATACCAATGCAGATATTGAGCAAATGAAAAGGATTTTTAATACCTCTCATCCAAGGGCAAAGAAGAAAAATTAATGTTTAATATAAAAAAGTTGTCGTATGAAAATTTCCGTTCAGGCAATAGGTCTTACACCTCATCAGCCATTAGAAGAGTTTATTGATAAAAAATTAAGCAAATTAGACACATTCTATGATAAGATTATAGAATGTAAAGTAACTTTAAGATTAGAAAACAGCCACGATAAAGAAAATAAAACCGCAGAAGTTAGAGTAGTTGTCCCTGGTGATGATATTGTAGTAAAGAAGACTTCCACAAGTTTTGAAGAAAGTTTGGATTTATGTTCAGAAGCTGCTAAAAAATTACTAATCAAAAGGAAAGAGAAATTATAATTGATAAGAAATAAAATTTTAATAGAAATATTTGTAGATTTCAGAAAAAACTCCATATATTTGCAACCGCAAAACGGAAAAGAGTTCCGTTTTTGAGATAAGAGTTCTTTTTGAAATCTAATGCCTCCATAGCTCAGTTGGCCAGAGCACGTGATTTGTAATCTCGGGGTCGTGGGTTCGAATCCCTCTGGAGGCTCTTTAAAAAGTTTGGGGAGATTCCAGAGTGGCTAAATGGGACTGACTGTAACTCAGTTGCTTCGGCTTCGTAGGTTCGAATCCTGCTCTCCCCACTTTTTTTACTAAAAGGCTTGCGGTATTAAAAAGTTTTATTAATTTTGCAGCCAATTATACCAGCTATCCTTTCTAAGGATAATAAAAAATGCGGAAGTAGCTCAGTTGGTAGAGCGTCAGCCTTCCAAGCTGAATGTCGCGGGTTCGAACCCCGTCTTCCGCTCTAAAGTCACACTGGTTGGTGTGGCTTTTTTTAGAGATTGCCGTTATAGCTCAGCGGTAGAGCGCTTCCTTGGTAAGGAAGAGGTCTCGGGTTCAAGTCCCGATAATGGCTCAAAGCAAATTCCCGAAGTTCTCTCGGGATTTTTTAGTAATAGGAAACTGGTGTTTGCTTGGTATGATGATGAAAAGTCGGATTTGCCAGGTAGATCCTCAAATCAGAATATTAAACTTTTTTTAATAAAATAGTTTTGGTATTCAAAAAAATATTATATTTGCAGACCGAAAATAGAAATAAATAATTTAAAATAACTTAGAAATCATGGCAAAGGAAACGTTTAATCGTAACAAACCGCACTTGAACATTGGTACTATTGGTCACGTAGACCATGGTAAAACTACTTTAACTGCAGCGATCAGTAAAGTATTATCTGATAAAGGTCTTGCTGAGAAAAAAGACTTCTCTGCTATTGACTCTGCTCCAGAGGAGAAAGAAAGAGGTATTACTATTAATACTGCTCACATTGAATATGAAACTGAAAATAGACACTATGCTCACGTAGACTGTCCAGGTCACGCCGACTATGTAAAAAACATGGTAACTGGTGCTGCTCAAATGGATGGAGCTATCTTAGTATGTGCTGCAACTGATGGTCCGATGCCTCAAACAAGAGAGCACATCCTTCTTTGCCGTCAGGTAAATGTGCCAAGAATTGTGGTGTTTATGAATAAAGTAGATATGGTAGATGATGCTGAGCTTCTTGAGCTTGTTGAGCTTGAGCTTAGAGATCTCCTTTCTTCTTATGAGTATGATGGTGATAACTCTCCAGTGATTCAAGGTTCTGCTCTTGGTGCACTTAATGGTGAACCAAAATGGGTAGAGACTGTAGAAAAATTAATGGAAGCAGTAGATAACTGGATCGAGCAACCAGTAAGAGATCAAGATAAACCATTCTTGATGCCGATCGAAGATGTATTCTCTATTACAGGTAGAGGTACTGTAGCAACTGGTAGAATCGAGTCTGGTGTTATCAATACTGGTGATCCAGTAGATATCGTAGGTATGGGTGAAGAGAAACTTACTTCAACTGTAACTGGGGTAGAGATGTTTAGAAAAATCCTTGACAGAGGTGAGGCTGGTGATAATGTAGGTCTACTTCTTAGAGGTATTGAGAAAACCGATATCAGAAGAGGTATGGTTATCGCTAAACAAGGTTCTGTAACTCCACACAAAAAATTCAAAGCAGAGGTATATATCCTTTCTAAAGAAGAAGGTGGTCGTCACACCCCATTCCACAACAAATATCGTCCTCAGTTCTATGTAAGAACTACTGATGTAACAGGTGAAATCTTCTTACCAGATGGTGTAGAGATGGTAATGCCTGGTGATAACTTGACTATTACAGTAGAATTGCTTCAACCAATCGCTCTTAATGTAGGTCTTAGATTTGCGATTAGAGAAGGTGGTAGAACAGTAGGTGCTGGTCAGGTAACTGAAATCTTAGACTAATTATTTAGTATAATAATAAAAGTTTCCGTAAGGAAATTACGGAAACTTTTTAATTTACGGGCATCGTCCAATGGTAGGATACCGGTCTCCAAAACCGTTGATCTGGGTTCGAATCCTAGTGCCCGTGCAAATTAAAATTTATGAGTTCATTAGTAGAATTTATAAAAGGCTCTTACAGTGAATTTAGAAATAAAGTAGAATGGCCTAAATGGGCAGACCTGCAATCTTCCACTATTGTGGTTACTGTGGGTACTGTTGTTTTAGCTTTATTTACTTTTGGTGTAGATTCTCTTTTTAGCAAAGCTATATCTAATATTCTTACTGGGCTGATTAACCTTTTCAACTAATAGTATTAATTAATCAATGAGCGAACTGAAGTGGTATGTGCTGAAAGCCATCAGCGGGCAGGAAAATAAAGTCAAAAATTATATTGAGAATGAAATTAAAAGATTAAATCTTGACGCTTTCGTTACTCAAGTAATTATTCCTATGGAAAAAGTTATCCAGATGAAAAATGGTAAGAAAGTTCCAAAGGAGAGACCTTATTATCCAGGCTATCTAATGGTAGAAGCTAATCTGGTAGGAGAAGTTCCTCATATTATAAAGAATATTCCAGGTGTAATTTCATTTCTGAGTCTTACAAAAGGAGGAGATCCAGTACCAATGAGAAAATCAGAGGTCAATAGAATGCTCGGGAAAATGGATGAGCTTGCAGAATTTGCTACCGATGTAGAGATTCCATTCATAGTAGGGGAGAATGTAAAAGTAATAGACGGACCATTCAATGGATTTACAGGTACAATAGAAAAAATCCTTGAAGACAAGAAGAAAGTGGAAGTTTCAGTTCTTATTTTTGGTAGAAAAACCCCTATGGAGCTAAGTTTTATGCAAGTAGAAAAAATTGTATAGGTAATAATTTATTAGATCTCAATATCCTCACTCTTATTCGGAGTGAGGTTTTTTATGCCAGCGCATTACGAACTTTATTAGTCTTTCAAAAAAGCTGTACATTTGGGCTTCAATTCATAAATGATAAGATATGCTTAATATAAATGATATACGAGCTCAGTTTCCTATACTTAGCCAAAAGGTAAATTCCAAGCCCTTGATTTATTTGGATAATGCAGCATCGTCTCAGAAGCCCGCCTCTGTGCTTGAAACTTTACAGAGATACTATACCGAGTATAATGCTAATGTCCACCGTGGAATACATACCCTAAGCCAGATGGCTACTGAGGAAATGGAGCTTGCAAGAAAGAAAATCCAGAAGTTTATTAATGCAAAGCACGATTATGAGGTGATTTTCACAAAGGGAACTACTGAGGGGCTGAATTTATTGGCGTATTCCCTCACTCAGCAGATTCAGAAGGGGGATGAGATTATTATTTCTCACCTTGAGCATCATTCTAATATCGTCCCTTGGCAGCTACTCTGCGAGCGTACAGGAGCGGTACTGAAAGTCATTCCCATTGATGAAAACGGTATCCTTCAGCTGGATTTTTTGGATAAAAATCTGAGTGAAAAGACCAAAATAGTTTCCGTAAATCAGGTTTCTAATGCCTTAGGCGTTATCAACCCTATTCAAGAAATCATCTCCAAAGTCAGAAAGAATACGAATGCGTATATTATTATTGACGGAGCACAATCGGCACCGCATTTTAAGATTGATGTACAGGCGATGGACTGTGATTTCTTTGTGTTTTCTGGGCATAAAATGTACGCTCCTATGGGTACAGGTATCCTCTATGGAAAGGAGGAAGCGCTTAGGGCTATTCAGCCGTTTCACGGAGGTGGAGAGATGATTGCCACTTGCTCTTTCGATAAGACCACTTATGCCGACTTGCCCTTTAAGTTTGAGGCAGGCACGCCCAATGTAGGGGGGAATATCGCTCTTGGTGCAGCAGTAGATTTTATGGAGAATATCGGGCAGGAAGCCTTGCAGACCTATGAACATCAGCTACTGGAATACGCTCAGAAAAAGCTATTGGAGATAGATGGGCTTACAATCTACGCCCTTAAAGCACCGCGTGCAGGCGCTATCTCTTTCAACCTTGAAGGCGCAGGGATTTCCTCTGATGTAGGGATGATTCTCGATAAGCTCGGGATTGCCGTACGCACAGGGCACCACTGCACCCAGCCGATTATGAACTTCTTTAATATTGCAGGTACCGTAAGAGCCAGCTTTGCAATCTATAACACCTTTGAAGAAATAGACACCCTTGCCGAAGGAGTGAAAAAAGCCAAAAAAATGCTCTCTCACTAACCCCACCTTGCAGGTGACGCACTTAGCCTCACCGGCTACGGTGAGGCGATTATTTTTAAGTACCTCCTCACGCTAGTGGGCTAATAGCCAGAAGCCAATAAATTAAGGAGACTAATTCCTAAAAAAGGGGCAGTGCCCCCTTCAATTAGGGATAATGAAAGAGATGAATCCCTAAAAAAGGGGCGATGCCTCTAAAATTGACCCAACAGGATGTAAAGTTGACCCCATAGAGGAGGATGTAGTAGGTAGTGGAGATTAGTTTGTGGGCTAAAAGCCAATAGCCAGTTGCTAGCAGCTAAATTATGATTTATATCATAGTCTCATCAAGGGGTAAAACCTCTATTTATCGTAGCTTTGTAGGACTTAAACAAAAAAATTAATTATATCATTGTTATGAAAAATCCGAACATTATTCAAGCATTGCAGAAGTTAGGGATTAAAGGTAATCCAGAGGTAGTGTATAATCCGAGCTTTGAGGAGCTTTATCAGGCAGAGGTTTCTCCGGAGAATAAAGGTTACGAGGTAGGAGAGGAAACCAACCTCGGTGCTGTGTCTGTAAAAACAGGAATCTTTACAGGGCGCTCTCCTAAGGACAGGTTCATTGTTTTAGATGATACTACCAAAGATACTATCCACTGGGGCAAAGTAAACCTGCCTACTTCTCCTGAGGTGTTCAACCACTGTAAAGACCTTGTACTAAAACAGCTCTCTACATCTAATAAACTCTATGTGGTAGATGCCTACTGCGGTACCAACCCAGATACCAGACTTAAAGTAAGGTTTATAATGGAGGTAGCTTGGCAGGCACACTTCGTTACGAATATGTTTATCCGCCCTTCCAGCTATGAGTTAGAAAACTTCGGAGAGCCAGATTTCATTATTATGAATGGCTCCAAGACAACCAACCCTAATTGGAAAGAGCAAGGCTTAAACTCCGAAAACTTTGTGATGTTTAACCTTACCGATAGAGTACAAATCATCGGGGGTACTTGGTATGGCGGTGAGATGAAGAAAGGAATGTTCTCCATAATGAACTACTACCTTCCACTCAAAGGTATGGCATCTATGCACTGCTCTGCCAATGTAGGTGAGAAAGGAGATGTAGCTCTTTTCTTCGGACTTTCTGGAACGGGGAAAACTACCCTTTCTGCCGACCCTAAACGATACCTCATCGGTGATGATGAGCACGGCTGGGACGATAGCGGAGTCTTCAACTTTGAGGGAGGATGCTATGCGAAAGTAATAGACCTCTCCGCAGAGAAAGAGCCAGACATCTACGGTGCTATCAGAAGAGATGCACTGCTTGAAAATGTAGTTGTAAATAAAGATGGAGAGCCAGATTTCACCGATAAGTCCATTACCGAAAATACAAGGGTTTCCTACCCAATCTATCACATCAATAAAATCGTTCTCCCTTCAAAAGCAGGGCACGCTAAGAAAGTTATCTACCTCTCTGCTGATGCTTTCGGAGTATTGCCTCCTGTTTCTGTACTCAATGAAGACCAGGCTCAGTACTACTTCCTCAGTGGTTATACTTCTAAATTAGCAGGTACCGAGAGGGGCATCACCGAGCCTCAGCCGTCATTCTCTCCAGCTTTTGGTGAGGCATTCCTTACCCTGCATCCAACGGCTTACTCCAAAACCCTTATCGGGAAAATGAAAGAGCACGGTGCAAAAGCATACCTCGTAAATACAGGATGGAACGGTACAGGTAAGAGAATCTCCCTGAAAGACACCCGCGCGATTATTGATGCAATTATAGATGGCTCAATAGAATCTGCACCTAAGCAGACTATCCCGGTGCTCAATCTTGAAATTCCTACGGCATTGCCAAATGTTTCCGAAGGTATCCTTGACCCAAGAAATACTTATGCTTCTGCTTCTGAATGGGAGGCTAAAGCAAAAGACCTTGCTGCGAAATACATTGCTAACTTCGAGAAATATACCGACAACGAAGAAGGTAAGAGACTTGTACCAGCAGGTCCTCAGTTGTAATTACTTATTACTTCATAAATTCAAAAGCCACTACAAAATTTTTGCAGTGGCTTTATTTTCTTGGGAGATTATAGGGCTATTCTTTTTTTGTAAGAGGAGAGTTTCTTCTGTTTCCTTTTTAGAGACAGACAATAATCTCTTAGCTCTTCTGTATTCATTTTATTATAAGATAATTTTTTAATAGGTAAGAGTATTTAGGGGTATAATATCTATCTCTTTTTCTTTAATCCCAGCATACCGAAAATTACTTTTGCCCCCTCCCTCATTAGAGTGTTGGTAAAGGTCTTCCCGGCACTGCTCTTCATTATTTGCTCAAAGATGCTTGGTTCTTCTTTTGTTTTAGGAGAATTTGTCTTTGTCTTTTCGGCAGGAGAGGCTGTCTGGTTTTCCATCCTTTTTGAAAGGAGCTCGTAGGCAGATTCTTTATTTATCGCTACTTCATATTTTTTCACCAGAGAGGAACTTTGCGTAAGCTGTAATACTTCGGTTTCTGTGAGTACGTCCATTCGAGATTCTGGGGAGATGAGGTAGGTATGTACCAATGGTGTAGGTATTCCCTTTTCATCTAATGCCGTTGTGAATGCCTCGCCAATTCCAAGGTTCTGTATAAGGTTAGATGCATTATAAAACTCGGTTATAGGATAGTTTTCTACTGCTTTGGAGATTTCCTTTCTGTCTTTTGCAGTAAAGCCTCTTAGTGCGTGCTGTATTTTCAGCCCTAATTGTGCCAGTACATTTTCTGGTACATCACCAGGGATTTGAGTAATGAAGTATATGCCCACACCTTTGGAGCGAATGAGTTTTACCATTGTCTCTATCTGAGAGAGTAGTGCCTTGGAGGCTTCATTAAAGATAAGGTGAGCTTCGTCTATAAACAATGCAAGTTTTGGTTTTCCAGAATCTCCTTCTTCTGGAAAGGTAAGGTAGATTTCTGCAAAGAGAGAAAGCATAAATGTGGAGAATAGCTGTGGTTTTGTTTGTATATTAGCAACCCTTAGAATATTGATGACACCTTTGCCATTTCTTGTTTTTAGCAAATCTTCTACATCAAAGCTGGGCTCTCCGAAGAAGTTCGCCCCTCCCTGTTGTTCTAATGCTACAATAGCCCGAAGAATAGCTCCGAGAGATGAGGAAGCTATTGAGCCATAACCATTGAGGAGTTCCTCTTTACCGTTTTTATCGCTGGTTACATATTGCAGTACTTTTTTCAGGTCTTCGAGGTCTATCAGTGGTAAGCCTTTATCATCACAATATTTGAAGATAATAGACATTATACTGCTTTGGGTATCGTTTAGTTCCAATATTTTGCTTAGCAATACAGGCCCAAACTCCGTTACCGTAGCTCTAAGTTTTACGCCTGCTTCTCCCGAGATGCTCATTAGCTCTACTGGGAAGCCCTGAGGGTCATACGTCAGCCCTGTTTTGGAGTATCTCTCATCTATTATCGTATTTCGGCTTCCTGCCATTGCAATACCTGAGAAGTCGCCCTTTATATCTAATACCAATGAAGGAACTCCTGCATGTGAGAGCTGCTCTACAAATACTTGAAGGGTTTTTGTTTTTCCTGTACCTGTAGCCCCCGCAATAAGCCCGTGCCTATTAATCGTCTTCAAAGGGATATTTACATCTACTTCCCTAACTACCTCACCATTGAGCATTCCCTTTCCTAATGTGATGAACTCCCCCTTAGGGCTGTATTTAGCATTAAGCTCCTGTATAAATTTTTCTCTATCTGCCATATCCATAATTTTAAGTGGTAAAGATAAAATATTTTCAGTGACTGGTTGGAAAGCTGTAGGCAGCAAGCTTAATTAGCGACTGGCTATTGGCTTTTAGCTGGTAGCCGTTAGTTTGTGCTAAGTGCGCCACCTGCAAGGTATACCTGTCATGCTGTGGCTAAGTGCCCGACCAGCTACGGTCAGAATTTTTGGGTTCTGCCGGTGTTGAAGCTTCGGTCTTTGTATTTTATGGCGTCTTGGAGGATGTTTGCTTTTATCCCGATATAGAAATCGTAGGTTTTATAGGCTCCGAAGGGTACCCAGTTAAAGTTTATGATAAAGCTCCGCTGGTCTCGGGAGAAGCCGAGAGTGGTGTAGGCGAGTTGTTTATTGACGATATCGTAATTGGTAGAACCTTGTATATTCCAGAAAGGGGTGAGTTTTATGTTTCCACTGATGCCGAGGGAGGCTACTTTGGTACCGAAACGGCTGAGGGTATTTCGTGTGTAGGCATAGTTGGCATTGAGGTTGAGCGTCCAGGGTTGTTCAAAATGTGAGTAGTGGTCATCATCAAAGTAATAGTTTTCATTCATTATATCGCCTTTGATGTGGTATTTCTTCTCGTCTTTTTTCTCATCTTTTTTTGTAAAGAGCTCGTTGCTTAGCGGGATGCTCATTTGTACATTGAAGCCTTGTATGCCGAAGCCTCCGATTTTCTCGTGCCTTGTACCTATGCCTTGGTGGTCAAAGGTTACTTTGTAGGGGTCGAGGGTAAGGCTGGTGTTGAGGCTTACTTTATCGTTGAAGAAGCTGGTTTGCCCAGAGATATTGATGATGGAGAGTTTGAAGTTCTCTGCTGCGAAGTTGTAATTTCCAGAGATATTTAAGCTCTCGAAGATTTTGACTTTTTTTACGCCAGTAGAGTCAGACTTCGAGCGAACTTTCATCTGTATATTGTTATTAATACTTATCCCCAGAGCTTGTGTAAGCCCAGAGGAAGGTATGCCGTAGGTACTCCCCTCAAAGATGGAGTAGGGTGTCATAGCTCCAGTAGCGTCTGTATAGTTTTTATAGTATCCCCACTTTGGGTCTCCGAAGTCTGGTGAGTAGGTAAAGCTGAGGCTGGGCATCATTATATGCCTGATAGCTTTAATGAGGAATTTATCACCGAAGTTTTTATCTCCATAGAGGGTCGTCTGCAAGCTGGCACTCGTGCTAAAAGTGGAGAATCCAGCAATAGTATTGTGACGGGTAGTTTCTACTCTATTGGTGGTAGGGTTGTAGCTTTTGCTTACGGTTTTGTTGGTGAGTACATTATTTGCTGTAGCGGATAGGGTAAATGTGAAGTACTTCATCACATTAGTGTTTGTGGAGAGCGATAGAGGGATTTGCATACCTGTTTGCATATTGTCCCACATCTCCTTTTGGAAGAGCTCTCCCTGTTTTGTATTTACATAATTAGAGAAGTTGAGCCCTGTATTTACATTGATATTTTCTAATAATCCTTCGCGTATGCCACCATTTTTTGGTTTGAGGAGATAGAATTGATTGATAGCTACATTGAGCTGAGGCAATCGGAGATTGACCAGTCCTGTATTCAGATTTTGAGAATAGGATGCAGAGCCCGTTATGGTAAAGGGGAGTTTCAGAAATCTTTTTGTAAAGCTGATACTGGAGTTTTGCTGTGTGTTTAGTACATTTTTATTAAAGATATAATTGTTGTTGAGCGACTGGTTATAGAATGTAGAGCTGCTCACCATATCTACAGATGCAGAGAAGTTAAAGTACGGATTTGCTTTGGAATCCTGAGTGTGCCTCCACGATATACGGTAGTTATTGGTCTTGGAGTAGTCGCTTAATCCTTTTATCCCCTGCACTACGGTACCTATATCAGCACTGAAAGTCCCAGAATATCGGTAGTTTTTTTTGTAATTTACCTCTGGTCGGAAGTTCCAGCTCCCCTTGGTATAGATATCGGTGAGAATCTTTAAATCAAAATGCTCCCCAAGAGGTTGGTAATAGCCTAGCCCATTGAGATAGAAACCTACGGCTTCCCTCTCCCCAAAACTTGGAACCAAGATTCCCGCAGAGCGCTTATCCGAAAAGGGAAGTATGGCAAATGGTAGTACAAAAGGTGTAGGTACTTTCTCAATATACATCTGTATAGGTCCTGTGATGATTGAGGAGTTTTTCTTCCCTTTTAGTAGTTTGATATGAGGAGCCAAAAGGTAATAGTCGGCAATAGTATCTTTTTTCTGGATGAAGTATTCGTCTGTGGTATATCTCCCCCTCCGAAAGTAGAAAACCGTGTCGCTTACTTTCTTTGTTTTATCAGCTACGATTACTCCGCCAGATTCCTCTGTACGGGTGTTATAGGCTATTGCTTTTTTATCTTTAAAGTTAAAATTAAAGCTATCGGTTTCGTAGGTTTTACCGCCTTGGGTAGTCTTTACAGTTTCTGTGAGTTTGCCGTTTTCATCCAGTTTCCCTCGTGCGAAGATATTTCCTGTATCCCAATCCACAGAGATATAATCTGCCTCTATGGTCATATCCTGATAGTTGATTTTTGCATTATGATTCAGGTAACTCATTCTCTTAGGGATATCTGAGCGGATATTGTCTGCAGAATATCTTACGATAGCCTCTAATGCTTCTTTCTTTTTAGGTAGGCTGTCAGTCTTTGGAATAGTGTCATTAATAACCTCATTTTTAGTAGTCTCTTGTGCAAAGCAAATTACTAAAAAACTGTTAAAAATTAGGAATATTAAAATATGTAATCTATTTTTGGACACTATTTTTGGCTTGAATGAGTTAAAGATTAACGGCGTCAAAAATAATATATTTTTAAATTCTGATAATGGATATTAAAACAAATTCTTTTAAAAAATATTTTTCAGTTGTTTTATTATTAGTCTTTTTGCTGGCAGGAGCCCAGAAAAAATTTGTTTTAGTCTTAGATGCTGGTCACGGTGGTACAGACACAGGTGCTAAGAGAAGTTATTCAGACTTAGGAATGGTGATGGAGAAAGAGATCACCCTTGCCGTAACCTTGAAAGTAGGGAGAATGCTCGAGAAGAGTAAAGATTTTAAGGTAATCTATACCCGAAAGATAGATACTTATCCATCTCTTACCGAGCGTACCAACCTCGCCAATAAGAGCAATGCAGATTTGTTTGTATCCATACATGTGAACGCTTCCAAAGGGAGTACTGCTAATGGTACGGAAATCTTTGTGCAAGGTCCTAATCAAAATAAAGAAAATCTCGAAGTAGCAAAAGCAGAGAATGATGTAATCTTCCTGGATGAGCAGGACAGGCAGACCTTTGCTTCCTATGACCCCAACTCCCCAGAATCTCTCATCGCTCTGAGGATACAGCAGAGTAAATACTTGGAAAAGAGTTTAATCTTAGGAGGTTTGGTAGAAGAGAACTTCGTAAAGAAAGATAATCGCTACTCTCGTGGGGTAAAACAGCATAACCTCCATGTCCTTCGCAGGAATGCAATGCCATCTATCCTTATAGAGATGGGTTTCCTCAGCAATTATGAGGATGCAGCGTATATGACTTCCGAAAAGGGGCAGAAAGAAATAGCAGAGAGCATTTATAATGCAATTATCAGCTATAAAAAAATTATTGACAGGAAAGGAAACATAGCACAGCAAGATAAGCAACCAGAAAAGCCAGCAGAAGTTCCATTAAAGAATGATTTCAGGATTTTATTGATGACCTCTCCTTATCGTTATCAGAGCAATGACCCTGCATTGAAAGGGCTCAACTATATCCTCACAATAAAAGAAGGGAATATATACAAGTATTATTATGCTACTACCAATCTAGCCTCTGTGAGGGATAGCAACTTGAAAACCGCTAAAGATGCTGGCTTCCGAAATGCAATTGCTGTAGGTTTTATCCCTGGGCAGAAGATGGCTACGGGCTATTATACTATTGAACTTGCTGTAACTAAGGAAAAGCTGAGCTCTAATTCGCCTCTCCTTCAAATCCTTGGTAAAGAAGTACAACGAAAAAAGGAGAGCGGGACATTCTATTATACCTATGGTAAATTTTCCTCTTTGGAAGAAGTTGTCACTGCTATTAAAGAGTTAGAAAATAAGGGTATAAAAGATGTAGTGATTCAAAAAGTATATAAATAATATAGCTGTCTATTGCAGGAATAAAAAAAAGATTTATTTTTGCACTCGCAAAATAAAGCTGGC
Source organism: Bergeyella cardium (assembly GCF_003614945.1). GTDB lineage: Bacteria > Bacteroidota > Bacteroidia > Flavobacteriales > Weeksellaceae > Bergeyella_A > Bergeyella_A cardium. Next base: position 162,547 of record NZ_QYCZ01000001.1, read on the forward strand.
CTATTCGTCTAGTGGTTAGGACTCAAGATTTTCATTCTTGCAACAGGGGTTCGATTCCCCTATAGGCTACCACAAGCCCCTAAAAAGGCATTAAAAGAAATAAGCAATCTATTGAACTGATATAATGAGGTTTTAATAGGTTGTTTTTTTATTATATAAATTTTGAAAACCTCCTTTACTTTTAGTACTTTATTTCTTAGTGAAGAGAAAGAATTAGATATAATTAATGAGATTTCTCTTGATGTTCTTTCCACTCTTTTGGTATATTGAGGGGAAATTTATTTTCTCTTTTTAGAATAACGATATCTTCAAATAGAGATTTTTTAAATCTGGACTCATATTTTGTTAAATCAATAGATTTACCATTAGAGATTAAATCAAGACTATTAGACCACTGATCCGGTGGGAAATATACAAATACCTTTGTGCCGTTTTCTTGGGCTAATTCTATTGCTGGAATCATATCACTATCAGCCGAGACTATAATAGCAATATCACATTTCTTTTTATAAGAGTCAGCAACAATTTGAGTAGCAATTCTTACATCAGTCTCCTTTTCTTCATAAGTATATCGCTTATCATTACAATTAAAGCAGCGTATTTCTTTCTTTATATATTTTCCAAGTATTAGTTGAAATTTAGGATTTTCTTTATTCGCTTGAAAAAATGCATTTTGACGAAGTCCTTGTTTGCTATCTGTAGATCTTGCAGAAAAATATTTTATACAAACCAATTCTTGATTATCTCTAATAAATTGCTCAAATAGTTTTACAATATTTAGCCAATAATACCTTTTCCAGCCTTTCCTCCTAAGACCATAGTAGAAATTAAACCCATCAATATAGATAATAACCTTTTGCTTTTCCATTGGCTAAAAAAATAAGCCCATTATAGTAATGGGCGGGCCTTAGTATTTTCCAACTAAGGGGGATTGTATAGTGCAAATCTACCAATAATAATTTATATATACAAATTTTTAATAATGAGTGAATAGAGCATACAGTACTCAAAATTCATTACTTTTGCGGGAAATTTAAAAACGATGGCAAAACAGGAAGATGTTTTCAAAAAAGTGGTTTCCCACGCTAAAGAATATGGTTTTATTTTCCCGTCAAGTGAAGTGTATGACGGGCTTTCGGCGGTCTATGATTATGGGCAGAACGGCGCCGAGCTTAAAAATAACATAAAACAATACTGGTGGAAGGCTATGGTGCAGCTTAATGAGAATATTGTGGGCATAGACTCCGCAATTCTGATGCACCCCACCGTCTGGAAAGCATCAGGGCATGTGGATGCTTTTAATGACCCTTTGATTGATAATAAAGACTCAAAAAAAAGGTTCAGAGCAGATGTTTTAATAGAAGATTACTGTGCAAAACTCGAAGATAAAGCACAAAAAGAGATAGAAAAAGCCGCGAAAAGATTCGGTGAAGCGTTTGATAAAGCCCAGTTTGAGGCAACCAATCCAAGGGTTATCGAATACAGGGAAAAGCAGCAGAAAATCCTTTCCAGAATGGCAAAATCTCTTGATGATAACAACCTCGCCGATGTAAAATCCCTAATAGAAGAGCTCGGTATAGCAGACCCTGATACAGGTTCTAAAAATTGGACGGATGTACGCCAGTTTAACCTGATGTTCGGTACAAAACTCGGTGCATCTGCCGAAAATGCAATGGAAATCTACCTAAGACCAGAAACTGCACAAGGGATTTTCGTGAATTTCCTCAATGTACAAAAAACCTCAAGGCATAAACTCCCGTTTGGGATTGCACAAATCGGAAAAGCATTCAGAAATGAGATTGTCGCAAGGCAGTTCATCTTCCGTATGCGAGAGTTTGAGCAAATGGAGATGCAGTTCTTCGTGCCACCAGGTACGGAGCTGGATTTCTACAAACAGTGGAAGGAAAAACGGATGAACTGGCACCTTGCCCTTGGTCTTGGTGAGGAGAATTATAAGTTTCACGACCACGAAAAGCTCGCGCACTACGCCAATGCTGCTACTGATATCGAGTTTAAGTTTCCTTTCGGGTTTAAGGAGCTCGAAGGCATACATTCAAGAACGAATTTTGACCTCTCTGCTCACGAAAAGCACTCGGGAAGAAAGCTCCAGTTCTTCGATCCAGAGAGAAACGAAAGCTATGTGCCGTATGTTGTAGAAACTTCCATCGGTTTAGACCGAATGTTCCTCGCGCTCTTCTCCCATTGCCTTAAAGATGAGGTGCTTGAGGACGGCTCCGAGCGTACCGTACTCTCCCTCCCACCGGCATTGGCACCGGTGAAGGCTGCCATCCTTCCGCTTGTGAAAAAGGACGGACTTCCAGACTTTGCTGAGAAGATTTTTAATGACTTGAAGTTTGATTTTAATGTGATTTCTGAGGAGAAAGACAGCATTGGTAAGCGATACAGAAGGCAGGATGCCATCGGTACGCCGTTCTGCATCACAGTGGATCACGATTCGCTGGCAGACAATACCGTTACCCTCCGCGAGAGAGATTCTATGGCTCAGGAGCGCGTAAAAGTAGAAGACCTCAGAAGAATCATCGATGAAAAAGTGAATTTCCGAACCCTATTAGCCAAGTTGTAGATGAAATAGAGCACTGTAATAATGCCTTTGTATAGGGCATTATGGTGATAAAAGGTTAATAAACTGATAAAAGGAGCTAACTTGGCTCCTTTTTTATTTTATAGATGAAATGGGATTTAAATATAATATAAAAAAACCTCTCCGTACAGAGAGAGAGGTTTGGAAAATATACCATTTAAAGTTTATTTATTCTCGTAGAGTAGGTTGACGGTTTTAGAGACCACGGCTTTAATTTCGGTTCGCCTTACGATGAAATCTACGAAACCTTTTTCGAGTAAAAATTCGGAGGTTTGGAAGCCTTCTGGAAGGTCTTTACCGATGGTTTCGCGGATAACTCTTGGCCCCGCAAAGCCTATCAGCGCACCAGGCTCTGCCATTATGATGTCTGCCGTCATCGCAAATGATGCGGTAATCCCACCAAAGGTAGGGTCGCTAAGGTAGGAGATGTATGGGAGCCCTGCACAGGAGAGCTGTGCGAGTTTTGCCTGTACTTTTGCCATTTGCATTAGTGAGAAGGCGGCTTCTTGCATTCTTGCACCGCCTGACTGGCTGATAATCATAAACGGGAGGCGGTTTTGTATCGCGTGGTCTATAGCTCTGGCGATTTTCTCGCCCATTACGGAGCCGAGAGACCCGCCGATAAAGGCGAAGTCCATACACGAAATCACCATTTCTGTACCTCCGACTTTACCCACTGCACAGCGCACGGAATCGTTTAGTTTGGTTTTGGCTTTTACCTCTTTTAGCCTGTCGGAATAGGCTTTTGTGTCTTTAAATTTCAGGAAGTCGATACTCTGTACTTTGGCATCGAGCTCTGTATATTTTTCGTCATCAAATAAGAGGGAGAAGTACTCATTACTCCCGATTCTTACATGGAAACCATCCTCTGGAGATACATAGTTATTGGCTTTGAGTTCATCATATTCTATAATCTTTCCCGTAGGGGTCTGGTGCCATAAACCTTTTGGTACATCCTTCTTCTCGGTAGTGGAAGTGGTGATGTTTTTATTCTTTCGTTTAAACCATTCGAATGCCATATTCTCTAAATTTAATTTTTGAAAATCGCCGATAATAAAGAGTTTCGGCTCTAAATAGGGGACAAAAGTAGAGTATTTATTTTAAATGAAAAAATGCCGTTGCGCTCGGTTTTTTCAGGGGGTTGGGTCGGCATCTATTTCTTTCAGCTGTTCGAGGTTTCTTTTGAGCCTGCCGATGATGAATCCATAGACGATTTTGTAGTAGAGCCACGCGATAAATGTCCCGATGCAGAGCATAGCGAGGAAAAATAGCCCTATGGCGAGTATCTCGGTGCGGTGCCCTTGTGATCCGCTCTGCAAGACGATACTCAGCACGAAAAAGAAGATGAGAATAATGACGAGGACAAACCACGCGATGTTAAAGATAATGAAGGTATTGACCGTCCGTTTAAAGCTGATGATTTGTAAGATGAAATTTTTGAGGTTTTCTTCTATATTAATCCTCTTGTAGCTCTTGTAAAACTTGAAAATGAAGTAGAAGGTTGTAATCACCATACCGATTTTCATCAGCCAGTAAAAGCTATTGAAGTAGAGGTCTAAGGTTTCATTATGTGCTATATTGATGGTATTAACGATTTGGATGATATTATCGTTCCCGTTATCATAGATGATATCGTAGGCATTGAGGAGGAAAACCAAGATGGACTCTACAATACTGATGTAGAGGATGTATTTAATGTAGTTTCTGGATTTTCGGTTGAGCATAGAGCGGATGTCCTCCGATGCGTATTGGGAGGTGGCATTCTGCTGTTGCCATTGTTTTTTTAGGTTGTCAATATCAAAATCAGCCATACTTTTCCATTAGTTCTTTTAGGGTTTTCTTTAGTCGGTTCATTTTCACTCTGGCATTTCCTTCGGTTATCCCGAGGTTTGCTGCGATTTCCTTGTAAGGTAGGTCGTCCAGATACATCATTACGATGGCTCTCTCGGTATCTGGTAGCATTTTGATGACGCTGTACAGTGTGGAAATCTGCTGTGCCTGCTCGCTATCGTCTTCCTCCGTTTCCTTTTTGTAGTGGAAGTCTTGTAGCTCATCGGTTTTTATGGTTCTGGATTTTTTTCGGAAGAGGGTTATTGCCGTGTTGAGGGCTATTCTGTACATCCAAGTGGTGATTTTGGAGTTTCCCTTAAAGCTACCATAGCTCCTCCACAGCTGGAGGACAATCTCCTGAAAGAGGTCCTTCTCATCCTCCTGAGAGTGGGTATACATACGGGAGATTTTAATAATCAAACCTTGATTATCCTTTATTAAATCTGAAAACTCCCTTTCTTTCGTCATCTATTATTTTGTCTAATCTCCCACTTTTTTACACAGGCGAAGATAAGATTTTTAAAGAAATCCTCCACCCCCACCCACTGGCGTGGGGAGCACTTAGCTAATAGCGTGGCAGGTGATTATTCACAAACTAATCACGCACTGCCCATCGCCTACTGCCTGAAGCGTATAGCGCGAAGCTAGTTGCTATTTGCCACTCGCCAGAAGTCAATTGCTGCTTATAGCACAAACCGCTGCTTTCTCTACATTCATTTTTTCGTAGCAGGTCTTTAGCCATTGTTGCCCTTCATCTGCGTAGAAGGAGCTGAAGTTGATAACCCTCTCTTGCCAGTTTTGCATTGGGTGGACTTCCAAGAAGAGGCGCTCCAGCTGTTCTAAGCGCTCGCTTTGTTTTATTTTTTCGGCTTTTAGAAGTCGTTTTTGCATTCGGAGAAAGGACTTTGTTTGCCTTTTTTCCTCCGCCTCTAATAGGTTTCTAAAGCTGATATCGGTGAGAGATGCCTTTGTTTTTAGCTCACCAAAGAGGTTTTTTAGTGTATTTTCTTTTTCCTTTAAGAGGGCTTCTAAGGGTTGGTTTTTCAGGAGCTGTTCGCTGATGACTTGTGCAAAGTTTCGGAAAAAATCATTAATACTAAGCCCGAGTTTATGGATTTTTTTTAGGGTTTTTTCTGTGAGGAAAAGCATTGAGTTGCGGGGGATGAGGATAGGGTAGGGCAGGTTTAGGTACTGGAAATAGTCTTTGAGCTCGAGCCAGTACATTATCTCTGCATTCCCCCCGATATAGGCGAGGTTGGGCAGTACCGTCTCCTGGTATATCGGGCGCATTAGAGCATTGGGGCTGATGCGTTCTGGATGGCTCAGCTCTGCCAGCATTTCTTTTTTTGTAAAGCTCAATTCTGTATCTACAACCTTAAAATTTTCATTCTGTGGCTCAATTCTGTTTCGTGTATTGGTAAGGTAGAAGAGGTTGATGTCGCGAGGATTTACCTGTACTTTTTTGTAATCTTGGGAGAGGAAATCTACCAGTCTTTGGCTCTCTCTCTTTAAGGATTGATGGAGGAGCTCGTCTCGGAATATACCGGTCATTTGCTGCTTCAGTTGCGGATGGTCGCCGTCTATACAGAGCAGTCCGTAGCTGGCAAAAAGCCGCTGGGCAATGCTTCTTGTTGCCTTGCTCAGGGTATTGCCTTTGGCATAGGCTTCCTTCATCCAGAGGATGAGCTCCGTACCGAAGATGGAGTCTTTAAACTCCTTTTCAAATTCGGAGATAAAGGACTGGTCTTCCACTTTTATCCTCCCCACAGCTCCACCAGAAGGGGCTTTAAATTCATAATAATGAGAAGGTGTTTTGAAATGGTTGATTTCCTCGAAATCGTGGTCTTCGCTTGCCATCCAGAATACAGGTACAACCTTTTCTCCGAGCTTTTGGTTGAGGTATTCCGCTGTTTTTATAGTTTGGAGAATCTTGTAAATAAAGAAACTCGGACCTGTAAATAAATTCAGCTGATGTCCCGTAGTAATGCTAAAAGTATCCGCTTCTTTTAGTGCTTCTAAGTTCTGCGTTTGGGCTTGGGTCAGTTCAAAATCTTGGTATTGCTCGGCTAAGACCTGACTAAGTATCTGTCTTTTTTCTGTGCTAAATGCCTCCTTTTTCTCTTTTATTCTCTCTTTTATATTCTCTAAGCTGAAGGTATAGTTGCTGAAGTCGGATAGCTTATGATTAAGAAAATCTTTAATTAAGAGGGGGATGCTATCTATATCTTGAAAGGGAATTTCTATGGATTGAGCTTGCATAGTTTGTAGGTTTAATGAGTAGACTAGTGGAAGAGATACCAAATAATCCCGATATTTAATCTAAAATCATAGAGCGGATAATACGGTGCTGTAAAAGCCTTGTTTTTTGCAAAAGTAGTACTGATATTCTGCCCTTCCAGGTAGATTTGCATTCGTTTTACTTTCATATTAAAGTAGGCTTCTACTATGGGCTGTCCACCGATATTATATCCATTAGCGGGTAGGATAAATTCGTTTAATATCGGTGCGTATTCCCTTGAGGCAAACTTTGTAAAGTAGTACAGTTTTATGCCTCCCATAATCTCTGCTGCCTTTTTAAATGCTGGGGTTTTGTAGTACAGATTTGCCCTACCGATGAATTTTGGGCTGGGGAATAATGCGTTCTCCGATAGGTTATGCTGGAAGTGCAACCGCATATTCAGGTGAAATTTATTATAGCTTAGTGTAGCTTCGCCTCCTATTTGGGAAATGTTGAGAGGGGAACTGCTCTGGGCAGACTGCCCCTCGGAGGTGAAATACGCAAAATTCTCTATCCTAAAATATCGAGCAAAAAATTCTGCATCAAACCATTTAATCCCAGCTCTACCGCCTATTTCTAATATATTTTCATTCTTAAAATCTCTAAAACCATAGTTAAAACCATTCACTGGTGAGAGATTTACCAAATAATTAAAACTCGGTGCTGAACTTTGGAATAGCAGTTTCCCATCTACAAAGAAATCTTTTACAGGTTCAAATTTCAGTTGGTTATCGGTTCTTAGGAAGTTTCCAAAAGATTTTCCATTGGAGTATTCCAAAGAAGAATGCAGTCCTACTTTATCCCAGAGATTGATTTTTAGGTTTCCTATAATCCCCAGCCTGTTTTCTTTTTTCTCTTCATTGTAAGGCGTATCTGCTGTATAGCTCTCCGCTCCCAAAATAATATTCTGGTGCCTCAACCCTGCATCCAAATAAAATGCAGGTCTGTCAAACACAAGACTAAAAGTATTGCTTAGCTGGTTGTAGTATTTCTTCGTATTTCCGTTTTTGGTGGTGTTATAGTCGTTAAAGACAGCTGTATCTGTACTTCCTATGTTGAAATAGTACTTGTTGATTTGGTAGTACAGCTTGTGCGACAGTTTAAAGGGCAGTTTCTCCCTGTCAAAAGGTGAAAAGCTATGGCTAAGGTAGTACCTCCTGTACGAGAATTGGGAGTGAGAGTCCGTCAGTTTTACAGGGATTGTCTGCCGGTTGGTATAGTTATCATCGCTGAGGAGTTCGGGGTTTTTCATTCCGCCGTTTTCCTCATTATCCACATTCTGATGTATAAAATGACCATAAAGCTGATACTTTTCGTCTTTGGACAAGTACCTTCCAGATAAGGTGATATTGTTATTAGATGCCAGGCTGTTGGTATAAAATCCCTGAGACCTCAGCCCTGTATATTCTATTGCGAGGTTCAGCCTTTTCCCGAAGTTTTGAGTGTAAAGCGTTTGCAATGCTCCTCCATTTTTCATTGAATTATGGTAGATAAATGCCGTTGTAGGGGTCTTTACATCGTAGTATTTTATATCGTCGATGCCTTGTATTGCGTAGCTTTTATTCGTCGGTAGCAGGCTGAGGTTTTGCTCTTTGCGCAGTCTAAATATGAGGTCATTAAAGCCCGACCCGATGTTATTAAACTGCATTTTTCCGAAATTATCTCTGCTGTTATATTGAGGGCAGGCATAGCTTTTATTCACTGTAAATGCAGTATCTATACTTTGGAAATCCGCCGTTTCGGTTCTGAATTTATAGTCCTCAATCGTCGGTCGGAATATCGTTATTGAGTCCTTCCCACCGTTGTCTATCACTATTGAGTCCTTTCCTGTTGGTAGGCTTCTTTCTTCTTGTGCTTTTGCTGTAGCTCCCAGTATGATAAGTATAAAAAATAGGTACTTCATCTATTGAAAATAGTACGCAAATGTAAGCAAAAACTTTTTTCAGTTTTGATAATGAATAGCCCTTCTCAAAGCTGAATTTTATTTAATAAAATAAGGGAAAATACGGATGAATTTTTGAGATAATCTAGTATCCAAAAGAGAAATGAGCAAAGAGAAAATAGAAATAGAGGTTTAGCACTAAGAAAAGTAATAAAAGGGTCTCTGACCCCTCAGCCCCCTAGATAATATTTAGAATAGATTATATTTGCAGTTCATTAAATCATCAGTTTTGGAAAAGAATACAGACACTAAAATGAGCACATTTCCCCTTAACCAAGACGGTATTATCACTGGGTATGATAATGACTCCCTGCAAATGCCCTCAAAAATTATAGAAATGGGGCTCTTGCCCAATACCGCATTTCGGATTCTCTATCAGGCACCTTTTGGCGGACCGCTGTATATAGAGTTTGGGCAGGAAAAGAGCCGAATCGCTCTTAGAAAAACCGAAGCCGAGTTCATCATCGTTCAAGAAAAACGATAAGCCTTCCAAAACGACGATAAATAAAAGATAATGCAACCAAATACCACCTCAAATACCAAAAAATTTCTCCTCGTAGGTAATCCAAATGTGGGTAAATCTACCCTCTTTAATGCCCTCTGCAACCGAAAACAAAAAACAGGGAACTATGCGGGGGTTACCGTATCCAGCCTTACGGGGGACTATATTTATAAGGGAGAGAAAGTCATCATTACAGATCTCCCAGGTTCGTACAGTGTCTATCCGACTTCTAAAGATGAAGCGGTTTTTAGCGAGAAGCTCCTCTCTTCCCAAAACGAATACAATGGCGTTATCTACCTCCTCGAAGCACTCAGCATCAAGCGAGGTTTGCTCCTCTTTCGCCAGATTCAGGACTTGGGCATTCCCCTTATCCTCGTCATTAACCAAATAGACCAAGCGAAAAAACGAGGTATAGACATAAATATCGATATGCTGGAGCAAAAGCTCGGTGTAAAGGTCATTACCACCAATGCCAAAGATAATATCGGAGTAGATGAGCTCAGAGAATCCCTCTTCAATGCAGAATATACATCTGCCGATGCTCCATCTTTCCACATTCCTTTGGAGCAAAAGAGATTTATCTCAGAATCTGTATTAGACACTTCGAATGAATACCGTGCGTGGGTAGATTATGCCTCCTCGCTATCAAAAGATAAGGGTGTTAATATCAAAAGGCTTCAGGTACAGGAGACCGTAAGGCGCTATCAGAATATAGATGAAATCCTCACGGGGATAATCACCAAAAAAGCTGGCTTTAAGGAGCTCCTCACCGAGAAGCTCGACAAAGTTCTCGTGCATAAGTTCTGGGGTTATATCATCTTTACTATGCTCCTTTTGCCCATCTTTCAGCTGGTATTTACAATTGCTCAATATCCTATGGAATGGATTGAAGATGGCTTTGGAGCTATACAGGAGCTTACAGAAAGTCTCCTCCCCGAAGGTCCTATCAATAGCCTTATCACCAGCGGCATCATACCAGGTATAGGTGCTATTGTGGTCTTTGCACCCCAGATTTTCATCCTCCTTTATCTCCTCTATGTGCTCGAAGATTCGGGCTATATGGCAAGGGTTGTCTTCTTGATGGATAGACTCCTCCGTCCCTTTGGGCTCAATGGCAAGAGTATTGTGCCCCTTGTCTCTGGAACTGCCTGTGCCGTGCCTGCGATTATGGCAGCAAGGAATATCGAGAATGTAAAAGAAAGGCTCATCACGATTTTAGTAACGCCTTTTATGGCGTGCTCTGCTCGTCTCCCGATTTATAGCATCATCATCAGCCTTATTATCCCAGATGAAAGTTTTCTCGGTATTAGTTACAAGGCATTAATGCTCCTGCTGATGTATTTCCTTGGGTTTGCAATGGCGCTCATCTCTGCATTCGTGCTAAAGAAAGTCATTAAGCCTAACCAACCCTCTTTCCTCGTGATGGATTTGCCAACCTATAAAATGCCCCTCTGGTGGGAGGATTTAAAGCTCACACTGAGCAAAGTCTGGGCATTTATCACTGGGGCGGGTAAGGTTATCTTCACCGTAAGCGTTATCCTATGGGTGCTGAGCTATTTCGGGGAGAGTAAAAACCAAGATGAATGGGTCGCTACCGATGTAGAACTTAAAGACTCTTACCTCTCACAGGTCGGAGCCGTGATACAGCCCGCAATAGAACCTCTCGGCTACGATTGGAAGATGGGTATCGGTATCTTGACCAGCTTTGCAGCAAGGGAAACTTTCGTGGCAACGATCTCCACCCTCTACAGCTTAGATGAAGACGCCCCCGAAGGTAAGATTATAGAAAAAATGCAAGCCGACCTCAAACCCGATGGTACAAAGGTCTTCAGTTTCGCTACAGGGCTCTCCATCCTGATGTTTTATGCCTTTGCAATGCAGTGTATTTCTACCATTGCCATCGTCTATAAGGAAACGAAGAGCATAAAGCTCACCCTCCTTCAGCTGGTCGGGATGACGGGGATTGCCTACATCGCCTCTCTCTTCGTCTATCAGATTTTTAAATAACAAAAAACCCTAAACAAGATGGAAATTTCATTAGTTTTTCAGTACATATTGCTCGCATTGGTCGTTATTTTCGCGTGCTACTCCATTTACAGGAAGATTAAAAACACTTTTTCCTCAAAAAATAATAAAGGTTGCGACAAAGGCTGTGGATGCTCATAAAACTTTGCCCTAAACTCTCACCCCTAAACCCTCTCCCACCCACTGGCGTGGGGCGCACTTAAAAATAATCGCCCCATCCACCCACTGCATAGAGCATACTTAGAAATAATCGCTTGCCACACCGTGGCTAAGTGCCTGCCACGCTGTAGCTGCCTCACCGGCTACGGTGCGGAGGAAAATTCGCGTGAATCTTGTCAATATTTTTCTCATTGGAGGAAAATTCGCGTGAATCTTGTCAATATTTTTCTCATCGGAAGAAAATTCGCGTGAATCTTGTCAATATTTTTCTCATCGGAAGAAAATTCGCGTGAATCTTGTTAATATTTTTCTCATCGGAAGAAAATTCGCGTGAATCTTGTCAATATTTTTTTCATTGGAGGAAAATTCGCGTGAATCTTGCCAATATTTTTCTCATCGGAAGAAAATTCGCGTGAATCTTGTCAATATTTTTTTTATTGAAGGAAAATTCGCGTGAATCTTGTCAATATTTTTTTCATTGAAGGAAAATTCGCGTGAATCTTGTTAATATTTTTCTCATCGGAAGAAAATTCGCGTGAATCTTGTCAATATTTTTCTCATCGGAGGAAAATTCGCGTGAATCTTGTTACTTTTAAGTTTCCGATAATCAATATTCACTTGAAAACAGGTTGTTTTATTTATATAGCTTATAAATATCAAAAGTTTTTATACCTTTGTACTGTGAGTTAATGGAAATACTCAAAGAAAATTTTCATATCTAACTTTTTTTAAATGATACTATTATGAATGACATCAATGACATCAGTTTAGTAAGACTAAACAACGGAGCGCATTTCATGTTTATTAAGAATGTGAATGATAGGGTGCAAAGCAATAACACCCTCAAAACAAAATTGGGCGCGCTGGCAACTAACCTGAACGATGCCCTGAACAAAGAAGACGAGGCAATGCTCCTCTCTCAGAAATCCCTCACTACAGACGATATCGCCGCCGCTGATGAGCTGAGAGATAGCATCTACTCGGGCTATAAAAAAGTGGTGGATGGCTATAGAAAACTCCCCGTAGCCTCCATAGAAGTCGCTGCAAAGGAACTGTGGCAGCACATTAAGGACTACTCCATAAACCCTCAAGACCAGTTGGATAAAGAGACAGGAATGCTCCTCAACTTTATCGATGATTTGGAGACGAAATACGCCCCGCAAATCACTACCCTCTCGCTTACAGCATTCGTGGCCGAACTGAAAATAGCAAACGAGAAAGTCCGCAGGCTGACCAGCAAACGAACCGACGAACGCTCAACCCAAGCAGTAGGCGCACTGAAACAAGCCAGAAAAAACTCTGACAACGCCTACCGAGAACTCGTAAAAATGGTCAATGCCCTTGCCCTGATAGAAGGAATTGCCCCTTACGAGGACTTTATCGACTACCTAAACACCGAGATAGCCCACTTTAAACGAGAGGTAATCCCCAGCAAAAAGAAAGACCCAAAACCCTAAGGGGATTGCGAACAAATGAAACTCAGCCTCCCTGTTTACCATAAAAAAGGGAGTTTTTTTTCTCAGGCAACCCAAAAACTACGAACAACACCTACTATTAATCAATAAATAATGAAACGGCTCTTAGAAATAGCAGGCGAGCGCAAAGGGCTCCTCATCGGCTCCTGTATTTTAGCGGGAGTATTCGTCCTCCTCAGCTTGGTTCCTTATATATTAGTGCTCTATATTTTGCGCGAGATTACCCACGGCAGTCCAGACTTTAGCACAATAAACCATTACCTATGGTGGGCAGCATTTGCAGTGCTCATCAGTATGCTTGCCTTTCTGTTCTCGGGTGTGCTCTCGCATATTGCAGCATTTAATATCCTCTTCGGTTTGCGAAAACGAATCACTGAAAAAGTGGGCAAATTGCCGATGGGATACTTGACCCACCGCAACTCGGGCGTGTTTAAGAAAATCCTTTCCGATGATGTAGAGCGCATCGAGACCTTCATCGCTCATCAAATTCCTGATTTTGTAAAGGCTATTGTACTGCCACTTGTAACGATTGCTTATCTTTTTAGTGAGGACTGGCGGTTGGCGCTCGCAAGCCTCTTCCCCTTAGTCCTGCTGGGGATACTGCTACCGCTCTTCGCTTCCAAGAAAGAGCGACAGCTCGTGGATCAATACAACGCCTCGCTCGAGGAGATGAATGCGGGCATCGTGGAGTATGTACGCGCTATCCCCGTGATGAAGATCTTCCAGCAGTCTGCCGAAAGTTTTGAGAAATACGGCATAAAGGTGAAGAATTTCCACTATTTCGTCAGCGAATGGATTCGCACGAGCTCCACACCTTTCGCTGTCTTTATGAGCTTTGCAAGCAATGCCATACTTCCTGTATTAGCGGTGGGGCTCTACCTCTACTTCCACAATGGGCTTAGCCTCGCGACCCTGATGCTCTTCCTTATCTTGGGTACGGGCTATATCCGCCCTGTGCTGGTGATGAGCAATATGGTGATGCAGCTGGAGCTCATCAAGCGGGGAGTACAGCAGATCGATGGTATTCTTAATGAGCCAGAGCTCAGCTATTCTAATGAGGGTCATCCGCCTGCAGAGGGGCATAATATCCGTTTTGAGAATGTAAGTTTTGCCTACGATGGTGAGCATAAAGTACTCCACAACCTCAGTTTTGAGTGCAAAGAAGGTACGCTTACCGCTTTGGTAGGCCCATCAGGTGCAGGGAAGAGCACAGTAGCACAGCTCCTGCTACGGTTTTGGGACATACAAGAGGGAAGGATTTGTATTGGAGGAGTGGATATACGCTCGCTTCCTCCCGAACAACTGATGCAGCAGGTTTCTTTTGTTTTTCAGGACAGCTTTATGTTTCAGCAGACAATGTATGAGAACATCCGTATGGGAATGGATAAAAGCCGCGAAGAGATAGAGAATGCTGCCCGCTCGGCACAAATTCACGACCTGATACTCAGCCTCCCTCAGGGCTATGATACGCCTTTCGGGGCAGATGGAGTGCACCTGAGCGGAGGTGAGCAGCAACGCTTCCAGCTTGCACGAGCTATGCTCAAAGATGCTCCTATTCTTATCTTGGATGAAGCCACTGCCTTTGCCGACCCAGAGAATGAGCACAAGATACGGCAGGTCATTAGAAAGCTGATTCATCATAAGACGGTAATGATTATTGCGCATCGCCTCAGTACGATTACAGATGCAGATCAGATTATCGTTTTTGATAAAGGGGAAATAAACAGCACAGGTACGCACACCGAGCTTTTAGAAAATTCAGCGCTGTACCGCAGAATGTGGGAGGCACATCAAAGGGCATCGAGCTGGCAAATGGGACAATAGAAATCACTCAAAGAAAAAAGAAAATTATGTATAAAAACATTAAATATATTACTTCGTTAGACCCTAAGGGTACGCGCAAAACGATACTTTTACAGATTATCCACAGCTGGTTTGTGGCAGCGCCTTCAGGATTTTTACTCGTAGTACTCTGGGAGCTCTTTTCTCCTCAACCCCGAATGTGGGTGATGTATTCTGTACTCCTCTCAATGCTCGTTTTGCTTATCGCGCAGCTTTTCGTAGCCGCTCGTGCTATGATAAGCTCTAACCTTTGGGTATATGGCATAGGTAAAACGGTACGCATACTTCTGGGGAATAAGTTACAAGGCTTTTCACTCGGATTTTTCAAGAAACGAGACCCAGGTGAGATTGGAGCCGTTATTTTACAAGATGTAGCTACTTTTGAGCATATCTTTAGCCATAGTTTTGGGAATCTCTGTGCAGCCATCTTCGGTACTGTAATGCTCTCGGTCTTCCTTTTCTTTTGCAATTGGCAACTGACGCTCTGCCTACTGGCAGCCCTACCGCTGCTCTACCCATTCATCAAAGGTGGTGCTTATATCGTAGATAAGCTACAGCTGAGTAAAGGGCAAGTGCAGGCACGAAATAAATCTGCCGCACAATTTTTAGAGTATGTACAGGGCATACGCCACCTGAAATCTTATGGATACACAGGAGAGAATTATAAACATCTTATAGCGATGTATGCCGACCTTAAGCGTAAGAGCATTCGATTGGAAACCATACCAGGACCGAGCGTTACCCTCTCGTTTATCCTATTGGAATTTGCTTTTTTGGTGATGATTGTACTCGGAATCTATTATCTTACCCATCATCAGATTACGGTGCCTGTACTGCTCACTTTCCTTATCTTAGGCTATACGCTTTATAGCCCAATCAAAGTACTGCTGGTAGATTACCTAATGATTCGCTATATGAACGAGAGTATGACACGGGTGATTAGCGTACTGAACGAACCAACGATGCAAGCTGCTAAAGATGATTTCCCAACAGGCTATGATATTAGTTTTGAGGATGTAGATTTTGGCTATTTAGATGATAAACTAACGGTGAAAGGGCTTAATTTTAGCGTACCTGAGCACTCAATGACGGCACTTGTAGGGCATTCAGGTTCGGGAAAGACGACCATCGCTTCTCTTATTGCTCGCTTCTGGGATGTGAATAGCGGAACGATACGCATTGGAGGCATTGATGTGCGAAACATACGCCAAGAGAAGTTCTATGGGCTTATCAGCGAAGTATTCCAAGAGGTCTATCTCTTTGATGATACTATTTATAATAATATTAAGGTCGGCAAACCCACTGCTACCGAAGCTGAAATACACTCAGCCGCTGAGCGAGCACAAGTCCTCTCCTTTGCAGAGGAGCTACCACAGGGGCTACATACCCCCGTAGGCGAAGGAGGAAGTAAGCTGTCAGGCGGACAAAAACAACGCATCAGCATCGCAAGAGCACTCCTAAAAGATGCTCCTATCGTACTCTTAGATGAAGCTACCGCAAGCCTTGACCCAGAAAATGAAGTCTATATACAGCAGGCAATAGAAGAACTCGTAAAGGAAAAGACCGTAGTAGTCATCGCACATAAGCTATCTACCATCAGTAAAGCCCAACAAATACTCGTACTTGAAGAAGGAAGTATTGCCGAACGAGGCACTCACCAAGAACTCCTTGCCCAGCAGGGCATCTACCATCGCCTCTGGACACTGCAGCAATCCCCCACTGCGTGGGGAGCACTTACACCGTAGCCGGTGGGGCGATTATTCCTAAGTGCTCCCTACGCAGTGGGTACGACACCTGCAAGGTGTGGAGTTTTTTAAGTACTTTTGCATACATTTTAAAAGCAATATTTTTATGTCTTTAATAAAATCTATTTCAGGAATACGAGGTACGATTGGCGGGAGAGTAGATGAGAACCTCACCCCTCTCGATGTGGTGAAGTTCAGCTCTGCGTTTGGTACTTGGCTTCAAAACAAAAAAGGAAAGAAAGCACTGAGCCTCGTTATTGGGCGAGATGCGAGAATCTCAGGGCAAATGGTCTCTGCATTGGTTTCCTCTACTTTGCAAGGGTTGGGGATTAATGTGATTGACCTTGGGCTATCCACCACACCAACGGTAGAAGTGATGGTTCCAGAGCTAAAAGCCGATGGGGGGATTATCCTCACCGCTTCCCATAACCCAAAACAATGGAATGCACTGAAACTCCTCAACGAGAAAGGTGAGTTTATCAATGCTGAAAACGGCGCTGAGGTATTAGCCCTCGCCGAAAGCGAAGATTTTAATTATGCCGAAGTAGATGCTCTTGGTAAGTACGAAAATAGAGAAGATGGCTTTGATATTCATATTCAGAAAATCCTTGCCCTGCCGATGGTAGATGCAGTGGCTGTGAAGCAAAAGACATTCAAGGTAGTCCTTGATGCCGTTAATTCCACTGGTGGGCTGGCGCTCCCTCCGCTGCTTGAAAAGCTCGGCTGCGAAGTTGTGAAACTCTACTGCGAGCCCAATGGAGACTTCCCACACAATCCAGAGCCGCTAAAAGAGCACCTGACAGACATCTGCGAACGGGTGAAGAAGGAGAAAGCAGACCTCGGCATCGTGGTAGACCCCGATGTGGATAGATTAGCACTTATAGACGAGACGGGCGAGATGTTCGGTGAGGAATATACGCTGGTAGCCGTAGCCGATTATCTATTGAGGCATAAAAAAGGTGTGGCGGTATCTAATCTCTCCTCGAGCCGAGCGCTGAGAGATGTGGCGAGCGGTCTTGGGTCTGGCTATTTTGCCAGTGCCGTTGGCGAGGTAAATGTAGTCCACCTAATGAAAGAGAAAAACGCCGTTATCGGTGGTGAAGGCAATGGTGGGATTATCTATCCTGACTTGCATTATGGAAGGGATTCGCTCGTAGGGGTGGCATTATTCCTCACCCACTTGGCAAAGGAGAACAAAACAGTATCGGCGCTTAGGGCGACTTATCCCGCTTATTTTATGGGCAAGAAGAAAATAGAACTGACCCCAGAAATCAATGTAGATAAGGTATTAGAAAGACTGAAAACAAAGTACAGCAATGAGGAAATCTCCACAATAGACGGCGTGAAGATAGACTTTGCTGACGGTTGGGTGCATCTTAGAAAGTCCAACACAGAGCCGATTATCCGCATCTACACCGAAGCGAAAACCCAAAAAGAAGCCGATGAGCTGGCGGATCGCTTTATTAATGAAATCAAACTTATCATAGCGTAGGCATCGCGAGATTTTTCTTAATATATTAATTGAGCTATCACTGTTTAGGGATAGCTCAATTAATTTTTAAATATTCATTTAAGAGAGTATTAATTTTAATCTGCTTACATTTGCAGCATTGATAAAGAAATTTTACATCTCTTATCATTGATTTAAAACAAATAATTTGGAAGAAGAATTTTTAGAAAATGGGCTCGTTCAACGTTTTGAGGAAATGCTGGGGAATAATGACGAGTATTATTTTGATACGGATGAGCTGGAAGATATTATCATCTATTACCTTGAAATAGGAGATATAAACTATGCTGAGCTTGCTGTGCGGTATGCCACCAGGCTACACCCAAACTCTATTGAAATCAAAACAAAACGCCTGGAAGTACTGCTGGAATTGGAGCAATATTCTGAGGCAAAAAAATTAATCAACGAATTGCAGGAAATCTCTATGGACAGTATGGATTTCTTGGTTTGCTGTGCAAAATATTATTCCAGCCTTGGAAACCCAAAACGCTCGATAGATTATTGCAAAAAAGCATTGGAATATGGTGAGGAAGAAAATTTCCTCTACAACTTCATCGCTGATGAGTATATAAATTTAGATGAACCTTTTCTTGCATTAAACTACTATAAAAACGCTTTGGAAGCAGACCCAAATGATGCCTACCCACTCGAAAACATAATGTCTTGCTATGCAAAACTGAAAAGACCCAAAGAGGCAATAGAATTTTTAAATTCCTATCTCGATAAATACCCTTATTCCGAGACTGCTTGGTTTGAGTATGGGCAGTTCTACTTCAACAGGAAGAATTACAGAGAAGCGATCAAAGGGTTTAATTATATTTTAGCCATCAACAGTGAAGCAGTAGGTATCTACTCTAATAAAGCAGCTTGCTACGAAGCGATGAAAGATTGGGAGAAAGCAATAGAAACCTATCAGGAAATGCTACTCCAAGAATACACAAAAGCGTATACCTTCTACCGAATAGGGCTCTGCTATAAAGAGATGAAAAGCACTCTCAACGCCATACATGCCTTTCAGGAATCCCTAAAAGAAGATCCTCAGTTTTATCTTTCTATGGTAGAGCTTTCGTTTTTGTATGAACAAATAGGAAGTGTGGCAGAAGCGATTTATTATACAGAAGAAGCGATCTCTCTCAATGAAAATAATATTGAGTATTACAAGAGGCTGGCATTTCTTTATATTGATTCTAACCGCTTTGAAGACAGTTTGAAATGCCTTAAAAAAATCACTGAAACCGAACCCGAAGGCTTCTATAACTGGTATGCCTACGCAGAAGTATTAATGCTTATAGAGGAATATGAAGAAGCAGTAACGGTTATTAATATGGCGCTTAACCTGCATCAGCGGGCGGAGCTTTACTATCAGCTGAGCAATGCTTATTACAACTTGAATAATAAGTCTGAGGGTAAACAATCTTTAGAAAAAGCATTAAAACTGGATGATAACCTCTTTGAAGATATGCTTAGAAAGTATCCTAACATTAGCAGAGAGGATAAAAAAGGAAAGAAAAATCTAAAAGATGATATAAAATAAGGACTATGATTTAAATCATAGTCTTTGATTTACTATGCACTCAACCCCGTTGATTACCGTGTATTCATACATTCATAACCCATTACGTCCAAATAATTAGACTAATGTAAGATTATTATGTACATTTGTACCCATTATTAAAAAAAATTAAAAGACAATGAAATTAAACTTATTTTATTCTATTGCTCTTGTAGCAAGTACTTCTATTAGCGCATTTGCACAAAATACAGACGAGAATGGCTACTCTACTGTAAATCTTTCTCTTAAACAGAATTACTATGAAAGAGCATACTTTAATTTTGATAATGGAGCTATTGAAAATAGAAGAGCAAAAAACTGGGATATTGCTTTCTATAGAGGTAAGGAAGTGGGTACAAGGCTTAATGATATGAATGGAATGTCTGCCTATCTGGTAAGTAATGATATAAGCGATTGGGATAAAATAGGAAATGCAGAAGATATAGTTGCTGGTAAGGAAAAGGAGGCGCTATATAACCCAAATGAAACCGATAAAGTCTATAACGGAGCTCTACAGCAAGTAAAATGGTGGGAAGAAAAGGAGAATACAATAAAAGGAAATAAGATTTTCATCATTAAGCATAATTACAGCCAATACCCAGAATACAGAAAGTTTATGATTGAAGAGAGAAGTGAAAAAGGAGACTATCTTATTAAATATGCTTTTTGGACTGGTGCTGGGATAAATGAATGGGGAGCAACAAGAACATTTACTATTCCGAAAGGAGAGGGAAAAGCATTGTTTGATTATTACCAGTTTTATAAACATAGTACTAGGGAAAGAGACCTCATTATTAATAATGCAGAGCCTAATGATACCACTTGGGACTTAATGTTTGAAAGATACCATTTGAATGACATAGGATTATATGCTGTAGGAGCTGTGCAAAATCTTAACCTTAGAGTTGCCAAACATACAGATGAAACTCAAGCAACCGTTAAATTTGATGAGCCTAAGGAATCTGAATTTTCTGATATGATTACCACAATCGGGCATGACTGGAAAAATTTTGATAGTAATTCTTTTCAATTCATATTAAAAGATCGCTATGTCTATTATGTAAAAAAAGGTGCTAATTACTATAGAATGTACTTTACCAGAATGAGTGGTTCAGTTACGGGTAACCTATCCTTTAAATATAAAAACATCACTGAAGAGCTCGGTGTACAAGACTTAAATAAAAAAGCTGATTTTGGTATCTATCCAAATCCTACTGTAGATAAAAAAGCTACCCTACTTTTTGATGTAAAAGAAAAGGATAACAATAAAGGTACAGCAGAACTCTACGACTTCAGTGGTAAAAAAGTATATGAAACTACTCTTTCTAACCAAACAGGGCTTTATAAAAAGGAAATCAACCTCCAATCTCTATCCACAGGGACTTATATTTTAAAAGTATCTTACGGTGGAGCCTCTCAAACCAGAAAGATTATCGTTAAATAGATGAGTATTTAGAACTCAAGTTTTAGAAATCCCTTTTTCTTTGCTGAAAAAGGGATTTTTATAATATATTTGCATTTACTTTCTTAAAAAGAGGGAGATAAAAAATAATCAATTATGTTCCGAACACATACTAATGGAGAGCTGTCTCTAAAAAATCTAAATCAGACCGTTAGCCTTGCTGGTTGGGTGCAGACCATCAGAGACAAAGGCTTTATGATTTGGGTAGATTTGAGAGACCGATATGGCATCACTCAGCTTGTTTTAGATGAAGAAAGGTCGTCCAAAGACTTACTCGAAAAAGCAAAAAAACTCGGGCGCGAGTTTGTTATTCAAGTAGAAGGTAAAGTAATAGAAAGAACTTCTAAAAACCCTAAAATCCCAACGGGGGAAATTGAAATATTAGTTGAAAATCTACATATTCTTAATGAATCTCAGCTTCCACCTTTTACCATAGAAGACGAAACCGATGGCGGTGAGGAGCTCCGAATGAAATACAGATATCTGGACATCAGGAGAAATCCCGTAAAGGATAAATTAATTTTCAGACATCAAATCGCTCAAAAAGTTAGAAATTACCTTTCAGAGCAGGGTTTCATAGAAGTTGAAACTCCCGTATTAATTAAATCTACTCCCGAAGGAGCAAGGGATTTTATCGTACCGAGTAGGATGAATCAGGGGCAGTTCTACGCCTTGCCACAGTCTCCGCAGACCTTTAAGCAGCTGCTTATGGTAGGAGGGATGGATAAGTATTTTCAGATTGTGAAATGCTTCCGAGATGAGGATTTGCGTGCCGATCGCCAGCCCGAATTTACACAGATAGACTGCGAAATGGCATTTGTGGAGCAGGAAGATATTATGAAAGTCTTTGAAGGTTTGGCTAAAAAACTTTTAGAAGAAATTACAGGCAACACCATTGGTGACTTTCCAAGAATGACCTTTGATGAGGCAATGAAAAGATATGGTAATGACAAACCAGACATTCGTTTTGGAATGGAATTCATTGAGCTCAATGAAGTTGTAAAAGGTAAAGATTTCAAAATATTTGATGAAGCAGAACTCGTAGTAGGTATCAATGTAGAAGGAAAAGCGGACTACACAAGGAAGCAAATAGATGAGCTTATCGACTGGGTAAAGCGCCCACAAATCGGCGCAAGCGGAATGGTTTGGGTTAAGTATCAAGAAGATGGAACCCTCACTTCCTCTGTGAATAAATTCTATAACGAGGAGGATTTAAAGGGTATAGCGGATAAGTTTAATGCTAAAAAAGGAGATTTAATTCTCGTAATGAGTGGAGAAACCAATAAGGTTCGTGCTCAGCTTTCGGCTCTTAGAATGGAGCTTGGGAACAGATTGGGATTGAGAAAGGACAATGAATTCGCTCCGCTTTGGGTTGTGGATTTCCCTCTTCTCGAATGGGATGAAGAAACAGGAAGGTACCACGCTATGCACCATCCATTTACCTCACCAAAAGAGGAGGATATTCGTCTTTTGGAAACAGAGCCCGGGAAAGTTAGAGCCAATGCTTATGATTTGGTTCTCAACGGAAATGAAATCGGTGGTGGCTCAATCAGAATCTTTAATCAAGAGCTTCAATCCAAAATGTTTGATTTATTAGGTTTTACCAAAGAAGATGCTGAAGCTCAGTTTGGCTTCCTGATGAATGCCTTTAAATACGGAGCGCCTCCACACGGTGGCTTGGCCTTTGGTTTTGATAGATTGGTTGCTATTTTAGATGGAAATGAGGTGATTCGTGATTATATCGCTTTCCCGAAAAACAATTCAGGAAGAGATGTGATGATAGACGCTCCGTCGCCTGTACATAAAGAACAATTGGATGAATTGAGTATTCAAGTAAAATAAAAATATTATTATAGAGTTTTTAAAGAAAGTAATTAAAAAACAAATGATATGAGACAGTTATTATTAATTTTAGGTATATTCTCTTTTGTGTTTATGGGTGCTCAGAGCCAAAAGAAAAACTATCGTAATATTATGAAGAGCTATAATATTTATGAACTAGATGCCTTTTTAAGAGATGCAGCACCTAACGACCAAAGGAGAGCTGTATTAAAACCAAGACTCATGCAACTCCTTGAGGAGTACATACAGAATGCTTTTCCTTTTGACCAAAGGGTTTCACAAATGCAGGATATGCTTGCTACACTAAAAAAGCATCCATCTACCAAGATGACTTTTCAGGAATTCAGTGCAAAAATCCGTGAAAGACAAGTTGCCAAGATAAAAGAAGACCTCATTAACAGTAGTAATATGACCGAAGATGATGCTAAGAATATCTATAAGCAATATCAGCACGGAAACTCTGGTTCAGCAGCAGCTATGGCAGCAGGTACAGCAAATTATGTAAATCCAGAAGAAGCAGAGTTTAATAAGCTTATCTCCATATCTCCTGCAGAGCAGAAGAAAAAATCTGTGAACCTACTTAACTCCCTATTTGATAATGACCCATCTTCTAAAGAAGCGGTTGTTATGATAGAAAACACTTCCGACTGTAATATTATTGTGCGTATGGAAGGAGCTGGAGGTAAGAAATACAGCCTTCCTGTCCCTACTAAAAAAGAAAACTCTATAGTAGTAGAAAAAGGGAGCTATTTATTCACAAGTTTGGTATGCGGTGCTCAATATGCTTCACAGAAGAAAATAGACAAGGCCTTAATGCTTTCATTAGGTAATCCTGAACCTGTAAAATAAAGATATAAAGACTTAAATATCTTTTATTTATGTAGAGTATAGCATAATAAAAAATGATGATATTTAGCATATCACTTCCCTCTAAGAGAGAAGTGATATGCTTTTTTTATGAAGCTGTATTTTCATTCGATTTTTCCTTTATTATAATATAATTAGCAGTATATCATTATTTTAAATTTATCGATTTCATTAATCATAAAATAGACTAAAAATAATTAATAATTCATATAGATTATCCCTATTTTCGTTATAGTTTATATCAATTAATCAAGGTTTTATTACCTTTAATAAAATCAATTCTTTCATTAATTTTGCCACGAAATACTCTGAAACAGATGGATATTCTATACTTAATGATATTGTGTAGCGTGTCATTAGCTTTAATCTTCCTTATCGTATTTATTATAAATGTGAAAAAAGGGCAGTTTGAAGATGATGAATCTCCTGCTGTGAGAATTTTATTTGATGATGAATCAAAACAAAATGAAAACCAAGAATTAAACAACGAGAAAAAATAAAATAGATTTATATGGAAGTACAAAAGTTTAGTTACGACAACAGCATTGTGCGAGCTTTCCTCTATGCTACAATCATTTTTGGGGTTGTAGGCTTCTTGTTAGGACTCACGGCTGCACTTATGCTTTTCTATCCTGAATTACCAGAGTTTATTTTTGGTACTGATGACCCTACGATTAAGAGTTTAAGGGAAATCGGCTCAGGAGGGCTTCAAGGATTAATTGACACTCACGGTGCATTTGGCTTTGGAAGAATTCGAATGCTGCATACTTCGGCAGTGATTTTTGCATTCGTTGGGAACTGCATTTTTGCAGGGGCTTATTACTCAATGCAGAGGCTGCTCAAAACAAGAATGTTTAGTGATACGCTTTCTTGGGTACATTTCTGGAGCTGGCAAATTATGATTGTTGCTGTGGTGATTACTTTCTTAATGGGGATTAATACCTCTAAGGAATATGCTGAGCACGAATGGCCTATCGATATTCTCATCACTATATCCTGGGTTCTTTTCGGTATCAATATGTTTGGAACCATTGCCAAGAGGAGGGTTCGCCACTTGTATGTTGCTATCTGGTTCTACATAGGTACTTGGATTGCTGTAGCAATGCTTCATATTTTTAATAATTTGGAAGTTCCATTATCCTTTACTGGCTGGAAATCCTATTCTGCATACGCAGGGGTAAAAGATGCCTTGGTACAATGGTGGTATGGGCATAATGCTGTGGCATTCTTCCTTACTACGCCTATCTTGGGGCTGATGTACTACTTTGTTCCAAAGGCAGCCAATAGACCTGTATTCTCTTATAAATTATCTATCATCCACTTCTGGTCATTAATATTCGTATATATCTGGGCAGGGCCTCACCACCTTCAGTATACGGCTTTACCAGGCTGGGCTCAAGCATTGGGAACAGGTTTTTCAGTAATGCTTATCGCTCCTTCTTGGGGAGGTATGCTTAATGGTCTCCTTACCCTGAGAGGCGCTTGGGATAAGGTGAGGGATAATCCTATTCTTAAATTCTTTGTAGTGGCGATTACCTGCTATGGTATGGCTACATTTGAAGGACCTATTCTGGCAACTAAAACTTTAAATAAGATTGGGCACTATACGGACTGGGTTATCGGGCATGTGCATCTTGGTGCACTCGGCTGGAATGGCTTTATAGCATTCGGTATGATTTACTACCTCATTCCTATTATGTGGAGAACCAAACTCTGGTCTACTAAACTGGCAAACTGGCATTTCTGGTTAGGTACATTGGGGATTATATTCTATGCTATTCCGCTTTATATCGCTGGATTTACTCAGGGCTTGATGTGGAAAGAGTTTAATGACGATGGTACCCTTGTATGGAAAAACTGGTTAGATACAGTCTCTGCAATTCTCCCTTATTATAAGATGAGATTCTTAGGTGGAGTACTTTATCTCTCAGGGTCTATTCTAATGGTAGTTAATGTCATTGCTACTGTAAGAGCGGGCTCTTTCCAGAAAGAAGTTCCTGCGGAAGCTCCTGCATTGGCTCGAATCAGTAAAAACAGAAAACAAAGCGAAGGCTATCACCTTTGGTTAGAGAGAACGCCTTTTCTTTTCAGTATTCTTTCATTTGTTGCATTGGCTATTGGTGGTTTCTTAGAGATTGTTCCTACTTTGCTCGTAAAGGAAAATGTGCCTACCATCACAGCGGTGAAGCCTTATACTCCTCTCGAGCTGGAAGGCAGAGACCTCTACATCCGTGAGGGTTGTAATTCTTGCCACTCTCAGATGATTCGTCCATTCCGTGATGAAGTGGTAAGATTTAATGGTAAAAACGGACAATATTCCAAAGCAGGTGAATTCGTCTATGACCGACCATTCCTTTGGGGCTCTAAAAGAACAGGGCCAGACTTACACAGACAAGGAGGTAAGAACCCAAGTTCTTGGCACTTCAAGCATATGTATAACCCAAGATTAACATCTCCTCGTTCTATTATGCCGAGATACCCTTGGCTGATAGCTCACAAGCTGGACAGGTCGCTTACCCAAGATAAAATCCAGTTTATGAAAGATGTTTATGATATACCTTATACTCAAGCCGAGATAGACTCTGCAAACACTTGGGCTAATAATCAAGCAGCAGGTATTGTAAGAGATATTTACAAAGAAGCGCCAGATATCAAGGAAGCAATAGAAAAAGAAAAGGCTAAAAAAGGTGCAGACTTTATCCCATTAGAGGAAAGAGAAATCACCGCTCTTATCGCTTACCTCCAAAGGCTTGGTACAGATATTAAAACAACTGAAATAAAAACAGCAAGTAATAACTAATTATAAGGCAAAGGGCTGTGGCAGTACTTTCCTCAGCTCTTCCCTTTCACTTAACCAATATATACAATGATTCCTCAAAGTTTTAAAGATATTGTCGCTGGTGGTGAGTATTCAGGTCTGTTTCAGACTTTGGCAATGATACTTTTCATCCTTGTGTTTATGGCGCTGGTGTGGTATGTTATCAGCCGACCGAAGAAATACTACCAAGAGGAGCAGAATATCCCTTTGGAAGACGAAAAACAGGAAGAGAATACAGATATTGGTTTAACTAAATTATAACGAAAATGAAACAAAGAACACCCCTTATCATCAATATTTTAGTAGTGCTTTCATTGCTATTTATGTTGTTCTATATGATTATTCAGAACTTATCGTTTCTACTCTCGCCTTACTTTATCGGTACTGCGGTATTCGGTATCTTGATGGCGCTTATCAGCCACTCTATTGGCAATAAAATGGAAAAAGAGAGGCTAAGCAGACTCTCCGATGCAGAAAAGCAGGCTTACCTCGCAGAGAAAAAGATTCCTTACTTCGTAAGAATGTACAGAAGTGCATTTAAACAGCAATCTGCTGCGGAGGAAAAAGATATCCTTATAGACCACGGCTTTGACGGTATTATGGAACTCGATAATCAGCTCCCGAAATGGTGGCTCGGGCTATTCTGGATAGGAGTAGTATACTGCGTAGTCTATATTATATTCTACTTTGGAGGTGTAGGAGATTTTGCCAATGCAGATAAAGAATATGAGCAAGAATATAAACATCAGCTTGCAAGTATCGCTGCGTATGAAGCAGACCCTAAAAACATCATTACCATAGATAATGCTACCTATTCTCAGGACAACATTAGCGCTGGTGAAGAGCTTTTTAAAGCCAACTGTGTATCCTGCCACTTGGAAGGAGGCAAGGGAGGTATAGGACCTAACCTTACCGATAACTACTGGATAAACCAACCAGAGAAAACCCTCTTTAAGAATATCTTTAATGTGGTAGAGAATGGCTCGCCCAACAACCCTTCTATGCAGGCTTTTGGTAAGAATGGCGTGCTCACGGGTAAAGACATTCAGAATGTAGCAGCCTATGTCTATCACATCAACCAAGAGCAGCCTCCCGTTACTCAGGATAAAGGCGGTGCTGCACCACAAGGTAAGGAAGCTCACTGGCAGTAGTAGCTCATCCGCGTACTGCCGCTCTCAGCAGAGCGCATAACTTATGCAATGGGCTTAAAGCGTAGCGCATTAAGCCCGTTTGCTTTCACAATAAATCAAATCTAATTTCTTAGCCTCAAACAGATGTTTCAGGCTAATGATTAACAAGATTAACAATGGAAGAATCAGAAATAAAAGGCGGACAAGGGCAAGTACTCAACCCCGAAACTTTCAGAGATTCCGTAGGTACTATGGAGCAATCTGGAAAGAGGAAATGGGTATACCCAAGGAAACCGAAAGGGAAGTATACCGATTACAGAACCATAGTCGCAATAGGATTGCTTACGGTGTTTTTCGTTACTCCATTTATTCGGATTAGCGGCAACCCTTTCCTGATGATTAACATACTCGACAGGCAGTTTTACATCTTCGGTCAGCCTTTCTATCCGCAGGACTTTTTCATCTTAGCATTAGGAGCTATCGCTTCTCTGGTATTCATTATCTTATTTACGGTAGCGTACGGAAGGATATTCTGTGGCTGGATTTGTCCTCAAACCATATTTATGGAAATGGTATTCCGCAAGATAGAATACTGGATAGAGGGCGACAGAAACAAGCAAATAAAGCTCGATAAACAGAAGTGGGACTGGGAGAAAATCCGTAAGCGAGGGCTTAAATGGAGCATCTATATCACCATCTCTCTTATCATCACCCACTTTATGTTTATGTATGTAGTGGGCTACGCGGAAGTCTTCCGAATAATGAAAGAAGGTCCTTTCGTACGCACGACCAACTTTGTGGTAATGGTTCTATTCACTGCTACTTTCTACTTCGTTTTTGCGTGGTTCAGAGAGCAGGCGTGCACCCTCGTTTGCCCTTACGGAAGATTGCAGGGAGTGCTCATTGATAAAGAAACCATCAATGTATATTACGACTTCAAGAGAGGAGAAGGTACCGCTGGGCGCGCTAAGTGGAAAAAGAATGAAGACCGCCAAGCACTCGGTAAAGGAGACTGTATAGACTGCAACCAGTGTGTAGTGGTATGCCCTACGGGGATAGACATTCGCAATGGTCAGCAGCTCGAGTGTGTGAATTGCACTGCTTGTATCGACGCCTGCGATGAGGTGATGGAGAAAGTCGGCTTCCCCAAAGGGCTCATCCGTTATGCTACAGAGGCAGAGATAGAATCCGAAACCAAATTCCATTTTACCCTTAGGATGAAACTCTATGCCCTCGTCCTTGTGGGGCTTATCGCTTTCCTCGGCTATCTTCTTTATGACAGAGGCATTATGGAGGCGAAGTTCATCAAACCTGCGGGCAGCACCTATGTCATCAGAGACGGTAAGGTAAATAATACTTATGATTATACCTTGCTGAATAAATCCAACCGAGATATTACCGTATCATTCAAGGTGCTCTCGCCAGCTAATGGTACTGTGCTCTACAGCGGTAGCGATAAAATCACCGTAAAACGAGACGCCATATTAAAAGGAACTATCAATATTCAGTTCCCAGAGAAAGAGATTAGCCTCGCCAAGCAAAGCATTCTAATTGGGGTATTTGATGCTAATGGCGAGATGATAGATTCTTACGAAACCTATTACGAAGGGCCATTTAAGATGCAGTTCTAGCTGCCCATAGAGTACAAAACAAAATCATTAATAGAAATTATAAGTATGAAATTCAATTGGGGGCACGGCATATTGGTAGCATTGACTTCGTTCATCATCTTCATCGTGGGGCTTGTGGTCTATTTCACCCAAACGATGCAAAATTCAGAACTTATCACGGATAACTACTATCAGGAAGAGCTAATGTACCAGCAAGTAATCGATGCTAAAAACCGTGCAGCAGCATTGGAAGAGATTCCTTCCGTACAGCTCCAGAGCAGTGGTATAGAAATCTCCTTTCCAGAGGATATTAATAATGATAACGCCCATTTTAGCTTCTATCTGTACAGAACCGATGACAAAAACCTCGATGTACAGCAGCATTTTAAGCTCAATGCCCATCGCTACACCATACCCTCTGCTGTATTGAAGAGAGGGAGCTATACCTTAAAGCTCAGCTGGAATAAAGACGGAGAAAGCTATCAAGTAGATTACGATATACAATGGAAATAGGGCTTATCATATCAGCATTAGGGCTCGGCTTTGCGTCGGGCTTTCACTGCATTGGTATGTGTGGTCCCATAGCGCTTTCGCTTGGTCTTACGGGTAGGCGAGCGCTCGGTTTCTACCTGCAAAACCTCAGTTATCAGCTTGGGCGTATCACGACCTATGCCCTACTCGGAGCGGTCTTCGGTATCCTCGGCGAGGGGCTCAGCATCGTAGGGCTTCAGCAGTACCTCAGCCTCTTTGCTGGCGTAGCGCTTATCCTTATGGCGATTTTCTCCTTCGGCAGTGCCGATTTCTCAGCCAAAATACCGCTTCTGCATCGCCTTCTTCTAAGGATTAAAATCAATTTAGGTAAAATGATGCATCGCTCGGGCTACTCCTCTCGATACCTCACAGGGGTGCTCAACGGTCTCCTGCCCTGCGGAATGGTCTATATGGCGCTTACCGCATCGCTTGCCTACGGCGGAGTGAAGGAGGGTGCCGTCTTTATGGCGCTCTTTGGTCTTGGCACCTTACCTTTTATGTTTGTCATCGTGTTCCTCGGCAATCTAATGACACAAGCATTGAGGATTAAAATCCTCAAGCTCATCCCTATCCTAATGCTCATTATGGGAGCGTTATTCATCCTTCGGGGCTTGCAGCTTGGCATTCCCTACCTTTCCCCAAAATCCGAAGTGCTACACATCCACCAGCCTAATGCCTCCCCCCATACCCAACCCACCTGCCACTAGCCCACTGTGTGGGGATCACATCTTGCAGGTGAGGCAATTGTTTTTAATTGCCCCACCGGCTACGGTGTAAGTATTCCCCACGCAGTGGGTTGGATGAAGCTAGAAATGCTGTATTCTTCCTCCGATGAAATAATAAAAGAGGCAATGCCTCTAATCAATGCCTCCGATGAGAAAAAAAGTAATAAACCTCCTTCAATGAGTAGAATATCCTCCTTCAAAAAGGATATGTATATGCCTAAAAGTTACTGTCCATTATTAGAACTATCGGGTATGAGCCAAAAGCCAGTAGCCACAGGATAATTGTCTCACCAGCTATGATGCTCTATATTTGCACCTGTTTTAATAAGTTGAAACAATGAAAGCAATACACTTTAATGGAGCAGGTGGTGCAGAGGTTATAGCGCTTGTAGAGGTACCTATACCTACTCCTCAGCACGATGAGCTCCTTATCAAGGTGCATACGGCGGGGATTAATGGTCCAGATGTAATGCAAAGAAAAGGGCTTTATGCCCCTCCGAAGGGGGTAACCGAAATCCCAGGGCTTGAGGTTTCGGGTACGGTGGTGCAGTCCGATAGTGCTGGGACTTTTGCTGTAGGGCAGGAGGTTTGCGCCCTTATACAAGGCGGAGGCTATGCCGAATATGCCGTTGCCAAAGCAGAAAATACGGTTCCCATTCCTACGGGCTTGTCTCTCACGGAAGCTGGAGGTTTCTTAGAAACTTTTATGACGGTCTGGGCACACCTCTTTCAATTTGCGGGCTTTACGGAGGGTAAATCTATCCTTATCCACGGGGGTGCATCGGGGATTGGTACTACGGCTACGATGCTTGCAAAGGCTTTTGGTGCTAGTCAGATTTTTACTACTGTATCGAATAAAGAAAACCAAATCCGTAGCATTGAATTAGGAGCCGATATAGCCATTAATTACCGAGAAGAGGATTTTGTGCAGGTAGTGAAACAGCATACCGAAGGTAGAGGGGTAGATTATGTGCTCGACTTGATAGCGGGGACTTATGTACAGCGAAATTATGATGTAGCGGCAATGTACGGAACCATCGTTCAAATAGGCGTGATGCAAGGCAAAGCTCCAGAAGTAGATCTCTTCCCAATGCTCGACAAAGGTGGGCACTTCGGTAAGTTTGTACTTAATATAAGTGAGCCCTAGGTCAAGGAAAATGAACCTTAGGTCAATGAAAATGAATAAGTGCCCCACCGGCTACGGTGTTGGGTCAAGGAAAATGGAGATTAAGGCCGTACAGCTTTTATGATGGCTTTCAATATTATTCTAAAATATTAAATTTGTATCTTAAATAACCAAAAAATGTTTTACAATCACCAAGAGATAGAGAAAAAATGGCAGAAGTATTGGCAGGAGCACCAGACCTTTAATGCCAGCCAACCCACCAACAGCGAGAAACCCAAGTACTATGTGCTGGATATGTTCCCCTATCCGTCGGGTGCAGGGCTGCATGTGGGGCATCCGTTGGGGTATATTGCGAGTGATATTTATGCGAGGTTTAAAAGGCATCAGGGCTATAATGTGCTGCATCCTGTGGGGTACGACAGCTTTGGTCTCCCTGCCGAGCAGTATGCGATACAGACAGGGCAGCACCCAGCCATTACCACTAAAGAGAATATCAACCGATACGAGCAGCAGCTCCGTAAGATAGGCTTTTCCTTTGATTGGAGCAGGGAGCTTCGCACATCAGATGCTTCGTATTATCAATGGACGCAATGGATATTTATTCAGCTCTTCCACTCTTGGTACAATAAGGCGAATGATAGGGCGGAGTGCATCAGCACGCTCGTTCAGCACTTGGAGAAGCACGGTACTGAGGGGCTTTTCGCAGCACAATCTGAGGCACTTGATTTCTCTGCCGAGCAGTGGAAAGCCTACACCGAAACCACAAAGCAGGAAATCCTACTCAATTATCGTATGGCGTATCGTGCCGAGACTACTGTTAATTGGTGCCCTGCGCTCGGTACTGTACTCGCAAATGATGAGGTGAAAGATGGTAAGTCCGAACGAGGAGGCTATCCCGTATTCCAAAAGAAAATGATGCAGTGGTCTATGCGCATCACAGCGTATTCCGATAGATTATTAAAAGGTCTTGAGGGCTTGGACTGGTCAGAAGCCGTGAAAGAAAGCCAAAGGAACTGGATCGGGAAATCCGAAGGAGCATCAGTGAGATTCAAGGTGCAAGGTACGGAGGAGTATATAGAGGTCTTCACCACTCGACCAGATACGATTTTCGGGGTGTCATTCATTACCCTCGCTCCCGAGCACCAGCTTGTAAAATTCATTACCTCTCCCGAGCAGAAGCAGGCGGTGGAGGAATATATTGAAGCCACCTCCAAACGCTCCGAGCGCGAAAGAATGGCAGATGTGAAGAACATCTCCGGGGTCTTTACTGGGGCGTATGCCGAGCATCCGATTACCCAAGAGCCTATTCCTATTTGGCTGGGAGATTATGTGCTTGCGGGCTATGGTACAGGTGCCGTAATGGCTGTCCCTTGCGGTGATGATAGAGACTATGCCTTTGCTCAACACTTTAATATCAGTATTAAAAATATATTTGATAAAGACCTTTCTGACGGGGCTTATACGAATAAGGAGGGGATGATTTATCAGAACTCCGACTTCCTCAATGGAGAAACCGATTTTAATAAAGCTACCGATACCGTGCTTAAGTATTTGGAGAGCCATAATGCAGGGAAACGACAAACCAATTACCGACAAAGAGATGCGATATTCTCCCGCCAAAGGTATTGGGGAGAGCCCGTGCCTGTCTATTACGAAGATGGTGTGCCTTATACTCTGCCTGTTTCAGCCCTCCCTCTCGAGCTTCCAGAGGTGGAGAAATACCTTCCAACAGAAGATGGAGACCCGCCACTCGGCAATGCAAAAGCGTGGTATTGGGATGAGATTAATCAATGTGTAGTTCCCGCTCCACAAGACCCATCAAAGGCAGGGGATAGGGTTTTCCCATTAGAACTCTCCACGATGCCAGGCTGGGCAGGGAGCTCTTGGTACTTCCTCCGATATATGGACGCTCATAACGAGGATTCGTTTTGTAATAAGGCGATTTCTGATTATTGGGGGCAGGTAGATCTCTACATTGGCGGAAGCGAGCACGCTACGGGGCATCTTCTTTATTCTCGTTTTTGGACTATGTTCCTGAAAGACAGAGGATTCATCAGCCACGAAGAACCTTTCCAAAAGATGATAAACCAAGGGATGGTTTTGGGAATGAGTGCTTTTGTGTATCGGATAGACTTTCATTATGTCATAAAATTGTATAAGAATTTTGATGGTGAATTAAAATATATTGGGTATTTTGATAATCATAAACAATATGAATTAAAAAACAGATATATTTCTTATGGGCTATTAAAAGATATCGTGGATGAAGGATATATTTTACAGAAAAAAGGTACTTTTGACCCAGATATTTTGAATGACGAAATTAGACAAAATTTTATAAAAAATACAAACATAAAAAATATATGTGATTCTTTTGAGGTAGAATGGGTTTACAAAGATGTCACTCCTATTCACATCGATATTTCTTTATTAAAAGGAACTTCGGACGAGCTGGATTTGGATAAGTTCAAGGCTTGGCGACCAGAGTTTAAGGATGCCGAATTTATCTTGGAAGACGGTAAATACATTACCGAGAGAGAGGTAGAAAAGATGTCTAAATCCAAGTATAATGTAGTAAATCCCGATGATATTTGCGAAGAATATGGAGCCGACTGCTTGCGGCTGTATGAGATGTTCCTCGGGCCACTCGAGCAGTCAAAACCTTGGAATACTCAGGGGCTAAGCGGGGTATATGGCTTCCTTAAAAAGTTCTATAACCTCTATTTTGATGGGGATGCGTTCTCTGTTTCCGACGAAGCACCTACCAAACCCGAACTGAAAGTCCTCCACACGCTCATCAAGAAAGTGGTGTATGATATAGAGCATTTCTCCTTTAATACCTCAGTATCGCAGTTTATGATTGCGGTTAACGAACTTCAAAAGATGAAATGCAACAAACGAGAGATATTAGAGCCCTTGGCTGTACTTATATCGCCGTATGCACCGCATCTTTGCGAGGAGCTTTGGAGCCTTTTGGGGCATAGCGAAAGCGTGGATTTTGTGCCTTTCCCTGTGCTTAACGAAAGCTATCTTGTGGAAGATGAGATAGAATATCCAGTGAGTTTTAATGGTAAGATGAGGTTTAAACTGCCTTTCTCTGCTGCACTTTCCAAAGAAGAAATAGAGGCATTGGTAGTGAAAGACGATCGGGTTATTCAGCAGTTAAACGGTAATCAACCCAAGAAAATCATCGTAGTTCCTAAGAAGATTATCAATATTGTGGTATAAGAATGCAGGGGTTTTGGTGATTGCTTAATCAATAAAAATAAGCCGTAATATTTTTAATTTTATACTGATTATTGTCTAATTGACAAAAGTTAGAAAAAAAAGAGGATTAAATTGTAGATATAATAATGGGTTTTTAAGTATTTGTTAGGTAAAATTATCTGAATATTGCTTTAAATATTTGGAGTATAAGTTTTTTTTTACTTTACTTTACGCCCTCAAAAAAAGATAAAAATAATAATTATAATTTTAGTTTAACTATGGAAATGAATGTTTCAAACGAGCTTGTAGAAGTGGCTCAAAAGAAAAAAGGAGGTCTTAACCCCGCGATTATTTTACCAATACTTTATGTAATTGCATTATCTATTTATGTTTTCGTATTAGGTAATCCAGGAAACTTTAAAGCTGATCCAAGACTTACAGGTGCTTCTGTAGCTTTGGCTGATGTGGAATCTAAGGAATTAACACCTGAAGGCTTTATGGGGATTATCTATATGGGGGGGCCTGTTGTACACATCCTTATTCTCTTTATGATTACCGTAATTGTATTCTCTTTCGAAAGATTTTTCGTTTTAAATAGAGCACAAGGTAAAGGTAATCTTGATGCTTTCGTAATAAAAGTAAGGTCTTTACTTAATCAAAACAAAGTTGATGAAGCTCTTGAAGAATGCGACAGACAGCAAGGCACTGTGGGAAATGTGGTGAGAGAAGGGCTTACAACTTATAAGGCATTAGCTAAAGACACAACCCTAAATAAAGAACAAAAAATGGCTGCACTTAATAAGTCTATTGAGGAAGCTACAACCCTTGAAATGCCAATGCTTGAAAAGAATATGATGATTCTTTCCACTCTTGGTACAGTGGCTACGCTTGTGGCGCTACTCGGTACCGTAATCGGTATGATTAAGGCGTTTCACGCATTAGGTTCAGGTGGTGGTACGCCAGATGCAGCAGCTCTTTCTATCGGTATCTCAGAAGCATTGATTAATACTGCATTAGGTATTGGTACTTCTGCGATTGCGATTATCCTTTATAACTTCTTTACTTCTAAAATTGATGGAATGACTTATAAAATTGATGAAATATCAATGTCTATCCAGCAATCTTTTGCAGAATTCAACTAAGAATCTGCCTACTTGAAGTTTATAAGTTAAATAAAAATCCAAAAGAATAATGGCGAGAATAAAACCAAAAAGACACGGTGTAGTAACAGATATGACGGCGATGTGTGATGTTGCCTTCCTGTTACTGACCTTCTTTATCCTCACCACACAGTTTAAAAAACCTGATGTGGAGCAGATAAAACCGCCATCTTCTATTTCAGAAAAGCTACTCCCAGATGCGAGTTTGATGACCATTAATATAACCCCAGAAGGGAAATTCTACTTCCAGCCTGTGGAAAATGGTTCAGAAAGGATAAAACTCCTGGAAGCTATGGGAGAGAAATATAAAGTGAATTTTACAGATGAAAATAAAGTAGCATTCACTAAGGTTACAGCTATTGGAGTACCAATGTCTAAACTAAAAGGCTTTTTAGAGCTTTCAGAAGATGAGCAGAAAAATGTGAAAGCGGACGGAATTCCGCTCGATAGTACAAAGAGAGAATTAATCGACTGGGTACAGCAAAGCCTTAATGTAAATGGCAGCTATAAAATGGCAGTAAAAGGCGATGTAAATACCAAATACCCTAAGGTAAAAGACCTCTTTGAAGGCTTGAGAGAGATTAACTTCCTCCAGTTTTGGTTGATTACAACTCAGGAATCTAACTAAATAAAGAATTGAGAAATGGCAGAAGTACAAGTAAAAGAAGATAGCGGAAAGGGCGGTAAAGTCCGCTCCAAGAAGCAGAGCACGAGGGTAGATATGACCCCGATGGTAGACTTGGGTTTCCTATTGATTACATTCTTTATGTTTACCACTACATTTAGCAAACCTAATGTAATGGACTTAGGATTACCTGCAAAACCAAAAGATGAAACTCAACAATTGGAAAAGAAAGAAATTGATTTATCAAATTCCATATCTCTGATTTTGGGTAAAGACGATAGAATTTTCTACCACCAGCAAGACAAAGAAAGTCTAAATGAGCAAAACCTTATGGAGACCAACTTTGACCGTGAGGGGGTAAGAAAAGTAATTGAGCAAGCTAAGGCTAAGGCTAAAGATAAAAGTATATTTACAGTTATCATTAAGCCTACAGATGATGCGGTATATAAAAACTTTGTAGATCTTTTAGATGAAATGGCGATTACAGGTAATGAAAGATACGGTGTAACCGAAATCAAGACTTGGGAAAAGCCAATTTATGATAAAAAAGCAGGAAATCCTGCATCTGCAAACTAATCTTAATTATAGACGATTATGGCTAATGATATACAATACAATGAACAAAATCTGTCTTTAGATGAAATTGTATTTGAAAACAGAAATAAAGACTATGGTGCATACGACCTTAGATTTAATTATGCTAAGATATTGACCAAGTCATTTATTATCGGTACGGTTCTTTTCCTCGTATTGGCGCTTACTCCTCTTATCTATGTAACGATTGAGAGACTTACAGCTCCAGCAGCAAAGGAGGTAGATTCTGTATTAATCAATATAGAAGATGACCTGCCAGAAGAGGAGGAAATTATAGAAGAACCAGAGGATACTCCGCCGCCACCACCACCTCAGCAGGAGGAACCACCTCAGCAGGAGATTATTCAGAACTTGGTTCCAGAACCTACAAAAGCTCCTAACGTAGAAACTCCACCGCCACCAATCAGTGTGCAGACCCAAACCACTACTGGAGCGGTGAATCAAGAGGGGGTAAAAGCGCCATCAAGCTATACACCACCGCCACCACCGCCATCCGGTACAGGAAAAGGCACTACAGTGGAAGTAAAACCACAAGTTTCTACTACTGAAGTTTATCAAACCGTAGATCAGGAGGCGGAATTTACAGGTGGAGGGCTCAATGGCTTCCGTAGAAAGTTCCAAGAGAATTTTAATAATGAATCTATGGAAGGTGAGGGTACCGTAAAAACAGAAATCACCTTCGTGGTAGAAAGAGATGGAACTATTTCCAGCGTAAAGGCTACGGGTTCAAATACGGCATTTAATAAAGAAGCAGAAAGAACCATTAAGTCCATTAAGCAGAAGTGGAATCCAGGTAAAGTAAATGGGCAAGCGGTAAGATCGCGATACAGATTCCCAATTACAATGCAGTTTGAATAATTTTTATAATTATTTATAGAGAGAGAAGTCTTAGGGCTTCTCTTTTTTTATTATTTTTGTGGCTATGATGTTTAACTGGTTATCATTGGTAACGGGCTTTTTCTATATCGTAATGGGAGTCGTCGTTATCACATACAAATTTTTTATCAATCGTTTGGAAACCACCACAGCCTATGCTTTGGGGGCATTGCTTATCGCCTATGGTATTTTCAGAATACTCAGAGCTATTTATAAAATTAGGAAAAACAAAAATGAAAAAAATTCTTCCCGTTTTTAGTCTCATCTTCCTCCTCATCATTTCCTGTTCAAAAAAAGAAGAGAAAATGATAGATTTCAATAAAGGGAAAATTACCATACTTACAGATGACTCCTTTAAAAGTGTGGTAGAAGCATTGGCAGATGCCTATATGATACGCTACCCACAAACAGAAGTAAGTGTAGAGGTAATGAAAGAAGACTTAGCTCTTTCAAGGCTAATGAAAAATGAAGCCAAGCTCATCGCTATTTCAAAACCATTGACTGAGAAAGAAAAATCGGAGTATGAACAGATTATGGAGACGAAGTTTCAACCTGATTATTTCGCTGCCGATGCAGTGCTTTTCATTACCCATAAAAATTCTGACCGAGAGAGTATTTCATTAGAGGAAATAAAGGCAGAACTGCTTTCAGATAAGAAGAATTTTGTATTTGATGGGAATAATTCCAGCAATCTGAATTTTATTTCGGACAAAATTGGGCATAGACCTTCCGAATTGAAGTATTATGTGATGAATGGTAATGAAAATGTAATCCAAACTTTGGAAAAGCACCCCGATAAGATTGGAGTTATAAGCCTGAATACCATCAGCAGGCAATATAATAAGCAAATGCAAGAGCTCAGAAACTCAGTGAAAATCTTACCCGTGCAGTCTGAGGGGCAGCGTATCTTCCCAGAGGGGAAAAACCTTACCGAGATGAAGTACCCTTTTACAAGGCTTATCTATTTCCTCTATAATGAAGGAGGCTTTGGTATAGCAAAAGGTATTGTTCGTTTTTCTTGTACTCAAAAGGGACAGTTGGTAGTAGAGAAAGAGGGGCTTCAGCCCTACAA
Source organism: Bergeyella cardium (assembly GCF_003614945.1). Lineage (GTDB taxonomy): Bacteria > Bacteroidota > Bacteroidia > Flavobacteriales > Weeksellaceae > Bergeyella_A > Bergeyella_A cardium. The sequence continues at coordinate 201,654 of NZ_QYCZ01000001.1, forward strand.
CCTCTATAAGAGAGAGGTGAGAATGAATTAGCAGAGGCTTTTCCTCGCTTAAAAACCACAAATGATAGATTTAGTAAAGAAAATAAAAGAGCAGGAACTTTTGGGAGAGGAGGCGCATCGGTTGTATTCGCCACCGTACCGACCCGTCTATACCTATGATGAGATTCTGCAAAGAAATCCGAAGCAGGCAGCCGTCAATATCTTATTTTATTTAAAGGATGGTGAGTGGTACTTCCCACTAATGCTCCGATCAAAGAATATACACGATACCCATAGCGGGCAGGTATCTCTCCCTGGTGGGCAGTATGAGGAGGGAGACCTTAGCTTTGAGGAGACCGCCATCCGAGAGACAAATGAGGAGATGGGGATAGACAGGCACTACATCCGTATTATTAGGCGTCTTTCGCCTATTTATGTGCAGCCGAGCAACTTCTATGTGCATACTTTTATTTCTTATACCAAGCGAAACCCTATTTTCAAACTCCAAAAATCCGAAGCCGTAGAGCTGATAGAATTTCCCGTTTCTGAGCTACTCATACAGCCAGAACCTCCAACATTAATGGAGCTTCCTTCTGAGGGAAATACCGAAGTACCCGCTATTCGATTTAAAAATCATATCATCTGGGGAGCGACTTCTATGATACTCTCCGAGCTTAGGCACTTGCTTAAAAATTTGTAAATTTGGCACTCTAATTATTCTAATGGCTAAGAAAAATATCTTTTTTGATGCATTTGGTACGCCTTATTTCTTGAAAAGGTTAATCATTTTCATCTTTGGGCTTATTTCCTATCGTAGGTTCAATGGTTTTAATAAACTGAAAATATCAGGAAGCGAAAATTTGGTGGATTTACCCGATACCAATGTACTCTTCGTTTCTAATCATCAAACCTATTTTGCCGATGTGGCAGCTATGTATCACGCGTTTTGTGCAGTGAATAATGGCTATCTCAATACCATAAAAAACCCAATCTACCTTCTTAATCCAAAGGTTGATTTTTATTATGTAGCAGCAAAGGAAACGATGAATAACGGCCTGCTGGCGCGGATTTTTAAGGTCGCAGGAGCCGTTACCGTAAAGAGAACCTGGCGCTCCGAAGGTAAAAATGTAAATCGTATGGTAGATATGAGCGAGGTGGAGAATATTATGAAAGCCCTTGATAATGGCTGGGTGATTACCTTCCCACAGGGGACTACTTCTGCTTTTGCACAGGGCAGAAAGGGAACAGCCAAGCTCGTAAAAAGCCAGAAACCCATCGTAGTGCCGATTAAAATTAATGGCTTCAGAAGGGCGTTTGATAAAAAAGGCCTCAAACTGAAAGTTACAGGCGTAAAACCGACAATGGAGTTTAAAAAACCTTTAGAACTAGACTATGAAAACGAATCTACGCAGGATATTTTAGATAAAATAATGATTGCCATAGAGCAAACCGAAGACTTCAATCTACTGCACCAGTACGATAAGGAGCAAGAACTAAAAAAACAACAGGAAACTCAAATACAACCTTAATAAAAGTGGATTATAAACAACTCTCAGCGCTTTCGGAAGGCAAAACCCGAGTGATACTTTTCGGCTTGCATCCCAAAATCTCACAGCTTATACGCTATGTTTTGGACTATCACGAAAAAGAATATGATTATGTGAGTTCGGGAGAGGCTATCCTCAATGGAAAAGATTTTTTCATCTTGGAAACCGATGATGCTAATGCTCCTCAGCATTTCCCACCTACGATTATCTTTATAGGGAGCCAATCGCAGACAGAGAACTATTCGGATATGCTTGCCGGTATCACCCAAGGGGGAATATTGGTCTATCCAGACTTTGTAATGCCTTTGGAGCACGCCGTATATCAGTCCCTCAATTATTTCAGGAAGATGGGCTACAAAGCTCCAGATGCTCAAATTTCAGATTCTTCCTCCGTATTGAATACCGACTTTGGTAAGGTTAAAATCGCATTATCAGATAAAGAGATTTTAAAAGACATAGATGGTGCAAAGTATTTCTGCCAGCAATTGGGTATTATGGAAGATGAATTTTATGATGCCGTTTCGGTATGGGAGTGAGTTAATATATAAGGATTTGGCTTATTGGGATAAATTTGTATATTTATCCCAATAATTTTTTACGCATTATGATAAATTATTCAACCATTGAAGAAGCTGTCTCCGAAATTAGGAGCGGAGAGAGGGTATTCCTCCACGGATCAGCTTGTACGCCTACCGTTATCATAGATGAAATGGCAAGACAGGCACCGCGTTTGAAAGATGTAGAAGTAGTCTCCATTACCTTGCAAGGGGACATAGAGATTGCTAAGCCTCAGTATGGGGATAGTTTTATAATGAATTCTTTTTTTGTTTCCTCACCCCTTCGCGAGGGCGTTAATCAAGGTAAGGGCAATTTTATCCCCGCATTCCTTAGCGAGATACCGCTTATTTTCCAGAATGTAATGCCTCTGGATGTGGCGGTAGTTACCGTTTCCCCGCCAGATAAGCACGGCTATTGTACTTTGGGAACTTCGGTAGATGTTACCAGAAGTGCAGTAGATCTTGCCAAAAAGATTATCGCAGTGGTCAATCCTAAAATGCCGAAGACCCACGGTCAGGGCTTGATTCATTATACAAAATTTACTAAGGCTGTCCTCCACGAATCCGAGCTTCTCACCATAGACTATCGCTCAAAAATCACCGATATAGAAATGAAAATTGGGCAAAATATTGCGGGGCTTATAGACGACAGGGCTACCCTACAAATGGGTATCGGTACTATTCCAGACGCTACTTTGCTCTATTTAAACAACCATAAAGACCTCGGGATACATACAGAGATGCTCAGCAATGGGGCGATAGATCTCATTAAAAACGATATCGTAAATAATAAGTATAAGGGGCTTCATAATAACCGTACGGTAACCTCATTCTGCTTTGGCGAGAGGGAGCTCTACGATTATGTGGATGATAACCCAGCCGTAGTATTTATGGATGTAAGGCATACCAATGACCCTATCCAAATTATGAAAAATAAGAAGCTCCACGCCATTAATTCTGCGATAGAGATAGATATTACGGGGCAGGTATGTGCAGATTCTATTGGGACTTATCAGTACAGCGGTATCGGGGGTCAGGTAGATTTTATGCGCGGTGCAGCACTGAGCGAGGGCGGTAAGCCGATTATGGCAATCACCTCCCGAACCAAAAAAGGCCTCCCAAGAATTGTCCCAACCCTCAAAGAAGGTGCAGGGGTAGTTACCACCCGAGGGCATATCCACTATGTAGTTACTGAGTATGGCGTAGCCTACCTCTATGGTAAGAATTTCAGGCAAAGGGCAAAGGCGCTTATAGACATCGCTCACCCAGACGACAGGGAATACCTTACCGAGCAAGCCTTCAAACGATACAGAACACTTTAAGCTATCATTGGTAGCACCTTTACTTCTTGATAAAAGCCCTCTATGAGGGCTTTTTTTTCGGTACACCTTGCAGGTGATGCACTCGTTAGCACGAGGGGCAATTATTTTACACCTTATATATATAAGGTATAGAAATTTGAAAATTCATTACAAGGTGAATCAACATTGTCGGAGACCTCCGATGATGTTAGCGAGGTGAATCAAGATGTTCGCAGGTCTGTGAATTACACACGCAATATGGGCAAGATTAAAAATATAAATTATTACGCTGTTTCAGCTTGTTTTATTATTAATTTCGCAAAAAATTGATGAAAAACTTGATGATTTGAGCGGTTGAAAACACGCATTTTTTTAGCCAAAAGCTAAAAGCTATTAGCCAGAAGCCCATTAAAAACCTCTTTTGCAAAATCTTCTAAGCTCGGGTCTCTGGCACCCATTAGGAGGAGGATGTCGCCACTGTGTAGGTGCTGGGAAAGGTAAGGGATAATCTCTGCTCTGTGCTCTATAAAGCATGCTTTTTTTCCTTTTTCTTTAATGCCTAAGATGAGGTCATTGGCAGAAATATCTTTTACGGCAGTGCCGCCAGCGTAGAATATTTCACTCATCAGGATTTCATCTTGTGGGCGGAGGGCTGCGGATATTTCATCTATAAAATCCTGTTTTAGGAATCGGGTAGGTTTGTAGCCGTGTGGCTGAAACCAAGTGATAAGCCTGCCCTCACCAGCAACGAGCTGGCAAGCCTTAATGCTGGAAGCGCATTTTGCAGGATTATGGGCATAGTCATCAATTACCCAAACGCCATTCTTCTGCCCCAGAATCTGATGTCTGCGGTAGATACCCTCGTACTGGGCAAGGCTTTGGGCACAGACCTCCAAACTCACACCTACGCTGTGGGCAACGGCTATGGCTGCAGCAGCATTTTCCGCCGAGTGCCTACCGATAGCATTCATTTCAAAGACTTGGTTTTGGATTCTAAAGCTGAGATGAAAACCCTCTTGATGAAAATCGGTGATGCAATAGCCCGCTTCTGGAGTTTCAAAACCGAAATCAGAGGATTTATCCGAAGACAAGTCCTTAGCTAATAAATTGGACTGATTTACAATAAAACGATGATGGGTATTCCCTTTAAAAATCGTGAAAAGCTGGATGAGCTCATCAATCTCTTGGTGGTCTTTATCAATATTCAGGAGGAGCCCAATCTCTGGTTTGTACTGCACTACGGAGCCATCGCTTTCATCGGCTTCTATAATGAGCCATTCGCCTTTTCCTACGGCAGCATTGCCTATTTTTCCTTGCTTGATAAGACTCGTAAGCCCTGCACCAGAGATAATACTCGGTGATAAACCTGCATCGTTCAAAATCTGATAGAGCATAGCAGAAGTGGTACTCTTACCCGAAGTGCCTGCTACGGCAATCGTTTTCTTGCTTTGTGCAATGATAGCGAGGAGCTCACTCCGCTTGATAATAGGAATGCTGAGTGCTTTTGCTTTCTGAACTTCAAAGACGGTATCTTCTATCGCGGTGGAAACTACGACTAAGTCCGTATCCTCGGAGATGCCACTGCCATCTTGCAGGAAGCACTGGATACCTTCGGCTTCCAGTAGGTTTTTGGTAGGATTAAACTCATCGGGGTGGAAATATCGGTCACTCCCCGAAACATCCTTACCAATACCTTTTAGGTACTGGGCTATGGCGCTCATACCGACACCTGCAATCCCAATAAAAAACACATTCTGGAAGTTGGAAATATCCTTTATCATCTCGATTTATTCGTTCTAAGGTTATATAAATTTATCTTCTACAAGATACCAAAGTCTTTGTGCTATTTCATCTACTTTATCCCAGTTTTTTTCGTAGTACATATCGCTGAGAAACTCTTTTGCACTGTCTATATCGTCAAAGGAATTGAGTTTTTTTACCACTTCATTCAGCTCTACTTGGCTACCATCGAAGAGGTGTTTAGAAAAGGCAATCCTGTCATTTAGGTCTAAGGCAAATTCTCTCCTTGCTTTTTTATTTTGATGCTGTTCTGCTTTTTGCTCGGTGATTTCTTCTAATGTCTCTTCATTAAAGAGAGGCTCAATATGGCTTAGGGGTTTTATTTTCGCGAGTTTTATTTTCTTCTCGGTAGGATACTCGCTTTCATTTTCCTCTATGTTTTCTTCAGTCGACTCTTCTATATTTTCTATTGCTTCCTCTATTTCTTTTTGGAGCGTCTCTTCATTTTTGTGTTGAGGCTCTGAGGTCTCTTCTGCTGTATGAGCTATAGGCTTTTCATCCTCCAGCTGAGGGGTTACTTCCTCTATTTCTTGGGGAGTTTCTGTCTCAATTAATACTTCTTCCTCTACATTCTGAGTTTCTTCAGGGTTGAGGAATTGAATATCGATAGAGGGTGTCTCTTCAATGCTGATTTCGTTGAGTTCATTATTAAAAATAACCTCTTCTTCCAGTTCGGGTTTGTTGTCTGGTTCTTCGGGGTATTCTTCAGGGGAAGGGAGGTGGGTGTTTAGGATTTCATTGCTTTCTACATTGGGAGTGAGGTCGGCTTCATTCTTCTCAATGAATTTTAATACGGTGATTCTATTGGTGAGTTCCAGAAATAAATCGTGCTTTATCAGGAGCTCTTCTTTTGTTGAAATTTTGGAGATACTGTCTAATATATTCTTACATTCGAAGAAGAGTTTGTCCTGTAAATCCTGTATCTTTTGCATATAAAATTGAAAATTAAATTTAGTATTTTTGAGGCTCAAAAATCACGGCTAAAATAAAAAATGTTTTTAGAAAATACAATTAATCATGCCAAACAAAGTGGGTGGATGGAAGTCATCTGTGGGTCTATGTTTTCTGGGAAAACGGAGGAGCTCATCCGTAGGCTCCGCAGGGCAGAAATGGCAGGGCAAAGCGTGGAAATCTTTAAACCCAAAATAGACACCCGATATTCTGAGGAAGATGTGGTTTCTCATAACCAAAACAAAATCCGAAGTACTGCGGTAGAAAGCCCAAGTGAAATCCTCCTGCTGGGCTCTGGCTGTGATGTAATCGCCATAGATGAAGCTCAGTTTTTTGATGACAGTATCGTAGAAATTGCCAATCAGCTTGCCAATAATGGCGTGCGTGTCGTGATTGCAGGACTGGATATGGACTTCCTCGGTAGGCCCTTTGGACCTATGCCCGCACTGATGGCCACTGCTGAATATGTGACCAAAGTACACGCCATCTGTAAGCGAACGGGCAACCTTGCCAACTACTCTATGCGTACCAGCCAAAGCAAAGATTTGGTAGAGCTGGGCGAGACCGAAAGCTACGAAGCCGTAAGCCGTAGGGTTTTTGTAGATGAGGTATTAAACCGTAAATTTTAAGCTATTAAAGCAAAAATCTCCCCTTATTTTCTAATAATATCAGGATTTTCTTCAAAATGGAGAACATTTTCTGGGAAGTCGGCAAGGGTGAGCGATTTTATCTGCTGGAAAGCCCCTGCATTGGGGTCTAATTGTACGCCCTCTTCATCGGTCTGTTTTATGGAAACCACCTTTGCATAGAGGAAATCGCCTTTGGCATTCAGCTTAATATCCAATAGCGGTGCAATACCATTAACTCCTTTCAGATTAAATCTTCCATAGGTATTGAAGTTCCCAAGACTGTATGCGATAAATTTATTTTTATACAGCTCTACGGCGCGGGTTATATGTGGACCGTGCCCAAGCACGATATCAGCCCCTGCATCAATGACTGAGTGGGCAAATTCATAGACATTGCCTCGGTTTTCTCCGAAGAAAATCTCATTTCTACGGGGCACACGGGTATGCGTAGCGCCTTCGGCACCCCCGTGGAAGGATACGATGACGATGTCGGACTTAGATTTCAGCTCTCGGACGATTTGCTGAGCTTCCTTGATGTTTAAAATAGATACCATATTTCGGTTCGGAGCAAAGGCACAGAAGCCGTACTTTACGCCGTCTTTCTCAAAGGTGATGTAGGGCTTCTCAATCTGTCCTGCGTAGAGTATTCCGTTTTCGTCTAACACCTCTGCGGTTCGTTTTCTGCCTGCTTCTCCGAAATCTCCGGCGTGGTTATTAGCAATACTCATCAGCATAAAACCTGCATCTTTTATAATCTTGCCGTAGCGCTCAGGCATTTGGAAAGCATAGCAGTTGGACGAGTTTTTCCCACACTTTTGGGTATAGCCATTGTCTATAAGCGTGCCTTCCAAATTTCCGAAGACGATGTCTCCTTTTAAATAGTCTTTTACAGCATTAAAACTCCCTACGGCATCATCTTTCGGCAGGTAGCTGATGGAGGGATATTTACTCCCAATCATTATATCCCCTACAGCAACGATGCTTATCGTGTCTTTGAGAGGAGTTTGAGGAGAATCTGCCACCGCTTTCTCGGTTTGAGAAGCATTATGAGTAGAAGCAGAGCTTTCTTCCTTTTTGGATTGGCAGAAAACGAGCATTGATGCAGCTAAAAAAGTCAATAGTTTATTCATCTTTATAATTTTTAGTTAATATTATCTGGCATTTTTATCTCCTTTAATCATCAGGATAAGGGTTTTTAGAATGATGATAAGGTCTAAGCTGAAACTCCAATTTTTTACATAGAAAGAATCGGCAATTACCCTTTTTCTCATCTGAATATTTCGGTCTCCTTTATCGCCTCGGAGCCCATTTACCTGTGCGAGCCCCGTAATTCCTGGTTTTACCAAACTACGAATTGAGTATCTTCCGATTTTGGGTTTAAATTCCTCATCTACGGCGAGCATATGTGGGCGAGGACCTACAACGGACATCTCCCCAAGCAGTACATTGATGAACTGAGGGAGCTCATCAAGGCTGGTTTTCCTGAGAAATCTACCGATAGGCGTTATTCTGCTGTCGTTCTCCTCCGTTATCTTAGAAGTGGAGCTTTCATCCTCTTTCATCGTTCGGAATTTATAGCAATTAAATACCTCCTCTCGGTAACCATATCTTTTTTGTTTGAAGATGATATTCCCCTTACCGCTGAGCCTGATCAGCAGAGCGATGATGGGAAAGAGCCACGAGCATACTCCTATTAGGATAATGAGGGAGAAGAGGATATCAAATGTGCGTTTAATGGTATAATTGGCAAAATAATTTAATGGAAATTTTGCTGGGTATAATACGGGGAGAGACTCTATATATCTCAGTTCGTAGGTGAAAAATCGGGTTTGGATAATGTTGGGCAGGAGGATGATTTCCACTTTATCTTTTTCTGCTTCTATGAAAATTTGTTTTTCCAGTTCGGTGGGCAGTGCTTTCTGAGACGGTATATAGATACTGTGGATGCCGTGTGTTTTCCAGAAGTTTTTTAAGTCTTGAATCTTTATTTCTCCCTTTGGGAAGTTGAAAATTCGATAGCCGTAGTCCTTCCTTTTAATAAAAATTTCTCTTAAAATTTCGGTAGTGGGTGTCTCTATGATAAACATTACATTCCTATGGTTGATACCTTTGGAGCGAATATATTTCAGGAAGAGAAAAATGCCCGATTTCTGTACAAAAAAGATAAGCAGCAAGCTCAGACAGAGGTAGAGCCTCTCGCTTTTGAAGATACTGCTGTCGGATATATTGGTAAGGAGTACTACCCCTCCAGAGAAGAACAAAATATGTATAGCGAGCCTTTCCAAATAGTTGGTATAGGTAAGGCTTCGGGAGATGGAGTAGAGCTTGGTACGCCCACTGATGAGAAACCAGAAAATAAGTAGCAAACATACAGTAGTAATATTCTTTTCGGTGAAGATATCACTGATGCTAATACCTCTCTTCCACCAATAAAAAAACAGGAATGTGCAGGCGATAATAACAGCATCTATTCCTATGATAATAACCTTTGTATATTTAGAGTACCGCAGCCTTTGCATTCCTTTTTCTCAATTTGTATTCACGAAAATACTACTTTTTTATAAATTAAGTCTTCAGAAAGCCCTTCACAAATCTATTTCTTACCTTTGCGACCATAGTTTTTTTAACAGTATCTAATGCTTCATTATAATATTTCAGGAAGAGGGAAGGAGGTTTTGGTGCTCCTGCACGGTTTTATGGAGAACAGCAGTATCTGGGCAGATATGGAAGGCTTTCTCTCTAAAGATTTCAAATTGATAAAGGTAGATTTGCCTGGGCACGGGCTTTCGGAGGTAAAGTCCTCTCCACAAACAATGGAAATGATGGCCGATGAGGTAAAAGCTACACTCGATTCCCTTAATCTTAGAGCGGTTCATCTCCTTGGGCATTCTATGGGGGGCTATGTTTCTCTTGCTTTTGCAGAGAAATATCCGGAAATGCTGCGTTCGCTTACGCTTTTCTTCTCCACAGCATTGGAAGATGATGAGGAGAAGAAAAAAATCCGTACCCGAAGCATTGAAATCATAGACAAATATTTCTCAATGTTCGTCAATAACAGTATTCCCAACCTCTTTAACCCTAATGAGAAGGATAGGCTGGAAACAAAAATCAACCTTGCGAGGGAAATTGCACACTCAACAGATGTAGAGGGTGTAAAAGTTGCTCAGCTCGGTATGGTAGAACGCCCCAACCGTCTTTCTGTGCTTAAAGATTTAGAGGCAAAGGTGCTCATCATCACTGGGAGGTATGATGGTGCAGTGAAGAATGAATTATTCATCTCCTCACTTCCAGAGCGAAGCAATATTAAGGTCTATACCCTCGATTGCGGGCATTGTGGGCATTGGGAAAAGCCCGAAGTATGCTCGGCAATTATCAATCAAGAACTTTTAAACCCCTAACTCCCATTAATCATCATTTTAACTATCATTACTATGAGCTATTTTGAAGAATTGCATTCGGAGATGGACAGGTATTTGGAATCTCACGCATCCCAAGAGCCTGCTATCCTTAGGCGATTGAGGAGGGAGACTTATCAGAAGACTACTCAGCCTCATATGATTTCGGGTTATCAGCAGGGGAGGCTACTTTCCATTATCTCTCAACTCATCCAGCCTAAAAACATCCTTGAAATCGGCACTTTTACAGGCTATGCTACCCTTTGCCTCGCCGAAGGGCTTGCGAAAGACGGTACACTTACGACGATTGATACTAATGAAGACCTCGCGTACCTTCCTAAGAAATATTTTGAGGAAAGTGCTTATGCTCATCAGATTAATTTTCTGCTTCAAGATGCAAAAGACCATCTAAAAAACACTTCAGAGCGATATGATTTGGTCTTTATTGATGCTGATAAGGAGAATTATCCAGATTATTTCCGATTGATTAAGCCAAAATTGGAAGCTGGGGCAGTTCTGATGTTTGATAATGTACTTTGGTATGGTAAAGTTCTTGAGGAAAACCCAACACAGAGAGCTACGCAAAGCATCAAGGCATTGAATGACTTAGCGGCTCAAGACCCGGACTTTGAAAATCTAATCCTACCTTTGCGCGACGGTCTTAACCTGATGCGAAGGAAATAAACACTACCCTCATTTATGGAAAAAATAAGTTGCAAACTTCCTCTAATCTGCATTCGTAGGCATCCTAATGAAACATCTGAGCTTATTTCGCAGATGCTTTATGGAGAAAGCTGTACGGTTTTAGAAACAGAGAAAGATTATGCTAGAATCTCGATGGATTTTGATGCTACAGAAGGCTGGGTAGTTTCTTCCTCACTTAAAAAGGAGGGAAATAGCGTTCGTAGTGTTATACAAACTCCCTTTTCTTTTGTGCAGACGAAGGAGGGGCGGTATCTGCTCTCGATGGGTGCAGAAATTGGTGCGGGAAGCCCTGTGCCGCCTCTGCCTGCCACACCAGAAAGCGTAGTAGAGACAGCGAAGAGCTTCCTTAATGCTCCTTACCTCTATGGTGGGCGGAGTTTTTTTGGGATTGATGCCCCTGCGCTTGCTCAATTGGTATATAAAATACACGGAATTGCCCTTCCGAGGTTTGCAGAGGGGCAGTCAGAGTGTGGAGAGGCTCTCAATTTCCTTGAAGAATGTGTTGGCGGCGAAGTAGCCTTCTTTGAAAACGAGAATGGCGATATTATCCACGCGGGAATAATGCTTGGAGGGCAGAAAATCATTCATTCTTTTGGGAAAGTTCGGATTGATGATATTGATACGATAGGTATTTTTAATGGCGAGCTGAATAAACACACGCACAGGCTTAGATTTATCAAATCAATTCTATTGTAGAGGAGCTTTGGGGGTGAGATGGGAGGTGATTTGGGACAAAAAAACCTGCTTTAGGGATTTCTAAGGCAGGTTTTTTCAATATTTAAAATAACTGTAAGTCTATTTTGCTTGCTCGGGCTGTTGCGAAGGGGCTTTTTCGGTTGGGAGAGGGGAGATTTCAGCTGGCGGAGCTTGTGAAGGGGCTTTTATGCCAGTGAGTTTCTCTAATTGGTTAGTGAAATTCTCATCTATGCCGAAGTAAGGCCTTCCTGAGAGCTTACCATCTTTATCTATCAGGATAATGCTCGGTATTTTGAAGGCGTAGAGACCGAATTTTTTAGCTTCGGGGGAGTTTATGCCGTCTTTAATGTAGAAATGTGCGCCTGAGAGCCCTTTCAGGAGGGAGGAGCTGGTCTTTTTGAACTGGTCTTGGGTATCATCGAGGTTGATGTAGGCGAAATTGAGCTTGGATTTGTAGGTATCGTCGAGCTCTTTGAGCTGCGGAACGAGGGTGAAGGCTATATTTGGGTTGTAGGAGGCATAAAATACGACGAGGGTAGGCTTTCCTTTGAGGTCTTTGAGGTTTGTATTGCTACCGTCTTCGTTTTGAAGGGCGAGGTCTGGCGCTGTGCCTTCTTTGAAGCCCATCAGTACCTTTTGGAGCTCTTTCAGATTGTCTTTTATGGTATTATCTTTTATGTTTTCGTCTATCAGCTTGGTGATTTTGTCGTATTTTTTGATGTTTTCGTAGTTAATATCATTGGCGATGATGAACGAGAAGAGGTAATCTTTGACCGTTTGGGAGAATTCTTTTTTCTCTTTCATAAAATCGGTGAAAAGCTCGGAGGTGAGGGGTGTTTGTTGGCTGCTGAGCATTTTCGGTTGGGCGAATTTTTGGAAATCATTATTGAGGGTGCCGAGCAGGAACTGGCGATAGGCAGGAATTTCTTTGACCATCTTTTCCTCATCGTTTATGAGGGCTTTTTTTAGCTCGGTGAACTTTGCCGAAGGCTTGTAGCTTTTGTTTTTTGTGGTGAGGGCGTGAGATTTTTCGTATAAATCGATTAGCCCGATGAGTTTGGCGTTGGTATCCATCTTTTTGTAGGTGATAACCTCGCTGTCGGCCTTGTATTTTGCGCCGAAATCATCGATTTGCTTGGTGAGATCGGTTAGAATTTTATTGAAATCCTTAATAAATTTGGGTTCATCGGTTTCTATGAGCTTCTGGACATCAATTTTATTGGCGTAATTCTGGAAACTTTCATCGGATTTCTTAAGAAAATCATTGTTGGCCTTTGTTTCGCCCTTGATTTGGTTTGTTTCTGGGAAGGATGAGGCGTCTCCAGAGAGCTCGAGGCTTTGTCCTTTCTTCAGATAGAGCATTGTGGCTTTACCGGCGTATGCAAAGAGGTACATTCCGTTCTTCGGGGCGTCAAAAGAGGCGTTGAAGTGTCCCTTTTCATCTACGGGGATGTTGATGAGGGGTAAAGTGGCTACGCCAGAGGCTTCGATGACCTCAATTCTGTCTAATGGGTTAGCATTCTTTATATTTCCTTTTACTTCTATTTTTTTATTACAAGAAATGAGTAGGAAAAAGGCTACAATTAATGATAAATAGGATTTCATTGTATATAAATTTAGATTTTTTGGTTTAATGAGGGCAAAAATAAGTAATTTTTGTACTTTTGGGAAACATTTTTTTGATATGTATAAGCGTTTTATAAGACCTTTTCTCTTTAAATTAGACCCAGAGAGGGCTCACAATCTCACATTTTCATTACTTAAAGTTTTTGGCAAGTGCCCGTTTATGTTTAGGGCATTTCTTCGTCCGATTTTTGATAAAAAACTTGAGCGCGAGGTATTCGGGCTGAAGTTTAGGAACCCTATTGGTCTGGCGGCCGGTCTTGATAAGGATGCGAAGCTGTATAAAGAGCTGTGGGCGCTTGGTTTTGGCTTTATCGAGATAGGAACAGTAACGCCAAAGGCACAACCAGGGAATGAGAAGAAGCGTTTGTTTAGGTTGATTGAGGATTCTGGGATTGTAAACCGTATGGGATTTAATAATGAGGGGGTTCGGGCGACTGTAAAGCGGCTAAAAAAGAACACAAATGTGCTGATTGGCGGGAATATCGGGAAGAATAAACTGACACTGAATGAAAATGCTGTGGAGGATTATAAAATTTGTTTTGAAGCGCTGTTTCCGTATGTGGATTACTTTGTTGTAAATGTGAGCTCGCCCAACACGCCGAATCTGAGGGCTCTCCAAGACAAGGAACCGCTAAAATACTTGCTGACAACGCTACAAAAATTGAATGAAGCTATGCCTAAAGCTAAGCCAATCCTCCTAAAAATAGCTCCAGACCTGAGCGATGAGCAACTTTTGGATATTATTGAAATTGTGAAGGATACTCAAATAGCGGGGGTGATTGCTACGAATACGACGCTGTCCCGCGAAGGGCTACAATCGCCCAACCGAGTGGAGGCAGGAGGCTTATCTGGCAAGCCATTGGCTGCCAGATCAACGGAAGTGATTCGTTTTATGCATCAGAAGAGTGGCGGAGCGTTTCCGATTATCGGTGTAGGAGGGATACATTCTGCTCAAGATGCGATAGAGAAGTTTGAGGCAGGGGCATCGCTTATCCAACTTTATACGGGGTTTATTTATGAAGGCGCAGGGCTTATAAAGGAGATTAACAAGGCGCTTTTAAGAGAGCAGGTGTAATTATTAAGAAAACAAGGGTATTATTAATCCGAACCGATGATGTATTGGTTTGGATTTTTTTTTGTTTATGGATGGCAAGTGGGTGTTGGAATGGCGCAAGTGGGTGTCGGGATTGTGCGGATGTTTGTCGGAATGATACAGACGCTTGTCGGAATAGTGCAAATGGTTGTCGGAGCAATGCTGGGGTTTGTCGGGATAGCGCAATAGGTTGTCGGAATGATGCAGATGCTTGTCGGAAAGATGCAGACGCTATCCCTTTTAATACAATCGTATGTTTTTTGATTGCAATAAGGTGTAAATAGAATGCTTGTTGTTGTTTTAATAATGAAATAGGGTTTTATTTATGATTTATTGATTTTTTTGCTCAATCAAATTTTAACATTTGGAAGGGGTGGAGTGGTTTTTGGTATAAAGGGGATTGAATTGTATTTGCAGGAAAGAAAAACCCTCCTGAAATAAGGAGGGCAAGCGAATAAAATATATGCTAAAAAATTAATCTTTCTTTTTTGTGGATTTCTTTGCGGTTTTTTTAGTTTCCTTAAAGGCGGTTTTATCCTCCGCTTGTATCCATTTTTTCACCTCATCAAAGGAAATGGTGGAAAGTTCTTCCGCAGTGTATTTCTCGCCATTGGACTTTTTAGGAATCTTGATGTTTGCCTTTTTATATCTGATGAAAGCACCCCAACGACCGTTTTCTATGGAGACCTTTTCGCTTTCCCATTGCTGAATGTATCGGTTGGCTTCTTTCTCGAGTTTGGCTTCTATCAGCTCATTGATGTCGGAAGGAGAAAGGTTGTCGAAATCGTACTTCTTAGGGACATTGATGAAGAGCGACTGGTACTTGATGAACGCCCCAAATCTGCCCACACCCTTAGTAACGGGTTCGCCTTTATACAGGGCGATTGGAGCATTTGCCTTTTGTTTTTCGCGGATGATTTCTTCGGCTCTTTCTTGATTCACAGAGAAAGGATCTTCGCCCTTTGGAAGGGATATGAAGGACTCGCCAAACTTTACATAAGGACCAAAGCGCCCTACGCCTACCGAGACGGATTTACCTTCATAATCTTGAAGGTTAAACGGTATCTTGAAGAGCTCGAGAGCCTCCTCTAAGCTGATCGTAGCGATATTTTGGTTGTGGAGAAGCGACGCATAAGTAGGTTTCTCTGTATCACTGCTCTCGCCGATTTGAATCATTGCTCCGAAGCGACCGATTCGGGCATAAACATTCTTACCCGTCTTGGGATCTTTACCCAGAAGGCGCTCGCCATTGGCACGGTCGGCATTTTCTTCTACATCTTCTATCTTTGGATGAAACTGGGTGTAGAAATGGGTCATCATTTCTTTCCATTCTTCATTTCCTTCGGCAATTTTGTCGAAATCGGCTTCAACTTTTGCGGTAAAGCCATAGTCTAAAATCTCCCCAAAGTTGTTGATAAGAAACTCATTGACCACTTCGCCAATATCTGTTGGTACGAATTTGTTTTTATCTCCTCCGAATTTTTCAGTGAGGATTTCTTTTTTAACAGAGGTTTTTCCCAGCGTCATTTTCAGGATTTCCCTTTCTTGCGGGAGGATTTCTCTTTTATCTACATAGTCTCTGTTTTGGATGGTTTGTATCGTAGGAGCGTAGGTAGATGGGCGGCCGATGCCGAGCTCTTCGAGTTTTCTTACAAGGGCAGCTTCGGTATAGCGAGGCGCAGGTTTTGTGAATCTTTCTACGGCTATTATTTTTTTATATGAGAGTTTTTCGCCGATCTCTACTTTTGGCAGGCTACGCTCATTGTTTTCATCGTCTTCATTTCTGGTTGTTTCATATACCTTTAAGAAACCATCGAAGATGATGACCTCTCCTTGTGCTTCAAAGTGGGTCGGGAGGCTAGAATTGCCGATTTCAATAATGGTTTTTTCGATTTTGGCATTTGCCATCTGGGAAGCAAGCGTTCTCTTATAAATTAGCTGATATAATTTATTGAGCTGAGCATCTCCAATGGTTTTTACTGAGAAATCGGTTGGACGAATTGCTTCGTGCGCCTCCTGTGCGGAAGAGGATTTTGTGGTATAATTTCTCGGTTTGGAATATTCCTCTCCGAACTCGTGTATGATATGGCTTTTCGCTGAATTAATCGCCTCTTGAGAGAGGTTTACAGAGTCGGTTCTCATATAAGTGATGTAACCTTCTTCGTATAGCCTTTGAGCAACTCTCATTGTGGTGGTTACACCATAGCCTAACTTATTTGATGCCTCTTGCTGAAGCGTAGAAGTGGTAAATGGTGCAGATGCAGAGCGAGTGCCAGGTTTTACTTCTACATTTAAAACGCTGAAGTCTGTGTTTTTTGCCTGTTCTAAGAATTTCTCGGCTTCGGCTTCTTCGGTGAAATCTCTTTTCAGCTTGGTAGGAATCTCCTGCTGAGCAGAATTTTGGAACATACCCTCTACCTTATAGCTGGAAGTAGGTTTGAAATCTCGGATTTCTTGTTCTCTTTCTACGATAAGCCTTACTGCTACCGACTGTACCCTGCCTGCGGAGAGCCCTGTCTTTACTTTTTTCCACAGGATAGGAGACATCTCAAAGCCCACGATTCTGTCTAAAACTCTCCTTGCCTGCTGTGCATTTACCAGGTTTTTGTCTATCTTCCTCGGGTTTTCTACCGCTTTTAGTATGGCGTTTTTTGTAATCTCGTGGAAAACGATTCGTTTTGTATTCTCGTCTTTAAGGTTTAGTTCCTGAGCGAGGTGCCAAGCGATAGCCTCCCCTTCGCGATCTTCATCGGAAGCCAGCCATACAGTGTCGGCTTTTTTCACGGCTTCTTTTAGCTCGCTTACAAGTTTCTTTTTATCGGAGGAAACTTGGTAGTCAGGTGTAAAAGTCTGCAAATCTATCCCCATTCCCTTTTTGGGTAAATCGCGTATATGCCCGAAACTGGATTTTACCTCGAAATCTTTTCCCAAATACTTCTGAATGGTTTTAGCCTTTGCTGGAGACTCTACAATAACTAAGTTTTTAGACATTGAATTCAATTTTGTGCAAAAGTATAATTATTTCTAATATAAGAAAGACTAATGCCACAATATCTTATTTTTGTAAAATGATATTGAGTATTCAGCAGAAGTTTGAGCAGATGGACAGCTTTTCCACTCGAGGAGAGCCGTTCTTTTTTATGGTAGATTTCCTTCTGGAGAATTTGGAAATCTATACTGTGGAAGACTTACAGAAGTCTGATATCCTCATAGAATTTCAGGGATTTAAAAACTTTAAACCAAAGGAATTTCAAGCCAATATAGAATGGAAAACCTTTCCAGAAGTAAAAGAAATCTATAAAAAGGGATTTGATATTGTTCAGAAAAACCTAAGGCTTGGAAATTCATATCTTATCAACTATACACAGCGGAGTCTTGTGGAAACCAATAGGAGTTTGGAGGAGATTTTCTACCTCTCCAAGGCACAGTATAAGGTTTGTGTCCCTAGTCGCTTTGTATTCTTCTCGCCTGAAACTTTTATTAAAATTACAGATGGAAAAATCTCTACTTATCCGATGAAAGGGACGATTGATGCTTCAATCCCTGAGGCAGAGGAACAACTTAGAAATGATGAAAAGGAAAAAGCAGA
Organism: Bergeyella cardium; assembly: GCF_003614945.1. GTDB lineage: Bacteria > Bacteroidota > Bacteroidia > Flavobacteriales > Weeksellaceae > Bergeyella_A > Bergeyella_A cardium. The sequence goes on from NZ_QYCZ01000001.1 coordinate 219,522, forward strand.
GCACTATACCGTAGTAGATTTACTTAGAAATGACCTTAGTATGGTTGCTGATCATGTGAGAGTGGAAGATTTTCAGCGTATAGATTTCATCAGGACAAGACAGAAAAATCTCTTTGCAATGAGCTCTGAAATCTCGGGAGAGCTAAAACCTCGCTTTCAAAATAAAGTGGGAAGCATTATTAATACGCTATTGCCTGCGGGCTCTATCTTAGGTGCTCCCAAACCTAAAACCCTTGAAGTTACTTTACAGGCAGAAAAGAATCCTCGAGGTTGGTATACGGGGGTCTGTGGCTGGTTTGATGGTAAAAACCTCGACAGCTGTGTGATGATACGAATGATACAGAAAGAAGGAGATAAGCTCTACTTCCATAGTGGTGGAGGCATTACCCATAAAAGTCGTTTGGATGATGAATATGAGGAAATGAAAAATAAAATCTATGTACCTATTTATTGAGAGTATTAAGATAGAGCACTTCCGCCCTTGTCTTTTGGATTACCATCAAAAGAGGGTAAATGAAACTTTTCATCATTGGAAAGGCAAGGGGAGGATTCCCAATTTAATGGAGATTGCTTCTTCAATAAAAATTCCCAGCAGGGAGGTATATAAGCTCCGAATCCTATATAATTTAGATGGAAATTTCAAAACAGAAATTATTAAGTATTCTTACCCTGAAATTAAAACTTTTGAGCTTGTGGAGGCATCTGAGCTGGATTATCGTTTTAAATATGCCAATAGAGCAGCTATTACCCAACTGAAAAAGGAATCCTCTGCCGATGAAATTATCATTACCCAAAATGGTAAGATTACAGATACTTCATTTTCCAATCTTATATTTTTTAATCCTGATAAAGGTTGGGCTACACCTAAAACATATCTCCTCAATGGAGTACAGAGGCGGTTTCTCCTGCAGCAAAAGCTCATCTATGAAGCTGATATTACCGTAGAAAATTTTAAAGATTACTCTGCTTTTAAACTTATTAATGCCCTTCTACCCATCAGTATGGGAGAAACTCACAGTACGAGCACAGTAGGCTTTAGGTAGTAAGCCTCAGATGATGTACGATTGGATTAAGGTTATAGCTAACCACTCCCCGCTCTGTGGCTTAGAATTGGTAGGCGATACTCCAAGAGAAGCCCATATTGAAGTTGGAGGAGGCTCTTCCGAAGCCTGAGATTATCATTGGCTTTATGCCTTCCTGTTTTGTAGAGTAAAGGAGGTATCGAGGTTGTACTTGTACATCTATCAGAAATCTGGAATTGAAAAGCTGTACTCTGCCTCCTGCCACAGCTTCCAGCCAGTAGGAAGACTGACTACTTTGTGGGTAGGTGACGAAGGAATCACCACTGTTTAGCCCTTGTATAGGGATTTTTCTGTATTCCTGTTGGTAGAATGATGCAGAGGCTTTTCCACCGATATAGAAGCCATTGAATGGATTTTCGTAATCTTTAATCAGCATATACTGGGCACCTGCTTTTATGAAAAAACCGTTGGTAGAGGCATCATAGCCATTCTTTTCGTAGGTATTTTGAGCATATCCGAGGTCAGCAACTATATCGGTATGTTTTTTTAGCTGGGTAGAGATATAACCTTGGTATAATTTATTATCTGAGAAAACAGATATGCTGGCATTCATCACATCAAAGCCGAGGATAAAAGCTCTTTTACTGGCTGATGAATCGGGCTTGATACTCTGCGCAAGGAGGCAGTTAGTCATTAGCATCAAAAATAAAGTGATAATGGGTAAGGTTCTCATCGTTGATTTCTGTTTGCTGATTTTGTATTGATTTTATAAGGTTTCCGCTCTCTATTTTACCGCTGAGGTTATTATAGAGGAGTTTCATGCCACAGGCTGGTGATACATATTGGGTACTTGTGCCATAATAAAATTGGAGTACGCTCCCTATGGTATCCTTATCTGTACGAACCCTTATTAGGGTGCTCTCACTTCTGTCTACACGGAGGGGGATGAGGACAGAATCTACATTACTCGTATTGATAACATTTTTGAGCCCGTTTCCATAATCTACATCTACGAAGATTTTAGGGATTTTATAGGCGTTATTCTCTGTGTTGAGGAATTTTATTTTCATTCTGGGGGTGCCTTCTCCACTGAGGCAGATATCATCGTCGCTTCCGCAGGAAGCGAGAATCAACCCGAAGATTATACCGAATACATACTTTTTCATAGGACAAAAATACACATTAGTGTGGATTAAAATAATTGCTTGCCATACTATGGCTGAGGCATTTATTTTTTTGCAGAAGATTACTTACTTTTGCACTCCTTAAATTAAAAGATAATGAAAAAACTTGCCTTTATACTATTAGCTCTTCAATGGGGTATCGGTTTTTCGCAAGCAAAGAAAACAAAAAAGGTAGAAATACTAAAAATTACTAAAAAAGATAGCATTGATAAAAAAGATGCACTATCTACTTATTCCGACCTGCTGAAAGGGGCTCAAACTAAGAAAGGGCTCTTCACCATTCATAAGGTAAAGGAGAAAATCTATTTTGAAATTCCTAATGAAGTTTTGAGTAAGGACTTGCTCCTTGTGAATAAAATCTCGTCTGTACCTGCACAAATTAATAATGCAGGAGTAAATAAGGGAATTAATTATGAAAATAAGCTCATTAGGCTTTATAAAGACACTAAGAATAAAAAGATTTGGGCAAAGACTTTTGACCCAGAAATCAGCGTAAATGAAAAGGATAATATTGCTAAATCTGTAAGAGATAATTACAGCGAATCTATTATAGAAGGCTTTGAGATAAAGGCTTTTGGGAAAGATTCTACAGTAGTGATTCAGGTGAATGATGTCTTTAATGGCACTTCCAAAAGTTTTAATAACCTTTTTGATAATATAGGAATGGGGGGCTCCGTGCGTACCAAAGATTCTTTTATCAGTGAGGTGAAGAGCTTTCCACAGAATATTATTATTAAAGCCAACCTTACTACTCAGGTAAGTGAGGGAAAGACTACCGCTGAGAAGGCAGACCTCACTGTGGGGACTACTACAAATATTGTCTTACTTCCAGAGCCTATGGTTGCCCGCTTTTCAGATGACCGAATTGGGTATTTTACTACACCTAAAACTTATTTCTCAGACAAGCAGCAAAAGGTAGAGAAGAAAGAGCTCATTACCCGATGGCGTCTTGAACCGAAAGATGAAGATATTAATAAATATCTCGCAGGTGAGCTCGTAGAGCCTAAGAAGCCTATTTTATACTATATAGACCCTGCTACTCCTAAGCAGTGGCAGCAGGCGATTATAGACGGAGTTTCGGATTGGAATGAGGCCTTTAAAGAAGCCGGGTTTAAAAATGTAATCTCTGCAAAGCTCCCAGACCCGGATGATAAAGACTTTGATGTAGATGATGTACGCTATTCCGTAATTACTTATGCCGCTTCTTCTATGGCAAATGCCCTTGGACCTTCTGTGGTAGACCCTCGTACAGGTGAAATACTGGAAGCTGATATTATCTGGTGGCACAATGTAATGACTCTACTCCAATCTTGGATGAGGGTTCAGACGGGTATTATCGATCCTCAGGTTAGGAATAACACTTTTCCAGATGCTAAAATGGCAAATGCTATTCGCTTTGTTTCCTCTCACGAGGTAGGGCATACTTTCGGCTTGAAGCACAATATGGGTGCTTCCTTTGCCTATTCCGTGGAGGCTCTTCGTTCACCTGGGTTTACAGAGAGAATGGGAGGTACTGCACCCTCTATTATGGATTATGCACGGTTTAATTATGTAGCTCAGGAGGGAGATGGTGTAAAGCAAATCACCCCTAAAATCGGTGCGTATGATAAATTTGCTATCGGCTGGGGGTATAGATGGACGGGGAAGGCCTCTCCACAAGAGGAGCTCACCATTACCCGCTCTTGGTTAGATGCACATCAGGGAGACCCTCTCTATTTCTACGGCGAGCAGCAGTCCGAAACTATAGACCCTCGCTCCCAAGCCGAAGATTTAGGAGACAATGCAATGAAAGCAGGGGCATATGGCATTATCAACCTTAAAAAGACCATCCCTCACATCATAGAATGGAGCACCAAAAAAGGCGAAGATTATGAGCAAGCAAAGGCTTTTTATAATCAAGTAATCAACCAATGGTATGTTTATAACAATCATACCCTTGCCAATATTGGGGGCATTTATCTCACTCCAAGCGTAAAGGGTGATATTTGACCAAGTAAATGACCTCCGTTTTGCTAAATATTTTGTGAAAAATGGGGCAAACTGGCAAACGACCAAGTATAATAGCAACAACAGCTTGAAATGCTCTTTCCGAGTAGGGGAAATCGTATTAATAAAAGCAGAAGCACAAGCGAAATTAGGAGATGAAGCAGCTTCAAAAGCTACACTTTTAGATTTGGCAACGAAGCGATATAATAGTACTGGGCTTTCCAACTTTACCGCAAGGATAAATGCCCTCTCGGGAGCAAATTATTATACCGAACTCCTCAATGAAAGAGCAAGAGAAACCTCTTTTGAGGGGCTTAGGTGGTTTGATTTAAGGCGTACTACCCAACCTGAGATTATCCATACATTTGATGGTAAAGAGTATAAGCTCAATTCAAAAGACCCTCGCTATACCCTGCCTTTCCCACAGGATGCGAGACTAAAAAATCCAGCGCTTTAAGTATACCAATTGCTTTGTTAGAAAACCAAAATCAGGAGTTTATACTCCTGATTTTGGTTTTCTATTTCACAATAGCTGACAGCTTCTGGCTTTTAGCTTTAGGCAGTAGGCAGTAAGCAGTGCGTGGTTAGCTTGTCCTATGTGCTCCCCACGCAGTGGGTGCCTGCCGTGCTACGGCTGCCTCATCGGTTATGGTGTTGAGGATGATTTCACAGCCGTGTTTTATTTCATCATCGGTGATGTTGAGTGGTGGGGAGATTCTGAGGAATTCGTTTCGGTAGAGCTGCCAGAAGACGATAAGCCCTTGCTCCATACAGCGTTTGGCTACGGAGAGGGTATATTCTGGGCTACCGAGATTTATGGCGAGCATTAGTCCTTTTCCATTTATGGACTTTATTTTAGGGTGTACGAGGAGCTCGCGGAAGAGCTTTTCTTTTCTGTCGATTTCGCTCATTAGGTTGCTTTCTAAGAGCTCTTTAAGTGTGGCGTAGCAAGCTGCAGCGATAAGCGGATTACCTCCAAAAGTGGTGATATGCCCCAGCTTTGGAGAGTGGGAGAGGCTCTGCATTATCTCCCGAGAAGCCATAAAAGCCCCTACGGGTACGCCACCGCCCATACCTTTGCCTATCACAAGGATATCAGGTACGATGCCATAATGCTCGAAGGCGAAGAGCTTGCCTGTACGCCCGAAGCCAGGCTGTATTTCGTCTAAGATGAGGAGTGCGCCTACCTCTTCGCATCTTTGTTTTAGCTTTTTGAAATAATCGGGGGCGGGCACCAGGAATCCTGCTGCTCCCTGTATGGTTTCAGCAATAACGCAGGCGGTTTTTTCAGTGATTTTATCAAAGTCTTCAGGATTATTAAATTCAATGAAATTAACCATAGGAAGGAGAGGTCTGAACTCGCGCTTATGCACTTCATTGCCCGCTACGGAGAGGGCACCGTGAGTATTTCCGTGGTAGGCATTCTTCATCGAGATAATCTCCTCTCTGCCTGTGTATCTCTTAGCGAGTTTTAGGGCACCGTCTATACCCTCTGCACCAGAATTAACGAGGTAGGTTACTTCCAAAGGCTCTGGTGTAGCTTCTGCCAGTAGCTTGCAGAGTGCTACGGGTTTCTCTTGGGCATATTCGCCATAGACCATTGTGTGGAGGTATTTATCTGCCTGCTCCTTTATGGCATTGATGATTTTTGGGTGAGAATGCCCGAGTGTATTGGCAGAAACCCCCGCCACGAAGTCTAAATATTTCCGTCCATCTTTACCGTAGATATAGCTGCCCTCTGCTCGCTCTACTTCAAAGCCCGAAGCGAAAGGAGTGGTCTGTGCCTGGTAGGTAAAAAAATCTTTGCTAAGCATCGTTCATAAATTTTAGGGGGCAAATTTCAGAAAATATAAATAAAAAAACCGCTCTTGCGAACGGTTTTTTGTTATGATGAATGAGAATTATTTTAATTCTACTTCAGCACCAGCTTCTTCAAGTTGTTTTTTAAGAGCTTCTGCTTCATCTTTTGGAACTCCTTGCTTGATTGGAGCAGGAGCGCCATCTACGATGTCTTTAGCTTCTTTAAGACCAGCACCTGTTAAATCTTTAACTAATTTAACGATAGCTAATTTAGAAGCACCTGCTGATTTAAGGATTACATCGAATTCTGATTTTTCTTCAGCAGCGTCTCCACCTGCTGCACCACCTGCAACTACAACAGCAGCAGCAGCTGGTTCGATTCCGTACTCATCCTTAAGGATAGCAGCTAATTCATTTACTTCTTTTACTGATAGGTTTACAAGCGTTTCCGCTAAATTTTTTAAATCTGACATTTTTGTAATGTTTTTTGTTGTTGAACGATTATATTATTTTTTGAGTATCTATTATTCTGCATCGGTTGCAGGAGTTTCTTCTGCTGGAGCACTTTCTTCTGTTGGGGCAGCTTCTTCAGCTTTAGCTTCTGGAGCGGCAGCATCGGCTTTATTTTCCAAAGCGGAAAGTAATCTCTTGATAGGAGATTGAAGTAATCCGATGATTTCTCCAAGCATTTCTTCTTTAGATTTAATGTTGGATAGAGCGTCGAGGTTTTCATCTCCAATGTAGAATGTCTCTTGCAAGTATGCGGATTTCAAAGCCGGTCTCTCAGCAGCTTTTCTGAATCCTTTGATGAGCTTTGCTGGCGCATTAGCTGTTTCAGAAATCATTAAAGCGGAGTTTCCTTTGAAAGTAGGGAACATTTCGGAGTAGTCTACTCCTTCGATTTGCTCCATTGCTTTTTGAAGGAGCGTATTTTTAACTACTTTTACTTTGATGTTGTTTTTGAAAGCCTGTCTTCTAAAGTCTGAAGTCTGAGAAGCGTTCAATCCTTCAAGGTCTGCTACATATACTACTTTAGCATCTTGTAACAAATCTTTTATTTCCTGTATTACTACTACTTTTTCTTCTTTTGTCATTGTCTTTCAGATTTTAGTTTACAGATTTAGTATCAATTGCAATACCTGGACTCATAGTAGAAGATAGGTAGATGCTTTTTACATAAGTTCCTTTTGCAGCAGTTGGTTTCAACTTGATAAGCGTTTGGATAAGCTCCTGAGCATTTTCTTTAAGTTTGTCTGCCTCAAAAGATACTTTACCGATAGCAGCGTGTACGATACCGTATTTATCAACTTTGAAGTCAATTTTACCAGATTTTACTTCTGCTACGGCTTTACCAACTTCCATAGTTACAGTACCTGATTTAGGGTTTGGCATTAAGCCTCTTGGTCCGAGTACTCTACCGAGTGGCCCAAGTTTACCCATTACTGCTGGCATAGTAACGATAACATCTACATCTGTCCAGCCGTTTTTAATTTTATCAAGGTATTCATCAAGACCTACATAATCAGCACCTGCTTCTTTTGCTTCTGCTTCTTTATCAGGAGTTACAAGAGCGAGTACTTTTACATCTTTACCGGTACCGTGAGGTAGAGATACTACACCTCTCACCATTTGGTTGGCTTTTCTTGGGTCTACCCCTAATCTTACAGCGATATCTACAGAAGCGTCGAATTTTGCGATATTAACTTCTTTTACAAGAGCAGAACCTTCTTGAAGATTGTATAATCTTCCTTTTTCTACTTTGCTTAAAGCTTCTTTTTGTTTCTTAGTCAATTTTGCCATTTCTCAATAAGTTTTAAGCGTTAGTTTCTGGTTTAGTTCCTGTTACTTTTAATCCCATAGAACGAGCTGTTCCTGCTACCATAGACAAAGCAGAATCGAGGGTAAAGCAGTTAAGGTCTGACATTTTATCCTCAGCGATTTTTTGTACTTGTTCCCAAGTTACAGAACCTACTTTGTTTCTGTTTGGTTCACCAGATCCACTCTTGACTTTAGCCGCTTCCATAAGCTGAATAGCTGCAGGAGGAGTTTTGATAACAAATTCAAAAGATTTGTCTTCATACACAGTAATTACTACTGGTAGTACTTGTCCCGGCTTATCTTGAGTTCTTCCGTTAAATTGCTTACAAAACTCCATAATGTTCACACCCGCAGAACCCAAAGCTGGACCTACTGGTGGGGAAGGGTTAGCAGCACCTCCTTTCACCTGAAGTTTTACCATTTTAAAGACTTTCTTAGCCATTTCTTTTGTTTAAAAATTAATTAAATAATGAATGTGGAAGCATTTATTATTCAAATAATTATACTCTACTCACAAATCGTATAATTACTTTTCGGTCTGCAAAAGTATAAATTATTTTTGAATACACAAGTAAACCTGTTGATTTTTAGTTTTATTATTTTGATTTTCTTTTCTACTTTTGCCGAAAATCGTTTAAAAACTATGCAGACAACAGATACTGTACTGATGGTAGAGCCCATTGCATTTGGCTATAATGCTGAGACCGCTAAAAACAATTACTTTCAGGTAAATTCCGAAAATGATAAAACCCAAGAAAAAGCATTGGTTGAATTTCAAAATTTTGTTTCCAAACTCAGGAGTAGGGGAGTAAATGTAGTGGTGATAAAGGATACCCTAAAACCTCATACGCCAGACTCCATCTTCCCGAATAATTGGGTGAGCTTTAATAAAGAGGGTAAAGTATTCCTCTACCCAATGTATGCTCAAAACAGGAGAGATGAGAGGCGAAACGATATCTTTGAACTCTTGAAAAATGAGGGCTTTCAGATTAATTCTATAGAAGACTGGTCTACCTACGAAGCAGAAAATATATTTCTGGAAGGCACGGGAAGTATGATTTTTGACCACGATTATAAAATCGCTTACGGTTCTGTCTCCCTCAGGCTTGATGAGGCTTTATTCAGAAAATACTGCGAGAGTATCGGGTATAAGCCCATAGTTTTCCATTCTTTTCAAACGGCAAATAACGAGAGGCTCCCTATCTATCATACCAATGTAATGATGTGCGTGGCGGATAAATATGTAGTGATTTGCTTAGACTGCATAGATGATGAAGCAGAAAGAAAGCAAGTGGCAGACACCATTCTCTCCACCCATAAAGAGATTATTGAGATAACGGAAGCTCAATTGCAGCAGTTTGCTGGGAATATGCTCCAAGTGCAGAATACTGCAGGAGAAAAGTTTTTGGTGATGAGCCAGTCTGCTTATCGGTCTCTCTCGCAAGAGCAAATTCAGAATATTGAAAAGTATAACGAGATTATCTACTCCGACCTTAATACCATAGAAACTAATGGCGGAGGGAGTGCAAGGTGTATGCTCGCAGAAGTCTTTTTACCTAAATCATTATAACGATGTCTAAATCTATTCAGGTAGGGATAGACCATATCCTATCAAGGGCGTTTTATTATTGGAGGAAAACCTTGCTGTATCAGTTTCTTTCATCGGTTATTTATTTTTCTATACTTTTAATTGTCATTCTTTTCTTTGCCGAGAAGTATGGCGTCCTCGATGAGTACATCAGGATTATTAATACTTATACTAATGACAGGGAGCAGCTGCAGGAAGATTTAATAAAACTCTCTCAAACTTCGAGCTACCTCCATCTTGCGCTTATTATAGTGGGGGTAAAGGCTTTCCTCTTTCCGCTACAGATAGGTCTCCTTCATATATATAGGAAGATAGATTTAAATGAGAGCCCCACCATTTCGGATTTATTTATCGGCTATTCAGGGGCTAATTTCTTTATATTCGTGGGCTATTATTTATTTTGGTATATGCTCTTCTCTTATGGTGCTCCGTTTGTGTTTTTATCGGTGCTTTGGGTATTGCTTACGCTGTTTTCGGCGCCGCTTATCTTCTTTATGAAGCAGCCTTTGTTTAGAACTATAGGAATTAATCTTAAAGTGATGAAGGTATATTTCATCCCTATTATCGTATGCCTCTTGTTGTCATTGGTGTTCAGGTATTCTGGTGCGCTGGTATTCGGTGTGGGGATATTGCTCACTTATTTCTTTTCCACTGCTGTCGTCTATAGCTTGTACCAAACCTTATTTAAGGAAGTGAGAGAATAAAAAAAATAAAAGACAATTGCTACGATTGTCTTTTTTAATGGATGTCTATTTCTATAACAAAACCTTCGTGATTGCGGATATTGATAACTCCTCCACCTTCAAAAATGAGATATTGGCCTTTTATTCCTTTTAAAATGCCACCGAACTCCCCTTGTTTCTCGAGGCTGATGGTCGTAACTTTCTCCACAGGCTGATGCGGGAAATGAATGCTTAGCACTTCGTTATTGGCTAAATAGAACTTTTGAGAATCCTTCGGGAGCAGGTCTTTTATCTTCTCTCGCACGGCGTATAGGTCGGTTTCGTCATTGTTTCCCTCGGCGAGCATTTTTCGGTAATTGGTTTTGTCGCTCAGGTGTTTTTTTAGTTCTACTTCTATTATTCCTGCTTCGTAGCGGTTGTTTGTGCGGGCTATGGGCAGGGCGAGTGTAGCGCCTTGGTCTATCCATCGGGTGGGGGTTTGGCTTTCTCGGGTTACGCCTACTTTTACTCCCCCCGTGTGGGCGAGATATACGATGTGTGGCTGCAGCTGTATCTCTTTTTCTACTGCTAAATCTCTGTCCTCAATCCCCAAATGTGCGGTAGATAGCTCTGGGCGAATGATGCTCTCGCCTGCATAAGGGCTCTCGAAAAAGCACTGCTTGCAGAACCCCATACTGAATATTTCTTTGCTCTCCCCACAGTTTAGGCATTGGTAGCCTGTATGTTTTATTAGGATTTCTCTCTCGAGGAGCTGATTGATGCAGAGGAGATTTCCGGATAGGTTGAGGTAATACTGCACAGGCTCTGCGAGTACCGTGCTCATTTTCTTGACTTGTCCCGATAGTTTCATTTTCTTCTATTGAAAAGCAAAGATAAGTGAAATGGTGAAAATTTTTTAGTTGCAAGTATCTATTAAGGTACTATGTTGTGGATTGAAAAACCAGTAGAAATTAATTATTTATTGTTCATTACCAGAATAGATTGCGAGAGGGTTTCGTAGAGGAGGAGATGGCTGGGAAGGGAAGCGAGGAGCTGCTTTTGGAGGCTAAGGGTAGGAATATCATTTCTAATCGCAGGGCCTGTCTGTGCTTGTTTAGGTTCTAAGATGTGGATTTTCTGCACCGTCTCGTCTATAAGCGGCAGGAAGTATGAAAAGGGTATGCTTTGGCTGTCTGAAATCTCTTTGGCTTTGGTAAAAAGATGATTGGTAAAGTTGCAGGCAAAAACCGCCGTAAGGTGGATGTATTTCCTCTTTTGGTAATCGGCAACAGCTGCTTTATCCGAGATTTTAAGGGCGAGGCTTTTGAGTATTTCTTCATCGCTTTTATGCTCGGCTTCGATGAAAAAAGGAATCTGAGAATAGTCTAAAGCTCGGCTTTTGGAGAAGGTTTGGAGGGGGTAGAATACACCTTTCCTGTAATTGCCTTGTAGGCTCTCAAGAGGGAGCGAGCCCGCAGTATGGACGACAAGCGCATTGGGATTCTTGGGAAGTTTTGAGACCTCAGTTACTGAACTGTCGGAAACCGAAATAATATACAGATCTGCATCCGCAAGGGTGGTAGTACTGGTTGGGATACCGAGCTCGGAGGAGATTTGCGCCAAGCACTCAGCATTTCTCCCAAAGATTTGGATGATATCAGCGCTGGACTGTTTTAGTGCCTTTGCCAAGTGATAGGCTACATTGCCCGAGCCTAAAATAACGATTTTCATAAGAGTATTTATTTTAAATGATGTGAAAAAACTCCCCTTCTATGAGAGGAGTTTTCTTAGGTTGGCTTATCTTTTCTTAACCGCTTTAGCAATATTTACGATGACTTTTACCGCTTTCTCCATACTTTCTAATGGAACATATTCATAAGGTCCGTGGAAGTTTAGCCCTCCAGCAAAGATATTTGGGCAAGGGAGCCCCATATAGGAGAGTGTAGCTCCATCGGTTCCACCTCTTATGGCTTTTATCTTAGTCTCTATATTGGCATCTTTCATCGCTTGCTCGGCAATGTCTATAATGTGCATTTTGCCCTCAAACTGCTGCTTCATATTTCGGTACTGGTCTTTTATTTCGAGCTCTACTGTGCCTTCGCCGTATTTCTTATTAAATTCTTCTACTTTTTGTGTGAGGAATTGTTTTCTCTGTTCAAACTTCTCTGCATCGTGGTCGCGGATGATGTATTGAAGCTTGGCAACCGAAGTCTCAGAGGTCATTCCCGTAAGGTGGTAGAAGCCCTCGTAGCCTTTTGTGGTGGCAGGAGTTTCATTCGCTGGGAGAAGCTGGATAAATTCTGCTGCGAGTAGGGAAGCATTTAGCATTTTACCGAAAGCATAACCTGGGTGCACGCTCAGCCCGTTGATTTTTACCACAGCACCTGCAGCATTAAAGTTCTCATACTCGAGCTCGCCTACTTCGCCTCCATCCATAGTATACGCCCATTCGGCACCGAATTTCTCAACATTGAAAAGATGCGCTCCTCTGCCGATTTCCTCATCGGGATTAAAGCCTACGGCAATTCTTCCGTGCTTGATTTCGGGGTGGGCAAGGAGATACTCTGCTGCAGTTACAATCTCTGCTATCCCTGCTTTATCATCTGCGGAGAGCAGGGAAGTGCCATCTGTGGTGATGAGCGTTTGCCCTACATAGTCTTTAAGACTTTCAAACTTTGAAGGAGAGAGGGTAAAGCCCGTTTCTTTATTAAGGAGGAGGTCTTGTCCATTATAATCATTCCAGATGAGAGGGTTTACTCCTTTTCCATTGAAGTCTGGTGAGCTGTCATAATGTGCAATAAAACCTACCGTAGGCTCATCATCATTATCTAAATTAGAAGGTACAAAGCCAAAGACATAGCCGTGCTCATCAATAGATACATCGGATAGCCCGAGCTGTTTCAGTTCTTCGTAGAGGAGGTGAGCCATATCCCACTGCTGAGGGGTAGATGGGCAGGCTTCATTCTCTGGGTCTGAGGTAGAATATACTTTTACATAAGTGAGGAAGCGGTTTAGGAGCTTCGTTTTCCATTCGTGATTGAATTCTATTGTCTGCATATTGTTAATTATTGAAATTATTTAGCGTTGATAACTGAATTGAGGTAACAAAATTAATGTTTTTAAGCCATTATTAGGGTATTGGGAAAAAAGTTTTATATTTAGACGGCTAAAATTAGAGGAGATGCTACTAACGGAATGCCCGAGAGATGCTATGCAAGGCTGGAGAGAGTTTATCCCCACCCAGCAGAAAATAGACTACCTGAATGCACTGATGCAGGTAGGCTTTGATGTATTGGACTGCGGCAGCTTTGTATCCCCGAAGCTTATCCCTCAAATGGCGGATACCTCTACCGTTTTGGAGAATATAGATAAGTCTGCAGCTAAGACCAAAGTATCGGTTATCATTGCCAATCTTAAAGGTGCAGAGCGGGCATTAGAACACTCAAAAGTAGATGTCTTGGGTTTTCCTTTTTCCATTTCAGAAACCTTCCAGTTTAGAAATACAAACAAGAGGCAGGAGGAGGCATTTAGCCAGATTATACAAATACTCCAAGATACTCAGAGGGCAGGGAAGGGGCTGAGGGTTTATCTCTCTATGGCGTTTGGAAACCCCTATGGAGAGCTGTGGAAGTCAGAAGATATTTATTTTTGGGTAGAGCGGTTGAGCGAGATTGGAGTTCAGGAAATCCTCCTCTCTGATACCATAGGGGTAGCAACGAATGAGAGTATTAGATTGGTATTCTCAAGGATTATCAATGCTTTCCCTTCTATAGTCTTTGGGGCGCATTTTCATACCAAATACGAAGAATCTTATACTAAGCTCAAAGCAGCCTATAACCAAGGTTGCCGAAGTTTTGATACGGCGATTAAAGGCTTTGGAGGTTGCCCAATGGCAAAAGACCAGCTGGTAGGCAATATGCCCACAGAGCAAATGATTAACTTCCTGATGCGCGAAAAGATAGAGCATAAGCTCAATCTCCTCAACTTTGAAGCTGCTTATAACAAAGCAAAAGATATTTTTCACTTTTAAATATATCCGAGATTTAATAGCAATGCAGATGACATTTACAGATAAGCAAATAAAAATATTGGAAGCCGCCGAAGAGCTTATTGCCGAGAAAGGCTTTGAAGAAACCACCGTTAGAAACATTTGCCAGAAAGCGAACATCAATGTAGCAATGATTTCCTATTACTTCGGTTCTAAGGAGAAGATGCTCACCTACCTCTACCAGTATAGGGTTCAGAGAGCTAAAGAAACCTTTGCGGAATTTGCTCATACCATTAAAGATGGTACGCCCCAAATGCAAGTAAAGGAAGTGATAAAGTTTATTATCGGGCAGATGTTTAAATACAAATACTTCCACGGTTTTGTAAAGCAGGAATTCCGAAATACAGAGCTGATGGATGAGGAGCTGCAGGACTTTTATACGATAGTAGTAGAGAAATTAAACCAAATCATAAAGCAAGGTATAAGCACTGGTGTTTTCCTCTACGCGCCAAATGCAGAAGACCTCCTCACGATACTTATAGGCAGTGTGCTTTTTGTCATTAGGAATAAAAGGTTTTATGAGCAATACATCCCACAAGCCACCGAAGAGAATTTCCTCTCCGAAGCAGAAATCAAAATACGACAGAGCCTCTACCAAACCATCTTCTTGCAGTTGGGGTATAAGCAGTAGGTAATAAGCCTTAGGCAGTAGGCTTTAAGTTGTATGCGTTATAAACAGTCTATAGCTAGAGATGTAATCACAGCGCGGCAGGTACTTACTACGAACTATCGCACACTGCTAATAGCTAATAGCCAGCCACTGCTTACCCCCTAAAGCCTATGGCTATATAATAAAAAAATCATATTTTTGCATCTTATTAAAACAATTTTGTATTACTGATATATGAAGAAGTTCAGTATAATACTTCTCGTAGCCTTAGGGCTTTCGTCTTGTAATAACAGGATGAACCAAGCAATGAAAAGCGCTGATAAGGATTTTATTCTTGAAACGGCGAATGAGTATTTTGCTAAGAAGAAATGGGGCAAGGCGCTCTCGCTCTACGATAGATTGCCAAATTTAGTAGCAGGTACAGATGATGCGCCTAATGTGGTGTATAATTCTGCGTATGCGAATTATTATCAAAAGAATTACAGGTTAGCAGGGCATCAGTTTAAGAATTTTTCAGCCTCTTATCCAGATGATGCAAGGCGTGAGGAAGCCTCTTATATGGCAGCACTCTGCTATTATGAAGGCTCTTTGGATTATAATTTAGACCAGACGAATACAGATTTGGCGATTAATGAGCTTCAAGACTTTATTAATAAATATCCTAATTCTGAGCGCTCAAAAAATATCAATCAGCTAATAGAAGAGCTAATGTATAAGCAGGAGTTTAAAGCCTATGAAAATGCAAAGCAGTATTTTAAAATGGGGCTTTATAAATCTTCTGATATCGCTTTTGAGAATATATTGGAGGATTTCCCCGCTACGAAACTCCGCCCTAAGATTTATGACTATATCTTAAAGTCTAAATATGAACTGGCAGTAAATTCTAAATTTGATTTAAAGAAAGAAAGATTAAATAATGCAGAGGCCTATACCAAGTTTATTGAAAAAGAACTCCCAAATACTGAATATTCAAAAACGGCAGTGGCTTTAAGAGAGAAGTTAGAAAGAGAAAAAGAAAAGTTTATAAAACTCGAAGCAGAGGTAGAAGCTCATAAAGCAACGGTTTTAGAAAAACAAAAAGCCGAACAGAAGAAGCAGGAAGAGAAAAAAGCCGAGAAAGAGCAGAAGAATCTAAGCACTAAAGAAGAAGTGAGTACGGAGACTAAAAGCTCAACAACTTTCAAGATTAGAAGATAATATCTATCTTTGCAAAACTTTTTTATTTAAAACTTAAATAATACACTTACAATGAGTGCGAAAGATTATAAAGCAGAAATTACAACCATTACTTACGACAAGAATAAAATTGAGGAAAAGGTAGGCTCTATCTACGAGGCTATCGTGATTATGGGGAAAAGAGCAGAGCAGATTAATGCTAATATGAGAGAAGACCTTCGTAAGAAACTCGAAGAATTTGCAGACCATAATGGCTCTTTGGAAGAGGTTTTTGAAAATAGAGAGCAGATTGAGATTTCAAGACATTATGAGAAGCTCCCTAAGCCTACTTCCTTTGCTATTGAAGAGTGGCTTAATGATAAAATCTATTTCAGAAAGAGAGATGATAAGCAATCATAAGCGAATAGAATAAAAAGATAAAAAGCTGGGATATAATGTATCTCAGCTTTTTTTGTGGAGGAAATCATTTATCAATAAAAAAAAGAAGCCTTAAAATTTAGGGCTTCTTTTTTTGGGTGACTGATCGGGATCGAACCGACGACCTTCAGGACCACAATCTGACGCTCTAACCAACTGAGCTACAATCACCGTTTTGCGAGTGCAAATATAATATTTTTTGTATAACTACAAAATTATTCCATCAAAATTTTTTAATGCTAAGGTTTTTTCTACGGTAAAACCTTCGGCATAAGTTACACCCGATAGTCGCCCTAAATCCTGAGCTCTGTAAGTAAGACTTTCTAAAAAGTCTTTTGTAGCGATGGGTGTCATTGGTTCGTTTGAAGATGGGTCGTAGAACTGCGTTTTGTAGGCAAGGCAGGCTTCTATTTTTTTATCTATGAAGTCCGAGATGTCTATTACAAAGTCAGGAGTTATGTTTTTCCATTGGATGTAATGAAAAACCTGTTTTGGTCGCCAGAAGGTTTGTAGGTTTCCTCCGTCGTCTAAGGTTTTAATTTTAATCAATCCTGAAAGGAAGCAGGCGTCGGAAGCTAATTTTGCTGCTTTGGCGTGGTCTGGGTGCCTATCGTCTATCGCATTTGCAAAGACAATTTCGGGTTGGTATTTCCTTATCATTTTAATGATGCGAAGCTGATATTCTTCAGAATTTTGAAGAAAGCCATCTTTCATCTTGAGGTTTTCCCTTGCAGATACCTCTAATATTTTCGCAGCATTAGCAGCTTCTTCTTTTCGGGTCTCGGCGGTACCACGAGTTCCTAATTCTCCCTCAGTAAGGTCTATAATTGCAACTTTTTTACCTTCGGAGATGAGCTTTGCAAGTGTGCCTCCACAGCCTAATTCTATATCGTCTGGATGGGCACCTATGGCTAAAATATCTACTTTCATAAGGGTTGTTTTTTAATGAATGGATAAAAAAACTTCCTCACAGGGAGAAAGTTTTTTACAGTGTTTAATCTATTTATTTAATTGCTTATTCGAACTATTCAATTGTTGATTCAGGTTTATAGCATCTTGATAAGTACGGTTGAGCTCAAGAGATTTATCAACATAGGCTTTTGCCTTTTGCTGATCGGAGTCTTTTACCATATATGCTACTGCAAAATAAGCGTAGGAAAGAGGCTCTTTGTTGGCAGCTACTTCCGCAGGAGTTATTTTTGAGATATAATTCTCATAGGAGAGTTTTGCCATTTCATTGTTTTTCGCTTGCTGATAAGCATAGCCCTGGCTGTAATAAGCAGGAGCCCAGTCTGGGAGCAGATTAATCATCTTCTGCCAAGTAAATGCGGCACCATTCCAGTTTTTTACATTTTGGTAAGCATTGGCAAGTTTAAATAACGCATCTGTATCCTGAGGATTGGCAGCTACTTTTTTCTTTAAGTCCTCAATCTCTGGTGAGGAAGGTCCAGCGTTGGCAGCAGCTTCATTAGCAGCAGAAGAGCCAGAGAGTTTTATGAGCTCTTCATCCCATTTGAGGGTGGTGTCTTTTGCATTTTTAGCAATGGCAATTTTTGCTTTTGACTCGGTTAAGAGTTGCTGTTTTTTAGCTTCGTCTTTCTCGTCTTTTGCCAAGCCTGCATCTATCAGCCCTAAAAGCCCTTGGTCGCTGGGTTGTATTCTCTCTTTCTCTGCTTTGGAAATGAAGTTCTCCATATTTTGCTTTGCAGAGGCATACTCTCCATCTGCGTAGTCTAAGTAGGCTTTGAGTTTGAATTTGATTACATCATCTACTTTGTCAAACACCTTATTGAGTGTAGCTTTGGAGTTCGTATAATCTTCATTAGTAAAGAAAAGTTTAGCGATTTCAAGTTGGGTATAAGGGTCTTCATCTGCGTATTTAGCATAGTTGATGAGGTCTTGAGTCGCCAATTGGTTCTGCTGGTATCTGATGTCATAAGCCGCTTTTACTTTGTATACAGGAGCGTAAGACGGGTCGGCAGAAATCGCTTTATCGATGTTCTGCTTTGCTTGTTGCCACTGCTGAGCTGCCATCCACAGGGAAGCCATACGGGTAAATACAGAGGCTTTGTTCCTAGCTACTGAAGCAGCATTATCATAGGCAGTCATTGCTTTTCCTGCATCTTTTTTAAGCCTGTAAGCATCACCGAGAGTGTAGTAGAAGTGAGCAGGTATGCCGTTTTTCTGAGCCTTCTCAATTGCCTTGTTGAGGTAGTCTATCGCTAAGTCAGGCGCATTGTTTTTCTCATACATTGTAAGGGCTTCGGCAGCTCTGTAGAGCACTTCGGTGTCTTTTTCGCGAGAGTCTTTTACGATGTTTTGTATTTCTGTAATGGCAGATTTATCTCCTTTCCCGAGTTTGATGCTCGCAAGACCGATTTTATTCAGATAGTTTTTGGAGTTGATTTCCAGACCTTTTTTGAAGTATTCTTCGGCTTTAGAAAAATTGGGTTCAAACTGTGTGATGTAGGTATTACCAAGGTAGAAATAGTTATCTGCATCTTTTGGGGAAGAGGAAATCATTGTATTATAAATTTCTCTTGCTTTCCCGAATTTGTGGCTATCCACATTTTGAATTCCTTCTTGTACGCTCTGAGCAAAACCGAGGTGGAATAAGAATCCTGCGGCTGCTGTAAGGGCAATTTTCTTTGGTAATTTCATTGTGAAGTTTTTTATTTAACGAGCGCGAATATATGAAAATATCATTCCAAGATAAAAAATGACCATTAATAATTGTGAATTGGCCACCAAAATAAAAAGTGAGCCAATTAATAGTTGTGAATTGGTCGCCAAAATAAAAAGTCGAGCAATTAATAGTTGTGAATTGGTCGCCAAAATAAAAAAGCGAGCAATTAATAGTTGTGAATTGGTCGCCAAAATAAAAAATCGAGTAATTAATAAAAAATCATATACGAATAAAAAAGTTACTGACAGCTCGGTAAGGGAGTTTATTAAAAAATGATATCTTTGCCGGCATTAAAAAAGTTCTTTGAATGTTAGGAAGAAGACAAATTAGGGAAAAAGTAGTGATGGCAGTCTATGCCTATTTCCAAAATCCAATACAGTTTAGTACACTGGAAAAGAATATGTTTACAGAGATTGAAAAAATTTTTAATCTCTACATTTATGAGCTGAATTTTTTGGTGGGCTTAAAGCAACTGGCAGAACAGCAATTGGAGATCGGCAGGAATAAATTCCTGAAATCTGAAACCGAGCTCAACCCCAACCGAAAATTTATAGACAACCGAGTGCTGGAACAGCTGGAAGCTAATACCGAACGCCTTGTATTTACAGGCTCTCACCAGGATTTGAAATGGGATTTGCACGACGATCTCCTCGTAAAAACTTTCCAAAAGATAGTGGCAGGCAAACGATATAACGACTATATGAAGTCTGCAGAAAACTCTTTTGAAGAGGACCAGAAATTTATCGGGAAGCTCTTCCTAAAATATGTGGCAGAGAATAGCGATTTCCATACTTATGTAGAGGACCGGGAGCTCTCTTGGGCAGATGATATACATATCGCAAACTCTATGGTGCAGAAAACCCTTGGCTTTATGAAAGAAGATGAGGCTTCTCATACGCTGATCAAAATGGTAAAAGACGACGAAGACCGCTCATTTGCATCAAAAATGCTGAGAGATACCCTCAACAACTTGGAAAATACGGAGAAAAAATTAGAAGAACGACTCCTCAACTGGGAGCTGGAAAGAATCTCCACAATGGATAAAGTGATACTCAGTGTAGCGATTTCGGAGATAGATTCCTTCCCGCTTACGCCGAGTAGAGTGATTATCAACGAATATATTGAAATATCAAAAGTCTTCTCCACAGACCGTTCCAATATATTTATTAATGGAATATTGGATAAATACATAAAAGATATCAATAGAATAGTTTAATTATTATATAAAATGAAAAAATTAATTTTAACGATACTTTGTTTAGGATTGCTCAGTGCTTCCGCCTGCAAAAAGGAAGAAAAAGTAGAAATGGACAGCTCCGAACTTATAGAGCAAATGGTGCAGGAAGAAGCTGAGGTTAATGATATGGAGCAACCTTCCGAGCTTACTTCTCTTGCGCTGTCTGAAAACAGCCACGATTTCGGTGATGTGAAAAAAGGCGAGAGCGTAGAGCATACTTATGAGGTTACCAATATTGGAAATAACCCACTTGTGATTTCTAAAGTAGTGCCAGGCTGTGGTTGTACAGCGCCAGCTTATACCCAAGAGCCCATACTCCCTGGAAAGAAAGGGCAGATTACCCTAAAATTTAATTCCTCCAATTTTGAAGGAGCACAGCAAAAACAGGCGCAGATTTTTGCCAATGTAGAGCGCTCGCCTATTATGATTAGTTTTACAGCGAATGTAATTAAACCTTAAATATTAAATAAAAATGTTATCTATATTACAAGCACAGCCAGCGGGAGGCGGAGCACAGATGATTTTCCTTTTTGTAGCGTTTATCGCTTTTATGTATTTTGTGATGATTCGCCCACAGATGAAAAAGCAGAAGCAGGAGAAAACCTTCCAAGAGTCATTAAAAGTAGGGAGTAGAGTGGTTACCACCTCAGGGCTCCACGGGAGAATAGCCCAGATACAGGAAGATGGTGTAGTGATAGAAACCCTTTCTGGAAAGCTGAAATTTGAAAAGGCTGCCATATCCAGAGAATATACACTCGCGAGATTCCCAGAAGCAGATCCAAAAGCTGAAAAGAAAAAATAAAAAATAAACACCGCTTTAAATTTTAAAGCGGTGTTTTGATTTAATGTTAAAAGTAAAAAGTTATTTAAAAGCATATTTAAACCCTATGCTAAATCTTCCTGCAATGAAGTTAGATTCTTGCGAAAGGTTCCACAAAGGTTTCCAGTCAAAGTGCATTGCAAGAGGAGCACTTGGGATTTTAAATTCTAAGCCCACTTGCGGTCTAAGAGCGAATAATGCATTGCCTCCACCTTTTGGAAAAGAAATATTAGGTCCGATACCCACATACCAAGCCAGACCTCTTGCACCAGGTATAGGCTCGTTATAGGTATAGTTTACTCCAATAGATGCAGAGATACCCTTACCGAAGAGGAGCTGACCATCAAGAGCACTGTTTTTATTAAAGAAGTGTTTTACTTGTGGCCCTACATATGTACCTCCATCTCCCAAGTCTATATTAAGCCCCAAAGAAGTTCTGTAAGACTGTGCCTGTACATTAGAGATGCTTAGCATCCCGAATAGCGCGATAGCTACTGCAAAAATGTTTTTTTTCATAATTTATAATTTTTTAAAAATTTTCTATAAGTTAATGGAAACGCCTATGCTTCCGTTATTTCCTATTTCGGCAAAGGCTCCAAATTTCTCAGTGAAGTAATACCTCACGCCTAAATGTACACCTAAACCGAAAGAATTACCCAATACACCTATATCTGCACCAGGATAAATATCTAATTGGTCAGAAAGTTGGAGTGCATCTTGAAGGTGGAAATTTACTCTCCCGAAAATAAAAAAATCGTTATCTTTCTTATTATCAAAGTAGAGATTAAGACCTCCACCTACGGAAATAAGGTCGGACAAGCCATAATCATAAGTTCCCGTAATTCCTACTCCATTACCCCAGGCACTGAAACCTGCTTGTGCTTTTTGGTCTCCTGCGCCATTCCATGCTTGGCTATGAAATAATTGTGCCATAAAAAACATAGCAAGGCTTATCATTACCTTTTTCATTATATCTGAATTTATAAATCCATTAACAGAATTTGTATAAGTTTAGTATTTTATCTGAATAATTTTTTTGTTTAAAAATAGTATTCTTTATTATCTAATGCTAAAAATAATCTTTCCTAAATTTGCGAGTTGAGTATGATAAATTTTTTATCGAATAAATGAATTACTGGCATATACAGCTTCATCCCAATAAGATGAATTGGGGAGTAGAGGAAATCAGGAATATACTGTCTCAAAACCTTATTGGGTGCAGTGGAAAGCCCATTGCAGAATTTTATAAAATTCAAAAAGGAGATAGGGTACTCGTGCGCCATGGAGCTAAAGTGATCGCATTGGTAGAGGTAATAGGCAGTCCTAAAACTACTCCTGAAAGCATAAAAAATGAATGGATTTGGTTTACGGACTGCTGCGAGGTAGAGGTATTAGCCTATTGCGAAAACCTCTCTGTAAAGGGAAAAGGCTGGTATTTACCAACGACCCTTCAGCAGATTAAGAAGAGCAATGAAACGGCTCATAGTTTTATAGAAAATTTGTATAACGAAATATCTAAATAATGAAAATACTCATCGCAAATGGTGCAAACCTTAATCTTTTGGGTAAAAGAGAGCCCGAAATATATGGCAGTACGACTATGGAGGACTACCTCGCACAGCTGAAAGACGAGTTTCCACAGCACGAGATTCTCTATTTTCAGTCTAATGTAGAGGGGGAGCTAATCAACCGACTACAATCTGAGGATTTTGATGCTTTGGTGATTAATGCTGGAGCTTTTACTCATTATTCTTATGCGATTGCCGATTGCCTTAAAAATATCTCTAAACCCAAAGTAGAAGTGCATATCAGTAATATCTATCAGCGAGAGGAGTTTCGGCAGAAGTCTGTAACCGCAGCTTATACCGATGCTTTGCTCTCTGGATTTGGTCTTAGGGGGTATTCACTGGCTGTGGAGTATTTGGTAGCAGAGCGATAAATTTATTTTTCGTCTTAAGACTTACCATTAAATATAAAATCATTACTTTTGTCCCTAAAATTTTAAGAAAATTATGGCAGAATATACTTTCCGTGAAGTGATTGCTCAAGCAATGAGCGAGGAAATGCGTAAAGATGAATCCATTTACCTTATTGGAGAAGAAGTAGCAGAGTATAACGGAGCTTATAAGGCTTCCAAAGGTATGCTTGATGAGTTTGGACCTAAGAGAGTAATAGACTCTCCTATTGCTGAGCTCGGTTTTGCGGGTATCTCCGTAGGTGCAGCGATGAATGGTAACAGACCTATTGTAGAGTTTATGACTTTCAACTTCTCTCTTGTGGGGATAGACCAGATTATTAATAATGCTGCGAAAATCCGCCAGATGAGCGGTGGGCAGTGGAATTGTCCAATCGTATTTAGAGGGCCTACGGCATCTGCTGGTCAGCTCGGTGCTACGCACTCACAAGCACTTGAAAGCTGGTATGCCAACTGCCCAGGTCTGAAGGTTGTAGTACCTTCTAACCCGTACGATGCAAAAGGCTTGCTTAAATCTGCTATACAGGACAATGACCCAGTAATTTTTATGGAATCTGAGCAGATGTATGGCGATAAAATGGAAATCCCAGAAGAGGAATACTACCTGCCACTTGGTAAAGCAGATGTAAAGAGAGAGGGTACGGATGTAACCATCGTTTCTTTTGGTAAGATAATGAAACTCGCACTACAAGCAGCGGAAGATTTAGCGAAAGAAGGTATCTCTGTAGAGGTAGTAGATCTTAGAACTGTACGCCCATTGGATTATGATACTATCCTCAACTCTGTGAAGAAAACCAATAGATTGGTTGTATTGGAAGAGGCTTGGCCTTTCGGTTCTGTGGCTTCTGAGATTACTTATATGGTACAGCAAAAGGCATTTGACTACCTTGATGCACCTGTTAAGAGAATTACAACGCCAGATGCGCCTGCGCCTTATTCTGCAGCATTGTTCGCAGAGTGGTTCCCAAAATTGGAAACCGTGAAAGATGCCATAAAAAAGGTACTTTATGTAAAGGCATAATAAGGATTTTAAATATTAAACAAAGGAAAGTCTCAGCAATTTTTGTTGAGGCTTTTTTATGCTTTTAGCTTGGCTTAATGAAGCAAGCACTCTTTTTTATTTAACTGATAATTTATATTTATTCTACGATGTTTTTTTGTAACAATGGGGGTGTTTAATGTACCAATTAGCCAATAATACTATTAATTCAATTTTATTTTATAAACTTATTTATATGAAGAAAACTATTGTTATTTTATCATTGCTAAGCGCAGGAATATTTTATGGGCAGGAGAAGGATAGCCTGTCCTTACCATCTAAGGAGATACAGGAAGTTCTCCTAAAAGCACAGAGAAAGAAACAGTATGCTGATAAAGCAGTGTATTCGTTTGACCAAGACGCGATAAAAAGCGCTCGGCATTCCAAAGATTTACTCGTAACGCTTCCAGAGCTGAAGCACGACCCCGCTGTCTAACAAGATTGCCAGTATAAAAGGAGGTACCGTACTTTTTCTTATTAATGGGATAGAGGCGAGCGATGCACAGTTGCAGTCCGTACAGCCAGAGAATGTGGTAAAGGTAGAGTATTTTGATATCGTCCCTACCCGATGGGAAGGCAGAGCGGAGACCCTCGTAAATGTCATTACCCGAAATCCCGAGCAGGGGCTCAGCTATGGTGCAGATGTATTTGGGGCATTCAGTACGGGTTTCTTAAATGCAACAGCCTACTTTTCTCATACGCGTGGGAAGCACGATTTTGGGCTGGAATATGTTATTTCCCTTAGAGATTATAACAACCGAAGATATGATAATACCTATGAATATCTGCTGCACGGAGACCGATACAAATCTACCAAAGTACTGAGAGACCACTTCGGATATACCTACCAAGATGCAGCTTTCAGATATACCTTTGTGCCTTCGGATAAGCAGACTTTTCAGGCAAAACTCATCTTTAATAGAATGGATGCTTTTAGCAAAGGGAATGGTGACAATACTTTTGAGCAGGGGAGTATTTCTACGCAGGATAAAATCTATGATTACAGCTCTCAGCATAACCTAAAACCTACCTTAGACCTCTATTATAGCAATAAGCTAAGCAAGAAAGATGAGCTTATCTTTAACCTTGTAGGCTCTACCTATAATAATAAAACCTACCAGGACCAGAGAGAGTGGGTAGCTTCTACTGGGGTAGATATTTTTAATAACAGAATGTACCTTACCACGAATCAGTCCGCTTTTGTAGGGGAGGTAGTCCATCATCATTCCTTTCAGAAGATGAAGCTAAGCTCTGGCTATAAAGTTGCTAATAACCATATCTCTAATGACCTAAGCAATCTTGCAGGGGATAGTGAGTACAGTGTAAATTATTTCAGTCAGTATTTCCATACGGAGCTCAGTGGCTGGCTTGGGAAGAAATTCGCTTACCGATTAGGTGCGGGGCTTATGCACATCCACAACCGAAGTGAGAAAGAAACTTTTAATGACTGGACTTTTACCCCAAGGCTCGTTCTCCACTATAAACTGAATGCTCATAAGAGCCTAAGGTTTAATTCCTCCATCTTCCCTGGTTCGCCTTCCAGTGCGCAGCTCAGCTCTAATGTTATCAATGTAGTTCCCAATATCATAAAAACAGGGAATCCTTACCTTAAATCCAAAACCACTTGGAGAAACAGCCTTACCTATTCCTATAATTCCAAGTATCTTGATGTGAATGCCTCACTCTCTCATATTTTCATCAATAATGCAATTGAGCAGATGTATATATACGATGCTCGCTTTAATAGCTATGCGCTTACCTATCAGAATGCTGATTATCATCAAATCTTGAGTGGAGAGATTTCGGGTGCTATCAAGCCTTTGGGCTCAAAGCTCCTTACCATCAAAACTGCTCTTAAGCCTACCTCCGAGAGCATACTGCTGGCAAATGGTAATAAAAAGACCAATGAGTTTATAGGAAACACCTTCACCCTTTCTTCTCAGTACAAGAACTTCTTTTTAAATTACGAGTTTAATATCCCTGTCTACTCCATCGGAGGGGCATTTCTCAATACCAATGAGAACCAGAACCACCTTATTCTTGGCTATTCTCATAGAAACTGGATGTTCAAAGCTGCCCTTCTCTTCATCGGCACCCCTTCTGAATATAAAACCAAAAGCCAAGAAGGTAGCCTTGTAGATTATATGGGACATACCCGTATTTTCAATAATAAAAATATGCTGAGCTTTGGTATAAGCTATAACTTCTCACGAGGGAAAAAGACAGATATTGATAAAAAAGTGGAAAATGAAACCCCAGAATCTGCAAACTTCTAAGAGGGAGGCATTGCCTCTTCCTTTACTGGGGTCTCTGACCCTAATAGCAGTGCTTTATTTAAGGCATTGCTTTTTTGTAGATAATTTAAGAGCGTAATCTTAATTAATAAAAGAGACAATGTCTCAAAATTTTAAGCAAAAAAGAAGGCTAAGCCCTCTAAAATGTTTAAATTTGTGAGCAGTAAAAATCAAATACTATGAGTTATATTTCATTTATTGAAGCAAGACAGATTTTAGATTCCAGAGGTAACCCTACTGTGGAAGTAGATGTGTTTACCGAAAGTGGTGCAATGGGTAGAGCTGCCGTACCATCAGGGGCGTCTACTGGCGAGCACGAAGCTGTAGAACTAAGAGATGGCGGTAACGAGTACCTCGGCAAAGGCGTACTGAAAGCCGTAGAAAATGTACGAGAGGTAATAGCCCCAGAAATTGTGGGGATTTCTGTTTTTGAGCAGAACCTTATCGACAGTATTATGATTGAATTAGATGCTACTCCAAACAAGGGAAACCTCGGAGCAAATGCTATTCTCGGAGTCTCTCTCGCAGTAGCAAAAGCAGCAGCAGCAGAGCTAAAACTCCCGCTCTATAAATACATCGGTGGGGTAAATGCTAAAACCCTCCCTGTACCGATGATGAATGTGATTAATGGAGGCTCACACTCCGATGCACCTATCGCTTTCCAGGAGTTTATGATTATGCCAGTGAAGGCAGATTCTTTCTCTCACGCATTGAGAAAAGGTACTGAGGTGTTCCATAGCCTGAAATCTATCCTGAAATCTAGAGGTCTCTCCACTGCGGTGGGAGATGAAGGAGGCTTTGCTCCAACTTTTGACGGTACAGAAGATGCCCTCGATACCCTGCTAAAAGCAGTGGAAAAGGCAGGCTACAAACCTGGGGACGATTTTATGTTTGCCCTTGATTGCGCTTCCTCCGAGTTCTACAAAGACGGAATCTACG
This sequence comes from Bergeyella cardium, assembly GCF_003614945.1. Lineage (GTDB taxonomy): Bacteria > Bacteroidota > Bacteroidia > Flavobacteriales > Weeksellaceae > Bergeyella_A > Bergeyella_A cardium. The sequence continues at coordinate 246,823 of NZ_QYCZ01000001.1, forward strand.
ATTATAGAAAGTTTGAAGGCGATAAAGGTGCCCATAGAAGCCGTGAAGAGCAAGTGGATTACCTCGCTGAGCTTACCAATAAATACCCTATCATCTCAATAGAAGACGGTATGCACGAGGATGACTGGCAGGGCTGGAAGCTCCTCACCGATAAAATCGGTAGCAGAGTACAGCTCGTAGGAGATGACCTCTTTGTAACCAATGTAGAGCGACTTTCTAGAGGGATAAAAGAAGGTGTAGCCAATTCAATCCTTGTAAAAGTAAACCAAATCGGTTCGCTTACCGAGACCTTAGATGCGGTTCAGATGGCGCAGAACAATAGATATACTTCAGTAATGTCTCACCGCTCTGGTGAAACCGAAGATGCTACCATAGCAGACCTCGCTGTGGCGTGCAATTGTGGACAAATCAAAACAGGTTCGGCTTCTCGTTCAGACCGAATGGCGAAATACAACCAACTCCTAAGAATAGAAGAAGCACTCGGAGATACCGCTGTATTCCCAGGTCTTGATGCCTTTAAAGTGAAAAGATAGTTTCATTTTTTTAAATTTTTAAATTATTATTAGAAAGCCTCGCGTATGAGCGAGGCTTTTTTAGTTGGGTTTTATAAGGGAAAATAATTGTGATTTGTTAAATGTTCTATCAAATGCTTTTATAGTTCGTTTTCTGTTTTGTAGTTAATAAGCAGTGGTTTGTGAATGTTTTTTTGAAATGTTTTTTTAGGGAATTTTAAATGTTGGAAACTTGTTTTGTTAAATGTCTCATATCCTAAGTTCCTCCCCATACAAGATTAAATTTATTCAGTAAGCAATAAAAAAGTTTCCATTAAATCAATAATGGAAACTTTTTTGCTTAACGCCTAAAACTTATTGCCTGCTGCACAAAGCCTACTGCCTATCTATAAATAGGGGTAGGATAAGTACCAGGCACTAATATGCTACTATCTACATCTTGGATGTTTCTATGCCCTGCGAATGCCATAGTGGTATCCATTTCATCGTAGAGGATTTGCAGGGCACGAGTTACTCCCTCTTCGCCATACGCACCTAAGCCGTATACAGGTGCTCTACCGAGCATTATACCTCTTGCACCCATTGCCCAGGCTTTTAGCATATCTTGCCCAGAGTAGAAGCCAGAGTCTATCCATACTTCTGTTTGGCTACCCACAGCGCTCACGATATCTGGGAGGGCTTTTATTGTGGAAACGGTATCGTCCATTTGGCGACCACCGTGGTTAGACACGATGATGGCGTCTGCTCCGTATTTCACGGCTTGTTCGGCATCTTCTGGGAGCATAATTCCTTTTAAGATAAGTGGTCCTCCCCAGAGCTCTTTTATCTCTGCGATGTCTTCCCAGCTGAGGGATGGGTCAAACTGCTCCTTAGTCCAAGAAGAGAGAGAGGAGAGGTCGCTTACATTCTCTGCGTGCCCAGCGATGTTTCTAAATGTCCATCTTCTGTTTTTAAGATAGCGAAGTCCCCAAGGGATTTTTGTAGAAAGGTTGATGAGGTTCGGGATGGTAAATTTAGGAGGTGCAGAGAGTCCGTTTTTAATATCTCTGTGTCTGTTGCCCAGTACTTGCAAATCTACGGTAACCATCAGTGCGGAGCATTTTGCTTCTTTTGCTCGGCGGATGAGGTCTTTCATAAACTTTCGGTCTCTCATTACATACAGCTGAAACCAGAATGGCTCTATACCTGCCTCTGCAAGGTCTTCTATGGAGCATATAGACATTGTGGAGAGGGTAAAAGGGATGCCGAATTTCTGAGCGGCTCTTGCCATATGGATTTCTCCATCAGCCCACATCATTCCCATAAAACCTACGGGAGCAGTCATTGCGGGGAATTTTACCGTTTGCCCGAGGAGTTTTGTCTCTAAGGTACGGTTGTCCATATCCACTAAAATCTTTTGGCGGAATTTTATTGGATCAAAGTCAGTAACATTTTCTCGATAAGTAGATTGAGACCAGGAACCTGTATCTACATATTCATAGAACATTTTTGGGACATTGCTATAGCATTTTACTCGCAAGTCTTCAATGTTTGTCATTTTAGATAAATCTCTCATTTGATTATAATTTAATTTTCTTTTACGGATATAAATATACTCACTTCCGAAGGCTTGTCTGTATAAACCTCAAAATCGTAAGTATAAGCACGGTGGAGGTCTTTGTCTCTCTGCCAAATCTCCTCCCAGGTATTAATAATAGCCGCAGGCATTTCTCCTTTGGCTATAAATTCAGTGAAATATTCTTCTGGAAAAGCTCTTCCCACAAGCCCCTCAGGGATATGATGTAAAGAGCTTACTTCCATTCCTATTATTGCGGTATATTTTCCTCTGAAATCATTTTCGTAATCGGTGTAGATAGCATAAATCTTATGATTTAGAGTACCGGGTATTTTTTCGGCTATCTTTTCTGTGTAGAATTTGTTCCAAAGAGCACTCAAATCCTGTGCAGATTTTCCATTTTCATTTGTGGTGGTAATGGATATTCCTATAATTTTAAGGCTCTTTTTCATTTGGAGTGATATTTTGAGAGAACAAATGTACTATTTTTTCTTATTCGGTTTTGTCTCTGGGAATGTTAATATACAAATAATATAGAGGCAACTAAAGAGAATGTAGAATGCCAGAGAGGCATCCCAACCGAAATGATCCAGTACTAAGCTCCAAACAAAATTAAGGAGGGTATATACCAGATAGCCCAATGCCCAGAAAGCTCCGAACATAATCGTAATCTTTTGTGGGTTCATATCTGGGAGCTCATACGGCAGATTGAGATATACAGAATATTGGGAAGCCATTACAAAACCCGCAAAACCAAAGAGGATATAAGACAGCAAAACAGAGCTTGGGAGAACGAGTATCCCAGAGAGTATAGCGCTAATCATCAGTATGCCGTGGATGATGAGGTAAGGCTTTCTCGGGAAGTTCTTTTTACCCATATACATACTGAAGAGCGTACCCATAATCCCAGATGAAGGGATGATAAACAGCATTATGGACTTGGAGAAGTCAGGGTTAAAATTCAATGCCTCTAATTTTGAAGGGAGAGACGCAAGGGAGATGACATAGAGGAAGAGGAATCCTCCAAAACCGAGAGAGAAAAGATAAACAAATTTATCTTTCAGCGCATCGGAGTAGGTATATTCTTTTGCAATCGCTTCGGAAGAGCTGTTGCTGGCATTAGGCTCAAAGTCCTTACTGAATGCCAGCCAGAGGGCAAAACTGATTAAGCTTAGAAGGCTAAAACCGAGCATTATATACTGCCAGTGGTCATTATGAGTGAGGTAATCGGTAAGGAAGTAGAGTGAGCCACCCACAATTACCGCCCCCATATTATACGAGCCCGTTGTAAGAGCACTGGTGATGATTTTCTTATCAGCAGGGATAAACTTTGCGATCACCGTATTCATATATACCATTATCATAGAACCTCCGAGCGCCATTATCATTCTTGCAGCGATGTATATCCAGTAGTTTGGCGAGAAAATCGCAAGGAAAGAAAAGCTCAAAAAGAAAAGCGCCAGTATAGATGCTTTTTTGGGACTCAGTTTGATGAGAATATATGCCGCAAAGAAATTAGCAAAGATTCTTGCAATGGTTATTGAGTAATTTACCACTTCGGTTACTACGGAAGATACGGCTTTACCAGCGAAGAAGTGGTGGGTAATCTGCCCAGAGAGGCTGGAACCGATGAGCCAGTTAGAGGCAAATGAGATGTATGCCAATAGCAATATGATAAACATTATTACGCCCTGTGCTCTTGTAGGTTCTTTTATATTCTCGGTCATAAAAATTCTATTTTATTTTTTTGGGCGGTAAAAGTAGGTATTATTCACTATACAAAAGATGAAAAATTCTAAATATATTCTATTTATGAAATTAATCATAAAATATACTTTTGTATGCAGAAAACAGTTATTTGGAGAAGTTTTATTTCTTTTGCTATTTAGTGGAGATAGAGTTTTATATAAATTAGTAATTTTGTAAAGTGAAAATTAGTATAAAGTGTCAAGCCTAAGAATCTTATCTCAAATATTCTCGCCTCCTATATTTCAAAAAATAGTGAGACAGGATGATTTTATATTATTCCAAAAGCAAATAAAAAAATATCTTAATACAGGAAATTATGATACTAATTTAGATGTAATTAAATCATTATATAAAAATCTTCAGGAGAGGTATAGATGTGAATATATCTATAAAAATAACTTATTTTTAAAATTAATTAGTGAGTATGGCCTAAGAGTAACATCGGTACTTAATGAATTAAAAATTGGCTCTTCAAAGGCTGATTTAGTTCTGTTAAATGGGTCAGTACGAGTTTATGAAATCAAAACGGAACTAGATGATTTTTCTAAACTATCAAAACAAATAAATGATTACCAAAAATTTGCAGATGAAGTCAGTGTTGTAACTGATGAAAATAGTGCTAAGAAATTAGAAATTGAATATGCAGATTCAAGTATTGGTATCATTATACTTGATGCAAAACATAAGATACAAATAATTAAAGAAGCAGAGAGTAATACTTCCTACTTTAATTTTGATACTATTTTTAAAATTTTAAGAAAGCAAGAATATATTGATTTAGTTACTGAGAACTTTGGATTTGTACCTGATGTTCCAAATACTCAGATTTTTAGAACTTGTTATAATTTATTAGCGGATATAAACATAGTAGATTTTCAAAAGCAAGTTTTAAATAAACTTAAAGAAAGAAAGTTATCAAAACCTAGCTTACTTAGATCTTCAAAAACACCAAGAGAATTGAAGTATATCTGTAACTCTTTGGATTTTAATGAACAAGAATATTATAAATTGTATGATTTTTTAAAAAATAAAAGTGTATGTACTTACCATATATAAGAGGCAAAAAGTTTGAACTAATTGGGATTAGAAATTTGATAACAGGAAAAGTGCTTAATTCAAATAAAGTATCACCTATAATAGAACCTGTAAAAAATTCATCAACATTAGGAGTTACTCTAAGAGAACTGATTGAAAATAATATTAATTTTACAGTTGTTGTAAATCCACAAGTTGGACAATTTACAGATACGGATACTATTTTTAATACTATTAAAGAGTTTATGAGTGGAGGTAAAAATTATCAAATAGGAATAATTTTTAATAATAAAAACAAACAAGGGCATCATGAACTGATAGCTCTTTTACAAAAATACAAAGATTATATTCCTGAATTAACTATTATACATAATGCAATTCTTGATGGGATTTCAGATATTCTTGCTCTGTATGAAGAACATTTTAAAGTTAGATATAATGTTATAAATTTATCAGCAACAAGTAAAAGATATCACCAAAATTTTAAAGAAAATACTAGGGTAGAACTTAATGATTATTTTAATGCTCAGCCTAGAAATTCTGATTATTTACAGATAGATGAAAGTGACTTTTCTGAAGAGTATCGCTATTATAAGGAAGATGGATTTATTGGTTTCTCTGATTATCTTTCTATTGGTGAAGAATACTCTGAAGCAGGTTTTCTCCCCTATGCTGTAGCAATCCATTTATCTTATGAAGATAAAAATAAAAAGAAAATAAAAATAAAACATTTTGTTTCTGATTCTAATGATGACCCCTCTGATATTGCTGGTAAATTTGCTGAAGCATTAAAAAAGTTAATTGATTGGTGTAAGAAAACAAAATATGAATCTATTGCTATCCCAATATTTAAAGAATATTATGAAACAAAGCATTTTCCTGGATTAGGAACATTAAAGAAACTCTCCCTAATGAATCATATTGATTTGGTTTTAAAATTAATTTAATATGAATTGCTGTATAAATTGTTTTGAAAACCAATATATAAAAACTATTATTAGAGGTAAAAATAATATAGGAAATTGTGATTTTTGTGGAGCACAGAATATTAATATTTATAAGGCTTCCAAGTTAGATTTTTATTTTACAGACATTTTAGACTTGTTTGTTACTGATGAAAATGGTGATAGATCAATAGGGAAACAAATAACTTCGGATTATTTTGATCATAAAATTTTTGCACAAGAATTAATTGCTAAGAATAAAGTTGAACTACTTATTTCTGAAATTATTAAATATTATACTTGCGATTATCAACATTTACTAGATAATCCTGTAAAATTAAAATTTCAAGATGAGGAAGAAGAGAAGCAATCACTTACTCTTTCTTGGGATAAATTTTCAGAGGAAATTAAAAGTAAAAATAGATTTCATCTAGAAAATGAATTAGATTTGGATAGATTACGCGAATTATTTCAATTTTTCCAAAAGAAAATAGATAAAAAAGAAATATATTATCGTGCTAGAATTAGTGATAAAAAAGGATATGATAAGAAAGAAATGTGGAATCCTCCTAATGAATTAGCAAAGAGTGGTAGAGCAAATCCTAATGGTATTTCATATTTATATTTAGCAAAAGATTTAGAAACAACTTTGTATGAAGTAAGAGCGAGTTTGTTTGACTATGTTTCTGTAAGTAAATTTGAACTCAAACAAGATATAAAAGTAATAAACTTGAGCCATTCAACTTATGATATCTTTGAGCTTATAGGAGCAGAAAAAATACAGGCTTTAGAAGATGTAATAAAATATGATACTTTTATTAATAAGTTGGAGCAAGAACTGTCAAAACCGAGAAGGAGAAGTGATAGCGAGTTAGATTATTTGCCAACACAATATCTATCAGAGCTAATTAAATCAATGGGGTTCGATGGTATAGAATTTAAAAGCTCATTACATCAAAATGGCGTTAATCTTGTAATTTTTGATAAACCTAAGAATAAGTTTGAAATTTTAGATGTTAGTGTTTATGATATTACAGAGATTATGCTTGATTGTGAGAGAATAGAGAATAAGTAGCTTAATTTCCCTAAACTTTCAAGAAGTATATAATAGTCTCTAAAAAATAAACAATGCAAGATTTTATTCCAAAACCGCTCATACCTTTTCTTCGCAAAGACCTTAATCCAAATTATATTTCAGAAGAGAGGGGGATCCTTAAATACCTTAATCCTGATTTTCTGCAAGGAGACAATGATAAGTATATGAAGTTCTACAACCGCCTTGCGCCTTTCTATGACTTTGGAGAGCGGTGGATTGGCTGGCTGAAATACGGCAATTCCGTTGCTGAAATGAGACGAAAAATGATGCAACTTTTGGAGTGGAAAGATAATGCTTCGGTGCTCTATGTCTCTATTGGAACGGGGAAAGATTTCAAGTATATGCCCCAAAATATCAATATCAAAACATTATCGCTTGTAGGTATAGACATCTCCGAGGCTATGCTCCGCCGAGCGCAAAAGGTATGGAAAGATAAGCTCAACCTCTCTTTGGTAAACTGTCCGGCTGAGGATTTACCTTTCGATGATAATAGCTTTGATATTGTTTTCCATGTGGGAGGGATTAATTTCTTCTCCGATAAACAGAGGGCGATTGATGAGATGCTCCGCGTTGCTAAGCCCAATACATTACTGATGATTGCCGATGAAACCCAAGATTTCATTCGTGACCAATATCAAAAAAATGTCTTCTCAAAAGAGGCATATAAAGATGCGCATTTTGACCTTACCGAAATCCAAAACAGCATCCCTAACAGCGTAACCGACAGGCAAACGCATTTCTTGTGGGACAATCGCTTCTACGCAATTACTTTCAGGAAAACGGCAGATTGAGGCTTTGCTTGAAATGATATTAATAAGATTTAATGATGCTTATACAATAGTCTCAAATTTTTTGTTCGGCAGCTTCAGAGTTTGTGGGCGAAGAGGGGGGGCTGTATTTTTATGATTTTAATCAATATAAAGTAAGAAATATGTGCTGATAAAAATATAATTTAGTATCCTTGACAGAGTATAGGACGAAGCCGAAAATCCTTATAAAAAGAGTAAGTCTCAATTTAATTCTAATTTATAATGAAAAAGTTTTTTTAATGGCAGTTTCAGCCGTAGTGCTGGCTGTAACAGCAGTGAATTGTTCAAGGAATGATGACCAAGATTCTGGCTCTGGATAACAACAAGAACGGTATGAACATCTAACGGGTGTATGGGAAGCAAATGCTATCGGTCAAATACCTATACCTACCGATGGAGATGGGTATTCTTATACCTATAAAAGACTAGATGACCCGAGCGAAACAGGAAAAGGAGAGGTAACCCAAACGGGACAACATACAGAGTATATAGAACTAGGTATGAAAAATGCAAATAAGCGGTTTGTTATCTCTATTATCCCTAAGAAGGAAAAATTTGCTTTCTTCTATGGCATTGATGGTCTTGTTGCTGAGGAAAAAGCTCAGTTCAAAGTACTCAAGCATTGGGGAAAAAGAAAATGGGTAGGGAATTTAGCTGGTATGTTTATGGGCTGCTCAAACCTTAAGATAGAAGCACAAGATGTCCCAAATTTCTCTAATGTAACTTCGGTAAGTAGTATGTTTAACGGATGCACTTCTCTAGAGTCTGTGCCCAATATCAACCAATGGAATCTAAGCGCGGTTCAGGATATACACTCAATGTTTGAAGGAGCAACGAGCTTTAACCAAAGTTTAGAAGGCTTGGTAATAAAGAAGGAAGGAGTATGGCTTTTAGCCTACAAATTAATCGTCCTACTCCCTAATAGGCGACTCTTAGCTATTAGCTTCTGGCTTTTAGCCTCCAAACTAACATTATCCCTAATTGGAAGGGGGAACATCCCCCCCTGTGGGGTCAACTTTAGACCCTGTAGGGTCAATTTTAGGGGGTATTGCCTTAAAAAAAGGGGCAATGCCCCTACTTAATTGGAGGGGGAAACTTCCCTATAGAAGAGGGTAAGAAAATCGGCATAGGATTTTTCTAAGGAGATGAGGTCTCCTGATTTTATAATAAGCCCTCCCGAGATATTGGAATTATCAGCGCGAATACCCGCTGGGAGCACTTGGTAATAGAGCGCAGGCTGCTCCTTTTTGTAGTGGAGATTCAGCCTGCTGCCCAAGAATTTTTTGGTAGAGATATAGTTGTCTTCTTCGGGTTTTATCTCTTGGCATAGGTAGGTTCTGGGGCTAAGCGCTACTTTCTTTCCATTGATAATGATATTGACCGCTCGAGAAGAATTAAATACCGAAAACTGATTGTAGCTTATTGCAGGATAAGCCTGGTAGTAGAGCTTTACCTCTTTATGAAGTGAAGGCACTGGGTTGCTGTCCAAATCTAAATTAGGAGTATAGGTATAGGTATTGGCTCCTACGAGTTTTGCCTTTTTGTAAAACTTCTCAAAGGCGAGGGTTTCGTTTTCTAAAATGCCATTTATCTCAATTGTAGCAAGGGCAGTGGCAGAAGAATCTACCGCTGAGATACGGTAGAGACGAGTGTCATTATTCTCATTGGTTTTTGAGGCATTGCTTAGATGGATTTCCTGTGCATAAATAACGCAGGAGATAAGCGAAAATATAAACCCAAAACAGATTTTCATAGAGCGAGGTTTAGTTTTTAGTAAGGGTTTCTATGCATTCTTCCAAGCTGTTTTCCCAGTGCTTGAGGTCTATTTTGTAGGTCTGTTCTATCTTGTCCAGAGCCATTGTACTTCTTACGGGGCGCTGGGCTGGGGTAGGGTATTCGCTTGTGCTTATTGCATTGAGCTTGATATGAGATTTTGAAAGCTCTGCAATTTTCTTAGCGAAAAGAAACCAGGTAGTCTCTGGATAATTAGAAAAATGGAAGATTCCAAAGCTAAGGGCAGGCGTTTCTATTATCTTCATAATGGCTTCCGCGAGGTCATTGGCATTGGTCGGCTGCCCATACTGGTCGCCTACGATATTGAGCTCATCTTTTGTCTCAAAGAGGGAGAGCATTGTTTTTACAAAGTTTTTATTAAACTCTGAATACAACCAGGATGTTCTGATGATAATGGTCTTTGGGTTTTCTTCTAATGCAGCTTCTTCGCCTGCTCTTTTGGAACGCCCATATACCCCGACAGGAGCGGTAAAATTGTCCTCAGAATACGAGATATTGGTATCCCCACTAAACACATAATCGGTAGAGATATGGATGAGCACGGTATTGTTTTTCTTAGCAGATTTTGCGAGGTTGCGCACCCCTTCGGCATTTATGGCAAAGGCTTTTTCTTCTTCGGACTCGGCTAAATCTACTGCGGTATATGCTGCTGCATTAATACAAAAGTCTGGCTTTGTATTATTAAAATATTCCTCTACGGCGGTTTCATCTGTGATGTCTAATTCCTCAGAGGAGAGAAACTCAAATTGATAATCTGTCTCGTAGCGTTCGGTGAGTTTTTTTATGCAGTTGGCAAGCTGTCCATTACCACCCGTTACGAGTATTTTTTTTCGGAGGTCCTGTATCATTTTATTGTGCTTTGTTTTCTTTTCTTAGTGCTTCTGCTCTTTCATCAAAACTCATATTCCCGAGGTCTAAGAAACTATTGTGGAAGAGGTGTTTTAAATCCTCTGGTTGTTCTTCCGTTTTCCTTGTTTTCAGATTGAAATAGATAGCGGTAATCCACAGTACAGCGTGGGTTGTTTTTCTATCCTCGCTGGTCATTAGTATTTCTACTACTGTGGTTTTCTCGTCTATATTTACCGTATGGCTGGTGATTCTTACTTTGGTATTTGCTTTTACTTCTTTCAGGTAGGCAATTTGGTTTTTAATGGTAATCCACGCACAGCCCGTTCTTTTTATATACTCATCATAAGAAAACCCGAAGAACTCCTCTATATGGTCTTCTCTTGCATCTTGCATATATTTTAGGTATTTCACATTGTTGAGATGCCCAATAGGGTCACAGTCTGTAAATCGTATTTTTACAATTGAGAACATTTCTTTTTCCATATTGCAAATGTAAAGAATTAGACTTGAATTCACCCACAGCGTGGGGAGCACCTACATCAAACTAACTACACACAGCTAGAAGCCAATAGCCAGAAGCTACTTGCCTTGTTCTTTTCTTTCATTAAATTTGTCGTCTTATTTTTTTAGAGGGATTATGTCGGATATTATTCAGCTTTTACCAGATTTTGTTGCCAATCAGATCGCTGCTGGGGAGGTGGTGCAGAGGCCTGCATCTATTGTAAAGGAGCTCCTCGAGAACTCAATAGATGCTCAGGCTACCAAGATAGAGCTCATCATTCGAGAGGCAGGGAAAAACCTTATCCAAGTGGTGGATAATGGTCTGGGGATGTCTGAAATAGATGCTCGAATGGCTTTTGAGAGGCACGCGACTTCAAAAATCCGAACCACAGAAGATATTTTTAAAATTGCTACAAAGGGTTTCCGAGGAGAGGCACTTGCGTCTATTGCTGCTGTAGCACAGGTAGAGCTCAAAACAAAGCAGAAAGAGGCTCCCGTAGGTACGAATATCTATATAGAAGGAGGGAAGTTGGAGTTTCAGGAGCCGATACAAACAGCGGAAGGCTCTAATTTTTTAGTGAAAAATCTGTTCTACAATGTTCCTGCCCGTAGGAAATTTTTAAAAAGCAATACTATAGAGTTCAGGCATATTATAGATGAATTCCAAAGGGTGGCATTGGCACATCCTGAGATAGAATTTGACCTTTTTCATAATGATGAACCCGTTTTCAGGCTTAGAAAAGGGAGCCAGATGCAGAGGATTGTGGAGATTTTTGGCCGTAAGCTACAGCCGCTTTTGGTTCCGATAAAAGAGTCGCTCGGATGGGTAGATTTCTATGGATATGTAGCCAAACCCGAAGGTGCTAAGAAGACCAGAGGCGAACAGTTTTTCTTTGCTAATCATCGTTTTTTTAAATCGCCCTATCTCAATAAAGCCGTTCAAGAGGCTTTTGATGGTTTGCTTCAGCAGGGATATGCCCCATCGTTCTTTTTGTTTCTGGACATAGACCCAGAGAAGCTCGATGTGAATATTCACCCTCAGAAAACTGAGATTAAATTTGAAGATGAGCACCTTATTTTTGCGTTGATTCGTTCCACGATAAAGAAATCACTCGGTATTTATAATATTGCTCCGAGCCTTGATTTTGATAAGGATATTCAGCGCTTTGATGAAATGTTTGGTACACCCTCAAAGGCAAATACCGAGATGCTGCAAACAAAGAGCACGAGCAGCAGGCAAAACAGTACTGGTATAAGTGTGCCGAGAGATTTCAATCCGTTTGCAGAAGACGCCCGCCCTGCAAAGGGAGAAATTGCCAACCTCACCGAGTTCTACACCTCAGATACCGCTCCCGCACCTTCTAAAATCAACCTCTTTGAGGATGAAGATGATGATTTCAGCGATGATATTATGAGATTGCCCAATGGCTATTGGCTGATGAACCGAGACGGCAAAACCCTGATGATAGACCCAGGCAGGATGCACAGCATTATCATTGCTGAGCAGTCAAAAACAAAGAAAAGGAATACGAATAGCCAGCCACTGCTGTATTCATTAGAATATCATCTCAATGAAATAGAGAAAACTAAATTCCGTTCAATAAAGAAATATCTTCCAGACCTTGGCTTTGATATGGTGATTACTCAGGAAAATGTTTTGAGGATAAATGCCGTACCCGAAGGTTTAAAAGAATCTCAAACGCTGAGCTTCATTGAGAATCTTTTTGAAATTTTGGAATATAAAACAGAGGAGCAGTTTATGGATTTCTACAACGAGCAGTGGAATAAGCTCGGTTCAAAGTCCAGATTTGACTTCCTGTATAAATATGAAATAGAAACCGTTTTGAAGGACTTCATCGCACTTGGCTTTCCACAATATACCCCTTCTGGGAAGCCCTGCTTCGTAGAAGTTCCTTTGGAGGAACTCAAAAATAAGTTTTAAAACCCATAAAAAAACCTTTGATATTATGTTTGGAGCGCTCACCCCGATTACAAAAAATCTGATTATCCTCAATGTGGTGGTCTTTGTCCTCTCATTTTTTGTGCCTTATTTGTATCTTATTTTGCCTGCCTATTTCCCTTATTCGCCTAATTTCAGATCTTGGCAAGTGGTTACGCATATGTTTATGCACGGAGGTATTGCTCATATCGTTTTCAATATGCTTACTCTTTGGAGTTTTGGTCCTGTGCTCGAGCAGGTACTGCGAGGTAAGCGGTTTGTGATTCTCTATTTTCTGAGTGGGCTGGGAGGTTTTTTGCTTTATAACTTATGTTATGGCTTTGAGGTTTTTCAGATTACTTCGCAGATGAGTATAGAGCAGGTGCAGGAAGTCTCTGCTAATGCAGATTTGTACGCTCCTGATGGTACATTTTCGGGCTATTCCAAAGGGTCTAATGAGTATTACTTGCTGAATAGTTTAGTCAGTAGGATGCTCGGTGCTTCTGGGGCTATATTTGGTGTAGTTGCTGCTTTTTCCGCTTTATTTCCCAATTCAAAACTGATATTTATGTTTATCCCTTTCCCAATAAAAGCAAAATATCTTTTCCCGCTGATTATTTTAGGCTCAGTCTATTTGGGGATTAATGACACGGAGTCTAATATCGCTCATTTTGCACATATAGGAGGAGCCTTTGTTGGTTTCCTGCTTGCAAAGATTTGGGGCAAGCATCTCAACAGGTTTTATCAGTAAAAACATTTTTGCTTATGCGAAGGCTCTTGTTGGTGGGGCATATCTCTACTGCTCTTGTTTTATCAGCTACGGTGCTCAATGCCTATATTTCGCCAGTGGTAAATGCTTGGCTCAACTTTTTTTCATTGGTGTTTCCTGTGGTTTTGGTCGTTTATCTTATGTTGTGTGTGCTCTGGATTTTCATCAGGTGGAGGTATGCTGTGTTCTTTTTGTGTCTGAGCTTTGTCTTTATCAATCCCATCAAAAGATGGGTAAATTTTAGCTCGAAATCTCACCAATCGTCGGATATAAAAGTAATGTCTTTCAATGTGCATAATGGTTTTTATGGTGAGAAAGAAATTGCGGAATACATTAATACCGAAAACCCTGATTTGATCTTCCTCCAAGAGGCGAGCTTTTTAGGTGAGAAGGAATATCATTTTTCAGATTTAAAATTTAAATACCAGGCGGATTATTGCGTTATCCTCTCCAAATTTCCCATACAGTCCGAGGGGCTTCTCAATATTTCTCGGCACGGGTATATTGGCAAGGCGATCTATGCAGATGTAGATTGCCACGGGCAGAGGCTCAGGCTGGTGAATTACTACCTTGAACCCTTTCAGTTGAGCGATTCTGAGCGCCAGGCAGAAAACATCAGTGGCAGCTACCTCGAAAAATTTCTATTTACTTTTAAGGAGCACGCGGGGCAGGCAGATGCCCTCCAAAGCTCTATAAAGGCTTCGCCCTATCCGCTCCTCGTGGCAGGGGATATGAATGCCGTGCCCAATTCCTACGAATATTATACGATTTCTCGTGGGCTTACCGATGCGTTTCAGTCCGCAGGGCGAGGGATGGGCGTTTCATTTCGAGAGGTGATAATGCCCGTGAAAATCGATTATATTTTCAGTTCTGAGGGGATAGTACCGCTGTCTTGTCATATTGCGAAGACGAGAAATTTATCCGACCACCAGCCGATTATTGCTGAATTTTCCCTCCGATAGTTTCTGCAAATTAAAAGAGAGAATTCCACTTGTCTGGTTTAATTGTATAATATTATTATTAAAGGCTGATTTAAAATTTATTAAATCACTGCATATAGCTGTAAAATAGATTGTGGCAATGCTTAAATAATATTTACTTTTGCCTCTCCTAAAACCCAGTAGATTATGGAAACTTTAATACAAGAAAAACTCAATAAAGCACAAACGGCCTTTAACCAATGGCGGTTTATAGCCTTTGAAGATAAGCAGAAACTCATTGCTCGGGCATCTGAAATTTTAAAAAATAGAGCCGAAGATTTAGGGAAAATCATTACCAAGGAGATGAATAAACCCATCTCCCAAGCCATAGCAGAAGTGCAGAAATGCGCCCTGATGATGGACTACTACGCCATAGCAGAAAACAGTCTGAAACCAGAGAAAATAGCCTCTGAGTATAGTCTTTCGGAGGTGCATTTCGTTCCCAAAGGGGTTATTTTAGGCGTGATGCCTTGGAACTTCCCTTTCTGGCAGGTGCTTCGCTTCGCTACCCCCACGCTCCTCTCGGGGAATACCGCCGTACTGAAACACGCCTCCATTTGCTTTGAAAGTGGTAGAGCCATAGAAAACATCTTCCTCGAAGCAGGCTTCCCAGAGGGCGTATTTCAAAACCTTGAAATCGGGCATAATGAAGTGAGGCAAATCCTTGAAAGCCCCATTATAAAAGGGGTGAGCCTTACGGGTAGCGAAAAAGCAGGCGCCGAAGTAGCAGCCCTCGCAGGGAGGAATATCAAGAAATCTCTTTTGGAATTAGGTGGCAGCGATGCCTTTATCGTTTTAGACGATGCCGACCTTAATAAAGCCAGCCAAACAGGTGCTTTGGCGAGATTGCAGAATTGCGGACAGACCTGCGTGGCAGCTAAAAGATTCATCATTCAAGAGAATGTCTATCACAGGTTTTTAGACCTCCTTTCGGCTGAGTTTAAAAATTATCAGCCCGCAAATCCATTGGATAAGAATACCCTCATCAGTGGGATGGCAAGAGCTGACCTCGCCGATGAGCTGGAAAACCAATACAAAAAAGCCTTAGAGCACGGTGCAGAGGTTATCCTCCCCCTTGAAAGAATATCAGATACTGCTTTTAAGCCTTCTCTCATCGCTGTGGAAAGAGCCAATCCTATCTTGCAGGAAGAGCTCTTTGGTCCTGTGGGAATCGTCCTCCGAGCAAAAGACGATAATGAAGCCCTCGATTTGGCAAATGATATCCCATACGGACTGTCTAACTCGGTCTGGACAGCAAACCTCGAGCGGGCAGATTTTTACATCAAAAACCTTGAATCGGGTACTGTAAATATCAACCGAATGACCAGCTCAGACCCGCGCTTTCCGTTTGGGGGAACGAAACTCTCGGGCTACGGTACGGAGCTTTCACTGCTGGCATTAAAGGAGTTTGTAACGGCAAAGACGGTCATCATTCAGTAGAGGACCCAACGCATTAAAAAACCTGCTTCATTTATCCGAAGCAGGTTTTTCTTTTGGTATTTAGCTTGAATTTTTTCGGAGCTCGTCCAGATGTTTCCAAATATCATCTTCTGCCTTATGGGGCATTTCTAAAAAATCTTCTGGGTGTTTTTGGATGTATTCCTGCCAAAGCCTGTCGTCCTTCTCGCTATAATAATTCGGAAATTCCCAAATAAATTTCTTTTTCTTTTCGCCTTTGTTTTTGTAAAAGAAAGCGAGGGAGCTCCCCACCAAAGCTCCTGCAGCGTGAGACTGCCAAGAGATTTGCCTTGCATCTTCCGCATTGGAAAACCACTCCTGAGGGAGTATGCCCCAAATCATACTTCCATAATAGAGAACTACCAGTAGAGAGATGGTAAGTAGCCTCGCATCTCGGCGAAATACCCCACCGAAAAAGAGGAAGAATGCCAGCATATATACAATACCACTCGCCCCGATGATGCAGACCAGCTCCTCTCCGAAAATGATGGGAGGCATCAGCCATACCAGACCGCCCGTAATGAGCCCACCTGAGAAAAACACCCGAGAGGCAACCTCTGAATAAAACTGAAAGAGGAGGAAAAGCAGTGCAGCTATCGGGATTGAATTGCCCAGCAGATGCTCCCAGCCACTATGCAAAAAAGGGCTGGTGAATATCCCCAGCAATCCATCTAAAGCCTGAGGAATAAGCGCTCCACTGCAATACGAGAATACCCCTATAGATTGAAGAATAAACCCTGCACCCATCAGGAATACCATTCCCAAAGGGTAGAGCAGAGCCTTATGTTGTATCTCTTTTTTCCACATTTGAATTAAAATTTCTGCTTCATTGCACAAATAGATTGCCACAGAAAAAGGGCAAGCCTGCTGAGCGGTTTAAAGAAGTACAATACTGATGTTTAAGGAAAGCCGAATGGGAATGACAGAATGTCAGTTGACTGTCTAAAAACGCCCTCTTTGCCTTAGAAATTCATAGCAGGATATGGCTACGGCATTGCTCAAATTAAGAGAATCAATAGTCCCTGCCATTGGGATGAGGGTATTTTTGCCTTTGCCCAGCCAGAATTCACTCAGCCCCGAATGCTCCGTACCGAATAGCAATGCTGACCTCCCGCTCAGCTCCAAAGAAGGGAGCGGTAGCGCTGTTTCATCCATAAAAGTAGTGTAGATATTGTACTGATGCTTGAGAAGAAAATGGTGCAACTCCTCATTTGAGGTTTGATAAATATTCATACCGAAAAGGCAGCCTACACTCGAGCGAATCACATTGGGGTTATAGAAATCTGCCCGTGTATCTGCCAGAATAAGGGCATCTATACCGAAAGCCTCGCAACTTCTGAGAACAGCACCGAGGTTCCCTGGTTTTTCTATTCGTTCGATGATGATAACCGATGAATTTTCCTTCGGTTGGAAGTGGTGTAATGAATGCTCAGGCGTTTTATAAATCCCGATAATCCCCTCAGAGCTGCCTCTGTACGCTATTTTATCATAGAGCTTGTCCGATACGAAGAAAACCTTCCCTTGGGGAACTTCCTTTTTGTAGATGGCTTCGCAGATAAAGAACTCCACTGCTTCGTAACCGAAAGTCAGGGCTCTCTCGTTCTCCTGCTTGCCTTCTACTACGAAGACGCCTGCTGTTTTTCTAAATCGGTTATCGGTATTCAGCCGTGTGAGGCGTTTTATTTTATCGTTTTGACTGCTTTCAATTATCATTTATTCGTCGTTATAGTCTAATCTGAAAGATTTTCGATGATACGGTGTTGCCCCATATTTTTTGAGTGCTTCTCTATGGGTTTTTGTGGGGTAGCCCATATTTTTATTCCAGCCATATTGGGGAAATTCCTCGTGCAGCTGAATCATCAGGTTGTCCCTGTAATTCTTGGCAAGGATAGATGCGCAGGCAATGCTCATCAATTTAGAATCTCCCTTCACGATGCACCGATGGGGAATGAAATGATAGGGGTGGAACCTATTGCCATCAACTAAAATAAGCTCGGGTCTGGTGTGGAGCTTGTCCAGAGAGCGGTGCATCGCCTCTATGCTGGCATTAAGGATGTTGTGCTTATCGATGTACTCGGCTGGGAGTTCGGTAATGGCGTAATCAAGGGCATTTTCTCTGATGAAAAGGTCTAATTCTGCCCGCTGCTTAGCGCTGAGCTTCTTAGAATCATTGATGATATCGCTTTGGAAACCCTCTTTCAGGATAACGGCTGCAGCTACTACGGGACCGCAGAGACAGCCTCTGCCCACCTCGTCGCACCCCGCCTCTATATACGCCTCCGATAGCCTTGTGAGTAATGCCATAATCTTTATTTGAGCCTTGCAAAAGTAAGGAAATATTCGTCTTTTGCTCGGTTTGATATTATCCTTTTTGGAAAGGTTTAAAGTTTCAGATAGTTTTCTAAATCCGTCATTTCAGTTTCCCAATCTCTGATGATACCTTCTTTGAGCTTTATTGCTGGTATTCCACCCAATAGATTTTGCTCACCAAGGCTTGTATAGTCTTTATTTAATAAAGAATTTGAGGCAATGAGGGTGTGCTTAGCCGTCTTCGTGCCCATACGAATGGTAGTTCGGATTCCGATATAATTAAAACTTCCGATTTCAATGCTTCCGCTCATAGTGATAGACTGATGAGTAGCTACATTTTTTAGCGGATGGAAGTTGGTATCTACAAACATACAGTGAGAGCCGCACTGCACCCAATTGCCAAAGTGAATCTTATTAAAGCAGATAATCTGGCTTTCACTTCCAAAAGAATTGATATGCCCCAAAGTTAAATGCCCTCCTTTGTTTATATATAATTTGGTATCAACTCCAAACTGGGTACTTCCATTGATTTCCATTGTGCCGAGTATAGATGCTTCGCCGCTTTTGTTTGACCGACTGAAAATTTCATAGGGATGCCCGAAGGACAATATTCCAAATTTTATCGGGATATTGAGTTTAATTTCTCCGCTGAATTTTTTTATTTTAAAGCCATAGAATACTACAATGGGAAATTTTAAAGCATCTGAAAAACCGAATGCCTTAAAGTTAATTCGCAATGTTTGCCACCAGTTGATTTTCCCGATTAAGAAAACCAATCTCCTGAGTTTATTGTCTAATTTTCCCACGCTGAAAAATGATAGTAAGGCAAAAGTACTAAAATATTTAGGCTTCTGCTGAGGTTTGATATTATAGGTTTTGGGCTAATGAGTATTTTATAGAAATTATTCTACTTTCTTTTTTGGATGATTTGTAGGAAATTCCTTATCGACCAGATGCTGCAGGCTATAAAAATACAAGAGATACTGCTGATGCTCATTAAAGAATTAAAACTAAAATATAATGCTACACAACCCATAAGCATTAGTGAAGATAATACAAATACTCGGATGTTTTGCCTACTTATTTTTAGTCCGAAAGCCCTGTATGTAACCCAATAATTACCTATAAGATGACATAAATAATACAAACAGGAAGCTATAGCAACTCCCTTTATACCATAGAAATAAAACCCTAAAATATGAGAGACTACGAATAGAGAATTAAAAAATAAGGCATTATTTAAGATGAGATTTCGGCTACCTTTACCTATAATTACAAAGCCTGTAACCCAGGAAAATAGCTTAAAGAATACGCCCAGTAAAGCCAGCTGTACATATAATATCGTATCTGTAAAAGATTTTTCATAAAGTACAGCCACAATGGCAGGAGCCATCAGCAGGAGTAATATTAATACAGGGGAGAGTATAAGCGTACCGATATAGAGTTGGTTATTCACTTCGGAATTGAGTTCACAGGTATTTTCATTTGCTCTGGAAACCCGAGGAAAATAATCCAGACTCATTACCGTAAAAAAAATTGCTACATAAACATTTAGTATCGTAAAGCCAGAGATATAATAGCCCGTCTGCTCCAGCCCTCCAAACTTACGGATGAATATCTGAACAATATAAGCAGACAGGAGATTCAGTACATTACTGAGATTAAAATATAAGCCATTTCCTAAAATCTTTTTGGCATCTTTGGCTTTGTTAAAAGGGAGAGCTGTTTTATCATCTTTCAATTTTAACCTTCGGAAGGCGATTCTAAATACTATAAATTCTACGATGCCTACTGCGATGAGGTTATAAACCACACCCCTCAGATGAAAATAATAATAGAGAGGCAGGGTAATCAAAATACCGATGATATTGGCAGTGAGGTTGGCATTAGCGAGCTTCTTCACTTCCATTCTACTTTGGAAGATGGAGGTATAAATCTCGGTGATCTGCTTCATTACAACCGAGAAGGAAATCAGCTGAAAAGCCCAGCGGTAATCAGCGGTATCAAAGGTAATCATCGAGAGCTGATGAGAAAATAAAAAGCAGAGAACCGCCCCTATTATCCCAATGATGATGGATAATTTTTGAATAAGTGAGATTCGCTCTATAGATTGGAGGTTTTCATTCTCGGATAGATATCTTACGGTGCTGGCTGGCAGTCCGCAATTCGTTAAGCTGATGATAAGATTAAATGTAGAGGTGAGTAATCCTAAAAAGCCCACCCCCTGAGCCCCCAGCCATAGCGTTGCGAGCTTTGAGCGGATGATGCTGATGAGCAAAGAGAAAATATGAACACTGCCGAAAGTCGTAATGTTCGTAATGATTTTTTTTAAGTTCTGTTGATTGCTCATTCGTAGTCGTTGATGGCTTTAATGATGTAATCTACCTCTTCTTCTTTCAACATTTGATGGCAGGGAATGCTGATGATTTCTCTGTGGATTTGCTCGGATATGGGTAAGCTGAGGTGGGAAAATTCTTTCATCGCTTCCTGCTTGTGGGGTGGGGTAGGATAGTGGATGAGCGTTTGTATGCCTTGCCTCAGCAGATAATCTTGGAAGCTCGCTCTGTCTGCCACTCGTACCCCGAAGATGTGGAAGATGTGATTTTTACTTCCGTTCCATTTCGGTAAAGAGATTTGGGGATTTTTTATTTCGGATAAGTACCGTTTTGCGATGCTTCTTCGCTTTTCATTATCGTTATCTAAATCTTTGAGCTTTAAGCTGAGAATACCTGCCTGCCATTCATCCAATCGGGAATTGAAACCTTTGTATTTATGCTGATATTTCTTCTCAGAACCATAATTCCTGAGGGCTTTTATGCAGGTGGCAAGTGCTTCATCAGAAGTGGTAACCGCTCCACCATCTCCGAGTGCTCCGAGGTTCTTACCTGGGTAGAAGCTAAAGCCCGCAGCATCTCCTATATTCCCTGCTTTTAGCTGATTTTCTTCGGCACCGTGTGCCTGTGCGGCATCTTCTATCAGAAGCAGGTTTTGCTCTTTTGCCCATCGCCTGATGTTCTCTGCATCTGTAATCTGCCCATAGAGATGAACCATTAGTATCCCTTTGGTAGCGGGAGTTATATTCTTTTGAAGAGTGGTGAGCTCAAAGTTGTAATTATCCAGATTGGTGTCTATGAGTTTTGGAGTAAGACCAGCATTCATAATACTTAAAATACTCGCGATATAGGTATTGGCAGGTACGAGGATTTCATCTTCTTTATTGAGCCTGCCCAGCTGTATATAAGCCTTAAAGATGAGTTCCAAAGCCTCTAATCCATTGCCTGTGCCTATGGCGAATAGGCTACCGCAGTATTGGGCAAACTGAGCCTCAAAGGCAGAGACTTCCTCACCCAGTATATACCAGCCAGACTGGAGCAAATCTTTGGTCTTTTGAAGGATGGCTTCTTCGTATGGGTGGTTGATTTTCTTTAAGTCAAGGTAAGGAATCATAGATAAATATTTTCTGTTGGGTGCGTATTTCTAAGGTCTAATTCATAGAAATCCTGTGTGTAGCTCCTTGCTCCAAAGCCTTCTTTCCAGAACAGGAGTCCGTCATTTATTTTGAGTTTCCCTTCGTACAGTTCATTAGAAATACCGAAATCAAAATAGTCGTAATCCTTATATATATCGGTGATGAGCTCGGAGAAGAGCAAGTCCAACGCTCCTGTTTTTCTGTATTCTCTAAGCCCGCAGATGTATTGTGAATGCACTGTTCTTTTATTGATGAAGAGCACCGTTCCTGCAATTAGTTTTCCGTTGAGGAAGGCTCCATACATCTCAATATTCTTGGGAAACAGATTCGCCAGCTTGCTGATTTCTTCAGTGGAATGCACAGGCTGGGTATGATGATTTTGCATAAGCTCGGGGGAGAGGATTTCATTCCAAAAGGCGGTGTAGTTATTCATCTTTTGTATAGAGATGCCCTGTTTTTTTGCATCATTAATATGCCTTTTGATGATTTTAGAGGGTATAAAACCTTTCCTTAAATCTATTGTGGAGGTTAGGAATCTCCTTATCAGTTGAGCATTGAGGCGATACATCATAAATTTCCATTCATCATTCCCACAATCGCTGTAAAAATGGGGGATTTCTTTCCAGAAAAGCCTGTTAAAACCTTGAGCTTTTAAATATTGTAGCAAATGTGTGAATATATTGGTAAAAAGTTGCGTTCGGATATCTCGTTTTGTGAGTATTCCGCCGTAGGTAAGCCCCCAGTGGGTATAAAAACCCTCTTGCTCTCTGTGTGCGGGGATTAGGGCTATTGGTTTTTTATCCTCAAAGACCATTAGCGAGCAGTCTTGGAATCTGTCTTTGTGATATTCCATAAAATCACGATGAAAGAGGAAGGTAGCATTCTTTGCCTCTGCTACGAAAGTATTCCAACAAAGGTAATCTTCTTCCTGATATTGCCTTATGCTAATAGATTTCATCATTATTATTTTATGGTGAAGCCTTTTTCAGGATTTTAATTCTTAGAGAAATCTACTTTATTCTCTCTTAGGTAGAGGTTGGTCTGTGTTATGGTGCTGAGAACTTCGTCGCAACCTTCTTTCTTTTCTGCTGAGGTGGCGAAGATTTCGGGGAGCTCTTCCCAGCTTTCCAATAGTTTTTGCTTATAGATTTCTACATTTTTCAGGATTGCATTGGGCTTGAGCTTATCGGTCTTTGTAAAGATAATGGAGAATGGCACTCCGCTCTCTCCACACCATTCCATAAATTCAAGGTCTATCTTCTGAGGCGTATGACGAGAGTCTACTAATATGAATAAATTGACGAGGTTTTTTCGGTTAAGGATATAGTTGGAGATGAGTTTTTCAAAATCTTTTCTCTGGGTTTTGGAGACTTTGGCGTATCCATAGCCAGGCAGGTCGGTCAGGTACCAGTCCTCATTGATAAGGAAGTGATTAATCAGCTGCGTTTTCCCAGGTGTCTGAGAGGTTTTTGCCAGGTCTTTCTTGTTCATCATTGCATTGATGAGGGAGGATTTCCCCACATTAGACCGCCCGATAAAGGCATATTCAGGGAGGGTAGGCTCTGGGCATTCCTGCCATTTGCTACTACTTTTTACAAACTCAGCAGACTTAATCATCATTTGGGTAAAATTAATGGTTATACCTTTATTTAAAGCTACTAAGCAGATATTTTACTCAGCCAGCGGTAGAGTATTTCATTAAACTCATCGGGTTTTTCCATCATAGCGGCGTGCCCGCACTGGTCTATCCAGTATAGCTCAGAGTTGGGGATGTACTTGTGCATATCTTCTGCCACATCGGGAGGGGTTACATTATCCTGCTTGCCCCAGATGATGCAGGTAGGGCATTTTATATTAGGTAAGTCTTTCAGCATATTGTGTTTTATGGCGCTTCTTGCGAGCATTACGGTCTTTATGCCTTTCATTCTGTCATTTACTACGGCAAAAACTTCATCTACCAGCTCATCGGTAGCTACGGATGGATCATAAAAAACATCCTGAGTTTTTCGTTTGATGTATTCCTTATCTCCTTTTCTTGGGAAGCTGTCGCCAAAAGTCCTTTCGTAAAGCCCAGAGCTTCCTGTTAGTACAAGATTTTTTACTAATTCGGGTCTGTTTATGGTCAGTATAAGCCCGATATGCCCACCCATAGAGTTTCCTACAATGGTTACAGGTGTGCCGATATGCTCATCGATAAATTTCGCCACATACTTTGCTATGGCGCTAAGGTTGGTATTGAGAACGGGTAAGTCGTAAATCGGTAATTGAGGTACGAGGACTTTGTAGCCTCTTGCAGAAAAGAAATCCACCATTTTATCAAAATTGCTAAGCCCGCCCATCAGTCCGTGTAGCAATACTAAAGGATGTCCCTCGCCTTCCTCTATATAGTTGAATTTTTTTTCCTTTTTAGTTTTAAAAATCATAGACCTGTCTAACTGAGACGCAAAAGTACGAAATAAGATAGAAATATACCGTAGCCTGCATCTGCTTTTCTGTACGGATGGAGGAGAAACAAACCTACTCAATTTTTTTTTGGATTGAAGTCAATTTTTGGAGAGATGAAAGTCGCATTTTTTAAAAAGGCAGTCAGCCTCTAAAAAAACACAGTCAGTTTTTGAAAAAACGCAGTCAGTTTTTTGAAAAAGGCAGTCAGTTTTTGAAAAAGGTAGTCAGTTTTTTTACCTTCTCTGTGGGTTTTGGAAATCAATAACTTATAGAGGTGAATTTTCATCCTTTTGGAAGCTGTTCAAAATTCCGTATTGCTTAAGGCTTAGTACGCGAAAAATGCTACATTTGTACCCGAAAAAAAAGATAGAGATGTATCATAATCCTGTGCTACTCAAAAGGAGTGTAGATGAGCTGGTAACCGACCCAGATGGCGTGTATGTAGATTGTACTTTTGGGGGCGGAGGGCATTCTCGGGAGATTCTTGGGAGGCTCTCGACTAAGGGCAGGCTGTTTTCCTTTGACCAAGATTTGGATGCGCTCAATAATGCCATAGATGATGAGCGATTTATCTTGATTAATCAAAATTTCAGGTTTTTAGAAAACTCTCTTCTGATGTATGGCATAAGGGAGGTCAGTGGTGTGCTGGCAGATTTAGGGGTGTCTTCTCATCAGTTTGATGAAGCAGAAAGAGGCTTCTCTACCCGTTCAGATGCACCTTTGGATATGCGTATGAATGTGCTTCAGGGATTGGATGCACGAGTGGTTATCAACGAATATGAAGAGGAAAAGCTAGCCGATATTTTCTACTATTATGGAGAGCTTAGGGAGGCGAGAAAGCTCGCGAGAGAGGTGGTTCATCAGCGGAAAACCAAGCCGATACATAGCACGAAAGACTTAAAAGAACTCTTCAGTTTCATACCTCCGCATAAGCAGAATAAGTTCTTTGCACAGGTCTTCCAGGCGATACGGATAGAGGTGAATGAGGAACTGGAAGCACTAAAAGAAATGCTGGTACAGGCGCACAGAGTATTAAAACCTGAGGGGAGATTGGTCGTAATCTCTTATCATTCATTAGAAGATAGGCTGGTCAAGAGATTCCTGAAAAATGGTAAGTTTGAAGGCGAACCCGAAAGAGATATTTATGGAAATTATCAGAAGGCTTTTGAGCTTCTACAATCCAAAGCAATTGTCCCTACTGATGAGGAGATAGAACAAAACTCAAGAGCGAGAAGCGCAAAAATGCGGATAGGAATAAAGGTAGGAGCAGTTTAATCAACAATTAAAGTTTGAAATTTTGGCAAAGAGAAAAAAACATAGAGAGCGAAAGAAACTTACCTTTAAGGATATTATAAAGGGGAACTTCCTCCACCTTGAGGAGATTCGGGCAAACTATAAATACTTCTTGTTTCTATCTGTATTGGTCTTTATTACCATCTATCTCAGCCATATGGCGAGCAATAAAATAAAGCAGGTGAACCAGCTCAAAGAGCAGGTAGAAGAATATAAATCTCGCAACGCATATGCCCAAAGCCGTTTGATAAAAGTGAAAATGGAATCCGAACTCGGAAAAGAAATGGAGAAAGATTCGCTCTTCCCTCTGGAAAAACATCCCCATAAATTATTGATAAAAATAGACAGCACCAATGGCAAAAAGTAGTACGGAATTTGAACTCAAACGAAAGAGAACCCTATACTGGGCTTATGCTTTTGTAGCGGTGGTTGCTCTATTGTTTATCTTTTTTGTTGTGCGTATTTTATTTATTCAAACCACTAATGTAGAGGAGATACAGCAGGAAATTGTCCGAAAAAACTACCGCGAAGCTACCCTGAAAGCTGCACGAGGGAATCTTTATGCTTCCGATGGTTCTATCTTGGCAACTACCGTAATGCGCTATGATATTTATATAGATTTTAAGACGATAAGAGATACGCTGTATCAGAACAATATATCCAGCCTTACCGATTCTCTCTCGGTGATGTTTAATAAACCGAAGAGCTACTTCCGTACTAAGCTCGATACACAGAAGAAGAAGGGAAATCAATACTACTCCCTCGTGCGGGGGTTGGATTATGACCAATATGATAGAATCCGAAAGTTCCCAATTTTTAAGAAAGGCAAAAACAGAGGAGGCTTTATTGTAGACAGACGATATACAAGGGAGCTCTCAACGGTGGAAATCGGTAGAGGAACCATCGGTATGGATGATGAGCGAGGGAAGTCTGGCTTGGAAGCAGCCTTTTCTAAACATCTTTCGGGTACGGATGGCAAACGCCTCGAGCAGAGAGTAAATTCAAATCAATGGAAACCGATTGATTATTGGAAAATCAAAGAGCCTATAGATGGTAACGATGTTTATATTACCATAGACCTTAGGATACAGGATATCGTTAGCTCGGCACTTCAAAAGCAGTTGGTGAAATACAATGCCGACCATGGTACTGTGATTCTTATGGAAGTAGAGACAGGGAAAGTCCGCGCAATGGTCAATCTCAAAAAGAACGAAAGAGGAGAGTATGTAGATTCTTATAACTACGCTCTGAAAGATGGTATAGAGCCTGGCTCTACCTTTAAGACCATTTCCCTTTTGGCGGCTATGGATGATGGGTTTATTGATGAAAACACTACCGTAGATGTAGGAAATGGCGTTTGGGAATATGCCAAACAGAGAATCACCGATGGGCACGGTGGGGGTGTTTATGAAATCAGCGATGTACTCGCAAAATCGAGCAATGTAGGTACGGCAAAGCTCATTACAAAATTCTATGCAGATGAGCCGCAGGTATTCTTTAATCATCTTAAAAGATGGAAGATGTTTGATAAAATGGAACTGGAACTCCCAGGTGTAACCAAGCCTAAGATTATTACTCCAGACCATAAGCGCTGGAATAAAGCCACTCTGGCATCTATCTCTTATGGTTATTCAACGAACTTTAATATCCTCCAGCTGGCTACTTTTTATAACGGTATTGCCAATGGTGGGAAGATGCTAAAACCCCTCTTCATAGATAAAATAATGAAAGACGGTAAGGTAATCTATACCGCTGAGCCAGAAGTCTTGGTTAAAAGTATGGCTTCCGAAAAAGCGATTAAGATGATGACCGATGCCCTTACCAAAGCTGTGGAAAAAGGTACTGCAAAAAGTATCTTTACTCCCAACCTCAAAATGGCAGGTAAGACAGGAACAGCCCGATTTGAATACTGGATTGCAGGTTCTATGAAATACCGAGCTTCTTTTGCAGGCTTTTATCCTTCCGATAAGCCGAAATATACCTGCTATGTGATGATTGACCAGCCAGACACCTCTATCGGGTATTATGGAGGGACGGTAGCAGCTCCTGTATTTAAGGAAATAGCAGGGAAAACCTTCCTGAAAACCCCTCAAAACATAGAGAAAGAACTGTTAAAGGAGAAGAAAGCAGATCTCAATAAGTTGCTCTCAAAACCAGCAAAAGTTTCTGTGAAAAACGATGTAATGCCTAATGTGCAAGGGCTCTCAGGGGTGGAGGTGATTCCCCAGCTTGAAAACCAAGGCTACAGAGTGCAGTATAAAGGTGTAGGGCGGATTAAGGAGCAATTCCCAAAAGCAGGTACAGTCATTAAAAAAGACCAGAGGATTTATTTAACCCTTGCTCAATAAGATAAAGGCTTTATACTATCAGACTTTAAAGGAAATCAATATTAATGAAAATAAAATCAAAATGGTCTGAGAATTAAGCCAGAAAGAATACTATATAACTTACCTAACTTAAAAGATAAACCGATGAATTTACAAGACTTAATACATAAACTCCCTATTCTGGAAGGTGTAGGTGAGCTCAATAGAGATATATCAAATCTAAATTTCGATAGCCGAAAGATTCAGCCAGGTGGCTTATATATTGCGGTAAAAGGAGTGGCTACTGATGGGCATCAGTTTGTAGATAAAGCACTCGATGCAGGAGCTGTAGCAGTAGTCTGCGAAACCCTTCCAGCCGATTTAAGAGATGAGGTAGCTTACATCAAGGTGAAGAATTCTGTAAAAGCTCTTGGGGCGCTTGCTTCTAATTTCTACGGCAATCCATCGGAGAAGATTACACTTGTCGGTATTACAGGAACTAATGGCAAAACCTCTGCTACTACTCTCTTGTCAGAGACCTTTAATCTCTTAGGTTTCAAGACAGCTCTTATCTCTACTGTGGAATATAGGATTGGGAGCAAGGTCTATCCCTCCACCCATACCACACCCGATATTATCAGTATCAATAGAATAATGGCAGAGGCGGTAGATAGCGGCTGCGAATACGCATTTATGGAAGTAAGTTCTCACGGTATCCACCAGTCTAGGACGGAAGGATTAAATTTCAAGATAGCTGGCTTTACGAATATTACTCGTGACCATTTAGATTATCATAAAACCTTTGAAGACTATCTCTATACCAAGAAATCTTTCTTTGATAACCTCTCCCCTGAGGCAGTTGCCATTACCAATATAGATGATAAGAATGGGCTTGTAATGCTTCAAAATACAAAGGCAAAACGAAGGACATACGCTACGCGAACCCTTGCGGACTATTCCGCTCGTTGCCTTGAATACAGCTTTGAAGGGATGCTCCTTAATTTTAATGGACAAGAGTTCTGGACGGCTCTCACAGGCAAGTTTAATGTTAGCAATCTCCTCCTCGTATTTGCCGTAGCTTCTGAGCTGGGTTTCGAGCAGGTAGATATACTTCGTGCAATGTCTCAGCTACGAAGAGTAAATG
This sequence comes from Bergeyella cardium, assembly GCF_003614945.1. GTDB lineage: Bacteria > Bacteroidota > Bacteroidia > Flavobacteriales > Weeksellaceae > Bergeyella_A > Bergeyella_A cardium. Next base: position 275,780 of record NZ_QYCZ01000001.1, read on the forward strand.
GCAGGTTTGAAGTCATTACATCTGCTACAGGTATTATTTTCATTGTGGATTATGCTCATACGCCAGACGCTCTGGAAAACATTCTCGAGAGCATTAATGAAACCCGAACTAAGAACGAACGCCTTATCTGTGTCTTCGGATGCGGGGGCAATCGCGACCACGGCAAGAGACCCCAGATGGGAAGCATCGCTACCCAGAAGGCTACACTCTCCATCCTCACTTCTGATAACCCGAGAGATGAGGAGCCCCTCCAAATCATTAAGGATATAGAGGCGGGCATTGCGCCTCAGCATTTCAGCAAGTATACTGTGATTGCCGACCGCAAGGAAGCAATTAAAATGGCGATTAAATTTGCCGAGCCTAAGGACATTATCCTCGTTGCCGGTAAGGGGCACGAGACCTACCAAGAGATCAAAGGCGTAAGGCATCATTTTGATGATAGAGAAATCATCACTGAACTCCTTCAACTAATGGGAAAGTAAATGCTTAAACCCAATAACCCCTCATCCTACTACGCCCTTCCTATAATGCTGATCGCCATAAAAGAAAAAGGAGATTGTGCAAGACGGCCTCCTACCGACTCTCCTCTTCCAGATGCTGGATGGAAGGGGAGTCTGCTTTTAGAAAGAATAGCACTAGATTCCTAATTCTCTGTACCCTATGGATGATAAAAAGATACATTCTGGCCAAAAGCTTATCCTCAACGGAAGCTCCCTGTTCTATCTAAAAAAGCTACTGAGACACCTTGCTAAGAGTTTTGGCTTGTTTTTTATCTGGGTTATCCTAATGTATCAACTCTATAGGTTTTCTATTTTTTTTATATGGTACTTTTCTGCATTTCTCGAAGGTCTTATTTTCCTCACCCTTCACCTGCCTTTTATTATTTACCTTATTTCCTCATTAAAAAAGATACTTGGCGAGCGCCAGCCGAGAAGTCTCTCTCTTAATGAGCGAGGAATAATGAGCTCTGAATATGGTCTCATTCCTTGGGAGGAAGTTGTAAAAATCTCCGAGCTACCTTCCTTTTTCGGAGATAATGATAGGCTTATCGTAGAGGTAAAAAGCCCTAATATCTATATTGATAGGCAGAGAGATAAGTCAAGAGTTCTAAAAATGTGGCAGTATCTCTCTAATTATAATACACCCATCGTATTCCTTGTCCAAAATCAAGGTGTAAGCCTTGAATCTCTTGAAAATCTAATGCAGGATAAATTGAAAGAATATCACTCTTCCCTGATGAATACCCAATAAAGGTATATTATTTGCGTTCCGCCCAAATACAGTTGGTTAATGCTTTGTATTGCCAGATTGTTAAACTAAATTCAAATATGCTTGGAATAGGAAAGTCTATCTTATTATGTATTAGGATTTAAAAGTGTATGTATCAAATTATCAATTAAAAAATGTGATGTGGATGAGGAAAAATATCCCTAAGGTGAAAGGAGAAATTAAAATTCTAATAAACTACGCGAAAAACTTTATTCTCGTCGCTATATGTCTTATTTTTGTAGCCACGGGCTGAGAAAGTCTTATGGGAAGCCTAAAAAATCAAGAATATAAAAGAATAAGCGACAATTAGAATAAGACAATACGCATTATGTTATATTATTTATATGAATACCTCACCGCAAATGGCGTGTATATACCAGGGCTTAATCTGTTTCGGTATATTTCTTTTCGTGCGGGCATGGCGGTACTGATGTCTCTATTTATAGGGCTGGTGTATGGGAAGAAAATCATCGTATATCTCAGGAGAAAACAGATGGGAGAGCTGGTGAGAGACTTGGGGCTCGATGGACAGAAGCAGAAAGAAGGTACGCCTACTATGGGAGGGCTTATCATTATTGTCTCTGCGCTTATCCCTGTCTTGCTTTTTACTAAATTCTTAAATATTTACATCCTGCTCTTAATCATCTCCGTTCTATGGATGGGGATTATTGGTTTTATAGATGACTATCTGAAAAAGGTAAAAAAGAATAAAGATGGGCTAAGTGGGAAATTTAAAATCGTAGGTCAGGTAGGTCTTGGGCTTATTGTTGGGGTAGTGATGTATTGTAGCCCAGAGGTTTTGGTAAAAAGACAATACACCGATGCAGCTCAATATCCAAATAAGGCAGTAGAGCAGAAGTTTGCCCCACCTGAAAAAGCAGTGGTTTCTACTGTGCCTTTTGTGAAGAACAATGAATTTGATTATAGCAAGATTCTTTTTTGGATGAGCGATGAGGATGCAGAGACATACTCTTGGGCGGTCTTTATCCCCATTGTGATTTTTATTGTAACCGCAGTGTCTAACGGTGCCAACATTACGGATGGAATTGATGGGCTTGCGGCAGGGACCAGCGCCATCATTCTCCTTGCTTTGGCATTCTTTGCTTACCTTTCGGGGAATATCATTTTTGCCGATTATCTCAATATAATGTTCCTGCCCAATATGGGAGAGACTACCATCTTCGCCATTGCAATGGTGGGCGCTGTTATTGGCTTTTTCTGGTACAATACCTATCCTGCGCAGGTCTTTATGGGAGATACGGGGAGCCTTATGCTCGGAGGAGTTATCGCGGTTCTTGCCATTATCCTCCGGAAAGAGCTGCTTATCCCCGTGCTTTGTGGGATTTTCCTTGTAGAGAACCTCTCGGTAGTACTTCAAGTGCTTGTATTCAAATACAGGAAAAAGAAATACGGTCTGGAATATGCTCAGAACAATAGGCTTTTCAAGATGTCTCCCCTTCATCATCATTATCAGAAGGAGGGCTATCACGAAAGTAAAATCGTGAATAGAATGATTATTATAGGAATTCTATTGGCTATTATATGTTTGATAACTTTGAAGATTAGATAGGAGGAGAGGTATAAAACTTAAAAACAATGAAAGTAGTAATATTAGGTGGAGGAGAGAGTGGCTTTGGGGCAGCATATCTCGCAAAGAAAAAGGGATTTGAAGTCTTCCTTTCAGATAAAGGGATGATTCGTGAGGAATATAAAAATCGCCTTACGGAGCATAATATACCCTTTGAGGAAGGTTGCCATACAGAGGAGCGAGTTCTCTCGGCAGACTGGGTAATAAAATCACCAGGGATTCCTAAAAAATCAGAAATCGTTCAGAAAGTAAAACAGAAAGGGATTCGTTTGTCATCAGAGATAGAATTTGCCTCAGCATTTACGGAGGCTAAAATTATTGCGATTACAGGGAGTAATGGGAAGACGACGACTACCTCGCTTATCTATCATATCCTTAAAAATGCAGGGCTCAATGCAGGGCTCGGTGGGAATATTGGGACGAGCTTTGCAAAACAAGTAGCTGATGAGAATTATGATTACTTCGTCCTTGAAGTAAGTTCCTTCCAGCTTGATGATGTTCAGAACTTCAGTCCGTATATTTCCTTGCTTCTCAATCTATCTCCCGATCATCTTGATCAATATAACTATCAGTACGAAGAATATGCTTTGGCAAAGTTTAAAATTGCCCAAAACCAAGAGCCAAAAGACTTTTTTATCTATAATCAAGATGATGAAATGAGTACTCGTCTCTTAAAAGATTTACCTCTTCGTGCTCATAAGATTCCATTTTCCCTAAAAGAAAATCTTGATGAAGGAGCTTCTCTCCGAGATGGCCGATTAGAAATATCACTTGCCTCTCCTTTCTCGATAGAGGTAAAAGAGCTGAGCCTTGTAGGGATGCACAATGTGGCAAACAGCCTCGCGGCTTCATTAGTTGCTAAACTCTTAAATATAAGTAATGAGAGCCTTAGGGAATCTCTGATGAGCTTCCAGCCTGTTGAGCACAGATTGGAGTTTGTTGCAGAAATCGATGGGGTAGATTATATAAACGACAGCAAAGCTACCAATGTAAATGCGGCATATTATGCATTAGAAAGTATGACCCGCCCTACCATTTGGATTGTTGGCGGTACCGATAAGGGAAATGACTATACAGAAGTACAAGATTTGGTGAAAGAAAAAGTAAAAGCCATCGTTTGTATGGGAGTAGATAACTCAAAGATTATAGATTTCTTTAAAGATAAAGTAGAACGAATTTACAGTACGGCAAGTATCTCAGAATGTGTGGAAACTTGTAAATCCCTCGCCCAATCTGGTGATACCGTACTCCTATCTCCCTGCTGTGCCAGCTATGATCTCTTCAAAAGCTATGAAGACCGAGGGAAGCAATTTAAAGATGAAATATTAAAAGCCAAATAAGGAATACAACCAATGAATGATTACACGCCTCTAAAAACAAAAAAAGAACTGCTAAAAGGAGATAAAATCCTTTGGGGGGTTGTTATCCTGATTTCTATACTCTCCATATTCCCTGTATATTCAGCAAGCTCAAACCTTGAGTATATCGTCAATAATGGTACTACACTTGGGCATATAGCCAAGCATATAGGCTTTATTATTTTTGGGCTTCTCACGATGAGAGTAATGTCCATTATAAAGTATCATTATATAGGAAAGCTGAGCGTTTTATTTCTCGTTGCTTCCATAGGGGCAATAGTTTGGGCTACCTTTAGTGGGCAAACCATTGATGGAGCTTCCGCAGCCCGTTGGGTGAAAATACCCATCATTTCAATATCTTTCCAGCCTTCTACATTTGCTTACTTAATGCTTATTATCTACCTCTGCCGTTTTCTTACAAAAGACATAGGGCGAGAGCGAAAACCTTGGGAAATATGGCTGGGGGTATTTGGTACTATTATGCTTGTTTTTCTTTTAGTAGCAAAAGACAATGGCTCTACGGCACTGATGATACTCCTCGTTTCGCTTGCGGTCTTAGTCGTAGGGCAAATGAAGTGGAGCTATATCGGAGGCTTTATGGCTTCAGCTCTTGTAGCAGGGACTTTATTCATTTTAGTAGCTCTTAATACGAATTGGCTCGGGGGCTCTCGTATTCATACTTGGATGAGCCGTATAGAAACCTTTACCTCTTCAAAAACTCAAAATAATGAGGTAGAAGATGAAGCGATGAAGACAAAAACCTACCAAGTAGATCAAGCAAAAGCAGCAATCGTTCACGGTGGGCTTGCGGGTATGGGGCCAGGCAAAAGTGCCCTGAAACAAATGCTCCCACAATCGGCATCAGACTTTATATTCGCTATTATTGTTGAGGAGTACGGCCTCTTGGGGGCTATTTTTCTTATATTTCTTTACTTCATTATGCTTTTGAGAATCGTGATGATAGCAAACAAGATAGATCGCTTCTTTGGTACGCTGCTCGTCTTTTCAATCGGGATAATGATTTTCGTTCAAATTGCCGTTAATATAGCGGTTGCGGTAAATTTAATCCCAGTTACGGGTCAGCCGCTTCCACTTATAAGCTACGGGGGGTCTTCTATGCTGGTTACTTATATACAGTTGGGGCTGGTTCTCAGTGTGAGCGATCAGATTCAGGTAATGGATGAGGAAGGGCTCCGTAAGAAACAAGATATAGAAGAGATAAACGATATAGCGTAGTTTAAGGATTAATAATACAAACCCAATATGAAAATACTCATCAGTGGTGGAGGTACAGGAGGGCATATATTCCCTGCTATAGCCATAGCTCAGGAGCTCAAAAGGCGTTTCCCAGAGGCAGAATTCCTCTTCATCGGTGCAAATGGCAAAATGGAAATGGAAAAAGTCCCACAAGCGGGCTTTAAGATAGAAGGTCTTAGTATCGCAGGCTTTGATAGAGGTAATCTCCTCAAAAATATCTCTTTGCCGTTCAAGCTGATTTCCAGTTTATGGAAGGCGCGGAGGATTATCAAGCGTTTTAAACCAGATTTTGCGGTCGGTACGGGCGGTTTTGCTTCTGCGCCGGCTTTGTATATTGCTTCTACGCTTGGAGTGCCCATTTTCATTCAAGAGCAGAACTCTCTCCCTGGCAAGACCAATATCTTCCTCTCCAAAAGGGCTCGTGGGGTTTTCACTGCCTACCCAGATATGCAGCATTTTTTTCCACATACTCAAGTCTATTTCCTCGGTAATCCTATCCGCGAGAATGTCCTTTCTGGTTTAGAAAGCACGGCTTCTGCAAAGGAGAAATTGGGGTTAGATAAGAACAAGCTCACAATACTTTCGGTAGGAGGGTCTTTGGGGTCTCGCACGCTGAATAATGCTTGGGAAAAACTTATCCCTCAAATCAACGAGCAGGGAATCCAATTGATTTGGCAGACGGGCAAAACCGATTACCAGCACATCATTTCACAAAATCTGGCGACTGAAAACATACAAGTGCGTGAGTTTATCTCAGATATGGCGCTTGCATATTCCGCTGCGGATGTCATTGTCTCTCGAGCGGGGGCTATTGCCATCTCAGAGCTTGCCATAGCGGGCAAGCCTATCTTGCTGGTACCTTTTCCGTTTGCCGCAGAGGATCATCAGACCAAGAATGCAATGGCTCTTGTGGAAAAAAATGCCGCCCGAATGGTAAAAGATTCTCAAATGGAGGCTGTATTTTGGCAAACTTTATCCGAAATTTGCAACAATCAAAGCCTAAGGGAGCAGATGTCTCGCAATCTCTCCCTCTTTGCAAAGCCAAAAGCCACACAGGAGATTGTAGCGCAGCTACTGGAGGCCTTATCCCTCCGCCCGTAGCACAAAAGGCACCTCCCGCAACGCAAAAGGTACCTTCCGCAACACAAAAGGTACCTTCCGTAGCACGAAGGAAGCTAAATGCAACGCGTAGCAAGCGAAATGTAATGCGTAGCAAGCAAAATGCAACGCAAAGAAAACAACAGTATTAAATACTATATATAAAAGGAATGCAAAACATAAATACATATCAGAATTTTTATTTCGTGGGCATTGGGGGTATAGGGATGTCTGCCCTTGCCAGATATTTTCAGTCACTTGGTAAAAGGGTTTCTGGCTATGATAAAACTCCAACTAAGCTCACCGATGCACTCGTATCAGAGGGGGTGAGCATCTCCTTCCAAGATGAGGTAAGTGCAGACATAAAAGCCCTCCATCCAGAGGATACTCTGGTGATCTACACCCCTGCCATAAAGAAATTAAAGATTTTAGAACACTTTGAGCAGCAAAATTTCACCATCGTTAAGCGTGCCAAAGCACTCGGCATCGTTACCAAGCATACCGAGTGCCTCGCCATAGCAGGTACGCACGGCAAGACGACGACATCCACCCTCGTTGCACATCTATCCAATGTCGCAGGGCTGCCGTTCTCCTGCTTCCTCGGAGGGATTTCCGAAAATTTTAAATCCAACTTCCTCTATAAAGGTAGCGAAATCTCCATCGTAGAAGCCGATGAGTACGATAGGAGCTTCCTCAACCTCTCCCCAGATTGGGCGATTATTACTTCGATAGATGCAGACCACCTTGACATCTACGGAGATAAAAATCATATAGAAGACAGCTTCCGAGACTTTGCCGCTTTGGTCAAGGACGAGAAAAAGCTCTTCGTACGAAAAGGAGCAGACATCAAAGCCCCACATTTGACCTATGCCGTTAATGAGAAAGCAGATTTCTACTCCGATAACCTCAGAGTAGAAGGCGAGAAAACCCTCTTCACCTTTCATTCTAATGAAGATAAGGTAGAATTCTCTTGGGAAATCCCCGGCATCCATAATGTGGAGAATGCCACCGCTGCCATCGCCCTCCTCCATTCTTTGGGCGCCACCTACGAGCAGCTCCAGAGCGGTATCTCTTCCTTTAAAGGCATCAAAAGGCGATATACTAAGCACAAACTCGCCAATGGAAAGATTTATATTGATGATTATGCCCATCACCCCACCGAGCTCAGCGCCGTGATTAGCTCCGTAAGGGCTTTCTCACCCGATAAGAAGCTCCTCATCGTCTTTCAGCCTCACCTCTTTAGCCGAACGAGAGACTTCGCCGATGGCTTCGCTGAGGTTCTCGCCAAAGGAGATGATTTACTCCTTCTAGACATCTATCCCGCCAGAGAATTGCAGGAGGACTTCGAGGGAATCACCTCCCGATGGCTCCTCGATAAAATCAACACCGAGAATAAAGAGGTATGTACCCTCAATCAAGCCCTCAGTAAGATAAAACAAAGAGACTTTGATGTGCTCCTCACCGTAGGCGCAGGAAATATAGACACCCTCTACGACCCTATTATCAAATGGGGCGGAGGTATAGACTAAAACATAAGCAAACCACGATATATAATGAAAAATAAGTATAGGATTCTCAAAATTTTGGTTACCGTTATCATCTTAGGCTTTCTGATGAACTTCTCTATCAAGAGGTTTAATAACCAGAAAATCACAGATGATAAAGTTTCTATTCATCTCAATAATACTTCTACTCCCGTTCACTTCATTGATGAGGCAGATATTAAAACCCTCGTTAATAAAGAAAATCCATCGAGTAGGGTAGGGGATGTAAATATCCCTGTCCTTGAAAAAAAGATTAAAGCCCTCCCTGCGGTAGATTCTGCTAATGTCTATCTCAACCTCAATGGCGAATTAAATCTCGATATCAAGCAGCGAATTCCCGTTTTCAGGCTTAGCAAAGGCGAGAGAGAGGTCTTTTATGTAGATGAAAAGGGAGTCGAATTCCCCATCTCTAAAAATTATTCCCATAAATGTATGCTCGTAAGTGGAGATGTGAAGCCAGAAGAATATCCCCAGCTGATGTACTTGGTAAAAAAGATAGAAAATGACGACTTTTGCAAAAAGTATTTTATTGGTATTTCCAAACGGAGGAATAATTATTTCCTCCTTACCAGCGATGGGCATTATCGAGTAGAGATTGGTGATTTGGATAATATAGACTTTAAAATACAAGGCTTTAAAACCTTTGTGGAAAAGATTTTGGTTTATCAAGACCCAGAGAAATACAGGAAAATTTCGGTGAAGTACAGCAATCAAATCGTTACTACGCTCAATCCTCACTTTAAAGAAAATGATAGTATCTTAGCTACCGGTAGAAAGGAAATGAAGCACGCCTCTGAACCAGAAATGAAGTCTAATCCTTCGCAATCTGAAAGGAAACCAAAAGTTATTAATAGAGAGGAAGATAAGAAGAAAGAAAACCAGTCAGGGAAAAATAAAAAAGGGTAAAACATAAATAATATAAGGAGTATGCAAAATCAGGATAATTATTCGGTAGGTCTGGATATAGGTACCACAAAAATTGTAGCCATTGTAGGCAAAAGAAATGCACAGGGCAAAATAGAAGTTCTCGGTATGGGGCGTTCCAAGAGTCTTGGTGTTCATAAAGGGATTATCAATAATATTACGCAGACTATTGAGTCCATTAAAAAAGCTATAGAAGGAGCTGAGCAAAGCTCGGGTGTATCCATTCAGAAAGTTACAGTTGGTATTGCAGGCAAGCATATTCGCTCTCTTCAGCACTCGGATTATATTATGAGAGACAATCCAGAGGCCGTTATCACCGAAGAAGATATCGAAAGGCTCAAAGAGCAGGTAAAGAAGCTGGTGATGCTTCCTGGTGAGCAGATTATCCATGTTTTACCACAAGAATATAAAATAGATTCCGAAGGCGAGATTAAAGAACCTATCGGTATGCACGGCAAGAGGTTGGAGGCAAACTTCCATGTTGTCGTCGGGCAGATGGCAAGTATTAAAAACATCATTAGATGCGTTAGAGAAGCAGGCTTGGAAATGGAAGCCCTTACCCTTGAGCCCCTTGCATCCTCGGATTCCGTCCTTACCAAAGAAGAAAAAGAAGAAGGCGTTGCGATTGTAGATATTGGCGGTGGCACTACCGATATTGCTATTTTCAAAGATAATATCATCCGTCATACTTGTGTCATTCCCTACGGCGGAGGTATCATTACAGACGACATTCGAGAGGGCTGCTCCATCATTGAGAAGCACGCTGAGCAGCTTAAAGTAAAGTTTGGTTCTGCTCTTCCAGATACGGAGCCAGAAAACACCTTTGTGACTATTCCAGGTCTTCACGGCAGAGCAGATAAAGAAATCTCTCTTAAAACATTGGCAAAAATTATCAAGGCTCGTCTTGATGAGATTTTAGAAATGGTCAATACCGAGCTTAAAGCCTATGGTGCTACCGAGAGAAAGAAAAAGCTCATCGGAGGTATTGTGCTCACAGGTGGTGGTTCTAATTTGAAAAACCTTCGTCTCCTCACCAACTATATCACAGGCTTTGATAGCAGAATAGGTTATGCCAATGAATATGTGGTAAATGATAAAAACCAGATTCTTAAAAACCCTGAATTCGCTACCGCTATCGGATTGCTTATGGAGAGCTTGAAAATTCGTGAAAGAGAAGAGCTCCTCCAAAAAATTTCTCTGAATGATAAAGTAGAAAACAGCTCAGCTCAGGAAATAACCCCCGAAAATACGCCAGCCAGTAGTAATAGTGGAAAAAAAGATGAATCAAAAGAAGAAACACCTATTGTAAAACAGTCAAAAAAATTTATTTTTGGGGAAAATTTATTAAAAATAATAACGAAATTCTTTAACGAAGAAGAAAATTAAAATATGAAGGAACTGAGTTTTAATATGGAAAAAGGGAAATCCTCAATCATTAAAGTAATAGGCGTTGGTGGAGCAGGTAATAATGCCCTCAAACATATGTACGAAAGAGGTATCCACGGTGTAGATTTCGTTATTTGTAATACTGACCAGCAGGTACTGCATAAAAATCCCGTAGAAAATAAAATCCAGCTTGGGCTTACCACTACCGAAGGTCTTGGTGCTGGTGCCGATCCAGAAGAAGGAGAAAAAGCAGCTCTTGAGAGCATAGATGATATAAAAGCAATGCTTGGTCAGAATACTAAAATGGTATTCATTACAGCAGGCATGGGTGGTGGTACAGGTACAGGTGCTGCTCCAGTAATAGCTAAAGTAGCTAAAGATATGGGTATCCTTACCGTAGCTATTGTAACTATTCCTTTTTCCTTTGAAGGCGAAATAAGACTTACCCAAGCAGAGCAGGGGCTTGAAAAACTAAGAGAGAGCGTAGATTCCCTTATCGTTATTAATAATGAAAGGCTGCTACAGCTATTCCCTAAGCTCGGTTTCCTAAGTGGTTTTGCCCGTGCAGATGAAATCCTTAGTAATGCAGTTAAAGGTATGGCAGAAGTCATCACCGCTCCATTAGTTGTTAATATAGACTTTAGAGATGCTAAATCTGTATTGGAAAATTCAGGTACTGCGTTGATATCTACAGGTTCTGCTATTGGAGAAAACAGGGCAGAAGAAGCTATTAAAAAGGCTCTTGACTCCCCATTATTAAACGATAATAAGATTACAGGAGCTAAAGATGTACTCCTCCTTATCCTTAGTGGTAATGAAGAAAATCAAGAAGCTACTATGGAAGAAATTGGGTTTATCAATAGATATATTCAGGAAGAGGCAGGAGGAAATAATAAAGCTAATATTATTTTTGGAGTTGGCACAGACCAACAGTTGGGAGATGAAATTAAAGTTCTCGTCATCGCTACAGGATTTAATAAAGATAATCAAAAAAAAATTCAGATAGGAGAATCTGAAAAAGTTACATTTAAGTTAGACGATAACGCTCCTAAAAAAGAATCTCCATTTAAGACGAGAGAGCAGAGAACTCAGGAAGAATCTTTACCATCAGATAAAAATATATTTCGATTGGATGATGATGAAGGCCCTGTTTTTGAACCCACTCCTCAGTTTAGTGCAGCCTCCTCGCCAGCTATTTCTTCTCAGACATTAGTTATAGAAGAGGAAGTCCCTGTACAAGTAGGCTTCTTTGGTAATGATGATTCAGACTCAAAATCCGAAATCAACCTTTTCTCAGATTTTGATGAGTACGAAAGCTCAGCATTTTCATTTGAGGTAGAAAGCCCGAAAGAAACCTTCCCATCCCATGAGGAAAAACCCGTTGAGGTCAGCTTTACTCTTAATAAAGAAGAAATAGCACCGCAGTACGAGGTTAAAAAAAAAATAAGCACTGAGGTAGAGCAAGAGGTTAAGCCTTCCCATACTTTCAGTCCGCAGGAAGGTATTCAGGAAGTTCCTCAAAATAAAAGCGAAGAGGTAAAGGAAGGATTTACTTTCATTACTAAGGAATCTGAAGAGCATAAGCAAAAGAAGGTTCAGGAGAGGAGAAACCGCTTGCAACAGTTCAATTATTACCGAGCAGATTCTTCTGCAGAAGCAGAAAATGAATTTGAGACTGTCCCTGCTTTCAGAAGAAAGAATATCTCGATTGATGAAGCTCCATCTACTGAGGAGCAGAATTCTTTCTTCATCTCCGAAGATAATAAAGGAGAGGCTCAGATTCGTCAGAACAGCTTCCTGAATAAAGATGTAGATTAGTCTTTCACAAAAAATAGTACAAAAAGCCCAGATATTTTATCTGGGCTTTTTTGTGCCAATATGTCACGGCTTTCTTTTGGTATGTTTTTAATGGAGAGCTGTCAGCCGTTGCTATATTTTGCTCTAGAATATGTATTTTTGCATGCGAAAAAGATTAAGAAAAACTTTTAAATAAATAATATTATGTATCCACAAGACTTAGTATTGCCTATGAAGGCAGAGCTTACAGATAAAGGCTTTGAAGATTTAGTAACTGCCGAACAGGTAAATCAAGCACTTAAAAGAGAAGGAACTACGCTTCTCGTTATAAATTCCGTTTGCGGTTGTGCTGCTGGGGGAGCAAGACCAGGGGTTATCTACTCACTTACGGGAGATAAAAAACCAGACCACCTCATTACCGTTTTTGCTGGTGTAGATAATGAAGCCGTTGCAGAAGCCCGCAAATTCCTTGCACCATTCCCACCGAGCTCACCCTGTGTAGCAATTTTTAAAGATGGTGAATTAGTGCATATGCTCGAAAGACACCATATCGAAGGTAATGCTCCAGGAGCTCTTGCAGTAAATCTTCAAGCAGCTTATGAAGAGTTTTGTTAATAAAAATACTGTTTCATTATAGAAAAGGCTCAGCTTTCAATAAGCTGAGCCTTTGTTTTTTTTTATTTAGTGGGCTGTTTGTTAGTTGCTATAGTTCACATATTCTGTACCTCCTACATAAACCAATGAGGTATATTCTACATTTACATCAGCACCGTTATACTTTTCATTTACAGTTTTGGAAGAGCTGAACCTTAGCATATACTTATCCTTATTCACAGGAGAGAAGCTGAAATTCCCCTTTTTATCTACACGAATAGACTTGGGCTCACCTCCATTAAGCTCTATCCTCACTTTAATTTTATCTGAAAGATGATCGCTTTTTAGCATTTGATAGTTGCGCTTTCCATCCTTTATTTTAGTTTGAAGTACCAATTGAAAATAATCTTTATCTCCCAGAGTTAATTTCTTATTTATTGAAGCATCTGTGCTCACAAATCCAACCGACTGATAGCGGATCTTCATTCCCTTAAAAGCGTCTTTTACAAGATGATTAAAGCTCACGGTATAAATACCCTTTTCTGTTGCCTCAAAATATCCAGCGCTGTACAGTCCCTTGTCCTCTGTTTCTAATTTTATCACTTTTCCAGAGGGTGTTTGTACTATTACTTCCACTTCCTTAAGGTCAGAGAACCATTGTGCTACGGGAGTTACTTCTTCCATATCACCAAAGTATAGCCGTACTTCGTGTTTGCTTCCCAGCTCTGCCACAGGCTTTGTTTCTAACCAAATATGGTGTGCATAACCCATCATACTCACCAATAAAGCCATTAAAAGATTGAGTTTCTGTTTCATTTTTATAAAATTTGATTTAAGGTTATTAATAAAGATTGTAAACGCTACAAAAGTACTCTCACCTGCTGAGATAGGCAAGGCATTTTCATCGATTTTATCTGTCAATTTGAAATTATTTTAAACATAAATTTATAACTTCCTCTCTGTTATTGGTTCAGAACATTTAATTTTGCCAGAAAATTTGAATTATGATTAGTAAAAAAGTATCAGATTTAATCAATGAGCAAATCGCTCATGAGCAATATGCTGCTCAATATTATTTGGCAATGTCTGCTTGGTTTCAGGTAAATGATTTGGATGGTATCGCGAATTATTTCCGAGTACAGAGTAAAGAAGAACTTACCCATGCTGATAAGATGTTCGATTATCTGGCAAATGTGAATGCAGAAGCTATTCAGATTAAAGCCATCCCTCAGCCTCCTCATGATTTTAAAGATGCTATCGATATCTTTGAAAGAGCTTTGGAACACGAAAAACTCGTAACTCAATGTATTTTCAACATCGTTAAAGCAGCAAATGAAGAGAATGATTACTCCACTGTGGCATTTCTTCAATGGTTTATCAATGAGCAGGTAGAAGAAGAGTCTAATGCTTCCCTTTTCCTTGCGAAAATGAAGCGAGTAAATGACAATCCGTCTGCACTTTATCTTTTTGATCAGGAGCTCGCTCAAAGAGTTCTCGAAGATAGTTCAGACGAATAGTAAATAGCGTTGATAGCCGAGAGGCTTAGTAAATGAAGCGTTTATTTACAAACAATTCGTGTCATAAATTTTAAGCATTGCTCTATTTTTAAAAATAGAGCAATATTTTTTTAATAATTTGAATTCATAAATTAATTATTACTTTACTCATAACACAAAGGTTAGTAAAGCAGTTTATTATATCTTCTCAGAATAAAAAAATAGCCTTGATATTTTCAAGGCTAAAAGTATTTTAGGGTATTAATCTATCATTTCAAATCTTGCATATTCAGCAATTTTTTTAGGAAGTTTAATTCCTTGCGGTGTCTGATTATTCTCCAGCAGTGCTGCCATAATCCTCGGTAGAGCCATTGCAGAGCCGTTTAGGGTATGTACAAGTTGTGTTTTACCATCATCTTTGTATCTGCATTTTAATCGATTCGCCTGGAAGGTCTCAAAATTAGATACCGAAGACACTTCGAGCCATTTCTCTTGCGCTGCACTCCATACCTCAAAGTCATAGGTCATCGCGGAGGTAAATCCAGTATCTCCACCACAGAGTCTGAGAATTCGGTAAGGCAGTTCGAGCTCTTCTAATAGGCTTTTTATATGCTCCACCATCTCTTCAAGGGCTGCGTAAGACTTTTCAGGATGCTCTATCCTCACGATTTCTACTTTCTCAAACTGATGAAGCCTGTTTAGTCCTCTTACATGGGCTCCATAGCTTCCTGCCTCCCTTCGGTAGCACTGTGAGAAGGCTGTATTTTTTATCGGGAGTTCTTTTTCATCTAAAATTACATCTCGATAGAGGTTTGTAACGGGTACTTCAGCTGTTGGGATAAGGTAAAGATTATCCTCATTAACGAAATACATCTGCCCTTCTTTGTCTGGGAGCTGACCAGTACCATAACCCGATGCTTCATTCACCACATGAGGAGGGTTTACTTCCATATACCCCGCTTCAGTATTTTTGTCGAGAAAGTATTGGACCAATGCTCTCTGTAACCGTGCTCCCTTACCGAGATAAACAGGGAATCCTGCTCCTGCGATTTTTACTCCGAGCTCAAAGTCTATCAGATTATATTTTTTTGCAAGTTCCCAGTGGGGGATAGCACCTCCACCTAAACCTTCTACAGCACAGGACTGATAAACCACCTCATTATCCTCCGCTGAAACACCCGCTTTTACCTTTTCATGTGGTATGTTGGGGATTAAGTACAGTTTTTCGAGGAGTTTATTCTCTACCTCAGGCCTTGCAGCTTCCAGTTCCTTAATTCTCCCTGCATAACTAGCTGTTTTTGCTTTCAGAGCTTCGGCTTCATCCCTTTTCCCTTCCTTCATCAGTGTTCCAATCTCTTTGGAAATTTTATTTCTCTCTGCATTGAGATTATCCAGCTCGAATTGTAGCTTTTTCCTCTCCTCATCTAATCCAATCACTTCGTCTATAAGCTCTATATTTTGGAAATTTCTCTTTTTTAAGCCTTCTATAACGCGTGTTTTGTTCTCTCGTAAAAAATTAACTTGTAACATAATCCGTATTCTTTAAAAATCAAATTCTCTCAGCTCCTTGCTGAGTAATAGCGACAAATTTAAGTATTTTTTATCAATGCTCGGCCTTTCTATCATTCCTCATTACTACCTTTATTTTCCTTCTAAAAGTATTGATTGAATGGTTTTCTCTCTTCCTTTCTAATAGAAATTAAGTTATTATAAAGTAGGGTAAAACTAAAAGCCACTTATACCAACCGATAGAAGGAGGACTAAAAACAAAATGATGCTTACTGTATTACGGTCGTTTTGTTTTAAAAAAATCTTTTATGAGTTGAGAGCATTCGTTCTCAAGAACTCCACTGATGATTTCTGTTTTTGGATGAAGGGTCAGCTTCTTATTTATAAAACCTCTCTGAGGGTCTCGAGCACCGATAACCACTTTTGAGATTTGAGACCAGGCTAATGCCCCCGCACACATTACACAGGGCTCGAGGGTGATGTACATTATGCAGCCTGTGAGGTATTTCCCTCCGAGAAAATTTGCAGAGGAGGTGATTGCCTGCATTTCTGCGTGGGCGGTTACATCGTTTAGCGTTTCGGTTAGGTTATGGCTTTTGGCGATAATCCTGTTGCTATGCACTACGATGGCGCCTACGGGCACTTCATCTTGCTCATAGGCATTTTGTGCCTCTTTTAGTGCGAGACGCATAAAATATTCATCGCTAAATATTTCCATTCTTTTCTAAGGCTAATTCGAGTACCTCATTCATATTCTGAACAAAGTGGATTTTTAGTTTGCTCAAATAGTCTTTTTTTATTTCCTCTACATCTTTTCTGTTGGCTTCGCAGAGGATGACTTCCTTTATTCCTGCTCTTGTAGCAGCGAGGAGTTTTTCCTTAATTCCCCCTACTGGGAGTACCTTCCCTCTGAGTGTGATTTCGCCTGTCATTGCAAGGTGAGGTTTTACTTTTTTATTTTTAAAGCTGGAAACCATAGAAGTGAGCATTGCTATCCCTGCTGATGGGCCATCTTTCGGTGTAGCGCCTTCGGGTACATGGATGTGGATGTTTTTCTTCTCTAAATCTTCAGCAGCAATGCCGAGCTCGGTGTGTTTCGCTTTGATATATTCCAATGCGATGGTCGCTGATTCCTTCATTACATTACCGAGGTTTCCCGTCATTGTTAAAGCTCCTTTTCCATTGCTGATGATGCTTTCAATGAAGAGGATATCACCACCTACGCTCGTCCACGCAAGTCCAGTTACTACCCCTGGTACAGAACTCATTTCCGACAGGGCTTTGGGTCTTGGTACTCCTAAGATTTCATCGATTTTATCAATGCTTAATTTGGCATTATATTCCTTCTCCATCGCTACCTGAAGGGCTACCCATCTCGCAATTGAAGAAATTCTTTTTTCCAGATTTCTTACCCCACTTTCCGAAGTGTGTGCCTCTATGATGTGCTTTAATTCTGCTGTTCCCAATTTAAAAGATTGGGCACTTAGACCGTTTTCTTCTTGCTGTTTTTTTATCAGATGTCTTTTGGCAATTTCTACTTTTTCTTCGAGAGTGTATCCTGCGATTTGGATAAGCTCCATTCTGTCTAATAAAGGCATTTGGATGGTTGAAAGTGAGTTTGCCGTAGCGATGAACAGTACTTTTGAGAGGTCATATCCCCGCTCTAAATAATTATCATAGAAGGAATGGTTCTGCTCAGGGTCTAATACCTCAAGCAGTGCAGAACTTGGGTCTCCATTAAGCCCTTGCCCGAGTTTATCAATCTCATCTAAGACCACTACGGGATTTGATACACCAGCCTTCTTTATTCCTTGCAGAATACGACCAGCCATTGCTCCGATGTAGGTCTTTCTATGCCCTCGGATTTCGCTTTCATCGTGCAGCCCACCGAGAGAGATTCGTACATATTTCCTTCCCAGAGCGTCTGCTATAGACTTCCCGAGAGAAGTTTTACCTACTCCAGGAGGACCGGCCAAGAGGAGTATGGGAGATTTCATATCTTTCTTTAATTTGAGGACAGCCATATGCTCCAAGACTCTTTTCTTGATATCTTCTAATCCGAAATGAGCTTTGTCTAATACTTTTTGAGCTTGATTAAGGTTAAAATTGTCTTTTGTATAAGATTCCCAAGGCAGATCGGTAAAGAAATCAAGGTAGTTTCTCTGAACATTATAATCTGGAGAGTTTGGATTTTGCCTTTGGAGCCGTTTTACCTCTTTCTGGAAGTGTTCTTCTATCTCATTATTCCATTTGAGCTTTTGGGCTTTTGCCTGTAGCTCATCTATATCGGAATCTATCCCTCCTCCAAGCTCTTCCTGTATGCTTCGCATCTGCTGGTTCAGGTAGTATTCTCTTTGGTTTTTATCTAATTCCTTTGTTGTTTTTTTATGAATCTGATTTCTCAGCTCTAGTCTTTTATATTCTTCTACAAGGAGTTCGTAGCATTTTTCTGCTCTCTTTTGTAGGTTTCTCTCTTCGAGCAGGCTTTGTTTTTCTTCGATGCTGAAATTGGCATTATTACAAACGAAATTTACCAAATGCCCACTATTTACCATATTGTTAATGGCAAAATTCGCTGCATTAGGAATGTTAGGGTCAAGGCGGATAATCTTTAATGCGAGGTCTTTTATATTCTCTTGCAGAGCCTCATAGATATCTTTATCCTTGGGTTGTACTTCTCTTAATTTCTTTATTTCTGCTTGAATATAAGGCTCATCATAGACTATTCTGTCTATCTTAAACCTGCCTACACCTTTTGTTATTACAGTAGTATTTCCATCGGGGAGCTTTATACTTCTGATGATTCTTACAATCGTTCCTGTTTCGTATAAATCGCGGAGTTTAGGGTTTTCTATCCCTCCATTTTTCTGGCTTAGGATTCCTACTAGCTGCCCTTCTTTTTGGGCGTCTTCCAATAATTTTTTGCTATTATTTCTACCTGCTGTAATAGGTGCAATGATTTGTGGGAACATCACCATATTCCTCACAGGAAGAATAGGAAAAACGATCTGATTTTCCTCTCCCGCTTTGTTCACTTCCTTATCAGACAAGTTAATTTCTTCCGTTACAATACTGAAATTCCCTTCCAGTAACTCACTCAAATCTATCTCTTCAAAATCCATAATATTTATGACAATTTGTCATTTAGTTTATAAAATCAAATTTAAAATATCCGATGGCTTCCTTTTGTAGAACTATCTGGATAAAGCATGGCAGATTTTCCCAAGTCCTGTGCCAAGATAAAAAATGCGCCAAAATGACGATTAGCTATTCTTCTCAGTCGAGAAATGATTAAATAATTTTTTAAATAATTTCCTTACTATCCTTAAAATATGTATTTTCGCGGACTGATAAATTTTAGACTTAAACAAAATGGCAATTTTAAGTGAAATTAGAAAAAGACCAGTCTTATTGATGGGGATTATTGCCCTTGCCTTGCTTGCATTTGTGGTAAATCCTGATTCTATAGATAAAGTCTTTGGTAAAAATCCTGATGTATTAGGAAAAGTAAATGGAGAAAAAATTACAAGAGAAGAATTCAATGATCAACTAATGCTACTCCAAGACCAGGCGAAGCAGCAAGGTATGCCTACTTCCGGTCTCGAAGAGCAGGCTTGGCAAGTACTCATCCAGAGTAAGCTCGTAAAGCAGCAGTTTGATAAACTGGGTATGGAGCTTACCGATGATATGTTCTGGAATCAAATTCAGTATGATCCAATGGTTTCTCAAAATCAAAATCTTTTTGATGAAAAAGGAAACTTCAAAGTACAGGAGCTTAAAAAAGAAATTGAAAGTTATAAAGCCAATCCAGAGGCATATAATAACTGGCTCCGTGCCAGAAAAATGATAGAAACAAGGATAATGGCAAGACAGCTCGTAGCTAATTTTTCCGCAGGGATAACTGCCAGTAAGAAAGATGCAGAAGCTATGATGAAGCTCAGAGACCAGCTTGCAGATATTGATTATGTAAAGGTAGATTATGCAGAATTCTTGAAGAAAAACCCTATAAAAGTTAGTACTCAGGATTTGGCAGATTATATTAAAAAGCATCAGACGATTTTCAAGAGCCAGCCATCGAGAAATATCGGGGTGGTTTTCTTCCCTGCTAATCCAAGCCCGGCTGATGAAGGCAAAGTAAAAGAAGAAATAGAGCATCTCCTAAATAAAGGAAGTGAATCTGATCCAAATGAAAACTTCCGAAATACGGCGAATGATTCTATGTTCATTGCTTTAAATTCGGATGCGCAATTTAATCCTGCGTATGTTCCTGTGGAGCAGCTTCCACAGGCGCTTCAATCTCAGATTGCAACGGCATCTACTGGTCAGATTTTTGGGCCATACAAAGAGCAGGGCTATTATGTAGTTTCTAAACTTTTGGATAAGAAACAGCAGCAAAATGCTTCTACATTGGCAAGGCATATCTTGATTTCCTATAAGGATAATCCAGCGGGAATTGAGGCTAATATGACTGAGGCGAAAGCTAAGAAATTAGCAGATTCCATCAGTGCGGTAGTAAAAATAGAGCCAGCGAAGTTTGATGAATTCCTAAACCTTTCTGCTGATAAAGGCTCAGCAGCACAAGGAGGAAGTCTCGGTTGGGCAGATTCTTCACAACCTCAGTTTGTTCCAGAATTTCAAAATTTTGTAGATAAATCTCCAAAAGGCGAAACAGGAGTAGTAAAGACTGTATATGGGTATCATATTATCAATATTCAGGATAAAAAAGTTGAAAACGAACCGAAGATGACTTACAAAGTAGCCAATCTCGTACGAGCTATCAAACCATCTGAAGCTACTGAAAATGAGATTGACAAAAACTCTAAAAGATTTATTCAGCAGGTTCAGGGCAGGTCTTTCAACGAATTTTCTAATATTGCTAAAAAAGCGAAATATCAGTTCTCCAACCCTAAGGCAGTTAAAAGATTTGACGGATTTATCCAAGGTTTAGGTACGGACAAAGACTCTGAAATCCTTGCTTGGGCATTCAAAAAGAAAAGAGAGAAAGGAGATGTAGAGCTCTTCAATGTAGATGGCACAGGAGATAAAATTGTGGTATATCTCAATGGTTTTTATGATGAAGAGTTGGCAGAGCCAGAGAGCGTAAGGGAGCAGATAGAACCTATTGTCCTCAACGAGCTCGCTGCTAAGAAAATCATAGAAAAACTTAATAAGTCTAAGGTTTCTAGCCTTGACCAAGTTGCAAAACTCTTCGGAACAACTAAGCAGAGTGGTCAGATTAACGCACTTACACCATCGCTTGCAGGTTCTATGGAGCCGAGAGTTGCAGGAGCTTCTTTGGGTGTGGCTAAGGGCAAGCTCTCCAACCCGATTGAAGGAAAAACAGGAGTATATTTAGTGGTTAAAAAATCTGAATCTACGAACAAACAGCCTGGCAGCGAGAAAGAAACTGCAGCTATGCTTATGCAGCAAAATGCTCAGATGTTTGGTCAGTTTGTTATCCGAAGTCTCCAAAATGGTGCAGATATTAAAGATTACAGAATTGAGGTCTGGGATAAAGTAAGACAACAATAATCCTCAAAAAAATACTTCAGAAGCAGTAAGAAAATCTTACTGCTTTTTCTTTTTTTTAAGGGATTTAAGCTCGCTTTAATGGCGTTTTATGGCACTTTATTTAATTTAAAATATACTATATTTGCCGAGTTTTTTTAATGTTTATGAAAATATCAAATGAAATAAAAGCTGGTCTTATTGCAATCTTTGCCATCGTTGGTTTTGTATTGCTTTTCCAGTTTATGAAGGGGAGAAGTCTGTTTTCTACAGCTAATGTTTACTATGCTATATTTGATAATGTACAGGGACTCAATTCATCCAGCCCCGTATCCATTAATGGGCTAAAGGTAGGTAAAGTAGAAAAAATCTCTCCCATTATAGCGAAAAACGGAGCAGTTACCTTTCTCGTTCAGGTGAGGATAGATGACAAGTTCTCTTTCTCCAAAAAATCTACTCTGGAAATCTTTGAATCGGGATTAATGTCGGATACCGCAATCAGGCTTCGTATGGAAAATGGAAATCCTTTAGCTAAGGATGGAGATACTTTGCAAGCAGGCTACGAACTCTCTTTGATGAAGAGTCTTGCTGCTGAGGCTATGCCTATCAAACAACAGGTGGAAGGTGTTTTGAAGCAGGTAGATTCTCTTACCACAAACGCAAATAAACTTCTTAATGAGCAGAATCAGCAGGAAATCAGAGCTCTTTTAATTAACCTCAACCGTACTGTTTCAGCGTTTGAGCAAACTTCAAGGCAGACCAATACCTTACTTGCGAAGGCTGATCCAAAGCTCCAAACCGTATTGGATAATACCTCTGCAATGACGGTAAGCGCAAAAAATACATTGGATAAATACGGCAAAGTAGCAGATAATATAGATGTACAAAAGCTCAATACTGCGGTTGCTAATCTAAGCGAGACTGCTCATCAGCTTAATGGACTTATTGCGGGCATACAAAAAGGTGAAGGAAGCCTTGGTAAAATAATGAAAGACGAGGCATTTTATAACAACCTTACCCAGACTTCCGATAACCTCAATAAGCTCATAGAAGATTTAAAGAACAATCCAAAAAAGTACATCAACATCTCTGTCTTCGGAAAGAAGTAAGGATTTTCATCACTTCCGCCCTATTGGGTTGGGAGCAAATATTTTCTCGTAAATTTTGCGAATGTCTGAGAGGGTTTAATCTCGGAAACAAGAGTGGAATTTACGGGATTTCCTATTTATCTTTTTTACAAATTTCTTTGGTTTCAAGGGCTTTTCGTTTTGAGTTTAGTATATTTCAGCTCTATTTTATCGGTGGGAGTTTAAGCAAAATTCCACAAACATAAAACCATTATGAACTTTATAGACAATATTATTTTTCTTCTCTGCATCTCGGTCGGTTTTGGGCTTTTTTTTAGGAGCCTCAGAATCATCTACCGAAATATTATGCTCGGAAAAACCATCCACCGAACTGATAATAAAGCAGAGCGCTGGAAAATAATGGCAAAGGTGGCTCTTGGGCAGAGTAAAATGACCAGAAGACCGGTTGCTGGAATCCTCCATATCCTTGTCTATGCGGGTTTTATCATCATCAATTTAGAGCTTGCGGAGATTCTTGTAGATGGACTTTTCGGTACGCACAGGGTACTTTCATCTCTGCTGAGTTCATCTCTTTACAATCTCTTTACCAGTACATTAGAGGTTTTTTCATTTTTAGTGCTTTTATCGGTAATTATATTTTTTATCAGGAGAAATATTCTAAAAGTAAGCCGCCTCAGTATGCAGGAATTAAAAGGCTGGGCAAAAGACGATGCCAACTATATCCTGCTCATTGAATGCTCTCTAATGCTCGCCTTCCTCTTAATGAATTCGGCTGACGCACTTCTCCAGCACAGAGGAAGCCCACATTATCCCATTCTCGGAGCTTTTCCAGTGAGCAAAATCACCTTCCTGCCTATTTTCAAAGCGCTCAACCTCTCCGAAACCACACTTATATTTATTGAGAGAATAGGCTGGTGGTACCACATCTTAGGGATTCTCTTTTTTATGAATTACCTCTACTATTCCAAGCACTTACATATTTTGCTCGCCTTTCCCAATGCGTGGTTTTCAAAGCTCCAGCCCAAAGCCGAGCTCAGCAACCTGCCGTCTGTAACCAAAGAAATAAAACTGATGATGAATCCCAATGCAGACCCCTATGCTGCAAGTTCAGATTCATCAGAAATCCCTGTGGAGCGCTTCGGTGCAAATGATATTTTTGACCTTAACCGAGTGCAGCTCCTCAATGCATATTCTTGCACAGAATGTGGCCGTTGTACTTCCGTTTGCCCAGCAAGTATGACAGGAAAATCCCTCTCTCCAAGAAAAATTATGATGAAAACAAGGGACAGGCTCGAAGAAGTCGGACGAAATATAAATAAAAATGGTCAGTTTCAAGATGATGGCAAACGACTGCTCTATGATTTTATTTCAAAAGAGGAAATCCTCGCTTGTACAACTTGTAACGCTTGTACCGAAGCCTGCCCAATCTTAATAGACCCACTTTCCATCATTATCGACCTCCGCCGTTATATGGTGATGGAAGAAGCATCGGCTCCCCAAGAATGGAACCTGATGATGACAAATATCGAGAACAATGCGGCGCCTTGGCAATACAATCAAGCCGATCGCCTCAATTGGGTAGACGAAGAAAATTAACTCATCAGTATAAAGATGAGTTTTTTAAAAAGATTTTTGAGATAATAAAAGGAACGATGTTCCTCCATTAAAATTATGAAAATAAAGACGATGGCGGAGTATGCCGCTGAAGGAAAAATGCCCGAAGTTTTGTTTTGGGTGGGCTGTGCCGGAAGTTTTGATGACAGGGCAAAGCGCATCACGAGAGCTTTTTGCAAAATATTAAATCATATTGGGGTGGAGTTTGCTGTGCTGGGAAAGGAAGAATCTTGCACGGGCGACCCCGCGAAGCGCGCAGGAAATGAGTTTATCTTCCAGATGATGGCGCTGAACAATATAGAAGTGCTGAACGCTTATGGCGTTACTCGGATTGTAACGGCTTGTCCGCACGGTTTCAATATATTAAAAAACGAATATCCGCAATTGGGAGGTAATTACGAAGTGCTGCACCACACACAGTTTTTAAAAAAATTAATGGAAGAAGGCCGGCTAAGGATAGAAGGTGGAAAGTTTGAAGGGAAGCGAATAACCTTCCACGACCCCTGCTATCTTGGGCGAGGCAATGGTGAGTATGAAGCGCCTCGACAGCTTCTTGAGAAGCTCGACGCCGAGCTGGTGGAGATGAAAAATAATCGGCGAAATGCAGTTTGCTGCGGTGCTGGGGGCTCTCAAATGTTTAAGGAATCTGAAAAAGGTACGCAGGAAATCAATGTAAAACGAACGGAAGAGGCTTTAGATGAGGCGCCAAACATCATCGCAACGGGTTGCCCGTTTTGCAATACGATGCTGACCGACGGAATAAAACATTTTAATAAAAACGAGGCAGTTGTGGTAAAAGACATCGCTGAGCTGATTGCTGAGGCAGAAGATTTGTAAAAAGTTAATTACCTTTGCGCCCACAGCTTCGGAGGCTGAGGTTTGCAGAAAAAAATTGAATAGATTTATCTTAAAACGAAATAGAAAAAACAATGAAAATAGAAGAATCTTCATCGGTGGAAACCAATGATTTTCGTGTGATGATATACCCCTCTTCGCGCAAATTTACCGCAAAGGAATCTATGGACATTTCCCAGCGGTTGTATGATTTTTTATCTGGCTGGAAGTACCACGGGAAGCCTGTTTCATCTTCGTTTAAAATCGAAAAGAACCAGTTCATCGTCATTTGTATTGATGAAGAAGAGGTAAGCCCAGGCGGCTGTGCGCTGGATTCTTTAAGTGATTTTTTAAAGGAACTCGACCGCGAGTATGGTTTTGAACTTCTCAACAGGATGAAAGTGTCGTATGTAGAGCAAGGCGAAACGAAAACCGTTGGCCTCCTTGAGTTTAAAAGAGGACTAAAAGAGGGGAGCATACCGCACGATATCGAGGTATATGATTTTTCCAAAGATACTTATCTGGCGTATCTCTCGGACTTCCTCCTCCCGCTGAAAAGGAGCTGGGCACAGATTTATGTCTGATGAAAACCGATGTAGAGCCCTCAATGCCTTATTATTATAGAGAAAAATTTTTTAATATTAAATAGAATATAGATTATGTCCAGAATATTAACGGGAATACAAGCGACTGGCACTCCGCATCTTGGGAATTTACTCGGAGCAATAATCCCAGCCATAGAGCTATCAAAAAAAGATGAAAATGATTCCTTCCTCTTTATCGCTAACCTGCACACACTTACGCAGATTAAAGATGCCGAGGAGCTTAGAACGCATACTTACGAGATAGCGGCGGCGTGGCTGGCGTTTGGTCTGGATACCCAAAAAACACACTTTTACAGGCAAAGTGATATTCCAGAAGTTTGCGAACTTATGTGGTATTTGGATTGTTTTTTCCCGTATCAGCGGCTGACTTTAGCCCATTCGTTTAAGGATAAAGCTGATCGTCTGCAAGATGTGAATGCAGGACTGTTTAATTATCCAATTTTAATGGCTGCCGATATCCTGCTCTACGATGCCGAAATAGTTCCCGTAGGCAAAGACCAGCTGCAGCACCTTGAAATCACTCGCGATTTAGCAGAAAAATTTAATAGGCAAATGGGCGAAACATTTGTGCTGCCAAGTGCTGAGCTACAAGCAGAAACGAAATATGTTCCCGGTACCGATGGGCAGAAAATGTCTAAATCCAGAGGGAATATTATTAATATTTTCTTGCCAGAGAAAGAGCTGAAAAAACAGGTGATGTCTATAGAAACCGATTCTACTCCCCTTGAAGAACCGAAAAATCCAGACGCGTGTAATGTGTTTGGCATCTATCAGCTTATCGCCTCCGAGGAAGAAACCGAAGCGCTGAGAAAAAAATATGTAGCAGGAGGCTTTGGCTATGGGCACGCAAAAACTGAGCTCCTCAACCTCATACTGAGTAAGTTTAAGGATGAACGAGAGCGGTTTGATTATTATATGAATAACCTCGCCGAACTTGATAAGAAATTGCAGGAAGGTGCGGAGAAGACCAGACGCATCGCGCAGCAAACCCTCGCAAGAGTACGAAAACAGTTAGGATACTAATGTAAAGAGAAATCCCCTCCACGAGAGGGGATTTTTATTTTGATGATTCTGGGTTATGAGAATGGTTCAACCCAAGTTCTTAGGAAATTCCGCTGAGAATCAAAGGCGAGAGATGAGAAATCGAGGTTAGATATTTTTACCCATATTCCATCGCTGACTTCCGACAGCTCGAGGGTTGGCAGGAATTTCTCCTTAACTTCATACTCGAAGAATATGTCCATCGTATTGTAATCAATTCCTTTAAAATGATATACATTGGGGCGAGTGCCGAGAATCCTTAGCCGAGATACATCGATTGGAAGCTGGAGCTCTTCCATTAGTTCTCGTTTGCAGGTCTCTTCTGCGGACTCATTAGGATCTACAAAACCTCCTGATAAATCCAGCATTCCGCTTTTGGGCTCTTGGCTTCTTTTGGTGAAGAAAATTTCATCTCTGCAACGAAGGATAACAGCTACGGCAGCTGCGCAATTATGGTAGAGAACGAAATCACAATCCGTACAGCTCAGCTTATTGATTTCATTGAATTGCAAAGTTTTGTTGCCACATTTTGGGCAGTATTGAAGCTCCTTCATACTTGAGAATTTTAAAGCAAAGATAAGTATAGTTTGGAAAGAATTTTTTATTCAGAAAAGCTGGTCTGCTTCTTATAGAAAATTTTGGGAGAGGGGATTTATTAGTGTTGTTTGTATTTATAATAATGCTTTTGAGACCGTGAGTAATGCTGTTTTTTTTATTAAAAAATTAAAGAGGGTTTAAGAAATAAACCGATAAAAAAGAGAGCAGTACTTTTATCAGTACTGCTCTTTTTTATGGATTAAATGGTGGTTAGTCTTAGGGTATTGGTTTTGCCTCCTTCGTGGGCGGGCATTGCATTGAGGTTGATGACCATATCTCCCTGCTCTACGAATTTGTTTGAATAGGTAAGCGTATTTACTTGTACGATAGTTTCATCTGTGGATTTTTGCATATCATAGAAGAAAGCTCGTACGCCCCAAAGGAGATTTAGCTGGGTAATAACCCGCTTGTTTGAGCTATAAACGATAATATGAGAGTTGGGTCTCTGCGAAGAAATCTGGAAAGCGGTATATCCTGAGTAGGTGAGGGTAACGATTGCCTGTACCTCTATGGATTTTGCGATACGAACTGCTCCAAGACATATTCTGTTTGTGATGAAGCGCTCGTCTATACAGTTAAACTGCTTTTCAATAATGTTGTTCCTTTCTCTATAATAGTCGGTTGTTTCAATATTTTTGATGATTTTAGACATATTCTTAATCACTTCTACTGGGTATTTCCCTACGGAAGTCTCTCCAGAGAGCATTACGGCATCGGCGCCGTCTAATACGGAATTTGCCACATCATTTACTTCTGCTCGGGTAGGAGTGAGGCTGTTGATCATTGTTTCCATCATTTGGGTAGCGATGATGATAGGTTTTGCGTGCTCTCTGGATTTCTCTACCAATGCTTTTTGTATTGCGGGTACTTCCTCCATTGGGATTTCTACGCCAAGGTCTCCTCTTGCTACCATTAGGGCATTGCAGTGTTCGAGGATTTCATCGATGTTTTTCACCCCTTCTGGCTTTTCTATCTTCGCAATAATAGGTGTTGGGAAGTTGTTGGTAGGATGGTTGGCGATGATTTCTTTTAGGTCTATGATATCCTGCGCGTATCTTACGAAAGAGAGCGCTATCCAGTCCAGTTGGAGGTCTAATATAAAGTTAGCATCTCTGATGTCTTTTTCTGTAAGTGCTGGTAGGGATACATTGGTATTGGGCAGGTTTACGCCTTTCTTGGAGCTTAGTGGCCCACCTTGTATAGTTTTTGCTTTTACAGTGTCTTTTTCATTGGTTTCTATGACTTCGAGGACGAGTTTTCCATCATCAATAAGGATGGTTTCTCCCACTTTTACATCTTTTGGAAACTGCTGATAGGTCATATAGACTTTTGTGGAATCACCCTCAATCTCCTCATTGGTAAAGGTGAGTATATCCCCAGGGTTGAGGAAAGCACCTTCCTTCACTACACCGATTCTCAGTTTGGGACCTTGTAAATCTCCGAGTATTCCTACCGAGTATCCGAAGTCTGCATTGATTTCTCGGATGAGTTCTACATTCTTTCTTACCAGGTCATAGTCTGCGTGTGAGAAGTTTATTCTGAATACGTCTACTCCGGCTTTAATCATTTCTATCATCGTTTCTTTGTTGGATGATGCTGGGCCGAGCGTTGCGATAATCTTAGTTTTTTTTAAGTCTTTGTTCATAATATTCGTATTGAATGAGTTTATAGAGCGGATGATTAGAATCGGTAATCAGCTCCTGAATGGAAAAATTGATATTTTGAGAGGGCAAAAGTACAGAAAAATCTGCAATATTATCTGAAGAGAACATAATGTAATCTACTTCCTCAGCCTTTGGAATCAGGTAATGAATTGGGTTTTCATCACTGAAGAGTTCATCGATTTCCTTTTTCTGATGGGAAAGGCAAGATTTGTTCTTGAACAAGCGAATGATATTCCTCGTCTGCCCATCGCAAGCCTGAAATACGCTGTGCTGGTAATTAAAATACTCACCACAGATTTCTAAATCTACTGTTCGCTCAAACTGTAATTTTCTGCTACTGTTAATTTTGAAGAAAAATTCGTGTGGATGTATCTTATCAGAGAGTCTAAGCAACCCCAAAGACACTTCTTCTATTTCGTCTTCATCTTCCAGAATAAATGGATTTTGAGCTCTCATACTTCTCTATAAAATTTCCACAAAAGTAAGGATTTCTCCTTTTTAGGAGGGGGATTGAAGTCAATTTTTGGAGGGATGAAAGTCGTATTTTTAAAAAAGGCAGTCAGTTTTTTTACCTTCTCTGTGGGGTTTGGAAATCAATAACTTATAGAGGTGGATTTTTACACTTTTGGAGGCTATTTTTTTACTGCTTTTGGGGGATTTTCGTAAGTATCCGTTGTTTTTTGTTGAGGGAGTAGAAGGCTCTTTGTGCGGCTTTTTCTTCTGCTTTTTTCTTGGAAGATTCGCTGGCGTTGGTTATTCTTTTGCCTTCGAGGATTACATAGGAGCGGAAGACGCTCGTTTTCTCGGAAGGGGAACTTTCTTCCACCGTTTCGTAGGCGAGAGATTTTTTCTCCTTTTGAGACCATTCGAGCAGGAGGCTTTTATAGCTGATGATTTTATTTTCCAGCTGATTGATTTTCTCAGGCGTTAAGAGCTTTCCGAGTACTATTTTTTTGCAAGATTCATAATCGGTATCAAGGAATATAGCCCCGATGAGCGCTTCAAATAGGTTTCCTGCAATATCCTCGCTTAGGATTGTACCTTTGGTGTTCTTTATAAGGCGGGAGAGTTTTAATTCCTCCCCGAGCTTATTTAGATTTTTCCGATTGACGATTTTAGACTTCAATTGCGTCATAAAACCCTCGTTGGACTTCGGGTAATTGATGAACAGATACGAGGAAATAATAGACCCAAGCACGGCATCACCAAGGAATTCTAAGCGCTCGTAGTTCTTATAATTGTTTCTGGAAAGTTTTAGTGAGAAAGCCTCTTTGTAGAGGTCTATATTGCGTATTTCGTAGCCTACAATGGCTTTTATCTTTTCTTTAAAATTAAAATCTTCGTTGCTGAGGGGTGGTGTCTTCTCCTTAAACAGAAATTTACTGATGTATTTCTGAAGCCTCATCATAGACTGGAATTATATTTTTTTGAAAAGTACGCAAGCGTTATGTCCACCGAAGCCAAAAGTATTGCTCATTGCTACGCTGATATCCCTTTTTACCGCTTTGTTAAATGTGAAGTCTAATTTGTCATCAATCTTCTCATCGTCTGTAAAGTGGTTGATGGTTGGTGGAACTACTCCGTGAGTTAATGCCCCCACAGTAGCAATAGCTTCTATAACTCCTGCAGCACCGAGCAAATGCCCCGTCATAGACTTAGTGGAGTTGATTTGAATATTGTAAGCGTGCTCACCGAAGAGCCTTGCAATAGCACTGGATTCTGCAATATCTCCGAGTGGAGTAGAGGTTCCGTGCATATTGATATGATCTACCTGGTCAGGGGAAAGTCCCGCATCTTCTACGCAGCTTTTCATTACGAGATAAGCCCCGAGACCCTCTGGGTGAGGAGCTGTCATATGGTAAGCATCTGCGCTGAGACCACCTCCTGAAAGCTCTGCATAGATAGTTGCCCCTCTCTTTACCGCGTGTTCATATTCTTCGAGTACGATAGAGCCTGCACCTTCGCCTAAGACAAAACCATCGCGGTCTTTATCAAACGGGCGGGAAGCGGTTTTAGGGTCATCATTCCTTGTAGAGAGTGCCATTAAAGCATTAAAGCCACCTACGCCACTTGCAGTAACTGCTGCTTCGGAGCCACCGCATACAATAACATCTGCTTTGCCTAATTGGATGAGCATTTTAGAGTCTATAATAGCATTAGCAGAGGAAGCACAAGCGGAAACGGTAGTGTAATTAGGTCCGTGGAAACCGAACTCCATAGAGATATGTCCTGGGGTAATGTCGGCTATCATTTTAGGGATGAAGAAAGGGTTAAACCTCGGTACTCCATTCGAGTTTGCATAGCCTAAAACTTCGGTTTCAAAAGTTTCTAAACCTCCAATCCCAGAGCCCCAGATAACACCGATTCGATTTTTATCTACATTATCTTCTATCAGTCTTGCGTGGGCTACAGCTTCTCTTGCTGCCACCATACCGAGCTGTGTGTTTCTGTCCATTTTCTTTGCCTCTTTTTTATCAAAGTGGTCAAGCGGGTTAAAGCCCTTCACTTCGCAGGCAAATTTGGTCTTGAAGTTTGTAGGATCGAAAAGAGTAATCGGAGCTGCTCCGCTCACACCTTTCACAAGGTTTTCCCAGTATTCATTTGCATTATTTCCTATTGGAGTTATGGCGCCAAATCCTGTTACAACTACTCTTTTCAATTCCATAAGTTTGTTTTTTTAGTTTTTTGTTATTTGTTTACTACTTCTTCTATGTAAGCAATAGCGTGCCCCACAGTAGTAATTTTCTCAGCCTGATCGTCTGGAATTTGAATGTTGAATTCTTTTTCAAATTCCATAATAAGCTCAACTGTATCTAAAGAATCAGCTCCTAAATCGTTTGTGAAGCTTGCTTCAGGAGTTACTTCTGTTTCTTCTACATCTAGCTTATCAGCGATGATAGCTTTTACTCTTGATGAAATGTCTGACATAGTATATTATTTTAAAGTTATTTTAATCTGGGTGCAAATATATAAAATTCTTTAAGACTTACATCTTTTTTTAGTTTATCTGTAATCTTATTTAATATGAGAATTGCAGCCTGCTATTTGTTTTTAGTTATAGGGGAAATGAATAATGATGGGGTATTAAATTTGGGGATTTCGTAATAAGAGTCTAAAATAGGATAGCTTTCCCGTTCTTTAAGTACAGTATATATCTAAAAAGAGAGCCTACAAGCTCTCTTTTTAAATAATGGTTAGTAGTTATATCCTTTTATTTTATCTTTATGAGGAGCCCAATCTTGGTGGGTATGGTATGCATTAAGACTTGCTTGAGGGACATAGAAAGTACAATTTATATCGAATGTTTCAGTTAAGGAGGGAGGGGTTGTAGCTCGTATATAGACTTCTGCATTCTTGTTTAGTTGACGAAGATTTCCATCTTGAATTTCTTTAATAGTTTCTCCCAGAATAACCTTTTTTAAGTTAGGTAGGACATGTATAGCTTCTGATGTCAGAGTTATTATAGAATCTAGGGTGAGTGTTTCTAAACTTGTTAATCCATGGAAAGCACGTTCTTCTACTGTAGTAACTTTAGGAAGGTTAAGAGTGGTTAGCTTAGTATCGCCAAAGGCTCCCCAACCTATTGAAGTAGCATTAGGTAGGCTTATGCTTGTTAACCCACTGTTTTCGAAAGCATAACGATTTACTGTAGTAACTTTGGGGAGGTTAAGAGTGGTTAGTTTTGTTCTAGAGAAAGCGCTTTCACCTATTGAAGTGGCTTCGGGTAGATTTATGCTTGTTATATTTGTACTTTCGAAAGCACGTCCTCCAATTATTTGTGCTTTAGGGAGGTTAAGAGTGGTTAGTTTTGTTCTAGAGAAAGCGCTTTCACCTATTGAAGTGGCTTCGGGTAGATTTATGCTTGTTATATTTGTACTTTCGAAAGCATGTCCTCCAATTATTTGTGCTTTAGGGAGGTTAAGAGTGGTTAGTTTTGTTCCAGAGAAAGCATACCAACCTATTGAAGTGACTTCAGGGAAGTTTATATCTGTTATTTTAGAGCCCCCAAAAGCCCTTTCTCCAATAGTAGTAACTTTTGGAGCCGAAATGTTTGTTAAATGAGTGTTATAAAAAGCCCAGCTCCCTATTAAGGTAGCTTCTGGTAAGCTGATATTAGAGAGATTGCTGTCTTCAAAAGCACTTTTGCCTACAGAGGTTACAGAAGGGAAATTGGCGGTAGTTAGTAGTTTGGTGTATGAGAATGCATTTTTCTTAATCGTAGTTAGTTGAGATAAGTCAATACTTTTTAAATTGCTTTTTTGGAATATACCATCTTCTGCAATTTTTAAATTAGGAAGATTGAGTTCAGTTACCCCTTTATTCTCTTCAAAAGCGTGCTCTTCTATTTCAGTTACAGATTGGGGGATGGTTACCTTTAAGTCTTTAGTATTTTGAAAGGCATAATTACCTATTTTAGTAACACCATCTTTTATAATAAATGTCTTAATACCACCAGAGTTTTGTAATAATCTTTCGCTTATAGTAGTTACATTTGCCATATCAGAATATTGATTCATATCTATATTCTGGGTGTATTTATTTAACCATTGCATTAGTACAGTACCATCTGCACTTATGATATAGTCAAGTTTGGGTGCTGTTTTTTGTAGCGGCTGCCAAGTAGTACCATCGTAGAAGTAGAAGCCTTTTGCATTTACATTTGCTACAAGAGCATCAGCTGTGGTATTTTGTCCTTCGGTATAATTATCTACATTGCTGATATATACTAATGTGGATTCTACAGGTTCTGTTATTTTAGCAATACTTACTTTGCTCAGGTTTGGGATAATGATACCCTGGTTAGCTGTTTCATCAGTGG
The DNA here is from genome assembly GCF_003614945.1 of Bergeyella cardium. GTDB lineage: Bacteria > Bacteroidota > Bacteroidia > Flavobacteriales > Weeksellaceae > Bergeyella_A > Bergeyella_A cardium. The sequence goes on from NZ_QYCZ01000001.1 coordinate 309,370, forward strand.
TTTTAACCTCTATATCCAATGTAGCTCTTGGGGAAATAGAGTTGATACCTATTCTCCCAACATCCTCTTTTTGAGGAGCTGCAGGAGTGCTTTGTGCAAAGCTGTTAGCAGTAATTCCTAAGAAGCAGGCAACGGCTGCATTCAAAAATAGTTTCGTACTCATAAGTAATAATGTATAATTTATGTTGTTAATATTCTACTTAAAAAAAGCGTGCAAAACTATAATATTCTTTTGGGATATTGGGAAGGATAATGATTTATATTTTCTATTGTGATAGAAAAAAGAGAATAGATTATATAAGGCGAATAAATTAAATACTCATCTTCAAAATCTTATTTTAATCCTTATTTTTGCAACCGTATTAATCCTTATTATGATAGATAATTTTGATATTGATGATGACCTCTTTACAGGTAAGGAGCACACCCCTCTAAGGGAAGATGCTTTCCTGCTGAGCCCTGAAGAGAAAATTCAGAAGATAGAAAAACACTTTGCAGAGATAATGCACACGCTGGGGATGGATATGACAGACGACTCGCTGAGAGACTCCCCGAAACGAGTGGCAAAAATGTTCGTAAATGAAATATTCGGAGGCTTGCTGCCGGAGAATAAGCCCGGCATCTCTACCTTTACCAATAAGTATAAGTATCGCCAGATGCTGGTAGAGAAAGATATCACGGTTTATTCTTTTTGCGAGCATCATTTCCTACCGATTATCGGAAAGGCGCATATAGCGTATATTTCTAATGGGGAGGTGATTGGCCTGTCTAAAATCAATAGAATCGTAGATTATTACGCCAAGCGGCCGCAGGTGCAGGAGCGGCTCACAATGCAGATTGTAGATGCGATGAAAGAAGCCCTTGGAACCAAAGATGTAGCCTGTATAATAGATGCAAAACACCTCTGTGTAAATTGCCGGGGGATAAAGGATACGCAGAGCTCCACCATAACCGCAGAGTTGAGCGGAATCTTCCGTACCAACCCCATTACCCGCCAAGAATTTCTGCATTATGTGGGGATGAGCTCACTTGTTTAATACATTTTTTTTAAATCAATTTTATGGAAAATCATCAACTGAAAATATACAATTCCCTTAGTGGAGAGAAGGAAATCTTTAAGCCCATTTTAGAAGGAAATGTCGGTATGTATGTCTGTGGGCCTACGGTCTATTCTAATGTGCATATGGGCAATGTGCGTACTTTTATGTCCTTTGATTTTATCTACCGTGCGCTTACTCACCTCGGGTATAAGGTTCGCTATGTAAGGAATATCACCGATGCTGGGCACTTAACCGATGATGGCGATGTGAATAATGACAGATTCGTAAAGCAATCCCGATTGGAAAAGCTCGAGCCAATGGAAATCGTCCAGAAATATACGGTGAACTTCCACGATGTGCTGAAGCTCTTTAATAACCTCCCTCCCAATATAGAGCCTACCGCTACTGGGCATATCATAGAGCAGCTGGAGCTTGCAAAAATTCTTATTGATAAAGGATTGGCATACGAGAGCAACGGTTCTGTCTACTTTGATGTGCTGGAATACAACAGGCGGGGCTTAAACTACGGCGAACTTTCCAAAAGGAATATTGAGGAGCTTTTTGCCAATACCCGAGATTTGGATGGGCAGGGCGAGAAGAAAAATCCGCAGGATTTTGCCCTCTGGAAAAAGGCTTCGCCAGAGCATATTATGAAGTGGCCTTCGCCTTGGGGCGAAGGCTTCCCAGGTTGGCATCTCGAATGTACAGCGATGAGTACCAAATATCTCGGTGATAAGTTTGACATACACGGTGGTGGTATGGATCTGAAATTCCCACATCACGAGTGCGAAATAGCACAGGGCAAGGGCTGCAATGGTACCTCACCAGTGAATTATTGGATGCACGCCAATATGCTCACAATGAATGGCCAGAAAATGTCTAAATCCACAGGGAATACCATTCTTCCAATGGAACTTATCACGGGAGAAAATACTTTCTTTGAGAAAGGCTTCCACCCGTCCGTTATCCGATTTTTCTTCCTTCAAGCGCATTATAGAAGTGTGGTAGATTTGTCCAACGAGGCATTACTAGCCAGTGAAAAAGGTTTTAACCGAATGATGGAAGCACTTAAAATCCTAAATGATTATGAAGGAGAGGGCGAAAACTCTTCATTCACACTTGCAGAATGGAAAGATAAGTGTTATGCAGCTCTTATGGATGATTTCAATTCACCTATCCTCATCGCTCACCTTTTTGATGTGGTTAAGCTCATATTCAGCATTAAAGATGGTAAATCTCACCTCTCTACATCTGATACAGACGAACTAAAACACTTGATGCACGCCTTTGTATATGATGTGCTTGGGCTACAGCAGATAGAAGAAAACGCTAATGAAAAGCTGGATTCTACCATTCAAGTGCTTATAGAGCTTAGGAACCAGGCTCGGAAGGCGAAAAACTTTGAGCTCTCCGATCAGATTAGAGATAAACTACTGGAAGCAGGCATTCAACTGAAAGACTCCCGAGAGGGCACTACTTATACTTATTAGTCATCCGTGGTATGGGAGGTTTTACCATAGATTTTAGGTGTCTTTTAAGTGATTGAATTATTAATAATAGATTCTCGCTAAAAAACTAAAAGTATATTTGTGAGAATAAAAAAAAACTTTATTTTTGCACACTCATTTTATGGACAAGATTAGAAACTACGACATAGCGTTTGTTGGTCTTAAAAATGGGAAGCACGAGTTTGATTTTGAAATCACTCAGGCGTTCTTTGAGCTTTTTGACACTGAAAAAGAATTTACAGCTCCAAAACTCAATATAAAGGTGTTTTTGGAGAAGCACAGTACTTTTTTAGAGTTTAATATTCAAACTCTGGGGACTATCAACCTTGAATGTGATATTACAGGGGAGGAGTTTAGCTATCCCATAGACGAGAATATAAACATCTTGGTAAAGTTTGGAGAAGACTATGATGACTCCAATGAAGAAGTGATCACGATTCCTCATCAGGATTATGCGTTTAATATTGCACAGCTTATTTATGAGTCTGTAATGCTCGCTGTCCCGATGAAGAAAATCTCACCCAACCTCTCCGATAAAGATTTTGAACTTTTGGAAAAGTTTAGTCCAACCGCTCAAAATGATAAAGAAGAACCCGAAGGGGAGATAGACCCGAGATGGGAAGCATTAAGAAAATTGAAAAATTAAAATATTATAGTAGTGGGATAGCCCCGCTCATCATCAAATAATAAAAAATATTAGAAATGGCACATCCAAAGAGAAGACAGTCTGCTACAAGAAGAGATAAGAGAAGAACCCACTACAAAGCGGTTGCTCCTCAGTTAGCAAAAGATTCAACTACTGGTGAGTTACACCTTTACCACAGAGCTCACTGGCACGAAGGAAAACTCTACTACAGAGGTAAAGTAGTATTAGAAAAAGAAGTAGCTACTTCCGAAGAGGCTTAATAGCACTACTAACAAAAATAATGTAATAACTCTGGTTTTTATAAGCTGGAGTTATTTCTGTATAGCTATTTAAGGTTAATGATAAATACTAATTGTACTTCATTTTACATCTTTCATAGAGTAAAGATTTAAAAATGATAACTTTTGGGCAGGGTTGCGTATTTAAGCGTGATATTTTTATTAAAAATTTGTTTTAAAAGTTAGTATATCTGTTGTATATGCTTTCCCTTTTGGGAAAGGAGAGAAGTAATAAATAGATTTGTGTTTTATATTAAGTGGTTTATAAAAAGGTTACGGGCGACCCTCTGGGTCGCCCGTAACCTTTTTATTGTTCTTAGATGTTAGCTTTTAGCCCTTAGTTTGTCCTAAGTGCTCCCCACGCCAGTGGGTAAGTGCCCGACCGGCTACGGTCTACCTCACCGGCTACGGCGCATTTCATAGAGAGCAAAGCCCATTTTATCGGCAGCTTCATTGATGATTTGCTCTGTGGAGCGCCCTGCACCGTGCCCTGCATTTACCTCTATACGGATGAGCACAGGATTTTTACAAGACTGCTTCGCTTGAAGCTCTGCAGCAAACTTAAAGGAGTGGGCAGGTACTACACGGTCATCGTGGTCGCCAGTAGTAATAAGAGTAGATGGGTAGCATACCCCTTTTTTTACATTGTGCAGAGGGGAGTAAGATTTCAGATACTCGAACATTTCTTTACTGTCTTCGGCGGTTCCGTAGTCATACGCCCAACCTGCTCCTGCGGTAAACTTATTATATCTGAGCATATCCAGTACGCCTACGGCTGGGAATGCTACACGAGCGAGGTCTGGTCTCATCGTCATAACGGCACCTACGAGTAGTCCGCCATTAGACCCTCCAGAAATCGCTAAGTATTTTTTAGAGGTATATCCATTCTTTTGGAGATATTCTCCCGCAGCGATGAAGTCATTAAACACATTCTTCTTCTGCATCTTGGTTCCTGCATTGTACCAGTCTTTTCCGTATTCACCGCCTCCACGGATGTTTGGAACGGCATAAACGCCACCATTTTCCATCCAAATCGCATTGATTACAGAGAAGTAAGGCGTCATAGAAGCATTAAAACCGCCATATCCGTAGAGGATGGTAGGGTTCTTACCATTGCGTTTCAAGCCTTTCTTATAGCTGATTATCATCGGTACTTTTGTTCCGTCTTTGGAGGTGTAGAAAATCTGCTCGCTCACATAGTTTTCAGGGTTGAATTTTACTTTTGCCTTTTGATAAACTTCGGATACGCCCGTCTCTACATTAAACTTGAAAGATGTGCTTGGAGTAATGTAGTTGGTAAAGGAATAATAAAGGTCTTTCTCCTCTTTCTTCCCATAGAAGCCTCCTGCTGAGCCTTTACCTGGAAGAGCAATTTCTCTGATGAACTTGCCATCGTAATCAAATTGTTTGATGGAAGAAACTGCATCTTTCATATAATTGGCAAAGATGTAGCCTCCACCAGTAGACACACCGAGTACATTTTGAGTTTCTGGGATTACATCTACCCAAGTCTGAGGAGTACTGATATTGAATTTTTGAAGTTTTCCATTAGGAGCATTTTTATCGGTTTGTACATAGATGAAATCGCCTTTGGAATCTACAACTCCCGTATTATAATCAAAACCTTTCTGAATTTCTATAAAGTCTGAATTTTTCTTGTTCTTAAGGTCTTTGATGTAAAGCTCATTTCCATTGGTAGCATTTGCCCCAGAGACGATGAGGAACCTTTCGTCATCGGTAAGGCTTGCAGAGAGATATCTCCACTTGCCTTCTTTTTTCACAATGAGTTGCTTGTCCTGAGACTGCTTGGTTCCCAACTTGTGGAAGTATATTTTGTGGTCATCGGTCTTTGCAGAAAGTACACTGCCGTCGGGTTTATCATAGCTTGAATAAAAGAAGCCCTCGTCTCCAAGCCAGGCAGCACCAGAGAATTTTACATCTACCAAAGTATCATCAATCTGCTTTTTTGTTTTTACATCGAGGATGATGATTTTATTCCAGTCGCTCCCCCCTTCAGAGATTCTATAGGCTACAAGTGTTCCTTTCTTATTAAAGGAAATTCCCGCGAGGGAGGTTGTTCCGTCTTTAGAGAAAGTATTTGGGTCGAGGAATACCTCAGTTTTTCCGTTTTTATCGGTTCTATAAAGTACAGATTGTGCTTGCAGACCATCATTTTTATAGAAGTAAGTGTATTCTCCTTCCTTAAAAGGGGTTCCGATTTTCTCATAGTTCCAGATATCTTTCAGCTGTTTTGCAAGCTCATTTCTGAAAGGGATTTTAGAGAGATAATCATTTGTGAAAGCAACTTCACGCTCTACCCAATCTTTTGTTTTGGCAGACATATCGTCTTCCAGCCAGCGATAAGGGTCTTGAACTTTTACACCGAAATACTCATCTGTATGGTCAATTTTTTCGGTTTGGGGGTATTGTTTTTGTGCATTCATAAAAGAAAATGCTGCTACCGAAGCAGCACAAATTAAAGTTTTCTTTATCATAATTAGAATATTTTGACCAAAGATAATTAATTTTCTAATTATAGAAATAGTTTTATGTGAAATCTTTATTTTTGCGACACAATTGATTATTTAAGAATAATAAGTATTATGGAGATAAAAAAAGACCGAATTTTTGGATTGGACATTATTAGAATGCTGGCTATTCTATTTGTAATGATTACCCACGCAGCGAAGTTTATTCCTGCAAAATATGCTAAATATTATTCCGCTTTATATTATGATGGTGTAGGTATTTTCTTTGTTTTGAGTGGATTTCTTATAGGGCATATTTTTATTAAACAAATGGAAAGTAAGGGTCTCTCGCTAGAAGAAATGAAAAATTTCTGGATAAAGCGATGGACAAGAACTTTACCTAATTATTATTTGATTTTAATTATTCTTTTTGTAATACAATACAATACAATACAATACAATACAATACAATACAATACAATATCTTATTTAATTTTCTCCCAGAACCTGTTTAGTAATATGCAGCATAGTTTCTTTGAATGGTCTTGGAGTTTGAGTGTGGAAGAATGGTTTTATTTATTGCTTCCGTTGTTTGCTTTTATATTAAAGCTCCTTAGATTCTCTCTGAAAAATATTATGTTGATTATAATTTTGGGAGGGTTATTTATTATCCATTTCTTTCGTTTTACATATCTATTTTCTATTAATGATTTTAAATATGAAGATTTTGAGGTTATTAGATATTCAGTTTTTTATCGTTTAGATGGAATTATGTTTGGGGTTTTGGCGTCCTATATTTATTTCTATTACAGAGGTTTTTGGGATAAGAATAGAAAGGTAATGTTTTGGATGGGGATTATTGCTTTTATTTTGAGTAATTTTTTAGATAAAGTTATAGGAGTAAATAACTTTTTATACAGAACAATAGAATTAAGTATTACTTCTATTACCATATTATTGATTTTACCTTATATGAACTCTATAAAAACCAGCAATAGTAAATTATATAAACCGATTACTTTTTTGAGTATAACTTCATATTCATTATATCTTATTAATAGTATTGTGCAAATGGGGTTAGCAAAAATAGTAGAATATTATGATGTGAATGAATATTATAATATAGTACCTTGGTCGGCTATGTTTGTTATTTGTTATACTTCATTTTGGGGCGTGTCTATTCTTTTATCTTATTGGTTTTATAAATACTATGAGATAAGGGCTACTAATTATCTAAGAAAGAAGTTCCTTCCTAAGTAGTATTCTTTTTACAAAATAAAGTGCATAAAGTGAAAACTCATTTTTACTCGAAAAATCTGTTCAATTAACGATTGCTATTGAATAATTAACAAAGTTTAATAAAAAATAATCCTTTTAAGGAATGGTATTTGTATTTTGAGATTCCAAAATTTAATATCAATGGAGAAGTTGAGCAAAAATATAGTATTAGCAGGGGGTATAGGAATTTTTAGTATACTGGCATTTCTCTACACGATAAAAAAGTTGAAGAAACGCAAATCCAAAAAGAAGCAGGAAGATGATTTCAGACTCTTTGAGACTGATATTCTGAATGCCGAAAGCCAACACGGCGTAGAATATTTCTCTGTGAGGTAAAAATATTATTATATCATATCATTAAACTGCGATAGGCATAGTCTGTTGCAGTTTTATTTTTGTTTTCTATATAGATATTAATCGAGAAGGCAATATTCGTTGTTTGAAAAGTTGAATTTAGAGAGGGAAGCCTGTCATTTATTAACTTTCCGTAGATTTGCGTCATTAAAAACCGAGCAGATGTTGCCTAAAATAAACCCTGTACATACACAAAGCTGGAGAGCATTGGACGCGCTCTTTCAGAATTATGATTTCGATTTGAGAACTTTATTCGCTGAAAACCCTAAGCGTTTCAGTGATTTTTCTATTAAAAGACAAGGCTATCTCTTTGATTATTCAAAGAACTTAATCAATGAAGAGGCGAGGGAGCTCCTCCTCCAACTGGCAGAAGAAGTACAGCTAAAAGAAGCTATTGAGAAGCTGTTTTCTGGGGATAAAATCAATGAGACAGAGGGTAGGGCAGTGCTTCATACAGCACTTCGGGATTTCTCTTGCCGAGAGATTTTAGTTGATGGGAAAAATATAAGAGAAGATATAAAAAGAGTGCTCCTGCAGATGAAAACTTTCTCCGAAAGGGTGATTTCTGGGGAGCACAAAGGCTTTTCAGGAAAGGAGATTACCGATGTAGTCAATATCGGAATTGGAGGCTCAGACCTCGGTCCAGTAATGGTTTGCTCAGCTCTTAAACATTTTAAAACGAGGCTCAATCTACATTTTATCTCCAATATAGATGGCAACCACTCCGCAGAGGTGCTTAAAAACTTAAACCCAGAAACTACGCTATTCATTATTGCCTCTAAAACCTTTACCACCCAAGAGACAATGACCAATGCCCATACCGCTAAAAAATGGTTTTTGAAGGTGGGCTCAGAGGCGGATATCGCTAAGCATTTCGTAGCTCTTTCTACCAATATAGAGGCAGTGAAGAGCTTTGGTATATTAGAAGAGAATACTTTTGAGTTTTGGGACTGGGTTGGTGGTCGCTATTCACTTTGGTCAGCCATTGGGCTTAGTATTGTTTTAGCGATAGGTTATCCTAATTTTGAGCAGCTTCTAATGGGGGCTAATGAAACAGATACCCACTTCCAAACTGCTGATTTCTCTGAAAATGTACCTGTGCTAATGGCGCTTCTCGGTGTGTGGTACAGAAACTTCTTTGGAGCGAGTTCTTATGCTGTACTCCCTTATTCACAATACCTCGACCGCTTCCCTGCCTATCTCCAGCAGGCAGATATGGAGAGTAATGGCAAGTGCGTAGATAGAAACGCCAACTTTATAGATTATGAAACGGGTGCGATTATTTGGGGAGAGCCAGGCACTAATGGTCAGCACGCTTTTTATCAATTAATCCACCAAGGTACAGAGCTCATTCCTTCTGATTTTATCGCTTTTGTAAGGCCTTGTAATAAGGTGTCTGACCATCAAGAAAAGCTTTTGGCAAATTTCTTCGCACAGACCGAAGCACTCGCTTTTGGTAAAACTGAAGAAGAAGCCTTAGATGAGCTTCAGCAAACAGGGAAGCCCATAACCGAGATCGAAAGGCTCTTAAATTATAAGGTCTTCCAAGGGAATACCCCTACCAATTCCATCCTTATAGATGAGCTTACACCGTTTTCACTCGGGCAGCTTATTGCCCTCTATGAGCATAAGATTTTTGTGCAGGGCGTCATCTGGAATGTCTTTAGCTTTGACCAGTTTGGTGTAGAGCTCGGGAAAGTTTTAGCAGGCAAGATTCTCCCAGAGTTAGAAAGTACAGCCAAAATTGCCTCCCACGATTCATCAACTAATGGACTTATCAATTATTATAAAGAAAACAGATAGCAGATTATGGAAAACTTTACACACTACATATTAGATGAGCTTAAGGCAAATCACAAGGTTGCCATTAAAGGTTTCGGAACTTTCTTCCTGAAAGATTCCACCGCAAAAGTTATTCGTAATAATGAGAATATCCTACCTCCAGCAAAGGAGATTTTCTTCCACGCTGATGTACATACTTCCGATGAAGGCTTCACCCTGTCCATCCTCGATAAGGAGTCTTTGGCATTTGATGAAGTCTATCAATTCATACAGCAGCAGGTAAGTCATTGGAATACCCTCTTGGAGCACAACGAAGACTTTACAATAGACTCCATTGGGCATTTTTCCTTTGATGACCACAAGCAGCTCTCTTTCTCTGGTGAGCGGCTTGATGATTTATCACCAGACTATTTCGGTTTAGAGATGATAAGCCTAAGCCCTCTACAAAAGCAGAGCGCACATTCCTCTTCTACCGAGCGAGGTTCAGATGACAAGCTGAATAAAGCCATCCTTTGGATATTCCTTGTGCTCATTCCGCTCTGCGGGCTTATCGGTGCAGGACTACTCTTTGCAACCAAGTTTTCAGGAGATAAATCCCTCAATGATATCTCGGTGAAGAAAGGTACGCACTCCATCGAAGACAAAGAAGAAGCACCAGAAAAAGCCTCAGAAGAGGTTCCAAAACCGATAATAGATACGCTGATTGATGTTAATAAAGAACAAGCCCTACCCAGCTCTTATCCTAATTAATTAAATGTATTTTTTTTACGACATATTTATTTCTCTGCTCTCTTTCGGGATGAGGCTTGGCTCCCTTTTTAATGCTAAGATTAGAAAAGGCTGGCTCGGAAGAAAAGAATCTGAGCAAAAAATAAAACAAAAACTCTCCCCTCACGATAAGGTTATTTGGATGCACGCTGCCAGTTTAGGCGAGTATGAACAAGGGCTCCCTGTATTAGAAAGATTAAAACAAACCCACCCTCAGCATAAAATCCTCATTACTTTTTTTTCGCCTTCGGGTTATGAGAATGTCGCAAATAAGCCCAATATCGCAGATGTCGTCTGCTACCTGCCTCTTGATAAAAAGAAAAACCTAAAGCGCTTCCTTTCTCTATTCACTACGGATATTTTCTTTACCGTTAAATACGATTACTGGTACCATCTCTTCGATGAATTAAAAAAGCGCAATGCTAAGCTCTTCATCATCTCCGCCTATTTTTACCCTAAGCAGATTTTCTTTAAAAGAGGTTTGGGTAATGGGTTCGTATCAAACCTAAAACGAAATATCAATTGGATTTTTCATCAAAATCAAGACTCCGAGCACTTGGCTAAAAGCATCGGGCTCCTTCAGTCCTCCGTCTCTGGCGATACCCGCTTTGATCGGGTCAAGCAAATCCTCAGCAGAGACAACACCCTTCCTCTTATAGATGAATTTAAAGACGCTAAACCCCTCCTTATTTTCGGCAGTTCCTGGCAGGCGGAGGAAAAAATCGCCAAGGCAATATCCTCCCTTCATCCGAAGGTGAAAATCATCATCGCCCCTCATTCCCTTAAAAGGCTTGAGCCCTTGAAATCTCTTTTCCCGCAGGCTTTGCTCTACAGTAAAGCGCCTCAAAACCAGCAGAAGATTAGCGACTATTCCGTGCTTATCATAGACTCTATCGGCATCCTCTCAAAGCTCTATTCCTATGCCGACATTGCCCTCGTAGGCGGTGGTTTTCACTCTGCGGGGCTCCATAACATCCTCGAGGCGACCACTTTTGGTATGCCTGTCCTCTTCGGTAATCATTATCGTAAAAATCCAGAAGCCGATGCCCTTATTTCCATCGGTGGTGCCCAGTCTTTTAAAGATGAAAACCAAACAATTGCCTTCCTCTCTCATCTTATTCAAAATCCCCAACTTATCCGCCAGATGTCCGATAAATCCAGCGCTTTTATCGCCTCTCAGCCCAATGCTACCGAGCATATTAGCCATATCATTAGCCAAAATCCACTCCGCTAATAGCTAGCCGCTAAAAACCATCAGCCATCAGCTTTCTTTATTACGAAAAATTCAATAAAACGGACTAAAAAATATCGATGTAATGTATAAAAATACGAATGTAACGCTCAAAAATGCCAATGCAACGGGTAAAAACGCCTCTGCAATGGGTAAAAATGCCTCTGCAACTATCTAAATCAATAAATCAATGCTAAGATTAGCGCTGCAACTAGTAAAAATAAAAAATACGCTATAAAAAATCAATCATCAACTATAAAAATTGAAAAATGCTCAATCTATTTAATATCAGTTATTTAAATAAAAACTGCTCCTGCCCTTAATTAATAGTAAAAAAGTAATAAAAGGGTCTCTACCCCTCCTCCTTATTTAATAAAGAAAGGGTCTCTGACCCTTAGAGGGGGTTAAAGAATTTGGAGTATTTTATAAATCCATTAAGTGCCCAATGTGCTGTATAGTACAGCGATTTTAATACAGAGAAGCCCATAAAATCTCTATATACCAAGTATTGGTCTTTTATAATCTCCGATTTTTTTCGCGATACGCTTGTCGGTAGCATCCTATACTTTGCCATTGTCTTTGGCAGTGGTAGTCCTTTCGGGATTTTTTTCAGCAGATTGAGCCACATCGTATGGTCTTCCCTCTTATTCCCTTCTGGGAAATATTCCTTGCCCACCCTTTCAGAATCATACATAGAGCTCAGGAGTGAAAGCCTGCAAGTCTTCAAAAGATTACCAAATGTAACCACCTTATCCGCTTTAAAATCTCCCAATTTCGGGACTAATTTTTCATTGCACCTCGCATAATTAGAGTAGGCGAGCTCTGCATTTTCCCTTTTCATAAAGTTGAGCATTTCCTCTAAGAAGTTGGGCGTCCAAACATCATCAGCATCAAGGAAGGTAATGTACCTCCCCTTCGCTTCACTCAATGAAAGATTCCTCGCATAGCCTGCGCCGCCGTTTTTCTCTGCTTTAATGAGCTTTATCCTTGGGTCATTATGCCTCTCAATGATTTCAATTGACTTATCCTGCGAGCAATCATCGGTAATCACCCACTCCCAGTCTGTAAAACTTTGGTTAAGGACAGACTGTATCGTCTCCTCCAAGTATTTTGAAGAATTATAGCACGGTGTAATAATAGAAATTTCTGGCATCTCTCTATAAGGTATAAATAAAAAGCCGTTTCTACTCAGGATACGGCTTTCTATAATGTGTTATCAATTAATTAACCCTTAGTCTTCTTTTCTTTTATAGATTTTAGGATCATAGTACGGGAATTTACCTTCCGTAGGGGAGTAATACTCCTTGTCTTTATTCACTCCCAGCTTTACAACCAATACATAGCACCAGTTGATAAACAAGATACACGCCACCGAAAATAATATCCAGTTTAATACATTCCCTGCGTAATCATAAAACTGAAACGACCATACAAAAGACTTACTTAAGAATAACCAAAAACTCGTCATTGTTTTGTTTTTAATATTAAATTTGCACAAAAATATAAAAAAATGTTCAGATTACTTTCAAAGGAGAGCAATATTTTTTCTATACCCGTCTATTTATTTTTTTTGCTCACCATAGTAATAACATTTAATGCCTTTAATTTTAGTGTTTTAAATATTATATCCGCTGTCTTTACTTTTGCGGGTATCGCTCTCGGATATTTTCTTTTTAATAAAGTCAATCTTACTTACCAAACCCATATCCCCCTTTTTTTATATACTTTTTTAGCCTTTGCGCTTTACTCTGGCGGTCTGGATATTGGGGTTGCTATTTCCCTCTTTGTGAGCTCTTTTGTATTGCTCATTCTCACAAGCACAAATGACACCCTAAGGAAGAGTTCCTATATGCTCATAGGCTCTATACTGGCGGTGAATTTTATTTTCCTGCCAGCTACTTGGGCGCTGGTTCTGTTTGTTATAATACATATTATAGGAACTTCAGGGCGGATACTGCTCAATTTATTCAGGCTGTTTTTCGGAATGCTGCTGATAGCCTTGTTCTATTTCAGTATTGTATTTTTCCTGCACTATAATGCTTGGGATGATGCCTATTTCCCTTTTGGAGATTTTAAGATGGCTCAGAATATACAGCCATTGCTTTATCTCATTCCCATAGGTTTATTAATGATGTATGGCATTGCGCAACATTTTTTTTATTTTAATGAAAAAAGCCCCATCAGTAAGTTTAAATACACATTTATACTCCTCTTTACAGTGGCTCAATCGGTTTCTATTGTGCTTTATATGGGGAATTATTACGGCTATTTGCTTTTGATGGTATTCCCGTGTGCGGTGATTGTCAGTAGAGCCATTTATTTTATGCCGAAGTATTGGCAGAAGGAGCTCTCCTTATGGATGGTGATTATATTTCTAATTTTATTTAAAATCGCAGTTTATATACATTAAAGAATGATACAAATAGAAGATAAATTAATCTCTGAGGAAATCTTTTCTGAAGAGTTTGTGTGCAACCTTTCCAAATGTAAAGGCATTTGTTGTGTAGAAGGAGATGCAGGAGCTCCCTTAGACAAGGAAGAAGCTCAAATCTTAGAAAATATTTATGATAAAATAAAGCCTTACCTTACACCAGAAGGAATTGAAGCAATAGAAAAGCAAGGCAAATGGGAAATAGACCCCAACGATGGTGAGTATGTAACCCCCTTAATTAATAATGTCGAATGTGCCTATGTAACCTATGATGAGCGAGGCTATACCAAATGCGGTATAGAAAAAGCGTATGAAGATGGCGTTATAGACTGGCAAAAACCCATTTCCTGCCATCTTTATCCTATTCGTGTAACTGAATATTCCTCCTTTACGGCGCTCAACTATCACGAGTGGGAGGTGTGTAGCGATGCCTGCACTCTCGGAAAAGAGCTTCAGGTGCCGGTGTATAAATTCCTGAAAACGCCTCTTATCCGTAAGTACGGGGAGAGCTTCTATTCCGAGCTCTCCGATGCCGCCGAAGAATGGCAAAAAGAATTTGGGAGTTTAACACATTAATTTTAATACTCTCATTATTATTTTTTAATGAAAATTCATCTTTTATTATAGTTGAAATGAGCTTTGAGATGGGCTTCTCTATCGTTTGAGTAGATAAAATTTAAAACGAAATATATTATTTGAATAAAAAATATTTGTCTATCTGAAAAAAACTTCTTTATTTTGCACACTCAAATATTGAATAAGTAAATAAAGAACATCGAGATATGTCAAGAATTTGCCAAATAACAGGAAAGCGTGCAATGGTAGGAAACCATGTTTCTCACGCGAATAACAAGACCAAAAGAAGATTTGAAATCAACTTATTGGAGAAGAAGTTTTACCTTCCAGAGCAAGATAAACACATTACTTTAAAAGTATCTGCTCACGGATTGAGAATTATCAACAAACTCGGTATAGAGGAAGCGGTAGAAAGAGCAACAAGAAACGGATTCATTAAATAATATTAAGGAGAAATGGCAAAAAAAGGAAATAGAGTTCAAGTTATCCTTGAATGTACAGAGCATAAAGAAAGTGGTTTGCCAGGAATGAGCAGATACATCACCACAAAAAATAAAAAGAATACTACTGAAAGACTGGAACTGAAAAAATTCAATCCAGTTCTTAAAAAGTATACAGTACACAAAGAAATTAAGTAATCTTATAAAAGTATAACTTACTATGGCAAAGAAAGTAGTAGCGACCCTACAAAGCGGTCAGTCTAAGAAAATGACTAAAGTAGTAAAAATGGTAAAGTCTCCTAAAACTGGAGCTTATGTTTTTGAAGAGCAAGTAGTGAATGCTGACGAAGTAGATGCTTATTTAAAGAAATAAGATTTGCTCTACACACACAGCAAAAAAGATAAAGGCCTATTCATTTTTGAGTAGGCTTTCTGCTTTCCTAATATTTTAATGAAGCTCTCTAAAACTTAGTTAATTTCATATATTTGCATACATTTTAATTCATAATTCTAAAAAATGAGTTGGTTCAAGAAGATATTTAAAAAAGAAGAAAAGGATACATTAGATAAAGGCTTAGAAAAATCCAGACAGGGCTTCTTTGAGAAGATGACAAAAGCCGTCATCGGTAAGTCAAAGGTAGATGATGAGGTGCTCGATAACCTCGAAGAAATCCTTATCGCATCTGATGTAGGTGCAGCTACCACCATTAAGATTATAGAAAAAATAGAAGACCGCGTAGCCAGAGACAAGTATGTAAATACTGCCGAGCTGGATGCTATCCTCAGAGAAGAAATCTCGGCATTACTATTGGAAAACCCTCATTCCAACACGGGAAATATAGACGAAAACAAGAAGCCATTTGTCATAATGGTCGTTGGCGTGAATGGTGTCGGCAAGACCACTACCATTGGCAAGCTCGCCCATCAGTTTAAATCTCAGGGAAAGAAAGTCGTATTAGGTGCCGCGGATACTTTCCGAGCAGCAGCGGTAGATCAATTGGTAATATGGAGCGAGCGAGTGGGCGTGCCTATCGTAAAACAAGGGATGGGATCAGACCCCGCATCTGTCGCCTTTGATACTCTGCAATCCGCCATAGCACAAGACGCAGATGTCGTACTCATAGACACTGCAGGGAGGCTTCACAACAAGGTCAATCTAATGAACGAGCTCTCCAAAATAAAACGAGTAATGCAAAAACTCATCCCCGATGCCCCCAATGAGGTTCTCCTCGTCTTGGATGGCTCTACTGGGCAGAATGCTTTTGAGCAAGCCAAGCAATTTACAGCTGCCACCGAAGTCAGTGCTCTTGCCATCACCAAGCTCGATGGTACCGCAAAAGGAGGGGTAGTTATCGGGATTTCGGATCAGTTTCAAATCCCTGTGAAGTACATCGGTGTGGGTGAGAAGATGGAGGACTTACAGCTCTTTAATGGTGAGGAATTCGTAGATTCATTCTTCAAGAAAAGGGGCTAATCTCCCTCAATCCATAAGATATTAAAACCGTTCAATCAATTTGAGCGGTTTTTTGTATTTATTTAAAATAATTTTTTAATTTAGTAACGAATTAAGGCAAAGATGATTAACAAAAAATTAAAAAGACTTCAGAAAAATGAATTTTTAATAAAAAAGGAAATCGCCAAATTCGGGCTGGCTCCCCTTCAAGGTTGAGGATGTGAAAGCGAAAATCAACTTTAAACAAAAGAGTAGCTGAGTAAGCGAAAATCAAAAGAGTAGCGTAATTTTTTAAATATTTTTTAAAATGAAAGCTTTAAAATTTTTTATATTAGTATCCATAGGATTAGTGTTAAGCTCCTGTTCAATGGAAGATGAAATAAATGTACAGGAGATAACGAGTAAGAATGTAATTGCTGAAATTAAAGCAACAGGGGCAAAGGGAATTCCTTTTCCTGAAGGTAGTAAAGCAACAACTCTAGGTTCAAAAGACTTTGTGAAAATTACACTCCCAGAAGATGTATACTATGTTATAAAAGATGAAGAGGGTAATGTTTCTCGAGTTTCTACACTTGGTATTCGTTGTAAATGTTTAAAAGGGGCTGGATGTTCACCTGGAACCTATGATGGAAGATATTTTTGTACAGCAGAGTTAGGCGCTTGTAGTCTTTGTGAGGTACATGCAGGGCTTATAGAATCTTTATCAGCTAAAGGCGAGCAAAAAGAAGTTCAAATTGTAGGAGTAATGGATGAAAGGGAAGATAAATTTGGAGCCTATGCAAAAAGAGGTGGATTTGGACAAATTGAAAGAGAGAAAGAGCCTACTATACAGTATGGAATTACAGAGGACTTTTTTAAATGTAAAGAAGTACACGAAGCATTAATGGAACTTTATTCCGCAGTATATAGAACCCATTATGATGAAGAAATACCGGATTTTATAAAAAGTAATTCTGATACCATTCCATCAGACCATGTATATATAAGAGCAAGTCTCTTTGGTAATACAGTTTTTCTTCCAACTCCAAAAGAACTTGCTATAGAAGCAGGCTTAGAAATGGTAGATGATATTAGTAAGATTCACTGTACTTGCAGTCAGGGGACTGGATGTACAAAAGATAGAGTGTATGTAGTTGTCTTTTGCAATGCAGGTAATTGTTCAGATTGTACAATGTCAAAGTAAATAAAGTAAATGTTTAACAATAGCAATCACCCAAAGTCGCGGGTGATTTTTTTTGTGCTGCTTAAAGCTATATTTCCAAAATTTTGGTTTTGCTTATGAAGTTAATGGGTTGATTAGTAGTTTGAAAGTATAGGAGTTGCCATAAAAATTGCTTGACAGCTATGGAGTTTTTAGGTTTAATGAGATTTTTATTTACATTTGCTCTCGCAAAAAATAAAAAAATAAGATGAATATTAGAAACATTTATTTGGGTATCGCCTTAGTTTTTGCATTGATTGTCAGTGCTTGCGGTGATAAGAATAATTCTCAACTCCAATCTGAAAACGCAGTGGAGCAGTCTTCTGGAGAGGAACAAACAACGGCCTCTACCGATGTTGGAAATGCGTATGACGCTATTTTAGATGAGTACGAGGTGCTGATAGAAAAAAATAATGAGCTGATTCGCAGGGTAGAAAAAGGCGATTCTTCGGCGGTGGCAGAACAAATGGAGCTGCAGAAAAAGAGAGAAGATTTGGAGGCGAGAGAGAAAAAGCTGAACCGCCAAGATATGACGCAGGAGCAGCTGGATAGGCTCGCGACTTTGCAGAAAAAACAGCGAGAGGAGACGACTTCCCGATAGGGCGAGCGAAATGAAAATCAGAAACCGATAAATTGATTATCGGTTTTTTTTTATTCGCTATTCGCCAGAGGTGGGCTCTTTCGTAAGGCTTTCAATATCAAAAGGAAAATCTTCAAATAGCCCTGAGAGCGCGGTAGCCGAATAGATGCGGCGAGAGTATTTGTTGCCCAGCGCTATAATTGTGGTTTTGGACTCGGGGAGGTGCACAAAAACCGAATTAGAGCCGTGCCACCAGCCGTTATGATAAGTCAGCGCTTTTCCATTATCAAAAATTTTCATTCGTATCCCCAGCCCATAGTTTTTCATTCCTTTTTTCTCATTGCTATAAGGTTTAAACACCTCTTTTATCAGGTTTTTAGGAAGGAAATTTGAGGAAAACATTGCCTGAGAAAATCGCAGCAAATCCTGAGGTGTGGTGTAGATATTCTTATCTCCGTAGATCAAATCGAGCTTGTTGTAGGGGTGCATCTTCCCATTGCTAAAAAAAGATGGACTGGCAGTGGGGAGTTCTTTTTCGGTGAGTACGAAGGTGTGCTCCATCCCGAGCGGTTGGAATATCATTTCCCGTACGGCGATTGGGTAGGGCTTGCCTGCAACTTTTTCTATGACGAGGGCGAGGAGGGCATAGTTGGTATTACAATACTCAAAGCCGGTGTTGGGCTCCCTCTTGAGTGCAGGTTTGTGCTTGGAAATGAGGCTCAAAATATCTTGATTGCTGATAAATTCCTTTGAAAATTCGGAGGGTAGGGGCTTAAGTTCCTGTTCTAGAAGTTCGTATTTGGGGAGCCCACTCCTGTGGTTGAGTAGATTTTTGAGGGTGATTTTAGGGTAGGGGAAGGCTGGGAGAATGCTTGTGAGGCTTTGGTTGAGGCTGATTTTTCCTGATTCTACCAATTTTAGGATTGCCATAGCGGTAATCGGTTTGCTCACAGACGCGATGTGGAGTGGGGTGTTTTCGTTGATGGGGTTTTGTTTTTTCTCATCGGTAAATCCTCGATACTTTTCTAAGAGGATGTTCTCTCCTTTTGCGATGATGATTCCTCCCCAGAGGTTACTCCCTTCCCAAACTTGGAGGTAATAATCTCCCAAAATGTTTCGGATAGAATCTTCTCGGGAGAGCTTAGAATCTGCGGGTTTGAATATTTTTTTGAAATCTACACTGCTAAAGTTAGGGAGGGTGTTTTCGGCTTTGGGTGGGATTTTTTTCACTTCGTCCTTGCAGGAAATGAGGAACAAAATGAGGAGGGAGGCGAGGGTGGTTTTCAGGAGGTTCATAGGCTAAGCGAAGGCGTTTAGGATTTTATCTACGATGACTTGTGCGAGTTTTTCCTTGCTCTGCACCGTCCACCCCGCAATGTGCGGCGTGAGGATGACTTTTTCTGAGGTGAGGAGGTATTTGAAGTCCTCGTTGAGGTTCTCCAAGCTCTCGAACGAGGGTTTTTCAAACTCGGTTACATCTAATGCAGCACCTTTTATTTTTCCTGATTTTAGGGATTCTACCAATGCTTTTGTTTTGATGTTCTTGCCCCTCGCAGTGTTGATAATGTAGAAGTTTTTCTTCATACTTGCGATAAATTTTTCATCAATGATATAGTGAGTCTCCTCAGTGAGGGGTAGGTGCAGGCTGATGATATCGGCTTCTGCTTTTAGCGTCTCGAGGGAAACTTGGGCAGCATATTCATCGGATAAATCAGGTAGGATATCATAAAAAACCACTCGGCAACCAAAGCCCGAAAACCTTTTGGCAGTGGCTTTCCCCATATTTCCATAGCCTATGAGCCCTACGGTTTTTCCTTTTATTTCATCGCCTCTATTTTCTTCCCTTAGCCAGATTCCTTTTTTTACTTCTTCTGATGAGATGAAGAGGCGGTTCATCAGGACGAGCAGCATCCCTAATGCGTGCTCTGCTACGGCATCTCTGTTTCCTTCGGGGGAATTGATGAGGAGGATATTCTGATTTTCTGCTTCGAGGGTGTCTATATTTTCCATACCCGCACCCACTCGCGCAATGAATTTTAGGTGGCGAGCCTTCTGTAGAAATTCCTTATCTAACGGTATCCTGCTCCTGATGATAATGCCATCATAATCGTTTATTTTTTTTAAAACCTGCGTGTAGGTTGAGGTATAGTCTTCGGTAATTTGAAAGCCTTTGCTTTGAAGCTGCTCACGGATGAGAGGGTGGTTTTTATCGAGCTGTAGGATTTTCATTTTTGGGATAAAGTTTTTGCAATAATAGATATTTTTTGTAGGCTAAAAGAAAAAAGTTGCCAATTTATTGGCAACTTTAATATTAATAATGATCAAATTTAATTAATTTGAATTATCATATCCTGGGTTTGGCTGTACCAATGAACCTGATACATTCGTTTCAGATTGAGGGATTGGCATTGCTATGAGCTGGTTTCCGATGTTATAGCTGTTGTTGGTTACAGCTCCAGAATCATCATAAACCCGAAGTGTAGCTCCCCATCTTAATAAATCCCAGTATCTGAATCCTTCACCTATAAGCTCTCTCGATCTTTCTTGCTTGATATCATCTAATGTTACAGAGCTGGCAGTAGCAAGATTTCTATTTTCACGAATCTTATTATAATACTTAAGAGCAGTAGCTAAATCGCCAGTTTTAATAGATGCTTCTGCACCACTAAGCAGGACTTCTTCATATCTTATAAGTTTGATATTATTAGAGCCATCTCTACTTGAAAATTTGTTACTCAGGAAGTCTCCGATTTTCTGACCCGATGCGGTTCTTGCTTCCTTTATTAAAGATAGCCTTATATCTCCAGCCGCGTAGAGGTTTATTGCTCCAGATAATACTGCGATTTGCTGATATCCACCCTCACCATTTAATAAATAATCATAAGAATTTACACTAAGTGCACCATTTTTTCCTACAGCCAATTCAAAAATACTATTTTCAGTATTTGGCTTAGAAAAAGAAGATACTAAATCACTAGAAGGGATTACTTTATATATATCAGAATCATAAATTTCTTTTACCAATTCAGCAACTTTTGCATAATTTTCTTTATACAGATAGTATCTGGTCATTAATGCTTTTATAGCTAATGGAGATATATAGGTTTTATCTGCGTTATCAGTTTCAGAACCAATATTATTTAATGCCGCCTGGAAATCTGCTTCAATTCGTGCTTCTGTTTCTGCAATAGTTGCTCTTGCCTGCTTTCCTTTGGGATTAAAAGTAGTAGGGAGAACAACGCCTAATGTACCTCCTGAATACTTCTGACCATAAAGACGAAGTAAATCAAAGGTAGCCCAAGCTCTTGTAGCATAAGCCTGCCCTTTAATGTTTTTAATTTGAGCAGAAACTACATTTGGGTTAGAAGATTCTCCCCAAGTAAGATTATCAGAGGAATTTATAATAATATTTGCATTTGCTATTACACCATACGCAGCTTCCCAAGTCTTTTCTGCTTCAGTTGATGAAGAATATGTACTCTCAAAATAAGTGAAATTTTGTAGAGAAGGTCGGTTCCCTCTATGGTACATTTCATCTGAACGAACTTCTCCATAAGCTCTATAAAAAGAACCTAAATAGTAAGAACTTCTCATAGCTACATAAGTCCCATTCATAAATGATTGTAGCTGCTCTACTGATGTAATTGGTTTTGCTTGTTCAGACTGAAAGAATCTTGTTTCAGTAAAATCCTCGCTACAAGAGTTAAAAACGCTTCCCAATGTAGCTAATACCAATATTGAATATATTGTCTTTTTCATTATAATTCGTTTTTTAAATTAAAAATTAATATTTACACCTAAACTGTAAGTTTTCATTGGTGGAATTTGTAAGTTAACATATCCATTGATTTGTAAATCTGGGTCAAACTTATAGTTTTTATCAAAGTTATAGGTAAAGATATTATCTCCTAAGATATAAATCTGCATGCCGTTGATTCCTGTTTGTTTTAAAGCATCAGACTTAATGTTATATGCAAGTTTTACAGTTCTTAATCTTAGATAATCACCTTTGTACAAGTATCTTGAAGAGTGGCTGTTTGCATTTTTATTTCCTCTTCCTAAAATAGGTTTAGGATTGCTTGCATTAGGATTTTCTGGAGACCAGTAATCTAATTGAGATCTGTATCCTGGATATGTAAGAGTCATAGCACCATCACTTTGGGTAAGTCTTGCAAACTGGTCATATACTTTATTACCAAATCCAAAACTTAACTGAGCATCAAGGGAGAATCCTTTATAAGATAGTTTAGTATCCACACCACCGAATAATGTTGCAATTGCAGAGCCTTGTACTGCTTTTTGAGCTTCATTATAGTTTGATGTAGTTTCTCCATCAACACCGTTTTTATACCATAGAGGGTTACCATTAGTTGGGTCTACACCAGCCCATTTTCTCATATAGAAAGAGCTTGCAACTTCACCTTCCCTGTGTATTCTTAAGTCATTAATAACAATATCCTGCCCACCATATAGCTTGGTAATTGCATTGTTTAATGTACTTACATTACCTCCTAAGTTCCAGTTAAACCCATCACCAGCATTTTTGATGATTTTAGCATCTATGGTAAATTCAAAACCGGTATTTTTCATCTCTCCAATATTTTGGTATTGAGATGTAGCACCTTGTGAAGGAGATAATGGAAGTTCAAAGATTAAGTCTTTTGTTAGCTTATGGAAATAAGCAGCGCCAATGCTTAAGCGATTATTAAATAATCCTAAATCAAGACCTACATTGAAAGGAGAGAGTGTTTCCCATTTCAAATCTTGGTTATCTACTCCTGTTACTCTAGCTCCTGCCTGGTCATTGTAATTAAAAGTATATTGATACAATGAGTAAGGGCTAACATCTGCCAAGTTACCTACTTTACCATAGGAAGCAGAAAGTTTTAGCTGAGAGATAGTATTACTTGACTTAAGAGCTTCTAATCTTGCAAGGTCTAAACCTGCACCTGCTGACCAGAAATATCCTGTTTTTTTACCTGGCCAGAAGTTAGATAGTTTATCTTGTCTTCCAGAAACATCTAATAAAAATAACTTATCATAGTCATAGTGCAGGGTTGCAGCATATCCTCCTCTTGAAGATATACTTTTTATTCCGTATGCTTCGCGAGGTACCACAAAGTTATTCATCGTTTCCAAATAAGGAGAACCTACAACATTAGCACTACCACCTACTTTACGGACATCTGATTTATAGGCTTCTTGGATTAAACTAGCTGAGAAATTATTGCTTTCCCCTAATTTAAAGTTATAGGATAAAATGTTCTGTACATTGAAATTAAAATATCTAGATGAATATGCAAGAACGCTTCCTCCATAATTGTATCCGTTACCGTGTAGGGGAGAACGATAGTTATCCTCTTCTATATTAATGAATTCAGGAGCAAAAACAAATTTATATGCTAAGTTCTTAGCCAATTTATAGTCTGCCTGGAAATTAGCAAAAACCCTTGCTGTTTTAGCAGTTTGATATTCTAATTCTTGTAAAGCAGCGACATTAAATAAGTTATTGGATAACTTTCCACCCTTTCCAAAATAGTAAGAACCATCTGCATTTCTTACAGGATCTGTTGGTTGCAGATAATACCAGCCTAAGAGAGGGTTGGAGAATGTAGCCCCATCACTCACAGTATTGATTTTACCATAAGAAAATTGCAAGTCAGTAGATAAATTTAATTTATCTGTAGCTTTATAAGATATTTTGTTAGTATTAGTTATACGGTTAAAGCTAGTACCTTTTACAACCCCATTTTGATTAAAATATCCTAATGAGGATAGGTAAGTTAATCTATCGCTACCGCCAGAAACAGAAAAATTAAACTTTTGGAAATATGCACCTCCTGTTTTTTCTGTTTCCTTTTGCCAGTTTGTATTTATATGTCTTTTTGCATAAACAGATCCTAATCTGTTTGTAGGAGGTATTGTCCCATTTTGTAATGCAGCAAGTACATCTTCTTTTCTTGCATTTACAGTATTGGCATATCCTGCGATGAGCAAGTCTAACCATTCAGAAGTACTTAGTGGCTCTTCCCCTTTTACAGCTTTAAAAGCTACACCAGTTTCATTACTGAATGAAAATCTTGCATTACCTTTTTTACCGGATTTAGTTGTAATGATTATTACCCCTGTACCAGCATCAGCACCATATACAGCAGTAGAGACAGCATCTTTTAATACAGTTACGCTTTCTATATCTGCTTCGTTAAAGTTTGCTAATATATTAGCTGTTGTTGTGTTTCTAGTAAGGTCTCCTTGTGCTACTCTTACTCCATCTATAATATATATAGGGTTATTTCTACCATTAATAGAAGCAATACCTCTAATTCTTAAGTTAGCAGCACCACCGGGTTGTCCGGTATTCATACCTCCTTGTACACCTGCAACTTTACCAGATAGAGCTTTGTCTATCGATGCTGAAGAGGTATTGGCAACATCTTGTCCTCCAATTTTCCCTACAGAACCCGTAAGTTCTTTTACAGCTCTTTTTTGACCAAAACCTACAATGACAAGGTCTTCAATCTTTTTTTCAACAAGAGAGTCTGTCTTCTTTTTCTGTGCGTCTATTGTCTGTATCCCCAAGAAGAAGAGGGCTCCAGCACTTAGCACTTTTAATTTTACACTCATATTAACTATCTTTTTTATTTTAAGTTGGCAAACTTATAAATTTATAGTTAATATATCCAAACTTTTTTTAAAAAATATAATATTTTTTTTGTTTCGTTGTCTAATTTTTGTTTTTTTTATATGTTTTGTTTGTGAATGTGTTATTATGGATGTTTTGTTGTTTTGGGTATAAATCTCTTATTATTAGTGGGATAATTAATCTTTGTTCAAAATCAAGCCTTTATTAAATTATTATTAAAAACCTTAAATTTTATTAATATGGCAATATTAAGGGGAATTGCACTATAAAGACTGCTGGTTTATAAGCTTTCTTACATACTTATTTCTGTCTATATAATAAGATTATGCTCTGTAATTTGTGTGTTTGTGATAAAATAAATAATTTAGCCCACTTTTTACATTAACATTAAATTTCAGAATTATGGAAAAGTCAAGAGCGAGAGAAACTACAGAAGCGATAGAAAGATTATATGTCTCTATGAGACATTTGTTTTATAGAGGTTTTTTTAAACCGGCAGGGGTTTCCGGTGAGTCATTAAGAAAGTTACTGATGACCATAGCTCCCGAGATTTATGGCTCTATGGGAGTGCCGAATAAGGTAGAGCTCAATGGGCTGCTCTATGTGCTCGACAGGTTGCCGGAAAACATAGAAGAAACACCTTTTGTGCATCTTACTTCAGATGAGGGCTTTGAAAAAGGGAGCTTTGAGATTATCGTTCCTAAAAAGCGCAGAAGAAATTGCTACCGTATAGACAAATATCAGATGAATATAGAGGTCTTGCTCGGCCGTTCGGAGATATATGATATACTTACCCACCTTACCTTCCTTTATATAGAGGCAGATAAAATCCGAGAGCTGGGTTATATTGCAGATGAGAACTATCGCCCGTCCAGAACTTGGCAGATTATAGAATCTGTAGCCTTGGGTGAGAAGAAATTCAGCCGTAAGGAGAAGGAAGTAGCCCTTATTCATCTCTCATCTCTTTTGGGGAGAACTTTTGATGAAACCCTGAATGCCTACAATAATTTTGGAAGTGATGACAACCCCGACCGCCTCTTCAAGATTATTTATCATTTAGGTAAGGCGAGCTTGGAAGACCACTTGGATATCCGCAAGAGGGAGATTCATTTCAGTGCGATTCTTCGTGAGCGAGTGGGGCATCATTTCTTTGGTGAGAAGTGGGCGCAAAAGGTGAAGAATGTCCTCGTTCAGCACGGTTTAAATAACCGACCTCTACACATTATTTCTGCCAATATGCACTCGGTGAAGAATATGCTCTTTGCCAATACCGCCTTGGGCAAAAAAGCAGGTACAGAGGTAGATTATAGTCTTTATGAGGAAATCAGTAACCAGAAACCTCTTCAGGATAAGATTTTAGATTATGCCTTAAAACAAGGGCTTATCTATATAAAAGACGATAGCGGTAGCAATATCGATGTTCAGATTATAGACCTCAGCAAGGTAGATTTAAAGAATACTCCCTTTGCACATTTCCAGTTTAATGGAGATGATGTAGTCCTCGTCTTTGATTATGCTTTCGGAGAGCAGGCATTTGAGGTGATGGATGAGCTCCTTCGCCCGTATGAACTGGCTGGTGAGGAGCATATGATGAATATAAAATCTATCTCCATAATGGGTAAGGCGGGCATTTTGGAGGGCAAAAAAGGAGATATAATGATTCCTACTGCTCATATTTTTGAAGGTACAGCGGATAATTATCCATTTGAAAACAGCCTGAAGCTCTCAGATTTTGAAGATAAGGACCTTGAGTCTTTTGAAGGGACGATGATTACCGTACTCGGAACCTCTCTTCAGAATAAGGATATCCTTTCTTATTTTATGAATACCTCTTGGCGGGCTATTGGTCTCGAGATGGAGGGCGCTCACTATCAGAAAGCGATTCAAGTGGCATCAAAAATCAGGAAACACATCTCCGAAGACCTCTTCGTTTGCTATGCTTATTATGCGTCTGACAATCCATTGGAAACGGGCAGCACCCTCTCCTCTGGTGGTCTTGGGCTCACAGGAGTGAAACCCACTTACCTTATTACCCTTAAAATCTTAGAAAAAATCCTTTTTAGGCAGTAGGCAATAGGCAATAAGCAGTAGGCAATACCTCTGTCATATGACGACACCTTAGTTAGGTAGAACGAACCTCCCGTGCTACGAGTGCTATTGGCTAAAAGCCAGAAGCTAATAGCTATATTAGTGCCTACTGCCAAAAACTCTATATTTGTCACGGAAAAATAAAACTATGCTAAGAGGAAAGAAAATACTGATGATAGTTACGGGAGGTATTGCGGCGTATAAGATACCTTTTGCGGTGAGGGATTTTATTAGAAAAGGGGCAGAGGTTAAGGTAGTGCTTACGCCATCGGCGGAGGCTTTTGTTACAAAACTCACGCTCTCTACGCTTTCTAAAAACGAGGTGGTATCGGATTTTTATAATGCCAATGGAAGTTGGAATAACCATATAGAACTCGCCAAGTGGGCAGATGCTTTGCTCATAGCACCGTGTACCGCAAATACGCTGGCGAAGATGGTTTCTGGTACGTGTGATAATCTGGCTTTGGCGGTGTATATGTCGGCACATTGCCCTGTGTTTATCGCTCCAGCGATGGATTTGGATATGTATGCTCACCCTTCCACAAAGGCGAATATAGAAAAGGCAGAGGGCTTTGGGCATAGGATAATCCCCGCTCAGTATGGCGAGCTGGCAAGTGGCTTGGTGGGTATGGGCAGAATGGCAGAGCCAGAAACCCTTGTGAGTACTGTGGAGGAGTTTTTCATTCATCAGAATGGGGAGCAGGCGTTTTTAAATAAGAAAATTCTCATCACGGCAGGTCCTACTTATGAGGCAATAGACCCTGTGCGCTTCATTGGGAATCATTCCTCTGGTAAGATGGGCTATGCCTTAGCCGAAGAAGCGGCGAGGAGAGGAGCCGAGGTTATCCTCATCTCTGGGGTAAGTGCAGAGAAAGTAAGCTACCCAAGCATTCAACTCATAAAAATCACTTCCGCAAAGGAGATGTATGATGAGGTTTTTAAGTATTATGATAAGGTAGATATCGCCATAGCCAGTGCTGCAGTGGCAGATTATACGCCTAAGGAGGTCTCACCAGAGAAGATTAAGAAAAATGATGACCGCCTTAGTATAGAATTGATAAAAACCCCCGATATTCTCAAAACAATGGGGGAGAAGAAAGAGCAACAGTTCCTCGTAGGCTTTGCCCTTGAAACCCATAACGAGGAGGAGCACGCTAAAGCCAAGCTCCAAAAGAAGAATTTGGATATGATCGTTCTCAATTCTTTAAAAGATAAGGGAGCAGGCTTTAAAGGGGATACCAATAAAATCCAAATCCTAACGCCTAATGAGAAGAAATCCTTTGACCTTAAAACAAAACAAGAGGTAGCGAGAGATATTTTGGATTTTATACAGCTCAAAATCCAATAAACTATCAAAAGCAGCGTTTGAGAATCTATAAAAAGCAAGAAAATTTATCCTAATGAAAAAAATCATCTTTCTATTTGTATTATTTGTGAGCTTCCCTTTGATGAATGCACAGGAGCTCTTGGCAGAGGTCAGCATCAACCATCAGCAAGTGCAGGGGAGTAATGTGCAACTCTATAAAACGCTTGAAAAAAGCCTTAGAGACTTCATTAATAATACAAGCTGGACGGGGAAGCGCCTCCAAAATTTTGAGAAAGTTAAGTGCAATTTTGCGATTATCATCAACTCAAAAGAGGGGAATAATTTCAAGGCATCTCTCGTGGTTCAAGCCTCTCGCCCAGTCTATAATTCTACCTATAATACACCCCTTCTCAATATTAATGACAAAGATTTCCCCTTTGAATACACCGAAAATGAAAACCTCATCTTCAACGAGAGACAGTTTTCTGGTAAGAACCTCATCGATGTCATCAGCTTCTATGTCTATGTAATTCTCGGCTATGATGGCGATAGTTTCAAGATGAATGGCGGGCAGCAATGGTTTGAAAAGGCGATGAAAATCTCCCAGAACTCCCAAAATCAAAGGTTCGGCGGTTGGTCTGTAACCGAAGGACTAAAAACCCGTGCTCAGCTTATCGATAACCTCTTAAAGCAGGAGAATAACACCCTGAGAAGTGTCTGGTACAACTATCATCGCTTGGGCTTAGACAACCTTTGGAGAGACAATAAGAACCAAGCAAAGAAAAGCCTGTTTGATACCCTCCTAAGGCTTAAGGCTTATGATAATAACTTCGGAATGAACTATCCTTTTGCGATATTTATGCAGGCAAAAGCAGATGAGATTTACGAAATATTCGCTATCGGAACCAATACCAATATCAATATTAACGAGCTTAAAACAATGATGCAGAACTTCGAGCCTGCGAAATCTCAGAAGTGGAGCAAATGGAAGTAAAAACAATTGAGAAATTTGTAAAATCAACATTTAACCGATATTTTTGTGGAGCTTTAAGCCTTAATGCTTAGAGCTTTTTTACTATGCTAAAGAGAATCTTCATACAAAACTATGCGCTTATCGATACGCTGGATATAGACCTCAAAAAAGGGCTGCAAGTCATCACAGGGGAGACGGGCGCTGGTAAGTCCATCATTCTCGGAGCCCTTCGCCTGATAATGGGCGAGCGTGCAGATGCAAAATCTATCCAGAATACCGAGAGCAAAAGCATTATAGAAGCAGAATTTGATGTATCCGAAAACCTGAAAACCTTCTTTGAGGAGAATGATTTGGACTATGAGCCCATCACTATCATCCGTCGCGAGATTCTCCCCAGCGGTAAGTCCCGCGCTTTTGTAAATGATGTGCCCACTACCCTCGATGTCCTTCGGGAGCTCTCTGCACAGCTTATAGACATCCATTCCCAGTTTGAAACCTCTCGCCTTTTTAGTGAAGATTATCAGTTTAAAATCCTCGATGGGCTCAGCGAGAATAAAGAATTAATTACAACTTATCAAAAGGATTATCATTCATTCCGAGCATTGAAAAAGCAGCTTGCTGAGCTTGAAAACCAGTTGAACGAGGGGAATAAAGACTCCGACTATAAGCAGTATCTGCTAAACGAGTTAGAAGAAGCACAGCTCGATGACTTAGACCTCGATGCCGTACAGCAAGAGCTATCCTCCCAAGAGAATGTAGAGCATATTTCCGAGAATCTCGCTCATATTTTTAGGCTGACCGACCAAGAAAGTATCGGGCTTTTAGACTCATTTACCGAGATGAGGTCTAAACTCTCCAAAGTTGCCGACCTCTCCCACCAGTTCACTGAGCTAAACGATAGGTTAGAGAGCCTATTCGTAGAGTTTAAGGATATCGTTTTTGAGCTACAATCCAAAGCAGAAGACTTGGAGATGAACCCCGAGCGCCTCCAAGAGCTCAAAGACAAAGTCAATAAAACCAACACCCTCCTGCTGAAACACAAGGTAGGAAGCGTCTCCGAATTAATAGAAATCCGAGACCAGTTGGCAACCGAGCAAACCAGCTTTTCAGATATAGAAGAGCGAATAGCCTATCTAAAGCAGGAGATTACCGATAAAGAAACCCAGTTGAGAATCCTCGCCGAGAAACTCTCCAAAAACCGAAACCTGTCGGCACCCGAATTTTCAGAAAAAATAGAAACCCTCCTCCGAAGGCTCGGTCTCGAAAAAGCAAAAATTGAGGTTCAGCTCACCCCAAATGAGGACTTCTCCGCATTCGGTTTAGATGGCATCGCTATAATGTTTCAGGCCAATATAGGCTTCCCTCTCAAGCCTATACAGTCGGCAATTTCTGGCGGTGAGCGTTCCCGAGTAATGCTCGCCATCAAGAAAATAATGGCAGAGAATGCCGAGCTGCCTACCCTTATCTTAGACGAAATCGATACTGGCGTCTCTGGGAAAGTAGCCGAAGAAATCGGTTTGCTGATGAAAGAAATGTCTGCCGACTTACAGCTCATCGTCATCACCCACCTCGCGCAGGTTGCATCAAAGGGGAGCGACAATTACAAGGTCATAAAACACGACATCGACGGCAAGACAAAGTCCAGCATCATCCCCCTTTCTCCAGACGAAAAGCTCCAAGAAATCGCCCAGCTTCTCTCCGGCTCTACCATCACCGATGCCGCTATAGAGCAGGCTCGCGCCCTGATTCTCGGCACTTAGCCGTAGCACGGCAGTGGGCTGTCAGGAGTAAAAATGAACCTGTCGGAAAGGAAAATCAACCTTAGGTCAAGTAAAATAAAAAAAAGTGCCTGCCACGCTGTGGCTGTTCCTTATGCTAGTGGGCTATGGTGTACACTGTAGTCCAAAGTAGAAATAGCGGGGGGAGAGGTTATAGGTATTATAGGAAATCAGTTGGTTAGTGATGGAGTTGGTATAGAGTTTCTGGCTGTTGAGGAGGTTATTTACTCCTATTTTAAGGGAGAAAAGGGGGAGTTTTTTCTCAAGGGCAAGGGAGATTTGCGGGGTATAGAGGTAGAATTTATCAAGGTGGCGAGCGTAGAGGCTAAGGCTTGGGCTCAGGTAGGTAGTAGGGGTTATTTTAAGCTCAGAGGAGGTCGTCAGCCTAAGGTTATAATCGGTTTTATTAGAGAGGATAAAGCTATGATTGGCTTCAATCTTAATATTTTGCTCAAGCAATCGGGTATTGATTAAGGAAACCAAATTAAGGCTGTTTTGACTAATGTATCTCAGGTTTTCATTTAGGATTATCGGAAAGTTCCAGTGCCGAAAAATAAGGATATGCATTTGCGAGAATTTCGGTTTAGAGCTTATGTAATTTCCCGATATATTCATCCGATGAGAGGGCGAATCAGCGATGATGATGCTTTGCACAGGTGCAGAAGCACCCATTGAGGTTTTGATGATGGCAGACTGTGGCAGATATTCATAATCTGCGGAGAGCTGCCACTTGTTTTTTGAGAGGCTAAGGCTGTTCGAATAAGAGAAAAAGGTACTCGTAGAAGCATCGTCTCCCTTTATAAATCTTTTCGAGTCAGAGGTGTCAAGTACTGGGAGCAGGTAGTCTTGCTCCTTGAAATTAATCTTATAGTTTGATGATAAACTAAGGCTCAAATCATCGGAAAAGCGGTAAGAAATCTTTGCTTTTGGGAAGATATTCCTGCTCCATTGTTGTGCTCTTGAGGCGTTGAATTTATTGCGTATGCCTACGGCATCCGCCCCGATGATGAGGTCTAATTTCCTCTTTTTATACCAGAGAAAAGCCTCCCAGCTGGCTATGCTGTGCTGTATTTCATACTGGCTGAGCACAGTTTTGTATTCATCTTCCCTGCTGATGGATGTATGCCGTATATCTATATTGAGCTGGGTTTCTATTCGGAGGTTTTTCAGGTTTTTGTAGAGGTTGTAGAAGAGGTAAATATTGTTGTTTTGTGCCGTTTGCTCTCTGTGGGTGCTTTGGGTAGTGGTAGAGCCTCCCGTACTAAACTGGTTGGTATAGTCTGCCACTGAATTTTCTCTCTCGCTTACGAAATCTATCCCCATTCTGAATATTTTGCTTTTCCAGAGAATTTTTGAGGAGAGGCTGTTGGTATTTTGGGAGCTGTTTTCTGTGTGCAGGCTTTTGTAGGCATTAGAATTCGCATTATTTATATACTCATTTTGGATGTTTTGAGTATTCCTGAGTGTCGTTTCATTTCGTTTGATGTCTAAAAGGACGGTAAGGCTGTTATCTAAATTTGAATAATTAAATTTCTGGGAGATAAGGTAGAGGGTGTTAATATCATTCCCCTCCTTGCGGGTATTTTCGTGTATTGTATTTTCGTTGGCGCGCTGCCATCCTCGGTATTCCTGCTGGGTAAAGAGGTCTTTATGCTCATTAATTCCGAATACGGTGTACTGGGCTTTGGTTTTCTTAATATTAAAACTAAAACCCGATTGCAGAAGTTTGGTATCCCCGATATGAGGATGGGAGAGCCTTAAATCGCCTGCATTAGCGTAGGAATAATGCAAGTTGGAGAGCAGATTTCCACTGCTGAAAAACTGTTCATTAAAGAAATTCCGATAAGCGATACTCTCTGGAAGAATGCTCTTGCTAAGGTTGTTTGCATTAATAAAAGAATTGAAGAGCATACTTTTACGAACCCTGTTAACCGAGCCTCTTACCAAGTATCTGTCATTTGCATTGCCCAGCATCTCTGTATTCAGATGGGTTTTCTGAGATTTTTTTGTATTCAGCCCAATGTTGAGTATGCTTGTTTCGTCTTTATTATTTGGATTGGTGATTTGCAGGTCTTTCACCCACTCGGCAGGGATTTGTTCGGAGGTTATTTTAGAATTTCCAGAGTACATTTCCTTACCGTCTATAAAGATTTTATTCAGCGACTTACCATTGTAGTACAGCTTGCCTTGGTTCCAGATTAGCCCAGGTATTTTATCCATCAGCCCTTTCAGGTTATCGCCTTTTTTATGGTGAGTGTATCTATTTCTATGCGTAAGGTGTCTGTTTTTTTCTTAGAGCTGATAACCACCTCGGGAATGATTTTTATTTCCTGCCCAAATAAGAAAAAAGAGATGAAAATAAACAAAAAACCGAATAAAATTTTCTTCATAAAGAGGGAATATTAGGCATCCACAATAGATGATGCCAAATGTATAGATAATTTTATATTTGTAATCATAGAAAATAAAAAATGAGAAAAGTATTTTTAATGACTCTCTTAGGAGGATTTTCGCTCGTGTTTTCTCAGAAAGTAGAAAGCATTCTAAATTTGGAGAAATCTTTTAGTTCGGTGGTATCAGGCGGTGATAATGCAGCATTTTCAGGGATGCTCAGTGAGAAAGTTAGGCAAAGGGTCTATGTTTCTTCAACAAACCATAGCGGTGTTTCCAGCTACGAAATCAAACGAATTGTAGATGAAACCCCCGTCTTTGGAGAAATCATTAAAACCGATACCGATGATAAATTCAGCGGAGGGGGCAACCCAAAACTAATGGAGATTTATGAGAAATCCCTCAATAAAAAGTGTGAATTGTTTAACGATAATAAAAACTGTGAGGGCTTCAGCCGATATTCGGGGTATATCCCCTTTATGAATGATAAAAGCCTTTACTTTGTTGATAAGGAAGATATCGAGAAAGGTAAATATACCCTGAAAAGAGGAGGCATTACCTACGAAACCGAAATCATTAGCATAGATAAAACCAAGCCTCGCGAGTGGAAGGTCTATTTCTATGTAAATAAAATCATCCCTGAAGAAAAAAGAACCAAAGTTCAAAAGCTCCCTATTCCTGTAAAAGAGATTATCAAAAAGGAATACATCATCTCTCAGGTGTTCAGAGGCTATTACACCTTAAACCCAGAGAACAGCTTTATCTCTTATATGAAGTACGACTACAGCGTTCGCAATAGGGTCCAGACGAATGATGAGCCCGCCACCGAAAGCGATAGCGTCAGTACCATCGAGCTCAAAAACAAACTAAAATAGAAGAACACCCTCTCTACGAAAACAAAGCCTCCCTCCAATCAATTGGAGGGAGGTTCATTTTATCTTTCAGAAGAATGAGGATTAGTCTTTAAAATGCCCCATTGCAATGAATTTCTCTTGTCTTTGAGTGATGATTTCCTCTTCTGAGAATTTCTTAAATGCTGAGATATTTTGCAGGATAGATTTTTTGAGATTCTCGCAGGCTTGTTTAGGGTCGTAGTGTGCGCCACCAAGGGGTTCTTCTATAATACCGTCTATGATTTTATTTTTTAGCATATCCTTGGGGGTAAGTTTCAGGGCATTGGCAGCGTCTTCCTTATGCTCCCAGTTTCTCCAAAGGATGGATGAGCAGCTCTCAGGTGAGATTACGGAGTACCACGAATACTGCATCATATATACTTTATTGCCTACGCCTATGCCGAGGGCTCCGCCGCTGGCACCTTCACCGATAACATAGCAGAATACAGGCACCTTGAGCAATGCCATTTCGTAGATATTCTTTGCAATGGCTTCTCCTTGCCCTCTTTCTTCTGCCTCCAAGCCTGGGTAGGCACCTGGGGTATCCATAAAGGTGATGATCGGGATGTTAAACTTCTCGGCGAGCTTCATCAGTCGGAGGGCTTTTCGGTAGCCTTCGGGGTTGGGCATTCCGAAGCGTCTCTTTTGTCGCTCTTTGGTGGTTCTTCCTTTTTGTGTGCCTATAAACATTACCCTTTGTCCTTTTATGGTTGCTAATCCGCCCACCATTGCTGGGTCGTCGGCAAAGTTTCTATCGCCGTGTAGCTCTACAAAGCTATCGGGGTCTGCTATACCACTGATGTAGTCTAAGGCATAAGGTCTATCGGGATGTCTGGAGAGCTGTACAATCTGCCACGGACTAAGGTTTCCGTAGATTTCTTTCTTTTTTTCCAGAATCTTATCTTCTATTTGGCTACAGGCGAGTTTCATATCGATGCCTGCATCTTCGCCTACTATGGAGCAGGTTCCCAATTGGTCTACCAGCTCTTTAATGGGTTGTTCAAATTCTAAGTATTCCATTAGATTTAAAATTGCGGACAAATATACTTAAATAAATATTAAAAGGAATAGAGAGAGGTTTAAGGTCTAAAAGAAAGTAAAGCAAATAATTGTAAAGATAAATAGAATTTTTTCTGTGATTTTTTAGAAGATTTATATTTTGAACCAAAAATAATTGAAGAGAATTTAAAACAAATTACCTTTGTACTCTAAAATTTGAATGCTATGATAAGAAACTTATGCTTAGCTTTTGCACTTCTTTCGGGACTTTCAAAAGCACAGGATGTTATCTTCTCTGAGCGTTTTGACACCGATGATCCCAATCATTACAATGACTGGGTTATCTTGGATGACGACAGAGATGGAGAAACTTGGAAACTAAGTCTGGGGAGCGACTTTGCAGAGTCAGCAGGTTGGGATAATACCAACAGCTTTATGATGGTTGCTACTTCCTATATTTCTCGACCTATCCCTGGTCCTTTGGATGCCGATGATGTTCTCATCTCCCCAGAAATTACCATTCCCGCAACTGGAAAAACCGAGCTCTCCTATAAAATAGGGGTAGTTTTAGATGAGAGAAATGGCTTTAAGTTGAATGATATAGACTACTGGCTCTTTATCCTTGCTGATGGTCAGAAGTATTTCCCTACACTTACTCCGACCGACCATACCAACTTCTCAAGTGCAAATTCTGCACAAGAACGAAAGTTTGATATCAGTGCCTATAAGGGTAAGAAGATTAGGCTCTGCTTCAGGCACAGGGCTTTTGCTCAGTTTCAGCTTTTGCTCGATAATATTAAAATTACCCATCAGCCAGACCTCAGCGTAAGTGATACACCAAACAAGGAAGAAATTATCTATTCAGTATATCCTAATCCAGCTTACGATGTTCTCCATTTGCAAGGCTTTGGCAGCTCATCATCCTACATTATTTACGATGCGTCTGGTAAAGCCGTAAATAAAGGTAATGGTGAAGAAGACATCAATCTAAGAGCATTGCCAGCAGGAGCATACATCATTAAAGTGAAAAATAATGAGGTAGAAAAAACATTTAAATTCATTAAGAAATAAGGAAATGAAAAAGATATTTATACTAATAACCGCTGCTTTGGGAGCTTTTGGATATTCCCAGAATTACTGGCAAAAGATTTCTACTAAGGCAGGTAAGAATAATGAAGTAGAGCAGTTCTATAAACTCAACCTCCATCAGCTGAGAAAAGATTTGAATACTCAGCTCTCCGCTAAAAATGCAGAGATGATTATAGAAATCCCAAATGTAGAAGGCAAGCTCGAAAAATTTAAAGTAAGAAGTTTCCCTGTGGTAGATGAAGCTATGGCTGCTAAATATCAGTTGGGATCGTACCAGGGTGTGTCTTTGGAGAACTCTCGCCGTACCATAAGGTTTAGTGTTTCTCCCTACGATTTTCAGTCTATGCTTTCCAGTGATGAAGGCTATTCCTTCATAGACCCTGAGCGAAAGCAGAAAGATGTCTATCGCGTTCACCCAAAATCTTTAAAAGCTAAAGGTCGTGCTTTTGAATGTACTACTTCTGAACCCAAATCTGATATACAAGGCTTAGACCACCTCTATAAAAATGCGGAGGCTTATAAAAAGAATACCTTATTTAATATAAGCTCTTCCGACAGGAAGTACAGAACCATTAGAATGGCTATCTCTGTAACGGGAGAATATACACAGGTCTTTGGCAGTGTAGAGAAAGCATTGGCGCAAATTAATGCCACACTTACAAGGGTAAATCAAGTTTATGAGAGAGACCTTGCACTGCATCTTAATCTGGTAAATGCTCCAGAACTTATCTATACCGACCCAAATACTGACCCATACTCTGATGCTGACCTCGGTGTAGCAGGTGAGTGGAATGTAGAGCTCCAAAGAAATCTAACCAAAGTTTTAGGTAATGATGCTTATGACCTTGGGCATCTCTTCGGGGCGTCTGGTGGTGGCGGTAATGCTGGCTGTATCGGTTGTGTGTGCATAGACCCAGAGCCAGATCCTTTTGGGGATTCTATGGATACTCAGAAAGGTTCGGCTTTTACCTCCCCAAGTATAGATGATGAACCTTTTGGAGACGCCTTTGATATAGACTATGTAGCTCACGAAATAGGGCATCAGTTAGGGGCTAATCACACCTTTTCTCACGATATAGAGCGCTCAGGTGTGCAGGTAGAGCCTGGTTCTGGTTCTACTATTATGGGCTATGCGGGTATTACCGAAGCCAATGTACAGCAGAGTACAGACCCTTATTTCAATTATGTGAGTTTGAATCAGATTCGAGGGGTATTGTCAAAAGCTACTTGTGCACAGAAGACAAGTATTCAGAATACCTTGCCCGTCATCTCTCCTCTTAAGTCTTATACTATCCCTAAGAAAACTCCTTTTGTACTTAGTGCTCAGGTTACCGATAAAGAGAACGACCCGCTTACTTATACTTGGGAACAGCAAAATTCAGCTGAGACAAAGCTTGTTAAAATCTCGGG
Source organism: Bergeyella cardium (assembly GCF_003614945.1). Classification (GTDB taxonomy): domain Bacteria; phylum Bacteroidota; class Bacteroidia; order Flavobacteriales; family Weeksellaceae; genus Bergeyella_A; species Bergeyella_A cardium. Next base: position 346,974 of record NZ_QYCZ01000001.1, read on the forward strand.
AGACAGGAAAGATGGTGCAAACTTCCGCTCATTAAAGCCAGGTACAGAGCCTATAAGGTATTTTCCTAAACTGGAAAATGTAATTGCAGGTAAGCTCATTAGCGAGGATGATTGGGAGGCGGTATCCAATATCGTAAAAGAAATGAAGTTCGTACTTACTGTGAGGGATAATCATCCTACTCTCAACCAGCAGCAGGTAGCTTCAGCAGAGCAGAATATCAGTGTAGGCAAAGATGGACCTTTTGCTGTAACCTCTGGTATATTGCATTATGGAGTTTCCAAACCTATCCTTTGGGATACCGCCAATACCCAAAATACACCGTATAGTGTAGCCAATGTAAAGATAGATTATACACAGGATGAAGGTAAAAACTGGACGATTCTCTCAGAATCTACTCCGAATGACGGCTCTCAGGAATTCATCCTCCCCGCTTCATTGGCAGGTAAAAAAATCCAGTTGAGAATCTCAGCTATAGATAATGTTTTCTATACCGTGAGCAAGCCCCTCCTTGTAACGAAGCTGGAGGGATGTAGCAGTCAAGCACCCGATCATTTCACAGTAGAGAACGAAAGGAGAAAGGCATTGCTTTCGTGGGAAGGAGCAGAAAACGCTACTTATTCCATCAGATATAAAAAGAAAACCGATACCGAATGGAAATCCTTCACCTCAGAGAGCCCAAGCGCGGAAATCTCAGTAGGAGTTCATCATTTAGACTTTGGGGTAGATTATGAAGTGCAGGTAGCCAATATTTGTAGTGGAACAGTTGGGAATTATACCCAGTCGCAGACTCTTCATTTTCCAGCATTGGAGTATTGCGGTCTTAAAGCCAACAGCTCTGAGTTCGAGTATATTTCAAGGGTAAAAGTTACCGATGCTGGGGGCAAACTCATCCTCGATAATAAATCTGCAGGTGATGGCTATAAGGACTATGTAACCGACTCCTCAAAGGTCATCACCTTAAAACAAGGTTCCAAAGGCAATAAGCTCAGCATTACAGTTGTTTATCCATCAGATGAGGACTTCTATGAAACCCTAAGCGTATGGATAGACTTTAATGGCGATGCTAAAATGTCTGAAGCTGAAAGAGTAGTGAAGCACTTCATTCCAGACCCATCTAATGGTAATAAAGGTAGCATAGTCGCTCACTTTAATATAGATGTGCCGGATGATGCAATAATAGATACTCAAGAGTACTACAGAATGAGGATTGCCCTTAAAGTAGGTCCGAGTATCAACTCTGCTCCTGCAAGCTCTTGCAACGGAAGACTCACAGGCTCGCGAGTAGTGGTAGATAACTACGGCTATGGTGAAGTAGAAGACTACCGAATAAAGATTATTAAATAACTTCAAAAGCTCTCAAGAAATTGAAAGCTTTTTTAAGCAGTAGGCTTTAGGTAGTAAGTTAGTACACACCTTGCAGATGGCTTACTTATAAAAATGGTTACAGGTCGCCCCGCAGGGGCGACCTGTAACCTGTAGCTCATATAGCCATTAGCTATTTGAGGCTGCCGACCATATCTTCGGGTTTTACCCATTCATCAAACTGCTCGGCGGTGAGAAGCCCAAGGTTGATGGCTTCTTCTTTTAGTGTAGTGCCGTTTTTGTGAGCTGTTTTTGCAATTTTAGCTGCATTCTCGTAACCGATGTGCGTATTGAGGGCGGTAACGAGCATTAGAGACTTATCGAGGAGTTCTTTTATTCTCGTATGGTTAGGCTCTATGCCTACGGCACAGTGGTCGTTAAAGGAGTGCATAGCATCGGCAAGGAGCTGTGCAGATTGCAGGAAGTTAAATGCCATCACAGGTTTAAAGACATTGAGCTCATAATTCCCTTGAGTTCCTGCAAAGGAAATCGTAGTATCATTGCCCAGCACCTGAGCGCAAACCATAGTGAGCGCCTCGTTTTGGGTAGGGTTTACTTTCCCTGGCATAATGGAAGAGCCTGGCTCATTCTCTGGAATAAAGATTTCCCCGATACCAGAGCGCGGCCCAGAAGCGAGGAGGCGGATGTCTTGAGCGATTTTATAAAGCGAAACTGCGAGCTGTTTTAGTGCGCCGTGGGTTTCCACAATACCGTCGTGCGCAGCAAGGGCTTCGAATTTATTAGGTGCAGTTACGAATGGGTGCCCACTGAATTTAGCGATATAATCTGCCACTTTTGTATCATAACCTTTGGGAGTATTGAGCCCCGTACCTACTGCCGTACCTCCGAGTGCCAGTTCTTTTAAGTGTTCTAATGTATTGATGATGGCTTTTCTCGCGTAATCCAACTGAGCTACATAGCCAGAAAACTCTTGCCCTAAGGTAAGTGGGGTAGCGTCCATCAGGTGGGTTCTTCCGATTTTTACTACATTCTGAAAGGCTTTAGCTTTCTCATCAAGGGTATTTCTTAGCTTTTCCAATGCAGGAAGAGTGGTTTCTACCACTTTTTTATATGCCGCTATGTGCATTGCGGTAGGGTAGGTATCGTTGGAGGACTGAGATTTATTCACATCATCATTCGGGTGGATGAAGGATTTCTCGCCCAATTTCCCACCATTATTTACGAGAGCTCTGTTGGATATCACCTCGTTGAGGTTCATATTAGACTGCGTACCAGAACCCGTTTGCCAGATAACGAGAGGGAATTGGTCATTGAGTTTCCCTGCTAAAATTTCATCGCATACGGTAGCTATGGCATCTCTCTTTTCGGTTGGGAGTACGCCCAGTTCATTGTTGGCAAAAGCAGCTGCCTTTTTCAAAATGGCAAATGCCTCAATGATTTCCTTAGGCATAGATCCTTCTTCACCGATTTTAAAATTATTTCGGGAGCGTTCTGTTTGTGCTCCCCAAAATTTGTCTGCTGGGACTTTTACTTCGCCCATTGTGTCGTGCTCTATTCTGTAATCCATTTTATAATGATTTTGAAAATTTATTATGCTCACAAATATAAGAAAAAATCACAGTCAGAGATGCTAAAAGTGAGTAATTCTTTATCCATAATCCCATAAGTAATAAAAAGTAACATCTATTTGAAATCCTCTTATTTAAAATAGAATTAAATTTTTTCTTATGAGACTGATTTATTTGGTTAATGAAATAAAAAGACTCTATATTTGCCCTCAAAAATAGAAAGACTTATGGTTTTATCAGCTTTTTGGCCTTTTTACCAGTATTTATGGACGGTGTATTTCTTTATAATGTTCATCATTGGTTTCTGGTGTATCTTTATGTTTGCTACGGTTGTAGTGCCATTTTGGCTTACAGCAGGTCTTAAAGAATATTTTGGTAAAGTAAAACCATTTGACCCAGAGCAGGTGAGAAGGAAGAGATTAAATGAGCAGGAAGGTGTTGAGGTAATCTATTCCCAACCGAAAGGAGATGGACCATTCATCCATCATGGGCATCATCATTAATTTAGGAGTTTGATTTGACAGATACTTTTTTGAGGCAGCTACTTCATTCTTTTTGAAGTAGCTGTTTCGGTTTTATTAATAAACTTAAGCATTCGTTTTATTCCCTTAAAAATAGTATTACCTTTGTGAAAAATTAAAATAATGTCTGAAATAATACTTAATACAATCCCAGAAGCCATTGAGGATTTAAAAAATGGAAAAGTAATCATAGTAGTAGATGATGAAGATAGAGAAAATGAAGGAGATTTTCTTTCCGCTGCCGAGTTAGTAAGCCCGGAGGTGATTAATTTTATGACGATACACGGTAGAGGGCTTATCTGTACTCCTCTCCCTGAAAAAAGATGCGATGAGCTTGGGCTTGATATAATGGTATACCGAAGCAGCGACCCGAAAGAAACCGCATTTACAGTTTCTGTGGATTTACTCGGCAAGGGCGTTTCTACTGGGATTTCCGCATCGGATAGGGCAAAAACCATAGCTGCACTTATGGATGAGAATAGCAAGCCTACCGATTTTATGCGACCAGGGCATATCTTCCCGCTTAGGGCAAAATCTGGTGGAGTATTAAAAAGAGCAGGGCATACCGAAGCTGCTATAGACCTTACCCGACTTGCAGGGCTTAAAGAGGGGGGCGTAATCTGTGAGATTATGAATGAAGATGGCACAATGGCAAGGCTTCCACAGCTCATAGAATTAGCAAAGAAATTAAATCTTAAAATCATATCCATAGAAGACCTTATAGACTATCAACTCAAAAAAGGAGACCTTGTAAACAAGATTGAGGAGCGCCCAGTAAAGACTTTCTACGGAGATTATGATTTTTATGTGTTTCAAGAGAAACATACCGACCAACTGCACTTTGCACTAACGAAAGGAAGCTGGGAGTTTGATGAGCCTGTCTTGGTTAGAGTTCAGAGCTCAAGTGTTTATTTTGATGTGCTCCACCAGCTTACCAATGGTGAAAAACCTCTCCTCGACAGGATTACAAAGCTCATCAATGATGAGGGAAAAGGTGCGCTTGTGTTCATCAACAATGTATCTAATGCTGAAAATACGCTAAGGAAACTCCAGCAGTTCAATAACCAGCAAGACGGTCAGAAGCCCATCACAAATCCGAATTTTGCAGAGTACGGTATCGGAACTCAGATTTTAAAGAAGCTCGGCATAAGCAAATTCAGAGTGATAAGCCAAAACCCAGAACACAAACCAATGATTTCTGGCTACGGTGTAGAAGTAACCGAAATGGTAAAATTAGGGGCATAGCCCCTTTAATTAGGATAAGAGGGAAAATATTTTCCCTCTTTTTTTGTGCTTTATTATCACGAAAAAATAGTCTTAAAAATGAATAATATCCCGTTGTTTTCTTAATTTTTTATAATACTAAATAGAGCACTCAATGCCTTATAATAAAAGGGGCCTTGCACCCTAACTCATTACATATCACAAAAATTTGTATAAAATCTAAATTATTTAGATGATTTTTATCATATAAAAGTCTTAATTTTGGGGGGACAATAAAAGTTTAATCCTATAAACTCATTTACGATATGATTTTTGACCTTGATATGATTAAAAAAGTGTATGAAAGGTATCCTGAACGAATTGCTGAAGCAAGAAAAGTCGTAGGCAGACCACTTACACTCTCAGAAAAGATTCTTTATGCCCACCTTTGGGAGGGAAATGCAACCACAGCACACCAAAGAGGGAGTTCTTATGTAGATTTCGCACCCGACAGAGTAGCAATGCAAGACGCTACAGCACAGATGGCGCTCTTACAGTTTATGCAGGCGGGTAAGGCTAAGGTAGCAGTACCTTCTACGGCACACGCAGACCACTTGATACAGGCAAAAGAAAACGCAGAAATAGACTTAAAAGTAGGAAAAAGCAAGAACGAAGAGGTGTTTAACTTCTTAGGTTCTGTTTGTGATAAATACGGCATCGGTTTCTGGAAGCCAGGAGCAGGAATTATTCACCAAGTAGTATTGGAGAATTATGCATTCCCTGGCGGGATGATGATCGGTACAGACTCTCACACCGTAAATGCAGGCGGGCTCGGTATGGTAGCGATAGGTGTAGGAGGTGCAGATGCGGTAGATGTAATGGCAGGAATGCCTTGGGAACTTAAAATGCCAAAGCTCATCGGAGTGAAACTCACAGGTAAAATGAGTGGATGGACGGCTCCAAAAGATATTATCCTGAAAGTAGCAGGCATTTTGACCGTAAAAGGAGGTACAGGTTGTATCGTAGAGTATTTCGGTGAAGGTGCAGAATCTCTCTCCGCTACGGGTAAAGGTACGATTTGTAATATGGGAGCAGAGATAGGTGCTACTACATCTACCTTTGCTTATGACGATTCTATGAGGAGATACCTTGCAGCTACGGGCAGGCAGGAAGTGGTAGATGCTGCTGATAAAGTAGCAGAGCACCTTAGATCTGATGCCGAAGTTTATGCTGAACCAGAGAAATATTATGACCAGTTAATAGAAATCAACCTCTCTGAGCTTACGCCACATCTCAATGGACCTTTTACCCCAGATTTGGCAACTCCTGTTTCTGAGTTTAGAGAGAAAGCAGAAGCAAACGGCTGGCCTTTGGATGTAGAATGGGCTTTGATAGGCTCTTGTACAAATTCATCTTATGAAGACCTTTCCCGTGCAGCTTCTATCGTAGAAGATGCCGTAGCAAAAGGGGTGAAACCCAAAGCTATACTCGGTATTAATCCAGGTTCTGAGCAAGTGAAATTTACCGCTGAGAGAGATGGTTTCCTCAATTCTTTTAGAAAATTTGATAATGCAAGAATCTTTACCAATGCCTGCGGACCTTGTATCGGTCAGTGGGATAGAGAGGGAGCAGAAAAGCAAGAGAAAAACTCCATTATACACTCTTTCAACAGGAACTTTGCTAAAAGAGCCGATGGAAACCCAAATACCCACGCCTTTGTAGCTTCCCCAGAAATGGTGGCAGCGGTAGCTATTTCTGGTAGATTAGACTTTAACCCTATTACAGATACCCTGACCAATGAAGCAGGAGAGCAGGTAAAATTAGCCGAACCTAAAGGCTATGAGCTCCCAACAAAAGGCTTTGCAGTAGATGATAACGGCTACCAGGCACCATCCGAAGACGGTTCTAATGTACAGGTTATCGTAAGCCCTACTTCTGACAGGCTTCAGCTCCTCGAAGCATTCCCTGCTTGGGACGGCAAAAATATAGAAGGAGCTAAGGTACTTATTAAGGCTTTTGGTAAGTGTACTACTGACCATATTTCTATGGCGGGACCTTGGCTTAAGTACAGAGGGCACCTTGATAATATCTCCAATAATATGCTCATCGGGGCTGTGAATGCCTATAATATGGAGACAAACAATGTTAAAAACCAGCTGACAGGTGAGTATGGCGAAGTGCCAGCGGTACAGAGGCAGTACAAAGCTGCAGGTATCCCAACCATAGTGGTAGGAGATGAAAACTACGGCGAAGGCTCTTCCCGTGAGCACGCAGCTATGGAGCCGAGACACCTTGGCGTAAGGGCTGTTCTTGTGAAATCATTTGCGAGAATCCACGAGACCAACCTTAAAAAACAAGGGATGCTCGGTCTAACATTTAATGATAAGGCAGACTATGATAAAATTCAAGAAGATGATACGGTAAACTTCCTCGACCTTGATCAGTTTGCCGTAGGTAAGCCGCTCACCCTTGAGTTTGTCCATAAAGATGGAAGCAAAGACATCATCATTGCCAACCATACTTATAACGAGCAACAGATTGACTGGTTCAAAGCGGGCTCTGCTCTTAACCTCATTAAGCAGCAGAATAATAAATAACTTCATAATTTAAATACATTTTGAAAGCCTCTCCTTACCAATACTAATGGAGAGGTTTTCTATTGCTTTGAAAAGGAAATTCAATTAAAAACAATATTTTTGCAACCTTAAATTTTAAGTATGGAAAAAGTGAGAGTTCGTTTTGCTCCAAGCCCTACGGGAGCCCTACACTTAGGAGGTGCCAGAACGGCGTTATATGATTATTTATTTGCCAAAAACCAAGGTGGGGACTTCGTCTTAAGAATAGAAGATACGGATACCGCCCGCTTTGTAGAAGGTGCGGAGGAATATATAATGGAAGCCCTTGAATGGTGCGGTATTATCCCAGATGAAAGCCCTAAACACGGAGGCCCTTATGCCCCTTATCGCCAGTCTGAAAGGAGGCATATCTACGATAAATACACTCAAGAGATTTTAAAGACAGATTATGCTTATATCGCCTTTGATACGGCTGAGGAATTAGATAAAATCCGAAAAGAATATGAGGAAAGAGGCGAGGTCTTCGCGTATAATTATCAGACCCGAGCAAGGCTTAGAAACTCGATTTCCCTTCCTGCGGATGAGGTAGAGCGTTTGCTCAATGAAAATACCCCTTATGTCGTGAGGTTTAAAATGCCATTTGACAGGGTTCTCAACCTTGAAGATATTATCCGTGGCAAGTTCTCCGTAAATACCAATACTTTAGACGATAAAGTCCTCGTAAAGAATGATGGGATGCCAACTTATCATTTCGCCAATATTATAGACGATCACGAGATGAAAATCTCCCATATAATCCGCGGTGAGGAGTGGTTGCCGTCTATGGGTTTGCACATTCTCCTCTATGAGGCTATGGGCTGGGAAGCTCCGCAGTTTGCGCACCTCTCGCTTATCTTAAAACCTGAGGGCAAGGGTAAGCTCAGCAAAAGAGATGGCGCCAAGTTTGGCTTTCCTGTTTTCCCATTAGATTTCTATGATAAGGCTTCGGGGGAGACTTTCAAAGGCTATAGAGAAGAGGGCTACTTCCCGGAGGCATTTGTGAATTTCCTCGCTTTACTCGGCTGGTCTCCTGCGGAGGATAGAGAAATCCTTAGCCTTGATGAAATGGCAAAGGAATTTGACCTCCACAAGGTGCATAAGGCTGGGGCGAGATTTAGCAAAGAAAAGGCAGAATGGTTTAATCACCAATACCTCCAAAAGAAATCGGTAGCAGAGCTGGTAAGCCTTCTAAAACAGATAGAAGGCGTGGCTGAGGCAAACCTCTCCGATGAAAAACTCGAGCGAATCGTCGGACTGATGAAAGAGCGCGCCACCTTTGTAAAAGATATTTATAACGATGGCAAATTCTTCTTTGAACGGCCACAATCGTATGATGAAAAAGCAGTAAAAAAGGCTTGGAAAGAAGATACTCCAGCGATAATTAGCGGGCTGGTAGCGGTTTTAGAGAATACCGATTTTAAGGCAGAAATACTAAAAGAAGCCATTCACCACTATGCAGAGGAGAAATCCCTCGGTATGGGAAGGGTGATGATGCCCCTCCGCCTCTGCCTCGTAGGCGAGCTTAAAGGCCCCGATGTACCCGATATATTAGAAATACTCGGCAAAGAGGAGTCTATAAAAAGACTTAGAGAGGTTAAGTTATAGATAGAAGGATTTTAATATTGAAAAAGCAGGAGTATCCTGCTTTTTCATTTTTTAGAGATTATATCAGAAATAAGTCTAAGATATTATAGAAAATATACTATAAACCGTTTTTAGAAATTATTTTTCTTATGAATTATTTGTATAAATGAAAAACATCAGTATCTTTGCGCCGAAAAAGTGAGAATATAATTCCATTGAAAATCAGTGAGCAGTTTTAATAGTATTAAATTGCCTGTTTCTTTGGCGTTATATTATTAATATTAATTAAATAAGTAAACAATTTTATTATGAAACAAGTGATTTATAGAGCAAGCGTATTGTGTTTCATTGGCTTTGGGGCACTAGCCAGTGCGCAAGTAACAACTCCGTATGATGGAAATGTTGGGATTAATGTAGAAAATCCAGAGGCTACATTAACGGTGAAGTCTTTACAAGGTAGAAATAATGGCACAACAAGAAATCTTGAACTTAATAATGGCGATGGTAATAACTTAATGACAGTGCTTAATAATGGTTTTGTAGGTTTAGGTACTCGTCAGCCTTCTGTAAAACTCCATGTAGAAAAGGGGAGTGTGCTTGTAACAGAAGGTAATTTTACTTCAAGAGTAGATTCTAATGAAGGTGGGCGTCTTTATTTGGATAATCCTAAAAAAAGTACAGGGAAGGAAGTGAAAACTTGGGCAATATTTAATATGACCAATACAGCTACAGGTGCTAAGTATAATCCAGGGTTACACTTTTGGGCGTATGCTGCTGATGGAACTAATTTAAATACTCAAATGATTATTACCGATGGAGGTAATGTAGGTATTGGCAGTCTCTATTCTAATCAAAAATCTCCAGATGAAAAACTAACCGTAGATGGTAAGATTAAAACAACTTCTTTAGCAGGTACAGGAGATCGCCCTGTATATGCAGACGCTAATGGTGTTCTTAAAGTAGGAACTGGTGGCGGTGCAGTACCTTCTAATCCAGGTGCGGTGGTAAGGAATATTCGTATAGTCGATGCAGGACCTATAGATATTAAGTCTGATGATTATATGATTCATTATACAGGAGCAGTAACAGCAAACTTGACTAATTTACCAGCTGCTGCAGATGCAAAAGGTAGAGAGCTTTGTTTCTATGCTGAGAATGATATAGTTCATACTGGTGCTATTGGTAACGCTGCAAATATTCATGCAGGTTGGTCAGGATGTATTATATCCAATGGTGTAAAATGGATTACTAGAAGTAACTAATATAATAAAGTATTAATTTTAAAATTTATAAGATGAAAAAGATTTTTATATTTTTGTCTGTGTCCTTAGTAAATACGTTAGCAATAGCTCAAGTTAGAAATAATGAGAGTCCTTCTAATGCAGCTATAAATAATACAACAGCTTTTTTAGACGCATCTTCTTCTCCAAAATGGAATGGTAGTAATAATAATGGTAAAGGTTTAGTTTTCCCAAGAACAGATCTCACTACAATGACTACATTAGTAGCTCCACTTGCGGGAAGACCTAATTCTTTCCCAACTCAGTTAGACGGTATGATTGTATATAATACAGGTACTGGTGAAACTAAGACAGGAGCTCAGAAAGTAAAAGTAACTCCAGGTTTTTATTTTTATGAAAATAAATCAACAACTCTTAATGGGGGTACTTGGAAGCCATTAGAAGGTTCTAAATGGACAAATGATTCTGCAAACAATCGCGTAAAACTTACTACACTTTCAGATGGTTCTACCGCAAGAGAAGATGCTAAAAACCTCTTTGTAGGTGATGATGGTAATCTAACCGTAGGAGCTATGAAAGACGCAAGTGCTACAACAGATCGTATGGTAGTAGCAGATAAAGAAGGTAAGCTAAAAGCTACTGTTATTCCTGTAAAAATGCAGGCAGCAACAGAGTGTAAAGAAGAAACTATAGGTACTATTAACTATGGAGAGTTTAATAAAGGAGGCAAACAAGTATCTGCTTTTGGTTTCTGTATGAAGAGAGATAATGTATTCCAATGGTTCTATATGTATGGAGGTGTAGGTGTAACCACTGGAAATGCTACTTTTGGAACTTTTTAATTTTGTGAATTAAAGAATATCTAAAATGAGGTTAAAAGGGCTTTTTCTTTTAACCTCTCTTTTAATATAGCTATAGACAAAGCAAAATACTAACAATTATAAATTCTAATGCAATGAAAAACAGATTATTATTTGCCGTTGCTGTATTAGGCTTCGGTGTTCAGATGAATGCGCAGGCTACAGATGATTATAGAGGGAGGGTAGGAATCAATACAAAAAATCCAGGAGCTACTCTTCATATTGAGAGTGGAAACAGCGATATGAAAGGGATAATCATCCCTCGAGTAAGTGCTAATGAGATGAAAGTAATGACTGCCAAACCTGCTTTTGGAGCAGAACAAAATGCTTTAACCGTTTTCTTGACAGAGGAAATGCCCATAGGAGACCAGAATGGAAAACTAAAAAATGTAAAAGAAGCGGGATATTATTATTACTCACACCCAGCAGGTCTTTGGCAAGCACTGGGAGCAAGCACAAATGGTGGAGGAAATAGTGGAGGGACATTTTATGCTCAGGATGGCATATTGACTGATGATGCAGACCATATCAGGACGGTAACCTTGCCTTCAGAAATGAAGCATGTATTATTCACAAGGGAAGCAGGAAGTACAAGTACAGAGCCAGTAATATTAGTAAATGGTAAAGTAGAAACTACGGCAGTAAATCTTAATTCAGATCAGAGGCTGAAGAGAGATATACAGCCAATAGCTTTGGATAATAAACTCTCAAAGCTCCGCCCAGTTACCTATTATTGGAATGAAAAAGGAAAGCAAAAAGGAGGAGATAATAGTCTACAGTATGGTTTTATTGCACAGGAAGTAGAGCGTCTTTATCCAGAGATGGTATCTACGGATAGTGAGGGTCTAAAATCAGTGAATTATATTCAGCTAATCCCTGTACTTACGAGGGCATTGCAGGAAGAGCGCGCAAGAAATGATGCTCAAGAGAAGAAAATAGAAGAACTTACAAAGGCAGTACAAACCTTAAAGCGCAATAGATAATGAAGCGGTTGTTATTATTAATCTCATTTCTGTATTTATTTACAGGAGTGGGGAGTAGCTATCTAAAAGCACAACTTAAGGATAGCGATTGGTTTGTAGTGGTGTATGATACGACAATTGATCACCCATATACTAATAAATATAGTATTACATTTAAAATGGGTTTTCATAGTGGGAGCTTGAGTGGAGCACCTATAAAATTACAATATCAGCCAGAGGATATACCGGATAAATCAGTATGGGAATTTCTACATCCAGTTCCTAATGCGCGACATTTGACTTGTAGTTTTACTAAACCAGGCAAATATAGAGTGAGATTCCCCCCCAATATTAAGTATTATTTATCGATGTTAGTTGGTGGTGAAAATTATTATTCAAAAGCAATAAGAATAGAGCAGTGGGGTACAGCAAAGTGGGAAAGATTTAATATATCAGGTGCAGAGAAATTAGAGGTAACAGCTACTGATATGCCTCAATTTGCAAAGGATGCAGACTTAGCAAATATGTTTGAAAACTGTAAATCATTGGTAGGAAATTCTACTTTCCCACAGTGGGATACTTCTAATGTTAGAGTTATGTATAGAATGTTTGCTGGTGCCAATTCTTTTAATCTGCCTATTGGTAACTGGAATACCTCTAATGTAAATGTAATGCATTATATGTTTGAAAATGCTACATCCTTTAATCAACCTATTGGGAATTGGGATACTTCTAATGTTACGGATATGAGAGATATGTTTAGGGGAGCTACATCCTTTAATCAACCTATTGGTAACTGGAATACTTCTAATGTTATGGATATGAGAAGTATGTTTAGAGAAGCTACTTCCTTTAACCAACCTATTGGGAATTGGGATACATCAAAAGTAAAAGATATCAGAAATATATTTTTTGGGGCTTCTTCTTTTAATCAAAATATTGGGAATTGGAATATTAGAAGTGTAACAAATTATGATCCTCATATACCTTCATATGATACAAAAGGAATGTTTGAAGGCTCTTATTTATCTGCTTACAATGTAGATAAGATTTTGGAAGGCTGGAGTAGATATGCTAATGTGAGAGATTGGCCATCAAATTCTAGGGACTTGGGGTTAAGTAATAAGCACTATTGTAATGATATAGCGAAATCACGAATGCAATCTATGGGTATTATAATAGCTGCTACTAAGAAATGTGGCTTACCAGGAGAGATGTATCTACAAGAGAGAGAGGGGAGAAATATTTTTTCAGGCGTAAAAGAAAATGGTGCTTACGAATGGTTAGAAGAATATCAGGATTATTCCTCTGTATCTGGTGCTCCGACTATTTTAGGAGAAATGCAATATGCATCAGCTAAAGGAGTGCTTGTTGCGTCTAAGGATAGAAGAGGTTCAGGAAATACAAAAGTCTATTCCTTGGTAAATGAACCTTATGGTTCGGCTAATATAGAAACTCTGCCAAAATCTAAAGTTATCAATGGTACTCCTCATGAGATAGGTACTTTAGTATATAATCCAGACACAGGAAACTTTTATGAAGGTACAGATAAAGGTTGGGAGAGGATAGATAATTAAAATTTACATTAATAAAGATTGCAAAAAAAAGCCATCGTGTTTAACGGTGGCTTTTTTATTATGTTGCAGTAAGGTTTTAATTAGATAAAGTACTGGGAATATAAACAAGAGGAGTACCACTGAGTAGAGAGTTATTATTTTAGAAAGCAATATTTTCTGTCCTGTATCTGTGGTTTTACCTGTTTTACAAAATCTATCTTATTAATGGGTAAGCATTAACTTATGTGTGATTAATAAAAGAGTACGGCACCCCAATTTGGGGTGCCGTACAAAACAAAATACTAACAACTATAAAAACACACTGTACATAAGTACGAGGTTCTATATTCTTTTAATATCTTACTCCTCTATTAATCGTGGGTGAGGCGGTAAGTCCAATTTCTGTTATAAATATGGTATTCATAACTATGCTTTTCCTCCCAAGCAGTACAACTTACATCTGGTGGGAGAGGACCAAAGCTTCCTCCTACGCCATTAGCACATTCTTTTGATGGAGTACATTTTCTTTGTTCACTATTGCTAGATGAAGAATCATACGAGTGGTAGGATAATTTTGATTTTTCCTCTATAATGTGAGATATTTTTAATGAATTATAGAATGGATCTACTTTATTATAATAGTTAATATCTAATAAATAAACCTCTGGCAAACTCATTCTTCCACAAGAAACATATGAAGTATATATATTTCTTTCAATAGTATTTCTCTTTTCAAATCCTTCTGAAAGATATTCACCCATTATATAGAGTGCATGATCTATATCATAGGTATGGCTACCATTTGGATACCCTATATTTGAGTTATACCTTGTATCCAGACCATTTATAGGGAACCAGACTATAGAGCCAGACTTATCATATAGATAAAAAGCGTTGCCATAACCAGCTTGTTTTTTGGCTATATCATTATTAATAAACTCTGCACGAAGCCAAGACCAGTTATTATACTTACCATCACCTGCTGGTATTCCTCTCTTTTGTCCAAAAGGTCTATTAGGGATAAAACCTGCTGTTTTTATATCTTCAAAATCTGCATTATCTGGAATTTTCCAGCCATTACCCACTCCTGCTTCTGTATATCCTGTAACCAAAGGATTATCATTCTTTAAGCCTGTCGTCCAAGTTCCTGCTTGTTCTTTATAATAAGATGAATAAACAGTATGTTCATATAAGTTGGATGGTCGTTGATATACAAAGGAAACATCTTGTGCATCCTGGGTAGCTCCCACATATCTTTTACTCCATCTTTTTCTTGCTTTGTGCTGCAGGTGAGATTGGGTTACGGCTGTATTATTAGAGTTCTTTAAGCCTACATCTTTCCAAGACTCCCAATCTCCATTTGCTTTTTGAAAAGAGATCTCTAAATCAATTTTTCGGTCGGCATTGGTAAGGTTTTCTTTTAGCTGATATTCGTAGGCTATTATATCCCCTTTCCCATCATATTCATAATCATAATCTCCCCACTGGGAATCGGTATGAGCATAGCTTCCTATAGGACCTCCATCATACTTAATCCTGATTCTAAATTTGGTTGGTGAAGAAACCCAAGCAAAAAAACGCTCTGGACCAGGATTTACTTTACTTTTATAGACTGCTGGCACATCCCCATTCAGCTCCTTACCATATACATCCAAAATATTTGAGTATAAATATTTTGGTTTATAGTTCTGTACTACCTTTACAGTTCTTGTTAAATTTAAATTTTCTCTTTTAAAATAGATAGTTCTATTTGAAATTCTATCTGTATTATTTTCAGGATAATTATAAGTAACGGGTGTATGACCATTTACACTTGATGAACTTGGAGTTAATGATTCTCCCGCTATACTCAATCCGCTACTTGTCCAAGATCCATTTGAATAAACATTAATAGTAGTACTTCCTGCGTTATAATCTAATGTAAGAACTTCGGGATACACCTCAAATATGATTGCATTATCCAATAAATGCCATTTATTTCCTTCTACTCCTTCCCAATAGTGATTTAAGTAATAGATAATCTTCCCTACCTTATGAGAATGGGGATTATTTGGAAAACCTACAGGAGTAAAATTTCTATTCCTAAGAGGTCTATTTTGATCTTCCAAACGAATTACACTTCCATGGGTAGGAGTATATTTTATTTTTCCATTCTCAGTAGGAGCTTCGGCTACATTCTGCGCATGTTCATCTAAAGCTACATATTGCCCATTTGTACTGCTAGGATCCAATTGATTAGGAATACAGCCAAAAAGGTATGTTCCTCCCCAAGTCGCTACCTTTAATTGACCTGCTTTTAAAGTGATTTGTGGAGAACCGAACTTACAAGTTATAGATTGCTGTGGTGTAGACTGGGCAAAGGTTAAATACTGTAGCCCACTGACCAATAAGCCCAGTAGTATATATAATCTCTTCTTCATATCTTACTACTTTTTGCTTTTGTTTGCCTTTGAGCCTTTCCCTTCCAGTTTCTCTAATCTCCCTTCTAAGTCCTTTAGTTTTGCTTGTGATTCTTGCAACTCTTTTACAAGTAATGGTATTACCTGTATGTAGTTTACAGATTTATAACCATCGGAGCTTGTATTTACTAAGTGTGGATATACCTGCTCTATTTCCTGTGCAATAAAGCCGTACTGCAAATCTTTATTTCCTCCTCTTTTCTCTCCCTCTACATTCCAGTAATAAGACACAGGGCGAAGCGCAGCTAAGCTATTTGGCTGGGTTATGGGCTGTATCTCCCTCTTTAATCTCCTATCCGAATTCATATCAATAGATGTTACTTTCAGCATTCCCTGAACATCTACTGCTTCATTATTATTCCCTGCCTCTCGTTTAAACACAAGGCTTCCAGCATTTTTTATCGTTACCGTTCTGTCTGTTGAGATTTCACCATCGTCTGTATAAAGGGTTTTTACAGATGATGCTCCTGCTCCTATTACGGCTGTCCATTCCGTACCATTATAAAAATAGAAACCTTTGTTTTTTACATTTTTCACTGTGGTTTCAGCTCCTGTATAGCTTACATCATTTACATAAACCAGCGTAGATTCTTGCAGATTGGCTGGAGCTACTTTTGCTAATCTTTCCTTGCTCAGTCTTGGGATAAGTAAGCCTTCATTACTCGCATCGGCTTTTACCGCAGCATTCTCTTTAGAAGGATTTAAATCCAAAGTAGCCTTTGGTTCCTCTGTGTTTATTCCTACTTTCCCTTGATAATCTGTTTGTGCACTTGCTAATACTCCTGTTAGCAACATTGCAAAAAATAATTTTTGCTTCATACGATTTTATTTTAATGTTAATATTTAGTATTTTTTTTATTTTCTTTTGTTCTAATAGTATATTCAACTTCTCAGTTAAAACCAGCTCTATCATATATTCAATACAAAATACCCATTAGTCAGGTGTCTATAACACTCAACTAATGGGCATAGAACGCCAATAGCGTTATTTTCTTTGTGTTTAAAAGGAGATGTGTGTTTATAAATATTTTTCATCTATGCAAATTTTTGAGTGTTTTTTTACTTTATTTTATTTCCACAGTCGTGAATGACAAAGGTAGAAACTTTTTTATAACTACCAAATTTTCAATGAAAAATCCCCCCTTTTTAGGGAGGGATTTTAGGTACTTAAAAATGCTTTGTTGGTAAGTCGAAAAAAAGGATTGTCCCAAATAAAATATCCCTTTCTCTGTTTTTAGGAGAAAGGGATAAAAATGTATTTAAAAATGAAAATTTAATATACTTGGATAGTATTTTACTGAAACATTAAATAATAAACTTACTACTGATGGACTGGTAAGTATGTACACTTTTCATTACTTCAGCAAAGAGGGGAGCGCAGGAGAGCACTTTTATCTTGGGAGATTTTTCTGCTTGTACGGGGATAGAATCGGTTACGATGACCTCTACCATAGATGAGTTTTGTATATTATCATAAGCCTTTCCAGAGAGTACACCGTGGGTAGCGATTGCTCGTACGGACTTTGCACCGTTCTTTATCAGTATATCCGAAGCTTTGCAAAGCGTACCTGCGGTATCTATCATATCATCTATAAGGATTACATTTCTGTCTTTTACATCGCCTATCAGGAACATATCATCTACTACATTTGCTCTTTTGCGCTCTTTGTAGGCTATTACTACTTCTGCTCCTAAGTGGCTAGCGTAGTTCTTTGCCCTTTTGGCACCGCCCATATCGGGTGAAGCGATGGTCAAGTTATCCAAGCCTAATGACTGAATATAAGGCACAAATATCGTGGAGGCATAGAGGTGATCCACGGGGATTTCAAAGAAGCCTTGAATCTGGTCGGCATGCAAATCCATCGTCATAATACGGGTAGCACCTGCAGCGGTTAGTAGGTTTGCCACCAGCTTTGCTCCTATCGGAGCTCTCGGCTTGTCTTTTCTGTCCTGTCTTGCAAGTCCGTAGTAAGGAATCACTACGGTAATGTTCTTTGCAGAAGCTCTTTTGGCAGCATCTATCATTAGTAGAAGTTCCATAAGGTTATCTGCTGGAGGGAATGTAGAGCCGATAAGAAAAACTCGTCCGCCTCTTACGGTTTGGTCGAGTACGGGCTCAAATTCTCCATCGCTAAACTCTTGGAAGTTGATTTTCCCGAGTTCCTGTCCATAATGTGCGGCGATTTTCTCCGCTAATGCTTTGCTTGTTCGTGTAGAAAACAAATAAGTTGCTTGCTCAGCCATTTTTACTTTGTTAGTTTTAATTACGCGCAAATTTAGGAAAATTTTGATACTTTTGAGGACTCAAATAATGAATTAATTTCTACTTCGGAAATCTAAAAAATAACCGCTGTACAATAAAATTAAAATTCATTAGTTAATGAAATCATAATGAAGAAAATCATATTTCCTTTTTTCCTTTTAATGCTATTAGTGGCGTGTAAAAGCACCAAAAAAGCACAAAACAAAAGTGTAGGTCTCAAAGGTTTTTATACCTATTATAATACCTTGTTTAATGGTAAGGAAGCCTATGAAGCCGAAATAAATAACCGCAAGAAAAATCATCAGGATAATTTCTATACCGATTATATTAGCTTGCTCCCAAATGAAGAGCCGGAGCTCAATTCTGAAAAATCAAACGAGCTAGGTCCAGAGAACAGCGTTTTCTTTACGAATAAAAACGCTATTGAACCACCGAAGACTGAGGGTGGGAGTTCCTTGCAGGTAACCGAAGCCAAAGCCTTGAAAGCCATCAGTAAGTATTCGGTAATAAAAAATGGAGAGGAGAGAAATAAAAGCCTTTTTGATGCCTATATCCTCCTCGCTAAAGCAAGGCTGATGATGAATAAACCCGTAGAAGCCCTTGATGCGCTCAACACCCTTGTGAGCAATATGCCGAAGTATAAAAAGTTGTCATTAGCTAAAATTTATCAAGCAGAGGCTTATACTCGGCTTGGGGACTACTACAAAGCAGAAGAGGTATTCCAAGAAGCACAGAAAGATCCGAAAATAAAGAAGTCTTATGCCAAGCTCCTTTCCCTCTATCACGCTGAAATGCTCTTAAAAGCGGGCAAAAAAGAAAAGGCCGTAGAGGAGTTGGAAGAAGCATTCAGGCTTAATAAAAACCGACAGTTAAGAAGCCGTATCGCATACCTTAGGGGGCAAATTCTCAATCAGCTTGGGAAGAATGATGAAGCAAGAGCCAGCTTTACTACCGCTTATAAATATGCTAACAGCTTTGAGTTTGAAGTAAAGGCTCAAGTAGAAATCGCGAAGACTTTTACCTCTGGTGATAATTATGATGAAGCCAAGAAATATGTAGAAGACATCAGTAAGAAAGGCGTATATCTCTCTCGAAGAAATGAGTTTTACTATGCTTTGGGGCTTATGGCAGACAAGGCAGGCAAGAAAGACGAAGCCGATGCCTATTTCAGGAAGTCCTTAGAGGGAGAGGCTTCGGATAAGCAGATTCGTGGGCTCGCATTCTACCAAATCGGGAAAGCCTATTTTGATAAAGATGACTACATCCCCGCAGGGGCTTATTATGATTCTGCTATCGCTGTGATGACCTATGCGCCACAACGGGAAAAACTCGCCGAGCAAACCAAAAATATTAAGAAGATTACCCAGAATTATTACCTCATTAAAAAGAATGACAGCATCCTTGCCCTTACCAAAATGTCTGATGCCGAAAGAGAAGCCTACTTTGGTAAGATAATACAAGAGCTAAAAGAAAAAGAGGAAAAAGAAGAGCGAGAAAGACGCCGCGCCGAGCGCTCCGAAGGCTTTGATACGGGAGATTATAATGCCAACTCTGCATTTACCTCTGGCAGGCTCGAGGATTTTTCTTCCCCGAGAAACAAAGGTGGGTTCTACTTTGCCAATGCCAGCACCGTAAGTAAAGGAACCAACGACTTTAAACAAATCTGGGGCAATAGAACCTTAGCCGACAATTGGCGATACTCAAATAAAATGGGCTCGATAGAAGAGGAAAAGCAAAAAGCAATGGGCGTAGAATCCCCGAAAGACCCAAGGCGTTTTGAAGTAGCCTTCTACACAGAGAAAATCCCTACCGATAAAGAGCAAATAGCCCAGCTGAAAAAAGACAGAGACACTGCCAGCTTAGGATTGGGCAGGATGTACGAGAGCTACCTCTCCAAAACGCCACTCGCAACCAAGACGCTCTACGATTTGGTAGATTCCAAGCCAGAAGATGAGGTGAAACTCCAAGCGCTATACACCATTTTCTCTATTAATTATGAGAAAACACCAGAGGCAGCAGAGCGAGCAAAGCAGCTCATTATACAGGATTTCCCTCATACCCCTTATGCGGAGTTTGTGAAGAATCCTAAAAATACCAACTTCTCTGCTACCTCAGACCCGGAAGTCCAGAAGCGCTATACTGAAGCCTTTAATCTCTACTCAGAGGAGAAGTTTGAAGAGTCTAAAAACATCATAGAAACTACAATAGAAAACTATCCGAAAGATGCTTTAATTCCGAAATTTGAACTCCTAAGGGCATTCAACACGGGGAAAACGGTAGGTAAAGAAGTGATGATTCTTCAGCTCGAGCAGCTCGCACTCGGCTATCCTAAAACAATAGAAGGCGAAAAGGCAAAACAAATGCTCAAATACCTGAAGTCTGATGTAGAAGTGGAGCTTAGAGACGAGGCAGGCGAAAAAATAGACAAAGCTCCGGAAAAGAAACCCGCTCCCAAACAGCAGAAGCCCATTAGTGAAGAAGATTTAGAGTGAGATAGACTCCCCAAACCCTAAGGTTTGGGGTTTTTATTTCATCTCAGATGATTATTAAAATAAATCCTGCCGTGCTACGGCTCACTAATTAGTGAAAGCTCGTTTTTATTTATTTTCTATCTTTCACTAATTAGTGGAAGCCCGTTTTTGTTCATTTTCTGCTATTCACTAATTAGTGGAAGCCCGTTTTTGTTCATTTTCTCCTTTTCACTAATTAGTGGAAGCTCGTTTTTGTTCATTTTCTACCTTTAACTAATTAGTGGAAGCAAAAAATTTTTTTTCCATTCACTAAATAGTGAAGGGAATTTTTTTTATTACGAAATAATACTAAACCCAAGTTGAGATAAAATATCATTTATAAAAAAAAGCGAACAGCCATTCGCCAAAACTCCTATTTTTTTTACTTTTGCCGAAATAAAATTCAGCTATGAAACAGTTTTTTATCTTTTTAACGGCGATGCTCCTCCTCGTTTCCTGCAAGAAAGACAAGGTAGATGCAAGCAGTACTATGGCTTTCCAAGAGAGTATTAATGATATGGCTTCTGGGCTTTCTACTTTGGAGCAGATAAAATTCAATGAAGCGCTCTACATCCTTAAAACTTTTGGTGTAGAAGGAGAAACCGATTTAGAACGAATGAAAAACCTCGCACACCTCCTCGATGCTAAGAATGTAAATGAAATCTTGGCACTCGCCGATAGCATAGCGATAAAAAATGAAATAGAATGGAGCAGTACCGCCCCTCCATCATTAGGTGAGACGAGTATTTTTAATAATGATAAAGCCTCTGAATATGACCCGAATGATATAAAAGCAGCCGCTTTGGAACTGGCGGTTACCGAGATAAAAAGAGATTCAGTGTCAGGAGCTACGGGCGTAAAAGCCGTCCCAAGATTGGTAGATAATGACGGGCAACCTGTGGAATTTAGCAATGCCGCTTTGGAAGTTACCTTTGAAGTGTATAGCGGTGGCGAAAAGCTCTTCTCTACCAAAAATCTGATGCAGAATAATGATTTTGCGGGTTTTAATTTTAATTTCATTAAGCTATCAGCAGATAAAGTAGTAGATGATAAAGTAGATATCACCGTAACGGTGAAGACAACCCATAAGAAGTTCAAAAAATCCAAACGAGGGATTAAGGTAAATCCAAAATCGCTCAACATCCCTGCACCAGCAGTAGAAGAAGAGCCCGAAGAAACCGCTCCAAGCACAACCGATGAAACCCCAGCTGAGACTCCAGAAGGAGACCCGAAAGTTACAGTTTCCAAGTTTCTGAGCAATCTCAATGCACAGAATTTCCGAGGGGCGTATAGCTCTTCCGAGAACCCTAACTGGGGAAGCTACGATGATTTCTCTAATCCTGTTTCAGGCTTTGGAGGGGTGAAGAGCCTTTCTGTAAAAAAACTTTCTCCTGCTAAGGTAGAAGGTAGCTCGGCATCGGTTTCGGCAACTTATGAAGTAACCGATAAAGAGGGAAATTCTACTACGCTGAATGTAACCTTTAGCCTTAAAAATACCAATGGCGAGTGGAAAATTTCTAACTATAAAATCAACTAAAAAAATATAAAACCGCCAGATTATCGCGCGGATATGAATTTGAAAATAACAAATATCGAATGAAACTTATTGAAAAACTGAACGAAACCATTGTAAACATCCCAGATTTCCCAAAGGAGGGGATACAGTTTAAGGATATCACGCCCATTTTTCTTAACCCAGAATTATACGAAGAGATTATCGCCCGTTTTGTAGAAAATGCAAAAGGTAAAGTAGATGCTGTTTGCGGTATAGAGAGCCGAGGCTACCTCTTCGGAATAGCGATAGCTGTAGCGCTGAAAGTACCGTTTATCCTCATTAGAAAAAAAGGAAAACTCCCCCCACCTTTCATCGGAGAGAAGTATGATTTGGAGTACGGAACATCCGAAATAGAAATGAAAACTGGGCATATAAAAGCAGGGCAAAGAGTCTTGATACACGATGATTTATTGGCAACGGGAGGTACTGCTATCGCAGCTGCTAAGTTAGTAGAAAGGCAGGGAGCAAAGGCTACGCTTTTCAGCTTTCTGATAGAGCTGGAAGCACTCGGTGCGAGGGAGAAAATTGATAAAACAGGAGCAGAATTATTCAGTATTTTGAAGTATTAATCCATTATTATTCACTTTAAACCTTAGTTTCGGCTATTGGTTTATTAGACTAAAAAGATTACATTTGCAGACATTTTATTAGAATTATGGCTAAACATAAGAAACAAGTAGAAGGGAAAGAAACCGTAGAGTTTTTTCAGGAATTAGATAGAGAAACCCTAAAAACCGAGAAGTTTTTGGAGCGAAATTCAAAACTAATCATAGGGATTTTCATTCTTATACTCGGAGGGATACTCGGGTATTTCGCTTATCAGCAGTTCGTCATCACTCCTAAAAATGAGGAAGCATTAAAAGGCTACTTTGCAGCGCAAAAGAACCTTGAATTAGGAAAAGAAGCAGATGCTCTCGGTGGTAAATCTGCTGTAAATCCTGGCTTTTTGGGAACTTCCAAAGAGTTTGGAGATACTAAAATCGGGAAGCTCTCGGCTTATAATGCCGCTTCAATCAAGTTTAAAGACGGGAAATATCAGGAGGCGTATGACCTTTTTAATCAATTCTCTTCCAGCAATGATATTCTAATGGCTCTAAAATATGGTGCAATGGCAGACTGCAAGGTGAATCTCAATAAGAATGATGAAGCGCTTTCACTTTTTGAAAAGGCAATTTCTTCATCAGATGATGATTATACTGCATACTATTTTACCAGAAAGGCAGGGGTGTTGGCGATTAGCATCAATAAAAAAGCAGAGGCAAAGAAATACTTCAGCACGATTGATGAGAAGTATCAGGATTACGACAATGGTATGTCTGACGCTTATATAGAAATGGTTAAATATTACTAATATGGCTACTGTAAACTTATCTGAATACAAGCCACTTGATATAACTAATGCCGATGAATTTTCAATCGGCATTGTTGTTTCGGAGTGGAATGATTTCGTAACTGAAAACCTGTTTAAAGGGTGTTTCGAGACCCTTATAAAGGAGGGTGTAAAGGAGGAAAACATCAGCGTTATTCGCGTGCCTGGAGCTTTTGAGCTTAGCTATGCATCTATGCAGATGTGCAAATCTGAGAACTATGATGCCGTAGTGGCTATTGGTTGTGTAATCCGTGGGGAGACTTCCCATTTTGAGTTCATCTGCTCTGGTGTAGCACACGGGATTACCCAATGCAACACCCAAACCAATACCCCCGCAATATTCTGCGTACTCACCGATGATAATAGCGTACAGTCCATCGCACGAAGCGGAGGACACCTCGGCAATAAAGGTGTAGAAGCCGCAGTTACCGCCATTAAAATGGCTTATCTTCGCCACCATCCGTAGCCCCTTAGCAGCGGGAGGCGATTATTTTAAATTAAAGTATCTCTATTCAGATACCTTTAAAAAACTCCCTATTCTTATAAAAGAAAGACAATTCAAATAGTGCGGAAAATTCCCTCTCTAAGGAGAGGGATAAAACTATGCACGGCTGGAGCAAAATCTCCTCGCGTCAGGAAGATTTGCTGCTGGCGTTAAGAGATTTCATTGCTGGCGTTAAGAAATTTAGAGCTGTACGGGAGGTTGTTTATCAATGATTTACAAAGGTGGGTTTTTCTTCTATCAAGTAGAAAATAAAGCAAGGCGGTAAAAATACCGCCTCGCAATAGATAACCTAAAAACAAAATATAACTTTATGAAAAAATAATATTTCCTGAATTAATCAACATACGCAGAGAGGTATTCTCTGTTGAGTCTCGCGATGTTTTCAAGGGAGATACCTTTCGGGCATTCTACCTCACAAGCTCCTGTATTGGAGCAGTTACCGAAGCCTTCCTCATCCATAGCTTTTACCATATTGAGAACTCTTCGTTTGGCTTCCACTCTACCTTGTGGCAATAGGGCAAACTGAGAAACTTTCGCTCCTACAAACAGGGCTGCAGAACCGTTTTTACAAGTCGCTACGCAGGCACCGCAACCGATGCAGGCAGCAGCGTCCATTGCTTTATCGGCATCTTCTTTTGGTACGGGGATGGCATTTGCATCGAGGGTATTACCAGAGGTATTTACGGAGATGAAGCCTCCTGCTGCCATAATTCTATCAAATGCACTTCTATCTACCACCAAGTCTTTAATCACTGGGAAAGCAGCACTCCTCCAAGGCTCAATGTGGATGGTCTCTCCATCTTTAAACATACGCATATGGAGCTGGCAGGTGGTGATTCCTGTATCTGGACCGTGCGCTCTACCATTGATGTAGAGGGAGCACATACCGCAGATACCTTCGCGGCAGTCGTGGTCAAATGCTACAGGTTCTTTGCCTTCGTTTACTAAATTTTCGTTTAGCATATCAAGCATTTCCAAGAATGATGAGTCTGGTGAAACGCCTGAAATCTTATAGGTCTCGAACTGACCTTTTGATTTATTGTTTTTCTGTCTCCAAACTTTCAGAGTCAGGTTTAATCCTTTATGGGTACTCATTGGTTTATCAATTATTATATTGGAGATTATTTATAACTTCTTGTTTTTACTTCTATATTTTCGTAGATGAGCTCTTCTTTGTGCATCACTTCGCTATTGATATCCTTGCCTTTGTATTCCCAAACGGCAGCATATTTATAGTGTTCGTCATCTCTTTTTGCTTCACCTTCTTCTGTGGAGTATTCTTCACGGTAGTGTCCTCCGCAGGATTCGTTTCTGTTTAAGGCGTCGATTGCCATTAGCTGACCGAGCTCCAAGAAGTCTGCTACTCTAAGGGCTTTTTCAAGCTCTATATTCATCTCGTTAGCATCACCTGGAACTTTTACATCTTTCCAGAATTCGTTTCTTACTTCTTCTATCTCTTTTATTGCTTCTTCGAGGCCTTTGGCATTTCTCGCCATACCTACCTTATTCCACATAATATTTCCTAATTTCTTATGGAAATAATCTACGGAGTGGGTTCCTTTATTGGTCATAAAGAAGTTGATTCTGTCTTTTACTTCTTTCTCCGCTGCTTCAAATTCTGGTGTATCGGTAGGGATAACGCCTGTTCTAATATCCGCAGAAAGGTAGTCTGCAATAGTATAAGGCAGTACGAAGTATCCATCGGCGAGGCCTTGCATCAGTGCAGAGGCACCAAGCCTGTTAGCACCGTGGTCTGAGAAGTTTGCCTCACCAATTACGAAGCAGCCAGGGATGGTAGACATCAAGTTGTAATCTACCCACACACCACCCATAGTATAGTGTACCGCTGGGTAAATCTTCATTGGAGTTACATAAGGATTATCGGCCGTGATTTTTTCATACATAATGAAAAGGTTACCGTATTTTTCCTCTACCCAAGCCTTACCGAGGTCATAGATTTGCTGGTCGGTAGGGTTGTGAATATTTTTTTCTAAAGCTGCTTCCTTACCTTTTTTAAGGATTTCGGTAGAGAAATCAAGGAATACGCCTTCTTTTGTGTCGTTATTTTCAATACCAAAACCAGCATCGCATCTTTCCTTAGCTGCTCTGGACGCCACATCTCTCGGAACGAGGTTACCGAAAGCGGGGTACCTTCTCTCCAAGTAGTAGTCTCTGTCTTCTTCTTTTATATCTTGAGGTTTTAGTTTGCCTTCGCGAACGGCTACGGCATCTTCAATTTTCTTAGGAACCCAGATTCTTCCAGAGTTTCTTAGGGATTCAGACATCAGTGTGAGTTTAGATTGCTGAGTTCCGTGTACTGGGATACAAGTCGGGTGAATCTGTACGAAGCAAGGGTTTGCAAAGTATGCCCCTTTCTTGTGGATTTTCCAAGCTGCAGAACAGTTGGAGCCCATAGCATTGGTAGAGAGGAAATAGACATTACCATAGCCACCAGAAGCGATAACTACTGCGTGAGCAGAATGCCTTTCTATCTCGCCAGTTACGAGGTTTCTTGCGATAATACCTCTTGCTTTACCATCTACGATAACGAGATCAAGCATCTCATGGCGGTTATACATTTTGATTCTTCCTTTACCGATTTGTCGGCTCATAGCGGAGTAAGCACCGAGCAGAAGCTGCTGCCCAGTTTGTCCCTTAGCATAGAAAGTTCTCTTTACCTGAACCCCACCAAAGGAACGGTTATCGAGCTGTCCGCCATACTCACGACCGAAAGGTACGCCTTGAGCTACGCATTGGTCAATAATATTCACAGAAACCTCTGCGAGGCGGTATACATTTGCCTCTCTTGCACGGTAGTCACCACCTTTTATCGTATCGTAGAATAGTCTGTATATGGAGTCGCCATCACCTTGATAATTTTTCGCTGCATTGATACCCCCTTGTGCTGCGATAGAGTGCGCTCTTCTTGGGGAATCCTGATAGCAGAATGCTTTTACATTATACCCTTGTTCTGCCAGTGTAGCTGCTGCTGAACCTCCTGCAAGCCCCGTTCCTACAACGATAACATCAATCTTATCGCGGTTGTTCGGTGCTACGAGATTCATATGGTCTTTATGATTTTTCCATTTGTCTTTTAATGGACCTGCTGGAATCTTTGAATTTAGTACGCTCATTTTTTTAATTTAATAATTAATTTTACGCTAAATACTAATGATTTAAACGGTTTGAGAAATAAAGTGATATATAGCTACAATAGCAAATCCTACAGGGATAAGTATGGAGTACCATCTTCCGAGTGCCTTGATGAAAGGCGTATATTTAGGATGCCTTGCTCCAATAGACTGGAACGAAGACTGAAAACCGTGTGCAAGGTGAAGTCCTAATAATACAAAAGACACAAGATATAAGGCTACTCTCCATACAGCACTAAACTGCATTCTCAGGTGTTCGTAAGCAGTACCGTGTGCCTCAGCTCCTAAATAGTTTTTAGATATGGTAGGAAACCAAAAGTCTATAAGGTGAATAACGAGATAGATAAGAATAAACCCTCCCGAAATCATCATATTTCTGGACATCCAGGTAGAGTTTGCAGAAGCTCCACTTACAGCATATCTCACAGGTCTTGCCTTTTTATTTCTGAGCTCCAGAACGAATCCCATTACGAAGTGGAAAATAACTGCAAACATCAGAATAGGTTGCATTAAGAACTGAATCAGAGGATTACTTTCCATAAAATGAGACCCTTCATTAAATGCATTCTCGCTAAATACAGAAACCATATTCAGAGAAAGGTGCATAATCAAAAAGATCAATAAGAACATAGCTGATAATGCCATTGCATACTTTCTACCTACTGTAGAACTAAAAAATCCTGACATAGTTTTTCGTTAAATTTTATATCCACAAAAGTAGAAATTGTTAAATCATTTTAACAAGGGGTTTTGGTCATAAAACAAAATTTTGTATTTTATCTAAATAAATCAGGGCTTTGTTCTCGTGGCTTTTATGCTCAAAAGGAAGTATACTGTAAGGGAATTTTAATCGGTGTTTTGAGTGTCGTATAAAGTTTTGTTATATAGTATTTTATTCACTTCTTTGCCGTAGGTTTTGCATTCTATATTTTTAGTTCTGGAGTGTATGGAATAAGGGAGTAAAATGTATTTTTTTATCTGTGTAGAATCTCCGTCTTCGGGTATGTAAAATATTATTTTATTATTATTCTTAATAGAAAAGATATTTTTCCTGTAATGTTTATGCACTAAAAATTCATCGGTGTTATAGGCTAAAATATTAAAGGTAAATCTTAGAGAAAGAAATATTAAGACAGAGAAACCTATCCATATACTGTTTTTAGCATTAAAGTTAATCAATAGAGACCTAAGGAAGTAGATTGTAATGCCTAAAAAGACAGCTTCTATAATATTCATTGGGATTTGCTCAATGAGCAGTGTGTCAAAGCCAGCGAAGAAGTGTACAGTATTGAGGAAGAGAGAGGAGATGAGGTCGTAACCCTTTTCTAACCAGAGTATCTCAAAGCCGAGACCTATGAATATCGCCATAAAAACAGAATAGATAATTACTACTTCTGCTAATGGAATGGCGAAGATATTAGACACCAAGGATATTAAAGGAAACTGATGAAAATAATATAAAACCAATGGTAGCGTGGCAATTTGTGCTGATAGTGTTATCGATATTATGGATGAGAAGTACTGATATATTTTGCTATCCACTTTTGGGAATAGCTTGGCAATAGGTCTATTAAGCCAATAAATCCCAAGTACTGCCGAGAAGCTCAGCTGGAAACCTACATCAAACAGCTGGTGAGGATTAAAACCGAGAATAAACAGTGCTGATAAACTCACGGACTGCAATAAGTCAGGTTTTCTTTTGAGCAACACATATATATAATATATACTAATCATAATGCTCGAGCGCACCACCGAGCTACCATAATCTATAAACACCGTAAAAGCCCAAATAAAAGCAAGGGAGAAAAGCACTCTCCATCTTTTAGATAACAGCCAAATCTGGGAAAGAAGGAAGTAGGCCAGCCCAAAGATAATCACCATATGTGAGCCTGAAATAGCCAGTATATGCACCAATCCCGTTCGGGTAAAGTCATCATTGGTAGCCTCGTCTATCTCTGTACGGTCGGCAAGGATAATCCCTTTCAGCAGTTCTTTATTGGCTTTTGGGAGCTGGGATTTATCAATTTTTCTGAGGACATTTAGCCTGTATTGCTTTATTTTTTCGGTAGGGGAGAGGTAGTTTCTCTCGGCGTGTTCAAAAGCATTAGACAAATAGATTTGATAATAAATCTCTCGCCTGCTCATATATTTACTGTAATCAAACTGATAGCTGTGCTCAGGTTTTTTAATCCTGTTAATAAAGCCTTTTCCTCTGTAATAATGCGTATAATCCAGCTCTGGAAAGTCTTTTGGGATGGATAGCGTAGCTTTTATCGGTCTTGATTTATCCAGAATAATGACTTCATACCTTTTGTTTTTAAGGTTTGAATTGAGTTTTTTGTCGAGTATAAAGGTGATGATTTCATCTTTTTGAAGCGGGAGAATATCTCTTCCCTGTCTTAATGAAAGTGAAAACGCCCCAAGACCGAAAAATAAAATGCTGATGAATACAATTGAAATATACCGTACATAGATTTTCAGTGAGGCTAATGAAAGTATAAAAGCAGTTGCTACCAGTAGATAAATCCACATTCTATCGCAAGAAAGCGCATCTTGAAACAAAATCCCAAGTACGAAAGCTATACACGATATAAGTATGGGGTAGCGAGGCATTAAAACTCTGATTAAACACCCCTCAAAAGTAGGTCTATTTCCTTAGACTGCCAAAGGTTTAATCCTTTATATATACCAGTTCGTTTTGTGAGTTTGAGTTTTCATCGCTGAGAATTTCTGCTGTTTTCAGCTTATCGAGGAGTATGGGAATAAAGAAATTCATCTCAAAGAATTGTCGGTGTATTCCATTGAGCATTTCTGTGAAGATATCCATTCCCACCTTGTTATTATGCAGGTCCATTTGCTTTTCGAGGGGGAGGTTAGGGAAGAGTTCTTCGTGTGTATCTGTCATCTTTTTGCACCAGCTGAGGGCTTTGCGTGGGGAGGAGATTTTACAGCAGTACATCAGAATGGTGCAGCACCAGAGTGCGTGCCTAAAGGCATTCCCTTTTCCGCTCTTATTGTGAGTATTGGGGAAGTATTTTTGGGTTTGATGAATCGTTCTCATCGTAGCATAGAAGCTAAGAGCCGAGAATAAAGGATGCCTGAGCAAAAGCCCAATAACCCGCATCATCTTAGGAAAGCTAAGGGATTTTAAGGCATTAAGTAAGGTGTTGAGATGAGCTAATATCATTATCCTTTTGAGTTTTCTAAGCTCATTATTTTAGAATTTTGAAGCCGTTTCAGGTAGATGGGCTGATATTTTTCTATGTAGATGGCGATGCTTTCCAAGTTTTTACTCTCTATATAATGAGCGATATTGTCCGATGAATAGATAAATTGAAGGAAATTATCAATCATATTTACTGGGATTTTCAGCCTTGTGAAGTACTCGTCTCCGAAGTATTTTCTCACAGCGCTAATGTTTCTCGTCATTTTCTCATATTCGTGCAACCGCTCTTTTTTCTTCTGTTCTCCCGAGATAAGGTCGTAGATTGCATTCAGGTTGAGCGATAGCCCACCGCCTGCAAAGGCTAATGGATCTGAAGTTTGTTCTCCGCTTAGTTTAGGCTCTGGCAGCCCGATTACCTTTCGTACTTCTAAGGTCTTTTCAGCTGCTTTTAGTTTCGCTACATCAGCGTGGAGGTTTCCTGTGGGTTTGAAGCGAATCACCACTTCTGGGATTTCTATATACGCTCGTTTCAGTTCTATAAAATTGTGGCTATTGTTGAGCATTTCCTGAGATACGCTAATATCTTTCCTCTCGGAGATAATGGAGGTAAATCTCACCTTATCACCTGCTTTTACACTGAGGCTAAATTCGCCATTGTAGTTTGTGAGTACTGTTTTGTGGGTGCTCAGATTGGTTACATAGATATGGTTGAGGAACACCTGTGCGTCTTCTTTCATAAAGACTTGTCCTCTGAATACCTGTGCGCCCAGTCTTATCTGAGCTATAACTACGATAAAAACAAAAATAAACCGCGCCATTTGCCCTGCAAAAATACTCGTTTCTCTTTCCCATCCGTCTATTTTCACAAACTTTAACTAAGAGATAGAAAATAAGGTTTTATGGATAATATCTGTTTTTAGTTTGTAGGGAGGTAGCTCCAGCTAAATAAAAAGTCGCGATTATCATTTTAGCAAAAATCTTACTGTTTTTTATCAATTTTTAGGTTCTTAACCTAAATTTTCTGGTTCCTAACCACAAAAAAGGAGTTCTGAACCGGAAAAAAGTGGTCTCAGACTATAAAAAAGGAGTTCTGAACCACAAAAAAGTGGTCTCAGACCACAAAAAAGGGGGCTTTGACCCTCTCTGACCCTCTCTGACCCCAAAAAAAATCCTGAAACATTTGTTTCAGGACTTCCTGTATAGAGATGAAAAAGTTATTTCTTCACGGGAGCTATGTTCATTAGCTTCATAAATTCATCCAGTTTTGGCATTATGATGATTTCTGTTCTACGGTTTTCGGCTCTGCCAGAAACGGATGCGTTGGTCGTTTTAGGGTTAAACTCTCCTCGTCCGCCAGCGGTAATTCTGTTAGGATTTACGCCGAACTGAGTTTGAAGAATCTTCGCTACGGAGGTTGCCCTTAGTGCGGAGAGCTCCCAGTTGTCTTTCGGTACATTGGAGGAGTTGAGCGGTGTGTTGTCGGTATTTCCTTCAATCAATACGCTGTAAGTATCATAGTCGTTGATTACCCTTGCTACTTTGCCGAGTACTTCTTGTGCTGCTGGGAGTACATCATATTTGCCCACTTGGTAGAGCATTTTGTCGGAGAGGGAAATCATTACCACGCCTTTCAGTACTTTTACTTCTACATCTTTGTCGGCTACATTGTCCAGTGTTCGTTTCAGTTTGTTAGACAGTGCGAGATTTAAACTGTCGTTCCTCGAATTGGATGCGATGAGCTGTTTGATGTACGCGTTAGATGCGTTGATTTCTCCCACCAGCTTGTCGATATTCGCGGAGGACTTCCCAGTGTTGGAAAGGCAGGCATCGAGTGAAGATTTAAGGGCTTCATTTTGGCTTTTCAGCAGGCTGTTCTCACTTGCGAGCCCAGCATTCTGCCCCCTAAGCTCCTGAATTTCTCTTTGTCTTTCGGCGAGGTTTTCAAGGCTTTGCTTGTAGTTTTGGTTAAGGCTGTCGTACTGCTTTTTGCTCACGCAGCTCATTAACCCCAGTGCCATTACCCCAATGGCTAAGAATTTCATTACTTTCATTGCTATAAAGATTTAAATTTTATAATGGATTTTTGGGCAGATACTGCCTTTAATTGCGGTCAAAAGTACAAATTCATTTTTAAAAGATACCTATATTTGCTAAACTTTAAAATATTTTAAGAAATAAATCCCGTGCTAAGTATTGAGAGATTTAAAGCCGAACTCGAGCGCCTTTGTGTAGATTTTCGGGAGAAGAAATACCTCCTTGCCGTTAGCGGTGGGGTAGATTCTATGGTGCTTGCCTCTCTCTTTGCTGAGGTTTTTCAGGGAGGGGCTCAGCTTTTTGTGGCACATATCAATTATCATCTTCGCGGAGAGGATTCCAATCTTGACCAGCAGCTTGTGGAGGCATTCTGCCAAGAAAAGAATATTCCTGTATATCTATATAGTGTATCTAATGGAGATGGTAAGCCTGCAAGCGGCTCTATTCAGCTATGGGCAAGGGAGCTCAGGTACAGGTTTTTCTACAGTCTTTTAGAAGAGCACAGGATAGATTACTTGGTTACGGCGCATCATTTGGGCGACCAGTTGGAAACTTTTATTATCAATCTTTCTCGTGGTTCGGGTATTAAGGGGCTTTGTGGCATCCCATCGAAAGGGAAGAATATCCTCCGCCCGCTGCTTAATTTCACAAAAGAGGAGCTTTATGATTATGCTGAGCGGTGCTCAATCCCTTACAGAGAAGATAAATCCAATAAAAAAGATGACTATCTGAGGAATAAAATAAGGAATAATATCTCGCCGCTTCTTAACGAGCTTAGCCCTCATTTTCTTAATAATTTTAATAAGTCTCTGCATCTGCTCAGCCAAGCTAAAACTTTTGCAGAAGGGAAAGTTGATGAGGTTTTTAATGGCTTATCCCATACCGATAGAGGGGATATTGTTATCAATAAAACCAAACTTGTGGAGGAAAGCCCTTTTGTACAGTTTGAAATCCTCAAAAACTTCGGCTTTGAAAACTTAACCGAAATAGAGAAAATTTTTAGTTCTCAAACGGGAGCCGTTTTCATCTCTGGGAGCCATTACCTTTTTATCAACCGAGATGAACTTATCTTACAGGAGAGGAATGATGCCCATAAGCAGGAGATTCACGAGATTGTGATAGAGGATGCTGCACATACCGATACCATTCGTATTTCAGATTATATTGATGAGCCTTTGCCTGCTTTTCTCTGGAAATTTGATGCCCACAGAGTTAAATTCCCATTAAAACTCAGACGAAAAAATACAGGAGATATATTCTTTCCCACAGGGATGAAGGGTAGAAAAAAGGTTTCAAAATTCTTCAAAGATGAGAAGCTCTCCACTATAGAAAAGCAAAGGATTTGGATACTCACAGATGCAGATGCTGAGGTTTTAGGGATAATCCCCCACAGGCAAGACCGCAGAAAGCAGGCACGCGAAGAAACACAAAATCTGTTAAATATTAGAGATTAGCGAGGGGGTTTATTATTTTTGCACAAATCAATACTGTATATGTTAGAAGATTCTATAATCAAAGCAACCGAACCCTCACTGTTGGATAAAAAGGAACAGGTTTTAGAGCAAATAAAACCTGAGAATATTAGCAATGAGATTTCCAATTCGGTTACAGACCTTACCTTATATATTCAGAAACTCATCAGCTGGGTAATCGATTTTATTCCAGATGCTATACGAGCGGGTTTGGGGCTTGTGGTTGGGCTTTTTGTTATCAGGACCTTCCTTAAAATCCTCAAAAACCGTTTTGAGCAGAGAAATGTAGATCCATCACTTCGTGGCTTCCTCACTTCTATTATCAAATTTACACTCTATGCACTGCTTATCCTGGTGGTAGCGTCTAATTTAGGTTTCCAGACTACGGCTATCCTCGGTGCATTTTCGGGATTGGTACTCGCAGCAGGCTTGGCATTACAGGGCTCGCTTTCCAACTTTGCAGGAGGGGTGCTTATCCTGCTTTTCCGTCCGTTTGAAGTGGGAGATTATATAGAAAACAATGCAGGCACAGAAGGTACGGTAGAGAAAATAGACCTGCTCTATACTACCCTTACCACCAATCAGGGCTTAAAAGTATTCAGCCCCAATGGTACCCTTGCAAATTCGGTGATAAGGAATTTTACTAAAATTACTCAGCGAAGAATAGAATATACCATAGGGATAGATTACTCTGCCAATATAAAAGATGCCAGAGATATCATCTTAAAAGTACTCCAAAATGATAGCCGAATAAAAGAAAACCCAGTGCCTGTTATATTCGTAAGCGAGTTGGCAGACAGTTCTGTAAATCTTACTGTGCAAGCGTGGGCAGCAAGGAAAGATTATCACCCTGCATTCCAAAGCCTCCAAGAGGAGATAAAAATAGCGCTTGATAAAGCAGGAATCAATATCCCATTCCCACAAAGAGAAGTGAGGATTATTAATGATAATGAATCTTAAATATATTGATAAATAAACTTAATACGATTAAACTCAAACAAGACATATATGCTTAGAAAATGGTTTTTATACGCCCTGTTTTTCGTTGGGGTAATAGCAAATGCACAGGTAAAGAACCCTGTGAAGTTCAAATTTGAAGTAAAAGAGCTCGGCAATGAGCAGTATGAGGCAGTACTCTCTGCAACTATGGAGAACGGCTGGCATATTTACTCCAAAGACATCCCCGAAGATACAGGAATCCCTACCGAATACATCATTTCTGGGGCGAATGTACTCCCCACAGGCAAGTTTGTAGAAGTAGGTAAAAAGATAGAAGAGTATTCCGATGCATTTGGAGGAACTATTGTCTATTACTCCAATACGGCGGTGTTTAAACAGAAATTTAAGCTAAAAGATAAAACCAAACCCACAGATGTAGTTGCGGAGATTACCTATCAGACTTGTAATGATAGAGTCTGCCTTGCTCCCAATACCCTCGAGTTTTCTTCAAAGCTCAGCGCTGTAGAAGCCCCCTCCCAAGCAGAGGAAGCAACCCCAAAAACCGATGAGCTTCATCCTGCCGAAACTCAAACAACGGAAAATACCGTAGAAGAACCTCAGAAGCAAGAGCTAACCACTCCATTAGACCCTAAAAACTTGAAAATAGAGAGCCTTGATTATAAAAACCCTCAAGCCGATTGTGGTGCTGAAGCCGTAGTCTCTGGTGAGGAGAATTATTGGACTTACCTTTTCCTCGGTTTTGTAGGTGGGCTTATCGCTTTGCTTACACCTTGCGTCTTCCCGATGATTCCCCTTACGGTTTCCTTCTTTACAAAAGCAGCGAAAGACAAAGCAAAGGGCAGAAGAGACGCTCTGCTCTATGGGTTCTTTATCCTGCTCATCTTCGTGCTCCTCAGCGTACCTTTCCACCTTATAGACGGTATTGCAGGGAATATTTTTAATGAGATTTCCACCAATGTATGGCTCAATCTCGCATTCTTTATCATCTTTATTTTCTTTGCGGGCAGCTTCTTTGGTTATTATAATATCACGCTGCCGAGTTCCATCGCTAATAAGTCCTCCAAAGCAGAAGAAGCAGGCGGTATTATCGGTATTTTCTTTATGGCACTTACCTTAGTGATTGTATCGTTCTCCTGCACGGGGCCTATCCTCGGTTCGCTCTTGGGAAGTGCCGTTACAGGCTCTGCAAATGTCCCTATGCTCCTCACTTTTGCACTGGCGGGCTTCGGGCTTTCTTGGGCTATTGTGTTTGGGGTATTGGCGCTCTTCCCACAGGCGCTTCAAGCGCTTCCAAAGTCTGGCGGATGGATGAAT
Organism: Bergeyella cardium; assembly: GCF_003614945.1. Lineage (GTDB taxonomy): Bacteria > Bacteroidota > Bacteroidia > Flavobacteriales > Weeksellaceae > Bergeyella_A > Bergeyella_A cardium. The sequence goes on from NZ_QYCZ01000001.1 coordinate 383,167, forward strand.
ACTGTAAAAGTAGTCCTCGGATTTATAGAACTCGGGCTGGCGCTAAAATTCCTCTCCAAGGCAGATTTAGTTTCAAAAATCTTCCTCCTCAAAAGGGAGCTCTTCATCGCTTTGTGGATTATCATTACCCTTGGTTTAGTCCTCTATCTTTTTGGGTTGATAAGATTCCCTCACGATAATAAGAACGAGAAAATCTCTAATGGGAGAAAGGTCTTTGGGCTCTTGAGCATCGGCTTTTTGGTTTATCTCGTGCAGGGGCTTGTGCCATCGGAAAGACCCAAGCTCTCCCTCCTCAGTGGGATTCTTCCTCCGCTTAATGTGAGCTATTTCTATGATGAGAAAGACGGAATACTCGGGATGCACCCTGCCCACGATTTCTTCGAGGCAATGGAAATCGCCAAGAAAGAGAACAAGCCTGTGCTCTTAGATTTTACAGGATATGGATGCGAAAACTGCCGAAAGATGGAGGAGTTCGTATGGTCAGAGCCCGATATCCTCCCGATTCTTCAAAATGAACTCATCCTCGCGTCCCTTTATGTGGACGACAAAGAGCCTCTCCCTGAAGCTGAGCAAACCAAAATAGATATAGGTGGTGGGCAGATGAAAAAAATCAAGACCATTGGTGATAAGTGGAGTATGTTTCAGCAAGTGAATTTTGAGAACAACTCACAGCCACACTATGTCCTCATCACACCAGACGGGAAGGTCATCAATACCCCAGTCTCTGGCTATATGGAGAAGGAGGATTTCAAGAAATTCCTCGAATGTGGCGTTCAGTGGTTTTCAAAGAATAAAAAGGATAAATAGTTCGTGAGTATCCATAATATTTTATATAAAGGGGCAAGGGTTTATAAATCCTTGCCTCTAAATTTTTCAGTGAGGAGATTAAGGAGAGTGGTTTATAATACTCCCTTAGCAGAAATAGAGGAAGAAATGCGTGATTCTTGTCAATATTTTTCTCATTGAAGGAAGAAACGCGTGAATCTTGTCAATATTTTTTTCATTGGAGGAAAATTCGCGTGAATCTTGCCAATATTTTTTTCATCGGAGGAAGAAACGCGTGAATCTTGCTAATATTTTTCTCATCGGAAGAAAATTCGTGTGAATCTTGTCAATATTTTTCTCATCGGAGGAAAATTCGCGTGAATCTTGTCAATATTTTTCTCATCGGAGGAAAATTCGCATGTTTCTAGCTCCAACCAAGTTTCATTGGAAGAAGAAACGCTGTTTCTAGCTCCACCCAAGCCCACTTGCGTGGGGAGCACTTAGAAATAATTGCCTCACCGGCTACGGTGTAATTGAATGCCACGCGAGTGGATAAGTCCTTCAGCTGGAAGCTGTGAATGCCATGCGAGTGGATAAGTCCCTCAGCTGGAAGCTGTGAATGCCATGCGAGTGGATAAGTCCCTCAGCTGGAAGCTGTGTCTGCCACGCGAGTGGATAAGTCCCTTAGCTGGAAGCTATGCTTGCCACGCGAGTGGCTGCCTCTTTACTGACTATGGGGGCTAAAACTTTGATTTCAGCTGTATCGCTGTGAAGACTTTTTTGGTGTATCGAGGGAAGTCGGCATTCTGAATCCAGCCATAGTAGCCAATATCTTTTTTAAAGACTTCGGCTACGGGCTGTCCTTTATATTTCCCGAAATTAAAGACCTCTACGCCGTTTTCGTTATAGATAATATTTCCTGCGAGGTCGGCAAATTTATTATGGTAGGAGATTTCGCTCAGCGAGCTGATATCATTCGGGATATCCTGATATTTCTCGACTTGGGCATCTAAAATCTCAAAGGTAGCAAGGGTGTCTGCTTCGGCGGAGTGTGCATTTTCAAGGGTTTTATCACAGTAGAATTTATAGGCAGCGCTGAGGTTTCGGGGTTCCATTTTGTGGTAGATGACCTGAGCGTCTACCAATTTTATTTTTGAGAGGTCAAAATCTATCCCCACTCTCAGGAGCTCTTCGGCGAGTAGAGGTACATCAAACCTATTGGAGTTGAACCCTCCTAAATCTGCTCCTGAGAGCATTTGCATTATTTGCGGGGCAATGTCTTTGAGGGTGGGTTTATCAGCTACATCTTCATCATAAATCCCGTGTACTTCGCTTGCTTTTTCTGGGATGTGCATTTCGGGGTTGATGAGCCAGGTTTTGCTCTCTCGGGAGGCGTCTGGGTTTACTTTTAGGATGCAGATTTCTACAATTCTGTCTTTGGAAATGTCAGTTCCCGTAGTTTCCAAATCAAAAATACAAAGAGGTTTATGGAGTTTTAAATTCATTTTTAGTCGGTTTATTGGGGCAAAAATACAAAAAGAATAAAGGATTGATGAGTCTTTAATAAAAGAAGGAGAGGGGTACGATGAGAAATAATTTTTATTTGTTTTAATAATTATTTTAAATTCAATATTTTTGCAATCTAAATAATTGAATATGGAACTAAAACAAAAGGAATCAAACATTGAGCTAATCAAAGATGTTCTAAGGCAGTATCTTAAAGAAAAAAGCTATAGAAACACCCCGGAAAGATACACGATACTGGAAGAAATCTACAAATTTGATGACCATTTTAATGTAGATGACCTCTACCTTCTGATGATGAAGAAGAAGTATCATGTATCCAAAGCGACCATCTATAATACAATTGAAATCTTTTTGGAAGCGGGGCTTATCCGTAAGCATCAGTTTGGTGAGAAAACGGCAACTATTGCTTCTTATGAGAAATCTTATTTTGATAAGCAGCACGACCACCTTATCCTCTACAAAAAAGGAGGGAAAAGGGAGATTGAGGAAATTATTGAGTTCTGCGACCCGAGAATTCAGGCAATCAAGCAGTCTATAGAAGAGACTTTTGGTGTGGAGATATCAAGCCACTCATTGTATTTTTATGGGAAGAGAAAAGAAGATTAATTAAATTTAATTGAGGAATATAAGGTACATCGTATTTTGTGCGTTGTACCTTTTTATATTGTTATATGAAGTATTTCGTTATCATATTTCTTTTCTTTTTTGGGTATGGAGGCTTCCAAAGTCAGGAAAAGCTGACCAAAGATACTTTCTTTACACCTGAAAAATCGGCTAATCCAGAGCAGGCAGAGAAGATAAAGCATAATCATTCGGACAAGTTTGGAGTAGAGAAAGATAAATATTCTGGAAACCCTTTCTTTTCTGGAAATGTGAATTTTTCTCATAACGGCTCTGTACTCACAGCAGATGAAGTAGTACTCTATAGCGAGGAAAACTTCGTAAAAGCCTATGGTAATGTGAAGCTACAAAATGCCGATGGCTCCGTCATTACCGCAGATGAAATGGAATACGATGGGAATACAGAGCGGGGCATTGCAAGGAAAAATGTAGTGCTTACAGACCCTAAGCAGACCATTACTACCGATATACTTTATTACGACAGGAAGAGCAATCAGGCATACTTTAATACTGGAGGTACTATTACCGATAATCAGGGCAGTAAGATGTATACCAACACCGCTACCTATGATGTGAATTCGAAGGTGATAGACTTTACCGGGAATGTGCGTATAGATAATCCTCAATACACCGTAGAAGGCGCAAATATCAAGCAGAATCAGCTAACGAATATCGCTTATTTCTCTGGTGCCACTACAATTTATGATAAGGCAAACCCTCGTAACAGGCTCTATACCGAGCAGGGGCATTTCAATCAGAATACAAACGAGGTCTTCCTAAACAAAAACTCTATTATATATTATAATAGCAAGAAACTAACGGGAGATAAGCTCTACTTTAACCGCTCCACAGGTTACGGTACAGGCAAGGGCAATGTAACCTTAGACGACCCAAACGAAAACCGATACATAAAAGGAGGATACGGAGAAATTTATCAGAAAAAAGACTCAGCGATGATTACAGGAAAGCCCTATGCCGTTAAAATTCTCACCAATGATACGATGTATTTCTCAGCAGAGCGGTTTATCTCTTTCCAGAAGCCAGATTCTGTAAATCCGTATAAGAAGAAAAGTTTTCTGAGGGCTTATAAAAAAGCAAGATTTTTCAAGTCTAATGCTCAGGGCAGAGCAGATTCATTAGCCTTTAATGAAACCGATGGCGTACTCCATCTGTTCGATAAACCCATTCTTTGGAGTGGAGAGAAGCAAATCACAGGAGATAAGATTGAAGCCTATTTTGATACTGCCAATGAGCATATAGATTCACTAAAAGTTATTGGTAATGCCTTTGCCATCAGCAAATCAGATTCTCTAAACAATAAAGATGAATTTGACCAAGTAAAGGGGCGATATATGCTCGTAGAGTATCAGAATAATGATATTAAGCAAGCGAAGGTCATTGGAAATGCACAAGCAATTACCTATGCAGATGATGTAAACAAAAAGACCAACCAAAAGGAGCGAATAGGGATTACACTCTCTACCTGTGGTGAGATTGATGCCAACTTTGAGGAGAGAAGAGTGCAGATTATTTCCTGCAATATCGGTGCGAATATGGAAACCTACCCGATGAGTCTTATCTCTAAGGAAAAAAGATTCTTCCCAGATTTTAATTGGAATACGACGGACAGGCTCATCAAGTGGCAAGACATCTTCCTCGATACACCTAATTATAGCCCGAAAACTTATGAGTCAGACGACAGCCTCTACAACCAAGCACAGGAAGAAATAAAAAAACAAAAGGCAGAGGAAGAAGCCAAAAAGCCTAAGCGAATAAAGCGATAATAGAAAACTAATCTTATCTTTGCCTTCCTTTTTAAGAGGGCAAAGACCTTAAATAACCTACTTAAATAATAGATTCAGATAATGAAATTCTTTGAAGTAAAACAAAATACTACGAGCAAAGCAAGAGCAGGGGTTATTACTACCGATCACGGGCAGATACAGACCCCTATTTTTATGCCTGTGGGCACCGTAGCTTCTGTAAAAACCGTTCATCAAAGAGAGCTTAAAGAAGATATTAAAGCTCAGATTATCCTTGGGAATACCTACCACCTCTATCTTCGCCCTGGTATGGAGATTATGCAGCAGGCGGGCGGGCTTCACAAGTTTATGAACTGGGACAGGCCTATACTTACCGATTCTGGGGGCTATCAAGTTTTCTCACTTTCCGATACGAGGAAAATGACCGAAGAGGGCGTGAAGTTCAAGTCCCATATAGACGGTAGCTACCACTTCATCTCTCCCGAAAAGTCTATGGAGATACAGAGGCAAATCGGTGGGGATATCTTTATGGCGTTTGATGAGTGTACCCCTTTCCCTTGCGAGTACAACCTTGCAAAGAAATCGATGGAAATGACCCACAGATGGCTGAAAAGATGTATAGAATGGACGAAAAATAATCCCGAAATCTATGGACATAAACAACAGCTTTTCCCTATCGTTCAAGGTTCTGTTTATTCGGATTTAAGGAAGATTTCAGCGGAGTTTATCTCCGAGCAAGGTGCCGAAGGTAATGCCATTGGAGGGCTTTCCGTAGGCGAGCCCGAGCAGGAAATGTACCGAATAACCGATGAGGTTACCGATATCCTCCCAAAAGACAAGCCCCGATACCTGATGGGGGTAGGCACACCTTGGAATATCTTGGAGAGTATAGGCTTGGGCGTGGATATGATGGACTGCGTAATGCCTACCCGCAATGCCAGAAACGGAATGCTCTTCACTTGGCAGGGGGTAATGAATATTAAAAATGAAAAATGGAAAAATGACTTCTCTCCACTCGATGAGTTAGGAGCCAGCTTCGTAGATCAGGAGTATTCCAAAGCCTATGTAAGGCACCTTTTCTCCGCTAAGGAATATCTTGGCAAGCAGATTGCCTCTATCCACAACCTTGCTTTTTATCTCGATTTGGTGAAGGTCGCAAGGGAGCATATCCTCGCGGGCGACTTCTATGAGTGGAAGGAGGGCATTATCCCAATCTTAAAGAGCAGACTCTAAACGATGAAGATTATAGACCGATATATCATTAAGAAATTCTTCGGGACGCTGGGCTTTATGCTCTTGCTCCTCTCCATCATCGTAGTAGTGATAGATGTACAGCAAAAGTCCCCAAGGATAGAGAGCAATGGCTTTACCGTCAATTTCTTTCTTCTTAATTATTATCCGTATTGGATGGTCTATCTCCTCCTCACTTTTATGTCCATATTGGTCTTCGTATCCATTATTATCTTCACTTCACGGATGGCAAATAATACCGAAATCGTTGCCATTATCAGCAGTGGAGCGAGTTTTCATCGGTTTGCAAGGCCGTATTTCATCGCATCAATCTTCCTCGGGCTGGTTACTTTGGGCTTTAATCACTACATCCTCCCTTGGGCAAATGCCAAGAAAAACAAGTTAGAAGCCTATACTTACAGCGCTATGAATCGGGATAAATTCCTCGGTAATGTGCAGATCGCTACCAAGCTCTCTAAGGACGAATACCTCTTTATCAACAACTATAGCCGAAAGGAGAAAGACGGTACGGGCTTTACTTATCAGAAGTTTAATAAAGACAATAAGCTCATTCACCAAGTAGTTGCCAATAATATTAAGTGGGATGAAAAGAAGAAGAAATTCGCCCTCAATGGCTACCTCGAGCGCAAAGAAGCACCAAAGGACAAGGAAAAAATCTACAACGGTGATGTCAAGTGGGTAGATTATGGGCACACTCCCGAAGAGCTCTTTCCAGACGGGCTGCTGGGGCAGACGCGCACCACTCCCGAGCTCCTCAAGCTCATAGAGCAGGAGCTTAGCAAGGGGAATAATGATATCAATCCCTACTTCGTAGAGCTCCACCAGCGTACCTCTATGCCGGCATCTATCATCATCCTGTCCATCCTCGCATTGTCCCTCTCCTCCGAGAAGCGACGCGGGGGCATCGGTCTCAATCTCGCGATAGGCATAGCGCTCGCTTTTATTTTCGTCTTCTCTTTTGAGGCGCTCAAAGTCGTTGCCGAGAATGATACCCTACCGCCACTCCTCGCAATGTGGCTTCCCAACATCGTCTTCACGCCTCTTGCGATTATCCTCTACCTTCGCCGAGCAAATCAGTAGTTTTAGAGTTACTTAAGATGTTTAACTTAAATTTTTAAGAGTAGTTTTACCTATTAGCTTACTGCCTAGCTTAATAGAAAGGAAGTAGATTTTCAAAATAGGTATAGCCATTGTTAAGGTCATAGGCTATAATAATGATATAGTACTCACCTTTTGGGAAATCTTGTGGTATGGGGATGTTTTCATTAAAGGAGATTTCGGTTTTGCCTTTATAGTCTTTAAAGGAAGTATCTATTCGCTTGCTGTGTGTTTGTTTGGAGATGATTTCTACTCTCATCGCTTTTATAATTCTGTCATTGGCTTTTACCGTTGCATTTATATTAAAATCTTTCCCTGTATAGCCTTTGCCTTGCTCACCGAGGCTATTTATCGTCATATTAAACAGAGGAGGAGCTATGCTTAGCTCTTTGGTAGAGGTTTCTGTATTTCCTTCTTTGTCGGTTATATTAGCAACTACATCATAGAGCTCCGCCTTAAAGTCTGAGGGGATAAAAATATGCTCACTGAATATGGATTGTGCAATGCCAGAATAATAGTCTATATCGTGAGAAAGGGCAACTTTTTTTGTCTCTTTGGAGATGAGAGAGAGGTTAAAATGCTGGACGGGGGACTTAAGATTAAATTCTCCATCTATTTGCAGGCTTTCCCCAGCGTTTATCTTACCTTTAAAGCCCACTTCGGTTAGTTTGAGTTTTGGTTTTTCTTCCTTTGGGATTTCGGTTGAAATTTCATTAGAAGGCGCTTCATTGGTGTGCTGACAAGAGGTTGTTGCCAAAGAAAAAGAGGCTAAAAGTATTAAGAAATATTTCATTGTTTTTGATTTTAGTATTTGACAAAAGACTTTATTTACGCAAAGCTCAGTGAGCAAAAGTAATGTAATTTATTCATTTTATAAAGCTTGGTTAATAAATAATTTGCATTTGTCAAAAAAACATTTATCTTTGCGCCAGATTTTTTCGGGGATAGATGGATAGGCTTTTTTGGAAAGCCTTTTTTCGTACCTTGAAGTTAAAACAACCAAGGATTGATGATGTTTAAAGAGAAAGTAGAAGAATTACTTAACGGCTTCCTCCAAACGAGAGAAGACTTGTTTTTGATAGACCTTAAAATCTCTGCAGCTAATGATATCACAGTTATCTTAGATGGCGACAAAGGAGTTTCCATTCAAGACTGCTTGGATGCGAGCAGAGCCGTAGAAAATAACCTCGATAGAGAGGAGCAGGACTTTTCCCTGCAAGTAATGTCCGCTGGGCTTATAGAGCCTCTCACCCAGCTGCGTCAGTATCAGAAAAATATCGGGCGAGAGGTGGAAATCACCTTTAATGAAGGCGAAAAACTGAAAGGAGAACTTCTTCGTACAGACGCTACTTCGGTAACCCTTCTATTGAAATACCGGAAACCTAAAGACATAGGAAAAGGAAAAATAGATGTAGAGGAAGAAAGAACTATTCCTCTCTCAGAAATAAAAAAAGCATTGATTGTAATTAAATTTTAAATACACTTTGAATGAATAATATTGCACTTATAGATTCCTTCGGGGATTTTAAAGAAGAAAAAGGGATAAGCAAGATAGACCTGATGGCGATAATAGAAGACTCCCTTAAAACCTTGTTAAGAAAAAGATATGATTCTGATGACCACTTTGATGTAGTTGTGAATCCAGACAAAGGAGACTTCCAAATCTTCCTCAATAAAACCATTGTAGAAGACCAAATGTCTGAAGATGATGACCTTGAAATTGAAATATCAGAAGCTAAAAAAATAGACCCAACCTTTGAAGTTGGTGAGGAATATACGGTAGAAATCCCTATTGAGCAGCTCGGAAGGAGGAATATCCTTACTCTGAAACAAATCCTCTCTGGAAAACTCCAAGAGCATAATAACGCGATGCTTTATAAAGAATTTGAGGGGAGATTAGGAGAAATCGTTATCGGAGAAGTGCACCATATAAGAAAGACGCATATTATACTCTTAGATGATGAAGGAAACGAGTTTATCCTCCCTCAGAAAAAGCAAATTCCATCTGACTTCTTCAAAAAAGGAGAAAGCATCAGAGCTATTGTAGAAAGCGTAGATTTTAAAGGAGCGAAACCACAGATTACCGTTTCCAGAACTTCACCAACCTTCCTTGACAGGCTCTTGGAATTTGAAATCCCAGAGATACAGGACGGGACTATCAATATCCGAGCTTCCGTACGCGAACCGGGAGAGAAAGCAAAAGTAGCCGTAGATGCATTAGACGACAGAATAGATCCAGTAGGAGCTTGCGTAGGGGTAAGAGGTTCAAGAATACACGGCGTAGTAAGAGAGCTTAGAAATGAGAATATAGATGTCATCCAATGGTCAAAAGACCCAGAAGTATATATCAAGAGAGCGTTGGGGAATATGTCCATCAACAAAATAGAGGTTAATGACGATGAAAATAGCGTGATGGTCTATGCTCCTGTGGAAGAAATCTCCAAAATTATCGGTAGAAGAGGAGTAAATATTCGCCTTGCATCTGAGCTTACAGGCTATACCATAGATGTGTACAGAGAAACCAGCGAAGATGATGATGTGGCTCTTGATGAGTTTAAAGATGAAATAGAAGAGTGGATTATAGATGAATTCAAGAAAATAGGTCTTGAAACCGCTAAGAGTGTCTTAGATAAAGATACAGATGCACTGGCAAACATCGTAGATCTCGAAGAAGAAACCATAGAAGAGGTAAAACAAATCCTCCGAGCAGAATTTGAAGATTAATTCTTTCATAAAAGTATTAACCTGTTTAAAAATAAGATTAGTAAAATAAATCGTACTCTTTAGTACAGAAAAAAGTATTCAATAATAAATGCCAAAAATTAGATTAAACAAAGCGGTAAAGGAGTGTAATATTTCAATCCATAGAGTAGTGGAATTTCTTGCTCAGAAAGGTATTGAAGTAGAGAACAACCCCAACGCACAATTGGAAGAGGATGCTTATGCTGCACTGAAAGCCGAATTTGCAAAAGATAGCGAGCAAAGAAAGGCGTCTCACGAGGTGGTTATTTCCAAAGTACCGGAAGAAAAATTGGAAATAGAACCTGAGAAACCAGAGGTAATAAAGGCAAAAGCAGATTTTAAACCTGAGACAAAAGTCTTAGGGAAGATAGACCTTACCTCTTCCAAAGAAAAAGAGCAGCCTGTGGAGATTGAAGAACCTCAGCCAGAAGCTGAAACTAAATCAGAGCCGAAAGACGAACCTAAGTCTAAGCTCAATGTTTTGGATAAAATTGATTTAACTCAATTAGAATCGCCAAAACCTAAATCGGCTAAGAAGGAAGAAAAGCCTGCTCCTGCAAAAGAGAAAAAGAAAAAAGAGGAGAAAAAAGCTCCCGAACCTGTATCTAAAAAAGCAGAACCAAAAGAGGAAGCAAAACCTCAGAAAGAGGAAATTACTCAGGTAGAGTTTGAAAAGCCTGAGCAAGTGGTTACTCAGTACCAGAAATTAGATGGTCCTAAAATCGTTGGTGAGAAGATAGACCTTTCTCAGTTTGAGAATAAACCTAAGCCATCGGCAGCAGGCTCTTCTGCTAACAAAAAGAAAAAGAGAAAGAGAATAGAAAAACCTGCCCAGCAGCCGAGTCAGCAATCGGGAGGAGCTAATAACAATAGGCAGGGAGGTAATAACCAGCAGGGCGGTAATAAAAACAAAAAAGGTAGAAAAGAGAAAGTAATGCCTGTGGAGCTTACCGATGAGCAGGTGAAAAACCAGATAAAAGAAACTCTGGAAAAACTTACCAATAAAGGTGGTAAGTCTAAAACTTCCAAGCACAGAAGAGAGAAGCGTTCGTTTAGAAGAGAGCAGGAAGAGCATCTTCAAGAGTTGGAAGCACAGGACAGAACCCTGAAAGTAACCGAATATATTACCGTAAATGAGCTTGCGAGTTTAATGAATGTATCTCCTACTGAGGTTATCTCTGCTTGTTTCTCGCTCGGTGTTATGGTTACGATGAATCAGCGTTTGGAAGCCGATACACTTACCCTCGTAGCGGATGAGTTCGGCTATAAAATAGAATTTTCGGATGCTGACTTGGAAGAGGAAGTTTCCACCGAAGAGCCAGACAGAGAAGAAGATTTACTCCCTCGTCCGCCAGTGGTTACCGTAATGGGGCATGTAGACCACGGTAAAACTTCACTCCTCGACTATATCAGGAAAACCAATGTCATTGCAGGTGAGTCTGGGGGGATTACTCAGCACATTGGGGCGTATAGTGTGAGGTTAGATAATGGTCAGAAAATCACATTCCTCGATACACCGGGGCACGAAGCCTTCACTGCAATGCGTGCCAGAGGTGCTCAGGCTACCGATATCGTTATTATTGTAATTGCAGCCGATGATGATGTGATGCCTCAAACCAAAGAAGCGATTTCTCACGCTCAGGCAGCGGGTGTTCCTATGATTATCGCCATAAACAAGGTAGATAAGCCCAATGCTAATCCAGATAAAATCCGTGAGCAGCTCTCTGCGCTCAACATCCTTGTAGAGGAGTGGGGCGGTAATGTGCAGTCTCAGGAGATTTCTGCCAAGTTTGGTAATAATGTAGATTTACTCCTCGAGAAAGTCCTCCTGCAAGCGGAATTATTAGAGCTGAAAGCAAATCCTAATAAATCAGCAAACGGAGTAGTTATAGAAGCCTCTCTTGATAAAGGTAGAGGTTATGTTGCCAATATGCTTATTCAGGCAGGTACGCTCAGAATAGGTGATTATATCCTTGCGGGAACCAATCACGGTAAGGTAAAAGCAATGCTTGATGAAAGAGGGCATGCGATGAAAGAAGCTGGTCCTTCCACGCCAGTTACCGTTCTTGGGCTTGATGGGGCACCTACTGCGGGTGATAAGTTCAGAGTATTTGAAGATGAGAAAGAAGCGAAATCTATTGCCAACAAGCGTTCTCAGCTACAAAGAGAGCAGAGTATCCGAACTAAAAAGCATCTTACCCTTGATGAAATTGGGCGAAGAATTGCACTTGGAGACTTTAAAGAGCTTAATATTATCCTCAAAGGAGATGTTGACGGCTCAGTGGAAGCCCTCTCAGATATGCTTCAAAGGCTTTCTACGGAGGAGATCCAGATCAATATCCTCCACAAAGGAGTAGGTCAGATTACCGAGAGCGATATTCTTCTCGCCACTGCATCAGATGCTGTAGTTATTGGCTTTAATGTTCGTGCAGGAGCTAATGCTAAGGACTTGGCAGATAAGGAAGAGATAGAAATCCGTACATATTCCGTAATCTACGATGCTATTGATGATGTGAAGGAAGCGATGGAAGGAATGCTTTCTCCAGAAATCAAGGAGCAGGTGATAGGTAATGTAGAAATCCGTGAGGTATTTAAAATCTCAAAAGTGGGAAGCATCGCGGGTTGTATGGTACTCTCTGGAAAGGTTACCCGAAACTCAAAAGTAAGGCTCCTCAGAGAAGGCGTTGTGAAATACGATGGCGAGCTCGAGAGCTTGAAGCGTTTCAAAGATGATGTGAAGGAAGTAACCAAAGGCTACGAATGTGGTCTTAACTTAAAAGGTTATAACGATATTGAAATCGGAGATCAGCTCGAAATTTATGAGCAAGTAGCTGTAAAGAAAAAGCTGAAATAATTATTTTGAATACTGTGCAAAAGCCGAAGACTTGTCTTCGGCTTTTGCTTTTATAAATCTACTGCCATTACCAGAATGCTCAGCTTGTTCTCATTTTTCAGAAGCTCCCACGCTGCGGCAGACATTGTATTTCCTGTAGTAATCACATCATCTATCAGCAGGATATGTTTCCCGCGTATATCTTTATTCAAAGCGAAGGCTTGCCCTTTTATCTTCCGCTCTTCTGCATTTCTTTTTGCCTGCGCCTTTCTCTGAAACTTAACTCTCTTCAGTGCTTGGTGATCAAACGGAATATCATAGAACTTTGATAGCTCCTCCGCATAGAGATGTAGCTGATTATAGCCTCTTATCCTTTGTTTCTTTGGATGTAGGGGGATGGTTACAAGCAAGTCGGGTTTGTCTTCTCCGAAATTGAGCCTCTGAGCCGTCCAGTCCGCAAAGATTTTTCCAATGCTTTCTATGCCGTCATATTTTAGCTGATGAATAAGTTCCCTGCCTAATCCTACCTCATCAAAAATCATCAGTGCAAAAGCATTTTCCAAAGGGAAAAGCAGGTTACACTTTGCCCAGAGTTCGCTCTTTGTTCCAAAATCATCATAAGAGAATCTAATATTCATTAAGCAGGCATCGCACACCGCTTTATCGCTTTCAATCATTTGACTGCAGCCCACGCATCTTCTCGGAAAAAACATATCCAATAGCATAGCTCCCTATTTTTTTTGTGTAAAGATAAAATATTCTCAACTACACCGTAGCCGGTGAGGCGATTATTTTTAAGTGCTCCCCACGCCAGTGGGCTAAAAGCCAAAAGCTAACCGCTAATTGTTGCCAGATAAAAAATAAGTTTTATATTTGCCTCGCAATTAGATGAAAAAAGGATGAAAAGGAATACACAAAACATGACAAATATCATATACGCAAACTTGCGTATGTGCAATAATTTGTTATCCTTCCTTCCTTCCTTCAAAATATAGTCTTATTTAAAAGACTATATAGAGCGCCGATAGGCGCGCTGGCGAAGCCCGCGCGCCTATCGGCGCTTTTGCGTTTGCCTGCTTCTCACTTTTTCGCTTATGCAGGAGGCAAAGTCGCGAGCGAAGCGAGCGACAAAGCGCTACTCAATCTTCTTTTAGAGCAAAATCAGACAAGAGAGGAGAGAAGGGAGGTGCATTGTCGCCAGCCAAAGGCTGGCGACCCAATTGCAGTTTCTATGCTCAACAAATATTCCCAAGGAAGTAACATAAATAATAGATATATGAGATTTAAAATGACTTTAGCACTGGTGCTAATGAGTATTTTAGCCAGTGCACAGACAGAGTACGATGGCAGAGTCGGAATCAATACGGAGACACCGAAGGCATCTTTGGAAATAGCAAGGCACACGGGATTACCCGAGACCTCGGTGCAGGGAGTGCTATTTCCTCAATTAACGAGTGAGCAGAGGGATAAATTTACCAAAACGGATGTAGCCGAAGGGACAATGATATTTAACCTGACGAAAAGGTGTTTGGAAATCTTTACTCAAAATGATTGGAACTGTGTAAGCAAGGGGTCTTCTACACCATTAGGAGTAAGTATGCAGGTGATGGGAGCAGGTTGGGAAGGAGTTTTCCAACAAGGAGTGGATATTCCTGCGGGTTCTGGTACTCATAAAGTGAAGTTCCTTATCATCAATAATGGAGCTACGGCGTGGACGGGAGACTTGTCTTCTGCCCTTACGATTACCAATACACCAGCCCCACTACCAGGTGGAGCCCCTGGTCCTACAGGGACGGTAGATGTAGATGGTTCTCAAAATAGCAGTGTAACGGTTGCTCCAGGCACCTCAGAGGTGGTTACTTATACGCTAAAAGGTAAGCCCCAACCAGGGAGTATCAAGGCGAGATTGGAGGTAGGCATCTATGCCGTAGAGCAAAACTATAGCATAGGTGTAGGCTTTGCAGAGTTCCAAGACCACAGTATTTATGTTTTCTCTTGGAAGGAGGATAATAGTGTACAGGGACCACGCCCAGCGAACCAAACTTACCAGGGCAAGATAGACAACAGCGAATACAAGATACCGGTAAAGATACCGTATAAGAATGGCGATGGTAGAGAGTTTGGAGAGTTTACCAAAACGGTAACGATAGGCACAGGAGCAAACCAGAGGACGCTTAAACTCACGATACCAGGAGGGAAGCTCCATAGAAACACCAACCCAAATCTCTACAATGTGATTACAGGTACATTAGAGGTTTTAGAACCTACGCCATACTTAGCACCACTATTAGAGGCAGGGAGTGCCGATGAGGAGATAGCGAGTATCCCAGTACAGCTCACAAGTGCAACTGCTCCATTTAACTTAAAAGTAATCGCAACAGGAGGAGTAAAGGACAAGCAGTATAATTACTTGACAGCAGGGGTAGCCGGCAGGTATGACCACCGCTTTGTGTACAGCAAAGTGATGCTGTATAACCAGCAGGTATGGCTAGATAAGAACTTAGGAGCGTACTATGCAGATGCCACGAGATTTGGAGTATTTGGTAATGACCAGACTTATGAAAGGCGTAGTCCAAATGATGGAATAGATTATAGGGGGCTTGGCTCCGTATTCCAATGGGGGAGAGTGGCTGATGGACACGAGCTAGTAGACTGGATTACTACTCAGCCTAAACCTCATGGTGGAGCAGGAGAATTCAAATATACATCATTAGGTCAATTCCCTTCTGGTACTACTACCGATGCGTGGAAACGATATGACCAGACAGAGTATAATGCTAATGTTTCTGGTTATACAGACCCTTGCCCAAGTGGCTGGCATACCCCTACAGAGACAGATATAGAACAATTGCTGTTATCTGTAAATGGAACTATAGGGGCTGTAGGCTACATGTCTCCATTACGAGGCTCTTTTTCATTAGAATTAGATCGCTTTGGAGTAGGAGTGTATGATAATAATCTTACAAGTCATGTTATAGCACTTCGTAGTAATGAAATGGATGGTGGTAGAAATTATTTGTGGTTAAATATGTCAAAAAGACCTGGTTTAGCTTACATAATCAGTCTAACTTCAAGAGAGTTTAGAAATCCATTAGCTAAGATCCCACAGGCATTGGATTCAACAACATCATTAGAAGGAGATGGTATGGGAATTAGTGATGTTGAAAATGCTAAAGAATATGGATACCCCGTCCGCTGTATAAAAGACTAATAAATACACCCCAAGGGGGAGTAATCCCCCTTTTATCATAAGACTATAAATAATTAAATAATAACTCAAAACTTTATTCACAATGAAAAATACTTTAAAAGCGTGGTTAAGAGACAACCCTCTTACCAGCGACCCATCAGATTTTGTAGGCGTACCCGCAAGCGTAGGGAGTGTAAGCATAGCAGAGATTGTAGCAGAGCTCAAAAAAGAAGGTATGGAGATAAAAGAGGAGACGGCAATAGACATCGTTTCCCGCTTCAATCGCAAGAGCACAGAGCTGGTGCTCCAAGGCTATGTAGTGAATACAGGTCTCGTGATAATGCGCTCAGCCATCAAGGGAGCCTTCCGCGATAGGACTTGGGATAAGGACAAGCACAGCGTCTATGTAAATGTCAATCAAGGTGCCGAGCTAAGAAAAGCCATCTCCCAAACCAAGGTAGAGTTTCTTGGAGAGCAATCCAGCCCAATGGCAATCTTCGGTATTACCGACCTCAGCACAGGCAAAACCGATGGCACCCTTACCAAAGGCAAGAATGCAGAGATTAAGGGAACTTACCTCAAGGTTGCAGGTACTCACACAGATAATGGCATCTACCTCACCAATATAGACACCAAAGCCAAGACCAAGCTTGAAGACCTTGCCCTCAATGAACCTTCTCGTCTCTTGGTGCTTATCCCCGCCTCGCTCCCTGCCGGCAATTATGAACTGAGCATCACAACGCAGTTTAGCAATACCTCGAAAGTCTTTCTAAAAACCCCAAGAACTGAGGTGCTTAATACACCCGTAGTTATTGCCTGATTAATCTACTTAACTATCTATTATAATGCTATTTAAATCATATATTAATGTTTTTTTGGGACAATTGGAAAAGCGAAGGTGTCTCGCTCTCCCGAGCGAAGGTGACTCGCTCTCTCGGGCGAAGGTGACTCGCTCTCTCGGGCGAAGGTGACTCGCTCTCTCGGGCGATAGAAATTAGCCAAGATATCCCATTAAACCTAAACAATAAATAAGCTTTAAGAATGAATAATAAACTCAGCGATGAATTTTAAAACCATCAGCTGATAAGAAAGAAAATAGAAACCTTGCACTTTATCACTTGTGTGCATAATGCGTTTTTATAGTTGTTAGTATTTATTTGTACGGCACCCCACTCGGGGTGCCGTACTCTTTTTGGCTGATGGCAAATAGCTATTGGCTTTTAGCTATTGGTGGTGTGCGGTTAGTTTGTGGTAAGTGCGCCACCTGCAAGGTGCCACGCAGTGGCTGCTACGGTGTGGTTGCCTGCCGTGCCGCGGTTAATTATCTTTGCAAAATGATTCGTATAACCAAGATTTTTAGTTTTGAGACTGCCCATCTTCTCTACAATTATGATGGCAAGTGTAAGAATATGCACGGGCACTCGTATAAGCTCTTTGTAACGATAAAGGGAGCGCCTGTGAATGATTTGGAAAACCCAAAGAATGGGATGGTAGTAGATTTCGGAGATATAAAGAAGATTGTAAATGAAGAAATCGTAGATGTATGGGATCATTCTGTGCTTGTTAATGGGCTTTCGCCTCATCGGGAGCTGGGCAAGAATTTGGAGCAGCAGGGGCATAAGGTAATCTACTGCGATTTCCAGCCTACTTGCGAGAATATGCTCTATGAAATCGCCAGAAAGATTGAGAAGCGCTTGCCAGCAGAGGTGAGCCTCGCATATCTGAAACTCCACGAAACCGATAATTCCTATGGGGAATGGTTCGCTGATGAAAATTAATTCACCAAAGTATGCACATTATTTTAGAGGAAAACAAGAAGGTGTATTTTGCTTCCGACCAGCATTTCGGAGCGCCTACTCCAAAGAAAAGCAAACCCCGAGAGGAGAGGTTTATCCGCTGGTTGGATGAAATTAAAACCGATTGCCAAGTGCTCTTCCTGATGGGAGACCTCTTTGATTTCTGGCACGAGTGGAAGTTCGTAGTGCCCAAAGGCTACATCCGACTGCTGGGTAAGATAGCCGAACTTAAAGACTCAGGAATTGATATTTATTTCTTTGTGGGGAACCACGACCTATGGATGAGAGATTACTTCCAGACCGAGCTCGGGATACCAGTTTTCTTCCAAAAGCAGATTTGTGATATCTCTGGTAAGAAATTCCTCCTTGCCCACGGCGATGGTCTCGGTCCTGGTGATAAAGGCTATAAGCGGATGAAGAAAGTCTTTACAAACCCATTTTGCCAATGGCTGTTCAGATGGTTGCACCCCGATATTGCAATGAGAATAGCAACTTATCTATCCACTAAAAATAAGCTCATCTCTGGCGAAGAGGACAAGGAATTCCTCGGAGAGGATAAAGAATACCTCATTCTCTACTCCAATAAAAAGCTGGAGACGGAGGATTTTGATTATTTCGTCTATGGACATCGCCACCTTCCAATGGTTTTAGACCTTAAGGGTGGCGCAGCGAAGTACATTAACCTTGGCGACTGGATTTCTTACTTCACCTATGGCGTTTTTGATGGAAAAGCCTTTCACCTGAAAACCTTTGAATAAATGCAGGATATTTTTAATATAAAAACGGAGCAAGACTTTAAGTCGGCTTGCTTGGAGACCTTCCATTATCAGTACAATAGCGTGGCGGTGTATAAGGACTTTGTGGATTATCTTAAAATCTCCCCCTCTGATGTACGAGAGGTTGAGGATATCCCTTTCCTGCCGATAGAGATGTTTAAAAACCATCAGATTTTGGATAAGAGCAAAGCTGCGGAGAGGTATTTTCAGTCATCGGGTACCACGAATATACAAACACTTTCCAGACATTGGATTGCAGATTTCAGCCTGTATGAGGAGAGTATTTGTCAATCTTTTGAGCAGTTTATAGGCTCACCAGAGGATTATATTTTCTTGGGATTGCTTCCCAATTACTTAGAGCGGGAGAACTCCTCTCTTATCTATATGGTCAATTATCTAATGCAGAAGTCCAGCAAGCCAGAAAATGGTTATTTTCTCTATAATCATAAGGATTTATTAGACCTGCTGAAGCAAATGAATAATAAAAAAATCATCCTCTTTGGGGTGAGTTTTGCCCTTTTGGATTTCCTTGATTTTATTAATGATAATGGAGGCTTTTCCCTTGCTCAGAATTCGGAATTAGTTGTAATAGAAACGGGAGGGATGAAAGGTCGCAAGGAAGAAATGACCAAAGATGAGCTTCTCGCTATCCTGAAAAAAGGATTTCTTACGGAGAAAATCTATTCCGAATACTCTATGACGGAGCTACTCTCTCAGGCATATTCTCTCGGTGCGAATGTCTATAAATCTCCGAACTGGATGCGTATCCTTATCCGAAATATTGAAGACCCATTTGCCTACATTCCCGAAGGGCGTACG
This sequence comes from Bergeyella cardium, assembly GCF_003614945.1. Taxonomy (GTDB): domain Bacteria; phylum Bacteroidota; class Bacteroidia; order Flavobacteriales; family Weeksellaceae; genus Bergeyella_A; species Bergeyella_A cardium. The sequence goes on from NZ_QYCZ01000001.1 coordinate 402,348, forward strand.
GGAGCAGTGAATATCATTGACCTTGCCAACAGGCATTCCTGCTCGTTTATTGCAACTCAGGATTTGGGTAAAAATCTTGGGAATAATAGCTTCCAGATACTCGGCAGGGTAGACCACTCGGATGTGAGAGGGTGTAGCCTCCTCGTGGCTCAATAAAACCGAAAACGGCTCTGATTTCTATAAATCAAAGCCGTTTGGAAATGCTTTTTTTCTGAATAAAAAGAGGAATACTCCCCCTACCGTTATTGCAGAATCTGCAATATTAAAGATGTATTTAAAGAACTCTATGCGCTTTCCTCCAATGATGGGGAAGCCGTCGGGTGCTACCCAATCTACGAGTGGGAAGTGGCACATATCTACCACACAGCCTTTCATAAAGGAAGAATAGCCTTCCCCGAAAGGTACGAACCGAGATACTCCACCGTAGTCCATCCACCTTCCGAGCTCTTCATCATAGACTGTTCCCGAGTCGAAGATTAATCCGTAAAACATCCCATCGATAAGATTACCGATAGCTCCAGCAAATATCATCGCCATTGGGATAATAAGGTAGTTTGATGCGCCTTCTTTCAGCCATTTTCTAAACAGATGTATCATCCCTCCAATGAGGCACAGGCGGAGGATAACGAGGAGATACTTTCCTATCATACCGCCAAAATGTACGCCGTATGCCATACCAGGGTTTTCTACAAAAGTCATACGGAACCAGTCTAAACCGAAAACGGGAATACTCTCCCCGATTTGAAAATGTGTTTTAATATAAATTTTTGAAGCCTGATCTATTAATAGAATCAGAAAAGTGATAAGTACTATTTTTTTCATTGATGAGAATCAGAAAATGAGGCGAAGACGAGATACTAATTAGGAATCATCTCCTGCCTCATTATAGTTTTTGAGGGGGTTATTTCTGCATATTTTTAGCCTCTATGCTTAGCGTAGCGTGGGGTACGGCTCTTAGTCTTTCTTTTGGGATGAGCGTACCTGTTACCCTGCATATTCCATAGGTTTTGTTTTCAATCCTTATGAGCGCATTTTTCAGGTCTCGGATAAATTTCTCTTGCCTTCCTGCCAATATTGCATTTTGTTCTTTACCTAATGTCTCTGCCCCCTCTTCAAAGGCTTTAAAGGTTGGCGAGGTATCATCTGTACCGTTATTTTTGTTGTTGATGAAATTCTCGCGGATGAGATGTAAGTCATTTTCTGCTTTTTCTATTTTCTCTAATATCAATTCTTTGAACTCCTGCAAATCGGCATCGCTGTAGCGTTGTCTGTTCTCTAACATCGTATTAAATTTTAAAATTGGACAAATATAATAATATTCATTATAAGTAATAAATATTGTAGCTGTTACAGGTAAATTAACTGTATGCATTCCATTGCACACCTTAGTGGGTGGGCTGCCTATAAGGTAAAGAGTATTGAGTTATAGGTGCTATTTGCTAAATATGTTGGTAACGAAAACCGAATGGAATTTAGTATTGAGAAAAAAACATTTTTGCAGGAAGTAAAATAAGGTTTTTAAAATGGAATTTCTACCTCTGATTATTATTGTTGAGGGCTTAAAAGTTCGTCAGAATTGCTTTTAATGCTTTATTTTAAATGAATAAATAAAAAGAAATCGAATAAGTGTTAAATATGGAATTTGTAAATTTTAGTTAGAAAAAAGATAAAAATCATACTGCAGCATCGCATTAATATTTGTAGTTTTGTGGCGTTTTATTTTTAAAAATCTTATCAATGGACGAAAAAACAATTTTTAATGGTGGCTTTCTCACCAAAAAATTACCAATAGCGCTTTGCTATTTATTTGCAACTACTGCTTTTGCCCAAAATGCAGAAGAAATAAAAGAAATACAGCAAAAAACTGAAGTCGCAAAACTGAGATTATTCAGTGGGATTACTCAAAAATCTACACTTAGCATCAATGCCCTAAAACAAAAAGCTCAGAAACTTAATATCCCTTTTGAAGGGAAGACTGCGAATGGAATCTTCCAGCTGCAAGGCTTTAATCAGAAGGGTAGACCTATATATTATATCACTTACAACGCAGGTGCTTCTAGTGCTACGGGAGCAAACCTGCTCAATACAGGTGGTGGCCATTATGAATTAGATGGTGATGGTATGCGTGTCTTTGAATGGGACGGTGGTGCTACGCTCGTAAGCCACCGAGAGTTTGGCGGTAGAGCAAAACAAAAAGATAACCCAAGAACAACAAGCCCGCATGCTACCCATGTGGCAGGTACAATGATAGCTTCTGGTATAGACAAACGAGCAAAAGGTATGGCTCCAAAAGCAGAACTCCACGCGTATGATTGGTATAGTGATCTTAATGAAATGAGCGATGCTGCAATAAATGAAGGAGCCTTGCTCTCCAATCACTCTTATGGTGTGCCAGCTGGGTTTGTCTATGGAAGTTATTCTGGTCAGCCAGGCTGGCACTGGTTAGGAGAAGATGATGAGACCGAAGACAGCTACTTTGGAAAATATATAGATACAGATACTTCTTGGGATTTGGTAAGTAGGCTTGCTCCTTACTATCTACCTGTAAAAGCAGCGGGTAACCCAAGAGGAGATGGACCATCTCCAGGCTCTTATCACTTTGTGCGCACTGCTCAAAACACTTGGAAACGCTCCAATGAAGCAAGAGAGGTCAATGGTGGTGCAGATGGTTTTGATTGTATTTCTGCCAGTACAACGGGTAAAAATATACTCGTAGTAGCCGCTGCTGAGAAAATGCCAGGGGGTTACAAACAACCAAGCGATGTAAAGGTTGCGAGCTTCTCCGCTTTTGGGCCTACGGATGACGGTCGTATTAAGCCAGATATCACAGGTATTGGTGTAGATGTATTTTCTACCAATTCTTCAAACTCATCTTCTTATACTGTTATGAGTGGTACCTCTATGGCATCTCCTAATGTAACGGGTTCTTTACTCCTACTACAGGAGCATTACAAGAAGCTATACTCATCGTTTATGAAGAGTGCTACCCTTAAAGCCCTCGCAATACATACCGCAAATGAAGCTGGACCACACGATGGGCCTGACTATATGTTTGGCTGGGGATTGCTTAATGATTTTAAAGCCGCTCAGGTGATTTCTTTAAGAAATAAATTCTCATTAATCTCCGAAGAAAAGCTCAATAACAAACAAACGATTACAAAACAGCTCGTAGCCAAAGGTGCAGAGCCATTAGTGGTAACCATAGCTTGGGATGATGCTGTGATTGAAAGAAAAGACCTCCCACAGGGTTTGAATAACCGCCAGTCAGTACTCGTGAATGACCTTGATATCAGGATTACCGATGGTACTAATGAATACTTCCCTTGGGTATTAGACCCTGACCACCCTGCCAATGCTGCTCAGCAGGCAGATAATGCAAGGGATAATGTAGAGCAAATCGTTATCAAGAATCCAGAAGCTGGGAAGACCTATACTCTTAAAATTACCCACAAAGGAGATTTGAAAGATAATGAAATTAGTGGAGGCTCTTATACCCTGATTAATGCTGCAAGCCAAGACTTCTCATTAATCGCTACAGGGGTAGAATTTGATGTGAAGAAAGACCTTACTATAAAGGCAATAAAACTCCCTCCAGCTAGGGACTTCTCCAATGCTACTCCTGTGGAAGTAGAAGTTGCCAATGAGGGTACTGAATCCGTTGCAGCAGGTGCAGTGCTCAAATACAAGGTTGTCAATACAGATGATAATACAGAATCTGCTGAGGCTCAGGTAAGCCTTGATGCTATTAGCGGTAAGTCTTCCATTAAAAAGACAGTTACCGTAGATCTTTCCAAATCTTTTGCAAACTACACCATAGAAGCAGAAGTAGTATCCACAGAAGACGAGATTAACTTTAATAACAAGGCAACAGCTAAGGCATACAACACGATAGTAGATTTAACTGAGAAGAAATCTTCTTTCTCCTATGACTTTGAGTCTCCTTTTGATAAAAAAGGCTGGACGGCAGAAGATACAGATAACGATAGCAAGACTTGGAAGATTCATAATGACCGAACATTTGCCCACTCAGGTGCTCAGGTTGCAGTGAACTTCCCAGGGCATAAGACGACGAACGACTGGATGTTCTCCAATCCATTCCAAGTGAAGCCCAATACCCTTTACAGTCTTGAATTCTATGCTGCAAAATTAGATGAGAATAAAAAAGAAAGTCTCGAAGTCTTCATTGGAAATGATGCTACTTCTACAGCAATGCTCACCAAGCTGGATAATAGCGCTGCGGAAGACCTTACCAACTCCTATGCGAAGTACTACTATGAGTTCAGAACGCCTAATACAGCAGACAAGCTCTTTATCGGTTTCCATCATAAGTCAGATACCGATAGCTATGCTGTGGCGGTAGATGATGTAGTCCTTCGCCACGCAGATGGAGAGCCAGTAGTCGCATTCAAAGCAGATAGGGTAAAAGCAAATTCTTATGAAGTCATCACCCTTAATAATGAAACTTTCTCTGCCGCTCAGCAGCCTGTAACTTCTTACGAATGGTCATTCAGCCCAAATAAAGTCGCTTACCAAGACAATACAAACGCTCATTCTAAAACTCCGAAAGTATTGCTTACCGAAAACGGACTTTATACCGTAACCCTTAAAGCTACCAATAGCGAGGGCACAGGTAGCCTTACCAAGGACAGCTATATCTCTATTCAGAATACTCCCGTAGTAGCAAGCTTTACTGAGACCGCTACTAAGATAGGAGAAGGCGAGACCATTACCTTTAAGAATACCTCTACGGGTAATCCTGTACCTACGAAGTTCAACTGGGTAATTACCCCAAGCGAGAATGTAGAGTTTACCTCTGGTACTTCTGCTACTTCTGAGAACATTATTGTGAAGTTCAACAAATATGGTAAATACTCCGTAGCACTTACCGCAGAGTCCCCTCATAATGCAGACACTAAGGAAAAAGCAAAACTCATAAATGTAACCACTCTCTATCAAGGGGTAGGACAGGTGAATCACTCCCTCGATACTGCAGCGAAGACCCTTACCCTCAACTGGGAGAGACCGTTTATGAGACCAGATTATAACGAAGACTTTGAAGGTGCTACCGTACCAGTAGATATGACGGTGATAGATGCCAACCAAGATGGTAAAACTTGGGGACTCTCTACCAATTATAAGTCTACAGGTAAGAAAGGTATAGCAGTGTATTTCGCTAGGAATAACAAAGTGGCAGACGACTGGCTCATCACCCCAATGCAAAAAGCAGGTGCTGAGGAACTGGCGTTTGACTACTTCCACCAGTACAAGGAAAGGTATGATATCTATCTCATAGAAGCTACCCAAGGGGGTACCGTGCCGTCCGTAGATGAGATTAAAGCCAATGGCCATAAAATCTATACCGAAGAAGCTACTACGGGTAAAATGTCGAAGTTCGCTACTAAGGCTATCGATATTAAGCCTCATACGGCGAAGGACTTCTTCATCGCGTTCCATTACAGGTCTCTTCCGAAGGAGAGCTATGCAATAGCGCTCGATAATATCCAAGTAGGCTACAATAATGCAGGCAAAACCGATAGAAAAGCAGATAAATCCACCGAAGAAATCAAGGACTATAAAGCGATTTATGAAGCAGGTAAGGAGCTGATTAATATCACCGCTATCGAGCAGATAACCCCTGTGGGCAAAGAAGAAATCCCTGTAAAAGAGTTCGGATTTACCACCGAGCCTAAGCTCAAAGGCTATGAAATCCATAGAAATGGCGTTAAGCTCAGCGATATCAGCGATGTGAATACCCTCTCTTTTGTGGATCATCTTACCGACAACGGCACCTATACCTACGATGTATATGCCCTTTATGAGGAGAATAGCGGTACCGTGAAGTCCGACAAAGAGAGCACTACCGTAGTGGTAACCAACCTCTCCACTTCCGAAGCGGCTAAGGCTTCCACATTGAAGATTTACCCTAACCCGTCCAATGGCCACTTTACCATAGATGCCGGCACTGGCACCTCCCACATAAAGGCTGAGGTCTATGATATGGCGGGCAAGCTCGTCTTCAAAGGAGAGTATAAGTCTGCACAGGCGGAGCTCAACCTCACTTCATTCCCGAAAGGAGCATACCTCCTCACCGTACTCAATGACCGAGGCGAGAAGCAAACCGCTAAGCTCATCATCAAGTAGCTTATAGCGAATAGCCATTAGCTAAAAGAGAGTGTCTTTATTACAAGGGCACTCTTTTTATTCTCCCTCCACACCGCATCGTAGCCTATGGAGCACTTAAAAACAATTCTTCCCCACGCACCGTAGCCGGTGGGGCACTTAAAAATAATTGCTCCCCACGCCAGTGGGCTGTCGGAAGCAAAAATGAAGCTGTCGGAGACAAAAATGAACCTCAGGTCAATGAAAATTAACCTTAGGTCAAAGAAAATGAACTTTGGGTCAAAGAAAATGAACTTTGGGTCAAAGAAAATGAAGTTGAGGTCAAAGAAAATGAACCTCAGGTCAAGGAAAATAAAAAAAAGTGCCTGCCATGCTACGGCTGCTTGAAGCCTACTGCTTATAGCTTAATGTTTATTATATTTGCTGGGCATTAGGCAGATTAAAATATAAAAACAGTATAGAATGAAAAAAGTTTTTTTACTCCTTTCGGTAGGGATGGCTTTTGTAGCAAATGCTCAGTTTTCAGGGAATGCGGCGTATAAGCGCGACCGCTACAGCAGAAACGATGATTTCTCGGAGAAGAGAAATGTGGTGGCAACCGATTCCACTGTGGTTTTCTACACCGATGTACTGCTCAACCAAAGGGCGGACAATTACAAACTCACCCTTGGCGTAAGACAGGAAGGGAAGACCCCAGCTGAGGCATTAAAGAAGATTAATGAAAGAATTAATGGCTTTGCAAAGAGCATTCGTACGCTTGCTAGTGCAGAGGATATTTTTGTGGATTTCATCACTCAAAATCGCATTCTCGACTTTGATATCGATAAGCAGAAGGAGACCGCAAAGCAGAAAGTTACGGGCTATGAGATTAAGAAGAATGTTATCATCAGCCTTAAAAACTATTCAGATATCGAGCAAGTGATTTTGCAGGCTGCCGAGCATCAGATTTATGATGTGATAAAGGTAGATTATATTAACACCGATATCGCTAAAATCCGAAAGCAGCTCCTCAGCGAGGCTTATCAAATTTCGGAAGAGAAGAAGAAAGATTATTTCTCGCACTTTAAGAAAGAGATTCTGGGCAGTCCTGTAGCGGAGAGCGATTTTCATTATCTATTCCCAAGTAGCAGATACGAGGAATACACCGTTTCCGAGAGCTCAAAGGTAGATGTCCCGTCAAGATACACAGAGGAATATCTTAGAAAAGAAGATACCTATTATTATGAGGGGGTAGATTATTCGGGCTTTGATAAGGTCATCAATCCCACCCATCCAGAAGTCGGCATTCAGTACATTTTAAGGCTAAGGGTAAAGTATAAAATCAAGAAATAAACCTCAGCCAAAAGGCGATATAAAATGAAGAATACACAAGCACTATACAACGCACTTTCTGAGCGCATCCTCATCCTCGACGGCGCGATGGGCACGATGATACAGCGCTATAACCTCACGGAAGAGGACTACCGAGGCGAGCAGTTTAAGGACTGGCAACACCCCGTAAAAGGGAATAATGATATGCTCTCCATCACCAAACCAGAGGTGATACAAGAGATTCACAAGCTCTATTTGGAAGCTGGTGCAGATATTATTGAGACCAATACTTTCTCAGCAACCACCATTGCAATGGCAGATTATTTTATGGAGGACTATATCTACGAGCTCAACTTTAAATCTGCCCAGCTCGCTAAAAAAGCCTGCGATGAATACACTGCAAAGAACCCACAAAAGCCGAGGTTTGTAGCGGGGTCTATCGGTCCTACCAACAAAACCCTCAGCCTTAGCCCAGATGTGAATGACCCAGCCTACAGAGCTATTCGTTTTGATGAGTTGAGAATTGCCTATAAACAGCAGGCAGAAGCCCTCCTCGATGGTGGGGCAGACATCCTCCTCGTAGAAACCATATTTGATACACTGAATGCCAAAGCCGCCCTCTTCGCTATTGATGAAATACAATCCGAGAGAAACCTCCATATCCCTATAATGGTTTCAGGAACCATAACCGATGCTTCGGGGCGCACACTTAGCGGACAGACCGCAGAGGCCTTTCTTATTTCCGTCTCTCATTTGGATTTGCTCAGTGTGGGCTTTAATTGTGCCTTAGGTGCAAAGCAACTCACCCCCTACTTGGAAGCAATTGCCCCAAAGGCAAGTTTCAGGATTTCTGCTCACCCCAATGCGGGCTTGCCCAATGCTTTCGGGCAGTATGATGAAACTCCAGAGCAGATGGCAGAGCAGATAAAGGAGTATCTGGATAAGGGGCTTATCAATATTATTGGGGGTTGCTGTGGGACTACTCCCGAGCATATCAAAGCAATTGCTATCTTAGCCAAAGACTATAAGCCTCGCCAACTGAGCTGATTGATTTTAATCCCTGTTTTGGAAATATTCTTACCTTTAACCAAAATTTTATTATGTTAGTTAAGGTATACGGCAGTGCTATATACGGCGTATCGGCACAAACCATAACAATAGAGGTGAATGTAGATCAAGGAGTGGGCTATCATTTGGTGGGCTTGCCCGATAATGCGATAAAGGAGAGCAGTTACAGGATCTCTGCAGCTCTCAAAAACAATGGCTACAAGCTGCCAGGTAAGAAGATTACCATTAATATGGCTCCTGCCGACCTTAGGAAAGAGGGCTCCGCCTATGATGTGAGCATTGCTATTGGGATTCTTGCGGCATCGGGGCAGATAAAAGCAGAGGATATCAGCGACTATATCATTATGGGAGAGCTCTCCCTTGATGGTACATTACAACCGATAAAAGGCGTTCTCCCAATTGCCATTCAGGCGAAGGAAGAGGGCTTTAAGGGAATTATTCTCCCCAAACAGAATACCCGAGAAGCCGCCATAGTACAGGGCTTGGAAGTCTATGGAGTCGAGAATATATTAGAGGTTATTCATTTCTTTAATGGCTCTAATGTCCTTAGCCCTACCGTACTCAATATTCAGGAAGAATTTGAGGGCAAAGCGCAGGATTTCTCCATAGATTTCTCCGATGTAAAGGGGCAGGAATCCGCCAAGAGAGCGATAGAAGTAGCTGCTGCGGGAGGGCATAATATTATTTTGATAGGTCCGCCAGGCAGTGGAAAGACGATGCTCGCAAAGCGTATCCCAAGCATTCTCCCTCCTCTCAGCTTGGAAGAAGCCTTGGAAACCACAAAAATACACTCCGTAGCAGGCAAGATGGGTACGGAAACTTCCCTTATGACGACTCGCCCTTACAGGTCTCCTCATCATACCATCTCAGATGTAGCATTGGTGGGTGGGGGTAGTTATCCTCAGCCTGGTGAGATATCTCTGGCGCATAATGGCGTCCTCTTTTTAGATGAAATGCCAGAGTTTAAGCGCTCCGTTCTCGAGGTAATGAGGCAACCCCTCGAAGATAGAATGGTAACCATCTCCCGAGCTCGCTTTACCATAAACTATCCTGCGAGTTTTATGCTCGTTGCCAGTATGAACCCCAGCCCGAGCGGTTTCTTCCCAGATGACCCCAACAATACCTCTTCCCCAGCCGAGATGCAGCGGTATATTAATAAACTCTCTGGTCCCTTGCTCGACCGTATAGATATACATATCGAAGTGCCAAAGGTGGAGTTTGAGCAGCTCTCCGATAAGCGGAAAACCGAGACCAGCGAGGAAATTCGTCGCAGAGTGCTCCGCGCAAGGCAGATTCAGCAGGAGCGGTTCTCAAAATCCGATATACACTACAATGCTCAGATGGGCAGGAGGGAGATAGAGCAGTACTGTGCATTAGACCAGGCCTCCGAGCTCCTTATAAAAACCGCAATGAACAGGCTAAACCTCTCCGCAAGAGCTTATGATAGAATCTTAAAGGTCGCCCGTACCATAGCTGACCTTAACTCCTCCGAGCAAATAACCTCTTCCCACATTGCCGAAGCGATCCAATATCGTAGTTTAGATAGGGACTTTTGGTCGTCTTCTGGTTAATAATGGGTATTGAGAATATATATTTTAGAATGGTAAAGGGAAGAAAATTATGTAAAAGAACAGAGTTTTTTTTTTCTTGTAAGAAAAAAGCAGAACCGATTGATGATTCTGCTTTTAATTCTCTTACATTTTGTAGCGAAGACGGGACTTGAACCCGTGACCTTTGGGTTATGAATTTAAATCTCGCTAAGACAAACCATGATAATCAACAACTTACATTTTAATATCTTGGTCAATCTCCAATAAAAATACTCGATTATATACTCAGTTTATAGTTAAAAATATAGTGCAAATCAAGTATTTGCACTGTATTTTTATGGTTTTATATAAGACAATTTCTATTTTTCCATTAGCAAGTTTGGTTGTCTTATATATTTACACTCAGAAATATAAGTATATATATACTTACAAATATAGATTTAAATTTGGTTGCAAATGTAATGAAAAAAATGAAAACTTGCAATATTATAGAAAAAATTAGGCGCCAATTCAACATAAGTATGTTTTCCCCCATTTTGGTGAAAACTAGGATTAACAATAATGGTATAATGGACAAAATTCAGGCTGTTTTTTCACACCTCCTTTTGGATAATATAGAAAAATAGAAGAAAACAGAACAATGAATGAGCTTATAAAATAATCGAAAAAGAAGGCTAAAAGGCCGTCTTTGCTAGAGAACTCCATCAATTCTTAGAGGTGGGTAGAGATTTTTCTAATTGGATAAAAGGTCGTATAGATGAATATGAATTTATAGTAAATCAAGACTATGAGGTTTTCGCCCAAATTGGCGAAAACTCCAACGGAGGCCTTAAAAGAATACACTTTGACCCTTGATATGACAAAAGAGCTTTCTATGGTAGAAAAAACAGAGAAAGGAAAACAAGCATGTAGATACTTTATAGAAATCGAAAAGATAGCCCTACAAGCTAAGCTACTTCTAGTGAATAATAATAACAAGGATCTACAGTTAGAATTATTTGATCTTATTCGTGCTAATCTTCTCAAAGGTGATTTGATAGCTGTATCCAAGTTCTATTTTTTCATTAGCAAGTTTAGTCGTCTTATATATTTACACTCAGAAATATAAGTATGCATACACTTACAAATATAGATTCAAAATCAGGTTGCAAATATAATAAAAAATGGGAAAGCTAATTCAACATAACGAATAGTTTTCATTGGTTACAGCTCACCTCCTACGCCCTTATATTTCTCTACAAAAGCGGCTATTCTGCGGAAGACCGTCTGTTTCTTGGTGCGATACTCAGGGTTTAGCGGACTCATCTTCGGCAAAATGCTATTGAGGTCGGTGCCATTTTCGCTAGCGAGTCCTCGCCTTAGGGAGAGCTGTATGTAGCGCTTGGTGGCCTCTTCGTTTAGATGTTCCTCCACAATAAGGGCATTGGCTTCTTCTCTTTGTCGCGCTTGGGCGTAGGTGAAGAAAGCCGCGATGATGCTCGGTTTGTCCTTAATCGTGTCCAAATTGGTTTCATTGATAAAATCCACGATGAGACTCTCCTTGGCTCGGTTGCCTATGCTTGCCCTAATGATACGGCGTACTTCGTCTACCAAAGCCTCTTTGTTTCGGTTCTTTTTGTGGTGTTCTAAGATCAGTCCGAGTATGTAATCGAGGTCTATCTCTTGCGACTTGAGCAAGTCTACTTCAAAGACCACTTCTTCCCAGTCTATAAGTTGTTTTTCTTGCGCCTCATTCTCACGCTCCCTACTTATCCAATCGCGTATATCGTTGTAAGTGGATTTATAGTCTTGTACCAATCGCTCCTTGAGTACATCCAATTGTACCATAGCGGCTACTTGTTCTTCGGTAAGGAAATGCTCTTTAGCAAAGGTTTTGAGGGCTTCGGGGTCGTTCTTATCAATGGTTTGCAGTGCTTTGAGATGGGCAAACTCATCATAGTTTTGCAAAATATTTTCCACCTGTAGGTATTCTCCGAAGAGCTTTACAAAGGCTTTTTTGTCGGCCGAAGTATGGATCTCATCGGGGTCGGGGAATTGTTCTTGCAACTCTTTCACGATTTCGTTATAACCACGGCAGGCCTTTCCGGTAATGATGTCGGTAAAGCCGTCCAAATACTCTTGGTAACTCTTTTCGAGGATGACGTTCTTGGTGCTCTTATCACCAAAAAGAGTAATGGTATCGACGGTGGGTTGCTCCAAATCGCGGAAAGTAACGATGTTGCCAAAGCTCTTGGTGCTGTTATAGATGCGATTGGTACGCGAGAAAGCCTGCAAAAGGCCGTGATAGCGCAAGTTCTTATCCACAAATAGGGTATTGAGCATAGGGGCATCAAAGCCGGTGAGGAACATGCCTACCACGATCAGCAGGTCTATTTCTTGACTTTTCACTCGGTTGCTTAAGTCGCGGTAGTAGTTTTCAAACGAATTGCTTTCCAGAGAAAAATTGGTCTTGAACATCGCGTTGTAGTCGGCAATGACTTTTTCCAAAAACTCTTTGGCACTGACATCCATAGCGGAAGGTTCGAAAGTTTCGTCAGTAATGTCGCCTATAGCATTCTGTTCTTCATTGGCAGCATAAGAAAAGATAGTCGCTATCTTGAGCGGTCGGTCGCTATTTTTTTGCAAAGCGTTGAGCTCTTGGTAGTAGCATTTGGCAGCCTCTACACTGCTAACGGCAAACATCGCATTGAAGCCCTTATTACTACCCTCATTTCTGTGGGTTTTGAGGCGGAAATTGCGCAAAATGTACGTAGATATTTCCCTAATACGTTCGGGGTGTAGCAAGAGGCGTTTGTTTTCGGCAGCACTGAGTTTGGCTTCATCTTGCTCGGTTTCTATACCCTTAAATTGCGGACGTACATCGTTGTAATCTACTTTGAATTTCAGTACTTTTTCATCGCGAATGGCATCGGTAATTACGTAGGCGTGCAGTTCGCGACCAAACACGCTGGCAGTGGTTTCGCTGCCCAAGGCATTGTCGGGGAAAATAGGGGTGCCTGTAAAACCAAATTGGTAGTACTTCTTGAATTTCTTTTTAAGGTTCTTTTGCGCTTCACCAAATTGGGAACGGTGTGCCTCATCGAAGATGAAAACAACTTGCTGGTCGTATACCGGCAAGTGCTCTTCGCTCCTCATCAGGTTATTGAGTTTCTGGATAGTAGTAACGATAATTTTATGGTCGTTCTTGTTTAAATTCTGTTTGAGTCCGGCAGTACTACCTGAGCCATTTACACTATCGGGCGAAAAGCGTTGGTACTCCTTCATCGTTTGATAATCCAAATCTTTGCGGTCTACCACAAAGAACACTTTATCGATAAAATCGAGCTGGGTAGCCAGTTGTGCCGCTTTAAAGCTGGTGAGCGTTTTGCCCGAACCTGTAGTGTGCCATATATAACCACCTCCCTCGAGAGAGCTCCAGCGCTTGGCTTGATAGGCGCTTTTTATCTTCCAGAGCAGCCGTTCGGTAGCGGCTATTTGGTAGGGGCGCATCACTAATAGTGTGTCGCTTACATCAAGCACCGAATAGGTGAGTAGCACCTGTAACAAAGTGTTTTTCTGAAAGAAGGTAGCGGTAAAATCCTTCAGGTCACGTATAAGAGAATTATCAGCTCTTGCCCAATTCATCGTAAAGTCGAAGCTGTTTTTATTGCGCTTTACGGTGTTGGCAAAATAGCGGGTATCGGTACCGTTGGAAATGACAAATAGTTGCAAGTATTTGTACAATGAACTCTCGCTGTTGAAACTCTCCTTGCTATAGCGATGCACTTGGTTGAACGCCTCACGGATAGCCACCCCTCGTTTTTTGAGTTCGATTTGCACTAAGGGCAAGCCATTTACTAAGATAGTTACATCGTAACGATTGGCGTGAGAACCTTTCTGTTCGAACTGGTTGATTACTTGTACTTTATTACGAATGATATTTTTCTTATCAACCAAATAGATATTTTGTATATGTCCATCGTCGAACACAAAGTCGTAGATATAATCGCGGTGCAGTTTGCGTGATTTTTCTACCAAGTTATCGCTGGGGGCATCTAAATATTCCTCTACAAAGCGCGCCCATTCGGCATCGGAAAAGGTTACGCTGTTGAGGTTTTGCAGCTGCGTGCGCACATTATTCAAGAGTGCGGCGGGGGTAGTAAGCTGCGGAAGGTATTCATAGCCTTGTTCTACCAAATCCTCTATAAATTCGCGTTCTAACGCATTTTCACTTTGGTAAGTATCAGGAGCTTCGCTCACTTTAGAGAGTTTAGTATAATTTTCTAAAACGATGTAGTTTTGTGTTTCGGCGATAGTGTTGTAATTCATTCTTAAAAACTTGCTTATTTAGGGGCAAAACTTGCTTATTCTTTCTTGAAGGTATATTTTGCATTTACACTTGTAAGAAATTGTATGCTATCATTGCTGCCCCTCTTTCCAATATTTATCCCCTACAAGATGATTAAATAAAAGTTTTAAGTCTTCCTTTGCAGAGTTAGTAGGTTCTGCAATAGCTTCATTTGATAAAGTAGAGTGGCTGGTATACTGAATGATTCTATTGTAATATTTTTGTTTTTCGTCAGGTAATAAATGCGACCATTGTGGATAACCAAAAAAACTTGCAGTTTTTTCGTAAAGATTTCTCAACAATATGAAATGATATTTTTGAATACTTTTTGTTTGAATAGCATCTTCTATAGTCTGCTTTAGAAATAAGTGATAGGAAAAACTTTTATTAGAATCTCCATCTTTTTTTTCTAATTCAAATGTCCCATCTTCATTTTTTCTTAACATATAAGTTGCTTTTGAGTTTAGTTCGTTATACAATACATTATAGAATAAAGGGCTATGTGTTGTAATTATAAACTTTAATTGCTTATTCTGACTTGATTTTATTAGATCAGCTATATCTACAGCTAATTCTATTAAGTGATTTTCATCTAAAGAACTTACTGGGTCATCTATAAAAACATATTCTAGCTCATTAAACCCTTCTACAGGACGATCATCTACTTTAGGAATGTTTAAAGTCTCAATAACTTCTTTTAATAAACTATAGAAAATACACCAAATAAGACAATTTTCTTCTCCTTTTGAGATCTTTATATTTTCTAATCGTGTTTCATTACCTCCTTCTACAGAGAAGTTAACCTCGCTATAATCTTCATTAAAACGAGGTGTTAACTTATTACTAGTATAACGTTGAAAGTTAGAGATAATATTCCTTTCTTGTCCTTCATCTACAAGTACCCAATGAGTAAAACCATTAGGACGAATTTTTAATTTTCTATTTGTATCCTCTTCTAGGTCATTATCCCAATAAAATAAGTCTTCTGTAAAGGCATTGTAGTAAATAATCTTTGAACGAGTTTTTTCATCATCATCTTGTTTAGAAGAGACTAAATCCTTAAAGATACGAGACAAACGTGTTTTACCTACACCATTGAAAGCATAAATAAGTTGTACTTTTTTAGAACTATCTTTTAGCTCTTCTGCTATTTCTTTGAGTGTTTTTCCCATAGTTATTATTGGTTGTTGGCAAATGTTAATAATTTCTCCCTATAATACTCGTATTGTTTTCTGCGCAGGGCTATTTCTTTGGGCAGCCCCTCACTGATAGAATTCACCAAAGTATCGAACTTATCGAGAATAGTGGCAATACGCTGTTGCTCGAAGAGTGGAGGGAGGGGGATAGGATAATCCATAATTTTTTGTTTATCTCCACGAGGCATTTTTGCTCCCTTTGCATATTTCATATTATAATTGAAAAACTTATCATCAGCAAGTATATGATATAAATATTTCGCATTAACAGAGTTGTCTATAAGATGAATAACTAAAACATCTCCACTTGCACCTCCATCGTTATCAGCCAACCATATTTTTTTTAAATAAGGGCGAATATTTCCTATTAGTACATCATTGATATTATATGCTGTTACATTGCCTTCTGAAGGGACATAATTAGAAATTATTTTGCCAGCCTTGTTTTGTAATAAATTCTCAACTCCAATATAATTATTTTCCTCTACAGAAGATGCTTTTATTCTCTTATCTGAGTATGTTGCTACTTCTCCCAGCGTTTTCCAAACTATCTCAGTACCCCCCCCCCTCTATCTTATTGAAAGTCAATAATTTATTTCGATAGTATTCATACTGCCGCTTGCGGCAGTCCAGCTCCGCCTCCAGCTCCGCCTCCAGCTGGGTGAACTTGTCCAAAATACGAACAATCTCTTGCTGGACAGAAAAAGGAGGGAGGGGGATTTGGAATGTGCCAAACTCTTCCTTTGTAATAGTTTTTATTGTGCTTCCCCTTGCATTTTCTTTTTTTATGCCAAAGATACGTTTAAGTTGATATGCAAAATATCTTATGTCAACCTCATTATCTATATGTGTGAATATAGCTATAGTTCTATCTACATAAGAATCATATTGAGTTATAGCGACTCTGCCAATAGTACCTTGTAAAGATACTAATATTGTACCTTCCGGCACAAAAACACTTTTAGGCATCGCTAACTGCGATATTCTTTGTTTAGTTATAGAAACAAGATTGAATTTGTTATCTTCCATATCAGCAACTTGCACAAAAGGCATTGAATTATCCCCCCCATACCATTCAGATTTCGTATATGGCTGAGGAAAAGAACCTCGCCTAAATGTTGCTACCTCTCCCAGTGGTTTCCATACCACTTCAGCGCCTTGTAGGAGGCGTTCTATATAAGGGAATATTTTTGGTTCTTGTGTCATTGTTTTTTCTTTAGGGATTTTTCAAAATCTGAAAATATCTTTTGTGTTTTGTTAAATTCATCGTACTCTGCTTTAGCTTTGTGCTCTGCCTGCTTTTTGCTGATACTTCCTTTGCCCTTAAGAATGTCATATTTCCGAAAGGCTAAAAACTCATTGATGCTTTTAGCAAACTCTTCCATAGTAAACGTGTTTTCACGCTCAATCAGATCTTCAATATAATCGAAATAGCCTGTTACAGCGCGCTCCAACTGACGAATTTGTTTCTCCTCTAAATAGTTTTTTGCCACAGTAACATCGCTTTTGAGTATTCTACCATCGGGAGCGTTCTTCCAAGTGGTCAGCCCCATATGCTCTTTTGTTTTATCAGCTGATGTATTGATAATTTCTGCCGCTGTTTTTCCAGTAATAGCATAATGAAACTTGTTTTGTACCATTGCATAAAAGTCTTTAGTAATATCAGCCTCTTTATCATAATCAATACTGCATTCGGCAAAAATATCGGTTATTTGCAACCATATTCTTCGTTCGCTGGCACGAATAGAGCGAACGCGTTCCAGCAATTCCCTAAAATAGTCTTTCCCAAATGCTCCCTCACCTTGTTTCAAACGCTCGTCATCCATTGCAAAGCCTTTGGTCATATACTCTTTCAAAACAGAGGTTGCCCAAATTCTAAATTGTGTTGCTTTGCGTGAATTGACACGGTAGCCTACTGAGATAATGGCATCAAGGTTGTAGAACTGTGTCAGATAGTTTTTACCATCAGTTGCAGTTGCCGAGATTTTCTCGGTAACTGAATTTTTGTCAAGTTCTCCTTCTGCAAAAATATTTTTCAAGTGCAGGGATATATTGTCTGTAGAGCAATTAAAAAGTTCTGCCATTGCCTTTTGTGTAAGCCAAATGGTTTCACCTTTAACAACAGCGTTAACAGAAACCGCTTCTTGCGGTGTATTATAAATCAGATATTTTATTTCACTATTCATATCTTACCCCTCTATTTCTCTGATAATCCCCTCAATATCAGCCCTAAGTTCATTAATCCGCACTACGGTTTGCGCTACTTCGGCGTTAAGTTGCTGAATATCTATCACTTCTCGGGTGTCTTTTGCTTCTACATACGAACTAACGGATAGGTTGTAGTCATTTTCGGCTATCTGCTGGTTGTCTACCATCGCAGCGATGTGAGGTACTGCCTCTTTGCCGGCAAAAATACTAACGATACGCGCTATATGGGCATCAGTAAGTACGTTGTTATTGGTTTCTTTCTTAAAAAAGTCTTCACCACTAGCATCGATGAATTGGGTACGGGTATCGGGTTTGTGTTTGGAAAGCACCAATATATTCACAGCAATGCTGGTGCCGTAGAAAAGGTTGGGGGGTAGGGCGATAACGGTTTCTACATAGTTGTTGTCGATGAGGTATTTGCGTATTTTCTGTTCGGCGCCTCCACGGTAAAAAATACCAGGGAAGCATACGATAGCCGCACGCCCCTTAGCGGAAAGGTAGCTAAGTGAATGCAGAACAAAAGCAAAGTCGGCTTTGGAATTGGGGGCTAAGACCCCTGCAGGAGCAAAGCGGTCGTCATTGATAAGGGTAGGGTCATCGCTGCCTATCCAGTTCACCGAATAAGGAGGATTGGAAACGATGGCATCAAAAGGTTTTTCGTCGCCAAAGCAAGGGGTTATGAGGGTATCGCCTAAGGCAATATTGAATTTATCGTAGTTGATATTGTGCAAGAACATATTCATACGCGCCAAGTTGTAGGTGGTATGATTGATCTCCTGCCCAAAAAAGCCGTCCTCTATCAGGTGGGCGTCGAACTGTTTTTTGGCTTGTAGCAGCAGAGAGCCCGAACCACAAGCGGGGTCATAGATCTTATTGACCCTTGATTGCCCATGGAGGGCAAGCTGAGCGATGAGTTTGGAGACATGCTGAGGGGTGAAGAACTCCCCGCCCGACTTGCCTGCGTTGGCGGCATAGTTGGAGATAAGGAACTCATAAGCATCGCCAAAGAGGTCGATTTGGTGGTTTTCAAAATCGCCAAAACTAAGTCCTGCCACTCCATTAATTACCGCTGCGAGGCGTTTGTTTTTTTCCTCAACGGTATTGCCAAGTCGGTTGGAGGTAGTGTCGAAGTCGGCAAAAAGACCTTTGATATCTGCTTCGGAGGGGTAGCCATTGGCGGAACTTTCGATAGCCGAGAAGATAGCTGCTAAATCAGTATTGAGATTGGAATTAGTATTTGCATTTTTAGCTACATTCACAAACAGCTGAGAAGGGTAGATAAAATAACCCTTAGTTTTCGTAGCATCGTCTTTTATTTCGGGAGTAATAGCCTCGTCAGGCAATTGGGCATACTGCACACTCTCGTCACCTCCCTCTATAAAGTTAGTAAAATTTTCGCTGATAAAACGATAGAAAAGGGTACCTAATACAAATTGTTTAAAATCCCAACCATCTACAGCGCCGCGCACATCATTAGCTATTTTCCAAATCTGTGCCTGCAAGGCGGCTCTCTGTTCTGTACTCGACATGATGATCGTTTTGTTTTTTTAAGAGCCAAAGGTACATAAATATTTTGGAATATACTCGTTTTTTTTGGGAAAATCTCGAAAATAATAATCTACGAGCCATAGCCTTGTATCAATAGAGCTCTCTATTAGAAAAACGAGTTCCGAAGTTTTTACAATCCTTTTCCCATATTTTTCATTTGTCCGTTGTGAGGCTTGCCCCAACAGACAAATAGAAAAATAGGGAAAAGCAAGATTGTCTTTGTATATCTCAACGTAAGTTGTATATACAAAGACACATCTTGCTATTCAAAAATTGGGCTAATTCAGAGTAGTCTAACGTGTTGATAATAAATAGTTTGTTTGTTTGTTCTAAGAGAAGGTTCTTTTGGAAGGAAAAATAGGAATATTGCAGAAAAAAATGAAGGTTCCTATATTTAATGTATATTATATATATTATATGTATATAGATAAAAGATATTTTTTTAATATATTGAAAATTAATATTTTATAAAATCAACCACGCACTATTTTACGCACCCCCATAGGGTAACCGTGTACTGATTTACGCACCCCTACAGGGTAACCGTGTACTGATTTACGCACCCCTATAGGGTAACCATGTACTGATTTACGCACCCCTACAGGGTAACCGTGTACTGATTTACGCACCCCCAT
The DNA here is from genome assembly GCF_003614945.1 of Bergeyella cardium. GTDB lineage: Bacteria > Bacteroidota > Bacteroidia > Flavobacteriales > Weeksellaceae > Bergeyella_A > Bergeyella_A cardium. The sequence continues at coordinate 422,311 of NZ_QYCZ01000001.1, forward strand.
AGGGTAACCATGTACTGATTTACGCACCTCAATAGATAGTTATTCTAAAAAAAGGGAATAATCATCGGGGAGTTCAGCATCTATATCTCTCAGATATTGTTGTAAGGCTGTAAGTGTAGTATGTCCTGTGATAAGCATTAACCTATCATAGGTTTCGCCTTGGGAATATTTTTCTCTAAGCTGTCTGTACAGCTTGGTAATAAAGGTATGTCTGAAAGAGTATAGCCCATAGTCCTTACCAAGGTTCAGTTCATCTTTAACTTTTTTAAATCGCTTACTCCAGTAGTCTCTTTTATTACCCTCTGTGCTTTCCCAAGGACCAGCACTATTAGGAGCAAATAGGTAGTATTCAGAATTAAGTCCCTTGAAATGTTGGATCTCACCAAGTAGGATTTCTGGAATTATCTTTACCTTAACCAGTTTGTTTTTAGCTCTTACATTGAGTTTTGCACCCTCAAAATCTATGTCCTTAACTTGTAGGCGACAGGCCTCGATAGGACGCAAGAAGTTATAGCTTATGAATTTAACAAATAGAAGCAAGTCCTTATCTTTCTCCTCCAAAAGAGTAAAAATAGTATCCTGCTGGCTCTGTGAGTATGTTTTGTTACGTTCGGGCTTGGTAGGTAACTTCTTGATTTTGGATACTACATTATGAGGAATAAGCTCGTTTTCTTCCAAGGTACTGAATATAGCATTTAGTACAGCAAGGGTGTTATTTCGGTTGCGAGGGCTTGATTTTAGTAGAATGGTATTTAGAAAGTCATTAACCTCTTTCTTGGCGATGTTCTTGATAGGAGCATTATCTAAATAGTTGTTTTTCAAGAATTTTTGGAACAAACCTATGCGATGCTTGTAGTCTATAAATGTTCGCTCGGATACACTATTTTTCTTTAGATTTAGCGCAAAATCAAGGGCAGAACAAGCTGTATAGTCTTGATTTTCATGGTTTTTTTCAAAATATTCGTCAGAGGGTGTATAGCCACTTTTAAGAAGTTTTTCTATGATATTTCTTAGCTTATGAATACGTAAGTACCTGTTATCAAAATCCTTATACTCTTGATTAACTTTAAAGAAGATAGAGGGTTGTTTTACCATTTTCCCTTCTTCATTACGGAAGTAATAGTATACATACCAACGCTTATACCTCTGTAGGATCTGTTGTTTTTCCTCCTCTGAAAAGGCTGTTAAGCGTTTTTCAGAGATGATTTTCGGATAAATCTTAGGAGCTGTATACTTCTTTTTTTCCATAAGACCTTCGGATTTTTGATACTCGCCGATATACTCGGTTTTATACTCGCTTTGTATCAGTTCATACAGTTTGGACATAAAAAAATACGCTTGAGGGCGTATTTTTATTGGGATTTTCATTTTGTAGCGAAGACGGGATTTGAACCCGTGACCTTTGGGTTATGAATCCAACGCTCTAACCACCTGAGCTACCTCGCCATTTTTGTGGTGCAAATATATAAAAGATTCGCATATCCACAAAATATTATCCTATTATTTTATACCTAAAAATTCCATTACATCTGCGTAGCGATCAGGCTTTGCAATGATTTTGTTCTTAGCATCAAGCACGAAATAGATAGGTGTAGCCTGCACATTATATTTCTGAACGTAAGAAGCGTACCACCCATTAAGCTCACTTGTACTAATCCAAGGGTAATTTTGCGCTTTTTCCAAATAGTTTTCCTTATTAGAATCTAATGAAAAACCTATAATCTCAATGCCTTTGGATTTTAGAGTTTCATAATGAGGAATGAATTGAGGCAATTCTTTAGTACAATGCGAGCAACCTGAAGACCAGAAAATAATAATTTTTTTATTAGCCTTTACTCCATAGAGGGTTTTTGCTGAGGTATTTAGTGTATTTTCCAAATCTGAATTAGCAAAAGAAGCTCCTATATCAAGACTTTTATTGATTTTTATGGTGTTTTCAAGCCTGCTATTGATACTGCATTTTAAATTTTGAGCATCTTTCAGATATTTTTCCTTTAAATCATTCATAGCATAAGCATTGAAAATATCAATGAGCTCAGAAAGTACAGTTTGCCCTCGTGAAGTTTCAATATTTACAGCGGTTAAAAGTTTAGCAACAGCATCTTCAGCATTTAAATTCTCTTTTGAATTAAGGTAGGACAATAACAGCGGACGAAGCAGAGAAGAGGTTTCTAACATTTCATTGGAATCACTAATGAACTTTATTATCTCCTCTTGAGATATGCTGGGTGCTTCAATAGATTTTTGGAGAAATTTAGAAGAATTTGTATGATAATAGTTGATGAAAGGATAAGACTGCAAATCTTCTTTTTCAGATTGAGATAAATTATGAATCTCTTTTTCTAAAGCCTGAGCAAACTCCTCCGATTTCTTGTAGTACTGAATAATTTGATACAGTGCAGGCAAAATATAATCTTTCTTTTTCTCTGTACTTTGGAGTTTAGACATCAGTTTGTTTGCCTCATCTAAATAGATGATATCATCTACTTTAGCATCTTTTATTTTCAGGAGTATATCAATGTTTCTATTTTCAGAAATGAAAGGTATAGTAGTTTTAAACTCTGGGATATATGCTTTCATTATCCCTGAATAGGAGGTAGGATACTTTATACTAAAACTATTTTTCAATGATTGCCCTTTTGTAAAAAGAATATCTTTTGAGCCGTCTAATGTATAGACATAGATTTCTTTATTTGTATTGTCTCCCTCAGTTTTGATATTGATATTAAATTGGGCGTTTACTAATTGGGCAGATAGTGCTAATGCCACTAAAAGAATATTTTTTTTCATTCGTTTTATTTAGGTAGCAAATTTATCAAATTATAAGTATAAATAAAAAACTCACTGATAAAGTTCAGTGAGCTTCCTATTAATTATATACAACTACTTCTTTTCTGTATTATATTTTTTTGAAAAGTAAGCATAAGAAGCTATCATCGCTATTCCTAGACCCATAAGCAATGAGGTATGCATATCTATTGGTGTATTAGGCTTAGCACCTGGTCCATCACCACCGACACCTCCATTTCCAGGATTGGTAGGGGGATTGACAGGTCCCCACCCTGGAGGAGCTTCTATATCATCTGCATATGAAAGACTGGAAGTAGACAGCAGGATAAACAAACTAAAAATCTTTACTAATATTAAACTTTTTATTTTCATCGGTTTTATATTTTATTTAATTAATAATTTAGACTGGAATAATTCTCCTTTGTCTGAAATTACTTTTACAAAGAATACTCCGGCGTATTTTTTATCAAGTTTGATAGTATAATCTTCATTAGTTTTTATATTCTTATCCGAAGAAACAAGCCTTCCCGAAGCATCATATATCTCAATATTAGCAGATTTCCAATTTTTACTAAATCTGATGATGTAGTTATCTTTTTCTGAATTATATGCTATATATGTTTTTGATAAAACATCTGTAGTTTCTGATGTCTCTAGCTCTGTTGGGTTTCCATAATATAGTCCGTATACTTGAGTAGCATTTCCATCTGCTGGTATAACCATATTATGAGCAATCTGAATTACATTTTTCTTAGCATTTTTGAAATAAAAACTTTCACCAGAGGACAGAACCTTTTCATTATCATTCAGCTTAACTGTATTTTCAGAAATCTCAAATTTAAAATTCTTAATTTCAGGGTTGTATTTCCCAAGTACTGCAGCTTTTCCATAGAAGTCACTTTCATTTGCCTCATTGATATAAAGCATTTTTATATTATTTTTGTCATATCCTCCTTTGATAGGATCTTCTTCAAAAATTCCAAATCTAGCACCTGAAATATCTCCTACTTGTGTTGTAGCATTATCAGAAGTTCCTGATACAGTATCATCAGAAAGTACATAATAAGTTCTTCCTATTTCTTGATTATCTTTATCAAGTCCTATAATTGCAAGTTGTTTTACAGTACTTCCACTTGAATAAGAAGATCTACCTCCTAAGGCTACATCTTCATTATAGCTAAATGTTCTTAGGTCAGCTAAATTTAAAGAGTTTCCTGCTTTATTCTTTTTAAGTTTAAGCACAAAAGTTTGTCCTGGTCTAACGATAGTATACTCAGTATCTCCTACTAATGTTCCATTTTTTGAAAAAACAAGAAATTTGATACTTCCAGTTTTAGTACCTGATTGAGAACCACCTCCCTGTGAAGTATGCTTAACATCGCGTGGCTCTAGTTTTATGCCATATATTTCTTGATCATTAGGTTTAAGTTTTCTTAAATCTAAGTTCATTAGAAATGGATTACCTATTTGGTAAATATTTCTACCAAAATGTGGATTTTCCCAAGAAACTCCAGTACTTCTTACAAAAGCATCATCGAGATAGCTGTTATATCTTTCCTGGTAGTAGTTAAATAATTGTCCTTGATTACCAAAGTCTATATCTTTACCTGCATCTACTAAACTTACTATTACATCTCCTTCTGCTGAAACAGGTATACCTCTAAACACAAGCTGAGTATTAGTACCCTTTTTAACTATAAGATCACCAGGTATATCTTTTGTACCTAAAGCATAATAAGAATGTGGAGGGATTGTTGTAGTTCCAAGTTTTGTTTGTAAATTAGGGAGGCTGTTAAATCTAACTTTTTTGTTGTCCCAATATAGAACTTCTCTTTGTCCACCTCTAGTATTGTTTATGCTCCCTGTTCCCAATTCACTTTGCATAAATCTGATTTCCTTATCTATAAAAGGGAATGCTATTTGCTGATATGCTCCATGCTTTGGTGCTCTGTATTCTTGGCTTACAAATGCCTTGATGTTTGCTTGAGGGATACCTGTTATTTTTAACTGCCCATAAGTATATATTGGAGTTTCATTTAGTTTATTCCATTGGGCATAATTGCCAGGCTCATTAATTCGATTTACAATATTAATATCAGAGATATTGTCACTACCATAAGATTTGTCACTACCATCGGTTTCAAGAGTACTTACCTTTGAAGTGGTTTGTCCTACAATATTAATACTTCCCCTGTTTTCAATTTGTCCAGAGCCAATGGTTTTTAAACCACCACCATTATGTATATAAGCCGACTTTCTAACATTAACTTTGGCATTATTAGAAACAGTCGTTAAATATTGAGCATTTGCCTGAAAGAACAGGGATATTGCGCTGATTGCTAATAGATTTTTTCTCATATTATGCTGTTTATATTAACAAATATCACCGTGCAAAATTATAGTTTTTTTTTGAATAACCAAATTTGTTTTGTTTTTTTTCATTGAAAATGAGAAAAATTATAGGCTTGTAAAAAAATGAAGACACTTATAATATTCAAATTTCTTTTTTCTCTTGTTCATATTCAGTTATAAAAAATACTCTTCTTTTTTTGAAGGATGAGATAACAAATTTATATCTTTACCCCCTCAAAAGTGAGAGGAAGGAGCTCACTACTCGTATTCTGGTTTTAATCATTAATAACATAATAAAATGCACATAGCAATTACAGGAAATATAGGGGCAGGGAAAACCACGCTTACCACTATGCTTGCCAAGCATTATGGGTGGAAGGCTCAGTTCGAAGATGTAGATGATAATCCGTACTTGGAAGATTTCTATGCGGATATGTCTAAATGGAGTTTTGCTTTACAAATCTATTTTCTCGGTAGCCGTTTTAAGCAGGTAAAAGAAATAAGAGAAAGCGGAAAAAACATCGTTCAAGATAGGACGATATATGAAGATGCTCATATTTTTGCGGAGAATTTATATGATATGGGCTTACTTACCCAGCGGGATTTTAATAATTATACCTCAGTATTTCAGCTAATGAAATCTTTTGTTTCAGCTCCAGATTTGCTCATCTATCTCCGTTCTGATGTTCCTAATCTGGTGAAGAAAATCTATAAAAGAGGGAGAGACTACGAAGCAACTATTAGTATAGACTACCTTAGCAAGCTCAATCAGAAGTATGAAAAGTGGATTAATAATTATAAGGAAGGCAAGCTCCTTATTATAGATGTAGATGATTTAGACTTTGTGGAGAGAGCAGAGGACTTTGGCTCCATCTTAGAGAAAATAGAGGGCGAACTGCATGGGCTTTTCTAGCCTTTTCAATATTAAAAAAAAAATGATTAAGGTATTACACAATAATTACTGCTCCAAATCAAGATGCCTGCTCACTTATCTGCACGATAAAGGGGTAGCGTTTGAGATTGTAGATATCATTAATAACCCTCTGGGAGAGGAGGAGATAAAATCTCTACTCAGTATGGGGATAAGTATAGAAGAGCTGGTTCGTACCAATGAGAAGCTTTTTCAGGAAAAATATATCGGGGCAGATTTACCAGCAGAAGGCGTTTCTATACTGGCAAAGCACCCCGAATTAATTCAGAGACCTATTGTTATTTCTGGCTCCAAAGCCATTATCGCAAGGCCTATGGAGCGTGCAGATGCTCTTTTATAGCATAATCGCACTCTCTATTTGCGCTACTTTCTGGTAAATATCTATCACTTGGTCAGCATCCAACACAAATGCACTTATGCTAAGCGATATGTATTTACCATTTTTACTGTCCCTATTACTGATACTCGTCTGTATTCCATCAAAAACCTGATAAATTTCAGTGAGCTTTTCCTGATTATTTGGAATGATAAATTTAAACAGATAATCTTCTGGAAAGTTATGTATCTCGTTGAGTTTTTCTTTTAAGGAAGCATAAAATTCCTCAGGGTTATTGGTTTTGTTAAGTCCTAAAACATTCATTTTTCTAAGTTTTATGTTAATAATTCAGTGAGCCGCCCTTATCGCAAATGCTGAGCCAAATGATTTTTCTGCCAAAAACTGCCACCCACTCGCGTGGGGAGCCACCTTGCAGGTGTGGCAGCCACAGCGTGGCAGGCGTTTATCGCAAACTATCCATACACCGCCAGAAGCTAGAAGCCAGTCGCCAATTATTGTAAACTAACCGCACATCGCCTACTGCTTAAACCCTACGGGCTTTAGGAGTTTGGCATTTTTGGATTTGGTTTCGGAGCCGAGATTGTAGGAGAGCCCTATGCCGAGGGTTTGTTTTCGCTGGAGTTTTTTTATCTGGTCGTGGTCATAGGTGAGGTCGAGGGAGATATTTGCGTTGAGGTATTTATTAAACTTCATATTGATAACGCCCGTGTAGGCGATATCTACGCGCTCGGTGTGGGTGAGGTAGTTGGCAAAGAGGTTGAGCTGGTGGGTGAAGAGGATATCCTTGTAGATTTTGAATCGGTAGAGGATGTTGAGCCTTGCTCCGAGCTCGGCACGGAGGCTTTGTCCGTCTTTTTCCAGACCGTACTTCCCTGCTTTTTGGAGGAGCAGATCGGTTACGAAAGTAAATTGCCCATTGAGCGGGCGGAAGATTACTTGCAAATTTTCCTGCGGGTTATAGGAAATCCCGAGCCCGAGATTGAGGTAGGCGGGGGACATAAACTTAGAGATACGGTCGTCTTTCTTAGGGTCTGGCGTAGCGGCGTAGTTGTACCCCCGTGTAAATTGGGAGATAAACTGGAAGCCCGTGGAGAGGTAGTAAGATTGCCCGATTTCATAGCCGTAATTGGTCATTATATTGATATAATCCTCCGTTTTTCGGGTGGCTTGCCCTTCGGAATCTACCAGCCCGTAGCCAAACTTAAAGGTGTTTTCCAGATAGTGTCTGCTGTATTTATAGATAAGGTTGTAATTGAGCTTTGCGATGACGCCTACATTATTATTACCTCCAGCATTCCAGTTGGAGAAGGAGGATTGATTAAAGGTAAGATTGTTCTGCCCATAGAACAGCCATTTTGATGGTCGGTTAGGGTTTTTCATCAGTCCATAGGGGGTGATGGGGATTTCGTCATAGGGTATGGCGGTGAGAGCGGGTTTTTCGCGAACGATGAGGCTGTCTTTCGGTCGGCTCCCGATCTTGATGTAGGTGGGGTTTTCCAAGCTGTCTATCGTAGGCATAGCCGCTTCCCATTTCTTTTGATAGATGGAGTCTAGCTCCTTTAAGAAAGGCTTCTTCCGCTGGGCAAATGCCGAGATGGAGGCTGATAACACGAGTAAAATAAGGGCTTTGGATTTCATCCTGAGAAGATTTTAGGGGGGGGGGGTAATTAGGCTCTAATGACTTTAACTCTATTGTCTTTCCAGACTTTGATGATAGATGATGCGGGGTACTTAGCTACCTCCGTTCTATGCCCTTCAGCGATATAATCTACGGCTGATTTTATCTCAGCGCTGATGTCTGAGAACTTCTGTGGGCTTTTCTCTCCACTGAAATTCGCCGATGTAGAGACTAGCGGGCTTCCTAATTTGGAGATGAGCTTTCGGCAAAAGTCATCTTTCACCAAACGGATTCCTATGCTGCCGTCTTCTGCTAAGAGCTCTTTGGGGAGTGTTTTAGCTTCTTCATAAACTATGGTAATGGGCTTCTCGCTAAGGTCAATAATCTGCCACGCCATTTCGGGTACTTCTACTAGACTTTGCAATCTCTGCTCGGTATCTACGAGGATAATCATCGATTTATTCTTTTCCCGCTTCTTGATATCAAATACTTTATTAATCGCATCTATATTCATCGCATCACAACCGATACCCCAAATCGTATCCGTAGGGTAGAGTATCGTACCGCCATTTTTCAATATCTGAACAATCTCTTGCATTTTCTGTTCTAACTTTTTCAGCGGGGGCAAAAGTACGGTATTTATTTCAGTCTTTGGAGGGAGCTTCTGCATCATCTGCATTAATATTATATGATTTATCTTTGCGACCATTAAATTAAAACGAAATGAACAATAGACCTATTTCAGATTTCCTTGAGAAATACTTCTTGCACTTTAATGCCGCTACTCTCGTAGATGCTTCCAAAGCCTATGTAGCCCATTTGAATGATGGAGGTAAGATGATGATTACCCTCGCGGGAGCGATGTCTACCGCAGAGCTTGGGAAAATCCTTGCAGAAATGATTCGTCAGGATAAAGTACAAATCATCTCCTGTACGGGAGCAAACTTAGAGGAAGATGTGATGAACCTCGTGGCACACTCCCACTACAAGCGCGTGCCCAACTACCGAGACCTGACCCCAGAGCAGGAAAGAGAGCTGCTCGATAACCACTTTAACAGAGTAACCGATACCTGCATCCCCGAAGAAGAAGCCTTCCGAAGACTGCAAAAGCACCTCGAAGATGTGTGGCAGGCAGCCGAAGAAAAGGGCGAGAGGTATTTTCCACACGAGTTCCTTTACCAAGTGGTAAATTCTGGCGTACTCGAACAATACTACGAAATAGACCCAAAAGATTCTTGGATAGTCGCTGCTGCTGAGAAGAACTTGCCTATCGTATGCCCAGGCTGGGAAGACTCTACTACGGGGAATATCTTCGCCTCTAATGTCATCAAAGGAAAGCTGAAAGCCAGCACCGTAAAATCAGGGATAGAGTATATGGTATACCTTACCGAATGGTACAGAGCCAACTCAGGAGGTAAAGGCGTAGGCTTTTTCCAAGTGGGAGGAGGAATTGCAGGGGACTTCCCAATCTGTGTAGTTCCTATGATGTATCAAGACTTGGAGTGGGAAGATGTACCTTTCTGGTCTTACTTCTGCCAGATTTCAGATTCTACTACTTCTTATGGTTCCTACTCTGGTGCCGTACCCAACGAAAAAATCACTTGGGGGAAATTAGATGTAGATACCCCAAAATACATCGTAGAGTCTGATGCTACCATCTGTGCACCCTTAATGTTTACTTATATCTTGGAAGCCTAAGGTAGCAATTGGCTTTTGGCTATAACAAATGATTAGTGGGCGCCACATAGGGCGCCCACTAATCTGTTTAATAAAGTTTATGTACTTTTTTACTTTATTTTGAATATTTTACCTTTATAGGCACTCCAATTTTTTGCATTTTCATAATCCGCTACTTCGGGTACAAAAATACTTCCTATTGAGGTGCCATAAAATGCCCAGTCTCCTAGTGTAGGGGGCTCCTTTCTGTGAATGGTTATGGTATTTAAGCTATTGCAATTTTGAAATGCGCTATCCCCAATAGAAGTTAGGCTTGCAGGTAGACTGATTGAGGTAAGTGATGAACAGTCCCAAAAAGCTTCGTTTCCTATTGTTGCTAATTGAGTAGAAAAGTTTATACTTTTTAAGCTTGTACACTTCTCAAAAGCTCCTGTATTAATAGTCGTCACATTTTTAAGGTCAATAGAGGCAAGAGCGGTACATTGTTTAAAAGTTCTCTCTAAAATTGTTGTAAATTTATCAGGAAATGTTATGCTTTCCAGTTTTGAACATTCATTAAATGCCTCATCTTCAAGGTGAGTAAGATTTTCAGGAAGGATGATACTTTTAAGTTTAGGATGTTTTCTAAATACTCCTGTATATCGGTCATTGTTATCTATGCTGGTAATTTTGCCTAATACTGGGTCATCTTTAAGATTTAAATCAGTTGTATTCTCATTTTTCCAGGCGATTAGGGTTGTGCCATCGGCACTTAGTTGGTAATCCGATGCTGGAATTACAGGTCGTTGTTCCTGTGTTGGGTCATCATTTCGTGAACAGTTCACTACTGTAGCAGATAGCACTAATGCTGATACTGCCATTAAAAGGTACTTTTTCATTAAAAAAAATTAAATTGAGAGCCTACTCTTTTCAGGATTTTCGGCTTCCTCCTATTATTAACTTTCTTGTTTTGATATTAAATTCTTGGTTTATTAATTCCAAAATTTTAGCTTATAAATTTGCCAAATATAAGTCTTTTTTATATAGTTGATATAATTATGATATTTATCATTATTAGGTATTTACATTTATTGTCTACTATATATTGCTAAGATGCTATATTAGTGAGCTTACTGTTAGAAGCTATAAGCTAAAAGCCAGAAGCCATCAGCTTTTTTATTGTGTATGTAATAAAAAAAACTATATTTGTCCGCTTTTAAATAAGAAAAAGAAGAAATAATGGAAACAGTAGTAAAGAAAAAAGGACACCCGAAAGGATTATACCTCCTGTTCTTCACAGAAATGTGGGAGAGGTTTTCGTATTATGGAATGAGAGCGATCCTTACATTTTACCTTACAGCAAAATTCATAGAAGGCGGCCTTGAGATGGATGAAGTACCCGCTATGGCACTCTATGGTAACTTTGCTGGGCTTGTATATTTTACTCCCCTTATTGGAGGATGGCTTGCAGATAAATATCTGGGGAAAAGACTTTCCATAACGATTGGAGGAGTTACAATGATGCTGGGGCAGTTTACTCTGTTTGCCATCAATACACAGGTGGGGCTTTATCTTGGACTTTTTCTTTTAATTATAGGGAATGGGTTCTTTAAGCCGAATATCTCTACTTTAGTAGGAGGTCTGTATAAAGATGGTGATGAGAGGAGAGACTCAGCGTTTTCTATTTTCTATATGGGAATAAACCTCGGGGCATTGTTTGCACCGATTGTGATAGGATACCTGACAGAGGACTATTTTGCAACAACTAATGCAGATGGAAGTATTGCGTATGGGTATAAATATGGGTTCTTAGCTGCTGGTTTAGGAATGCTTTTGGGGCAGCTGATATTTAATCTATTTGCGCAGAGATTCCTTGGAGACCTCGGTAAGAAGCCTGTGGGGAAAGTATCGGCAGTGGTAGACGAGACCCAGCTTTCTAAAAACCCTGAAACGGGGGAAATCCTTACCTCAGCACAAGAGAAACAGCGTATATCTGTAATTCTTATTCTATTAATATTCGCAACTTTCTTCTGGGCAGGCTTTGAGCAGGCGGGTTCCTCACTATCTTTATATACAAAGAATTTTATTAATAGAGAGGTACATATCCCTTTCTTTGAAGAATTTACTGTTCCTTCCGCTTGGTTCCAGTCGGTTAATCCATTCTTTATCGTTACTCTTGCTCCTCTATTTAGTATCTTCTGGGGCACGAAGCTCGGAAAGAGTATTTCTACGCCAGTGAAAATGGGAATAGGGATGATTATCCTCGGGATAGGCTTCTGGTTTATGCTGGGAGCGGTTTATGAAAGAGCAGCGAATGGAGATATTAATGATACAGCAAATAAAGCAGCGATGATGTGGCTTATCCTTACTTATTTCTTCCATACGATTGGGGAGCTCAGCCTTTCACCAGTGGGCTTATCGGTAGTTACAAAGCTCTCCCCACCAAAGCTCGCATCAGTACTTATGGCAGTATGGATGCTTTCTTCTTCGCTAGCTAATATTATAGGAGGCTATATTGCGGGGCTGGTATCAAAACTCGGTGCAGGTGAGGTGTTCACTTATATCTCTGGCTTTGTAATGATATGCGGTCTCTTGCTGATACTCCTCAATAGACCTATTCGCAAGCTGATGCACGGTGTGAAATAATGGCAGAGCGGATTATTTAATAAGATTTTATACATTTGCGAGGTTGTTTTCTCTAATGAAGGCAACCTCTTTTTAATGTATACACTGGAAAAAGTACAAAACTTCAAAGGTAAATATCCTGTACAGATATGGAGCCTCTTCTTCTCTGAGATGTGGGAGAGGTTCTGCTTCTACGGTATGCGAGGGATGCTCGTATTCTTTATGGTACATCAGCTGAATTTTAATGAGAAAGAAGCTACCTTACAATACGGCGCTACCCAAGCCTTTGTATATGCTTTTACCTTTATAGGTGGGCTGTTTGCAGATAAGATTCTCGGTTTTAGGAAATCCTTGTTCTGGGGCGGTATTATGATGATTGTTGGGAGCGCCCTCCTCGCAGTTGATCCTCATACCTTTTTCTTTCTTGGGCTGTCGTTTATTATCATAGGTACAGGTTTCTTTAAACCGAATATCTCTACCATCGTAGGGAAACTCTACCGAGATGATGATGACAGGCGAGATGCAGGCTTCTCACTCTTCTATGCGGGGATAAACCTTGGAGCATTCCTCGGAGGGTATATCTGTGTAGCGATTGGTAAAGGATATATGCTTGCTTCTGTTATAGAAGAAGCCTACCGCTGGAATGTAGCCTTTGGGCTCACTGCGGTTGTAATGGTCGTTAGCCTGATTAATTTCTACTTTACCCGACAGAAGCTCGGACCTATAGGTCTTGCACCTGGCAACCCCGATGCCATAGTAAAAACGAAGCCCCTACCGAAGTGGTCTGAATATGCGGTATATCTGCTTACACTGGTTTTTATACCCGTTATCCAGATAATGGTGTCTAACCCAGAATATACCGATTACTTTATGTATACGATTGGGCCACTTACGCTCATCTATCTTTTCGTTGAGATGAGGTTCGTCTCCAAAGTAGAGCGAAATAAGCTCTGGGCAGCATTGATATTCATTCTCTTTTCGATTATCTTTTGGGGGATATATGAGCAGAGCGGAGGCTCTCTCAGCATCTTTGCGGCTAAAAACTTAAATGATAATTTGCTGGGGATTACAGTTGACCCTAATGGAGTAAATAATTCTGCAATATCTTTCTTTATTATAGCCTTAGCGCCTGTATTGGGATTGCTTTGGTTGTGGCTAAGCAAGAAAAAGATAGAAATTAACTCGATTATAAAATTCGGTTTAGGCTTTATCTTCCTTGGGCTTGGCTATTATGTACTCTTCGCTACGAGGTTCTTTGCCATAGATGGGAAAAGCTCATTGGATATATTTACGATAGCACTGCTTGTTATTGCATTGGGAGAATTGTTCCTTTCCCCTATCGGGCTTTCTATTATGACGAAGCTATCCCCCGAGAAGTTGCAAGGTATTATGATGGGGATGTGGTTCCTTGCATCTGCATACGGAGAGTATGTAGCAGGGCTCATCGGGGCAAACCTTGCTCAAGCAGATGAAAATGCTTCGGCAGTGGTGAGCTTAGCTGCCTATACCGATGGCTACAAAACACTCGGAATATACGCTCTTATTGCGGGTGTGGTACTCATTTTGCTATCACCGTTTATCAAAAAACTAATGCAGGAAGTACAATAGTTGTACTTTAATACTTAATAAATCAATATCAAAACGATGAATAAACTCGTATTAATTCTATCTCTGATACTTGCACAGCTCTCATCAGCCCAAAGTATCAAGTGGATGACCTTTGACGAAGCCGTAAAAGCACAGGAAAAGAGCCCTAAGAAAATATTGGTAGATATATATGCCGATTGGTGCGGTCCGTGCAAGATAATGGCAAGCACAACCTTTACCCATCCCGAAATTGTGAAGCTCATTAATGAGAACTTCTATCCTGTGAAATTCAATGCCGAAGGTGCAGAAACAGTGCATTACAAAGGAGTAGCTTTTGCAAATCCTAACTTCCGAAAAAATACCTCTGGAAGGAATACAATACACGAATTCACCCGATTTATGGGGATATACAGCTATCCGACCATTGCTTTCTTTGATGCTAAGCAAGACCTCATTACCAACCTGAGAGGAGCACTTACCGCTAAGGAAATAGAGCCGTATCTTACCTTTATAAAAGATGAAGAGTATAAGAAAGTTTCTACAAAAGAGCAGTGGGAAAAATATCAACGAAGCTTTAAATCAAAAATCAAATAATAAATAATCTTAAACCCAAAAAATAAATAAACTATGAGTATTAAACAGTATTGGGACAAGGCAGTTTCATTTAGCGAATACCTAAAAGATGCAGAAGAAAAACTCAACAATCCTAAAAACCAAGACGAAGTAGATAAAAAACAATACTATGAGCTCGCTCTGCAAAGGATGAATAGAGCGATTAAGACCTTTAAGAAATCAGAGGAAGATGTACAGGCTCTTAAAAACAAAAATTTCAAAGGTAAAATCCTTATCATCACCGAGGCGTGGTGCGGAGATTCCAGCCAGAGTGCTCCTGTCATCAACCAGTTTTTTGAGGGAGAAAATGAAGTGAGATTCTTCTATCGCGATTCCGACCACTCCTTGATAGACCAATTCCTCACCAACGGTGCACAAGCAATTCCAAAGGTGCTCATTCTCAATGAAGATGATGAGGTTATCAATACTTGGGGACCAAGACCCGCTTATGGCGTAGAACTCCTTAAAAAGTTTAAGGCAGACCCAGAAAACTACCCTCGTGAGCAGTTTTATAACGACCTTCAGGTTTATTACGCGAAGAACAAAGGTAAAGACACTATTGCCGAGATTTTAGATCTGATTTAATATCAAACCACCATAAAAAGAACCAAGGATGAGGGATATATTTCCTTTTTCTTGGCTCTTTTCTTTTATTCCAAGCCTATGAAAAAGAATATTCTGTACGCTATTATTGCACTTATCATCGCTATTGTATTCCTCGTACCCTCTGTGAGGGAAAAACTTCAAGAGCTCTTTCTCCCCATAGCCAAAGTTCAGGAAGCTGTAAGCATTTCAGCCGACGATTATAATATCTCATTAAAAGGTATTAATACCCCCAATGCCAATTTGGCAGACTTTAAAGATGAAATGCTCTTCCTCAACTTCTGGGGCACTTGGTGCCCTCCGTGTAGGCAAGAGTGGGGCAGCATACAAAAACTCTATGAGGCTAAAAAGGATAAACTCAACTTCGTCCTTATCGCAATGCAAGATGAAGAGCCTGCCGTACGCAAGTTTTTGGAGGAAAATAAATACACCGCTCCTGTATACATCGCTGAAAGTCCTATTTCCGATAAGCTCCTCCCGAAATCCTTCCCCACTACTTTTATTATCAGCAATCGGGGACAGATTCTCAAGAAAGAAACAGGCGCCCTTGACTGGAATTCTTCCAATATCCATCAGTTTATAGACAACCTTTCTCGCTAAAACCTTTGGTATAGATTCTGCTATCTTGCCATCGCTAATCATAATGAAATGAAATATTCAAAACTATACTTGATAAAACAAGCCTACAAAAACCGAAAGGAAATAAGGAAAATCCCCAGCCTCTTCCGTATGATAGGGCTTTGGATTAAGGGCGAGTACAAACCCAAAACCCTGAATATCCTCCTCCCTTTGCTCGGTATTATCTACATTATCTCTCCGATAGACCTTATTCCTGAGTTTATCCCATTCTTTGGCGTTACGGATGACATTGCTATCCTCTCACTCTGCCTTTCAAAACTGATGAAAGAGATTAATCGCTTCCATATCTGGTCTCTTAAAACAAATAATACATTAAATTAAAACAAAGCCTCTGATTACAGGGGCTTTTCCTTTGTAAAATCTCTTAAAGGGTAGTCATTGACTATTAAAAAATCTCCATCAGCTACAGAGTGGGTAGTTATTCTGGCTAAGTGTACTCCCCACGCAAGTAGGTGTATCACCGGCTACGGCGTATCCATTGGGTTGGTGCTAATTCTGTCGGATAGAAATCTATTTTATTATTAAAAAAATTAAATGCCTCACCGGCTACGGCGTATCCATTGGGTTGGTACTAATTCCGTTGGATAGAAATCTATTTTATTATTAAAAAAATTAAATGCCTCACCGGCTACGGTGTATCCGCTGGGTTGGTGCTAATTCCGTCGGCTGGAAGCCGTATATTTGTGGGGTGAAAAGGATTATTTCTATTGTTGGTACTACGGGGATAGGCAAGACGAAACTCGCTATAGGGCTTGCAAGGGCGCTGGGTGCTGAGATTATTTCTTGCGATTCTCGTCAGTTTTTTAGGGAGATGCCCATTGGTACGGCAGCTCCTACGGTGGCGGAGCTCGGCTTGGCTAGGCACCATTTTGTGGGGCATCTTTCGGTGGAGGATTCATATTCTATCGGGCAGTTTGAAATCGATGCCTTGAAGAAGGTAGATGAACTTTTCCAGACTTATGATAATATCGTTTTGGTTGGGGGGAGTATGATGTATGAAAAGGCATTGATACGGGGGCTGAATGACCTCCCGGAGGCGAATGAGGAAAACCAAAGAAAGCTCCAAAAAATCTGGAAAGAGGAGGGCTTAGCACAGCTTCAAGACCTATTAAAAAACCTTGATGAGGACTATTATCATAGGGTGGATTTGGAAAACCCGCGCCGATTGCTCAGAGCAATAGATGTTATTTGGCAAACGGGTGAGAAATATTCTCAGCTTATAGCCTTTCCCAAAGCAAAAAGGGATTTTCAAACGCTGAGAATCGGGATAGAAGCCCCTCGTGAGGTGATTTATGAAAGGATAAACCTCAGGGTGGAGCAAATGATAGAAAATGGGCTGGTAGATGAGGTGAAAAGCCTTTTGCCATATAAGGAATCGGTAGCCCTGAAGACGGTGGGCTATACGGAGATTTTCAAGTATCTTTCGGGAGAGTGGAGCTTGGATTTTGCCATTTCGGAGATAAAAAAGAACTCTCGCCGCTTTGCCAAGAGGCAGCTGACTTGGTACAGAGGGGAAGAGGATATTCATTGGGTAGGCTATCTCAATCCTTTGGAAGAATCCTTATCTTTGCTCCAATAAAAAAAGAGAATACAATGGCAAGAACACCATCTAATATGCTTGCATTAGGCACAAAGGCGCCTTATTTTGAGCTACCGAATCCGTCAAAATCCAATGAAGTGCAATCGCTCAACGACCTGAAAGGCGAGAAAGGAACACTGGTTATCTTTATGTGTAATCACTGCCCTTTCGTCCTTCATATTATTGATAAACTCACAGAACTTTATGAGGATTATCAAGAGAAAGGGATTGAGTTTATCGCAATTAATTCTAATGACATAGTGCAATACCCTGCGGATGCTCCAGAGAAGATGATAGAATTTCAGATAGAGAAGGGATTTGATTTTCCTTACCTCTATGATGAGAGTCAGAGCATTGCAAAAGCCTATGATGCGGCTTGCACGCCAGATTTCTACTTCTTTGATGATAAACTCGACCTCGTCTATCGTGGGCAAATGGATGATTCCCGACCTGGCAATTCAAAAGAGATTACGGGTGAAGACCTCATCATCGCCTTTGAAAATCTGCTGGCAGGAGAGCCTCAGGACGAAAATCAACGGCCAAGTATGGGGTGTAATATCAAATGGAAATAAAAATAAAACTCCCCAATATGCTGGGGAGTTTCTACTATCTCAACTCAAGCCTTCCTTATGAAAAAGTTTATTTTAATGCTTTCTCTTATCTCAGTAATGCTTTCTGGGCAAGAGATTAATGGCATACAGCTCTTCAACCCAAATACGAATGACCATACGCCTATTATTAGCTTCGGTGAACAATTGGTTTTAAAATTTGATGACCTGTCTAACCAAAGTACGGTCTATCGCTATACATTTAAACATTTTGATAGAGACTGGAATGATGATAACCTCTTCTTTACCGAGTATGCAAAAGGAAATCTTAATGCCTTGATAGAGCATTTTCAGTATTCATTTAATACCCATCAGAAATATACTCACTACGAGCTTCAGTTTCCTAATGAGAAGATGCAGCCTATTATATCTGGGAATTTTGAAATCATCGTTTATAAGGATAATCCAGATAAGCCACTATTCACAAAGCGATTTTGCATCGTGGAGAAGAATGCTAATATCGGTATTAATGTTTCGAGGTTGCAAGAGACGAAAAATTCTCATCTCAACCAGAGAATACAGGTGCAGGTGCTTGGGAATAATCTAACGAATAATATCAGCTCGATGAGCCTTAGCCTAATGCAAAATAATAATTGGCAGAGTATGCTAACCAACCTGAAACCGACTTCTGCTTTGGGGAATAAGCTCCTCTTCCAGCAAATGAACTTGGCTTTTGCGGGGAATAATGAATTCTACTACTTTAATAATAGAATGATAGACCAGTCTTTTGACACCGTGGCTCAAGCTGAAAATAGAGGAGGAGTCTTTCATACTCATCTTCATCCTGTGTGGACTTCCCCTCTCAGCTATCAGTATCAGCCCGATGTAAATGGTGCTTACTACTTCCGAAGGACGGATACTGGCATTGAGCGAAACCCAGATAAAGAAGGGGATTATTCTTGGGTGCATTTCTATCTGCCCTCAGAACCGGTGAATAAAAATATATTCGTACTTGGAGGGTTTAATGACTTCCAGCCCAGCAAGACAAACCAAATGTTTTATAATGAAACCTTGAAAATGTACGAAGCCAAAATCTACCTTAAACAAGGTTTTTATAACTATATTCTGGCTACTCAATCACCTAATGAAGCTCCAGACTATGGCGAGATAAATGGTAATTTCTGGCAAACCGAAAATCTGTATCAGGCATTGCTCTACTATCGCCCATTTGGAAAAAACTATGATGCTATTTTGAGCTATGGTGAGTTTAGAACACCTATAAAATAATGTTAAAATTTAATTTTTATAAAAAAGTATCTTTAATAATAATACTCTGATATTAAGCTGTGTATTTTATCTTTAGAGCGAGGATTACAGATAAATATTCGTAAAAATAAATACTCACTTTAAGTATATTTCAACTAAATTATTATCTTTGTATCAAATTGATTACAAATGAAATTTATAGTTTCAAGTAGCGAATTACAAAAGGCATTACAAACTGTGGGTGGAGTAATATCTAACTCACAATCAAGACCTATTTTAGAAAACTTTTTATTCCAATTAGAGCAGAATAAACTTACGGTAACGGCTTCCGATGGAGAGACTACACTGGTTACTTCATTAGAAGTGATGTCCGAAGACACAGGGAAAATCGCTGTTCCAGCAAAGATTTTTCAGGATTTTGTGAAAACCTATAATGAGCAACCGCTTACGCTTTCTGTAAAGAATAATGACGAAGGTACAGGTAAGCAGTTAGAAATCTTAGATGAGAAAGATAACTTTGCTGTAGCTTTGGATAATGAGGAGGACTATCCTGATATGCCAGAATTTGATGTAGCTAAAACCGTTAGCGTACTGTCTGGTGTGCTTTCTGAAGCATTGGCAAATACGCTCTTTGCAACGAGCAATGACTCTCTTCGCCCTGTAATGACAGGGGTGCTCTTCCAGTTTGGTGAGGAAGAGACGAATTTTGTAGCAACAGATTCCCACAGATTAGTGGTTTATAAGCGTACAGACATCACTTCCGATGAGCCAATGAGTTTCATTATGCCGAAAAAACCACTGTCTATCTTCAAAGGTATTCTGTCTTCCACAAATGAAGAAGTAAAAATAGACTTCAATGAGAATATGGCGAAGTTCACATTGGGTAATCATATTTGGGTATGTAGATTAATTGATGGTAAGTATCCTAATTATTCTGCTGTAATCCCGAAAGAAAATCCTAATGTGCTTACGATTAACAGAAGCTTGCTTCTGAGCTCTATCCGCAGAGCATCTATTATGTCTAATAA
Source organism: Bergeyella cardium (assembly GCF_003614945.1). Lineage (GTDB taxonomy): Bacteria > Bacteroidota > Bacteroidia > Flavobacteriales > Weeksellaceae > Bergeyella_A > Bergeyella_A cardium. Next base: position 442,482 of record NZ_QYCZ01000001.1, read on the forward strand.
ATCTACCAATCAAGTGAGATTTAAGCTGTCAGGCAATATTCTCCACTTACACGCAGAGGATACCGAATATGCAAACAAAGCGAATATGCAAATCCCTTGCGACTACAGTGGTGAAGATATCAATATCGGGTTTAGCTCTAAGTTCTTATCCGAAATGTTGGCAGTATTAGGTTCTGAGGATATTGTTATTAAGATGTCTCAGGCGAATAGACCAGGTATTATAGAACCAGTAGATGGATTAGAAGATGGGGAGAGTATCTTAATGCTTTCTATGCCAGTAATTGGACTATAATTTAAAATATACTGTAATAAATTTGGGATTTGGAGATAAGTTCAAATCTCAAATTTGTTTTAAATACCTTGGCAGCTGATAAACACAGATATTAATATTATTATCAAGCGAATATTCAAAAAAAATACTTTATAAAATCTGATGTAAAGGCTTAATGCTCGCTCAGATTTTGAATAAAACTTATATTAAAGCAGATGAAAATTTCTAACAACTGGTTAAAAGAATTCATTAAAACCGATTTAAAAACCGAAAAAGTAGGTGAATACCTTACAGACATAGGTTTGGAAGTGGAAGGTATAGAAAAATATGAGAGTATAAGAGGAAGTCTGGAAGGGATTGTTGTAGGTAAAGTCCTTACTTGCGAGAAACACCCTAATGCTGACAAACTCAAACTAACCACCGTAGATACAGGAAATGGAAATATCCTACATATCGTCTGTGGTGCGCCTAATGTAGAGGCTGGGCAAACCGTTCCCGTAGCAGTAGTAGGCACTAAAATCTATGATAAAACGGGAAATTTCTTCGAGATAAAAGAAGCAAAACTCAGAGGAGAAGTATCTCAAGGAATGATTTGTGCCGAAGATGAGCTCGGATTAAGCGATGATCACGGAGGAATAATGGTCTTAGACCCTAAAAAATATACAGTAGGAAGTAATTTTTCCAACTATTTTGAGATAGAAAAAGATGAAATCTTTGAAATCGGGCTTACTCCTAACCGTACCGACGCAATGTCTCACTATGGGGTAGCACGAGACCTCAATGCATTCCTTACCTCAAACCAACTAAAAGCAGAGTTTGAAAAACTAAAAACCCTGCCTCTCTCTTCTGAGGGAGAGCACAGTTTCAGTATCGAGGTAGAAGATGAAGAGCTCACCCCAAGATATATTGGAGCGATAATAAAAGGTGTAAAAGTAGCAGACTCGCCAGCGTGGCTGCAAAACAGATTAAAAGCGATTGGACTTAGCCCAATCAATAATATTGTAGATATTACCAACTATATCCTCCACGGATTAGGGCAACCGCTTCATGCCTTTGATGCAGATAAAATAGCAATGCAAAAACTAAAGGTGGGGACGCTTCCGGCAGGGACTAAATTCACAACTTTGGATGGTGTAGAAAGAACCTTAAATGGCTCAGAAATCATCATTAAAGATGGAAATAACTCACCGATGTGCATTGCAGGAGTATTGGGAGGTAAAGATTCTGGCGTTTCCGAAGAAACTACGAGTATTTTCTTGGAAAGTGCGTATTTCAATCCTGTAGCAGTAAGGAAAGCTGCAAAAGCACACGGACTAAATACCGACGCTTCTTTCAGATTTGAGAGAGGGGTAGATCCCAACAATACCAAGACAGCCATTACCCACGCTATTCAACTCATTACCGAAGTGGCAGGAGGCACATTGGTAGGAGAACTTTTAGAGAATTATCCTAAGAAAATAGAAGACTTTAAAGTGATTTTAAGGTATTCTAAGATAGATGAAATACTCGGAACCAAGATACACCGAGAGAAAATCAAGGAAATCCTCCGCTCTTTGGAGATAGAAATTATCAACGAGATACAAAACGGACTGGAAATCTCCATACCCGCATACAGAGCAGATGTAACCCGAGAGATAGATGTAATAGAAGAAATCCTCAGAATTTATGGCTACAATAAGATTGAGGCGCCATCAAAGATTTCATTTACCCCAGTAAAGTTGGATAATAACGACCAGGATGCTCTTGAAAACTTTTGGGCAAGAGCATTGCAAAGTCAAGGCTTTTTTGAGGTGATGAATAACTCCCTCACCGCTGAGAAATTTGTTTCTGAAACCGCCGTGAAACTCCTTAACCCGCTGAGCTCCGACCTCGCTTATATGCGAACTTCCCTTTTAGAGGGGCTTTTGGAGAATGCCGCTTATAATATTAACAGGAAAAATCCAGATATAAAATTCTTTGAGCTCGGAAAAATCTATCATAAAACAGATGAATATAACGAGAGAAAGCAGCTTGCAATCTTGGTTTCTGGTAGAGATTTAAGAGAGAATTGGCTCCAGCCTAAATCTGAAACCAACTTCTATCACCTCAAAGGTTATGTGAGTATCTTATTGGAGAAGCTCGGCATTCAATCAACCGAAAAATCTCTTAACGATAAACGCTTTACTGATGCCATTGAGATAATGAGCTCCGATAAAACCATTGCCAGAATAGGCAAAGTATCTGCTGAGCTCTTAAAAACTTTTGATATAGAGCAGGACTGCTTCTATGCGGAGATAGAAGTAGAAATAGCCAATCAGCTTAGGCTAAAGGATAACTTCAAATTTGTAGATATTCCGAAGTTTAATATCGTGCGGAGAGACCTTGCCCTGCTTGTAGACAAGGCTGTTTCCTATGCTGAGCTCTATTCTGCAGCACAGAAAAATAAATCTCCATACCTTAGAGCCATCAATCTATTTGATGTATATGAGGGCAAGAATCTCCCAGAAGGTAAAAAATCTTATGCGATGAGCTTTGAGCTCCTCAACGAAGAAAAAACTCTGGAGGATAAAGACATTAATGAGGTAATGAATACCCTCATAAAAACCTTTGAGAAAGACTTTGGAGCTAGTTTAAGATAACACATTTAAACCTATAAAAAGATGAAAAAGTTAATCGCACTACTCAGTATTATACTTTTGGTAACGGCTTGTACTCCCGTGTCTCGCTCTGCCTCTAAGGTAGGCAAAGCTCAGCCATCCATCTCTGGAACCCAATGGGTTTTGGCAGATAATATAAAGGGCAAATTGCCTACGCTAAGGATAGAAAACGGGAAAATCTCAGGTAATGCAGGTTGTAATGACTATTTCGGTGAGCTGAGACTTACCCCTGATTCGGGAAGTTTCTCGGCGAGTAAGATTGGCGCTACAAAAATGTTTTGTAAGAATATGTCAGTAGAGAAAAACTTCCTCAATATGCTCTCCTCGGCTAATAAATATGTAGTCTCTGGCAACAGTCTGGAGCTCTACAAAGACGGATTGCTACTGATGAAGCTCAGCAAACAATAATGAAAAAAGGAACTCTATTGAGTTCCTTTTATTTTTGTATTCAGAAGTTTTATTCCTCCTCTTCATCATCATACTTAGAAAGCTCCTCATCACACCATTTAAAAGCTGCTTCTACTACTTTTGTAGCTTCATCGGCGATAGATTCCTCATCATCACCTTCCAAATCATCAAGCCACTCAACCTCTTCCTCTTCTACATTGAGGATAAAACGAGGATATTCCGTATGTACCACGAATAAATCCTCTGGAAACTCTGAATTGTCTGCTAATAAAAACTTAGGTAATACCATTGCACTATATTTTAAAATTCTCAGCAAATATAGGAATAATAATTTGACGCCCCACAGCTGGAAGCTGTGCTTTCTGTGCTACGGGCTAAAAACAGTTAAGGACGACCCAAAGGGTCGCCCTAAAACTAATATAGTCTATTACTTATCGCTAAAAGCCAGAAGCTAAAAGCCAACTGCCCGCTTATTGATTGAAGTCTATGTCTTGACCTGTGTTGAGGTTGTCATTGGCATTATCTTCTTTCTTTCCATTGGAGCCGTTAGAAGAGCCATTACCAGAACCGTTTTGTATTTCTTCTATGGTTCGGAGCCCCCCTACATCGCCGTAGCCTCCACTGAGTCCTTGGAGGTCTCCACAATCGCCCGTCCAATCAGAGGGTTTTATGAATTTATCGTCGGGTGAGATACCGAGAGATTTATCTGCCCATACCTTTTTCATAAAGATAGCCCAGATTGGGAGAGCCATTTTAGCCCCTTGTCCTTCGCCAGTGCTTAGGAAGTGGGTGGCTCTGTCTTCCCAGCCTACCCAAACGCCAGTAGCGAGGTTCGGTGTGATGCCCATAAACCATCCATCGGAGTTCTTTTGGGTGGTACCTGTTTTCCCTGCTATTTCTACTGCTGCGGAGATGCCTCTTCGCCTTAATTCGCCAGATGCAGTACCAAACTGAGTAACGCCTTTCATCATATCGATCATTGTATAGGCATAGAGCTCGTTCATTACTTCTCTTTGTTCGGTTTTCACTTCTTTTACTACTCTACCGTTAGCATCTTCTATACGCCAGATCATCTCAGGTTTGGTATAGTTTCCAAAGTTGGCAAATGTAGAATACGCGCCGAGCATTTCGTAGATCGTAATATCGGAAGTACCGAGCGCCATAGGGAGGGAGGTATCGATATGCTCGGTTACGCCTAAGTCTCTTGCGAGTTGTATTACATTTTCTGTTCCTACCATTTCGGCAAGCCGTACCGCTACGGGGTTTTTAGAGTATCCTAAGCCTTGTTTTAGGGTAATCATACCGCCAGAGCCTTTCACCGCATATCTGCCTTTTACATAGGTGGCATTGGATACGGTAGAGCAAGGGGTGAGCCCTAATCTCATAATGGCAGTAGCATAGACGAAAGGCTTAAAGGTAGAGCCTACTTGCCTTTTCCCTTGCTTGATGTGGTCATACTGGAAGTGCTTCCAATCTATACCCCCTACCCAGGCACGGATTTCCCCAGAGGAAGGAACCATCGCCATAAGCCCCGCTTGAGCGATTTGCTTGTGGTAACGGATGGAATCATAAGGAGACATTTCTACTTCTTCCTCTCCTTTCCAGGTGAAGATGGAGGTTTGTACTGGCTTTTGAAACTCCATAATAATAGAATCCTCAGGAATACCCTCTCTTGCCAATTGTTTATATCTACCTGTGCGCCTCATTGCTTGTAGCATAATGTGGTCTATCTGCTTTTTACTGATATGGTAGAATGGTCGCTTAGGGTTGTGCTTTTGCTGGTTGTCAAAGTTTCTTTGCAGTGCTGTGAGGTGCTCTTTAATGGCATCTTCGGCATATTTTTGCATCTTAGAATCTAAGGTTACATAAATCTTTAAGCCGTCTTTATAGAGGTTGAGCTTCTTGCCTGTTTTCTTTTCGTACTCGTCTAAATACTGGTTGATTTCTTTTCTTAGATAATATTTATAGTAGGCAGAATAGCCTTCGTTGATGGTTTTTACAGGCTGATAATCCACTTCAACAGGTGTATCTACTGCTTTTTGATGGGTAGCAGGGTCTATATAGCCTGTTTCTAACATTTTATCGAGTACCACATCTCTACGGTGTTTTGCCCTTTCAGGATTTCTCATAGGGTTGTTCCTCACGGGGTTTTCCAGCATTGCTACGAACATTGCTGCCTCTGGAAGAGAGAGGTCTTTTGCCTTTTTATTGAAATAGACTTTTGATGCCATTTCAATTCCATTGGCATTATAGAGAAAATCAAATTTATTAAAGTAAAGAGTGATGATTTCTTCTTTGGTATATCTCTTTTCAAGGCTTACGGCAACTACCCATTCTTTGAGTTTCTGCAAAGCTCTTTCCCTTTTGTTTTTAGAGGGTTCTTTGGTGAAGAGTAGTTTTGCTAGCTGTTGAGAAATGGTAGAGCCACCCCCGCGGTTACCTGTGTAGCGTATCGCTCGGATTACGGATTTCAGGTCTATACCCGAATGCTCCTTGAAGCGCTCATCTTCCTTTGCTTGCAGGGCATATACCAAGTGAGGAGGCAAGTCTTTATAGGTAACAGGTTGGGTTTTTTCCTTCTCGAAACGCCCAAGCAGTACTCCGTCTGATGAATAGATATCAGAGGCGATATAAATATCCGGATTTTCCAGCTCTGTAGTATCTGGCATATATCCAAAAAAGCCTTCGGATATGGCAAAGAAAAGCCCTGCAATACTGAAAACTACTGCAAGGAAACAGAACCAGATAAAGGCGATCCACCCGCGAATTCCTTTTCTCTTTTTCTTCTTAGGAGGTAGAGGGAATGTGGATTTCTTATTCTTATTACTTTCCATTATTTTATTTTTCTATGTTATGTGCAAACTACTCGGCAGAAGATATTTCTATTCCAAAGTCTTCTATACCTGGCAGATTATCATTTCTCATCGCTTGCTTTATACTAATGATATATTTCCCATTTTTAGGGAATTTATACTGGCTTTTGTAGAGAAACTTGATTTCCTTAGTATCTCCAAAGCCAGCACCGAGCCATTCTCCATTGGGCTTTGCCATTATATAGTTCAGTGTATCCACCGCTACATTTTTAGCCCCTTCTTCACTCACCGAGCTAAATACTCTGATATTGGAGTAAGGATAATCATTATTATTCCTCACGACAAATATAATATTTTTGGGTACTTTGGTATCCTTTACTTCAAAGCTGAAAGAAAGGGGAGTGTCCTTTGCCCACTTGCCATCTACGGATTGCATATATAACCCGTCATTTGAGCAACTGAGCATTGGGAAAAGCAGACCGAGTATGAGTCCGCTACTCAGCGTCCGAAGAAGGTTTTTGTCTATCATTATTTCTCGGCTTTTTCTTGTTTGGGTTGGGCTTTCGGTTTTTATTTTCGGCTTTTTTCTCATTTAGCTTTTGAGGTCTGGCTTCTGAGGTTTTTGCTTCGCCTTGTTTTTTACTTCTGTTTTCCCGTTTAGGGAAGTCGTTTCCTTGCTTTCTTCCTTTTCTGTTTTTCTTTTCAAACCTGTCCACTCTGTTTTCTTGGATAAGGTCAGCACTTGGTTTAAAGCCAGCAGTAGCAATTTCTACACCTGTAAGCTCTTCCAATGGGGGAGACTGTATTCCTTTTCGGTTGTTGGATAGCTCTTTTGATACTTTGGAAATATCTATATCATACCAAGTCATTGAGTTTTCCATATAGGCAAACCACATTTTCTTTTTGAAAACATCGATTTTAATACAGAAAGCCTTTCCTTTCTCGGTATCTAATACAGAGTTGGTAGGAGGGAATACGGAGAGGGCATCAAGGTAGCTGTCGAGCTCAAAGTTGAGGCAGCATTTGAGCTTACCACATTGCCCTGCAAGTTTCTGAGGATTGATGCTCAGCTGCTGGTAGCGAGCAGCATTGGTATTCACAGAGCGGAAATCCGTAAGCCAAGTGGAGCAGCAGAGCTCCCTTCCGCAGGAGCCGAGGCCACCAACTTTTGCAGCTTCCTGTCGGAAACCGATTTGCTTCATATCAATCTTCGTCTTAAAACTCACAGCATAGTCCTTAATCAATTGCCGGAAATCCACACGCCCATCGGCAATGTAGTAGAAAGTAATCTTACCACCATCTCCCTGATATTCCACATCTGTAATTTTCATATTCAGACGGTGGAAAGATGCTAGCTTCCTTGCCTCTCTCTTTACGGCTTCTTCTTTATTGCGAAGTTCTGACCAGGTGTCTACATCTTTTTGGTTGGCTATTCTATAAATCTTAGGTGCCTGTCCAAGTGATGCACCTTTCTTTTTCATTTGGATTTTTACCAATTCACCAGTGAGGCTTACAACGCCTACATCGTGCCCAGGGGAAGACTCTACAATAACAATACTCCCGATATGAAGCGGAAGATTATTGGGGTTTTTATAAAAAGATTTTCTATCGTTTTTAAATCTTACTTCTACTACATCGTTCATTCTGTTTCTTGATGGCTGTTCTATGGTAGAAAGCCAATCGAAGACACTTAATTTATAACTATTTGAGCAGGTATCCACGCTTGGGCACCCATTAGCAGATTTAGAACCACAACTATGATTGGAGTTTCCGGACGATTTACATCCACAGCTCATATAATGTTCTTTTTTGTTTTAAAATAATTCGTGCAAATTTAATATAAAATTTAAACTTGTGTAAGGTTCTTTTAGTGAGAAACTAAAAGTGGAGTTAATAGTTTCCTGTTTCCAAGATATTCTCAAAGTAGCTGATAAGCTCATCTATTTCCTGTTTGCTGAGGTTGGCTTCAGGGTGATACACAGTATATCCACGGATGGGCATTCTATTTTCCTTTAAATCTCCTATCGTATTTTTTAGCATACTTTCTTTAAGGTCCTTATTGAAGGTTGCCCATATAGAAAAGTTGAGGCTGCCTCTACCTGCATTTATGTGTTCTTGAATAGACCAGGAGATCGGTGCTATATAGGCATAATCTGGATATACGGTCTCGTTGGAGTGGCAGTCATAGCAGGCTTTTCTAAGGTTGTTTTCTATATTTTTAGGAGTTTTATAAATATCGGTAAAGTTCTCAGATTTGTTTATCGGCTTTTTAGTTCTGTCTATCGGGATAAGCTGTATGAGACCGAAGATAAGCACAGCTAGTCCGACGATTTTAAAAAGTTTTTTCATTAGTTATCGTTATTTAATGCTCCATTGGTCTTCTATATTTTCCCAGAGAGGGCGTATTTCTATCATTTTGTCGTAGATAAATACTTCTTCGGCAGGGGTTTGGTTTTTAAAATCTGCCTCGTCCCAGATACCATTACGGTTGTTATCCACCAGAATACGAACATAGTATTTCCCAGGCTTCAGGACATTAAATTTAATGGTACCAGCTTCTGTAAACTGGGTATATTTCACTTCGTCCTGCTCATTGAGAAGCTGCATCCAAAAAGGAGCATCGGGTTTGGTTTTCAGCCTCATCTCTAATGAGCCGTAGTTCTCGGGTTTATCTATTTCAAAGTTGAACTGATAGGTCTTAGGCAGTTTTAAATAATAGGTAGAAACGCTTTCCTTAGGAATGTTCAGCTCATACTTTTTCCCAGAAATAAAGTTGCTGGATATTTCAATCTTATGAGGATGGTTCTCTACAATTTTAGCAGTAAAAGGCTGAGTATTGATGCTGTCCTGCTTTAGAATCCACTTTTCTGTATTGAGCTCTGTAATGGGTCTATTCGCATCGATATAAAACTTCCCTGTGGGCGGTAGGCTCGCACCAGTATTATTGCTAAGTCCGAATTCTGTCTTTACGCTCGCCTTATAGTATGGGGAAGCACTGCCTTTAAGTGTATCGGCTTGATACTTTATTTTAAGACCTATATTGATATTGGTTTCTGGGAGGTTGAGTTGTTTGTCATCAAACCAGAGCATTGCAGAGTCTGAAAACTTCTTGTGTACAGATTTATATTCTTTCAGGAGTTCGGTCTCGGAGGTTAGGCTGATGCTTTCGGGCTGTCCTTCAAACTTAAAGAGGAAACCACCCGCTACTTCTTTATACTCTGAGAATTTCAAAGGTTTTTTGGAAGGCAGAGTTCTGATTTGCATATTAGAAATATTCTCCCTCAGGTCAAGGTCTTCAGTTTTGAAAAAGACTTCATCTTTCCCAGCGGTGAAGATGGAGTTCTGATCGGTATCATCAAATGCAATGATTCTGTACTTGCCTTTTGCAAGGTGGCTGAGCTCAAAGTATCCGTCCTCATCGGCTTTGGTAATATAGTAGGGTTTTTTCGTATAGTCTACCGAATCAGAAGCCTTATACAGCCCTATGATGAAGTTCTTTTTAGCATCGTTTTTTTCTTTCGGGAAAGTATATCCGCTCTTTACCGTACCGCTGATATAAGTATCATCGAGCTCCGACCCTGTGGAGAAGACAAAGTTGAAGTAAGGCAGTACATTGCCTTCATTTAAATCTGCAATAGAATTTCCAAAGTTGAAATTATAAGTGGTATTGGGTTGCAGTGTTTCATCCCATTCTATAAGTATAAATTTATTTCCCAAAGAGGCGGGGATAATCTTCTTATACTTGATAGGTGGGGAGATGATCAGGTTTTTATGAACCTCTTTCAGGGTGATATACTCATCAAAGTAGAGTCTCAGCTGTTTAAGGTCAGTAGGCACATTTATTCGGGTAGTATCTATATTGGATTTTACCAATTTGGGGGCAAGGCTGTCCTTCGCACCGCCTACGGGCGAGCCTACTCGGGCACAAGAAACTAAGGCAAAGCCCAGCATCAGTAGAGAAATGGCATTCTTCATCGGTTTAAGGGATATCATCTGTGTTTAAGGCTAATCTTCTGCTCTATTACCATTGATAACGGCTTCGTAGCTTATTTTAATATCGGGATTAAGGCTTTTAGATACGGAGCAATACTTTTCAAACGAAAGTTCTGCTGCTTTTAATGCTTTTCTGGGCTCTACCTCTCCATCGATGATAAATTTCAGGTGGATAGATTTAAAAGGTTTAGCTTCATCTACCTGCATTCTCTCTCCCTCCACCTCTATACTGAAGTTGGTGATCTGCTGTCTTTGCTTTTTGAGAATAGCGATTATATCTATACCGCTACACCCTGCTACTGCCATTAGTACTGCTTCCATCGGAGACGCCCCCTCTGCTTGTGGCAGGCTGGCGTTGTCGAGTTTTATTTTATTTCCTTGCTCATTGGTACCTTCAAACAGGAAATTATCATTGAGCCTGCTGAGTTTTATTTTCATTTTAATAGAATTTTAGTTGCAAATATAGGGCTTATGGCAATTAGCAATTAGCTAATAGCTAGCCGCTAAAAGCTAAAAGAGAGTCTTTAAGACTCTCTTTTTGTGGTTAATTTCTCCGCGAGGAGTTTTGATATTTTTTGTTTTAGGGGTTCTATATCGATATTCTCCATTACATTGCTTGCAAAAGCAAAGAGCAGGAGTGCCTGTGCCTCTTTTTTAGAGATACCCCTTGCGCGGAGGTAGAACATTGCGTCTTCATCGAGCTGACCTACCGTACAGCCGTGTGAGCACTTCACATCATCGGCGAAGATTTCTAACTGAGGTTTGGAGTCTATGGTTGCTCCTTCGCTTAGGAGGATGTTATTGTTCTGCTGATAGGCATTGGTCTTCTGTGCGATTTTATTCACGAAAACTTTGCCATTGAACACCCCGTGAGCGTGGTCTTTATAAATCCCTTTATAGTTTTGGTAAGATTCACAATTCGGCTGATTGTGATGAACCGCCGTATGGTGGTCTACCAACTGCTCACCTCCGATGATGGTAATCCCATTCATAAAGGAATTAATATTCTCCCCCTTGTGGATGAAATCAAGGTTGTTCCTCACGAGCTTACCTCCGAAAGAGAAAGTATTTACGGTCGCCATACTGTCTCTCTCCTGCTGAGCAAAGGTGTGATCTATCAGGTAAGAGGTCTCGCTATCATTTTGGAGTTTATGCCAGTCGGCACGCGCATTTTTATCAACAAAAATCTCTGTGAGGGAGTTGGTAAAGGTAAAATGCTCATCAAAATTATGATGGCTTTCTATGACTTCTACTTTTGCTCCTTCTTCTACGATGAGGAGGTTTCTTACATTATAGAAAGTATCGCTTTCTTGATTGTCAGAAAGGTAAAAAATGTGTATTGGTTTTTCTATAACAGTGTTTTTAGGCACTCGGAGGAAGAAACCGTGGGTGTATAATGCCCTGTTGAGGTTCGTAAGAGCCAGCTCTTTGGAGGCAATCGTATCGAAATAATTGGTAATGATGTCTTGGTGTGCCTCATCTTCCAGAATGTGGGAGAGGGAGAGAAGCTCGATGTTTTCTATGGTGATTTTTGAGAGTTCTTTGTGGATTTTCCCGTTGATGAATACAATCCAGTCAAAGTTTTCTTCACCGAGGTGGAGGTTGTTCAGCTGCTCTCTCCCGATGTTGTGGGATTCTTTCGGCAGGAAGTTGTATTCTCTCTCGGTAATCTCTTTTAGGTTGGTATATTTATACTCCTCATCTTTTTTGGTAGGGAAGCCTGTTTGCAGGAACTTGTCCAGCGCAGAGGCTCTCTCGGCAGAGAGGGAGTTTTTCTGCTGTTGTATCTGTTCAAATAGCATAATTCTGTATTTGGGTTATTTTAAAAGCCAGTCGTAGCCTTTTTCTTCAAGTTCAAGGGCGAGGGATTTATCTCCCGTTTTAATGATTTTACCATCTGCCAATACATGGACGAAATCAGGCTGAATATAGTTGAGAAGCCTTTGATAGTGGGTGATGAGGAGCACTGCATTGCCTTGGTTTTTGAAATGATTCACCCCTTCGGAGACGATTCTCAGGGCATCAATGTCGAGTCCAGAATCGGTTTCATCCAAGATTGCCAATTTAGGATTGAGCATTAGCATTTGGAAGATTTCGTTTCTCTTTTTCTCACCGCCAGAGAATCCTTCGTTTAGCGAGCGAGCGAGGAAGTCTTTTTTAATACCGAGTAGCTCTGATTTCTCACGGATAAGGGCGAGCATTTCCTTTGCAGGCATATCTTCGAGTCCGTTTGCTTTTCTGGTTTCATTGATCGCTGCTTTGATGAAGTTGGTAACCGATACCCCAGGAATCTCCACAGGATACTGGAAAGACATAAAAATTCCTTTGTGTGCTCTCTCTTCTGGAGCATCTTCTATAATATTTTCCCCATCAAAGAGGATTTCTCCATCCGTAACTTCATAGTCTTCTCTACCAGCAATCACTGATGAAAGGGTAGATTTACCCGCTCCATTAGGACCCATAATGGCGTGTACTTCGCCAGGCTTAATCTCTAAATTAATTCCTTTTAATATCTCTGCTCCGTCTTCTATACGAGCGTGTAAGTTATTTATTTTTAACATTGTTTTGATTGTTATCAGTTAATATTATTATTTGATTTTATTGCAATAGGCTTACTCAATATTTTTTTCCTTAAAAATTTTAATTCCCTCTATAAGTAGAGTATCCAAAAGGCGAAAGCGTAATCGGTACATGGTAATGCTCATCATTTTTAATCTGAAAAACCACCTCAATATAAGGATAAAAACTTTCTGTTTTTTGGTTTGTGAAATAATTTTCCGTTAAGAATCTCAGCCTGTATTTCCCGTGATTCTCATTTTTACCTTTGATGAGAGGAAGGAAATCAGTAATTCTTCCATTATTATCGGTCATCTTTTTAGTAATGAAAACCCATTGTTTGGAAATATCATTGTACTTTTCTAATTCAACTTCAACCTGAGGGGCTGGTCTTCCTGTAGAAATATCCAAGATATGGCTTGAAAGCTGAAAATTTTTATTTTTCTGAGCATATACTCCCAGATACATTACAGAAAATAATACTAATAATAGCTTTTTCATTTGTTTAGATGTATTAATTATTAGCCTACACTACCTTCTAAAGAAATTTCTAATAGCTTCTGTGCTTCAATCGCAAACTCCATTGGAAGTTTATTGAGCACCTCTTTACTGAAACCATTTACGATAAGTGCAATGGCTTTCTCGGTATCCAGACCTCTTTGATTACAGTAGAAGATTTGGTCTTCACCGATTTTGGAGGTTGTAGCCTCGTGTTCCAGTCTGCCTGTAGGGTCTTTTATCTCGATATAAGGGAAGGTGTGTGCACCACATTCGTTACCCATAAGCAGAGAGTCGCACTGAGAGAAGTTGCGAGAACCTTTTGCAGAAGGGAGTACCTTTACCAGACCACGGTAGGAGTTGTTAGACTTACCTGCGGAAATCCCTTTGGAGATAATCGTAGATTTGGTTTTCTTACCTATGTGAATCATTTTGGTACCTGTATCTGCGTACTGGAAGTTGTTGGTAACCGCTATGGAATAGAACTCACCTATAGATTCATCACCTTTTAGGATAACGCTTGGGTACTTCCAAGTAACGGCAGAGCCTGTCTCTACCTGAGTCCAAGAGATTTTAGCTTTTCTCTCTGCCAGTCCTCTTTTGGTTACGAAGTTATAAACCCCACCTCTGCCTTCCTCATCACCAGGATACCAGTTTTGTACAGTGGAATATTTGATTTCCCCACCTTCCATAGCGATAAGCTCTACAACAGCGGCGTGGAGCTGATTTTCATCCCTCTGAGGAGCGGTACAGCCTTCCAAGTAGGAAACATAAGCCCCCTCATCTACTATAAGGAGTGTTCTCTCGAACTGCCCGGTACCTGCTTGGTTAATACGGAAGTAAGTAGAAAGCTCCATAGGGCATCTTACCCCTTTGGGAACATAGCAGAAAGAGCCATCGGAAAATACAGCGGAATTAAGCGCTGCGTAGAAATTATCTCCTCTTGGAACTACTTTGCCAATGTATTTCTTTACTAAATCTGGATATTCTCTTATGGCTTCAGACATAGAGCAGAAGATAATACCTTTTTCTTTTAATGTATCTTGGAAGGTGGTCTTTACGGATACGGAGTCCATAACCACATCTACTGCAACGCCTGCGAGCCTCTTTTGTTCTTCTAATGAAATCCCGAGTTTTTCAAAGGTTTTTAAAAGCTCTGGATCTACTTCATCAAGGCTTGCCAATTCTGGTTTTTTTTTCGGTGCAGAATAATATTTTATAGCTTGGAAATCGGGTTTGTCATATTTAATATTTGCCCAGTCGGGTTCTTCCATTTTCTGCCAGATACGAAATGATTCGAGGCGCCATTCTGTCATCCATTCTGGTTCTTCCTTTTTAGCAGAAATCATTCGTATAATATCCTCATTCAATCCTGTAGGGAAGTCTTCGTATTCTATATCTGTATAGAAGCCCGCCTCATATTCTTTGTTTTTGAGGTCTTCCCTTAGGTCATCTTCTGTATATTTTGACATCTTTTTTATTATGTGTTATATTGAAATTACTTTTTTAACTTTTTATCTATACTTTAAAGTGAGAAGCTCTCGCCGCAGCCACAGGTTCTGGTAGCATTTGGATTATTAAAGAAGAAGCCTTTGCCGTTTAGTCCTCCTGAGAACTCCAAAGTAGTACCTGCCAAGTAGAGTATGGATTTTTTATCAACTACTATTTTTACTCCATTGTCCTCAAAGATTTGGTCGGTAGCGCTTTGTTCTCTGTCAAATTTCAGTACATACTCCAGTCCACTGCATCCTCCGCTTTTTACACCTACACGGATAAAATCATCCTTTGGATTAAACCCATCTTCGGTCATTAGCTGTATGGCTTTTTCTTTTGCTTTTTCACTTACCTTAATCACTGTAATCTATTTAGACTGATTTTAAGTCCGCAAATGTACAAACTAATGTACGGATTTTCAAATCTGGTATTTTATTTTAGCTATACTTATAATGGGTTTTATCTAAAAGTCTTTGAGTCTTTATTAGTGAAATAAAAAATCCCACTTAATAGCAGGATTTTACAGTTTAAAATTTGTTGTGTTGATTATTCTTCATCATCGTCATCGGATGCTGCAGCTGCATTTTTCATTGCATTTCTAGACATCTTCACAGCAGCTACTACTGCATTGTCTGGGTGCATAAATGTGTATGCTTCGCTTTTGATATCTCCGATGTATAGCTTGTTACCAATTTTAAGAGGGGTAACATCTACAATGATTTCATCTGGAAGGTTTGCTGGGATAGCTTTTACTCTTAGCTTTCTGAAAGACTGTCTAAGAACACCACCTGCTACTACACCTTTTGCACGACCTGTAATTTTTACAGGAACTTCCATAATTACTGGCTTATCAGCAGAAAGTTGGTAGAAGTCTGCGTGTAAAATCCTGTCTGTAATTGGGTGGAACTGGATGTCCTGAAGAACAGCATTGATTTTCTCTCCATTGATTACAAGCTCCACAGTGTGTGCGTCAGGAGTGTAAACTAAGTTCTTAAAAGATTTCTCCTCAGTAGAGAAATTTAAAGGCTCAGCACCTCCATAAACAACACAAGGAACTAGCTCAGCATCGCGTAGAGCTTTTGTAGATTTCTTGCCCACGCTTTCTCTTTTTGTACCTTGAATTGTAATAGATTTCATTTGTAAAATATTGTTTTAATTGCGGCTGCAAATATAATACTTTATTTTAAATACAAAAGCCCACACTATACTCAAACTACAAAAGAGAGTTGCATATCTAAATAAAATTGTAGATTTGCACAAATTTTTTTGATATGAACAGTTTAATAGTATTAGCCCTTTCTTGGCAGCATATAATCATCGTTTTGCTCATCGTTCTTTTACTTTTTGGAGGTAAAAAAATCCCTGAACTAATGAGAGGTATGGGCTCTGGAATAAAGGAGTTTAAAGATGCTATGAAGGAAGAAGATAAAAAGGAAAGTACGGGAAATCATCAAGAGTCTAATTCTTCAAACGAGACTAAGTAATGACTTTTACCGAACAGGCTTGGCAAATCTTTAATAAATCTATTGAAGATTATCATTTTTTTGACAGTGTAGATCAGCCAGAGAGTAATCCTTATCCTCAAAATACTTTGGAACATCTTTTGTATTCCAAAAATTGGATTGATACCGTTCAATGGCATTTGGAAGATATCATCCGAGATGAGAATATCTCTCCCGAAGAAGCACTCAAAATTAAAAGAAGAATAGATTCTTCAAACCAAAAGAGGACGGATTTAGTAGAGTATATAGACCAATGGTTCTATAATGAGTATAAGGATATAACGCCTGAAGCCAATGCTAAAATCAATACCGAAACACCCGCTTGGGCAGTAGATAGATTATCAATCCTCGCACTTAAAATTTACCATATGGCTTTAGAAGCAGGTAGAGAAACAGCAAGTGAGGAGCATAGAATCAAATGCCAAAACAAATTAGAGATCCTTTTGGAGCAGAGAGCAGACTTGAGTTCATCGATAGACTGCTTATTAAATGACATAGAAAGCGGTAGAGTAAAGATGAAGCTCTATAAGCAAATGAAGATGTACAATGATGAGAGCCTCAACCCAGTTTTGTATAAAAACAAAAAATGATAAAATATTTTACATATTTATTAATTCCCATTCTTTTGGTCTCTTGCACTTTGGAGAAGGCGAGTATTTCGCCTATGGGGGCGTCTCTTAATTCTTTCCCTTCCGAGACTAAAGTAGCATCAACCAATAAGAAGTCCAAAGACAAATCAGAGATTATTTACTACTCATCAGAGCTTACAAACCAAGTTTCAAGGTTTCCTAAATTTAAAAGTAATGCCGTAAATAAAGAAGTTCTTAACCTTAAAAAAAGCGTTAAGAACTATGTTTATGCCTTGCAGGAATATAATATAGAAGCAAGAAAACAGGCATTATTTGAAATTGAACGCTCTTATAAGAAAATCCAAAGGTTGAGAAAGTATCTCAGCAAAGATGATAACAATCTTATCAACCGCTACTTGGTAAGGGTAAAGAGTAATATCACCAAGCTCGAAACACTTACAAAACCTAAATCCGTTTCAATAAAACAATAACTACAAATATGATTACAAAACAAGCAGAATCTAATGTCCCAACAGATTATGGGATATTTAAAATTATTGCCTTTTCCGAAAAATCTGATGACTGGATGCCCCAGATGGCGCTCATTGCAGAAGGTACAGATTTATCAAAACCCGTGAATGTTCGTTTCCATTCCGAGTGTATTACGGGCGAAGTTTTTCACTCCAAAAAATGCGAATGCGGTCAGCAGCTCGCTGCAGCAATGAAGTATATGCAGCAGCACGGCGGTATTATCGTCTATCTAAGGCAGGAAGGGCGAAACATCGGTATTATCAATAAGCTGAAAGCCTACTCCTTACAAGAGCAGGGCTTGGATACCGTGCAAGCAAATTTAGAGCTCGGATTACCGGCGGATGACAGAAATTTCTCCTCAGCAATAGAAATCCTCCACCAGCTTGGAGTAAAGCAAATTAACCTTCTGACCAACAATCCTGATAAGCTCAAATTTGTGGAGGATAGCGATATCCAGCTCTTAGAGAGGATTCCGCTACAGATAGAAGCCAATGAAAATAGTAAGGACTACCTCCAAACCAAGAAAGATTATTTCGGGCATTTGCTCTAAAATACTAAAGCACTGATTTTCAGTGTTTTTTTTTCTTCAAAATGATTTTGATTTTCATTAGATACAATAGTTGAAATCAATGGAAGTTCTTACTAATTGTACGAATTACTATGCTTTTAAATAGATGAAACTTTAAGTTTTAAGCGAGGATAGCTTTTCGCTCCCTTCAAGTTCCTTATTTTTGCATCGGAATTTTGGAAATTTACCTTATTAATTCAGATTTTATGTTTATCAATCTTAATCAGAATAAAAACCTTAAACTCTTTAAAATCATCTCTTCTGTCGCAAATGAAAATGGGCAAACCGTCTATGCTGTAGGGGGTTATGTGAGAGATTTGCTTATGGGCAGAGCGGTGCCTACCGATATAGATTTCGTAACCGAGCAGAGCGGGATAGCGCTGGCAAAAAGCATCGCCGAGCAGGTCGCTCCAGAGCAGAAAGTTTCGGTCTTTAAGACCTATGGCACAGCGATGTTTAGGTACGAAGATTTGGAGCTGGAATTTGTGGGAGCAAGGAAGGAAAGCTATTCTGAGGACTCGCGAAACCCCGCCGTAGAGCAAGGCTCGCTGGAAGATGACCAGAAGCGGAGAGATTTTACGATTAATGCAATGGCAATCTCCCTAAACCAAGAGAATTTCGGCGAGCTGATAGACCCCTTTAATGGCCGACAAGACCTCACAGATAAAATCCTGAGAACGCCGCTGGAGCCCCGACAAACCTACTCCGACGACCCACTGCGGATGATGCGCGCCATTAGATTTGCCTGTGTGCTCGATTTCCAAATAGAGGCACATTCGCTCCAAGCCATAAAAGAGGAAGCGGAGCGGATTAGAATCGTCTCAATGGAGCGAATTATGAACGAGTTTAATAAAATAATGCTCTCCGCAAAGCCTTCCAAAGGGCTTAAAATCTTGGAAGAAACAGGGCTCCTCGACCATATCCTCCCCGAGCTCACCGCACTGAAAGGCATAGATGAGGTAGATGGGCATACGCATAAAGATAACTTTTTCCACACTTTGGAAGTGGTGGATAATATCGCCCAAAATACCGATAAACTCTGGCTCCGCTGGGCAGCACTCCTCCACGATATAGGCAAAGCACCCACCAAAAAATTTGAAAAAGGAACGGGCTGGACATTCCACGGGCACGAATACCTCGGCTCAAAAATGCTGAAACCCCTCTTCAAGAGGCTGAAACTCCCGCTGGGCAATGACCTGAAATATGTGCAAAAACTGGTGAAGATGCACGCCAGACCGATCGCCCTCGTTACCGATAACGCTTCGGACTCCGCACTTCGCCGCCTTGTTTTTGACTCTGGCGAAGACCTCGAGGACTTATTCACCCTCTGCAAGGCAGATATCACCACGAAAAACCACGCGAAACAAACGAAATTTAAGAAAAATTACGAGTATGTAGCCCAGAAAATAAAAGAAGTAGAGGAGAGAGACCGCGTGCGAAACTTCCAGCCCCCAATTTCAGGCGAGGAAATTATGCAGCTCTTTGGCATTAAACCAGGGAAAGAAATCGGTATTCTCAAAGAAAAAGTAAAAGAAGCCATATTAGAAGGCGAGATAGAAAACAACCCCGAGCAAGCAAAAAATTTCGTACTGAGAGAAGGCTCAAAGATGGGGCTTATCGCCGTATAAGGGGCTTTATTCGCCTTAATATTCATCCATTTTATTGTAATTTTGCCGAATGAAAATAGTAGTTGGTCTCTCAGGAGGGGTAGATAGCAGCGTGGCCGCTTACCTCCTGAAACAGCAGGGGCACGAGGTCATAGGTCTCTTTATGAGAAACTGGAATGATGCCTCTGTAACCTTAGAAGACGAGTGCCCTTGGATAGAGGACAGTAACGATGCCCTTATGGTAGCGAAGAAGCTCGGAATCCCGTTCCAGGTGATTGATATGAGTGCGCTGTATAAGGAGAGAATCGTAGATTATATGTTTGCCGAATACGAAAAGGGCAGAACGCCCAACCCAGATGTGCTCTGCAACCGAGAAGTAAAGTTTGATGTGTTTATGAAAACTGCACTCTCTCTCGGCGCCGATAAAGTAGCTACGGGGCACTATGCACGAATAGAAACCAGTACGAATGAAGCGGGAGAAACGGTCTATCACCTGCTTTCGGGTAAGGATAAAAATAAAGACCAGTCGTATTTCCTCTGCCAGCTGAGTCAGGAGCAGCTGTCTAAGGCGCTCTTCCCGATCGGGGAGCTGGAAAAACCCAAAGTGCGAGAGATTGCCAAGGCGGCAGGATTAGTTACCGCCGAGAAAAAAGATTCTCAGGGGCTCTGCTTTATAGGAAAGGTAAGCCTGCCAGATTTCTTGAAACAGCAGCTGAAGCCCAAAGAAGGTGAGATTGTAGAAATCTTTAGAGATTCACCGCTCTTCCACCAAGAGGAGGTCTCCTTCTCAGCTGATGAAAAGCTCCGCGAGCTGGAATATCTCTCACAGAAAATCGATTATAAAAAATCCGATGGTAAAGTTATCGGGAAGCATCAGGGAGCGCAGTATTATACGATTGGGCAGGGCAAGGGCTTAGGTATTGGTGGGCATAAGGAGTCTTGCTTCGTTATCCACCGAGATATGGAGAATAATATCCTCTTTGTGGGGGAGGGGCATTCTTTCCCTGGTCTTTACCGAAAAGCGTTGAGGATTGATAATAGCGAGGTGCATTGGGTACGCCCAGATTTGAGGTTGAAAACGGGAGCGTCTATGCCTGCCAAAGTTCGCATTAGGTACAGGCAACCCTTAGAAAATGCAACGCTCTATCAGTTTGATGAAGGGCTGTTTATCGCATTTGAAAATCCACAATCGGCAATTGCAGAAGGGCAATTCGCTGCTTGGTATTTAGATGATGAGCTTATCGGCAGTGGAGTGATTTCTTAGGTTAAGCTTAGAGGGAGAGCTGCAAACCCGCCTTGATTCCGAATTTTGAGATGCCGGGTCTATCGAGATAGTTGCCCCTCCAGTTGAAATCTACACGGAAGAATCTAAAATTCCCCAGACCGATATTCTCAATTCCAAAACCATATTCATAATAGATGTGCTCAGTAGGAGCGGAGTATTTCTTCGCTCCTATATTGATGTTTTTTGATGCCTCGCTGAGACTGCCCGTTGCAGCACGGAAAAACCCTACCTCACGAAGTTTTAGTTTTTTTATGAGAGGGATGTAGGAGAGGAATTTCCCATTAAAATGATGCTCATAGTGCAGGGTAGCATAGGAATCCGCCACAAATTCATAATAATTGAGCTGAGAGAAAGTATTTCTTGAAATAACATAACTCTCGTTTGCAGGGATGATGTTTTGCAATGCAAGAGGTACGGCATTGAAGTTTGTACCCGCCTCTACGGTGAGGTAAGATTTTCCCCAAGTGCTGATAATCATCGGCTGATAATACATAAACTGCAATTTGTCGTAATTGAAATCTGCATTAAAAAGCCCTTCTATCCCCCTTGTGTATTTGAGCATAAGGGTAGGCGAGAGGGTAGAATGCTCCTTTCGGTCAAGTCCTATTTTGGAATATTTAGCTCCAGGTTTTGCGATGATGCTCAGCGTAAGTTTAGCATCATTAACCGTCTTTCGGAGCTGGCCATCTTTCAGGTACATCATACTGAACTGCTCAGGGTTTGCAGAAGTAATGCTCTGCAAAGTGCCATCTAACCTGAATTGGAGGTTTTTCACAGGTTCTATGGAGGTAAAGACATTGGTTTGTGTTACATTGCTCAGCAATCCGTTTCCAGAGCGGGATACGAGAGAGGAGGCGAAGGAAGAACTCATAATCCCCTCACCTGTGGTAAGCCTGCTCCCGAGCTGTAAGATATCTCGCTTTGTGCCTATACCTATGGTGAGCCGGTTCTGTTTATTGAGCATTGCGCGGGCTTCTGCGCTGTATTTGAATTTTCTGTCTTTAAAGCCGTAGGCACCGTATCCTTCTACTCGCCAGGTGTCATTTTGAGAGAAGAAAGTCCTCGCCCCGAGCCTTAGCCTCAGTCCTTCTATATTGTTTTGTCCGAAGATGGAATAAATACTCCCTACATCTATCTTTTCATTGATGTTGTAGTACCCTGTTCCGAGGGTTCTGTACGCTTTTAGGATGGCTTTAAACTTAGGGACTTCGTTGAGCCTGTCGAGCATTGTGTATATCCCTGCTTCGGATTTGCTGAGGGAATCTGTACGGGCGGTTTTCCAGTATTCATCATCTCTTGCTAAATCTTTGGTAGCGGTAGGCTCGTCTTTTTCTGTGAAGATTTTTGGGTCAAAATCTTTATTAAACTGATAGTCGGTATAGCGAATGCTCCTCTTGGTGATGAGCCCCTTTGCTTCTTTATTTGTCTTTGAGAATGAAAATTCAAACTCTGAATATATGCGATAGGGGAGGTAGGAGTCTGCATCTGGCGATGAAAATTCAAACTCTGCATACAGGTTTTTTACGAAGTTCATCGTAAGAGATTTTGGCGAGCGCAGGGTAACTTTTGCCAGATGATACCCATCTTTCACGATATAGATATATCCACGAAAGGCGAGCACATCTTTTCTTTTAGGTTCGTAGAGTATTCGGTAGCATTCGTTGCCGTCTATGGTAACATCTTCCAGAAGGTTGTAGTCATAGACCGAGAAACCTGTGGAGGAGATGGGGCTTTCAAAACCTATATTGAAGAAATTAATCGTATTGCTGAAAATATTGGTATCTTTAAAGAGGTTTTTTGCCATCAGTGCTACGACTTCGTTATCCTGAAACCCTGCTGTTTTCTGTGCGGTGAGTTTTCTTTTGGTTCGCTTTTGTGGCTGGTTTTCTCCGTAGATTTTATAGACGGCTTCGTTTAGGAAGAAAGGGAGCTTGAGCTTTCCGTTAGAGGTAGAGTCGGCATAATCAAAGATGAAATCCATCTTATTAAAGATTTTTTTCTTTACTAATGAGCTGTCTATATTATTGATATCAAACTCTATTTTCTCGTATTCGTCGTAGCTATAAGTTTTGTATTTCTCTAGAGCGTTTTCTCTTTTTCTTTTCCAAACTTCCTGTAATATGGAGTAGGCAGGGTTGTCTTTTTTCTTTTTGTAGCGTTTTACTTTTGCTTTTATCACCACTTCGCCTATATCTTTTACCTTTTCATCATTTCCTTGCGAAAAGGCGAGGGTATAGATTAATGAAAAAACAAATAATAAAATACTTTTCACGCTCATTTTCTTTTTGAATGTTTGATAGTCCTCTTTAATGACAACTCAACCCAGTATTAAACATTTAAAACTGTTATTTATTGCACAAATATAGGATATATGTAGAATAAGCCAGTTGTCAGTTGCTAAAAGCTATTAGCTAGAAGCTAATTGCCTCCTGCTCTTGGAAAATCTGGTCGGGACATTTTGTAGTGGGTATTGGTTAGGGATTTTATAAAGGCTTGTAGAGCGAGGGATTCCTCTTTTGTCAGTCCGAGGGGTTTCATTAGCGGGTCGGTTACGGGGTAGAGTGGGTCTGCGGCTTTTTGTTCTTTTGTAGGGTTGGTGGGGAGCATACCGCTGTTATACATATTGATTACGCCTTGTAGGTCTTCCACGAGGCCGTTGTGCATCCAGGGTTTTGTAATCATCAGGTCGCGGAGGGTAGGTGTGCGGAAGCGCCCGATATCATCGGGGTTTTGGGTAATGTCATACCTACCGAGGTCTTGAAGCTCCCGTTTGTAGAAACTAAGCCCAATATTGTGAAATTTCTCATCGGTGAAGTGTTTTCCGTAGTGGCAGTTCATACATCGGGCTTTGGTTCGGAAGAGGTGTAGCCCATAGATTTCCTCATCGGTTAGTGCTTTGTAGTTTCCGTTTAGGAATTTATCAAATCGGGAGGGCGTACTTCTAATGGTCTTTTGAAATTCTGCAAGGGCAGTTCGTATTTTATCGTAGGTGATTTCCTCTGTGCCAAAAGCATTTTTAAAAAGCGGTTTATAGCCTTGGATAAGGCTTAGTTTTTTCACGATTTCGCTGGGGATGGCATTCATCTCGTGTAGGGTAGTGATGGGGCCGTCGGCTTGTTCTTCAAGGGTAGCTGCACGCCCGTCCCAGAAGTAGGATTTCCTATCGGCGGTGTTAAAGAGGGAGGGGGTGTTTCGCTTTCCGAGGAGGTGGTCGTGCCCCAAGGAGCGTTCGCGCCCGTCTGACCAGCCGAGCTCGGGGTCGTGGCAGCTGCTACAAGAGATTTGGTTAGAGCCCGAGAGCTTAGGGTCAAAGAAAAGCATTTTTCCAAGCAGGATTAGGGGCTGCTCCATCGTTTGCTCATAGTTTTCATCAAAGCTGATGGGCGAGAATTCTTCCCATTCCACGCCTTTATCTATCTGTGGTTTTTCCCATTGGCTTATCGGCTTGCTATACATTTGTCTGTACTTTGAGAGGTCTTGTATCGGGGTGCCTGTATGGGTTTTGGGTATTATGCCATCGGTGAAAGCATAGAAAATGGAGAGGATGAATACGGTGAATAATAACTTTTTCATTGTTTTGATTTAAAATTCTATTCCCAAGCCGAGCAGATAGCCTGTATTGGTCGCTTTTGGGAAGTATTGCTGCCAGAAATTGATTTGGGCAAAGATATGCTGTTTCTTGATAGGTTTCAGATGGTACTTTATTGAGGTTTCGGTTTCCCAATAGTTTTGGGAGCGGAGGTTGAACTTATGTTTCACTGCATTTTCAAGTGCTTGCACAGGATATTGATAACCGAAATGAGACCGAGCATCCAAACCATAGCGGTTGTTTAGGTTATAGCTTATGCTGAGCAGTCCGCCATTGAGCATTGTGGTGTAGCGGGAGCGTAGCCCGAAGTATAAGCTCTCAAAATCTTGGTATATCATCGGTTTTTTATAGCTTTCTTTTGAAAAATGGAGGGCTACGAAAGGCATAAAATACCAAGCGGATGACGGTGTGCGGTATTCTATATCGGTAGAGAGGCTAAATTTCTGCTGCTGGTGGAGGTAGCTTTTGAGCCTTCCTATCGTGATGTAGTTATTCGTAGAGCGGTTATCAAAAATACCTTCGGTGCCGGCTCTATCGATAATGCTCGCCTCGAGGTTGAGCTTAAAATTAGAGTTTTTTCTTTCCCAGAGCCAAGAGGTTTCGCCGTGCAGATGGTTTTCATCAATAGACAAAGCGGTGAGGTCTGCAAAAGACGGCATCACTTTATCAAAACTAAAATTTTTATAGCCGAGATGGAGCATTAGCCCTTGTCGGTTTTTGGGGAGGAGGCTTAGGCTGGCTCCATAGCCTTGTCCGTCATAATAGCTTTCTAATTTATTACCTACAAGGAGGTTGTTAAATGTCCCCAAGCCTGTGAGGTGATAGATGGCGGTATTCCCTATTTTGTTATAGAATTTGATTTCGTTGTTTTGGGTATATCGTCTGTAAAAGGCATCTGCACCGATGCTGTAGCGCGCAATATCCCTTGCTAACCCTCCCTTAATACTGAAATCAGAGGTAATGTTATTCGGTCTGGGGTCTATTTTTCTGTATTGATTGGAGGCTCGGTAGGAGGTTTCTAAGCCGAATTGAGTTTTTCCTTTAGCCCTATTAAACCCGCCAGAGATGGAATAGGCTTCGTTTTGCAGGCTACCTCCTACGGCATCTGCGGAGAGGTAAGGGTAGAGGAGGTGGGCATCTGCGGTCTCATTCCAGATGATGGCTTTTTGCTCGCCGTTCTGGTAGTGCGCCTCTCCCCAGACGGTATTTGCACTGCTGAGCTTGAGGTAGGACTGGGTTTCTACCGAGAACAGGCTACCGCCACTTCCGCTCTGGGCTTCGTACCTCTCTTTCTCGGTCTTTTGGAGGGAGGTGGAGAGCGAGGAGAGGGAGATCTCCTTCCTCAGAAACTGCTGAGCGGGGTTTTTGTAGGCGGCACCGAGTCAGTTATTCCTGAGGAGGTAGTTTTCGTAGATTTTTGTTTGGATGCTATCCGTTTGTTGCTGTGCGCGGCAGAAGATGGCAGCAAACAGCATTAGGGCAAGGTTGTGTTTCATATTTATTCTAATAATGAGGGCTTAGACAGTGGTGTGAAGTCTGCCGACGAGTTGTTGGTATCTCTCAGCTTTGCTTTGCCTGTGCTATCGGTGTGGAGGGTTTTTCTTTTCACGCTTTTTCCGTAGCGGTTGTCATCGTGGTAGGTTTTTGCGGTGTAGGTGTAGCCGATGTCTAATGACGGCGCCGTTACCAACCACTGAAATTCGGTAGGGATGCTGAGGTTTACGGCATCTACTATCCACTCATTGGGGATGTAGTAGGACTTCTCGCTCAGGTTGAAGACATAGCCGTTATAGGTATAGGTCCATTTGTATTTATAGGTATAGTTTTTCAGATAATCTTCTTTGGAGACTCCTTTCGGTAGTCTGGAAAGGCTATATGCGGTATTCCCTTGGTTCTTCATCACCATTTCGGAGACGAGGGATAGGGTGTTCGGCACATTAGGGGCGTCTATATCGTCCATTCCTTCTTTGTAGAATTCAAAATCGGCTTTGCTGAGGTCGGGCGAGTTCTCATTATACTCCTTATGATTAATCCCTGTATCGGCGATGAGGAAGTATTCGCCAGGTTTTACGGGGTGGTCCGTCCCCGAGCCGGGTATCATTATAATAGCGGTTACGGTAAATGCCTCGTTCATCTTGTTGGGCTCATAGTTTTGCTTATCATCGGTGGTAAATTCGGACTGGCTTATCATCAGCCCATCGGCGTAGAGGGTTTTGTCGGTATTGTTATAGAGGCGGATGTACTTATCATCGTCATACTGCTTGCCCTCGTTCGTAAGGCTTCCTGCGAAGAAGATTTCGGAGATGATGAAGTCCTCCTGCCCAGAGGAGCGTAGGAGCTCGATGCGGATTTGGGTGTTTTCATTTGTAATGGCGCAGCTCGGTAGGTAGCCTTTCAGATGGGTAGTGTGGGTTTCGCCTGCGATTTCTATCTCTGCCGAGCCTTCTACTGCGATTTCATAGGTGCCTATTTCTAGTTTTAGGTTCAGCTGGTTTTCGTTAGTTTCTTGGCTAAAGCTATGCCCTGTATTGAGCTCTCTAAACGAGAATTTAAGGTTATTATACTTCAAGACTTGGGCATCTTTCCCCATTTCGGCGATAATGGAGGTTTCGTAGAGGGGCGTGTAGAAGTCGCCCTCTTGTCGTGAGCAGCTTACAATAGCGAGGAGGATTGCAAGAGCGGTATATATTCTATTTTTTTTCATTTGATAAAAGATTATGGTGTTATTAATTTCTATTTAATGCAAGAATTGCTGCATTCTAGCGTCATCCAGTCTTCATTGAAGGAAGAATGCTGCATTCTAGCTCCACTTAAGCCCACTGCGTGGGGAGCACTTAAAATAATTGCCTCACCGGCTACGGTGCGTGGGGCGTTCTTAAAAATAATTGCCTCACCGGCTACGGTGCGGAGGAAGAAACGCGTGAATCTTGCCAATATTTTTTTCATTGGAGGAAGAAACGCGTGAATCTTGTCAATATTTTTTTCATTGGAGGAAGAAACGCGTGAATCTTGCCACTTTTTTTTCTCATTGGAAGAAAATTCGCGTGAATCCAGCTCCAACCCACCCACTGGCGTGGCACCTTGCAGGTGATGCACTTACCACCCATTAGCATAGGGAGGAAATATTTAAAAATAATCATCTCCTCCCCTGCTAAGAGGTTAAGGTTATTGGAGAATTACCTTAATTGTTTTTTGTTGGCCACTGTGTTGCACAGCTACGATGTAGGTGCCTGCTGGGAGCTGTGGCAAGTGTAGCTTTTTGGTGAAGAAGGTCCCGGAAGAGGAGATGGCTTCTTGATG
Source organism: Bergeyella cardium (assembly GCF_003614945.1). Classification (GTDB taxonomy): domain Bacteria; phylum Bacteroidota; class Bacteroidia; order Flavobacteriales; family Weeksellaceae; genus Bergeyella_A; species Bergeyella_A cardium. The sequence goes on from NZ_QYCZ01000001.1 coordinate 470,102, forward strand.
CACTTGCTGTCCGCTCATAGAGAATACACTGATTTTTACAGGCTCGGAGCTGTGGTTTTTCAGGTTGAAGACGAGTTCTACGGTTTTGTTCTTCGCTGGGTTTTGTGCGAGGTAGATGTTGTATTTATCTGCTTTGGCAGTGAGTACAGACATACTGAGGTCTTTGAGGATCTCGGTCTTAAAGGTGGTTTTGTGCCCATCGTACATATCTTTCAGAGAGATAAACACCAATCTGTAAATTCCTTTTTTATTCTTCACGAAGAAGTATTTATCATCGGTCAGCTCGATGTCTTCATCGGTGTTTTGATCATCAAGGGTATTCCAGATATGCCCGATGGAGGTAGCTTTGGTGCTGTAATCGGCATCGGTTACGCCATCCACCCCTGTGCTTTGGGCTACTTTGGCTACGGAAACCTCAGGGCTTTGTAGCACACCGAAGAAAAAGAAGTTCTCGCCCGTGAAAGGGTTAGGCACTTCGAGTTTATCGTAGTATTTGGTAAGCATTAGGTCCCATTTATCGGCATCTGGGAGGAATTCTACGGTAGAATCGGTCTCGAGGTTGAAATAGGTATAGTCAGCCCCTGTGGTATTTACAGGGATGGAAGCGGTTTTGGTCGGTTGCCAGCCTCCTTGTGAGCGTGTATAGACGGAATAGGAGATGCTGTATCGGGCATTGTCTTTAAAATCGATTTTGATTTTGTAGTATTTCCCTCTTCTGTCTTGGAGGAGGAGAACTTTATTCCCTTTGATGCTGCCATCGGCTTGTTTCGTTCCCCACCCGAAGTCGTTGCTATCAGCAGGGTTTGCGTTTTGGGAGAAAGCACCGCCGCTGCCCCAGTTTTCTAGGTTGTTGATGTAATCATTATAAGTATTATCTCTTACATCGGGTTTTGTAGTGAAATCCTCAATATTCTCTACTGCTGTTTTGGGGTAGTAGAGGGTGTTTGCCCCGAAGCTGTTTACGCGAATATCGGTCTTATCCCCGTCTTTGGTGTAGAAACCGATATGCCAGGTGTAGTTATCAATGAGTTTAGCTTCATTGTCATTAAAAGTGTAGAAGGCGGAGTAATAGTAGTCATTCGCACCACCCTCTTTTTTGCCCAAGTCGATGGTTTTTGTTTTAGATTGGGCATTGCATAGCGCGGATACCATAGCCGCGGTGATAATAAAAAACTGTTTCATAAAAAACGATTTAAAAAATTAGTATTAAAATTTAAAGTTAAGTTCCATTCCAAAATAAGGGCTTGCCTTTGCTCTCCTGCTGAGGTATATGCCGTTTTGCTCGTAAGGAGAGTCGTAGTTAAAGAGATGATTAACGAACATTGCCAGCCTGTAATTTTTGTAAATGGTCTTGGAGACTTTTATGTTAGAGCTCATAGACCAAGGGGTTCTGTATCGTTTAAAAGCATCTTCGTTATAGCTGATGTTGAGCCATTGGAGGAGGGCATCTTGCTTGTCTTTTTCGGTGTAGATATGCTCCGAGCCGTCTGGTGCTATATAGGCGATGGGCGTACCGCTAAGGGGCATATCCTGCCTGATATGAAACCAGAGAAATTGCAGAGAAAGCGAGATTTCCATATCCAGATTGGGCAGATAGGTATCAATCGTGAGATTAGAGTTGAAGTTTTGCATATCATAGCCCTCCACGCTTTCGTAGAGCCCGAGGTAGGTCTGTGCTTGTCCGCTACTTCCTATGATTTTCTTTTGAGGTTCGCGGTAAATCGGGAGGCTGTTTCGGTAGATGGTATTAAAGAAAGCACCATTAAGGGTAAATCTCGTCTTGATGGAGGGAAATCTCTTGGTCATTAGCTGGTATTCTACTCCTCGCTTCCAGGTTTCGCTACCATTGGAGTTGGTCGTGTATTTTTCTAAGCTGCTGATTTCTTTATAAGGCAGGCTTTCTATGGCTGGGGGTACCGTTATCGTATTGTAGTCTATCCCGGAGGCATCATATTGCTTAAAATCCATCTTTTTGTAGAGGTAGAGGTCTCGAAAGCCGGTGCTCATCTTCTCATCAAAGTAAGTTACCGAAAGGGAGGTGCCAGCATAGGAGAAATCTGCCCTTAGCTCCCATTTTTTATTGATAGCGGGGCTGATGTCGTAGTTGGTCGGATTGATGATATGCGTACGGATATTAATCCGTCTGTAATTAGGGTTGGGGTGATAGTAATTGAGCTGGGTAAAGTCCTTATAAATCTTCTCTGGATAGAGGGTGAGCAGGGTCGGGAACTTGGTTTGAAGCCCATAGCCCGCCGTAATGCTGGTAGATAGCTCCTTCCCGAGTATGGGGAGCTTGGCAAACTTCCACTGTAAGCTGATTCTTGGGTCTGCATAGTATTTCCCTTGCATCTTATATAGTGAAGGTAGATTTATCAACGAAGATGCCCTGAGCCCTAATGCCACTTTCGCCAAATGCTTCCCGAAAGGAAGGCTGGACTGGTTTTCTATAAAGAAAGACAGGTCTTGGTAGGCGGGGATATCTTTGTAGGCTCTTTTTCGGGTATCCATATCGGGAGTAGGTGGGGTGAAGACATCAAAGATTTGCCCAGAGCCGTTGTTCTTGGAGTAGTTCCACTCGGAACCGAGCTTTGTGGAGCTGAGAAACTGGCGAATGGAGAAATCAAAGTCTGCCATTACCTTGGTTCGGATATCCAGCGGTTTGCCGTCTACCACGAGATGAGAGATGTATTTAGGTTTTAGGAATACGCCATCGGATACCCCTTCTGTGAGGGTATTGGGAACGGCAGTGGGGCGGTCTAACTGCACAAATCGGGTTTGCTCAATTCTGTCGAAGTCCTGACTGAGGTATTGCTCCCATTCTATCTTCTTGATGAGTTTTGAATCGAGAAATTCCCATTCTAATCGATTGCCAAAGCTGAGGTTTTTATTGGATGAGCGGTAGCTGTCTATACTCCCGAAATCATTGTCTGGGTCGGCTTTCTCATTATCTATGGTCTGGGAGAAGTCTATATTGGAATTGAGGCTGATTCTTCGGTGGGTATTCTCCCAAACTTTTTCCGATCGGGCAGATGCGGTGAGCCTCTTAAAGTTTTCAAAAGAATTTCGAGGGTCTGAAATAGCATCTAAATAATCTGCATCAAAATTGAGCTTCCAGTTTTTATTGAGCTCAAAACCTTTTCCTATAGCGAAGAGCTTGCTGATGCCATCGGCTTTGAACCTGCCAGTATAGGGAGTGTGCCCTTTCTTTCGGATGATTTTTACCAAGCCAGAGGTGAGGTCTCCATATTCTACGGAAGGGATTCCTCTGATGATTTCTACGCGCTCTATCTGATCGGTAGAGATGGTTCGCATATCTACTCCTGTGTGGGTATTATCCCTCCGCTTTGCTACCGAACCAGACGAGAGATTGATTTGGAAATCCTTACCTGTGGTGTATTGCATATTGGCATTGGAGTTTATTCTGTGCCCGTCCATAAGAAAGGCAGTGCCTAATGATGAGGTGTTGTAATTGTCGCCTTTTATGCCCGTTTCTCTTAATCGGATTTTATTAGAGGCGTTAAATATGGGGTCTTTGGTAGTGCCACCAGGGAGAAGTTCCAGTATATCCGAAAAGCTTGAGGGCTGAAGATGTTGCATAGCCCTCTTATCTATCACAGAGGTACTGCTAAGCCCAGTAGATTCTTTTGCAGTGATGACCACCTCTTGAATGTTAATCACCTTTGGAGATAGATAGACCTCTGTGCTGAGGTTTTTATCGATAGAAATAGTCTGAGAATAGGTTTTATAACCTTCTTTAGCGACTAAAAGCGCGTACGAGCCTTGTGGAATATTCTCTATTATCGCCTTGCCTTCTGAATGGGTTTTGGTACTGAACTTAATACTGCTCTCAACGGTATTCTTTAAGTTGATTGTAGCATCTGCCATTGCTTTTCTGTCCTCAGCAGATTGTACTTGGATTTTAAGGGAGTAGTTTTGCCCCTTACAGATGAAAATCAAAAACGAGAATACTATATAGAATAGATTTTTATTCAAAATGAAGAATTTAGGGCGGCAAATGTATAATTATTTTTGATAAAACTAAATTAAAAATAAACTTTATTCTCAGAGATATAAGAGGGGTTCTTGCTTAGAAAAGGTTTGTGATATTAAATTCATTTGTATATATTTGCGGTCTCATTTGGTGCAATTCATTGTTTGTTTATTGGTAATATATTGATAATTATACTCTTCTGATAGATGTCAGGAGGGCTGTTTTATTTGTGTATTTTCTTAGAATAGTCAATTTCTTGTTCCCAAAAGAGAAAAAATAAAAAATATTTTGCACTACTCCGTGAAAAGATATACCGGCGTTGCAGTTAGACTGAAAATGAATAACAAAAGGTAGATTACGGCAACGGCTTTCTTTACTATTTGCACCAAAATACTTATTGCCTTGCGACGCTCTTGTGCTTATTCAGCTTTTTGAGTCTGATATTTTTTAGCGTAATCAAAATATTTTTTAACAATTAATTTATTCTTAAAATTTTTATGAGTAAAAAATCAGCTGAAACCCAGCAAAATCAAAGAATTAATTTCTCTTCAGTAAAAGGGAAATTAGTTGCTCCTGATTTCTTGGATTTGCAGATTGAATCTTTTAGGGAATTCTTCCAGCTTGATACGCTGCCAGAAAACCGAAAGAACGAAGGTCTGTATAAAACATTCCAAGAGAATTTTCCGATTACGGATTCCAGAAATCAGTTTGTATTAGAGTTTTTGGATTATTTGGTAGACTCCCCAAGATACTCTATTGATGAGTGTGTGGAGAGAGGACTTACTTATTCTGTGCCTCTTAAAGCGAGATTGAAGTTATATTGTACAGACCCTGAGCACGAGGATTTTCAAACGGTAATTCAAGATGTGTATTTAGGACCTGTTCCGTATATGACACCGAGTGGTTCGTTTATTATCAATGGTGCTGAGAGGGTAGTTGTTACGCAGTTGCACCGTTCGCCAGGTGGCTTCTTCGGACAAACTTATCACGCAAATGGTTCTAAACTATACTATGCGAGGATTATCCCTTTCAAAGGTTCTTGGATGGAATTTACTACGGATATTAACAATGTAATGTATGCGTACATTGACCGTAAGAAAAAATTACCGCTAACCACCCTTCTTAGAGCTATCGGATATGAGTCTGATAAAGACATTCTTCAAATATTTGACCTTGCAGAAGAGGTAAAAGTATCTAAGGCTGCCCTTAAAAAGGTGGAAGGGAGAACTTTGGCTGCGAGAGTGCTAAATACTTGGTTTGAGGACTTTGTAGATGAAGATACAGGAGAGCTGGTTTCTATTGAGAGAAATGAAATTATACTCGATAGGGAGACAGTCCTCGAACAGGAGCATATCGATATGATTTTGGAGGCTGGCGTGAAATCTATCCTGATTCATAAAGAAAACAGTGGAGAGTTCTCTATTATCCAGAATACATTGCAGAAAGACCCTACGAACTCTGAAAAAGAGGCAGTAGAATATATTTATCGTCAGTTGAGAAATGCTGACCCACCAGATGAGGAAACGGCAAGGGGAATTATTGAGAAACTCTTCTTCTCCGAGCAGAGATATTCCTTAGGTGTGGTAGGTCGTTACAGATTGAATAAAAAATTAGGTCTTAATATCTCAGAAGATGTAGAAGTGCTTACAAAAGAAGATATTATCGCTATCGTAAGACACCTTATAGAGCTCGTAAACTCTAAGGCTGAGGTAGATGATATAGACCACCTTTCTAATAGAAGGATTAAAACCGTAGGAGAGCAGCTTGCTGGTCAGTTTGGTGTAGGTCTTTCAAGGATTGCAAGAACCATCCGTGAGCGAATGAATGTTCGTGATAATGAAATATTCACTCCTGTGGATCTGGTAAATGCAAAGACCCTTACCTCTGTGATTAATTCCTTCTTTGGAACCAACCAGCTTTCTCAGTTTATGGATCAGACGAACCCGCTTTCAGAGGTTACCCATAAGAGGAGATTATCTGCCCTTGGGCCTGGCGGACTTTCCAGAGAGAGAGCGGGCTTTGAGGTGCGAGATGTTCACCATACGCACTACGGAAGGATTTGCCCAATCGAGACACCAGAAGGTCCGAACATTGGTTTGATTTCTTCATTGGGTATTTATGCTAAGATTAATAACTTAGGTTTCATTGAAACTCCATATAGAAAGACGGAAAACGGTAAAGTAGATCTCAATTCAGAACCTATTTACCTTAATGCTGAGGATGAAGAATCCAAGGTTATTGCTCAGGCGAATGTAGAGATGAAAGATGATGGAACCATCGCTACCGAAAGGGTTATCGCTCGTCTTGATGGTGATTATCCTGTAGTAGAACCTGCACAGGTAGATTTAATAGATGTAGCACCTAACCAGATTTCGGGTATTTCTGCATCTCTTATCCCATTCTTGGAGCACGATGATGCGAACCGTGCGCTGATGGGCTCGAATATGATGCGTCAGGCAGTTCCATTATTACAACCACAAGCACCAATTGTAGGTACAGGTCTCGAAAAGCAGGTGGCTGTAGATTCCAGAGTACTGATTAATGCAGAAGGAGCAGGTGTAGTGGAGTATGTAGATGCTTCTAAAATTGTAGTAAAATATGACAGAACAGAGGAAGAAGATTTGGTATCCTTTGATTCTGCTACTAAAACTTATAATCTTCCTAAGTTTAGAAAGACCAACCAATCAACTACCATTACCTTGAAACCTATCGTAAGAGTAGGAGATAAGGTAGTGAAAGGTCAGGTGCTCTGTGGTGGCTATGCTACCGAAAATGGGGAGCTTGCTTTGGGTAGAAACTTGGTGGTTGCTTTTATGCCTTGGAAAGGTTACAACTTTGAGGATGCTATCGTAATCAATGAAAAAGTGGTTCGTGAAGACTGGTTCACCTCTATTCATGTAGATGAGTATTCCCTTGAAGTTCGTGATACTAAACTCGGTATGGAAGAGCTTACTTCTGATATTCCGAATGTTTCCGAAGAGGCTACTAAAGACCTTGACGAAAATGGTATGATTAGAATCGGAGCAGAGGTAAAACCTGGTGATATTATGATAGGTAAGATTACTCCAAAAGGAGAGTCTGACCCTACACCGGAAGAGAAACTCCTTAGAGCTATCTTTGGCGATAAAGCAGGTGATGTAAAAGATGCTTCATTGAAAGCAGATTCCTCACTTCACGGAGTTGTCATTGATAAAAAACTCTTCTCCAGAAATATCAAGGATAAAAAGAAAAGAACAGAAGAAAAACTTAAACTTGAAGAAATTGAAAATACTTACAAGGCTAAGTTTGATGAATTGAAACAAACCCTTATTGAGAAACTTCTTGTTTTGGTTAATGGTAAATCTTCACAGGGAATCCAAAATGACTTGGGAGAAGAAATCATCAGCAAAGGGGTTAAATTCAGCTTGAAACTTCTACAATCTATTGAAGATTATGTAAATATAGATGGTGCAGGCTGGACGGTAGATAGCGATAAGAATGAATTAATCAAACAATTGATTCATAATTATAAGATTAAGTATAACGACTTGGCAGGGGTTAAAAACCGTGAGAAATTTGCTGTTTCCATCGGTGATGAGCTTCCTGCGGGTATTATGAAACTCGCAAAAGTCTATATCGCTAAGAAGCGTAAGCTGAATGTAGGTGATAAAATGGCAGGTCGCCACGGTAACAAAGGTATCGTATCCAGAATCGTTCGTGAGGAGGATATGCCATTCTTGGAAGACGGAACGCCAGTAGACATCGTTCTTAACCCACTTGGGGTACCTTCTCGTATGAACATCGGTCAGATTTATGAGACTGTACTCGGATGGGCAGGTAAAAAACTCGGATTGAAGTTCGCTACGCCAATCTTTGATGGTGCAAGCCTTGAACAAATCACTGAGTACACCGATAAGGCAGGTCTTCCTAAATATGGAAATACTTACCTCTATGATGGTGGTACGGGTGAGAGATTCACTCAGCCAGCTACTGTGGGTGTTATCTATATGCTGAAACTTGGGCATATGGTAGATGATAAGATGCACGCTCGTTCTATCGGTCCTTACTCGCTTATTACTCAGCAGCCGCTTGGTGGTAAGGCGCAGTTCGGTGGTCAGCGTTTTGGAGAGATGGAGGTTTGGGCTCTTGAAGCATTCGGAGCATCAAATATCTTGAGAGAAATTCTGACTGTGAAGTCTGATGATGTGATTGGTAGAGCTAAAACTTATGAAGCAATTGCAAAAGGAGACCCAATGCCAGAACCAGGCATCCCAGAATCCTTTAATGTATTACTTCACGAGTTACAAGGTCTTGGACTTGATGTAAGACTTGAAGAGTAATTTTAGATTATAATATTATAATGATAAATTTTAGATAAAAGATTTTGGGAGAGAATATCTCTTCAACCTGAAATCTCAATCTGAAATCCAAAATTTAATCAAATGTCAAATAAAAATAAATCAAGCAGATTTAATAAAATCACCATTGGTTTGGCTTCTCCAGAATCTATTCTTCAAGAATCAAGAGGAGAGGTTCTAAAACCAGAGACTATTAACTACCGTACGCACAAGCCAGAAAGAGATGGTCTTTTCTGTGAGAAAATCTTTGGTCCTGTAAAGGATTATGAGTGTGCCTGCGGTAAGTATAAGAGAATTCGTTATAAAGGTATCGTTTGCGACCGTTGCGGTGTAGAGGTTACCGAGAAAAAAGTGCGTCGTGAGAGAATTGGGCATATTAATTTAGTAGTTCCAGTAGCTCACATTTGGTACTTCCGTTCTCTTCCGAATAAGATTGGCTACCTTCTTGGGCTGCCTTCCAAGAAGTTGGATATGATTATCTATTATGAGAGGTATGTAGTCATCCAGCAAGGTATTGCTAAAAAAGCAGATGGCTCAGACTTTGAGGAAATGGAGTTCCTTACGGAAGAGGAATATCTCGATGTATTAGACAGCCTCCCAGCAGACAATCAATATCTTGATGATTCAGATCCTAATAAGTTTATTGCTAAAATGGGAGCTGAAGCTGTGGAAGAGCTATTGAAGAGAATAGACCTCGATGCGCTTTCCTTTGATTTGAGACATAAGGCTCACAGCGAAGGTTCTAAGCAAAGAAGAACAGAAGCCCTTAAGCGTCTGAATGTAGTAGAAGCGCTTAGAAGTGCGAATACAAGAATGATAAACCGCCCAGAGTGGATGGTAATGCGCGTACTTCCTGTAATCCCGCCAGAATTGAGACCTCTCGTTCCATTAGATGGTGGTCGTTTCGCTACTTCTGACCTCAATGACCTTTACAGAAGGGTTATCATTAGAAACAATCGTTTGAAAAGATTATTGGAAATCAAAGCTCCAGAGGTAATCTTAAGAAACGAGAAGCGTATGCTTCAGGAAGCAGTAGATTCCTTATTTGATAATACAAGAAAATCTTCTGCTGTAAAATCCGAATCCAACAGACCACTTAAATCCCTTTCAGATTCATTGAAAGGTAAGCAAGGGCGTTTCCGTCAGAACCTCTTAGGTAAGAGGGTAGATTACTCTGCTCGTTCGGTAATTGTCGTTGGTCCAAGCCTTCAGCTTCATGAGTGTGGTCTTCCTAAGGATATGGCAGCAGAGCTTTACAAACCGTTTATCATCAGAAAGCTGATAGAGAGAGGTATCGTAAAAACCGTAAAATCTGCGAAGAGAATCATCGATAGAAAAGAGCCTGTGGTGTATGATATTTTGGAGAATGTGATGAAAGGTCACCCCGTACTCCTCAACCGTGCGCCTACCCTCCACAGATTGGGTATTCAGGCATTCCAGCCTAAGATGATCGAAGGTAAGGCTATCCAGCTTCACCCATTGGTAACTACTGCGTTTAATGCCGACTTTGACGGTGACCAGATGGCGGTACACTTACCTCTCGGGCCAGAGGCAATTTTGGAAGCTCAACTGTTGATGCTCGGTTCTCAAAACATCTTGAACCCAGCAAATGGCTCGCCTATTACTGTTCCGTCTCAGGATATGGTTCTCGGGCTTTACTTTATGACCAAAGAAGGTATCTCTACCGAAGAGCATAAGATAAAAGGTGAAGGCTTGGCATTCTACTCCCCAGAAGAAGCAGAAATAGCTTATAATGAGGGCAGGGCTTCACTTAATGCAAAAGTAAAATGTAAGCTCCCTGTAAAAAATGAACAAGGAGATTTTGAAATAAAACTTATTGAAACTACGGTTGGTAGAATTTTATTTAACCAAATTGTACCTAAGCAGGTAGGTTATGTAAATGAGCTGCTGACTAAAAAATCATTGAGAAATGTTATCGGTAAAATCTTAGCTGAAACAGACTTCCCAACCACAGTGAAGTTCCTCGATGATATGAAGAATTTAGGTTATTATAACGCATTCAAAGGTGGGCTTTCATTCAGCCTTGGAGACATCGTAGTTCCAGAGGAGAAAAAACAGATGATTGCCAAAGCGGTTGAAACTGTTGATGAGATTAAGGCAAACTATAATATGGGTCTTATTACAGATACAGAGCGTTATAACCAGGTAATTGATGTTTGGACGAATACCAATGCCAGCCTTACCGAGATGATTATGCAGAGAATGACTACCGACCAGGGAGGCTTCAACTCTGTGTATATGATGCTCGACTCTGGGGCGAGGGGTTCCAAAGAGCAGATTCGTCAGCTCTCTGGTATGCGTGGTCTGATGGCTAAACCTCAAAAAGCAGGTTCCGTAGGTGCAGAGATTATCGAGAACCCTATCGTTGCAAACTTTAAGGAAGGTCTTTCCATCTTGGAATACTTTATCTCTACCCACGGTGCGAGAAAAGGTCTCGCCGATACGGCACTTAAAACTGCCGATGCGGGTTACCTTACAAGAAGACTTGTGGATGTAGCGCAGGATGTCATCATTACAGAAGATGATTGCGGTACGCTCAGAGGTGTAGATGTTACTCCATTGAAGAAAAATGATGAGGTTGTAGAGAAACTCTCTGAAAGAATCTTGGGTAGAGTTTCCCTTCACGATGTTTATCATCCAGAAACCGATGAGATCATCGTTAGTGCAGATGAACTTATCGATGAAGCATTGGCTCAGAAAATTGAAGAGTCTGGTATTGAGAGTGTAGAAGTTCGTTCACCGCTTACTTGCGAGGCAAGAAGAGGTATCTGTGCGAAGTGCTACGGTAGAAACCTCGCTACTGGTAAGATGATTCATATGGGTGAGGCAGTAGGTGTTATCGCAGCTCAGTCTATTGGTGAGCCAGGTACTCAGCTTACCCTTAGAACCTTCCACCAAGGGGGTACTGCAGGGAATGTCTCTGAAAACCCTACTATCGTTGCTAAGAAAGACGGTATCGTAGAGCTTGATGAAATCAGAACCATTACTTCAGAAGACGAAAACGGCAATAAGGTAGAAATCGTAGTTTCTCGTTCTACGGAATTCCGTTTGGTAGCAGATAATGCTGCTCGTACTCCGCTTATGGTTCAGAATATCCCTTATGGTTCCATACTTTCTGTAAAACCAGGCGATAAAGTGAAAAAAGGAGACCTTATCTGTAAGTGGGATCCATATAATGCGGTTATCATTGCAGAGACTGCTGGTAAGGTAGCTTATGAAGATATTATTCAAGGGGTTTCTTTCCAATTAGAGATAGATGAGCAGACAGGCTTTGAAGAAAAAGTAATCTCAGAAGCAAGAGGTAAGAAAGCCGTTCCTACCCTTAGAGTTGTAGATTCCAAAGGTGTAGAGCAGAAGTCTTACAACTTACCTGTGGGTGCTCACTTGATGGTTAATGACGGAGAGAAAATCAAAGCAGGGAAAATCCTCATCAAGATTCCTCGTAAATCTGCTAAGGCAGGGGATATCACGGGTGGTCTTCCGAGGGTTACCGAGCTCTTTGAAGCGAGAAATCCTTCCAATCCAGCTGTGGTTACCGAGATAGACGGTGTAGTTTCTTACGGTAAAATCAAGAGAGGAAACCGAGAGCTTATCGTGGAGGCAAAAACAGGTGAAAGAAAAATTTACCTGGTAAAACTTTCCAGCCAGATTCTCGTTCAGGAGAACGACTTTGTAAGAGCAGGTACTCCGCTTTCAGACGGCTCCATTACACCAGACGATATCCTCAGAATCCAAGGGCCAACAGCCGTTCAGGAGTATATCGTTAATGAAATCCAGGAGGTATATCGTCTCCAAGGGGTGAAAATTGATGACAAACACTTTGAAATCATCGTAAGACAGATGATGACGAAGGTAGAAATCGTAGATGGTGGAGACACCCGCTTCCTCGAAGCTGCCCTTGAGCATAAGTATGACTTCCTCGATGAAAACAACCGTATCTTCGGTCTTAAAGTAGTTGTAGATGCAGGAGATTCCAAAGACTTTAAACCAGGGCAGATGATTACCGCTCGCGAGCTTAGAGATGAGAACTCTAAACTCAAGAGAGAAGATTTACAGCTCGTAGAAGTGAGAGATGCTCTCCCTGCTACTGCTGTGCCTGTGCTCCAGGGAATTACCCGTGCAGCGCTTCAAACAAGGTCGTTTATGTCTGCCGCATCCTTCCAGGAGACTACGAAAGTTCTCAACGAAGCTGCTGTATCTGGTAAGGTAGATGACCTCAATGGATTGAAAGAAAATGTAATCGTAGGGCATAGAATCCCTGCGGGAACAGGTCTTAAAGATTATCAGGATTTCCTCGTTGGTCTTAAAAAAGACTTTGAAGATCACAACTAATACAAGTAAATATTCTATTTGAAAATGTTTGAAAGTTCAGTATATTTGGACTTTCAAACTTTCAAAATTAACATTAAAACAATTAATAAAATGGACAACAATCAGAATCAAGACAACAACATCAACATTCAGTTGAACGAAGCTGTGGCTATGGGAGCTTATTGCAACCTTGCGCTTGTAAATCATTCTCCTTCGGAGTTTGTTTTAGACTTCATCCAGCTTATGCCAGGCGTTCAGCAAGCGAATGTAAGAAGCCGAGTAATCCTTGCTCCTCTTCACGCAAAAAGAGTTTTAAATGCTCTTCAACAAAATATTGCTAACTACGAACAACAATTCGGAGAAATAAAAGAAGTTGAGCCTTTCGTATTGGGAGGTAACAATGTTCAAGCATAAAACCTCCAAAACAAAAACCAAAACCCCTGAAGTTTTATTCAGGGGTTTTCTTTTCCCACCCACTGCGTGGGGAGCACTTAGCAGGGGAGGCACTCGTTAGCACGGCAGGCACTTATCCCAAACTACCCATCCACCGCTAACAGCTAAAAGCCAGTAACCAACCGCCAATTGCCACGCACTGCCTACTGCTTAAAGCCTACTGCCTATTGCGTAATAAAAAAATACTCTTATATTTGCCTCGCAATTAGATGAAAAAAGGATGAAAAGGAATACCCAAAATATGACAAATATCATATACGCAAACTTGCGTATGTGCAATAATTTGTTATCCTTCCTTCCTTCCTTCAAAATATAGTCTTATTTAAAAGACTATATAGAGCGCCGATAGGCGCGCGGGCTTTGCCCGCGCGCCTATCGGCGCTTTTGCGTTTGCCTGCTTCTCACTTTTTCGCTTATGCAGGAGGCAAAGTCGCGAGCGAAGCGAGCGACAAAGCGCTAGTCAATCTTCTTTTAGAGCAAAATCAGACAAGAGTGAAGATAGGGGAGGTGCATTGTCGCCAGCCAAAGGCTGGCGACCCAATTGCAGTTTCTACGCTCAATAATTATTCCCAAGGAAGTAACATAAATAATAGATATATGAGATTTAAAATGATTTTAGCGTTTGTGCTAATAGGAGTATTAGCCAGCGCACAGACAGAGTACGACGGCAGAGTCGGAATCAATACAGAGACGCCAAAGGCTACTCTGGATATTTCGCGGAATACAAGTGTATCATCTAGTTCTGTGCAAGGGGTTTTATTCCCAAGAGTAACATCAGTGCAGCGAGATGCTTTTAATCCTGCAGATGTGGAAGAAGGAACGATGATTTACAATTTAGACAGGAAATGCGTAGAGATATTTTCTAATTCGGGTTGGGACTGTATCTCTTCGGTTGCGCCTTCTTTGCCACCAGGAGTTACGCTTCAGATAATGGGAGCGGGCTGGGATGGTGTCTTTCAGGCAGGAACAGCCGTAGCCGCAGGTTCCGGTACGCATAAGGTGAAGCTTCTTATTAATAATACTGGAGCTACGCCTTATACTCAAAACCTTTCTTCTGCAATGACGATTACGAACATTCCTGGCACTCTGCCAGGGGGCGTTCCTGCACCTACAGGCACAGTAGCTTTGGATGGCGCCCAAAACAGTTCGGTAACGGTAGCACCAGGCACCTCCCAGATTATTTCGTATAACCTGAAAGGTATGCCACAGGTAGGGGATATAAAGGCTACTTTCCGTATAGGGATATACAATGTAGAGCAGACCTATACCGTAAGCCAGGGTACGGCCTTGTTCCAAGACCATAGCATATTTGTATTTTCTTGGAAGGAGGACAGCTCAGTGCAGGGAACGCCTCCGATTGCATCATCTTACCAAGGGAAGATAGACGGCAGTATCTACAAGATACCGGTTAAGATACCGTACAAGAACGGAGATGGTAAGTCTTTTGGAGAATTTACTAAGACAGTAAGTATAGGTACAGCACCTAACCAGAAGACCTTGAAGCTAACGATACCAGCTGGTAAGCTACACCAATCGCCCAGTACAGGTCTTTATAATGTAATTGGAGGAACATTGGAAGTAATAGACGGTACCTACAACGCACCACTATTAGAGGCAGGGAGTGCCGACCAGCTGATAGCTACCATTCCGGTACAGCTAACAAGCGCGATGACGCCATTTAACTTAAAAGTTTATGCTACGGGAGGTGTTAAGGATAAGCAGTATAACCACGAGACAGCAGGAGTAGCCGGCAGGTATGAGCACCGCTTTGTGTATAGCAAAGTAATGACGTATGACGGGCAGATATGGCTAGACAAGAACCTTGGGGCATACTATGCCGATGCAAACCGTATAGCAGACTTTGGTAATGACCAGACCTATGCGAAGCGTAACCCAGTTAATGAGAGTATAGATTACCGAATGCTAGGCTCCGTATTCCAGTGGGGTAGGGATGCCGATGGCCACGAACTGGTGGACTGGCCAAGTAGTCTTGTAGGGGTGGTAGAGCCTACTAAGGGAAATTACTTTAAATATACTAACATTAGTCAGTTTCCTTCAGGTACTGTTACTAATGCTTGGAAGCGACCTGAAAATATGACTAGTTATACTGCTCTTGTTAGTGGTTTTACAGATAACTGCCCAAGTGGATGGCATACCCCTACACTAACAGAAATTCAAGCTTGGGGATTAAAGGTTTCTGGGAATGCTCTTGGAGCACGTTCGGAGGGCTACAGAGGTGGTTTTACAACAGAGATTGGACGCCTTGGAGGAGGATATTGGAAGGGGGAGGGGGATAAGGTTTATTCTCTAAGAATGGGGGATTCTCCATATTTTCATACAACTACACCATTTTCTAATGATAGATTTAATGCTTTCACAGCTTATTCATATGAGTATAATCCATTGCTCAAAATTCCACAGGCTTTAGATCCACTAATATATCCAGGTAATCATAGTTCATATACCTTGTCTTCTGATAGCAACTTATATCGATACAGTGCTGTGCCTATCCGCTGTATAAAAGACTAATAAATACACCCCAAGGGGGAGTAATCCCCCTTTTTTATAAAAGAAAACATAAAGAATTATATATAAACCAATAAACATTATTACAATGAAAAATACTTTAAAAGCGTGGCTAAGAGATAACCCTCTTACCAGCGACCCATCAGATTTTGTAGGCGTACCCGCAAACGTAGGGAGCGTAAGCATCGCAGAGATTGTAGCAGAGCTCAAAAAAGAAGGTATGGAGATAAAAGAGGAGACGGCAATAGACATTGTTTCCCGCTTTAATCGCAAGAGCACAGAGCTTGTGCTCCAAGGCTATGTAGTGAATACAGGTCTCGTGATAATGCGCCCAGCGATAAAAGGTGTCTTTAAAGACAAAGTCTGGGATAAGGACAAGCACAGCGTCTATGTAAATGTTAATCAAGGTGCCGAGCTAAGGAAGGCAATCTCTCAAACCAAAGTAGAATTCCTTGGCGAGCAATCTAGCCCAATGGCAATCTTCGGTATTACCGACCTCAGCACTGGCAAAACGGATGGCACCCTCACCAAAGGCAAGAATGCCGAGATTAAAGGGACTTACCTCAAGGTTGCAGGCACTCACACAGATAATGGTGTCTATCTCACGAATATAGACACCAAAGCCAAGACTAAGCTCACCGACCTTGTGATTAATGAGCCCGCTCGTCTTTTGGTGCTTATCCCCGCCTCGCTCCCCGCAGGCAACTACGAGCTGAGCATCACAACGCAGTTTAGCAGTGGTAAGAATGTCTTCCTCAAAGAGCCTCGCACAGATATTTTGGACACTATAATAGTCCTATCCTAACTCATTGTAAGATAGTGCCCCTCTCAATAGGGTGTCTATCCTTACCGTGATAGGGTGTCTATCACTCTCGTGATAGAGTGTCTATCCTTACCGTGATAGAGTGTCTATCACTCTCGTAATAGAGAGTCTATTGTAATATGATTTATAATAATAATAACGAAATAAGAATCAAGGGAGATAAATCTTCCAAATGATAAAAAGAAATAGAAACCTTGCACTTTATCACTTGTGTGCATAATGCGTTTTTATAGTTGTTAGTATTTATTTGTACGGCACCCCACTCGGGGTGCCGTACTTCTTTTTAGCAGATGGCAAATAGCTATTGGCTTTTAGCTATTGGCGGTGCGCGGTTAGCTTCGTGCAGTAAGCAGTAGGCTTTAGGCAGTAGGCGGTGTGCGGATAGTTTGTGATAAGTGTGCCCCACACAGTGGGTGCCTGCCGTGCTACGGCTAAGTGCTCCCCACGCCAGTGGGTGCTTACTGCTTGAGGCTTATAGCTTTTTTGAGTTCTTGTATTTCCTTTTTGTTGAGTTTTTTCCAGTGGAAGCCGTTTTTTTTCCTTTCGGAATCCCATTGAGGGAAGATACCGAGCCTTAGATAGTCTTTCAAAAAGCCATTGGAAATGGTTGGGAGGGGGGTGTCAAACATAAAGGGATAATCCTCCGCCGATAGATAAAATTCCAGATTCCCCACTTTATGGCTTTTGTATTGGTTGAGCTGGTATGCAGAGGGTTTTAGCCATTGGTTTTCATTAAATCCGCCCATAAAATACCCCAGATAAAAGCTCGGAAGCTGTTTCTGTAGCCATTGGGGAGTGCTCAGTACGAAGGCTATTGCTAAGGTCATCACTGTAAAGCCTAAAATCGCGGTTTTCTTCCCTGCTTTCTGGTATGTGAGTATAAAAATCATTACGAAAAAGACTTCCAGAAAGAATCGGTATTGAGCGGAGAATGCCAGTACCATTGCGGATTTTAGCAGTACTGCCCCACAGAGGAGGTACAATACTTTCTTCCTTGAGATAAAGGTATGGAAGCACAAAATCATCAAACTGATGATAAACAGGATATGGATTTTCCCTTTAATCCCCTCTAACAGCAGCCAGTTTTTTATGTAATCCCATTTGCTAAAAGAATGTATCTCGGCGTAGGTATATTGCAGGTTGTAGGTTTTCATTATGGCAATCATTGCCGAGTTTTTGAGCAGCTCGGGGTTGGGTTTCCAAGGCAAATTAAGGTCAATCACCGCTACAGGAAATATGGGATAGCCGAAGAGCCATATATTTTTGAAGCAGAACAGCAGCCCAAGAGCAATGCCTGCGGGCATCCAGCTGAGGGGCTTTTGCTTTAAGCAGAAAAGATTATACAGAAATACGAAGACAGGCACCCAAATGGCCGTTGGCTTTATTATAAATATGAATACCGAGAGTAGAAAGAGCCCTTTAGCATTGGTATTGCTTCGCATAGTCTCATTGAGCACTAGCATAGAGAGGATGATGACGGGCAAGTCTGCACTTGGCGACTGAACAAACAGAAACAAAATAGGGAAAAACAGCAGATGGACGAAAACCCTCCTCTCCAATATATAAATGAGGTAGCCTGCCAGCATAAGTGAATTCATTCTAAGGAAAGTATCCGATAGGTTAGAAAACCCCGCTTGGAAAATATGCCAGACGGACATCTGCCCCAGCAATAAGTCGAGATTGGAAATTCCCCTTGGCATTCCCACTTCACGAATCCACTTTATACTGGGTACATAATACCCAAAATGATCCAGAATAAATGGATAAAACGCTCCGAAGAACAATATAATAAAGAGAACGGGCACAAAAATGCGGTAGTGCTCTCTTAGAAAGCTACCCAATGCCCTGTATTTTCTTTGATAGATGAATAGCGATATCCCCAGTAGGAGCGTAGGGATTTCTACCGCTGTATTTATCGGGATGAAGAATGCCAGAGCCGTCCAAACGATACTTATACTCACGATTCCCATTACTAAATCTGAACTTATCCCATCCCATAGCTTTATTTTTTGGCTGGCAAGACCACCTATCCCCAGTAGGGTAGGCAGAATAAGCATTAGCGATAGTAAAATATAGATCATAACAGGGGAGGGGTTATATTTTTTCTCTCATTTTCTCTATCCATTTGTACACCGCAGGGCATATAATGGCGTTTTTCGTAGTCAAGTGATTAATCTGATAGACTTTTTTCCTGTCCGTATGCGGATATTCGCGACAGGCTTTGGGTCTCACCTCATAAATTAAGCATTTATTATCCGCACTGAGGAATACGCAGGGCAAGGTTTGTAGAACTTTATCATTATCCTCGTCCGTTCGCAGGTATTTCTTCTCAAAATCCGATGCTTTCATCCGCAGATGTTTAGAAATTCGCTCAATATCTTTTTCGGTGTAGAGAGGGCCAGTCGTTTTGCAGCAGTTGGCACATTCCAAGCAATCAATTTCCTCAAAAACCTCTTCGTGAGCCTCCTGAGCTATATAATCTAAATTCTTGGGAGGCTTCTTCTTTAGCCCATCGAGGAACTTTTTATGTTCTTTTTTCTTTTGTAGTGCCTGTTGCCTGTAAAGTTCTAAGTTCATCAACCTTTTTTGAAAGCGGGCAATTTAGGAAAAAACCTGTACATTGACTACTTTTGTCCCCATTAATCCTGATTTTATGAAGAAAATAATCTGCCTTTTGGCTTTATTCTTAGCGAAGATTAGCTTTGCTCAAAAGGGTGAATTAAATGAATACTCTTACCAGTGTGCAGATGGGAAACAGCGACCATTTGTGCTCTATACGCCACAAAATTCGGATAAGGCAAAGCTTCCGCTTCTTGTTTTTCTACACGGGGCAGTTTCTTCTCCTCAGCTTAAAAATGCGCTGGACTACGCTCGGAAATCGCCTTTTCTCAAAATGGCAGATGAAGCAGAGTTTGCTATTCTTTTCCCTTATGGGAATAAGGGTGCGGGCTGGTTTGATGAAGTGGGTAGCGCTATGGTTCTCGGTGAGATAGCCGAAGCTCAGAAGAAAATAAAGATTGATAAAGATAAAATCTTCCTCTCTGGCTTTTCAGATGGAGGCTCTGGCGTACAGCTCTTCTCCGTGCTTTTTCCAGATTCATTTGCAGGGTTTATTTCCCTCAATGGGAGTTTTAAAATTGCAGAAAAGCTCAGTGCTCAGCCTCTTTTCCCTGAAAATATGAATGCCAAACCGATGCTTATTTTCAATACTACGAAGGATTTTCTCTATCCGCTCTCGCAGATGCAGCCCATTGCCGATTATCTCAAAACTTTTAATCCAAATATTGAGTTTATCACTCCTGAAGGAGCTCACGACCCGAGCTACCTACCCCAGTACGAGGAGAAAATCATTAATTTTATTAGAAGTACAACCCAAAGCCCTCAAACTGCCCTCTCTTGGGAATCTAATACCGAAAATACAGGCATTGGCTGGATAAAAATCAAGAAAATCAATACTCAAGAGCAGCCTCAGGACTGGCATAAACCTTACTCACTCAGGGTTTTTAATAATAAAGCAGATTTGGGCTTATTGTATGATAATACCTATAAAGGTAAGGGACTAAAAGTCTATGGATTTAAAAACGAAAGGTCTGAAGCTCCTAAAATGGGCGTACAAATTGGGGATATTATCCTGAAAATGGAAAATCACGAGATGAGCTCGCCTTTTTCCCAGATGTATTATTTCGCTACCAAGCAGGCAGGAGAGCCTACCAGCCTTAGCATTCAGAGGGGGGATAAAACACTTACCCTCAATGGAAAGCTAAATGAAGGTTATTATTATCAGATTTTTGAAAAGCCTGTAAACTCTGCAAAAGTAAAGGCACATATCTCAGGGAAAACCCTTATTATAAGTACTTCCAAAACTTCTGATATAGAAATTGACTACTCCCAAATCCCCCGTAAAATAAAGTGGGTAGAACTCAATGGAAAAAGGTTGAAAGCTACAACTAAAAATACCAGCATTACTCTTAATTGAGCAGATGGCTACTGGCTTTTAGCAGTAGGCTTTAGGCAGTAAGCAGTAGGCGATGTGCGTTTGTGGTAAGTGCTCCCCACGCAGTGGGTAAGTGCTCTCCACGCGAGTGGGTAAGTGTGCCCCACACAGTGGGCCATTAGCTATACGCCAGCTGCTATGAGCTAAAAAAGGATTTGGAAAGATTTCCAAATCCTTTTTTATTATATGCTGTTAAGGTTTGTAATAATTAGATATGTATTACTTCTCCGTAGGCAGCGGCTACTGCTTCCATTACGGCTTCGGAGATGGTTGGGTGTGGGTGTATTGCTTTCAGGATTTCGTGCCCTGTAGTTTCGAGCTTCCTTGCTACTACGGCTTCGGCAATCATATCGGTTACGCCGTCGCCCACCATATGGCATCCGAGCCATTCGCCATATTTGGCATCAAATATTACTTTAATAAATCCATCTACATCACCATTAGCAGTGGCTTTTCCAGAAGCGGAGAATGGGAATTTACCTACTTTAATCTCATATCCTTTTTCTTTTGCCTGCTTTTCTGTAAGCCCTACAGAAGCTACTTCTGGGTGGCAGTAGGTACAGCCAGGGATATTTCCGTAGTTGATAGGCTCTACGCTTAGTCCTTTTATTTTCTCTACGCAGGTAATCCCTTCAGCGGAAGCCACATGGGCCAATGCTTGAGTTGGGAGTACATCTCCTATGGCGTAGTATCCAGGTACTGAGGTTTCATACCATTCATTCACGAGGATTCTTCCTTTTTCGGTTTTAATGCCTACTTCTTCCAGACCTATTCCCTCTACATTAGCAGTAATACCTACGGCAGAGAGCAGTACATCTGCTTCTAAGGTGATTTCTCCTTTTTCGGTTTTTACTTTTGCCTTTACACCAGTTCCTGAGGTATCTACGGACTCTACGGATGCTTTGGTCATAATCTCAATACCGGATTTCTTGAGGGATTTCTCTACATGTTTAGATACTTCCTCGTCTTCCACAGGGAGAATGTTTGGCATAAATTCTACGATGGTAACCTTTGTGCCCATTGTATTATAGAAGTCGGCAAATTCTACCCCGATAGCCCCAGAACCTACGACAATCATAGATTTTGGCTGTTCAGCAAGGGTGAGTGCCTGTCTGTATCCGATAACTTTTTTACCATCCTGAGGCAGGTTTGGAAGCTCTCTTGACCTTGCTCCAGTAGCGATGATAATATGCCCAGCGCTATACTCGGTAGTTTTACCATCGGCAGCTGTTACGGAAACTTTTTTACCCGCTTTCACGGTTGCTGTTCCCATTATTACATCAATTTTGTTCTTTTTCATCAGGAATTGAATCCCTCCACTCATTTTAGAAGCCACGCCTCTACTTCTCTGAACTACTTTGGAGAAATCAAACCCAGGATTCTCTACTTTATTAAGACCATAATCTTCTGCATTTTGAAGATACTTGAATACATGAGCAGATTTTAATAGCGCTTTGGTCGGTATACATCCCCAGTTTAAGCAGATACCCCCAAGATTTTCTTTTTCAATAATAGCAGTTTTAAAGCCTAACTGAGATGCTCTAATCGCTGTAACATATCCACCAGGACCACTCCCGATGACAATAACATCGTAATTCATTTGATCGAAATTTTTACGCGAATGTAAGAAAAATTATTAAAAAGAGGCGCTTAGTATATTTTCATTATGTTTGCAACACAGAAAAATTAAACCATTAGAATGAAGCATTTGTTACAAAAACTAAAACCATTTTTCTATATAGGTGGGCTCTATATTTTAGTTTCTTTTATCCTTAGGATTGTTTTTATCTTTCACCCGATTACTACGGCATCTTTTTCCTTTATAGAAACACTGAAAGTATTGTTTATCGGTGGGCTTTCAGATGTGTTTATTATCATTCTGGCGAGTAGTTTTCTGGCGCTTTATTTCCTTTTTTTATCAAATGCGAAATACGATAAGCCTTATGGAGTGCTTATTTTTTCATCAATGCTTCTTCTTGTGCTTTATACGGCCTTTGTTCCGAATAATATTTTCAGCCAGTATGGGGGTTCTGTGCAAGATATAGCCTTAATTTTCTTTGGGCTGAAAACTTTCTGCTTTGGAGTGATGCTTTTCCTCCCAAAATACAGGGTACAGGTGAGGAATGTTCTTTATTTTATTACGCTGTTTATCTATTCTCTGTCCATTATCTTTAATGCCGTTAGCGAATATTTCTTTTGGAATGAGTTCGGTATCAGATATAATTTTATTGCGGTAGATTATCTTATTTATACCAATGAAGTTATCGGGAATATAATGGAGAGCTACCCAGTGCTTCCACTGTTTTCAGTGATTTTTATCGTTACCCTTTTGGTTACGATTTTCATTTTTAAGAGAACTAAAGTTACCCTCCTCTCCTTACCGAATTTAAAGCAGAAGTTTATTCTTTTAGTCAGCTTTTTATTCCTTTGCTTGGTGAGTCTGGGGCTTTCTCCTCAGTTTGAAAAGGTAAAAGCCTCAAATATATTCTCGCAGGAAGTACAGGCAAATGGAGTTTATAAATTTTATTATGCTTTTACTCACAGTGAGCTGGATTATTTCCAGTTCTATCCGCAGATGGAGCAGAAACAAGCTGAAAATCTCTTTCTGAAACAGCTCTCTGCCCCTGCATTAGAGCGAGAGATTAGTCCTAATGCTGAGGAAACCCGTAAAAATGTAGTCCTTATCTCCATAGAAAGCCTCTCGGCAGAGTTTATGGCATATTATGGTAATCAGGAGAACATCACTCCTTTCCTCGATAGCCTTGCTCAGAAGAGCCTTTTCTTTACCAATCTGTACGCTACAGGCAACCGTACCGTGAGGGGATTAGAGGCGCTTACCCTCTGTATTCCACCTACGCCTGGTGAGAGTATCGTAAAGCGAAAAGACAATAAGAATAAATTTACAACGGGTTCTGTATTCAAATCCAAAGGCTATCAGGTGAAATACCTCTATGGAGGTTTCAGCTATTTTGATAATATGAAAGACTTCTTCTCTGGAAATGGTTATGATATTATAGATAGGAGTAATTTCAAGCCCGAAGAAATCACTTTTGCCAATATATGGGGCGTCTGTGATGAAGATATGGCTCGGAAGGCAGTAAAGGAAATGACCCAGCAGGCAAAACAGGGGAAACCTTTCTTTAACCATTGGATGACGGTTAGCAATCACAGACCTTTTACCTATCCGAATGGGAAGATTGATATTCCTGGTGATTCAAAATCCAGAAGCGGCGGCGTGAAGTATACAGACTATTCACTGAAAGTCTTCTTCGAGCTTGCTAAAAAGGAAGATTGGTTTAAGGATACTATTTTCGTTATCGTGGCAGACCACTGTGCATCCAGTGCGGGTAAAACCGAACTCCCTCTGGATAAATACAGGATTCCGTGCCTCATTTATTCGGAAGAGATTGCTCAGCAGCCGAAAGAAATCAGCAGTTTGGCCTCTCAGATAGATGTGATGCCTACCGTATTTGGATTGCTCAACTTTAAATATACCTCTAAATTTTTAGGTGAAGATGTCTTGAAGGAAACCTATAAACCAAGAGCATATATCGCGACTTATCAGGATTTGGGCTATATAGAGCAAGACCGCCTCACGATTATTTCGCCTATTAATAAGACCAAGCAGTATGAACTCAAGTTACAAAGCGAGCAGCCGTCTAAGGAGCATCCAATTTTTTATGATGAGATTCTCCTCCCAAATATTGATAAAACCCAAGCTGAGAAATGTGTCTCTGCCTATCAATCTACCGCCTTTTGGATTAAGAGCCAAAAGCTCAATAAATAGCCATTGGTATTGCTTTTAATTTATATATTTGTTACCTCAATCAATAATAAAATAAAATGAACAGATTATCAGACAGATTAAACAGAATGAGCTACTCTCAAACTTTCGTGATGAGCAATAAAGCAAGGGAGCTAAAAGCTGCTGGGAAAGATATTATAAGCCTTACACTTGGCGAGCCCGACTTTGATGTCCCTGCCAATATAAAGCAAGCCGCTCATACTGCAATAGATGAAAATTACAGCCACTATTCGCCTGTTCCAGGCTTTTTAGAGCTAAGGCAAGCGGTGGTAACCAAACTAAAAAGAGATAACAACCTCGATTATAAACCTACTCAAATCTGTGTATCAAATGGTGCAAAACAATCTATTATCAATGTACTTTTAGCCGTAGTCAATGAGGGAGATGAAGTCATACTCCCTGTGCCTTATTGGGTGAGCTACGAAGAAATGGTAAAGCTCGCAGGCGGTAAGTCTGTATTCATAAAGACAAGCCACGAGACCGACTTTAAAATCACCCCAAAGCAATTAGAAGAAGCCATTACTCCAAAGACAAAAGCAATACTTTATAGCTCACCGTGCAACCCATCAGGGAGTTATTATACAGAGGAAGAGCTTAGAGCAATCGGGGAAGTGCTTGCCAAGCATCCGCATATTACCATTATTTCTGATGAGATTTATGAGTACATCAATTATGAATCAAAGCATAAATCCATAGTGGAAGTTTGTCCAGAGCTTTATGACCAAACGGCGATTATTAATGGTGTCTCCAAAGGTTATGCAATGACGGGCTGGCGTATCGGCTACTCTGCTGCTCCCGAGTGGCTGGCTAAGGCGTGCGATAAAATCCAAGGGCAGATTACTAGTGGTGCAAATACCGTAGCTCAGCGAGCATCTATCACTGCTCTGGAGGCAGACCCAAAGGAATATCACTATATGATAGAAGAATTTAAAAAGAGGAGAGATTTGGTTTTTGAGCTGATGAAAGATATCAGAGGTTTTCAGGTGGCTCTTCCCAAGTCTGCTTTCTATTTCTTCCCAGATATATCTTATTATATAGGTAAAAAAGTGAATGGTACGCTTATAAACGACTCTGATGACTTTGCAATGTTCCTTCTTGAGAATGCTTATGTAGCCTCAGTAGGGGGAGTGTCTTTCGGTAGTCCAGAGTGTATCAGGTTCTCCTATGCAGCTTCCGAAGAAGAGCTAAGAGAATCAATGAAAAGAATAAAAAACTGCTTGAGCGCTGCTGAAATAGTTTAGAAAATTTAATAATATTCATTTTGAAGTCGTGGCTGCTTTGCTACGGCTTTTTTTATCCTTATTGATGAAGAAATAAAATCAAGAGTAAGACTTTTCTAAAATACTAGGAAAAAAAATCTTTTGAAAGAATTAGAGGAAACAAAAAGCGCCTCACAAAGAGGCACTTTTTTCTTGTTATTATAAGGTGTTATTTTATACTGATTTCGTAAGGGGTTTCCATTAGGATTTGCCCTTTTATTTTGGGGTGAGCTATCTGCTCATAGATTTTGTAATTCTCTTTCCCGAGCTTGGATTTTAGGATTCTTGTGGAGATTTCTTCCTCATTCATCTTGCCAAAAATCTTTTCAAATGGAGAGACCTCCTTTGGATAGGAAACAACTTGATAGGTCTTGATGTTGGCTTTCTTCGCTGCGAATGCTAAGGCATCATTAAGTGTACCGAGCTCATCTACGAGGCCGATTTCCTTTGCTCTCGTGCCAGACCAAACCCTTCCGCCGCCTACTTCATCTACTTGCTCGAAGCTCATCTTTCTGTTCTCGGTTACGAAGTGTACAAATCTCTTATAGGTCTGCTCTACACTTTTGGTAATGATGCTCTGCCCGTCCTTAGAGAAGCCACTGAGGGGCGAGTATAAATGGCTATTGGTATGGGTAGAGACCACCTCGGAGTGGATGCCGTTTCTGTTGGCAAGTTCTTTTGCATTCATTAAAACCCCGAAAACCCCGATAGAGCCCGTGAGGGTGTTCGGCTCAGAATATATCTTGTCGCCTGCCATAGCGATGTAGTACCCTCCCGAAGCTGCATAGTCGCCAAAAGAAACAATAAGTGGCTTTTTCTTTTTGAGCTCGCTGAGTTCAAAGAGGATTTCATCCGAGGCATTGGCACTTCCCCCGGGAGAATTGATGCGGAGTACTACGGCTTTTATCTTTTTATCATCTGCAAGTTTCTTGATGTCTTTGATGAAAGTGGTGGAGTAGATACCATCATAGCCCTCGCCGTTGTAGATAGCTCCCGAAGCGTAAAGGATGCCTATTCTGTTATCATCTTTTGTTTTCTTTAAAGAATTAATATAGCCTGAAAAAGGGACTTTATTGATTTTATCTTTCTCTCCTATCTTGAGTTTAGCGCGGAGGATATCATCGTACTCCGCTCTTTGTATGAGTTTATCTGCCAGTCTATACTTTATATTATTATCGGGTATGTAGCTGTAGAGGCTATCGGTTATCGTTTGGAAATCTGCCAGGGCTATCTTTCGGGAAGCACTCATCTTTGGTGCCATTTGCCCCCATATATCGTTAAGCATAGCCGAGAGCTGCTCTTTATTTTCTGGTGATAAATCATTTCTCAGGTAAGGTTCTACTGCGGATTTGTACTTACCGTGGCGGATGATATCCAAGCCTATCCCGTACTTCTCTGCAAAATCTTTAAAGAAAGCAATCTCGGTAGATAGACCTTTTAAATCTATCCCTCCTGCTGGGTGGAGGTAATATTCATTGGCAACAGAGCCAAGATAATAGGTAGCTTGGCTTGCTGTATTGGCATAGGTGAGCACGAATTTTCCAGATTTTTTAAAGTCCTCTAATGCCGCTCGTATATCATCAAGCTGAGTAATTCCAGCAGAGATTTCATCAGTTTCAATGGATATTCCCTTAATCTGTTCATCGGTTTTGGCTTTTTCAATTGCTTGAAGAACATCAAAGAGGAGGAGGGTTTCCTTATCATCATTAAAGCCT
The DNA here is from genome assembly GCF_003614945.1 of Bergeyella cardium. Taxonomy (GTDB): domain Bacteria; phylum Bacteroidota; class Bacteroidia; order Flavobacteriales; family Weeksellaceae; genus Bergeyella_A; species Bergeyella_A cardium. The sequence continues at coordinate 497,337 of NZ_QYCZ01000001.1, forward strand.
AAGAAAGAATCTACTTCTTCATTGGGGCTGTCGATAATATGGGTTTTTAGATTTAATGCCAGTATAGAATTGTCTTTCACAGAGATTCCTGCGTCTTTACTCGCCATACTTATCCCAATAAAGGCGATTAAAAATATAAATCCTACCACACAAATAACCAATATTGCTACGATATTCGCCAGCACACTTTTAAAAAAACTTTTCATAAAATAGGTATATTAATCTTAATTTTGCCAATATGTTGCACAGAACTGTTATTTTGTTACTGGGAAGTAACCTTGGAGATCAAAAAAAAAATCTAGAAGAAGCCTTATCTGAGATTAAATTACAGATTGGTAAGGTATTACAGATTTCTAATTTTTTGTACTCGGAACCCGTAGAGTTTGTGAGTTCTAATATTTTTTGTAATATTGCAGCCTCAGTAAATACAATTTTATCTCCTATTGAACTATTAAGAGTGATTAAAAAGGTAGAGCAGAAGATGGGAAGGGAGTTTGACTCATCCTTTTATGAAGGAGAATACAGAGATAGAGTTATTGATATTGATATTGTGAAAATCGAGGGTTTGCATTTTGAGTGTAATAAACTCTCAATACCACATAAAAAACATTTAGAAGAAAGACAGTTTTCAAAAGAAATATTAAATAATCTTATAAATTTTTGTAAAACATAGATTATGAAACTAAGTTTATTATTGGCTATATCTTTACCAATAGCATTTTATGCACAGGAAAAGACTGCTGATCAAGTAAAAAAAGAAGAGTATCCTAATACATTTTCTTCAGGTTCAGCAAATGTGAGTAAATTTACCAATCAATCCCGATCATTTAATGATTGGGCTATCTCTGCTGGTGGAGGTACGGCATTAATGTCTTATGGTGACCTTACCTCTTTTTATGATGGTAAAATAGATTTTGGTTGGAATGCTTATTTAAGTGTAGATAAGCAAATTACTCATACTTTTGGTTTGAGTTTGCAATATCAGACAGGTAAAACTAATCAAAAAGCTCTTTTAAAAGAAGAATATGGAGTAGCTAAGGCTTGGTCAAAATATAACCAAATCAGTTTGCTTGGAGATATTAACTTAACAAACCTTTTAAGAAGGGTAGATAATAATTCTGCTTATAAATGGGCTTTGCACGGTTATGCAGGTATAGGATTAATGAGTTATAAAACCTATTTGGAAGATAGCTCTAAAAGGTGGAATAACCCATTTTCATTAGAGCAGGATTTTGATTTTGCATCTTTCTTCTTTCAAACAGGGGTAGGTGTAAAATATAATCTTTCAAGAAGATTAGATTTAGAAGCAAGAGCAATATATGTTATTACGGGTGATGATGAGTTTGATGGGGGAGGTGAGCAATCAGGTTTGGTACTAGGTACACCTAGACAGGCAGATAATCCATATAACTATATCAAGAAAAATACATCCGATAATTATTTTACTGTAAATATAGGGGTATCTGCTAAATTGGGTAAACATAATACTCATTTGGCTTGGTTTGATCCTTTGCAGGATGTGTATTATAGAACAGCTCTTTTAGAAAATAAGATCGGTGAGGTATATGTATGTGAAAAAGGAGATAAAGACAGAGATGGGGTATGTGATGATTGGGATAGACAGCTTGATACTCCTTTTTGGGCAAGAGTTGATGGTGCAGGTGTAGCATTAGATATTGACTTGGATGGTGTAATCGATCTCTATGATAAATGTGTAACAGTTCCAGGTGTTCCAGAAAATAAAGGCTGTCCCCTAGGTACTGAAATTCCTCAAAAAAAATAATTTAATTAGTTTAACATAAAAAATCAAATATAATGAAACTAAATTGTACAAGTGTTGCATTGGCATTAGCTTTACCAACTGTTATATTAGCTCAAAGTACAGTAGCAACAGAAGCTAATGGAGTTTTTCCTAATACTTTTACATCAGGCTCTTCTAATGTTTCCAAGTTTACTCAAGAATCAAAAAGATTTAATGATTGGTCTGTTTCTGCAGGGGTGGGAGTTCCACTTGTTCAGTCTGCAGACTTAACATCAATTAAAAATGGAAATGGTAAAAATGTTTTTGGATACTCCTTTTATTTAAGTGTAGATAAAGCAATCACTCATTCCTTTGGCCTTAAACTTCAGTATGACAGAGGAGAAACAAGACAAGGTTGGTTCCACACTAAAAAACATAACCCAAGCAGTGCTAAGGAGGTTGGAGCTTTAACTCAGTATGATGCGATCTCACTTATTGGAGATTTAAATTTTTCAAATTTACTTAGAAGGGTAGATAATCACTCTACATATAAGTGGGCTATTCACGGTTACTTTGGCTTTGGTACATTAGCCTATAGAGCTTATTTGGAAGATATGAACGGAACAGATTTAACCTCTGAGGTTAAACCTTTTAATTTGAGTTCATTATTTATACAGGCTGGTACCGGAGTTAAATATAAAATCTCAAGAAGATTTGATGTAGAAGGTAGAGTGATGTATGTAGTTACAGGTACAGATGAATTTGATGGTGGAGGTCAGCCATACAGTAATATTAATATGACTGAAGAGCAAATTTCAGATAATTTCTTTAATATTACAGCAGGTGTAACTTATAAAATTGGAAAACACCAATCTCATTTATTCTGGCATGATCCTTTCCAAGAGGTTTATTCCAAACTTGATAACTTGGCAAATAAAAATCAAGATATTGAAGTTTGTAAAAAAGGAGATCAGGATAATGATGGAGTATGTGATGACTGGGATAGACAACTTGATACACCTGCAGGTGCAAGAGTTGATGGTGCTGGTGTAGCTTTAGATGCTGACTTGGATGGTGTAATTGACCTTTATGATAAGTGTGTGACTGTTCCAGGACCTGTAGAAAATCAAGGTTGTCCACTAGAGCCTAAGCCAGAAGTTAAAATAAACACCAAGGCAGTAGTAAGCGAAGTTAATAAGCACTTTGAAGGTATAGAGTTTGAGCTTAACAGTGATAAAATTAGACCTGTTTCATTTGATAGACTGAATAAAGCAGCGGATATCATCAAGACTTTAAATTCTAATGATAGGTTCTTAGTTATCGGTGCTACAGATACTAGAGGCTCTGCTAAATATAACTTGGCACTTTCTCAAAGAAGAGCAAAAGCAGTAGTAAAATATTTAGTAGATAGAGGGGTGAGTACTTCAATGCTAATAGCAGAGGGTAGAGGTAAAAATGACCTTAAATATCCTGAGTGCGACCCAGCTACTAAGTGCCCTGAATGGAAAAATGAAGCAAATAGAAGAGTTTACTTTGAGGCTAAATAGTTTTTAAAATTAAACTTTGAAAATACTGAATCGGAAGTAGAATATTCTACTTCCGATTTGTTTTAATTATTTTGTTCTATCTTTACGCCTGTATGATATCAGCAGAGAATTTGAGGGATCTGAAATACCAAACGCTTAAGGAGTTTTGGGGCTATACCGAATTTAGAGCGCCTCAGGAGGGGATTATTGATAGCATCTTATCAGGCAAGGATACCGTAGCACTTCTCCCTACAGGAGGGGGTAAGTCGCTCTGCTATCAGCTTCCTGCATTGCTCAGCGAGGGCGTATGCCTTGTGGTTTCTCCGCTTTTAGCATTGATGAAGGACCAGGTTGAGCAGCTCAATTCCATAGGTATAGAGGCAGATTACCTCTCATCTGATTTGGATACGGTAGAGGAAGACCTCGTGTATTCCAGAGCGAAGGAGGGCGTTACAAAATTGCTCTACATCTCCCCTGAAAGATTGAGCAATCAAAGGTTTTTAATGGAAACTCAAGATATCCAGCTCTCTTTTATTGCGGTAGATGAGGCACATTGCGTCTCCGAATGGGGGCAGGACTTCCGCCCGAGCTATAGAAACATTAAAATGTTCAGGGAGCAGTATTATCATTTGCCTTGTATCGCACTTACGGCAACAGCCACCCCGAGAGTTCTCACCGAGATTGTAGATAAATTAGCACTAAAAGCTCCTCAAATCTTTAAAAAAGGCTTTAGAAGGGAGAATATTCATATTAATGTATTAGAAATCTCGGATAAATATCCTCATATCTATCATTATTTGAATATGAACCGCACCTCAGGGCTTATCTATACCCGAACGAGGAGAGAGGCAGAGGAATTATCCCAATATCTCCAATCAAGAGGATTGACAAATGTAGATTATTACCACGCAGGGCTGCCCAAAGATGAGCGAATAAAGAAGCAAAACTGGTGGCAGAGAAGCAGCCTGAATGTCCTGATCTCTACCAATGCTTTTGGGATGGGGATAGATAAGGAGAATGTCTATTTCATCATTCATCTTTCGCCATCTCAGTCCATCGAGAATTATTACCAAGAAATCGGAAGGGCGGGGAGAGACGGAGCCGAGAGCTTTGCCCACTTGCTTTGGGACAAGCAGGACTTGCTGAAGGTAGATAAGATACTGAGGAGCCAATACACCTCTAAGGAAGAGTACCAGAAGATTATTTCTTACCTCTACTCAATGTTTGGTATTGCTGAGCAGCAAAAGGTGGAGAAAGAATTTCAGTTTAGCCTTGAAAAATTGCTTAAACTGACGGCAATTGGGAAAACAAAACTAAAATCTGTCCTCAATTTTCTTCATATTCAAGAAGTGATTTACCTCAGGGAGCAAAAGAATCGCTCATCCATCGAGCTGCTTATTCCTTACGACCAGATAGAGCTCTTGCCAGAGGAAGATGCCTATTTCATTGAGCTTCTGCTACGGAATATTATAGGTTTTACGGCTCAGAAAGTACATTTTGATGAGGAAATCCTCTCCGAAAAGCTAGAATCTCCACTTCATCTGATAAAAAAGCGCCTCAGCAAGATGAAAAACAAAGGCTATATGGAATATATAGATGGCGGGCAGGCGAGCATTAAATTCCTCACCCCAAGAGATGAGAGGCTTTTGTTTGGGAAATACTATAAAACCTTCTCTACAATCCAAAAGAATAAAGTCCGAAAGTGGGAAGAGATGAAATTCTTCATTACCGATATCTCCTTCTGCAAAATGAGGCTGATTTTACAGTACTTCGGTGAGAGAAATGCTCAGGATTGTGGCAACTGCTCCTATTGTAGCAACCGATTTCAGAATAATATCAAGGGTAGCCCCCAAAAAGATATTCTCAATGCCTTAGCGAGCAGGCCTCTTACCTTAGATGAGCTATGTATTGCCATCAGTAACGGTAATCGAGAGGAGGTCCTCGAGCATCTCATCCTACTGAGAGATTCTGGCAAAATAAAAATGCAGGATTATAAGACTTATATGCTGGTATAAGTTCTTTATTCAGGGTTAATTTGCAGTGAAAGACACATAAAATCAAAAGCAGAAACCTTTACAGTAGAGAGACTTAATAGTAGGATAAGGCATCATTTGGTAAGATTTAAGAGAAAAGGAAAAGTTACTCAAAGTAAAAAATGATAGTAGAAAATTCTTTGAAACTTTTGTTTTTAAAGCTAAATAACGAATAGAGTATAATATATAGATAGTTAAAAACAATGAGAAAATATATTTTAATTATAGGAATAGCTCTGGCAAATGCTATAAGTGCGCAGACAGAGGAAACAAAAGCAGATTATCTGCTCAATAACCTTGATATTAACCTCGTATTTCGTTCCTCTTTGGAAGTCCCAGAGGGAGAAAACAATCAGGCGGGCTTTAAATTAAACGAAAGCCGACTGCAATTCATCGGGAAAGTGAATCCTGACATAAAATACAACCTAAGGTTTAGGCTCAACAGAGCGCAAGAGCCCAATACACTCGATAATGCCCCCGCCTCATTGGATTTTGCTTATGTAGAATACCTCTTCGGGAAGGAAAAACAGTGGTCAATTATGGCAGGGAAGCATTTCGTATCCACAGGCTCGTGGGAGGCGGATATCAACCCTGTATTTGAATACCAATACTCGGATTATCTTAATCAGCAACTCAATCTCTTTGCTTTCGGTACGAGGCTTTCGTATGCCTTCAATGCAAACCATCAGCTTCAATTGGAGGTTTATAATACCAGTAACAATACTTTTAGCAAGCTCCACAAAACCACAGGTTATAGTGTTAATGCTTTAAAAGCCGCTAAGCTTCCCCTTGGTGCCAACATCATCTGGAAAGGAGATTTCTGGGATAATAGATTCAGAACTTATTATTCTGCGGGCGTTTCTCAGGTAGCGGAAGGCAAAACTAATGTAAGCCTCTCTCTCGGGAACCGTTTTACCTTTGGAAATTTTGATATGTACTTAGACCTCCATCAAACCAATGCAGCGGTAGATTACTCCAACCTTATCTCTCCTGTATTAAATGCCTACAACCTCGCTCAGGATATCAATTATCAGCCTGTTTATGCTCGGAACATCCAGCATCAGGCGGCGGTACTTCGTGTGGATTATGCCCTCACGCCTAAAATCTTTATAACAGGGAAAACCATTGCAGAGCGTATCAACAGCAGATCTGAATCTATGGAGCGCCACCTCTCTCATCATTATATTAACCTTATCGGTTTGGAGTTTAAACCTTTTGAGAGCCAGAACTTCAAGATATTTACCCATTTCAGTAATAATTCATACAAATTCCACTCTACCTACAGGGAGCAGACGCCCAATACAAGCAAGAATATGCTGAGCGTAGGCTTGCTCTACCTTCTCAATATCCTCTAATATTAAAATTATCCTTACTTTTGCTCAAAGACTTTATTGAATGGAACATTTTGAGAGTTGGAAAGACTTGTTAAACCCAGAATTTTACATAAAACTCGGTGGTTTTTGGTTAGTGTTATTTATCATTTTTGCAGAAACGGGTTTATTTGTAGGGTTTTTCCTTCCTGGCGACAGTCTGCTATTCATCTCTGGTATATATGCAAAGACTATTATTGAAGAGACATTTGGCTCTTTCGGGAATGATTTTTTAGACACTTCTATTTTAGCTTTTTTTATCGCACTGGCGGCTATCATTGGCAATGAGGTAGGTTACTATTTCGGTTATAAAACAGGACCTGCTCTCTACAAGAGAGAAGATTCCTTGCTTTTCAAGAAAAAATATCTGTACCAAGCGCACGACTTCTTCGAGAAGCACGGTTCTATGGCAATTATCCTCGCCCGCTTCCTCCCGATTGTCCGTACTTTTACGCCCATCGTTGCGGGGATTGTCAAGATGGATAAAAAGAAGTTCTTCCGCGATAATATCATCGGGGGAGTCCTCTGGGCATTCCTTCTCGTCTATGCTGGGCATTATTTACAGCGCCTTTTGGAAGACCAGTTCGGGCTCGACTTGAAAAAACACTTGGAAATTATCGTCATCGGTCTTGTATTGGTTACCACACTGCCTGTAATCATCAAATTAGTCTTTGGAAAAGCAAGCGACAGAGGCAGCGATACTCATCCCCAACCCTAAATCTTATCCAATGACAGAGTTTGTAATCTTAGTAAATCCTCAGGACGAAGTTCAAGGGCTGATGGAGAAGCAAGAAGCCCATCGCAAAGGACTTTTGCACCGTGCCTTCTCTGTCTTCATTTTTAATTCCGATGGAGAAATGCTCCTCCAAAGGCGAGCGAGCACCAAATACCACTCGCCCAACCTCTGGACGAATGCCGTATGCTCGCACCCGAGAGAAGGCGAAACCTACAAAGACGCCGCAATCCGCCGAATGAAGGAAGAGCTAGGCATCAGCACAGAAGTAGAGAAGAAATTCCACTTTATCTACAAAGCCGAAGTAGGAGGAGGCTTGTGGGAGCACGAATTAGACACAGTTTTCGTGGGTGAGTACAATGGCCCCTTTTCCCCAAACCCTGCCGAAGTCTCCGAGCTTAGGTTTGTTTCCCTTGACAGGCTGAGCGAGGAAATCTCCCAGTCGCCAGAACAATTTACCGAATGGTTTAAAATCATTTTAAACGAGTTCCAACAGTTTTTGTTAAAGAATAAAATTAAATAATCAATACATAAAAGTAAGCAATGAAGAAAACAGCACTTTTTGACAAGCACTGCTCCCTCGGAGCCAAGATGGTGCCTTTCGCGGGCTTTGAAATGCCCGTGCAATACACAAGCGTAACCGACGAGCACTTCGCCGTAAGAGAAAGAGCAGGGATGTTCGATGTCTCTCATATGGGGCAGTTCCTCATCGAAGGTGCAGAGGCAAAAAACCTCCTGCAATATGTAACCACAAACGATATCGCCCTCCTCACCGACGGTAAGGCACAGTACTCCTGCCTGCCCAACGGAAGCGGAGGCATCGTAGATGACCTCATCATCTATAAAATGAATGACGAGAAGTATTTCGTGGTCGTAAACGCCTCGAATATCGAGAAAGACTGGGCGCATATCTCTAAATACAATGAGAAATTTGGAGCAAAGATGACCAACCTCTCCGATGAGACCTCCCTCATCGCTATTCAAGGGCCGCTTGCCCTCCAAGTCCTCCAAAAACTGACGCCAGTAAACCTCTCCGAAATCCCCTACTACCATTTCTCGGTGGGAGTGGTGAATGAAATCCCTAATGTCATCATATCCAACACAGGATACACAGGGAGCGGAGGCTTTGAAATCTATTTTGAAAATCAATATGCCGAAAAACTCTGGGATGCCATCTCCCTTGCGGGAAAAGAAGAGGGGCTTATCCCTTGCGGGCTCGGGGCGAGAGATACCCTCAGGTTAGAAAAAGGCTTCTGCCTCTATGGGAATGATATAGACGACTCTACCTCGCCGATGGAAGCTGGACTGGGCTGGATAACCAAGCTGCAGAAAGGAGATTTCATCAATAGGGAAGTCTTTGCAAAGCAGAAGGAAGAAGGCGTTACAAGGAAATTGGTTGGGTTTGAGCTGCTGGAAAAAGGAGTGCCCCGCCACGGCTACGAAGTAGTAGATTCCGAAGGAAAAGTCATCGGTACGGTAACCTCTGGAACCTCCTCGCCGATGAAAAAAATAGGAATTGGGCTCGCCTATGTGCCTACCGAGTTCTCAAAGCCCAGCTCGGAAATCTTTATACAGGTGCGCAACAAACATTTAAAGGCTACGGTGGTAAAATTGCCTTTCGTATAAGAGAGAAACACCTTACAATACAAATAAACCTCTGCCCTGGGCAGAGGTTTATTTTATGAGTTTGTCCCAAAATAAAGACTTTCTTTATGGGGTTATACCTTTATTTGTTGTGTAGTATTTCTTTTTTAGAAAAAAGACTGTAAAAAATAAGACTAAAACTATTGAAATATATTTTACAACTAACATTCTATCTGTTTCCTTAAAAAAAGCTCCAATAATAAAAAGAGTTATAATTCCTCCACTGGTTTCAATCAAATTTTCTTTCAAACTTTTGTTATTATCAATAAGATAATGATAGGCTAAAGCTATAAAAGACGAAAATACAATGAGCATTGAGTCTTGGTTACCAAAAAATATAATCCCTGTGATTATATAAAATATTGGTATAATACTTACTTTAAAGATTCTGTTTTTCATATAAAAATATAATATAATTAATAAATAATATTATTAAAATCCTACATATCCTGTACATTCCTGAGAAACTAAAGCTAATAAAATAGCTAAAATTGAAATGATTTTTTTGTCCATTTTTTTTATTTTTAATAAATCGTTCCAAATCTAAATAAATTATTTCAATTACCAAAATATATGTATTAAAAAATTCTAAATAAAAAATGTTGCATTAGAAAAGTAAAACAACACTCTCTTCAATATATTGTTTTTAGGTATTATCGGGGAGGAGAAGGATGTCCCAAGAGTTAAGCCACAATATTACTCCCTATCAACTTTACTAAATCCTATCCAGTAGGGTTATTTCCTTCTCCCTCCTCTTTCTAAATTCTCTCGGCGAGAGCCCTGTATAATCCTTCATTTGTTTAGAAAGGTGCTGCACAGATTTGTACCCGAGCATCGCAGCTATCTGTGTATTGCTGTATTCCTCGTAGGTGAGGAGCTCCTTTGCTTTTTCTAGCCTGTGGCGAATAAAATAATACCGTATGCTTATCTTTTCGTTCTCCAAAAAGAGCCGCGCCATATCTCTATATTTCTTATTCGTAACCTCTCGCACGAAATCCGAGATAATAATCCCCTCCTCTACATCGAGCGAGGCTATTTTCTCCCGTATCGCAGTCTTTATCGCTTCTAGTAGCCTGTCTTTTTCCCGTATAAGTATCTGAAAACCCTCTTTTCTCAGCTCAAGGTCTAATTCTTTTATCATCTCTTTAGATACGGAGCTTAGAACATAGACTTCCCCCAAAGAAACCCTCCCTACGGAGATGTTTTTCTCCTCAAAAATCCGCTTCACGGCTCTAATGCACCTCTCGCAGACCATATTCTTAATATAAACTACCATATTTATATGTATTTAGTGTTATTCAGCTTGATATTTTAGGAGAGATAATGCCTTTCCCCCACATTTTGGAAAAATTCTAAGCCCCTCTCCTCAATTTTATGATACAAATGTATGAAAATTTATTATAAACTTATATCCGTGGTCAAAATAGTTATACTTGTTTGTTGCCAACTTATATTTTTAGTCAAAATAGTTATACTCGTTTGTTGATAACTTATATTTTTAGTCAAAATAGTTATACTCGTTTGTTGCTAACTTATATTTTTGGTCAAAATAGTTATACTCGTTTGTTGCTAACTTATATTTTTGGTCAAAATAGTTATACTCGTTTGTTGCCAACTTATATTTTTGGTCAAAATAGTTATACTCGTTTGTTGCCAACTTATATTTTTGGTTAATTTAGTTCTATTTTTATATATATTACTATTTTTTGGGGCTTAAAGTATCAGATTTGAAGATTAAATATCGGGATAAGGGCAAGAAAAATCCCCATCCTGAAAGAGAAAGGGGGAGGGTTGGGATTAATTTCCTGCCAGCATAAGCCGCACGGAGGCTTGCATATCTATAATGGCAGTGAGCCCGTGCACTCCTACAAGTATCTTCTGCGGCGCGAGAGAAGTAACTCTTCCCGAGAGCTTTACCCCTTTGTAATAGTCTTTATTAAAGGCTTGTTCGGTACTTTTTCGGGAGTAGTTTTCGAGCTCGGCAGTAGGGATTCCGTAGTCTTCTTCTATCATTCGTGTGATTTTGTTTTTGAACAAGAGCGATGCTGCTTTGTGGAGGATGTTTTGGGTTCTCAGCTTGAAGTGGGTCTCTCTCAGCACAATTTTTCTCTTCTGAGCATCATATACGGGCGTTCCCGTGATGATGCTGACGCCATTTACAGCGCCTTCGGTAGTAGCTTCAAGGACTACCTGACCGTCCTTCCCATATACTTTGATGTCTTTTATCTGTACTTTATGCTTCGAATCTCGGAAATCGAACTCCTTCTCATCAAACATCTCCATTGCCATTCTCGTTGCTTCCGAATAGGGGATGCTGGCAGTGGTTTGCAGGAGGAAGTTGGTCGGGAGCACCTCTGCCTTACTAAAAGCGGGAGCTGCGGTTCTTAGTGCGGAGGCTTTGGGCTTTGCCCCTGTGAGGGTTTCGGAGAAAATCTCTACTCCTATACTGAAATCAAGGGCGTCTTTGTAGAAAACAAGAGGCGTTACGCTGATTTTTGTTGGACTGATCTTCAGCCAAGTATGGAAGTCTTCTGAAATGAGGAAGGGCTCGGAGAATAGGTTCCACGCGGAGACTACCATCTCTTGGAAATTGAGTTTTGAGGAGAGTTCCTTGTCCATTGTAGCACAGAATTTCTGCTGTTCTGTGCGTAATTTGCTTTCCACAAGAGGGGTGATGGGGATTTTCACCTGCCCGTAATCGAGGACGGGTTTGCTCACCCACTTAAAGCCCTTGCTTGTGGTTTGGGTAGAGATGGTCCAGTTGGGATTAAAGTTGATGCTGGTATTAAAGTGCATTACGGTCTCAAAAGTGGTCTCTTGATAGGTATAAACGCCGAGTGTACCGATGCCTTTTTCTATCCAGATCTTTATCGGGACTTCTATCAGGAAGTTTTGCTTTGCGCCGGAGGTTATTTTTATGGGGTTGGTTTTCCATACTTTGATTCTCAGCTGGTCATTATTATTATCCACCCTTGAATCATCTGAGAATATGAGCCCTGTTACTGAGCTGTTTGCAATGTTCATAAGTTCGGAGAGCGGAACACGCACGGGCATATTTATCGATGACTTTAATTTTGGGAAATTGTAGTTGATTTCTTGAGAAAATAGCTTCCCGAAGCTCATTATCCATAGGATTAGGATTAATTTATGGTTCATCTTTCTTAGATTTTATGATATTGAGGGCAAAGCTAAGGGAAATGTTGTAAAAGTGAAATAAAAAATCCACAGCCAAAAAATTCGGCTATGGATTCCACTCAATTTAAATGAAAAATTACTATTTATTATAAAGATTCTCTACTTTATCCCAATTGATGACACTAAAAAATGCCTCAATATAATCTGGTCTTCTGTTCTGATAATTCAGATAATAGGCGTGTTCCCATACATCAAGCCCTAAAATAGGGGTTCCGCTGCATCCTACCTCTGGCATCAAGGTATTGTCTTGATTCGCCGTGGAGCAAACTATCAGAGAGCTGTCATTTTGCTTACACAACCAAGCCCATCCTGAGCCGAATCTGGTTTTTGCGGCATTCTCAAAGTCAGTTTTAAACTTCTCAAAGCCTCCGTAAGCCTCAATAGCTTCTTTTACTTTTCCAACAGGCTCTTTACTCCCACCAGGGGTTAATATTTCCCAAAACAGAGAGTGGTTAAAATGCCCACCACCATTATTTCTTACCGCTGGAATATGAGAACCTTCTCTGCATATTTCCTCTAATGTAATCCCTTCCAGTTCGGTATCTTTAATAGCTGCATTTAAATTATCTACATAGGCCTTATGATGTTTTGTATGGTGTATTTCCATTGTCTTAGCATCAATTGCTGGTTCCAAAGCATCATAATTATAGCTCAAATTTGGTAACTCAAATGGCATAACTCTATTTTTGATGTTGCAAATGTAAATCATCAGTTTCTATAAATCACACTTATTACAATTGTTATTATTTATTGCTGTGATAGATAAAAATGAAAACTATTGTCTTTTTATTGATAATAAGAGACTTGAATATTCTAAAAATAATAAAATAATATTATTGTACAAGGATAATATATTATTTTAGTAGAGGCTGTTTTTAGGTTTTTAATAGTGTTTTCTGATGATTTTAGCCCCCTTTTGCAATGCTTTTTGGTGTAAAGCTTCTACCTCTTGTTCTATTTCCAAAGGAGATTTGCCCAGTGGCTTATAAATAAATGATTTTCTCGAAATACCGATGAGCATTGGTAAGCCCCCGAAGCCGATATAGCTGAGCTCATCGAGCATTTGATGCTGCTGCTCTATGGTTTTACCGAAACCAAAACCTGGATCGAGGATGATGTCTTTAATCCCAAACTTTTGTCTTAGTTCGCCAACCTTCTCTGAGAAAAATCGATTAATCTCGAGGATGATATCCCCTGTGATGAGCTTTTCGTGCATTGTTTCATAGCTTGGATTAATGTGCATTAAGATGTAAGGAAGCCCCGTTTGTGCCACTGCGGGGAGCATCTCTTCATCAAACTGACCCGCAGAGATGTCGTTGATGATATCTATCCCCTCATCATATCCAAACTTGACTACTTTGCCATAAAAAGTGTCGAGTGAAATTAGGATTTGTGGGAATTCCTTTTTCAGCTTTGAGATAATGCTCCCCAGCCGGTCTATTTCCTGCTTCGCAGAGAGCTTTTGTGCATTGGGGCGGGTAGATTGTGCGCCTATGTCTATGATTTCGGCTCCCTTAGAAAGCATTTTCTCTACCTGCTTTATCGCGGCGTATTCATTATTAAACAATCCACCATCTGAAAAGGAATCTGGGGTGATATTGAGAATCCCCATCATCTTAGGATGAGATAAATCAATAAGCCTACCCCTGCAATTGATTAAACACTGGTTCATATATGTCTTACTTTTTTTCAGAACACAAATATACGGCTTCCAGCTGATGGACTTCCCTACACTATAGCCAGTAAGGTGTTTGTTTTTTTATGATAGATAATTATTGTCCAACGAACACTCCGATTATATTGGACTGTCCTTAGCGGGTTGGTATGAGAGATTAGAATAAAATTCCTACTTTTACAAGGCTAAAAAGTATAAAATGAAAACACTGATAAAGAATGCTAAAATCGTTAATGAGAATCAAATTTTTCAGTCAGATGTACTTATTGAAAATGATTTCATCGCTAAAATTTCTGAACATATCTCCGAAAAAGGAGTGGATAAGATCATCAATGCAGAAGGGAAATACCTTCTGCCTGGGATAATTGATGATCAGGTGCATTTCCGAGAGCCTGGGCTTACCTACAAAGGCGATATAGAGAGCGAGAGCCGTGCTGCCATAGCAGGAGGAGTAACCACTTTCATAGACCAGCCCAATACAGTGCCCAATGCCGTAACTCAGGAGCTTTTACAACTGAAATACGATATCGCTGCTGAAAAATCCTTTGCCAACTATGGTTTTATGATGGGTGGTACAAATGACAATCTGGATGAAGTCCTCAAAACCAATCCGAGGAATGTGCCTGGAATAAAGCTATTTCTCGGCTCTTCCACAGGAAATATGTTAGTAGATAATCCAGAGACGCTGGAAAATATATTTCGCAAGACAAAGATGCTCATTGCGGTTCATTGTGAGGACGAAGCTACTATACGAAATAATACTCATACCTATAAAGAACAGTACGGAGATGATATTCCTGTAAAGTTTCATCACCTTATCCGCAGTGAGGAAGCCTGCTGGATTTCCTCATCAAAAGCAGTAGAACTCGCAAAGAAAACAGGAGCAAGACTTCATATATTTCACCTTTCCACAGCGAGAGAAACCTCTCTTTTCAGAAATGATATTCCCCTAAAAGATAAAAAGATTACCGCAGAGGTTTGTGTGCACCATCTTACCTTTACTAATGAGGATTATGAGACTAAGGGTAGCCTTATCAAATGGAACCCTGCAGTAAAAACTCAAAAAGATAAAGACGGGCTCTGGAAAGCCTTATTGGATGATAGAATAGATGTAATCGCTACCGACCATGCTCCACATACCTGGGAAGAGAAGCAAAAACCCTACACTCAATGTCCATCAGGGGCACCATTGGTGGGTCATTCTCTTTTAGTAATGCTGGAAAATTATCATACAGGAAAAATCTCCTTAGAGAAAATTGTAGAAAAAATGGCACATAACCCCGCTATAATTTTTAAAATTGAAAAAAGAGGCTTTATCAGGGAAGGGTATAAGGCTGATTTAGTGCTTGTGGATTTTAATGAAAAATGGGTAGTGAGCAAAGAAAATCTCTTGTATAAATGTGGCTGGTCTCCATTAGAAGGTATGGAACTAAGTTCCAAAGTAACTCATACTTTTGTAAATGGACATCTTGCTTATGAAAATGGACTTATCTCTCAAGAGAAAAAAGGCGAAAGGCTTTTATTTGAGAATTAGCCCTATACATAATAACTAAATAAAACAAAACCCTCTCTTAATTTTAAGAGAGGGTTTCTTGTATTAAAATTATTTATTAACTCTTTTCCTAATTTAATTAGAAAGCATAACCTAATCTAATACCTGCAACTACAGAAGGAGTAATTCCGAAAGAGCTACCACCTTTAGTAGAAGATTCTGTATTAGTAGTAACACCACCTACAGTTGCAGAAGATGAAGTTTTAGTCTCTCCTCTAGATCCAAACTTCACAGCAAGACCTCCTTCTACACCAAGGTAAACTCTCTTAGCAAAATAGTAATCTGCACCAAATACACCTCTTACACCAAAGTTGAAAGCATTAGGACCTTTAACTTCGTTTTTACTTTTATCAGTATTAGTAAGGGAGTTAACTTCAGTAGTAACTTTTTGGCTATTAAAACCTACCAAGATATCACCACCTACATAGGTATCTAATCTATCAGTACCTGTAAAGTGTCTTTCAACACCAAGACCTAATTCTAAACCTAAATTAGATTTTGTTTGCTTGTTATCAGAAACATTAGGTACACTTGCAGATTTATCAGTAGTGCTTGTGCTATTTACATTCAAGATTCCTCTGTAAGCCCATTGTTCTGAGTTAAAGTATCTTGCTTTAAATACTGCACCTGCATCTAAACCTGCTGCTGGAAGGGATACTGCTGTATTACCCAAACCACCAGAAAGACCGAAATCTACAGTTACATCACCTGCACCAGCTTTGTACTCCTGAGCATTTACTGCTGCGAAAAGTGCTAACGCACCCGTTAAAAATAACTTTTTCATTGTTTTAAAAAATTTTATTTACTGTTAAATTTTACTTTATTAAAAATGGATAGCAAAACCAAGGTTTCCACTAAATACTCCTTTTTGGCCTTCTTTGAAACCGATATCATATCTGATACCTGGTTCTAAAGATACATTTGGTGCTACAAACCAAGCATAACCTCCTTGTAAGCCTACTGCATTAGCACTATTACCATCTGAAGAAGCTCCATTAAAGTCTACTTGTAATGGGATTTGCCCGATAACATAATACTTAAGACCAAGTTTGTAATTGAAGGTATTTTGAGAGTTTCCCTCAGAAGTATACCCTAAGCCAGCTTTAATCGCTAAGTTTTCGATTACAAAATAACCAGCTTCTGCACCAATCCTAAATGCTGTATTGCCATTTGAACTTTTTAATGCAACTCCTGTTTGTGCTGGACTAAACTGACCGAAACCAGTATTAGCTTCTACAACCCAGCTACCTTCTGATAATGCTTTTTGAGCATTTACGCTCATCATTCCGAAAAGTGCCAAAGCACCTGTTAAAAATAATTTTTTCATTGTTTAGAATTTTAATTTTCTTATTAAAAGTAGAGCAAATATAAACTTTTTTTATATATTACTAAAAGATTTTTTTTCTACATATGTAATAAATAATAAAACAAATTAAACAATAATAATGCCAAAATAATATTTTAATACATATATTTAAAAATATCAAGATTTTAAATAGGAAAAAAATAATTATAAAGTATTAACAGATTAGGAATTATGATTTTTATCATAAATATGATTTTTTGATAAACTAAAGGTCTATTATAATGGTTAAAAGAATTTCCATAATATTGAAGTTTTGGTTATTTTTACCGAAATTTAAAATTATGAAAAAGCTGGTATTAGGACTTGTATTATTGGTAAGCATAGGATGTAAAAAAGAAATTAGAACCGAAAGTTCTCCATTGATAGATTCATTGGAAATGAATGATACAATACAATTGGATAGCATAGAACTAAATGGAAGTGAAGGAAAAACAATCTTCAGCCAAGGCGGAAAAACAATTATAGTTTTTGATACAAAAGCAAATACAGGAATAATAAATATTAATGGTAAAAAAATTCTACTGGATGAGTTAGTATTTACAGAAAATAATTATGAAATCAGTGGACAAAATATTAAAATAACTGCAGAGGATGGAGATTTCAAAGAATCTGAAAATAATTGTAATGAGGGGATTTTTAAGTGTGTATATATTGAATTTGAAGGCAAACTAAGTCTCCTTGAAAATATAAAAGTAAAAGACTGTAGAGATTATAACTAAAAGTTTTTAAAAAAATTCTACTATCGTTTTTGACTTTGAGTAGCTTTTTTCTTTTTCTCTTGAATCTTGCCAAAGAACTTTTCTTACTTTATATCCCTAACAGCTTTAATCTTATTTGATACTTGACATTTGGTGCAGTTTATTTAGCTAAACCACAAAAATAGATGAAGTTAGTAATGCCTTATATTGTTTTAAGGTTTTACAAGTCAAAATCATCATTAGACACCGCAGTGCCGTCTGCCATTAGAAAGGCTTTCAGAAAGGGGGTAATGTTTCCATTCATCACCGAATCTACATCGGAGGTTTCGTAGGCAGAACGAACATCTTTTACGAGTTTGTAAGGGTGCATTACATAGTTTCGTATCTGGCTGCCCCATTCAATTTTCATTTTATTGGCTTCGATTTCGTTTCGGGCTTTCATCCTTTCTTCAAGCTCTATTTCATAGAGACGAGATTTGAGGAGCTGAAGCGCCTTTTCCTTGTTTTGAAGCTGAGAACGGCTCTCGGAGTTTTCAATAATAATGCCCGTAGGTGAGTGCCTAAGCCTTACGGCAGTCTCTACTTTATTTACATTCTGCCCGCCGGCACCTGAGGCTCTCATCGTCTCGAAACTGATGTCCGCAGGGTTAATGTTAATTTCAATCGTATCATCTACAAGAGGGTATACATAGACCGAAACGAAGCTCGTATGCCGCTTGGCATTGCTGTCAAATGGGGAGATTCTCACCAGCCTGTGCACGCCGTTTTCGCCTTTTAAGTATCCGAAGGCATACTCGCCATCAATCTCGAGGGTAACGGTCTTGATGCCCGCCACATCTCCCTCCTGATAGTTGAGCTCTCGTATTTTGTAGCCTTGCTTTTCTGCCCACATTGTGTACATTCTCATCAGCATAGATGCCCAGTCGCAAGATTCCGTACCGCCAGCACCCGCCGTAATCTGAAGTACGGCAGAAAGCTCATCGCCTTCATTGGAAAGCATATTCTTAAACTCAAGGTTTTCTATTTTTTCAATGAGCAGGGGGAAGCTCTCATCGAGTTCCCGCTCGGAGTCTGGGTCTTCCTTAGCGAAGTCAGCAAGCACCTGTATATCCTCAAACGAGTGGAAGATTTCCTCATAATCATCTACCCATTTCTTTTTGGAGCGGAGCTGCTTTAGGAAAGATTCTGCCTCTTTTGGGTTGTCCCAAAACTCTGGTGCAGCGGTTTTTTCATCATCATTAGCAATTTCAATCTTCTTTTTATCTATTTGAAGATATTTATATAAATCCTCTATTCGGGACTGCGCGAGTTTTAACTGTTCTGCTGTTATCATTTTGCAAAGATAAGGTTTTCCCCACCGTAACCGCCCACTGTGTGGGGCACACTTAGACCGTAGCCGGTCGGGCACTTAGCCATAGCGTGGCAGGCAATTATTGAAAAAAAGCCCGTCGTTTAGGTCAGAGACCCTATTTTTTAGGTTAAAAAGCCCGCCGACCCGGTCAAAAACCCCGCTGACCCGGTTAAAAAGCCCGTCGACCTGGTTAGGAACCAGGAAAACGCGGTTAATAACCTGGAAATTGATAAAAAACAGTGTGTTTTTTTATTAAAATGATAATTAGCAGTTGGCTGCTGGCTATTAGCTAATTGCTATTTGCCAAAAGCTTACTGCCTGCTGCTTATTGCTTAAAGCCATAAGCCCTATATTTGTCATTATTTTTTTTTCAAGCCGATGTATCATAACCTTAAATTCATCAACGACCCTGTGTATGGAGCGGTAAAAATCCCCCACGAAATTATTTTTGATATTATAGAGCATCCGTATTTCCAGCGGCTGAGGCGCATTTCGCAGACCGGGCTTCTCAGCCTTACCTTTCCAGGGGCGGTACATACGCGGTTTCATCACGCTCTAGGGGCTATGCACCTAATGTTTACTGCTTTGGAAACCCTTAGACTGAAAGGGGTAGAGGTCTCTAAGGAAGAGGAAAAATCGGTAATGCTCGCTATTTTACTTCACGATATTGGGCACGGACCTTTCTCTCACGCTTTGGAAAGCAAGGTGATGAATGGGCTTCATCACGAGAAAATCTCACTGCTTCTGATGGAAAGGCTTAATGAGGAGTTTGGTGGTGAGCTATCGGTGGCGATAGAGATGTTCCAAGGGAGGTATAAGCGGAAGTTTTTTAATCAGCTTATCTCTTCTCAGCTGGATGTAGACAGGTTGGATTATCTCCGCAGAGACAGCTTCTATACTGGGGTTTCCGAAGGGAATATCAATACTCAGCGCATTATTTCTATGATGAATGTAGCCGAAGATGAGTTGGTCATTGATGCCAAAGGTGTGCAGTCTATCGAGAATTTCCTTACGGCACGGATGTTTATGTATTGGCAGGTGTACTACCATAAAACGGCGGTTCTATGTGAGGTGATGCTCACCAAAATCCTTTCCCGAGCAAAGGCTCTTGCTGCTACAGGGCACGAGCTGGAGGTATCAGAAAATCTCAGGTACTTCCTCTACCGAAAGGAGGAGTTTCAGGAGCCTTCTACTGAGGATATTTCCCGATTTACACAGTTGGATGATACAGATGTATATCAGGCGATAAAGTCTTGGCAGCATACAGATGATTTTGTGCTTTCCTTTCTCTGCAAGGCCATTATGCAAAGGCGACTTCCGAAGGTCGTCCTCTCATTAAAACCTTTTAGTAAAGATTGTATTGATGAGAAAATATCAGCGGCAAATCAATGCTTCAATATAGAAAATGGAGAGCTTTTGGTAGATGATATCAGCAGAACCCTACTGCCGTACAATGTGGAAAAACAGCCGATTTATCTCTTGGAGAAGGACGGCTCTAAAATTCATTTACAAAATTCAGAAAACCCAATATTACTTTCTGCCATTACTCAGAAAACCGAGAAACATTATCTGATTTTCCCAAGTGATATCCGCTAATGTGAGGGGGATAAAACAGCGGTGAGGATTAAGCCTCATCGTTTTTAGATTCTGCTAAGAAGACTTCCAAGAGACCTTCTGGGAGCTCCATTTTGATGAATTTCTCTTCTCTGTTTACTTCCAGAATCCAGTCTTTAATAATAGGGATGATGACTTCCTTGCCATCAAGGTTGAGGATGAAATAATGCTGTGCTGTTTGGTCATTTACAGATTGGATTTCCCCATAGAGATTACCTTTATTATCCCATATCTTAAAGTGGATAATTTCGTGGTAGTAGAACTTCTTGCCTTCTAATTTAGGCAGTGTGGAGAGGGGGAGATATACCTCTTTCCCTATAACCTGCTCTGCGAGCTGATCGGTAGCATTTTTAAAGAGGATGTTGAGAGAATCCTGCTTGCTCCAAGAAATTTTTTGTATAAAAAATGGAACCAATAGTCCATTGATTTCAATGAATATTGATTCCAGTTTATTGTAAATCTCAGGTTGGTCAGTATCCAGTTTAAGGATTACATTCCCCTGTAGCCCGTGCTTACGCGTGATTTTTCCTAAAAAATAGCAATCTTCTTTACGCATAAAAACGGTAGACTTTTTAAGCCTCTGTGTTTTCTTCTGCTGGTGCAGATTCTTCGTTAGAAACTTCTTCATTAGCTTCTTCCACTGCCTCTTCTGCACTTTCAGTAGCCGCAGCCTCTGCCTGAGCTTTTGCAGCAAGTCTTGCTTCATTTACTTTTTGTTCAGCTTCCAAAGCAGCTTTCTTAGCATCTTGTTTAGCTTTTACTAAACCGTTTGCTTTTTCTTGGATTTTAGCTTCTTTTGCTTCTAACCAAGCATTGAATCTCTTTTCAGCTTCAGCTTCATCAAAAGCACCTTTTGCTACACCTCCTTGAAGGTGTTTCTTGTACAATACTCCTTTGTAAGAAAGGATAGCTCTCGCAGTGTCGGTAGGCTGAGCACCGTGGTTTAGCCACTTTACAGCTGAGTCTACATTCAGTTCAATAGTAGCAGGATTGGTAATTGGGTTGTAAGTACCCAACTTCTCGATGAATCTACCATCTCTTTTCGCTCTTGAATCTGCAACTACGATGTGATAAAAAGGTTTTCCTTTTTTACCGTGTCTTTGTAATCTAATTTTTACTGACATATGATAATTGTTTTAAGTGGGAACTCGTCCCTTGTTAAATAATTTTTGACGCGCAAAGATAAACATTTTTTTGAATGAGCAAACAACCGAAAGTAATATTTCCCTCTTCAGTCAAAATCATTACATTTGTGAGCATTAAAGAAAAAGTTATGAGCAGAATGAATTTTATAAAAGGAATAGGAATTGTGACTGCGGTTGTCTTTATTCTTTCTCTTTTCAATACAGGCTATTTATTGAGTTCTGGCGAGCAGGAAGTAAAGGCAATAATAGGCTCTGTCTTGGTGAGTCTTTCCCTCTTGCTGACATCCACTGCTATGCTTTTGGAGTATTTAAAGGTTCGTAAGGAGCAGAGAGAAATGAGGAAGGATGAGCATCAATCCTTTTAGCCTCGAAGTATAAAGAATAAGGCGATTAAAATAAAGATAAGAGCAATGAATATTCTTAGGAATTGATGTTGAGCCCTTATTTTTTTTGATGTATTTCTGCTCGGAAGTGAAGCTGGGTTGATAGGGGAGTGCTGCGTTTCTCTGCTATATTCGGAGACTTCGGTAATGGTAATCCCTTTCACAGCTGATTTGCTGATAACAGTATTCATCGCTTGGAGTACGATATGAAAATTCCCATTTTTAAACTCCGTTATTTTTATTTTCTTCTCACCGTAGGGAGCTACCAGCCCGAAAGGTAGAATTTTCACCGTATCGGCATTGTTGGTTTGCCACGAGATGATGATTTCCTCACCTTTTGAAACTCTTACTTTATTAATACTGAAATTTTTTATAGAAGGAGGTAGAGTATAGGTCGTAGTTCTCGTCTGCTCGGAAATAGCCCTGTCAAAATGCAGCCGTTTTTCTTCATCTGTTAAGATTTCGTAGGCTTCCTGTATTTCCCTGAATCGTTTTTCAAAGAAAGGGTCGTTGTCATTCTTATCGGGGTGATATTTCAGTGAGAGTTTTCGGTAGGCTCGCCTTATATCGTCCGCAGAAGCATCGGGCTCTACACCTAAGAAGTAGTAATAATTCTTCATTTTAGATTAAAAGCTAATCCCTCCATACCTTACGAAGCTCCCCAAGATAACCATTGTAACGCCTAAAAGAGTTACGCTTGTGATATGTACTGCCATTTCTGGGAGCTTGCTAAGGTTCCCTTTTCTCAGTTTGGGGAGCACCCTCGTCTGAGCACTTATGGCAAAGCAAACGCTGAGAAGCAGGCAGGAGAGTTTTAAGGATACCACTGTTTCGATAGAATTGGAGAAGCTAAACCAAGATTTAAGCCCCGCATCATAATCATAAGCCATACTGATACCTGTGATAACTAACAGAAGCAGTGAAGGCATACCTATAGGCTCATATTTTTTCTCAAAATTCCCGATGTAGCTAAAATCTTTGTACTTCAATGCGCGAGGCATATAGCCGATAGCTAAAACTAAGTGCCCGCCTACCCAGATGGTGGCAGCAATAAGGTGAATGATTAAGAGAAGATGATGCATAGTTTGGTTTTTTAAGGGTAAAACATCATCGGTATTGTTGTTTAAATGCTTTTTACAATACCGAAGATTTTAAATAAAATGGAAAGCTATTAATCTTATCTCGCTAATACTTTCTTTATGGCTTCTTTTACAGCTTCTGCATCTATTTTATACTTTTTCATCAGCTGCGCAGGTGTTCCAGATTCCCCGAAAGTATCATTTACTGCTACAAACTCTTGTGGTGTAGGTCTTTTCCGTGCTAATAATCCTGCAACCGACTCCCCAAGCCCTCCGAGGTAGTTGTGCTCTTCAGCGGTAACGATTCTCCCTGTTTTCTCAACCGATTTCAGGATGATTTCCTCATCAAGAGGTTTAATTGTGTGGATATTGATAACCTCACAGGAGATTCCTTCTTTTTCTAACTCATCGGCTGCTACGAGAGATTCCCAAACCAAGTGCCCTGTCGCTACTATGGTTACATCTTTTCCTTCTTGGAGCATTATCCCTTTTCCGATTTCAAAAGGCATATCTTCTGGGATGAAAACAGGAACCGCTGGTCTTCCGAATCGGAGGTATACAGGTCCTTCGTAGTCAGCAATAGCGATGGTTGCAGCTTTTGTCTGGTTATAATCACAAGGGTTGATAACGACCATATTCGGCAACATCTTCATCATCCCGATGTCTTCCAATGTCTGGTGTGTAGCTCCGTCTTCACCGAGGGTGAGCCCAGCGTGGGAGGCACATATCTTTACATTTTTGTCAGAATAGGCTACCGACTGGCGTATCTGGTCATAGACTCTGGCAGTGGAGAAGTTGGCAAAGGTGCCCGTGAAAGGTATTTTCCCACTGATGGCAAGCCCTGCAGCAATGCCAATCATATTCGCCTCTGCAATACCTACCTGATAGAACCTCTCGGGTGCTTTTTCTATAAATTTCTCCATTTTCAGTGAGCCGATAAGGTCAGCACAGAGGGCTACTACATTAGGATTCGTATCTGCGAGCTCTGCCAGCCCTGCTCCGAAGCCACTTCGTGTATCTTTTTTTTCTGTATAAGTATATTTCATTTTAATTCTATTAAATATGAGACTGATGTTTAATAATCCTGTGGATTGTCTAATGAAAGCTGCTCAAGAGCTTTTGCAAGCTGTTCATCGTTCGGAGTTTTTCCGTGCCAAGCGTTGGTTCCCATCATAAAATCTACCCCAGCGCCCATCTCTGTATGTAGTACGATGGCGATAGGCTTTCCTTTTCCTGTGAGCTGTTTTGCTTTTTCCAGAATTGAGATTACAGCTTCTATATCATTACCGCTTTTCTCCTCCAAAACTTCCCAGCCGAAAGCTTTCAACTTCTCTGGAAGGTTGCCAAGAGAGAGTACTTTATCCACATCTCCGTCGATTTGTCGGTTGTTGTAGTCTATCGTAGCGATGAGGTTATCCACCCTGTTATGAGCGGCAAACATCAATGCCTCCCAGATTTGTCCTTCCTGTAGCTCGCCATCGCCGTGCAGCGTATATACAAGGTGTTGGTCATTATTCAGCTTTTTTCCGAGTGCAGCACCTATGGCTACCGAAAGCCCCTGACCGAGCGAACCAGATGCTACCCTTACGCCAGGCAAGTGGTCGTGAGTCGTAGGGTGCCCTTGCAGGCGGGTGTTTAGCTTTCTAAATGTCGCGAGCTCTTCTACTGGGAAGAAGCCCCTCCTCGCTAAAGTGGAGTAGAGCACAGGAGAGATATGCCCATTTGAGAGGAAGAACAGGTCTTCATTTCTCCCCTCCATAGAGAAAGGCAGTTTGTAATCCATCACCTGATGATAGAGGGCAAGGAAAAACTCTACACAGCCGAGACTACCACCAGGGTGGCCAGAACTTACGGCGTGTACCATTCTCAAAATGTCCCTTCTTGTTTGTGTTGCGAGCGTTTTAAGCTCTTGAATAGATGTGTTCATTATCCATTAGATTTATACGCCTGCGAAGGTACGATTTTATTTCCTTTTTGAGATACTTGTTAGTACGAAGTCATTTAGCAATAATTGTCTCCCTGGCTATGGACTCATTATCCCACACTATGTAACGAAATGAGGGTGTTGGGCGTCTAATAGCATTAAAATTTTAAAATGAAAAGATACATTGCTTTGGTATTAGGGTTAGCGTCTGGGGTATTGGTGGCTCAGAAGAGGTGGTCGTTAGAGGACTGCATACGATATGCGGAGGAGCATAATTTGGAGATTAGATATGCCCAGAAGAATAGTGATATACAGCAGAAGAATTTTGATATGGCAAGGAGAGAAGGCTTGCCAAGTGTAGCAGGCTCGGTGGGGAATGACTTCAACTTTGGGCAGAGCCAAGATGTCTTCGGAAATAATCATTCGAATAATAGTTTTAATAACAGCGCCAATCTCAGGGCGAGCATCAGCGTGTATAACCACAGCAGGCTGAACAAGCAGATACAGAAATCGGGCTACGAGGTGGAAGCCAGCAGGTATGACCTTGAAAAAACCAAGAACGATATCTATGTGAGAATCGCTAAGCAGTACCTCACCGTATTGCTGAACAGGGAGGTGGAGCTCATCAATAAGAGTTCGTATGAAAATGCAGCGAAACTCTTGGAAAGAGCCGAGAAAACCACTGCGGCGGGGACTACGGCATACACCGTTTTGGCGGAAGCAAAAGCAGCGGTGGCAAGGGAGTTTCAGAACCTGAAAACAGCGGAAATCAATACCCATAATGCGCTTTTTGACCTGGCGATGCTCCTCCAAATAGAGGATTATAAGAGCTTTGATGTGGCGGAAAACCCCGTATTGGATATCCCAGAGCGGAATGCCCCTATCTCCGAAGAAAAACTAATGGAAATCTATAATAGCCGACCAGAAATCAAGAGTGCAGAGGCAAAAATTAGGGCTTCTGAGAAGCAAACCGAGATTGCCAAAACGGCTTTTTATCCGAGTATAAGCGCAAGCGCAGGGGTGGGAACTTTCTACTTCCGAGCATTGAACAGCGATGAGAATAAATCATTCTCCCAGCAGTATAAGGATAATTTCGGTCAGCAGCTCGGTGTTTCTGCCACGATTCCGATTTTCAACAAAGGGATTACCAAGCTACAAGTAGAGCAAGCGAAGCTCAGCGAAGAGCTCGCAAAAACCAACCTCCAACAGCAGAAACAGGAGGTGCTGCAAAATGTACAGCGAGCAGAATATACCGCACAGAGCAATTATGAAATCTACATCTCTGCCGTAGAAGCGGAGAAGTCGGCAGAGCTGGCACTTGATTTTGCCGAGAAGAGCTATGAGGCAGGGCGCACCACCATCTATGATGTGAATATCGCGAGGAATAATTATGCGAATGCACAAGGCTCGGTGGCACAAGCGAAGTTTAATTATATCTTCCAGCTCAAGCTTTTGGACTTCTATGCTGGCTTACCGTTTAGCCTTTAATGGGGCTTAGTATTATCTTTGCCGAAAAAAAGAGTGTCTATAAACCTATTGCCGAAATTTTTACCAGAACACACGCTCCCTTACCTTAAAAAGTGGTTTGGGAGCTATCGTATTCATATACACATTACCCGAGACAGGCATTCTAAGCTGGGAGATTATATAAAACTCCCCAATGATAGCCATAAGATTACGCTTAATTCTACCCTCAAGCCTGAGTTGTTCTTCTTTGTGCTTACTCACGAGCTGGCACATCTCCTCGCCTTTGAAAAATTCGGAAGGAGGATACCCCCACACGGTAAAGAGTGGAAGCTCACCTTTGGAAATATGATATTGGAAAGCCTGCCCGTATACAAAGAGGAAGCAAGACCTCTGCTGATAAAGTTTTCCAAATCTCCGAAAGCGAATTTTATGGCAAGTGAAGATTTGGTGAGGTACTTCCGCCCAGAACCCGAGACTACAGATGGCGTCTATATAGAAAATCTCGCGATGGGAGAGGAGTTTATCTACCGAAAGCAGGTGTATAAGCTCATAGAAAAGCGGAAAAAAAATTATCTTTGCCAGAATTTAAGTACGGATAAGAAGTATATATTTAAATCCGTTACTCTTGTACAAAGAAAAAAACAAAATGGAGAATAATAATAAGTATTGTATTATAATGGCAGGAGGTATAGGTAGCCGTTTCTGGCCGCTGAGTACCCAAGAGTTTCCAAAGCAGTTTTTGGATATATTAGGCACAGGAAATACGATGATTCAGCAGACTTATCAAAGGATTTCTAAAATAATCCCTGCCGAAAATATCTTCGTAATAACCAATAGAGACTATATAGAAGTGTGTAAAGAGCAGCTGCCAGAGGTGCTACCAGAAAATATCGTAGGCGAGCCGATGATGAAGAATACCGCAGCCTGCAATCTCTATATGGTGAATAAAATAAGCCATAAAAACCCCGATGCAAATATTGTAGTTCTCCCCGCTGATCACTTAATATTAAACGAAAACCGTTTTCAGCAGAAGATTAATATGGCACTTCAGCTGGCATCGGAAAACGAATACCTCATTACATTGGGGATTACCCCTACACGCCCCGACACAGGCTATGGATATATTCAGTATCTGCCTACCGAGAAGGCAGACTATTATAAAGTAAAGACCTTTACAGAAAAACCCGATTTGGAAATAGCAAAATCTTTCCTTGAAAGTGGAGATTTCCTTTGGAATGCAGGGATTTTTATCTGGAATGCTAAGGTTATTCTGAAATCATTCAGTAAATATCTGCCAGAAATGCTTCATCAGTTTAATTCCTGTGAGTACAATAGCTCTGAAGAGAATTCTTGCATTGATATTATTTATCCGAAGGTTACAAAAATATCAATAGACAATGCCATCCTTGAAAAAGCAGATAATGTTTATGTAATCCCAGCAGATTTAGGCTGGAGTGACTTAGGAACTTGGACTTCCGTATACGAACACACAGAGAAAGATGGAGAAAATAATTCGGTAAATCATAATACTAAAGTCTATAATGCTTCTGGGAATATTGTAAGGCTTGGCAGTAAAAATAAAAAGGCGATTATAGATGGTCTAAAGGACTATATTGTAATAGATACAGAAGAAGCCCTCCTTATCTGCCCCCGTAAGAATGACCAACTGATAAAGAATTATGTAAACGATTTATACTCTACCAATAAACAGTAGGAAGTTTAGAGTTTGGGCTTTGCCTGTGCAAAGAGGGAAGGTAAAAACCTTTAAAATTTCGTATAAAATTTTTCGTTTATCAGAAAAAATATATACATTTGCAACCACTAAACAAGGTACTTTGGCCGAGTGGCTAGGCAGTGGTCTGCAACACCATCTACAGCGGTTCGAATCCGCTAGGTACCTCAAAAAAGAGACTTAAAATATTTTAAGTCTCTTTTTGTTTTAGTGCTTCATATAATTTGTAGAATATTCATCTCTATTCTCAGGGCTTGCAAAAAGGATTTAAGTTTTGAGGTTTAAAATAATCATCTCCATAAAAAGACTACTGAACAGAATTAATCAGTAGCCAATTTGAAATATAAAAACTGCTCCATAAGATAGCTAACAGCCAATTGCTATAAGCCATCTATGGATAAGGAGCAAGGGTTACCTCTAAGCCTTCGAGGTTTTCAGTGATTGGAATCTGGCACCCCAATCGGGAATTTGACTGGGTATGATACGCCTCAGCAAGCATTGCATCTTCCTCTGCTTCCATTGGGGCGAGGAGTTCCTCTCCTTTCTCTACATAAACCTGGCAGGAAGCACACATCGCCATACCTCCACAGTTACCAATAGTACCGTCTTCAGCAATGGCATAGGCACGCATAACCTCCATAAGGCTCATAGACATATCCGTAGGTGCAGCAATCTCGTGCACTACACCGTCCCTATCTTTTATTTTAATATTTACATCACTCATTTTGCTGTATTAATCTATCTTTTTTACCACTGCTTTTTCGGCTTCCTTACGGCTGCCATCAAAGCCATCTACCCCACTTACGGTAGTGTATTTAAGGACATATTTCTTACCTGGGTTTAGCCTGTTATATACGGACTGGCACATCAGTGTAGCTTCGTGGAAACCACAGAGAATGAGCTTGAGCTTGCCTGGGTAGGTATTGATATCACCTATGGCATAGACTCCGTCTATATTGGTTTGATAGTCGAGTGAATTATCTACTTTAATGGCATTTTTCTCTATTTCTAAGCCCCAGTTGGCCAATTCGCCGAGCTTAGGAGTAAGCCCAAAGAGCGGGATGAAATAATCGGTCTCCAAGTCGAAAGCCTCCTCGCCTTCTTTCTGTACGGTGATTGCCTGTACGCGCCCCTCACCCTTTACGGCAGTAACTTCAGCAGGGGTAATCAGATTAATCTTACCTTGATTTTTAAGCTCCTGAACTTTTTCAACAGAGTCTAATGCTCCGCGAAATTCATTTCTCCTGTGGATAAGGGTTACTTCTTTCGCTACATTTGAAAGGAAGATGCTCCAGTCCAAAGCAGAGTCTCCACCACCCGCAATAACGATTTTTTTATCTCTGAAAAGCTCCGGATCTTTTACGAAATATTCTATGCCTTTTTCTTCGTAATCTGCTACATTATCAAACTCGGGTTTTCTCGGTTCAAAAGTTCCAAGTCCGCCCGCAATAGCCACTGCTTTTGCGCGGTGAACAGTCCCTTTATTTGTAACTACCTCAAACCACTCTTCATCTACCTTTGTAAGAGAAACGGCAGTCTCAGAAAGGGTGAAACCTGGCTCAAACTGCTTAATTTGCTCCATTAGATTATCGATAAGCTCACCTGCACCCACTGATGGATAGCCTGGAATATCAAAAATAGGCTTCTTAGGATATAACTCTGCAAGCTGACCACCTGGCTGAGGAAGAGCATCTATTATATGGCATTTTATTTTGAGTAAGCCTGCTTCAAAAACAGTAAAAAGTCCCGTAGGACCTGCTCCAATTATAAGTAAATCTGTTGTAATCATAGAAAAATCTTTTAGAGATTAAAAAATTGAATGCAAATTTATAAAATATATTGTAATTTCGCTTGCAAATAAAATGGCAGTATTTTTGTAAAAACTGGCGAATGAAAAAAATCATATTACTCATACTTCTAAGTATTTCAAGTCTTTCAATAGCTCAGAAATTTGACAATATCCAATCTGGAGAAGTCCTGTCTTACAGAATTCATTACGGTATATTCACTGCGGGTACAGCTACCCTCTCTGCAAATATTAAAACCTATAATAATAAACCTCATCTCTATGTAAAAGGTGTAGGCAGAAGTTCGGGAGCAGTGCGCGCTTTCTTTAAAGTAGATGACCTCTATGAAAGCTATGTAAGTACCTCCACAGGATTGCCGAGTTTCTATGTACGAAATGTAAGCGAAGGGAGCTATAAGCAGCATTTGCAGGCAAGTTTTAACCACGCGAATAATACATTAGTCCTCACCGATAAAATAAATACGGATAACCCTCCCCGCACCATAAAGACAACTGCAGGAATACAGGATATGCTCTCTGCCTTTTATCATCTGAGGAGTCTCAGTCCAGAGCAGTTAAAAGTAGGAGATGTTATTAACCTTAATGTCTGGATAGATGATGAGTCTTTCCCTTTCAGGCTAAAAGTAGTAGGTGTGGAAAACATTAAAACCAAATTTGGAAGGGTAAATTGCCTTAAAATAATACCTTCGGTGATGAGTGGAAGAGTCTTTAAAGATAAAGAAGGGGTTTCATTATGGGTAACGAATGATAGCAACCACATCCCTATCGCAATACAGGCTCAATTGGTTGTAGGCTCTATAAAGGCTGATTTGGTGGATTATAAAAATATAATACATCCTATTGATTTCAAAACTAAAAAATAAAAACGCCACTCCAAAACGATGAATATCTCAATATTAATCCCGCTATTTAACGAAGAAGAATCATTAGAAGAGCTTTTTTATCGTATAGATAAAGTCTGCAAGGAGCATCAATACACCTATGAAGTTTGGTTTATAGACGATGGCAGTACCGACCACTCCTGGTCTATCATTGAAAATCTCAAAATACAAAACCCACAGATACACGGTATAAAATTCTCTCAGAATTATGGTAAATCTCAAGCACTAAATGCCGCATTTGCCAAAGCAAAAGGAGAAGTTGTCATCACTATGGATGCCGATTTGCAAGACTTCCCAGAAGAAATCCCTGAGCTTTATAATATGGTGGTAAAAGACAATTACGATATCGTCTCTGGATGGAAAAAAAAACGCTACGATAATGTAATGACAAAAAACCTGCCCTCCAAGCTCTTCAATGCTGCTGCAAGGAGAGTCTCTGGGGTTTATCTGCACGACTTCAATTGCGGACTAAAAGCCTACAAAAAGCAAGTGATAAAATCCATAGATGTATATGGAGATATGCACAGATACATACCCGTACTTGCCGCCAATGCAGGCTTCCGAAAGATTACCGAAAAAGCAGTACAGCATCAGGCTCGCCCTTATGGAGTTTCAAAATTTGGAACAGAGCGGTTTATCAGGGGCTTTTTAGATTTGATCACCCTATGGTTTGTGAGCCGCTTTGGCAGGCGACCAATGCATTTCTTTGGGGCAGTAGGTACCCTTATGTTTATTATAGGATTTCTCTCTGCTCTTTGGCTCGGAGCCTCCAAACTAATCGATGTTTATATCCACAAAATATACGGAAACTTAATCGCCAACAACCCTTGGTTTTTCATTGCTCTTACAATGATGATTTTGGGGACGCTACTTTTCGTTTCTGGATTTCTCGGTGAGCTTATTATCCGAACCAACAGGGAGCACAAGAACTACCACATAGAAGAAGAGATTTAATTTTTAGGTATTGTTAGCTACATACATTTTTATAATTTAGCGGGATGAACTGTACTAAATGTTAATCATCAAGATTAAACCGAGTTTTGGGGGAGAGCGGTGGAGAGATAAATATTTTTTGCAGTGATTATTGGAAATGTCAGAGGTAATTTGCAGTGAAAAACCTATAGAATCAAAATACAATAGAGATATATAATAGTAGAATAAGGTATTATTTGGCAAGAATTAAGTGAAAAGGAAAAATCTCCTCAAAGTCAAAAATGATAGTAGAAAGTTCTTTGAAACTTTTGTTTTTAAAGCTAAATAACGAATTGAGTATGATAATTTAACAATAACTTTAATTTTAATATTTCAATAACATGAAAAAGTTTTTATTTGGAGCAATAGCAATGCTCTTGCTAACAATAGTAGGGTGTAGAAATGATGATTTCAATAGCACCCAGCAGATAAAGCCAGTACCTTTTAAGGTTATTACGCATTATGACAGGAGTTATGGAGACCAGAAACCCAATGCTGCCTCTGTAACCATTACAAATCTTGAAACTCAGGAGAAAATTGAAAAGCAAACCGATGCGAATGGAGAGGTAAGCCTTTCAGAATTACTGCCAGGGGAGTATAATGTAAGTATTACTCAGAAGCTATCAGCAGAGAAATTTTTGGAGATATTTGGCTACAACCTCACGGGGCAGGACGAGATTACATTTAATGGAAGCCAGGAGAAAGTGGTCGTTAATTCCAATACCTCTTCGGTTAGTATTTCATTAACTGCGGGTACAATCGGTAGCTTGGTGCTGAAACAAATCTACTATGCGGGTTCTGATGTAAAGAAAGGAGCCGTATTTAGAGATCAGTTTGTAGAGATATTTAATAATTCTAATGAGGTACAGTATGCTGATGGGCTTTATTTTGCACAACTAAAAGGTAATGGCAGTAAGAAAGTAGATGGATATACATTGGCAAACGGTCAGTATGATTGGAGCAAATCTCCAGGGAATAGCATTGGCTCTGCTGCGAATACAGACTATGTATATGCTATTTATGTATATAAAATCCCAGGTACAGGCAAGCAATATCCTATAAACCCAGGGGAGAGTATTGTAATAGCAGCTACTGCGATTAATCATAAAGAACCTATTTTGGACAACTCAGGAAACCCTATTAAAATAGAAGATCCAGAACTTACAGTAGATTTAAAAAATGCAGACTTTGAGGGGTATTTAGGAAATTATAGACAGTCTATAGGTCAGCCTGTTTATTTCACAGATATAGACAACCCAAGTGTTCCAGATTTGGAAGTTATTCATATGGGAGAAGGAGCTAAGGACTTCTTACTAAACCCACAAGGGAGAGAGTCTATGGTTATTTTCCGCGCTACGGAGGTAGAAGTAGCAGCTTATCCTAAGGTTTATTTGCCTAATGGAGATAAAAAATATCAGTACCTCAGACTTCCGAACAAAGCTATTATAGATGGCGTAGATCTCAACCTTAAAGACCAGGGCAGACCAAAACAGCTGGCAGATAATGTAGATTCTCAATATACCTTTACCGCTTTAGGGGCTTATTCTTCATCTTGTGTTATGAGAAAAGTGAAAACTACCGTTAATGGTAGAAAGATATTACAGGATACCAATAACTCTCAGCAAGATTTTACAACGGTAAGAGCAAACCCAAGAGGTTTCTAAAATCAATAGGTATATGATACAATCTGTAAATCAATCAAGCTTGTACTCCACAAGAAAAATACTCTTGTGGGGTATGGCTTTTTTCTCTACCTATCTTTCTGCGCAGGACAGTTTAATCATTGGGCAAGAGGTGGTGTATAAAGATGAGGTTATCTCCAATCCACATATCGCTTTCCAAAGGTCGTTTCCTAATTATACCGAAACTGCGGTTCAGCTCAATACAAAGAATTCTCGGTTTAATAGAGTGCAAACCGCCGAGAGTACCTATGATTTTTATTTTAGTTCTAAGGGATTATTCAAGATTAATCCTAAGCTGTTCATCAGTGGGAATATAGATTTTCATAAGATAAAGGAAAAGCAAGTAGGTAATATTCTACTGGAAGAGCGTACGGATAACCAGTTTGCTGTCAATAAACCTTATTATTATGTTAGTAGAAAGGGCGATTGGGATAAGCAGCAATATCATCTGAGAGGGACTATTGCGTATCAGCCGTTTAGTAATATCGTTTTTCAGGCAATGGCAGATGGGTATTATGATGAGAATTACAGAAATATAGATGCCCGACCGAAAGTGCAGAATGTTAATTATGAATTTGCTTTTAAAGCAGGTTATACCTTCCGAAAGCATCAGCTGTTGGCTTTTGTTGGTTATCAGGATTTTCATAAGGATTATCATATCTTTTACGAGAACCCAGAGCTCAATAATATCATTACCTATCCAGATACTTTCCTCACTTGGAATCAAGGGTATGGTAATAATTATGTCTCAAACTCTACTTCTGGAATCATCAGAAATGTTTATAAACAGCAGGGGAATTATTTAGGAGCAGATTATATTTTCTATGGCAAATCATCTCTGCTGAAACTGAGCTATCAGAATAAGTATAGCTTGTTGAAGACCTATGATGATTTTATTCTCAATTCTAATAAAAAAGAACTCGCTCTCAGAACAGAAACCGATAAATTTTCAGTTTTTTTCAGACATGCTGGTCAGTCTAAAATCTGGGAGACTTTGCTTATGGCATCTTCGTCATCCAGTATCAACTTTAATTATACAAAGCAGGCATCATCCAATCGCCAAATTAACGAAGAAGTGAGCATTAAAACTCATCTCTCCTTCCTTAAAAACAACGGCGAAACTACTCGGCTGGGGTTTGGTGCAAAGACAGGGAAATTCTCTACCAAAGATCTTTCCGTGTTTTTAGATAAAAATATTTATTATGCAGCATTTAGCCTCGCTTATGGACAGGATTTTAAGCTCTCTCCAAAGAATAAATTCTACTATAATATAGAAGGCAATCTCTACCTGCCTCTCAAGCATAAATTTGATTATAAGCCCTACCAAAATGTACGGAATAATCAGTTTGTAGATAGCGTAGCCTCGCCAGACCACCTCTATGATACCTCCACACGCTGCCAGCCGTTTTTAGAACTCGGTCTTGATACCACCAGAAAATCCTATATGTGGAGACTTTTTGTGAATACCAGTACGACTTTCTTTATTTCAAATCAAAATTTTAAAGTTCCACATCCATTCAATAAACAACAATCCCTCACTTGGAATATAGGGCTAAAAATTTATAACTAAAATGGGGCTATTAGCCATATGTAGAAAATCTCTACTTTTACCCAAAATTATCAGCTGATGAAGCAAGAAAAGATTAACAACAACGGTGCAGGGAAATGGAGAAACAGGTTTAAGAAATTAGGCATAGCAGGGCTTATATTTTTTACAGTAAAGGGCATTATATCTACTGCTCTTATTTATTTTGCAGGCAAAGGATTTTGGGAAATAATATCAGCATATTTTTCAAAGTAGAGAATAGAGATCGTCCAATCGGGATAGCTTTTACTTTTATTTTATCTAAAAGGAGGGAGAATATTATTAGTTATGAGAGATTTCATCGGGGGCATTTGCCCAGATAAGGTACTCACCACCGAGGCCCGCCATCATTTCTTTCCAAAGATGCTCGTCAGCCTGTAGGGTAAAGTCAAAATTAGTATCAATAACAATCCAAAGTTTGTTTTGAATTTCGTAATCGAGCTGCATAGGTGCCCAACTGGAATGGCCATAAAAAATCTTATAATCGAAGAGCATAGTATCGCCATCTGATATGGATTGTATAACGGTATCCCAATCTGCAGTGAGGTAATGGGTGTTATTTATCGGGATAAAGTCATTAGTTACGGGCGGATTCTTTCCGATGATAGAAAACTTGGTTACATCTACAGGACCGCCACATTGGAGCTCAAACTGAAAGAAATTACTGATTTTTATGGGTCTTATCTGCTTGCTAAACTTCTTGTTAAGGATATAACCGAGTGCTCCGTTCTGGTCGTGTTCAACGATTAAGACAACGGAACGATAAAATAAGTCCCGAGAGGCATCGGGAGTGGAGATTAATACTTTACCTTTGCAAGACAAATTCATAATTTCAAAAATAATAATTTCTAATGGAAAATCTACACGACAGAAGAAAAATTTATGATAAATATGAGCTGAGAGAGGCTGAGATGAAGGGAAATCCGATGGAACAGTTCAGGGATTGGCTCTTTGATGCAGAAGGAAGCGGATTAATCTCGGAAGCGAATGCAATGGCGGTATCAACGGTGGAATCTGATGGGTGTGCGAGGACGAGAATGGTGCTACTGAAGGCATATACCTATGAAGGCTTTATATTTTATACGAATTATAGGAGTAGAAAGGGGGAGGCACTGGCTCGTAATCCGAAGGCGTGCTTACACTTCTTTTGGCCGGGCTTAGAGCGGCAGGTGATTATAAAATCTGTGGTGGAGAAGCTGGCTGAGAACCTGAGTGATGGCTATTTTGCTGAGCGGCCGAGAGGAAGCCAATTGGGTGCGGTAATTTCGCCACAGAGTAGCATTATTCCAGACAAAAACTACCTTGAAAACAAGCTGAGGGAGGCTGAAAAGGCGTATGCGGGGAAGGAAGTGCCGAGACCGGAGCATTGGGGAGGGTATCTTGCGCGACCTTATGAGATTGAGTTCTGGCAAGGGCGGCCGAACCGATTACACGACCGTATTCTTTATACTTTAGGTGAGGATTATGACTGGCAACGGGTGCGATTAGCTCCTTAATCTGCGAATTATCGTTTTTATATCTATGCAGAAATCTGTTTTATTGAGGTTGCACTTTATTGTATTCTTGTGGGGCTTTACTGCGGTATTGGGGAAGCTGATTAGTGTAGATGCTTATCGGCTTACCTTTTTTAGGATGGGTTTTGCTGCGTTATTTCTCTTTATTTCTAATCGATTTATTTTACGAAACCGAATGAATATCTCGCTGAGGCTGTTGCTTCAGCTTTTTGGGGTTGGGAGCTTGATGGCTGGGCATTGGATATTGTTTTTTCTTTCGATAAAGGTGGCGAATGTGGCGATTGCGCTGTCTTGTATGTCTCTCTCGACGCTATTTGCGGCGCTTATTGAGCCACTTATCTTCGGGAGGAGGGTGGATTTGAGGGAAATCATCATCGGAATTATCATTGTTGGGTGTATTCTTTTGATTTT
The DNA here is from genome assembly GCF_003614945.1 of Bergeyella cardium. Classification (GTDB taxonomy): domain Bacteria; phylum Bacteroidota; class Bacteroidia; order Flavobacteriales; family Weeksellaceae; genus Bergeyella_A; species Bergeyella_A cardium. Next base: position 534,417 of record NZ_QYCZ01000001.1, read on the forward strand.
TAATGCAGAAATGGAGTATGAAATGGGGATTATGTATGGGATTATCTGTGCATTGCTGGGGACGCTCTTTTCGGTGCTGAATGGGAAGATGTATGGGCGTACGGCGTCTGGAAATATTATTTTTTACGAGATATTTGGGGGTACGGTGGTGCTTTTTTTCTATTTTTTATTAACGGGACAGGGGGAAATATTGGATATGAGTGAAATAAGTTGGCAAAATTTATCGTTGATAGTCTTGTTATCAGGGGTATTTACGGCATATCCGATGCTGGAGTCTGTAAATCTGATGAAGTACATCTCGCCATTTACGATAATACTGACGGTGAACTTAGAACCTGTGTATGGAATTGTGCTGGCGTACTTGATTTTTGGGGAAACAGAGCATATGACGCCTGTATTCTACCTCTCGGCGGGAGTGATGATATTTTCTATTTTTGCAAATGGATATTTGAAAGCGAAACGGAAGCTGAAACGGCATTAAATACTATTAAAATAGCATTAAATACAATTAAAACTATGAAAAAGACGATATTTTTTATCCTTGCGATGGGCTTTTCTGGGCTTGGTGCGCAGGTTGTGAGGAAGTATTCTAATGAATTTTTGAATATTGGCGCTGGTGCGCGGGGATTGGCGCTTGGAGGGGCGGTAGTATCTCATCAAGAGGATGTTTATTCGCCAATGTGGAACCCAGCGGGGCTTATGGGCGTGGATGACGGCTGGCAAGCGGCGGGGATGCACGCAGAGTACTTTGAATCGATAGCAAAATACGATTATCTTGCCTTTGCAAAGCCGCTGGAGGGTAATTCGGGGGTGTTTGGGGTGTCATTGGTTCGATTGGGGGTTGATAATATATTGGATACGACGAAACTCATCGATACTGAGGGGAATATTGATTATGATAAGATACGAAAGTTCTCTCAGGCGGATTATGCGGGAATTATTTCGTATGCTTTTCGGGCGAATAGCCGACTAAGTGTGGGGGTGAATGCGAAAATCGTCCATAGGAATGTGGGTAAGTTTGCCAACTCCTTTGGTTTTGGCTTTGATGTGGGTGCGATGTATCGTACTGAGAGTGATTGGGCTTTTGGTGCGATGCTTCGTGATGCGACGACGACGACAAACTTCTGGGATATTAATAGAAAGGAGCTCTCCACAATTGTTAATGGGCAGGAGTTTAACCCTGTGCCAAAGCAAAAGTTGGAAATCACCACACCGAAGCTCAATTTGGCAGCGAGTAAGAAATTTGAGCTGAGTAGAGAGCTTGATTTGCTACCAGAAGTGGGCGTTAATGTAGATTTTGCAAAGACTTCAGCGCTTGTATCGACAGATTTTGCGAGTATTACGCCTTTTGCAGGAGCGGAACTGAAATATCAGGATATGATTTTCGTTCGTCTTGGGGTGAATAGGTTCCAAACCATAACCGATATTGAAGATCTGAAGCGAAAAGTATCTTTCCAACCAAGTGCTGGCGTGGGAATTAAGTATAAAGGGCTCAGTCTGGACTATGCAATAACCAACTCGGGCATTAGTGGGTCTAATTTCTACTCGAATTTCTTTTCTCTAAAGTTTGAAATCAATAAATTCTAAGAAACCAAAGAAAAATTTCCCGCTATAAAGGAGATTTTTTTTATTGCATAAGAAAAATCGTATAATGGACAGTGAGCCATAAGCAATAGTCTTTAGGTTATTAGCTGTTAGTACTCGAGATATTAATGTAATTCCTTGTACTTGGTGAATGCTTTGATTTTTGGAAATTATTTTTCTGAGTATCACTCATAAATAATGGTAGATTTAGATAGATAACCTCCACCAGCTATGGTGTATAGCTCCAATATTTTTCGTAACTATGCAAGGTTTTAAATTAAATACTTATGAGCACACAAGTTATCGTTCTTATTGTCATTGGAGTGGTTGCACTTCTTTTTATCTTGATGTATAATAGCCTTGTAAAGCTGAGAATGCTGGTACAGGAGGCGTGGAGTGGCATAGAGGTTTTCCTCAAAAAGAGGCACGACCTTATCCCGAACCTCGTGGAAATTGTAAAAGGCTATGCAGAGCACGAGAAATCAGTATTTAAGGAAGTTACCGAGGCGAGAAGCAAAGCAATATCTGCAAGCACCACAGAGGGCAAGGCAGAGGCGGAGAAAGCATTGAGCCACGCAATGCTCCACCTGAATGCAGTGGTAGAGAGCTACCCAGACCTTAAAGCGAATACCAACTTCCTACAGCTCCAGAGCCAGCTGACGGAGATAGAGGACAGTATAGAGTCCGCCCGCAGGTACTATAATGGCACCGTGAGGGAGCAGAATACCGCAATACAGACCTTCCCGAAAAATATCGTTGCGGGGATGTTTGGCTTCCGTACTTCACCGTTCTTCGAGTTGGAAAACCCTGCCGAGAGAGCCGTTCCACAAGTGAAATTCTAATCCATTAATCACAAAACGATGAGAATATTTTCTTTCCTGTTGATATTTCTCTTCGCTCAGTCTTTTGCCCAGCAGGCGAGTGGCGATTCTTTGGGCTATCCTAAATATTATGAAAATGATGTTGAGGGTATTCTTAGCTTTAAATCCTTTATCAATGTAGATAAAGACCCGAAGACCATCAAGGTAAAGGAGCAGATTAAAGTGCGCTCAAAGGGTGAAGAAATCAAGCGTGGTATTGTAAGGAGCCTCCCTCTTAGCCGTGAGCTGAAGGGGAGAAGACTAAAGGTGAAAACCGAAATCCTCTCCGTGAAAAAGGACGGAGAAGCCGTACCTTACAAGACCAAAACAGAAGACGAACTCAAAATCTATATCGGGAGCGAAGACACCTACCTGAGTGAGGGCGATTATGAATACGAGATAGAATATACAGCGACCAACCAGATTGGCTTTTATAATGACTTTGATGAGCTCTATTGGAATGTGAGCGGCAACGGATGGAGCTTTGATATCGGCTTATGCGAAGCGACCATTACCTTCCCTAAGGGTGCGGAAATCCTGCAACAAGCCTGCTATACGGGTGCAGCAGGTTCTACCGATCACGACTGCTCCAGCAAGCTCCTCTCTAAAAATGTAATCCACTTTCAGGCGTATCATCTCGCGCCACACGAAGGGCTTACCGTAGCGGCGGGAATAAAGAAAGGCATTATCCAAGAGCCAGAACCGCCCACTTTTGGAGAGCAGTACTTTATGCTATTCCTCATCCTTCTTATAAGCCTTGTGGGGAGCTTTTTCCTTTACAGGAGGTGGCAGGCAGAGGGCAAAGACCCAGAAAAGCCTTTAGTTATCCCTCAATACTCAGTGCCGAGGAAATTATCGGTGGCAGATTTGGGCTATATCCTTAAAGAGGACTTTGATAAAAAGCTGGTCTCCGCATCGCTCACCCATCTGGCAGTGAAGAAGTACATTAAAATCGAGGAGGAGGGTAAGCGCGTTTTTAAAATCATCAAACTGAAAGATGCCAGCGAAGACCTGCCAGAAGAGGAGCAAATACTCTTGAGACGCCTCTTTAAAAACGGAAGAAAGAGCTTCACCATAGAGTCGAGCTATGATGAGGAGATGGAGCGTATGGTAGAGAAATTCCGAGTATCCGTAACCTTTAAATACACTAAACTCTTAGAAACAAAGCTCAATCTCAAGGCTTCGCTAAGGGCGATAGGAGTTTTTCTTCTCTCCTTGATGTCGCTCGGAGTTCTGCATACTTTCTACTTTAATTCGGATTGGGGCGGTCTTCTCACTTTGGCAATGACTATAGGGATTGTCTTTTTTGGGGTATTAATCGTTTGCTTCTGGCCGATGCGCTATCTCGCTTTCAGGATTTTCTTGCTCGTTGTTATCGGGTTGGAAGTGGTAGGATCGGTTTTCTTTCTCGGTTCGCTCTATGACCCAGATGATATTTCCTTTTCCTCCCTTATGGTTTTCGGCTGTATCGGTGCTCAGGTGATGTTCTATTATGCTTATCTGATGACGCAGCCAGACGCAGAGAAGCTGAAGATACAATCGGAGATTGAGGGCTTTAAAATGTATTTGGGCGCTGCTGAGACCAAGCTGATGCAGTTCCACAACCCACCGAAGATGACGCCAGAAGTCTTCCAAAAGTACCTTCCGTATGCGATGGTTCTGGGTGTGCAGAACATCTGGGGCAAGAAGTTTAGCAATGTCCTCAATACAATGTCCGAAGAAGAGCGAGAGGCATACGAGGCGAGTGCTCCTTATGTAAGTGCAGCGCTGTACAGCAGCTTGGCGAGCTCCATCAGTGTATCGAGCATTGCTCCGACCTCCAGCTCTAATGTGGGCTCGTCCTCCTCTTGGTCGAGTGGTTCCTCTGGTGGGGGCTTCTCTGGCGGCGGAGGAGGAGGAGGTGGTGGCGGCGGCTGGTAATCTGCCCCGCTTTTCGGTATTAAATTTTGAATCGATGAGCATCTTTTTCTCTGATGATTCATTAGCCTTAAAAAAAGATACGGACGAATTGATTAAAACACTGGGAAGAATTGTCTAAAACATGCGGATGTTTTACTAAAAACACTGGGAAGAATTTCTTACCCTTCTCAGATGAGCCTGTAGGGGCGCTTTTTCAGGGGTTGAAAATCTTCCTTGTTTTGGTATTTTTTGTATCTGTTCTTTGAATTAAATATTTTTGCCTTATCATATTTTAAAACCCTTTGCGATTATGCAGTCCATATCCGTTTTTGAGATTATTAAAGTAGGCATAGGCCCTTCCAGCTCCCATACGATGGGCCCTTGGAACGCTGCTGAAATGTTTATAGACCAGATAAAAAGGCACAGACCGCTAAGCGAAGTAAAGGAGGTCTTCGTGGAGTTCTTCGGTTCTCTGGCGAAGACAGGCGTCGGTCACGGTACCGATATCGCAGGGATGCTTGGGCTCTCTGGCGAGAACTTCCGAACCATCGATACCAATACCATAGACGAAAAGATAGAGAGGATTAAAACCGAAAATCAGATTCTCCTCGCTGGTGAGGTGAGGCTCCCGTTTGTTTATGGTCATCATTTAGTCCTGAATAAACAGAAGTCGCTGGACTTCCACCCCAATGGAATGATTTTCCGAGCGGTGTTTAATGATGGAGAGGTGCTCGAGCAGGATTACTATTCCGTAGGCGGTGGGTTTGTAGCGACTCAGGAGAATAATTCTATCGAGGAGCATTGCATAAGAACGCTTTACCCTTGCCACAACGGTAAGGATATCATCAAATATCTGAATAAATTAGGGCTTAGCAAGCTGTCTGACCTTATCTATTTGAATGAAGAGAGCTGGCGCAGCCGAGAAGAAACAGAGAAAGAAGCCCTGAGCATCTGGAAACACATTAAGGAGTGTATCTACAAAGGGGTGAATAAGCAGGGCATACTGCCTGGTGGGCTGAAAGTAACCCGCCGTGCTCACGATTTAAACCAAAAACTCCTCGGAGATAAAGTGTATAAGAATATGAATGAGTGGTTTGATGCTGTAATTTCTGCTCCGAAGGATTTCACCGCTGTGAATAAGTGGATTTCCTGCTTTGCTCTTTCCGTAAATGAGGAGAATGCCAGCTTTGGGCGCATTATTACGGCACCGACTAATGGAGCGAGCGGAGTAATCCCCGCCGTACTGATGTACTCTCAGGCCTTTACCCCTCATACTTCGGATGAGGATATTATCCGTTTTATACTCGTGGCTGGGGAGATCGGTACGCTCTTTAAGAAAAATGCAACCATCTCTGCCGCTATGGGAGGTTGCCAGGCGGAGATCGGTGTTTCTTCTGCTATGGCAGCGGCGGGGCTTACCGAGATAATGGGGGGCAGTCCTGAACAAGTTCTAATGGCAGCAGAAATCGCGATGGAGCATCATCTCGGCCTTACCTGTGACCCGATTGGTGGGCTGGTTCAGATTCCGTGCATAGAGCGAAATTCTATGGGAGCAATAAAGGCAATAACCGCTGCGAATATCGCAATGGAGAGCGACCCTAAGAAAGCCATCGTCTCCCTTGATGAGGTGATACAATCTATGTGGGATACCGCCCAAAGTATGAATGAAAGATTTAAAGAAACCTCTGAGGGTGGGCTTGCCATTGCTGTAAATGTAGCGGAATGCTAAGCTTCATCATTAGGTTTAAAAAATCGTTTTGAGCACATAGAAAATCCGATTAAATGGCTACTTTTGCAACTCTAAACAGGATGGATGATTAAATACTTAAAACTTTTGAGAATAGAGCAGTGGGTCAAGAATATCTTTGTTTTTGTTCCGCTCTTTTTTTCTGGGAAAATTTTTGAGTTTTCACTTTTTATTGAAAGCCTTTTTGCTTTTGCTGTATTCTCGCTTACAGCAAGTTCTATTTATATAATTAATGACTACATAGATATAGAAGCCGATAGAAAACACCCGATAAAAAGACGACGACCGTTAGCAAGCGGGGCTATTTCAAAATCCGTTGCACGGCTTGTTTTTGTAGGATTGCTATGCCTTATTGCTGGGCTTGTGTGCATAGGTTTCTGCTGTTTGGAGCATACAGACTGGCGGTTTGTGGCTATCATCGTTTCCTATTTTATAATGAACCTCGCCTATACTTTTAAGCTGAAGCATATAGCGATTATAGATATCAGTATTATTGCTTTGGGCTTTGTACTTCGGGTATTGGCAGGGGGCTATGGTACGGGGATTATTATCTCTCAGTGGGCGATACTTTTGACTTTTGTTTTAGCATTGGTTCTCGCCATTGGAAAGAGAAGGGGAGAGCTGATTAATGCACAGCTTACAGGTAAAACTCGTAGGGCATTAGACGGCTATAATGTGCAGTTTGCGGATATTGCACTTTCGGTATCGGTTACGCTGGGGATTATTTCCTATTTAATGTTTACCATTACGCCAGAGGTTCAGGAGAGGTTTGGGCAGAAGGTATTTTATACTTTTATCTTCGTGGTTTTTGCTTTTCTTCGGTATTTGCAGCAGACATTGGTGTATAACCGAACGGAATCTCCCACCAAGATTATTTACAGAGACCGATATATACAGCTTACCCTTTTGCTTTGGATTCTCTGCTTCCTGCTCTTGATTTATTATCATAATTAATTTTAGAGCGGTTGAGATTTATTTTAATTGACTATTCATCATTAGACTATGCCAGAATATAAACAGAAAGTAACCAATTGGGGCAACTTCCCAGTAGTAGAAAAAGTAATGAAGTCTGAGGACACTCTAAGTAAAATAAAGGATTTTGTGCTTAGAAATAGGGAAATCATTGCAAGAGGAAATGGAAGATGCTATGGAGATGCTTCATTGGCAGAGAATATTTTTTCTACCAAAAGGCTTAATAAATTCATCAGTTTTGATAGGATAGAAGGCATTATAGAATGTGAGGCTGGAGTGCTTTTATCCGATATATTAGAGGTCGTTGTGCCTCAGGGATATTTTCTGAATGTAACGCCAGGTACCAAATTTGTGAGTGTAGGAGGGGCAATAGCCTCTGATGTACACGGTAAGAATCATCACGCAGAAGGCTGCTTTTCCGAGTATGTAATAGAATTTAGACTGATGAAAGAGAATGGGGAGATTATTCTCTGCTCCCGAGAGCAGAATGCGGAAACCTTTTGGGCAACTGTCGGTGGAATGGGGCTTACGGGGATTATTCTCTCCGCAAAAATAAAGTTGAAGAATATTGAATCCGTTTATATTCGGCAGGAAAGCATTAAAGCGGAGAATTTAGATGAGATTTTTAAACTCTTTGAAGAAAGTGAGTCTTGGACTTATACCGTAGCCTGGATCGATTGTTTGCAGAAGGGGAAGAATATCGGGCGCTCTATTCTGATGAGAGGAGAACACGCTCTGAAAGCAGAGCTACCGGCATCATTACAAAAAAATGCACTGAAACTCAAGAAATCATTTATGCCTACTGTGCCGTTTTACTTTCCGAGTTTTGTACTGAATTCTTTGACCATAAAAATATTCAACTGGCTGTATTTTTATAAGCAAGCGAAGAAGCAAGTAAATAATTTTGTGCATTATGAACCTTTCTTTTACCCCCTTGATGCAGTTAATGAATGGAACAAAATCTATGGTAAGAAAGGCTTTATACAGTATCAGATGGTAATCCCAAAAGATAAGGGCAAGGAGGGGATGAGAAAAATCCTTGAAACGATTGCTAAGTCGGGCAACGGTTCTTTCCTCGCAGTACTAAAACTCTTCGGTAAGAATAATCCACAGGCGTATAATTCCTTTCCTATGGAGGGCTATACCCTTGCGTTAGACTTCAAAGTAAATTCTAAACTCAAAAAATTAGTGGAGAGTTTAGATAAAATTGTAGAGGATTTTGGAGGCAGAATATACCTTACCAAAGACAGTATGAGCAAGCCAAGCCTTACCAATTATCTTAAAAATGTAGATAGTCCCAAGTTTATTTCTTTGCAGAGAAAAAGAATATTAAATCCCTAATTATTTAGTTTTATGATTGTTTTAGGTAGTAATTCGGAAGTAGCACAGGCATTTGTAGAGAAGGTTTTATCCGAAGGCAGAAGATTTGAAAAAATATATCTTCTTACCTCTAATAGAGATTCCGCAGAGCGCTTTGCTCGGCATATAGAGGTGAAATATTTGCAATATTCCGAAGTTGTAGATTTTGATTTAATGAATGATGACCAGTATTATAAACTGGATTATATAGATTCGGATTTGCTCTTCTGTGCTTCTGGATATTTGGGCAAAGGCACAGCAGAGGGGCTTTATGATAATAAAAACACCCAAAAGATTATAGATATTAATTATGCTAAGCTCGTTCCGCTTATAAATTATTTCGCTCAGAAGTTTGAATCGAAGAGAAGAGGGACTATCATCGCGCTCTCTTCGGTAGCGGGTGATAGGGGCAGGCAGAGTAATTTTATTTATGGTTCTGCAAAGGCAGGTTTTACGGCCTACCTCAGTGGGCTTAGGAACTATATGTACAGCAAAAAAATCAATGTGATTACAGTGAAGCCAGGCTTTATGGCAACTAAGATGACGGAAGGTTTGCCCCTCAATCCTAAGCTCACAGCAAGTCCTAAACAAGCTGCTGAATGTATCTACAAGTCCTATAAAAAGAAGAGGGATACGGCTTATGTACTCCCTGTTTGGTGGTTTATAATGGCTATTATCAGGAATATTCCAGAATTTATCTTCAAAAGATTGAAGCTGTAAAATGAAAAAGTTCTATTTCTTTGATTTTGATGGAACGCTTACCCATAAAGACACAATGTTCCTCTTCCTCAGGTTTGCCAGCCCTTCTAAGTACAGATTTCAGTACTTGAAGCACATTCCTCTGTTTATTCTCGTGAAGCTAAAACTGATAGATGCCGCTCAGGTAAAGAAAAGTTTTATCAGTTCTTTGCTAAAAGGCAAAACTCAGGAGTTTATAGAAAGGAAGTCCCAAGCATTTTTTGCGGAGTATTATCCAAGTTTAATTAGAGAACGGGCGTTAGATTTTATTCAGAAAATAGACAGAGAGAAGACTGACTCTTATTTGGTAACCGCATCTTTGGATATTTGGGTAAAGCCTTTTGCGGAGGAGTTTAAGATGAATCTCATCTCTACGGAGGCATATTTTAAGGATGGAGTATTTACAGGTGAATTTAAAACACCCAATTGCAATGGCAGGGAAAAGGTAACCCGAATAAAAGCCCAAATACAAGGTAAGAAATACGATAAGACCATCGCCTTTGGCGATACCAGCGGAGATAAGCCAATGCTCCAATGGGCAAATGAAAGCTATTTCAGGTTTTTCCATTAAAAAATCCTTAGTGAACTCTCACTAAGGATTTTTTTAGATTTTCAAGACTATTCTAATTAAACAGAAACTGCTTTAATTAATCTATTAGTATCGCTCAGGTGCTCTTCCATAGAAATCATACTTTCTGTACGCATTACATCATTAATATCATCAATCTGATAAATGATTCTCTTGGCATCTTCGGTATTTTTAGCGATTATCTTACAGAAGATATTGTATTTACCAGAAGTTACGCTTATCTCTACCACATTTGGGATAGTTGCCAATTCTTTCAATACATTTTGAGTTTTGTTAGATGCAGAAAGCAAGATACCGATATATGCAGTAAAGTTAAATTCCAACTTAGAGTAATCAATAACTAAGGAAGAGCCTTGGATGATTCCTGCATCTTCCATTTTCTTTACTCTCACATGAATGGTACCCGCGGATACATTCATTTGTTTCGCAATCTCCGTGAAAGGAGTTCTTGTATTTTCAACTAAAAAATCCAGGATTTTTTTGTCGATTTCATCTAATAAATAGTTCATAATGTTGACTCGTTAAATTATTAATAATAGATCATCTTTCGGCAAATTTAAGAAAAAAAACTATTAGTGAAAATTTATTTTAAAAATTAACGGTATTTAACGCTATTTAAACGCTTATTTTCTTTAAAAGTTTCATTCTAATGAGAAATAATGAAAATGATGTAGAGTAGAAGAAATAATATTTCTTTTATATTATATTTTAAATAATTTAATTCATTATTTTTTGTCTTTAATAGTTATTTTTATCATCTTGTTTTACCAATAGACTGTCTTGCTTTAATTTTTTAGTCAGCATTATGGGGGATACTACCAAAGTATTTGCCTTCTCTCATTAAAAAAAAGAATAAAAAATATCGATTTTTCATTTCTTTTTTTGTCTGTTAAAGCTTAGAAAATTGATTTATTGCGATAGAAAATATATGTTTTTCTATATAAATCAAGAATTGATTACGAAAAATACATTACCCAGTCTGATAAAAGTATTATGAGTAATTGTATTACCTGTTTACAAACTGTACGATTATAGCTAAATCTCTTGGCTGGTAGCAGGGCGAGGACTGGCGGTAATACTAAGGTCGGCAAATTCTTGTCTGTCGTATTTGAGTTTTGCTACCATTGCAATCATAGCGGCATTGTCGGTAGTGTATTCAAATTTGGGAATATAGGTCTTCCAGCCGAGTTTTTGGGCTTTGTGTGTTATGGATTTTCTGAGCTCTGAGTTTGCAGAGACACCTCCTGCTATGGCTATTTCTTTTATATTTAAGTCAGAGGCTGCCTGTTCTAATTTATCTATTAAGATTTCAATAATCGTTCTCTGTATGGATGCGCAGAGGTCATTTAAGTTCTCTTTAATAAAGTTGGGATTTTCTTTTTCAGCCTTTTGAATAGCATAGAGGAAGGAGGTTTTCAGCCCACTGAATGAATAATCATAACCCGCAACTTTGGGCTTGCTGAAGGAAAAAGCCTTGCTGTCTCCTTCTGCCGAGAGCCTGTCTATAACTGCTCCTGCGGGATACTCCAGCCCCATTATTTTTCCTATTTTATCAAATGCTTCACCTGCGGCATCATCTATTGTTCGCCCGACAATCTGCATATCAAAATAGTCTTTTACGAGTACAATGAGGGTATGCCCACCGCTTACGGTAAGGCAAAGAAAGGGAAACTGAGGAGGTGTAGGGTTGGCATCATCTATAAAATGTGCGAGGATGTGCGCTTGCAGGTGATTGACCTCAATTAATGGAACGCCCAAGCTCATGGAGAGCGATTTTGCGAAAGAAGTACCCACCAAGAGCGAGCCGAGCAGTCCAGGTCCTCTTGTAAAGCCCACTGCGGAAATATCTTTTTGTTGTATCTTTGCTTCCTTGATAGCCTGATGAATAACGGGGACTATATTCTGCTGATGCGCTCTTGAAGCCAGCTCTGGAACCACCCCTCCATATTCTGCGTGTACCTTCTGGCTGGCAGCGATATTGGAGAGCACAATATTCCCCCTAAGAACAGCTGCAGAGGTATCATCACAAGAGGATTCAATGGCGAGGATAATAGGTGTATTCATTATGTTTTCAGGATTAATGTCTGCAAAAATTCATTAAAAAGAATGGCAAATTTAGAGAATATAAACGAGATAGAGAAAGAGCAAACAGCCGATAGAGCCGAGAGAAATCCTAAACAAAAGAGGAAAATGCATTGGTTTTTTAAGCTCTTTATCTCTTTATTTATTGGGATTTTTATCCTCATTCTCACTTTATTTATCGCATTAAACCTCAGTGTAACTAAAAACTGGATTGCTCAGAAAGGTTTAGACTTTCTCAATAAAGATTTTAAGACAAATATCTCTGCGAGCAGCGTAGAGATAAACTACTTTGGAGATGTAGTTATCCACGGATTAAAGGTAAAAGATGATAGAGGACTGGACTTCCTAAAAGCGGAATCTGTAGTTGCCGAATCTGATTGGATTTCCTTAGTAAAAGATGCCATTAACGGAACCAATTCCTTTAACTTTAAAAAGATTGCCCTGAATAATGCCGATGTACAGGTCATTACCTATAAAGGGGATAGCACGGCTAATTTCATTAAGTTTATAGAACTCTTTGATGATGGCAAACCGCGAGACCCGAAGAAACCTCTCTTTAAGATGGCAGCGAGTATAGAGATTCATAATTCCAAGCTCTCTATCATCAACCAAAACTCTGAGGGAGATGCGGGCAAGTGGTTAGTTGGCACATCGGTGAATATGAGTATCCCTTCCCTTAAAATTGCAGGGCCAGATATTAATGCAGACCTTCAAAACCTCTCATTCACCACAGAACGATGGGGAAAAACTCATAAGGTAGAGCGGTTCGCAGGGCTGTTTTCACTAACTAATACAGCGCTTTCCTTTAAAGAATTAGTCTTTGATACCGATCACTCACTCTTAAAAGGTGATATTTCGTTCAATCTCGATAAGGAAACCAAGTGGCAGGACTTTAATAATAGAGTAATCTGGGATTTAAAGTTTGACAATGAGACTAAATTAAGCGGTTACGACATCAGCTACTTCGTTACGAATTGGGACAATTATACCCCTCTAAGCCTGCAAGGGAAAATGTATGGTGTGCTCAATGATTTTAAGCTCCAAAACTTTATGCTGAGCAATGATAAGGTGAATATACGAGCGGTACAAACTCATCTTGCAAATCTTCTTGATGGAGATTTTCAAATCAAAGCGAGTGGCTTGTCTACCGATTTCACTTATAAAGACCTTAAAGCAATGTTCCCATCCTTTATTGCACAAAAGATGAAGAACTTTGCGGATGATTTCGGGCGCTTGAAATTCAATGGAAATGTAGAGGTAAATCCTAAGCAGGTCTATATAAATAAAGGAAACCTCATCACTGGGATAGGCAATGCTGAGATAAGAAACTTTTACCTCAATGATTTCAGTACAGATATACCGAGGTACAGCGGAGATTTTAATATCCAAAACCTCAATACTTCTGCGATTACAAAATCTAAGCAGGTGGGGAATCTCTCTGGAACTTTCCACCTCAGAGGCAGGAGCTTTGATGTGAATACAATGGTACTGGAAACCACTTCCCATATTGCCAGCATAGAGCTAATGGGTAAAAATATCAAGAATTTATCTCTAAATGGTACGCTTAACCGTAAGCAGTATAATGGGGAAATCAGCATTAATGACCCTAATGCCCAAGCCCATATCAAGGGTTTGATAGATTTCAGTACCAGCCGTTTGTTTGCCAATGTAGAAGCCCATATCAAGCACCTGGATGTTCATTTCTTTAGTGGACAAAAGGGCAGGCAGATTGTAAGTGGAGATTTTAAAGGCAAGGTAGCAATGACGGATATTAATGACCTTACCTTAGATGCTTCTCTTCATAATATTCATTATTTCTCCGAAGGGCAGAAGATGAGTGTGCCAAGCGTAGAGGTAAATACCTACATTAACCAAGGCAACAGGGTTATCAGCATCAATGCCCCAAACGCCATCAATGGAAAGATAGAAGGGCAGTTTAACCTTGCTGACCTTGCAGGAATGGTGCAAAACGGAGCCGAGAGAATCCTTGTGAGCAACGAGCCTAAGAAAGTCTATAAAGGTCAGTTCTTCAATGCAGAATTTACCATTGGGCAGCAGCTTACCGACTACTTTATGCCCGAGCTTAAGCTCACCCCAACCAGCCCTATTACCCTCTCTTATGATGGGAATACCAACAACCTGAAACTCTCTGCAAGTATGGACAAAATAGTCTATACAATGAAGAAAAAGCAGAGCACAGAAATCGCTAAAAAAGCCTTGGAACAGCTCAAGATTTCTACACAAGCACCTGTGAAAAACGATAGCATAGTAGCTGAGCAAATTACCCTGAATATAGACACCGAAAACCCCGAAGACCAAATCTTCGCCAGAGCTAAAAGACTGCAATATGGCGACAATGTTTTCAATGATTTCTCCCTCTATGGCGAGAACGAATACGGAGAAAAGCTCCACCTCTCTACCAGCTTTAAGTTTGGAAGCAAAACCGATGAGAAGAACAATAGCTTAAAGAGCTACTACATTACCTTAAACCAGACTTTGGATAAGGAGGGCAATTATATCTTCAAGTTTGCCCCTACGCATTTGAAGTTTAATAACATCACTTGGAGCATAGACACCTCCGAAGACTTGGAGCAGTCCATCACCTACAAGAAGAAGACGGGTGAGGTATTGGTAGAAAACATCAGAATTTATTCGGATGACAGCTCGCTGTACATTAAAAATGCGCATTATAAATCTGCATCCAACTTTGAAGCGGAAGGCGAAGTGAGTAATCTACAAGTCTCCAAACTCTTTGAAATGCAGTCCGGAGGCAACAGTATGGACTTCCAGGGTGTAGCCAATGGTAATTTCCACATCGTGAAGAATGAAACGGCACTCGAACCTCTCATCAATATCAATATAGAAGGGATGAAAATGGGCGGTAGAGATATGGGAAGCCTCAGTATAGACGCAAATAAAACCGATATACCGAATATTTACGACATCGGTATGAGGCTTAAATCCTCTGGATTATTCGGAGGGAATAAGCTCGATATCGTAGGTACGGTGGATAACAACCAAGAGACCCCAACCTTGGATATTAGCGCCAATATGAATGACTTTGACCTCGCTTTCAGCCAGCAGTTCGTTACGGGGATTTTCAGCAATATGCGAGGCAAGGCAAACGGTACCGTAAGGATTTCCGGTCCGTTGGATGATATTGATTACAGTGGAGATATCAACCTCTCTAAATTCGGCTTCAGGCTCGACTTTACGGGGGTAGATTACACCTTTGACGATACCGTAATCCCTCTTTCCAAAGGCTTCGTAGTCCTCAACGATATTAGAATAAAAGACAACAGAGCTAATTCCGATGGTTCTATCTCTGGGTTTATCAGGTTTGATACCCTCGCTTCTATGGGCGTCAATCTCTTGGTAAGAGCGGAGAATCTCTTGGTCTTAGACTCTAATCAGAATACCAATGACCTTTTCTGGGGCAGGGTCTATGCTAATGGCGACCTCTACATCTCAGGGCCGGTAACGGGCTTGGATATTTCTACCCCAAATATGAAAGCGCTCAACGGCTCTGCCTTCGCCTTTAATTCCAGCTCTGCATCCAGTGTAGAGGAGTTTAAAATGCTCAGATTCCTCCAAAGGGAAGCCAGTGGTGCTATCGTCTTAGCAAAAAAGAAAGCTACAGGAGCTAATGTAAATGTAGATTTCACCCTCAGCGTAGATAAAGGCACGAATGTAAGCGTTTTGCTCGGCGAAAGTGTGGGCAATATCAATGTAAAAGGAGAATCCGAAAGGCTGAGATTCCAGCTTTCAAGGACGGGCGTAATCAACCTCAGTGGAGATTATTATGTGGATAATGGCTCGTTCGTTTCCAAAGCCATTCTGGAGCGAACCTTCCAGATTGCAAAGGGCAGTAACCTGAAGTGGGACGGCAATGCAATGACCCCTCAGCTCGGCATCAAGGCAAATTATAACCGTACCGTAACCAACCTCGGGCAATATCTCGGCACCAGTACCTTGCCTCCTGTGAATATACAGCTCACAGTGAATATCTCGGGGACACTCAATGCACCGGATATTAGTTTTGATGTAGCTGCTCCTGAAGTTTCATCTCAAATCAAAGAAACCCTCGCCTCTAAGATGACCAATGAGGATGAGAAAATCCTCCAATTCGGCTCTGTACTCGCGCTCAGCAGTTTTAATATCTCCAACTCGGGGAGCCTTGACATTAATACCAATAATGCTTCTCAATCCATTGGTTACAATCTCGCATTTAAGCAGCTCACCTCTGCTCTGAATACCATTAGCGATGATGTGAAATTGGATATCGACTACCTCAAAGGCGACCAAGCTGCCAATACTGCCGATAGGGCAAATGCCAGCGCTCATATCACCGTATCGCCAAGGGTGAGCATAAAAACAGCCCTCGGAGTGCCTATTGCCAAAACCCAAACTACAACCAATAACTACCTCTCTGGTGAAGGCACAATAGAATACGATTGGAGCAAGAATAATGATGGCTCGCGCCTCTTCCGCGTATATTCTAAGCCCTCAAACATTGGGCTGATTGCCGGCTCCGAGACCTCTGCCAACCAAGCCTATGGCATCGGTGTAGTTTATACCAAAAGCTTTAACCGCTTCTTCCCTAAAAAAACCGATAAACAAAAACAAAACGAACAAAAGAAAGACAGTATAAGCGATAAGAAGTAAGCTTCGCACACTTGGCTTTTAGCGATGTGCAGTGAGTTTGTGAGGATAATTGCCTCGAACGCTCTCCACTCATTACCGAATAAAAGTATTTTAGGAAAATTCTTTACATTTGCCTTGTTTATGAACAAGCTATTATTACTTTTTACTCAGGGAGGGTTACAGTACCAGCTATCCAAAAGCAGAAATGTATTGGAAGAGCAGCCCTATTTCTTAGATGAAGAAGCACCTGAGAATTTCCTCTCCTCAAAACTGGAGGAAATCCTGCAAAAGAATTACGATGAAGTGAGGGTTATCTCCGCTCTCAACAGGTTTAGCTTATTGCCTATTGGCTTTAAAGAGCATCAGATGGGGCATCAGTTGATTAATTACAATGCTCCTACCGATGAGCAAACCGATGAACTTATGCTCTCAATCAATAAACCGTTTGGTGTGCAGTTCTACTACACTTTCCCGAAGGAGTTTTATCATAAAATAAAGGGAGTGGGTGTGCCATCCTACTTTAATTTCTCTGGTGAGAAGTTTTTGAGTAGTATCAGTCCAAAGAATAAAAAGGAGATTCATATCAATCTTTATCATCATCAGTGTGAATTTATCGCTCTTGACAAGAAAAAGCTCATCCTATATAATAATCTGGACATTAATTCTGAGGTAGATTTCCTTTACTTCATTATGTTTACCCTTAGCAAAATAGGTTTTGGTATCAGAGATACTCATTTTTTTATCTATGGAGAGACTATAGAGAATGAAACCTTTATCTCCGAGCTTCAAAAGTTTGTGAAGAGGATAAAAATTATAGTAGATAATATCCCCAAACGAAATTTTATCCTAAACTACTAATTTCCCGCATACACCGTAGCCGGTGAGGCATTTATTAGCAGCAGGCTTTAAGCAAAAGGCAGCAGGCTTCAATAATATTACTCCATTAACAAAACAAACTCCTTCTTCTGAAAAGGAGGAGTTTTTTAGTGTAATAATACCATAGCCTACCCTTAGCACAGCTGCCAGCTGACGGACTTAGCCACAGTGTGGCAGGCAATTATCCTATTCCCCTATGGGGATTTTAACATTTGGTACTAAACTGCCCTGTCCCGATATCGGAATTTTAACATTTACTACTATTTTGTCCTGTCGTCATATGACGACGGCACAGTTTTCTGCCAAACTGTCCTGTCGGGGTACCAATCAGCTTTTAGCTGATAGCTGCTGGCTAATAGCTATTAGCCAAAAGCCATCAGCTACCTGCTACATTGTCTCTCGTTGTTCGTCTTCGTTATTGTTTTCGTGAGGGTGGGATTGTCTTCTCTTCGGTTGGTCGATTTTCTCTCCTTGCTTAAAGCGATAGGAAAGAGAGAGAGTAAAGGTGCGAGGCTGGAACTGCATATATCCGTAGCGCTCGAAGCTGTCGCCATAGCTGTACTTCCTCATCGCACGCGTATTGAAGATGTCTTGTATATTAAATGATAGCGTACCATTGCCTTTCCAGAGGGTTTTATTCGCTCCGAAATTGATGGAGTATTCATCTTTATTTCTGCTGGATTCGGTTTTCTTCCCACCCTTGAACATCCCTTGCACTTGTATGCTTAGGGTTTTATCAATCTTGAAAGTACTCGTGAGCCTCCCCTTACCCGAAAAGCCATTTCCCTCAAAGGAGAGGGGCTTGTCCATAAGGCTGGCATCGTAGAAGCTCCCTGTGGTTTTGTAGAGGTAGAGGTCCATATTCCCCATTATCCTCCACCAAGAGAATATATCGGCAGTGGCATTGATATCTATCCCGAGTTTTTCCTTCGTCCCAATATTATAAGGCTTGGAGCGGAGTACATCTGAGGTAGGGCTTTCGCGGAGGGTAACCATTTGGGTTTCTCCCTCGTCTTTTTTGTAGTAGAGGGTAGGGTTTATGGTGAGCTTCCCTTTTTGGATGGCATACCCGAGCTCGAGCTGATGAGAGAATTCAGGGTTGAGGTCAAGGTTTCCTTCAAAAATATTCCTGTCGTCATTCAGGTTGAATGAATTGAATGGAACGAGGAAGAAGGAGCGCGGCCGTTTTATCCTTCGGGAATAGTTGAGCAGGAGCTGATTTTTATTGCTTCCGCCGATATCATAGCTCAGGAAAGCGCTTGGGAATAGGTCTGTGTAGCTCTTGCTCATAGCGGTATTGCCCAGCGTAGGGTTGCTAAATGAGATGTCTATACTCGTGTTCTCTACCCGTAGCCCAAGCTGATAGCCGAATCGGTTAAATTTAGACTTAAACTGAGTGTAGAAGGAGTTAAACATCTCCGTATAATTCGTCTGGCTAGTGAAATTATCCACTATGCTGAAATTGATATCATCGGTAGATTTGAGCACCTTGTAGTCGTAGTCATTCGAATTTCTATCAAAACGATAGCCTGCTTCTAATCGAGACACCTCACCGATGGGGAGTTCATAATCTATCTTGCCCAAGAGTGTCCTATTGGTCGTGTTCTGATCTACCAAATTGCGGGATACGAATGCAGAATTTACCGTTTCCTTGATGTTATTCTTATCCTCATTCTCATTTTTTTGAATGCTGAAAGATGCCGAGAGGTTGTGCCCTTTGGTATTAAACTTATGGTCTATGCCGAAATCTCCTTGCATAGAAGTTCCCTTACCATTGGAAAGGCTTAATCTATTGCTGTATGAGGAGGAAAGGCTGGTGAGTTTTTCATAATCTACCGAGTCTCTTCCCTCGTTGTTCATATGGCGGAGGAGCCCACTAAGGTTGATGGAGGTTTTATCGGTAATATCAAGGGTAAAGCCTGTATTGAGGTTATAGTTCTTCCCATCATTTCTGTTATCAGTGGTCTGGTTGAGGGTAGAAGTGGTGATGTTATGAGCATCAAAGTAGCGGGTATTGTTCTCTCGGGTATGCTCTCTACGGCTTTGCCCACCGCCACCGTTCAGGTACCATATAAAGTTGCCTTGTTTCCAGCTCAGGTTGGTATTGAGCCTACTCATCGGCAGGTAGCCCAAAGCGCCTTCTACACTTCCATTGAAGCCCTTAGATTTTGATTTTTTAAGGATAATGTTCAAGATACCTGCCGTACCACTTGCTTCAAACTTGGAAGAAGGATTGGTGATGACTTCAATTCGCTCAATCTGGTCTGCGGGAATTGCTTGCAAGGCATTAGAGCCACTGTCTATCCCGAGTAGAGCAGAGGGTTTTCCATTGATGAGGAAGGTTACATTGGAGTTGCCCCTCATAGATACGGTGCCGTCTATATCTACATCTACTGAAGGTACATTAGAAAGCACATCTTGGAGGTTCCCTCCTTTACTGAGTACATCGGTGGAGGGGTCGTATACTTTTTTATCGAGCTCTACTTTATAGGCTTTATTAGAAGAAGCTACGATGGTAACCCCCTCAATATTCTTTGTGGAAGATAGAGTAGCGCTTTCCTCTTTCTGAATCTTGAAATTTCCATTGGTGCTTTGCAGGGAGAAAGCTCTTTGGGTTATATATTTCTTATAATCTATGGCTTCTATGCTGATAGAATATTCACCAGAAGGTAGGCTAATGCTGTATTTACCGTTTTCATCGGTGAGGATGGCATCTCTCACACTGCTGTCGGTCTTATGATGAAAGCTCACCGATGCGTAAGCCACTCCTTGATTGTTCTGATTGGTTACTTGCCCACTAATATTGAGCTTTTCCTGTGCAAAAGAAAAGCTCGCAGCACTCATCGCTACGGCTATTGGCAGGGCTCTTTTCCTGATAATGGTGGATATTTCTATATTCTTTATCATAGATGAAATCGTTTTCGTAGCATTAGACTTGGGTTTGCTACCAAAGTTAAAGCATTGACCTTTCGGAATGCAGTTTTTTTTATCTTTGCTCAATGAAAAAACTGCTTAGCGAGACCATTATTTATGGTATAGGGGCTATTCTCCCGAGGATTATCACCTTTGCTCTAAATCCTTTCTATATTCATTTTATTAATAAGGAAGAATTTGCACAATTTACCAACCTTTATGCGTGGATTTCCTTTGTGAATATCCTTCTTACCTTTGGTTTTGAGACTTCTTTTTTCAGATATTCTGCCGAAAAGGGCAATGAAACCCGAGTATTTAATACCTCTTTTTGGTTTCTGTTTGCGAGTTCGGGTTTGTTTCTTTTCCTTGTGCTGCTCTTTAATCAGCCTCTTGCCGATGTACTCCAATACTCCGCCACTCCAGAATATATAAAATGGTTTGCGTGGATTGCTTTCTTTGATACGATATGCGTAATCCCCTTTGCTTACCTCAGATTTAAGGGTATGCCCGTGAAGTATTCTGCTGTGCGGGTGCTTTCTATATTAGTGCAGACATTGAGTGTTATTGCGCTTTTTGTCTTTATCCCCAAAGAGGTTTCTCAGAGTTTTGGGCTTACCAAGCAGGTCTCCTTTCCTTTCTTTGCCAATGTTATTGGGAGTTTTGCTTCTGTACTGCTTCTTACTCCCGTTCTGATAAAGGTAAGAGCAGAATTCTCCCTATTGCTCTTCCGAAAAATGTTTGCCTATTCCTATCCCGTAATGTTTGCAGGACTGGCGTTTATGGTAAATGAGAATTTTGATAAGACGATTCAATACTACATCATCCCCGAAGGAGATGCGGGTGCCTACGGAGGTTGCTATAAACTCGCTGTGCTGATGACCCTCTTCGTAACTGCCTACCGAATGGGAGTAGAACCTTTCTTCTTTAAGCAGATGGGTGATAAAAATGCACCGCAAACCTATGCTAAGGTTACAGAATTCTTCACCTTTTTTGCTGCGATTTCGGCTATGGGGATTATTGCGAATATCAGCTGGCTGAAGCGCCTCTTCATTACCGATAAAGATTATTGGACGGCGATAGACATCGTACCTGTCATTACAATTGCGAACCTCTGTTTTGGGGTTTATTATAACTTCTCTACTTGGTATAAAGTAACCGACCGCACGGGGATTGGGACTCTAATCTCTTGGATGGGCGCATTTCTCACCATTGTTTTAAACCTTATCTTCTTAAAAGAATACGGTTTTATGGTTTCCGCTTGGGTTACCCTTATCGCTTATTTCGTAATGATGGTTATTTCCTATTTCCTCGGTCAGAAATACTATCCCATCCCTTACCGAATAGGGAAGATAATGATTGTATTTGCTCTTTTGGGGCTCTTTACTTACCTCAGCGTTTCCGTATTTGATTATAATGTCTGGGTGGGCAATGCTTTCTTCCTTATTCTTATAGTTTATATTGTTGTGAGCAATAGACTTTATGCAGTAAATAGATAGCTCCCACGGGTACAAGTCTTAGTTCTCATCTTGTAAATTGCTGTATTCATAATCTGCAAGGGGATTTTTTGCGTTATTTTTATTTGGATGCTTTATATTTTACTGTAATAATATTAAAACTGACTTTAATCATAATAAGGGATATTGACCTCTTTTAATTTTGCTAGCAAATCTAAATACGATAATGCTATACCAATTATGGTGCATTATATTATTTAGATGGGTGTCTTTTTTCAAATATTAATAAATAAATCTAATTTTTTATGACAGCAAAGAAATTATGGATGTGGTTAGCCATTACGGTACTCGCGTCCTTTATGGTTTTGATTTTTTATGGAGTAGAAATTTACCGAACCGCTCCTCCTTTTCCCTCAAAAATTGTAACTACTGATGGCGAAGTTCTCTATGAAGGGCAAGACATTAAAGATGGGCAGAATGTCTGGCAATCTATAGGGGGGCAAACCGTAGGAAGTATATGGGGACACGGTGCTTATATAGCCCCGGATTGGACGGCAGATTACTTACACCGTGAATCACTCCTCCTCCTTGAAGAATTAACAAAAAAAGACGGTAAGACCTACAAAGACTTACCAGAAGAAGAGCAGGCAAAATATCGTACCCTGCTACAAAAGGAACTTCGTACGAATACTTTTGATGAAGAAACAGGCATCATTACTTACTCTCCTGAAAGGGCAAAAGTAGCAAAAGAAGTAGGAGAATACTACACGAAACTCTTTATGGGAGACCCTTCTCTGAAGAGTACAAGACTGAGCTATGCTATTCAGGATAAAGCGATAAAAGACCCTCAGCGTATGGAGCAAATGAATGCTTTTTTTGCGTGGAGTACCTGGGTGTGCATTACCAATAGACCTAATGATGATGTTACCTATACGAATAACTGGCCTCACGACCCTCTCGTTGGCAATACTCCACCTACATCGCTGCATATGTGGTCTGGTTTCAGTGTGCTGATGCTTCTTACCTTCGTGGGGATACTGGTTTTCCACCACGCACGCTCTAATGAAGACGATGAAAATGAAAATTTACCATTGGAAGACCCAATGCGTAATATGAAACCTACCTCCTCTATGAAGGCTACACTTAAATATATATGGGTAGTTTCTCTTCTCATCCTCGTTCAGATGCTTGTAGGGGTTATTACAGCGCATTATGGGGTAGAAGGCGAAGGCTTTTTTGGTATTCCGCTGGATGATGTACTCCCTCAGGCAGTCTCCCGAAGCTGGCATGTACAGCTGGCAATATTCTGGATTGCTACTTCCTGGCTTGCTACGGGCTTATATATTGCTCCTGCGGTATCAGGAGTAGAGCCGAAGTATCAAACTCTTGGTGTGAATGTACTCTTTGGAGCATTGCTTATCGTAGTATTTGGTTCCCTTGCAGGGCAGTGGTTGGGAGTAATGCAAAAGCTCGGGCTGGTAGAAAACTTCTATTTCGGGCATCAAGGGTATGAATATATAGAGCTCGGGCGTCTTTGGCAGATATTACTCTTAGTTGGTCTATTCCTCTGGCTGTTTCTTATGGTGCGTGCGCTATTGCCAGCCCTCCGAAGAAAGGATGAGAACAGGCATATGCTCATTCTTTTCGTTATAGCATCAGTAGCTATTGCAGCATTCTATGGTGCAGGGCTTATGTATGGCAGGCAGACCCATATGGCAATTGCTGAATATTGGAGATGGTGGGTGGTTCACCTTTGGGTAGAAGGCTTCTTCGAGGTATTTGCTACCGTTGTTGCAGCATTTCTTTTCTCTCGTCTGGGGCTATTGCGTATCAAGACGGCGAGCCTATCCGTACTGTTCTCTACTATTGTTTTCCTTGCTGGGGGTATATTAGGAACTTTCCACCACTTGTATTTTAGTGCTACGCCTACAGCAGTCCTTGCTTTGGGGGCTACTTTCAGTGCTTTGGAAATCGTTCCGCTGGTTCTTATCGGTATAGAGGCGTATCATAACTATAAACTCTCAAAATCTACCAAATGGATTATCGCTTATAAATGGCCGATTTACTGTTTCATTGCAATGTGCTTCTGGAACTTTTTAGGTGCAGGTATTTTTGGCTTTGCGATAAACCCGCCAATTGCGCTCTATTATATACAAGGGCTTAATACAACAGCTGTGCACGGGCATACCGCGCTATTTGGGGTGTATGGTATTCTCGGGATAGGGCTCATAATGTTTGTCCTCAGGGGGCTTTATCCTGACAGGCATTGGAATAATAAACTTATCTCTTGGGCATTCTGGCTTATTAATATCGGGCTTTTGGTAATGGTAACCGTGAGTATCCTTCCGATAGGGATAATGCAAGCTGTAGAGTCCATTACGAATGCCTATTGGTCGGCTCGTTCGGTAGAATTTATGCAAACCGAGCAAATGCAGTTCCTCAGATGGCTTCGTATACCGGGTGATGTTCTTCTTGCGGTGGGCGAGCTTCTCCTCGTGTATTTCATCATAGGGCTTAAAACGGGTTGGTCACTAAAAGATGAACGATAATAGGTTTTTCACCTTTTTTTAATTTACTTACAAAAGGAAGCAGAGGTATTTACTACCTCTGCTTTTTTATGTAGCAGGTGAGTTTAGGTAGTTATCTACTCTCGTAGCGGGTGCTTGCACCCCAGCTGATAGGGCTTTTAGTTTAAATAATGATTACCTACCTCCCCCTCTGCTAAGGGCTTCCCGTAGGGGGATGGGATAAAAAGCTACTTTGCGAAGCAGTAGGTATTTCACGCGAGTGGGTATTAAGATGAAAAAAACGGTAGAGAAAGCGAAAAGCTTCTCTACCGTCAGAATCTAATCCTAAAAAATATAATATGAAAAAATATTTTAAAGTTTTAAGTCTCCATTTACGGTTCTTACGGCGTCTGCAGAGGTTGCAAATTTAGCTTTCTCGGCATCGGTAAGAGGGATTTCAACTATTTTTTCAGCACCATTGGCTCCGATAATGGCTGGTACACCGAGGCAGATATCTTTTTGACCATACTCACCATCGAGGAGGAGGGAGCAAGGAATCATTTTCTTCTGATCACAGAGGATGGATTGTACCAATACGGATACTGCTGCTCCTGGTGCATACCACGCGGAGGTACCGAGCAATTTGGTAAGGGTAGCTCCACCTACTTTTGTTTCTTCTATTACATAATTCTGTTTTTCCTCGTTTAGGAATTCGGTTACGGGAACACCGCATCTTGTTGCCTTGCTGATGAGCGGAAGCATCCCTGTATCGGAATGCGCAGCGATGACCATACCGTCTATATCCGAAATCGGAGCGTCTAATGCTTCGGCAAGTCTGTATTTAAAGCGAGCGGAATCTAATGCCCCACCCATACCGATGATTCTATTTTTAGGGAGCCCCGAAGTTTTGTGTACGAGGTAGGTCATTGTATCCATAGGGTTAGAAACAACGATGATGATGACCTCAGGTGAGTGCTTGATGAGGTTAGCTGCTACTTCTTTTACGATACCTGCATTGATACCGATGAGCTCTTCCCTCGTCATACCTGGTTTTCTTGGGATACCAGAGGTAATAACGGCTACTTTGGAGCCTGCTGTTTTGGAATAATCTCCCGTAGTACCTGTAATTTTGGTATCAAAACCATTGAGTGAAGCGGTTTGCATTAAGTCCATAGCTTTACCTTCGGCAAAGCCTTCTTTGATGTCTACTAATACAACTTCGGAGGCGAAGTTTTTCATTGCGATGTACTCTGCGCAGCTTGCTCCTACGGCACCTGCACCTACTACTGTTACTTTCATTGGATTTACTGTTTTAAGTGGTTAATAATTATATCCCCAAAGTTAAGAATAAATAGCGGGTGAGACAATAAAAACTAAGGTTATTTACTCTGGAAAGAAAACAACGCTATCGTAATTATAGTTTTTTAGAGTGACTTTCCCGTTATTTATTATGAGGGTGTTATTTATCAGGCTATCTAGGATTTTATTAAACATAGGGACTTGCAGGTTTAGAAGTCCATCATAGCCATATTTTTCAAAAAACTGATAGGAAACTATATTTTGCATAATGATACTTCCTGTATCTACTCCCTCATCTATAAAGTGGGCGGTATTTCCAAGAACTTTTGCACCTGCATTGATGGCTTGGTCTATTGCCATAAGCCCAGGGAACATAGGGAGTATAGAAGGGTGGAAGTTGATAATTCTATTCTCGTAGTCTTTTAGCAATTGTCCCTCTAAAATATGGTCTCCAAAGCAGAAGCAGTAGTCAATATTGTTTTCTTTGAAGAGAGAATTGAGTTTGTCTGATAACACTTTATTTCTCTGTTTTCTTTCTGGGGATAGGGTTTTGTAGTCAAAACTGACCATTTTTATATCGTGTTTGGATAATAGCTGATGTAAGTCTTCATTTTTGAGATTATCACAAACAACAATTTTAATGAGTTTAAGGGTAGATGGGGAGGCTTCTTCTAATATCTTTCTTAATCTACCTGCTCTTCCAGATACATAAAATGAAATATTCATAGTCTTTTATATTAATTCGTATTTATCCAGCATTTTCTTTATATCGCTTGGGTTATTAAACATCAAAACATCTATAATAGATAGCCAAGGTGTAAATTCTTCATTAAATTGTTTGTATGGTGTGGAGATGGGTTTTATAAATTGTAGGTTAATGCCCTTTTCTTTGAAGTAATCTTTATTGTAGAGCTCGGTACCTCCTATTGGATTGATATAATTGTTTGAATTTAACCGCTGAGTGATTTCTATAAGCCTGTCTGCTCTTTCCAGAGATTTTGTTTCTGGGAAGTCCTTGGAGGAGAATAGAAACTTTTTATCTATTCCTAAATACTTGCAAACTTCTATTATACTCTGCGCAGCTAATTCAGATATAAAGGTGTATCGATTCTCTGTAAGTACATGAGTTATTAGTGGATATACTTTATCAAAGTAAGGAGCTTTCTTATAGTTTTGCTCAATGCTTTTTAATAGTTTATTTATTGTTTTGGGGGTATTCAAAATTTTAGTTTCGTTAATAAGTGTATAAGAGCTGATATTTTCCAGAGGAATTGTAAAATAATTTTCTTTACCGTTTATTAGAATTTTATTTCTATTAATCCACCCACTTTTTATAAAGTTGACATCGTCATAAAAAATAAAAATATCAGTAGAATTAATGAGTTGGAAATATCCTATATATGGGAATATATAGGGTTGCATAATAGCGACTTTCATAATTATTAATTGTTTTGAATTCTAAGCATTAGTCTTGAGATATAGTCTATTTCTTCCTCTGTTAAATCAAAGTAGAGAGGTAGGCAGAGGACTCTTCGGGAGATGTCTTCGGTGATGGGTAGCTCGAGTTTTGGGAGATAGGGCAGGGAAGATGCCAAGCTCGGGTAGAAATATCTACGGGTGAAGATTTCGCAGGTATCAAGTTCCTTTTTTATTTTGAGTAGAAGCTCTTCCGATTCTAATAGGATGGGGTAGTAGGCGTAGTTTTCAGTTGCCTCCTTATGCCATTTGATTTTGGTTGCTTTAAGGTTTTTTAGCTTGTCATCATAGCATTGGGAGAGGGCTTTTCGTTTGTTATGGATAGCTTCTGTATATTTTAAATTGGCAAGTCCCATAGCTGCGTGGAACTCGGAGTTCTTACCATTTAGCCCCAATTCTGAGAAAGAATCAAAGCCTGAAATCCCAAAATTACGGATATATGCCAGTTTCTTTAAGAGTTCTGAGTCTTT
Organism: Bergeyella cardium; assembly: GCF_003614945.1. GTDB lineage: Bacteria > Bacteroidota > Bacteroidia > Flavobacteriales > Weeksellaceae > Bergeyella_A > Bergeyella_A cardium. The sequence goes on from NZ_QYCZ01000001.1 coordinate 561,886, forward strand.
TGTAACGACTAAACCACCCTCTACCGAATGATAAAGTTTAGTAGAATGGAGTGAGCAGGTAGAGATATCTCCATATTCAAAAATAGATTTTCCATTTACCTTTACTCCGAAAGCGTGAGCCGCATCGTAGATAACTTTCAGATGGTGCTTTTTAGCAATAGCTTCTATCTTCACTACATCGCAAGGGTTTCCATAGACATGGGTAGCGAGGATGGCCTCTGTATTTTCTGTGATGGCAGCTTCTATTTTATCGGCATCTATGCAGAGGGATTGTGGGCAGATATCCACAAAAACGGGCGTACATCCTTCCCAAACGATGCTGCTTGTCGTTGCTACGAAAGAGAAAGGCGTAGTGATGACCTCACCTGTAATGTTGAGTGCCTTTATTGCCATTTGGATGGCTACCGTACCATTGGTTACAAATAGCAGATGGCTTAGGTTGAGGTAATCTTTCAGTTCCATTTCCAGTTGGCTGGCGAGCGGCCCCATATTGGTGAGCCATTGGCGCATCCAGATGCCATCAAGGTATTTTGTATATTCTTCTTTCGGAGGTAAAAAAGGTTTTGTAACGGGTATCATTGGTTTAAAAAATCTTTTAGGTTATGTATTAAAATTTCATTACTAAATAAACGAAGGAAATCTTGCTTTATATTGCTGGAGAATTTCTTTAATAAAGCTCTATCATTATAGAGTTTGATGATAGCTTGTTTTAGTTCTCCTTTATCTCTATTGATAAACAATCCGTTTTTACCATCATTGATAACGGAATTAGGAAAGCCTATTTTAGTTGATATACTTGGGACTTTACATAAGGAGGCTTCGGCAAATAGAGAGGGACCAGTATCTGCTGAGGAAGCGATTACTACTAAATCTACATCGGTGTAGAAGGTTAATAAATCATCATAGCTACCAGAGAATTTTGTTTTAAGTTTTATATTAAAGCCATCATCTTGGAGTTCTTTTATAGCGGGTTCTATTATACTTCGGAAGCCTTTCATTTCTCTGTCAGGAGTACCTGTCCAGCCAATAGTGAGATATTCATTATCTCCTATATTATTATTCTCTACAAATTTATCGGCTTTGTATATGGCATTTGATAGAGCAATAGGAAAATTAAATTTTTTTATAGTCATTGTATAGATTATAACTCCCTGCAATTAGTCCATTATAGTGACTGATATATCTTTTAAAAAAATCCTCTCTATTTAGAGTTTTAAGGTCTACATTATTTTTGAAGTCGTAAGATGGTCCTTCGTGAGGGTAGCAATCTGTAAATAAGCCTACATACTTCTTATCTGCTGTAAAGGGGAATTCTGCTGTATATTGGAAATAATAAGCTAATTCAATAGTAATGTCAAAATGTGTAAGACTCACTTTCTTTCCAGAGAATACTTCATATACTGGAACTTCCTTATATACAGGATAAGAATACTTTCTTGATGAATGAATCTTATACTTTACCGGAGAAGATTTTAATTGGCTAAATTTATTTTTGAGTATATCTATAAGACTAAATTTTTTAGCTCTAATAGAGTAATCTTTTGTAAAAGCTATGTAACAATTGTATTCTGATAATAATTCTGTCCAAACTTTTATGATGTTGTGATAAGCCCAATCAGGTTTATCTGCTATAAATAAGATAGACTTTTTCATTAATGTAAATAAATATTAGCAAAACTAAGGATAAATTATGGCTAAGACCAAAAGGAAGTCTCATACTCTTCTTATTTAATAACTTAATAAAAAAATCATAAGATAGTCTTAATTTCATATAGAGAATATAATTCAACTACTTAGAAGTAATACTCTTTTGTGGTACAGATTATAATTATTCCCATTATAAAAGCCTCATTTAAATGAGGGATTTTGCTGGACTGATATAAATACAACTTTTCTAAAATACCGTTTAAAGTTAAAAACAATAAATGATGTGAAAAGTATGAGTTTATATTCTTTAATGGATAATATCCTCACATTCTTTATAGTTTATTTAATAAATTCTTGTTTTACAAGTTTTTATGTTAACGATTTTATTAACAATACACAAACTTTTCAAATAAATAATGCTAGACAATTACCTATTATCATACCAACTGATGACCAATTAAAATCATTTAAAGAATTGTTCAATAATGCTTTAAGTACGAAGAAACAACAATTTAATAACTTGATTTCAGAAAGGGAATTAGAGATTCAACTTTCTGAAATACAAAAAGCTTTGGATAAAATGGTAAATGCTTTATATACTATATAGGGAGCTTACTAAATCATCTACTTGAATTTAGATCCTATTTAGTTAAATATCAACATCTTCAATGGATAACAAGTGATCGAACTGTTTCATTTCAAATACTGCCTTATCCTAATATTATATTCCTACTGTAAAGGTTTCTATTTATGGATATTGATAGATGATGAGATTTAAAAATAGAGATCAATATTCTTCCATTCATAATGTTTATGAAATTTATATTTACCATTGTCTTTATTTTTTCTATAAATATTAAATATTGGGGAATTTGCTTTTTTAGATATAGAATCTCCAATGATTAATGTGTCTCCACTTGTTGAGGATGTAGTGATACAATACCTGTCTGTATAATAAAATTGTAAAGATTTATTAGCATAGTTATATACTCTAATAATTTTTGTATTTACAGCATTGTCTACGAAGTATTTACTATTACAATAAACAGAGTGATAATAGTAGTATCCAAAACCAAAGATTCCTATTATCATTGGTAATAGTCTATAGATGTCTGTTTTTTTCATAAAATCAAAATTCGGTATTGTTTATTTAGTATATCTATTAGAAATGTTAAAATTTATAATTTATTATAAATCACACAATGATAAAAAATGTAAAATTCGTATAATGTATATGTATAACAATACTATATATTATTATAAAGCACAAGAGCTATAAAAGATTAAAAACAAGACCATTTGCAAATGGACATACACAATGTACAAATACACAAAATATGACAGAACAGAATGGTCTTAGCTTATACAAATTTTTAGTAATTTAGCTAGAACTCCTAAGTAAAAAAACTTCCTTAGAAAAAGTTCCAAGGAAATTTTTTTAATCAATAATATTTTACTGTTTTATAATCTGCATTACTTTCTGTGTGTTATCGCTCAGAGTGTATCTCAGCAGGTATTTGCCGGATTTCATTTTATCGAGTTGTAGCTCAGTGTATGGGGAATTTATGCTGTATTCAGCTACCTGCATGCCGAGTATTGAGTAGAAAGTTACCGATTTTATTTTCTGATTTGGATTTTTAGTTTTTAGCATTATATAGTCTTTCGTAGGGTTGGGGTAAGCTATCAAGAGACCATCATCTCCCTTTACACCAAGTCCTTGCTGTGCAGAAGCAGACACTGAAAAAGTGAAAAGTATAATATAAGATAAATGTTTCAGCATATTGTGGTTTTGTATTTAATTTGGACAAAAGTATTTAAAATCAAATTAATCTGCAATAGATCTTAACTGAAAATCTATGATTAACTTTGCCACACTTTTACAAATACTATTCCAAAAAATGATTATACACTCTAGAAACCGCCGCCTCAGAATGCACCAGAGCCTCAGAAGCCTCGTGCAAGAGACCACCCTCACTACCAATGACTTTGTTATGCCCCTCTTCGTTATGGAGGGGCAGAATAAACAAGAGCCCATCCCCTCTATGCCCGGTATTTTCAGGCGAAGCATAGACCTCACCGTAAAAGAATGCCAAGAGCTCTACTCCTTAGGCATAAAAGCCGTCAATCTCTATATGAAAGTCCCAGAAAATCTAAAAGATAATACAGGCAAAGAGGCCTATAACCCCGATGGACTAATGCAAAACACCATTAAAGCCATAAAAAATGCCATCCCTCAGATGATTCTAATGCCAGATGTCGCGCTAGACCCATACTCCATCTATGGGCACGATGGTATTATTACTAATGGACAAGTAGATAACGATGCTACCAATGAAGCCCTCGCAAAAATGTCCGTTTCCCTCGCCCAATCTGGCGCCGATATCGTCGCTCCCAGCGATATGATGGATGGCAGAGTCGCCGTCATCCGCCAAGCCCTTGAGGAGAATGGCTTTCCCAATGTCGGCATCCTCAGTTATGCCGCAAAATACGCAAGTTCCTTCTACGGACCTTTCAGATCGGCATTAGACTCCGCCCCTAAGGCACATACTGAGATTCCAAAGGATAAAAAAACTTATCAAATGGATTTCCACAACTCCCGCGAAGCACTCAACGAAGTCTTTAAAGACATAGACGAAGGCGCAGACATCATTATGATTAAACCGGGGCTGCCCTACTTAGACATCGTCTCCAAAGTACGAGATGCGATAGACCTCCCCATCGCCGTCTATAATGTAAGCGGCGAATATGCAATGATAAAAGCCGCTGCGCAAAACGGCTGGCTCGATAATGATAAAGCCATCATAGAAAGTCTTACCTCCATCAAACGAGCGGGCGCCGATATCATTTTTACTTACGCCGCAAAAGAAGCCGCAATCCTCCTCAACTCCTAATTTCGAGTTTTGGTTATCTATATCGTAAGCTCTGGCATCTCCAAAAGCCAGAGTTTTTTATTAAAGCTAAGGAAAGAAATAAGTATAATTTGCAATTCTTCAATAGGTTAAGCCTTAGAAGAAAAATATTTTAATTATTTGGAGCAGAATACCTAAATTTTTCTAACTTTGTGCAACATCTAAATTAAGATTAATATAGACCAGAAATAATGGACAGATTTTCATTTTTGAACGCTGCACATTCGCAGTTTATTGAGGATTTATATCAGCAGTACAGAAAGTATCCAGACTCATTAGAGCCTTCGTGGAAAGCCTTTTTTCAAGGCTTTGATTTTGCTTTAGAAAACTATGGAGACGAAGAAAGCTACTCCCAAGCTCCCGTAAGTACCACTACCATCGTACAGCAGGTTTCAAACGCTTCCGCCAATGGAGAAATCCCAGAAGATATCCGCAGAGAGTTTAAAGTCATAGACCTTATCGAAGCATACAGAACCAGAGGCCACCTCTTCACAAAAACCAATCCCGTAAGAGAAAGAAGAAAATACGCCCCTACACTCGCTATTGAGAATTTTGGCTTATCAAATGCAGATTTAAACCGAAAATTTGACTGCGCTATTGAAATAGGACTTCCGGGTGCTGCCACACTCCAGCAAATTATTGATAGATTACAGACCATCTACTGCGATTCTATCGGTGTAGAGTATATGCACATTCATAGCATAGAAGAAAGAAACTTCGTCAAGGCTTTTCTTCAAGTGAATAATAACCACCCAAGCCTATCCGCAGATGAAAAGGTCAATATCCTTAGAAAACTCAACCAGGCTGTAGCTTTTGAGAACTATCTGAATACAAAATTCGTCGGTCAGAAAAGATTTTCATTAGAGGGTAATGAATCTCTCATCCCTGCCCTCGACCAGCTGATTTCTAAATCCGCACATTTAGGCGTAGAAGAGGTCGTTTTAGGTATGGCACACCGTGGTCGTCTCAGCGTGCTCTCCAATATCTTCGGGAAGTCCTACAAACAGATTTTCTCCGAGTTCGAAGGTAAGGAGTTTGAAGATGTTTTCTCCGGCGATGTTAAATATCACTTGGGCGCTACTCATACGACGAAGACTCCAGAGGGTAAAGAGGTTGTCATTAATCTCGTGCCGAATCCTTCCCACTTGGAGACCGTTGCTTCGCTCGTAGAGGGCATCAGCCGTTCGAAAATTGATAATACTTATCACGATTACCATAAAGTTCTCCCTATCGTTATCCACGGAGATGGCGCTATCGCAGGTCAGGGCATCGTATATGAAGTTGCCCAAATGATGACGCTCGATGGTTATAAAACAGGGGGTACTGTACATATCGTAGTGAATAACCAGGTGGCATTTACTACAAACTATCTCGACTCTCGTTCTTCCATATATAGTACAGATATCGCGAAAGTAACTTCATCGCCTGTCCTCCATATTAATGCGGATGATGTAGAAGCAGTAGTACACGCTCTCCATTTCGCTGCAGAATTCCGTGCAAAGTTTGGCAAAGATGTTTATATTGATCTTTTAGGATACAGAAAGTATGGGCACAATGAGGGAGACGAGCCGAGATTTACTCAGCCTCAGCTCTATAAAATTATCTCTAAACATCCAAACCCAAGAGAGATTTATAAAGCAGTTCTTAAATCCGAAGGCGTCCTTTCAGATGAAGTTCTCAAGCAAATGGAAGCAGAGTTTAAAGAACTCCTCGATAAAGACTTTGATGCTTCAAAAGAAATAGAAAAAAATAAAATGGACATCTTTATGAATGAGACCTGGAAATCTTATTCATACACCAAAGGAGAAATTCAAAAGCCCGTAAATACTCAGTACGACTTAGCTAAGCTAAAAGACTTGGCAGTGAAAATGTCTACCCTCCCTGCTGATAAAAAATTCCTCAGCAAAATTACCCGTCTCTTTGAGGCTCGCCTTAAAATGATAGATAATGATGCCATTGATTGGGCAATAGGGGAGTGGCTGGCTTACGCTACCTTACTTTCCGAAGGGCATAGCGTTAGAATCTCTGGCGAAGATGTCGAGCGAGGTACTTTCTCCCACAGACACGCTGTTCTTAAAACCGAAGATACAGAAGAAGAGTATTCTCCACTCAATCACATCTCTGATGCGAGGTTTGAAGCCTATAATTCCCTCCTCTCTGAGTACGGCGTACTCGGTTTTGATTACGGTTATGCTATGGCAAGTCCCAATAGGCTTACCATCTGGGAGGCACAGTTCGGGGATTTCGTCAATGGAGCTCAAATCGTGATAGACCAGTATTTAGTAGCTGCAGAAGAAAAATGGAAAATGCAGAACGGCTTGGTAATGCTCCTCCCTCACGGCTACGAAGGTCAGGGCGCCGAGCACTCTTCCGCAAGGTTAGAACGATTCCTCGGGCTTACTGCAAATGAGAACATCGTTGTGGCCAATTGTACTACACCTGCCAATTTCTTCCATATCCTGAGAAGACAGCTCAAGTGGAATTTTAGAAAACCATTGGTCGTAATGTCTCCGAAATCATTGCTCAGACATCCGAAAGCGGTTTCTTCATTAACTGAGTTGGCAAACGGACAGTTCCAACCGATTATAGATGATGCTACAGCAAATCCTTCAAAAGTGAAAAGGCTCGTCCTCTGCTCTGGTAAGCTATACTATGAGCTATTAGCAAAAAAAGAAGAATTAAAAGCAGAAAGTGTAGCATTGGTAAGATTGGAGCAGCTTTATCCTCTTCAAAATAATCAGTTGGAAGAAATTCTTAATAAATATTCAAAGAGAAAGGACCTCATCTGGGCACAGGAAGAGCCAGAGAATATGGGTGCGTGGGCTTATATCCTCCGTCACCTCAGAGATACAGGTATTCAGGTCATAGCACCTGCACCAAGTGGTTCGCCTGCTCCAGGTAGCCATAAAATGTTTGAGAAAAATCAACAAGGAGTAATCAATAGCGTATTTGGAATTAATTAGTAATAAAAAAAAGAATAATAATGTCAGTATTAGAAATGAAGGTTCCATCACCAGGGGAATCTATTACAGAAGTAGAAATTGCAACTTGGTTAGTAAAAGATGGTGATTATGTAGAAAAAGATCAGCCTATCGCAGAAGTAGATTCTGATAAAGCTACTTTGGAATTACCTGCCGAGGAGAGTGGTATCATTACTCTAAAAGCAGAAGAAGGAGATACAGTACAAGTAGGTCAGATTGTTTGCTTAATAGATATGAGTGCTGCAAAACCTGCTGGTGGTTCTTCCGAAGCTCCTAAAACTGAAGAAAAACCAGCTGCAGAAGCTCCAAAACCAGAAACTCCAAAAGTAGAAGAAAAACCAGCAGCAGCTACTACTTATGCTACAGGTACGCCTTCGCCAGCAGCTAAAAAAGTATTAGACGAAAGAGGTATAGACCCTGCTTCCGTAAAAGGAACAGGTAAAGACGGCAGAATCACCAAGTATGATGCAGAAACCGCTGCCGTTCCTGCTATGGGTACCCCTGCTACAAATGGCTCAAGAAATGTAACGACGACTAAACTCTCCGTACTGAGAAGAAAATTAGCAGCAAGATTGGTTTCCGTTAAAAATGAAACCGCTATGCTTACTACTTTCAATGAGGTAGATATGTCCGAAATCTTTAGGCTAAGAAAACTCTATAAGGAAGAATTTGCTGCTAAGCATGGCGTAGGTCTTGGCTTTATGTCTTTCTTCACCAAGGCGGTTACCAGAGCTTTACAGCTTTACCCAGATGTAAATGCTTCCATTGATGGAGATTTCAAAGTAAATTATGACTTCTGCGATATCTCTATTGCGGTTTCTGGGCCTAAGGGATTAATGGTTCCTGTACTTAGAAATGCAGAGAATATGTCTTTCCGAGGTGTAGAAGCAGGGATTAAAGACCTTGCTACCAAAGTAAGAGACGGTAAAATCACCGTTGATGAAATGACGGGAGGTACATTCACTATTACCAATGGAGGTACTTTCGGTTCTATGCTTTCCACTCCGATTATCAATCCTCCTCAGTCTGCTATTTTAGGTATGCACAATATTATCCAAAGACCTGTAGCGGTAGATGGTAAAGTAGAAATCCGCCCAATGATGTACTTGGCATTATCTTATGACCACAGAATTATCGACGGTAGGGAGTCCGTAGGTTTCTTGGTAGCGGTAAAAGAAGCTATTGATAACCCAGTAGAGCTCCTCCTCGGTGGCGATGAAAGAAGAGGCTTAGAGCTTTAAATTAATCATTGAATTTATATCTTTAGAAGGCTATTCAATATTTGAATAGCCTTTTTATTTTGCTCAAATATTGAGAAAATTTATTTCCAATCAAGTGTGGGATAAATAAAACTAAAAAATAATTCATTTGAAAAACAGTAATTTATAAATAAATACTAAACTTTTTCATTACTTTGTAATACATAATACCATATTTTATTTATATCTTTGCTTTGTTAAGATTTGAAAATAATAAAACTGAATGAAAAATGAATACAGAAAATACTAAAGCACAAATGCGTAAGGGTATTCTGGAGTTCTGCATTTTGAGTTTGATTAATCAGAAGGAAATGTATGTATCAGACTTGATGGAGGAATTAAGGAATGGACAGTTAGATGTCGTAGAAGGCACACTTTATCCCTTACTGACGAGATTGAAAAATGGAGAATTTCTCTCCTATCGATGGGAAGAATCCACAAGCGGTCCCCCAAGAAAATATTATCAGATTACGGAAAAGGGGAAGGCTTTCCTCTTAGAATTACAAAACACTTGGAATGAGCTCACTCGCTCGGTAAATAAAATCACAAACAATAATAATCTATAAATCCATTCAAAAATGAACAAGACTTTATCAATAGCACTGGCAGGCTATTCTTTCGTAATAGAAGAGCACGCGTATATAAAACTTAGCGACTACCTCTCCGCCCTTAGAAATTCTATGGAAAAAGAGGAAGTAGAAGAGGTAATGAACGATATAGAAATCCGAATTGTAGAGATTTTTAGGGAAACTTTAGGAAAAAGAGAGGTGGTGAGTACCGCAGATGTAGAAAAGGTTATAGACCAGCTCGGGAGTCCTGAAACCATTGGTGAGCAGGAAGAAATGTATTACTCCGAAAGCACAGCCAAGGGCAAATCATCAGAAAATTACTCTGGATACAAGAGACAACTCTTCCGAGACCCTGAAAAAGCAAAGATTGCAGGGGTATGCGCAGGTTTGGCGCATTATATGGGGATGGATGTGAGCATTATGAGGGCAATTTGGCTGTTTTTTGCCGTAATGGGAATCTTCACAGTCTATATTTCCACTTCGTTTGTAGTGTTGATATACATTATTTTGTGGATTGTACTCCCAGAGGCAAAGACCGCTTCGGATTTTTTGAAAATGCACGGAAAGCCCCTCAATTTTGATAATATAAAGGAAGAATCCACTAAAATCTTTCAGTTTGTGAATGATTCTTCTCGGAAAGCGGGTGATTTCTACAATCAGAATAAGAGTACAATCAATACCATTGCTACCAGTATGCTCAAGGTGCTCAGTTACCTCATAGGCTTTGTATTTGCAGCGATTTCTGTGACTTGCATCGTTGGGGTAGTTGTTGGTTTTTCGGTGATTTTTAGCCTCAATACAGCGCCTATTGAAGATTTTGAATTTTATTTTGGGAGCGATACCAATCTCTATCTCATCGGCTCTATCATTGTTTTATCCGCCCTTATTCCTGCTATTATGTTCGGCTATGTGGCGTCAAAACTCTTTGCTCCGCATATTCAGTACAAAAATATCGGTGGGGTTATCCTCGTGCTATTCCTCTCTCTTTGTGCGATATCGGTATTTACGGGCTTCTCTATTTATAAGACTACGCAGGGCTTTTCCTTCAGTGGTGATAAGATCGAAACCGAAGAAGTGATGATTAATACCCCCTCAGATACCCTTTATATAGAGGAGAAGAAGATAGAAATCCCCCAGAATTTCAAGGGGTATAACGGCGGGAGAATATTTTCTGATAAGAAAATGATTTATGACAGCGACCGCCCTTATGTATCCATTAGCAGGAAGGAAGATGCCACCCTGCCTTACTTAATCATCAAAAAGAAAGCCTATGGTTACAACCAACCGATAAAAATTTCGGTGCCTATCGAGATTTTGGATAATAGGATTTCTTTGCCTAACTACCTGAAATACTCCTACGAAGACCGTTTCCGAAGGTATAGTGTGAGGTATGAGCTCGTAGTCCCTAAATCAATGACCATACTGCCGCCGTCTAATACAAAGAATATAATAATTGATAAAGATTTTGATGATTATTTCAACAATACGGAGGGAAATATTGAAAATAATTCGGAATACAAGGAAGTTTCCAGCTTTAATATTAATGGGACAAAAGTGGAATACAACAGCGACCGACCGAATGAAATCCGCATCAATCACAAAGCCCACAGCATAGAGCAGGCAGAGAAAATCCTCGATTCTCTCAACATTGATATTGATGATATTATCAGTAGAAAAGCTGATGAAAACAAACGAAATGAATGATTTAAACACGCAGGGAGGCAAACCACCTCCCTCCTAAAACAAAAAAAATCCGCACGCTATGGTACAGATAATTTTTGAAATAATGATAAAATTTTTAGCCGACTTTTTATCCTTATTTAGTTAAATCTCAGTAGCTCCACCAAGAATCGAACTTGGATCTAAAGTTTAGGAAACTTCTATTCTATCCGTTGAACTATGGAGCCAGCGGTGCAAATATACAATAATTTTGGTACTCATCTCCAAAAATGAGTGCCGTTTTTTGTGGCTTTCTGCTCCCTTTTCTCTCGCGAAATCATGTTTCTTCTTGTAAAATTCTATTTTCTTTACGAATAATATCAGATTTCTTACTAAAATCCATCAACTTTTCAAGTATTTGATTTCCCCCATATTGCGCGTGCAAAAATACTCGTGTATTTTATTACAAACAGGGTTGTTTGTCCTTACCTACACGAGTATTTAATCACAAACAGGGTTGTTTGCCTTTACCTACAAGAGTATTTGATTACAAACAGGGTTGTTTATAATCAAATACACAAGAATTTTATTTCAAACACAATGCGCGGAATTAAATATTAAAAAAAGTGGTCTAAGACCCCCTTTTTTAATAGATAAACTTATAATTTTCTTGCGAAATATTATGGATTTAGAATAGAGGCTCTATTGTTTGGTTAGGGTAAATCCTTTTCCAGAAGGTAGGGTTGTTTTGAAATCCCTGCAATCTTGGGTTGTGATATCATAGCTTGGGAGGAAAAGTATTTTCATCTGATGGGGTGTCTTGGGTTTTATAAATAAGTAGATAAGCCCGTAGTCTATACAGTTTAATTTACCTCCAAAGAAATACACCATATAGGCTTTTAGATTTTTTTGTAGCCCATATCCCCAGCTAGCCTTTTCATCAGGGGTATTAAAATTATCAAACTCTATAATGCCTTGCTGATTGATGATTTTCACCCTCGAGTTTCTTAAGACAGACCCAAAAGCAAGATATCAAGGCTACTTGCTCTATTTTAGAGAGGCTTATTTTATATTACAATCGGAATTTTATGTAGGTGATGAGTTTCCCTTTTGCGGAGAAGAGCTCCTCGTAGTGGGTTTGAATACCCCGAAGGAGAGGGGTATCGGGCTCGTATTCTATCGCTCCATAGATGTCGTGATGGGCGGTGAGGATTTCGCAGCCGAGCCCTTGGAGAAGCCCCAAAGTATATCCGTGCAGGAATTCGGAGTCGGTTTTGAGGTGGATTATCCCATCTGGTTTCAGGATTTTCTTGTATCGAGAGAGGAAGTCGGGGTGGGTAAGCCTGTGCTTCGTACGCCTGTATTTTATTTGCGGGTCTGGAAAGGTGATCCAGATTTCATCTACTTCATTTTCCTCGAAGAAGCAGTCGATAAGCTCTATTTGAGTTCTCAGGAAGGCCACATTGTTTATGTTTTCCTGTATTGCTTCTTTTGCTCCGAACCAGAATCTCGCTCCTTTTATATCTAAGCCGATAAAGTTCTTCTCTGGAAATGCTTTTGCAAGCCCTACGGAGTACTCGCCCTTCCCGCAACCGAGCTCTAATACGATAGGATTAGCGTTTTTGAAATGCTCTGCTCTCCATTTTCCTTTGAGGTGGAAGCCGCTGAGTGCTTCGTCTCTTGTGGGTTGTATTACATTGGGAAGGGTTTTGTTTTCCGCAAATCTGGCTAATTTATTTTTCCCCATACTGCTTGCTGTATTAATTCTTTACTAAAAGCCTAAAACCTTCGCCGTGTACATTGATGATTTCTAACCCTTCGTCTGGCCGGAGGTACTTCCTTAGCTTAGCGATGTAGACATCCATACTCCTTGCGGTGAAGTAGTTCTCTTTCTTCCAGATTTTCCTAAGGGCGAGTTCTCTTGGCATAAAATCATTTCTATGGATGCAGAGGAGCTTGAGGAGTTCGTTTTCTTTTGGGGAGAGTTTGTGCTCTTCGTCGTGCACTCTGAGGTGCCTCATCATAGAATCGAAGTAGATGTTGCTAAACTTAAACTGTTCCTGCTCTTCTGTTTCTACTGCTGCACTGCGCTGGAGCATTGCCTTAATCTTGTAGAGGAGGAGCTCGGTGTCAAATGGTTTTGTAATGTAGTCATCGGCTCCTATTTGATAGCCTTTGAGGATATCTTCTCTCATATTTTTTGCCGTAAGGAAGATGATGGGAGTGGTTTTATCCATTTTCTTGATGTCTTCGGCTAGGGAGAAGCCATCTTTTTTAGGCATCATTACATCGAAGAGGCAGAGGTCATAGTCCTTTTCGGTAAATTCTTTTAGTCCTTGCTCGCCATCGGTAGCGAGGTTTACATCAAAATCGTTCATCATAAGGTAGTCTCTTAGCACTACCCCGAAGCTTTGGTCGTCTTCTACTAATAAAATCCTGTTGTTCATATCTATTCTTTTTTGTTTTATACTTATTTCTATTTTGGGTTACATTGGGAGTTTTACCGTAAAGGTAGAGCCTTTCCCTTTTTGGGATTCTACACTAATTTGCCCTTTGTGCAGTTCTATAATTTTTTTTACATAAGATAGTCCGAGTCCTTGTCCTTTTACATTGTGGATATTGCCTGTTTCCTCGCGGAAGAATTTCTCAAATATCTTACCTCTGTTCTCAGTTTCCATACCGATGCCTTTATCGGAGATTTGAATGACATACCAGCTGCCCTCGTTTCGGGTAGAGATTTTTATCTCTGGCTTCTCGGGGGAGTATTTATTGGCATTATCGAGGAGGTTAATAAGCATATTGGAGAAGTGAAATTCATCTATCTTGAAGTGATACTTTGTGGTATTAAAATCTTCTATGAGGGAGCCTCCGCGCTCATCAACTATAAGCCTGAAAGATTCGGAGATTTTGAGGATAAGCTCTCGTACATTGGTTTCTTTCAGGAAGAGTTTTACTTCATTTCTTTCGAGCTTAGACATATTGAGGACATTCTCCACCTGCTTTTTCATTCGGAGATTCTCCTGTTTTATAAGTTGTGAGTAATATTTTACCTTGTCTGGATTGGTAGCAATTCTGTCATTTGCCAGTGAATCGGTCGCTACGGATATGGTTGCTAATGGAGTCTTAAACTCGTGAGACATATTATTGATAAAATCCGTCTTAATATCCGCTATTTTCTTTTGTCTCATCATATAATTAATGGATACAATGTATATCCCCAGTATGGTGAGAAGCGAGAGGAAGGTTCCCAAAAGCATTGGCAGATTGTCCTTAAACAGAGAGAAGTTTTTCCTTGGGAAGACTACCGATAGCGTATAGATAGACTTGCCTTGATTATCGGTAAAGAGGATGTGGGAGTAGTTGGTATTAGACTCATTTGCTTTGTAGGATTTGGTAAAGATATCGGTCATCTTATGGTTTTTATCAAAGATGCTAAACCCAAAGCTGGTATCTACTTTATTTTGTTTAAGCTCCTGAGCGATGATTTTCTGCACCTGTTCTTTATTTACCCTCTTGCTGATGGGGAGGTTGGTTGCGTTTAGCCTTACGAATTCCTTCATTGCATACTCACCAGTTCCGAGGGCATTGCTCAGCTCGGAGGTAAGGATTTGAGGTGTGAGTTTATCGGTTTTAATGCCAATAATCCCCTCATCGGTAAAGAGCTTGGTACGCATCAGGCTGTCCCCTTTATTAGAAATCGGGATATCCTCTGTTTGAATAATATTTTTGGAGTAGATGATCGTCTTCTTCGTTGCCGAATCTTCGGTTTGCTGTATGGTGGTGAGCGAAGGCTGCTTGCTGCTGGCAATTACCGTATTTCCAAAGTCTTTATAATCTTCATTGAGGTACTTCTGGACCTCTGCTTCTTCTATTTTCTTTACTGAGCCTTCCAGTGCGAGGTGTACTTTATTACTGAAATCTTGGTCTAATGCATCATAATACTCCTTGAGCCACTTTATTTGTAAAGTAACGAAGATAATGAGCGATACAGACATCAGAAACGATATAATGGGTATAAATCTTTTATTCATAACAGGTCATCTACTGTGACTAATAGCTATTCTTCTGTGCTTAAACTCTCGTTTTCGTATAAAAATAGAGAGATTTAACACTTATACAACAAACAAAAGTATAAAAAATTATGCCTTTTCTGTTAAAATAGGCTTTTTTAATATAAAATTAACGCTCTTTGCTTACTTCAATCTTTCGGGATTTTGCTTGATAAAGCTTTCCCAACCTGAGTATGATTTCTCCTTTTCTGCATTTCCAGAGTTGAAATAATGGCAGACCGCCACAGCCAGTCCGTCTGAAGCATCGAGGTATTTGGTGGGGAATTCTTTTAGCTCTAAGAGGTTTTTTAGCATTGCGGCAACCTGCTCTTTACTGGCATTACCATTACCCGTAATTGCCATTTTTACCTTCTTGGGAGAGTATTCTGTAATCGGTATATCTCGGTAAAGGCTTGCTGCCATAGCCACCCCCTGTGCCCTCCCTAATTTGAGCATAGACTGTACATTCTTACCATAAAAAGGAGCTTCCAAAGCCACTTCATCGGGGTGATATT
The DNA here is from genome assembly GCF_003614945.1 of Bergeyella cardium. Lineage (GTDB taxonomy): Bacteria > Bacteroidota > Bacteroidia > Flavobacteriales > Weeksellaceae > Bergeyella_A > Bergeyella_A cardium. The sequence goes on from NZ_QYCZ01000001.1 coordinate 577,474, forward strand.
CATTTATAAGAGCAAGGGTTTTCTCGAAGATATGTTTGAGTTTAGTAGCGTGGTTAGGATACTTTTTGAGGATAAGCTCGTGTATAGAGACCAGCGACATTCTCCCTCCTCGAATGGCAATAATACCAAAGCCCATCACCGTAGTGCCAGGGTCTATCCCCAAAATGATTTTCTCAGTTTTCATTTTGCAAAAGTAAGGATTTTGCAGTAGGCTATAGACAGTAAGCCCAGAGCGTGGAAAGTGATTACTTAAACTAAATGTGAGATATATCTTCTTTAAAATCTACGGGCGTCCTGAAAGGACGCCCGTAGATTTTTATTATAAACTTAATTGCCAATACCTGTTAGCAAAGCCTACTGCTTACTGCCTGTCGCCTAAGGCTTATAGCGAATAGTTCGGTGCTTCTTGGGTAATGATAACATCGTGGGGGTGGGATTCTTTGAGGCCGCTGCCTGTAATCTTCACCATTTTGCTATCGGTTTGTAGGGTAGGGATGTCCTTCGTGCCGCAGTAGCCCATACCCGCGCGGATGCCCCCTACGAGCTGGAAGACTACATCTTCTATCTTCCCTTTGTATGGCACTCTGCCTTCTATGCCTTCGGGTACGAATTTCTTTGCTTCTGCTTGGAAGTATCTTTCCTTGCCTCCTCTTCTCATCGCTGCGAGGCTCCCCATACCTTGGTAGGATTTAAACTTTCTACCCTGGAAGATGATTTCCTCGCCTGGAGCTTCTTCCGTTCCAGCAAAGAGGGAACCGAGCATTACGGCATTTGCACCCGATGCAAGGGCTTTTACAATGTCGCCAGAGAGCTTAATACCCCCATCGGCGATAACGCTTACGCGTCTGGTTTTGGCGTATTCGTAGACATTGTAGATTGCGGAGAGCTGAGGTACGCCCACACCCGCCACTACTCGAGTAGTGCAGATGGAGCCTGGACCAATGCCTACTTTCAGGACATTGGCGCCGGCATCGATGAGGTCTTTTGCTGCTTCTGCGGTTACGATATTCCCGCCCACGATATCCAAATCTGGATACGCGGAACGAATCTCTCGGATTTTTTCAACCACTCCTTTGGAATGCCCGTGTGCGGAGTCTATGGTGATGATATCTACACCTGCATCTACAAGGGCTTTTACGCGCTCCATAGTATCTACGCCTACCCCTACGCCAGCCCCTACGATGAGCCTGCCGTTTTTGTCTTTATTGGCATTGGGGTATTCCATCTGGTTGTCTATATCCTTTATGGTGATGAGCCCTACGAGGCGATATTCATCATCTACGATAGGGAGCTTCTCTACTCGGTTGCTCAGGAGGATTTCCTTTGCTGTTTCCAGTGTAGCATTCTTATCGGAGGTAATGAGGTTGTCCTTCGTCATCAGTTCTTCTACCTTTATAGATTCATCTTCTTGGTATTTTACATCTCTGTTGGTAATGATTCCTATCAGTCTGTTATTAAAATCTACCACAGGAAGCCCTGAAATCTTATATCGAAGCATCAGTTCTTTTGCTTCGCCCAAAGTATGGTCTTTGGTAAGGGTTACGGGGTCAGAAATCATTCCGTTTTCTGAGCGTTTTACCTTATTTACCTGAGCGGCTTGCTCATCTATCGGCATATTCTTATGAATGAAACCGAGCCCGCCTACGCGTGCAAGGGCAATGGCAAGTTCTGCCTCGGTTACGGTGTCCATAGCTGCAGAGACGATGGGCGTGTTCAGGGTAATCTTGTCGGTAAGTCTTGATTGAAGAGAAACTTGGTTCGGAAGTACTTCGGAGTACGAAGGGATGAGGAGTACATCATCAAAAGTAATGGCTTCCTCTACGATTTTGTTGTGTATAGACATCTTTACTTTCTTGGCAAAATTAAAGGTTTAGGATAAAACTGAAAAATAAATTTGAATTAAATATTTGTTAAAGGACCGATAGCTCGCTTTTTTAATCACGGTTGAATCTCGTGAGTTTTTTTTCTACCCATATCGTAGCAAAGGGGAAGAATGCCGAGAGCAGTGCAAAAACGAAGTCCTCATCATCCCATTTAAAGATTTTCCTTACAGGGAGGCAAAGCAGTAGATATAGCGTGAAGAAGAGCCCGTGAATATTCCCTACAATAATGATAAAGATGGTGGGGAGGAGTCCTTCGCTGTCGTACCGTTTCCAGACCATTGCAATGCAGTAGAGCAAGAAGCAGGAGATTGCTTCGGCGGTGCAGACCTTTTTAAACCACTTGATGATTCGCTCGTCTGGATACTTAGAAAAGAATGTATAGATAAAGTTCATTGGGATGTTTAATTTTCGTAGAAGCCTGTTTTATCAAGATAGTCAAAAACCTCTGGTGGGAGCATAGGGCGTACGCTCTTTTTTTCTTTAATCATTTTTCTGATTTCGGTAGCAGAAAGCTCTATTATGGGTGCTTTTATCCTGTGGATATTCGGGTGATGGGCAAATTGAGCACTCTCCATCTCATCATTTGAAATTCTCGGATAGACGATAATCTGATGATTATCTACTAATACATTGGCGTTTTTCCACTTGTGGAGGTGTTTGAGATTATCCTCACCCATTATCAAAGCAAAAGAATGCGTAGGGTATTTCTCTTTTAGGTATGCCAGCGTATCTATCGTATAGCTTGGTTTGGGTAAGGAAAATTCTATATTGGAAGCCCTCATCTTGGGATAATTCTTTATCGCGAGCTCTACCATATCGAGGCGATAGTGGTCGTTGAGCAGAGATTTCTTGTCTTTAAACGGATTCTGCGGACTGATGATAAACCACAGCTCATCCATATCCGAATGTTCCAGAATATAGTTGGCTAAAATCAAATGCCCGATGTGTATGGGATTAAACGACCCGAAGAAAAGCCCTATTTTCATAGCTTAAATAAAAGATATTGGATTAGTGGAATTTTACAGCCCTAAGGTTGAGGTAATAGGTTACATTTCCTTTCCAGTGGTTTTCCTCTACCGTAAAGGCGATATCAAAACTCTCGGTGCGGAACCTCTCTACATACTCCCCGAGCTTAAAGCCCACGCATTCTATATTCTTACCCGTAGATTCTTGGCGGATGTAGAATTTTAAGTGGTAGTCTTCCTTGCCCATTGTCTTTACCAAGCCCGTTACTCTCTGGTCTTTCAGAACGAGTATGGGTTTCATATTCTTTGGACCGAAAGGAGCCAGTTTTCTGTGGAAGTTATAAAACTCTCGGTTGAGGTCATCTATATGGATGATGGTATCTATCTGTATGCTTGGCGTTCGCTGGTGTTCTTTTATTCTTTCGGAGACGATTTTCTCGAAGCGCTCTTTAAACTCCTCGAATTTTTCTTTCTCCATTACAAGGCCTGCCGCAGCCTGATGCCCTCCGAATTTCAGGAAGAGGTCGGAGCATAAATCCAATGCTTCATACACATCAAAATCTGATATTGAGCGGGCAGAAGCGACCAGCTCTTCATTATTCCCTTCGGTAAAGACGAGCGTAGGCTTGTAGTAAGTCTCTATCAGCCGAGAGGCTACAATCCCGATAACGCCTTTGTTCCACTTGGGGTTATAGACTATGGTGGAGTAGTTGTTCTGCTGGTGAGTATCTTCAATCTGTTGGAGCGCTTCTAATGTAGAGTTGATGTCCAGCTCTCGTCTTTCATCATTTAGATTCATAATCTCCTGTACGATGTGCTTTGCACTTTTCAGGTTGTCAGAAATCATCAGTTCTACGGCTGCTTTAGCGTGGGAGATTCTCCCTGCGGCATTGATTTTCGGGGCGATTTCAAAAACGATGTTGGATATATCAAAGGTGGAGAGCCGCTCTTTGGGGATGAGCTGGCGGAGCCCGAGTTTTCTTGTTTTTCTTAGGGTTTTGAGCCCGAGTTTTGCTAAATGCCTGTTCTCTCCCGTAATCGCTACGATATCCGCTGCTATGGATATGGCAAGCAAGTCGGTAAGCTCGAAGAGTTCATTTTCTGGGATTTTATAGATGGCGTTTAGTCCTTGGCAGAGTTTGAAACCTACGCCACATCCCGAGAGTTCTTTGTAGGGGTACCGGCAGTCGGCTCTCTTGGGGTCGAGCACTGCAAAGGCATTGGGGATTTTATCACTGGGCAGGTGGTGGTCGCAAATGATGAAGTCTATTCCCAAGCTATTGGCATAGTCTATTTTATCTCCTGCTTTTATCCCACAATCTAATGCGATGATGAGCGAGAAATCATTCTTCTTCGCAAAGTCAATTCCCTCCGTAGAGACTCCATAGCCCTCCAAATTCCTGTCGGGTATATAGAAGTCGAGGTATTTCTTGTCTACGATTTTGCTTAGGTAGAGGTACATCAAGGATACGGCAGTGGTTCCATCCACATCATAATCTCCATAGATGAGGATTTTCTCACCATTCTCTATGGCGGTAGCGATTCGCTCTACGGCTTTCTGCATATCTGCCATCAGGAAGGGGTTGTGTATATCTTCGAGTTTAGGTTTGAAGAATTCGCGTGCTTTTTGATAGTCATCAATCTCTCTTAGCACAAGTATTTTAGATTCCAATGTCCCAAATCCGATAGAGGCGCTCAGCCCATCTACCACCTCTTCATTGGGTTCTGGAAGGTAAATCCATTTTTGATTCATAATGAGCAAAAGTAAAGAAATATTTTTGATGAGGTAGAACACTCGTTTATCTCTCAGAGTTTAATAATTGTAATGAGCTATGGAGGGAGACAGCCCAAACCTGCTTAGAGCAGTATAGAGGGTAGATTTGAGAGGATTATTTACATTGGGTTTTACTATCTTTGCCTGCCTGTTTCAGCTGTTGGCATTCTGCTTTCAGCTTTTGAGCATTTAAAGAAAGATATGAAGAAAATAAATGAATCTCTTCTGCCAGAGCTTTTAAGAAGAGACTTTGGAAAGGATATTTTTGAAGGATTATCTACTCATCATTATATTAATGTAAAGGGGAGTGCGGGTTCTGTGCCTTCGCTTATTGCTGCAGAGCTTTTTACGGTTCAGAATAAAACTTTGCTCTTCATTACTGATGATAAGGAAGCGGCATTTTACATCACTTCTGAAATGGAGAATCTGGTGGGAGAGGAGCGAGTACTCTATTTCCCAGAGACTCACCTTGAGCCTTATCAGATTGAGAAAACACAGAATGCAAACATCGTATTGCGAACGGAAGTACTCAATAAAATACTCTTAAGTAGCGAGCCAAAAGTCATTGTAGCACATTCAGGAGCGCTCTGTGAGAAAGTAATCAAAAAAGAAGACTTTAAAGCAATCTCACATAAGATAAAGGTAGGCGAGCAGTTGGATTTTAACTTTACAGAAGAACTTCTGCATCAGTTTAATTTTAACCCGACCGACTTTGTTTCCGAGCCTGGTGAGTTCTCCGTACGAGGAGGGATTGTAGATGTATTTTCTTATTCCAATGAAAAACCCTACCGCATCTCTTTCTTTGGAAATGAAGTGGAGAGCATCAGAGAGTTTGATATAGAAACTCAGCTTTCCGTAGGCAAGGTAGAGGAGTTTGAGCTGGTTTCTAATATGAACTTTGCAGTAGTAGGAAAGCGAGTGCCTTTCCTTGATATACTCCCGCCAGATACCCTTATCATCACCCAGCAGGCTTATGCAACTTTTAATAAAATCAAGAGCTTCTATCATCAATCCCTTGAAAAATTCGGCGCGCTAAGTGAGGCTATAAATCATAGCCATCCAGAGGAGCTGTTCGTCTCCGAAGAAGAATTTACCCAGCACTTCCAGAGGTTTAAGGTGGTAGATTTCTCTGCTCAGCCTCTTTCAGAAAAGCATTTGGGTGATGCTAATCGTATGGAATTACAGCTTAGCCAGACGCCTCAGCCGAGTTTTAATAAAAACTTTGAGATGCTTATTCAGGATTTGGAAGACAAGCTGCATCATCAGTATTCCGTCTGGATATCTTTCTCCAACGAAAAGCAAAGGGAAAGGCTTCAAAACATCTTTGAAGAGAAGGAGAAGAATATCCCTTTCCAGAGCTTTACCTCCGAGCTCCACGAGGGCTTTATCGATACCAGCTCTCGCATTTCTGTGTATACCGACCATCAGATTTTTGATAGGTACCAACGCTTTAAGCCAAAGAATACCTTTGCTAAATCAGAACAGCTTACCCTGAAAGATTTGATGTCTCTTAAAATAGGCGATTATATTACCCACATAGACCACGGCATTGGGAAGTTTATGGGTCTTGTAAAGGTGAATAATGACGGCAACATACAGGAATGTTTTAAGCTCTCGTATAAGAATGGAGATTTGCTCTATGTAAGCATACACTCTTTGCACAAGATTTCTAAATATAATGGCGCCGAAGGAAAGGAAATCGTGCTCTCAAAGCTCGGTTCTACCGCTTGGAAGTCATTAAAACAGAAGACCAAAGCAAAGGTAAAGCAGATTGCCTTTGACCTGATAAAACTCTACGCAAAGCGAAAGGCAGCCAAGGGCTTTGCTTTTACCCCCGATACCTATCTTCAAAACGAGCTTGAAGCCAGCTTTATCTACGAAGATACGCCCGACCAGGAGAAAGCTACCATAGAAGTGAAAAAAGATATGGAAGCCGAAACCGTGATGGACAGGCTCATCTGCGGAGATGTGGGGTTCGGTAAAACCGAAGTAGCAATCCGTGCGGCATTTAAAGCTGCGACCGATGGCAAGCAAGTGGCAATACTTGTGCCTACAACTGTACTCGCATTTCAGCATTACAGGAGCTTTAAAGAAAGGCTGAAAGACTTCCCGGTGAATATCTCTTACCTCAACCGTTTTCGGACGACGAAGCAGAAAAATGAAACTCTGAAAGGCTTGGAAGAGGGAAAGATTGATATCGTTATCGGTACGCATCAGTTGGTCTCAGATAAAGTGAAGTTTAAAGACTTAGGGCTTCTCATCATAGATGAGGAACATAAGTTTGGTGTATCCGTAAAGGACAAACTAAAAACCCTCCGTACCAATATAGATACGCTCACCCTTACCGCCACTCCTATCCCTCGCACGCTACAATTCTCCCTGATGGCAGCCAGAGACCTCTCTGTCATTAAGACTCCGCCACCTAATCGGCAGCCAGTAGATACGCAGCTCATAGGCTTTGATGAAGAGATGCTGAGAGATGCCATATCCTACGAAATACAGAGAGATGGGCAGGTGTATTTCATTAATAATAGAATAGAAAACTTGCAGGAAATCGCAGGGCTTATCCAAAGGCTTGTCCCTGATGCAAGGGTGATTACAGGGCACGGACAGCTCGATGGAAAGGAGCTCGAAAGCCGTATCCTCGATTTTATGGAGGGTAAGTACGATGTACTCGTCTCTACCACCATCGTAGAAAGTGGGGTAGATGTACCGAATGCAAATACCATTTTCATTAATGATGCTCAGCGCTTCGGTATGGCAGACCTCCACCAGATGCGAGGCCGTGTGGGTAGGGGTAACCGAAAGGCTTTCTGCTACCTCATCACTCCACCGATGGATATGATGACTCCCGATGCCCGCAAAAGACTTGAGGCCGTAGAACAGTTCTCCGACCTTGGGAGTGGTTTCCAAATCGCAATGAAAGACCTTGAAATCCGCGGAGCAGGGGACCTGCTCGGTGCCGAGCAGAGTGGTTTTATCAACGAGATGGGCTTTGATACTTATCAGAAGATTATGCAGGAGGCATTGGAAGAGCTTCAGAATGATGAGCAGTTTGAGCAGTATTTTGAGAATGAAGAAGACCGAAAGAAGCTCTTCAACTCTAAAAAAGAGGTCAATATAGATACCGACCTCGAGCTGATGCTCCCTGATGATTATGTACAAAGTACTGAAGAGCGGCTCCTGCTCTACCAAAGACTGGCAGAGATAGAGACTATAGAGGAGCTTCATAGCTTCCAAGCTCAGCTGATTGACCGCTTTGGAGACCTGCCACAAGAGGCCATCAACCTCCTGAAATCGGTAGAGCTTAAGTGGCTTTCGGCTGATATTGGCTTAGAGCGGCTTATTGTAAAGAAAGGGGTATTCCTTGGATATCTACCCCAAAATCCGCAGGACAAATTCTACCGCAGCGAGAAGTTTGCCCATATCCTCAACTACCTTAGCCAAAACCCTACCTCAGCCGTTCTAAAACAAAAAGATACTCCTGAAGGTACCCAGCTAATAATAAGAAAAGAGAAAGTAAAAAGCATAGAAGAACTCAATGACCTCCTTCATACCGTAGCCAGTGGAGCACGGCTACCAGCCGACGAACTTAGCCGTAGCACAGCAGGCACACTGTAGCCAGTGAGGCGATTATCCACTCGCGTGGCACCTTGCAGGTGATGCACTTATCTACAAACTAATCATACACCGCCAATAGCCAGCCACTAATTAAGCTTACTGCCTATAACCGTCCACAGCTATTAGCTAAAAGCCAGTAGCCAATAAGCAGTTACAGGCGCCCCTTTGGGGCGCCTGTAACTGCTGCAGAGAGCTTTAAGCCTACTGCTTATTACTTGCTGCTTTTTGTAGTACTTCGTCTATCATTCCGAAGCCTTTTGCTTCTTCGGAGGTCATCCAATAGTCTCTGTCGGACGCCTTTTCTACCCAATCGAAGCTCTGCCCAGAGTGGGAGGAGATGATTTCGTAGAGTTCTTTTTTGAGTTTTAGCATTTCTCTGAGGTTGATTTCCATATCGGAAGCTACTCCCTGAGCACCACCACTCGGCTGATGAATCATCACTCGTGAGTGTTTTAGTGCTGAGCGCTTGCCTTTTTCACCTGCTACGAGGAGAACTGCCCCCATAGATGCTGCCATACCCGTGCAGATGGTTGCTACATCTGGCTTGATGATTTGCATTGTGTCATAAATTCCGAGTCCTGCATATACACTGCCCCCTGGTGAATTGATGTAAATCTGAATGTCTTTACTTGGGTCTGCACTCTCTAAGAAGAGGAGCTGTGCGGTTACGATGTTTGCCACTTGGTCATCAATCCCCGTCCCGAGGAAGATGATTCTGTCCATCATCAGTCGGGAGAAGACATCCATTTGCGCTACATTTAGTCGCCTTTCCTCCATAATATAAGGCGTGAGGTTTGTGGGGTTAAACGCATTCATATATTGGTCGGTAGCGAGGCCATTATTGCCCAGATGCTTTACAGAGAAATCTCTAAAATCCTTTTTAATATCCATAGTTTTTGTTCTTTTAAGAATAGCAGGGCGGTTTTGGCAAAAAACATACCCAATTGCAAAAGTAGACAATTTGGCATAAAATCTATTATCAAGGCGGTTAATCTTTATTTAAAACCGCTGAGAAGTATTAATTCTGAAAAAATATTTAGTTTTGCGAGGTATGAAGAAAACTAGATTTGCCCTCTATTCCTTTCTGGTATTTATCCTCTTTGCTGTGCTTTTATTCCTCGCTCAGTATTTCTTGCAGGTGCAGGGCATTATTTCTCTCAACTACAGAATACACTTTTTGATATTCTTTACCGCATTTATAGGGGTGATGACTTTTCTTACGCTTTATATATTGGATAAGTCGGCTATCATAGGATTTGCGTTCTTGGGCTTTGTGGTCTTTAAGCTCTTTGCAATGGGGTATATTGCCGTTTTTCAAAAGGATTTTAAGGAGGAGGTGCTTTCTTATTTTATGCTTTATTGGGCTTATTTGGCGGCGGAGGTTCTCCTGCTGATAAAGCTCTTGAAAAAATAGGATAAAAATCATATAAAATCTATCTAAACAATTGTAGGATTCAATTATTATTTTCTATTTTTGCGAAAATTTTGAAATAGCATTTAGTTATGAATTTTAAAAGACTCTTGATTGCCTTTTCGCTATTGACATTTACACTTGGTTTTTCCAGTGAGAATGGGCATTCAGAAGCAGGGAAAGAGGAGAAGTATAATCCTGTACCATTTATTATGCACCATATTCAAGATGGGCATTCTTGGCACTTTTGGGGAGAAGGAGAAAACTCTGTAACGCTTAACTTGCCAGTTATTCTTTGGGATAATGGTTTAAAGGTATTCAGCTCAGCAGAATTTGGGCATTCTAATGAAGCAGGGAAGAGTGAAGTGGTAGAGAAAGACGGTAAATACTATGTGCTTTTTCACGAAAAAATATACGAAACCAATGCATCAGGAGATTTAAAATTAGATGAACACCATCACCCGACAGATGAAAATCTAAAACCTCTTGACTTATCTATTACTAAGAATGTAGCACAAATGCTTTTAGCAGCCCTTATCTTATTAATAATAGGATTTGCTACTGCATCTTCTTATAAAAAATCACAAGTTCCTTCTGGAATAGCCAAATTTATAGAGCCTCTTGTACTCTTTGTGAGAGATGATATCGCATTGCAAAATATAGGAGCGCTTAGGTATAGAAAGTATGTGCCTTATTTAACTACTCTGTTCCTCTTTATTTGGGTGCTTAATATTCTCGGGCTTTTCCCAGGCGCAGCCAATACTACGGGGAATATCGCTTTTACCTTTACGCTTTCTGTACTCACTTTATTAATTGTAAATCTCAGCGGTAGAAAAACCTATTGGATGCATATGTTTGATCCACTCGGTAAGGGAATGCCTTTCGGAGGAAAGATTTTGATCTATCTTATCCTCGTTCCAGTAGAGCTATTGGGTATTATCACAAAACCTTTTGCATTGATGATTCGTCTCTTTGCTAATATGACGGCTGGGCATATCATTATTATGAGCTTACTTGCACTTATCTTTATTATGAAAACTTATGCAATAGCTCCTGTGGCATTAGGTATGTCTCTCTTTATCTATACCCTTGAAGTATTGGTAGCAGCACTACAGGCGTATATCTTTACAATGCTTACAGCCCTCTTTATAGGCTCAGCAGTAGAGGAACCTCATCACGATCATTAATCAGAGAAATAAATAATTAAATAACTTTTTTAAATTATAATATTATGACAGGTAGTATCGCAGCAATTGGAGCAGGTTTAGCTGTTCTTGGTGTAGGATTTGGAATTGGTAAAATTGGTTCTTCTGCAATGGATGGTATTGCAAGACAACCAGAGCAATCAGGTAAAATCCAAACTGCAATGATTATCGCAGCAGCTCTTATTGAAGGTGCTGGTCTATTCGGTATCGTAGTAGCAATGCTTGGTAACGGATAATAGACAATTTAAAGAACCTCTGCAGACGGTTGGTTTGCAGAGGTCTTTATAAAAAGTTAGAAAAGTAAATCATAAAAACTTATATATATAATGGAATTATTAACCCCATCAATTGGTAATATATTTTGGACGGCTGTTGTCTTCCTCATCTTGGTAGCTCTTTTAGCAAAATATGCTTGGAAGCCTATCCTCTCTGCTGTAAATGAAAGAGAAGTATCCATTACAGATGCGCTTAACCAAGCTAAACTCGCAAGAAAAGAAATGGAGTCCTTGAAAGCTGATAACGAGAGAATCGTCCGTGAAGCGAAAATAGAAAGAGATGCTATCCTGAAAGAAGCAAGAGAATTAAAAGATAAAATTGTAAGCGAAGCTCAAGATGTAGCAAAAGCAGAAGGCGAGAAGCTTATCGAGCAGGCTAAGCAAACCATTCAAGCAGAGAAATCAGCAGCTATGGCAGATATTAAAAACCAGATTGGAGCTCTCTCTGTAGGCATAGCTGAGCAAATATTAAAGCAGAAATTAGATAATTCTGATGCTCAAAATGCTTTGGTAGAAAACTATTTGAATAACTCTAACCATAACTAATATGCTTACGAGTAAAGTTGCAAGAAGATATGCTCAGGGACTGCTTGATTTTGCAAAGGAATCAAACCAGACTCAGACTATCTACACCGAAATGAAGGATATTATAAAAGTCTTATCCGAATCTAAGGATTTGGTGAGATTTTTAGAGACTCCGTTCATTGACTATAAAAAGAAATTATCCGTAGTTCAAGAGATTTTCAAAGGTTTCTCACCCGTTTCTCAGAACTTTGTAAAGCTGGTGATTTCAAGAGGTAGAGAATCTCACTTGGAAGAGATAGCACAGGAATACATTAATAAAATTAATGCTGAAAATAATGTGCAAAAGGTTACACTTACCACTGCTGCACAGCTCTCTTCTCAGTCGGTAGATCATATTTTAAAATCAACAACTTTGGTTCAGGGTTCTCAGTATGAGCTTGAGCTTATCATCAAGCCAGAGATACTCGGAGGGTATATCCTAAGAGTAGGAGATCAGCAGATTGATGCTTCCGTAAAATCCAAGTTAAATCAAATTAAGAAAAACTTTCAGTTAAATTAAAAGATAAAACAACCACACAATGGCAGAAATAAATCCAGCTGAAGTTTCAGCTATTTTAAAACAGCAATTAGCGAATTTTGATACTCAGTCTAATATTGAAGAAGTTGGTACTGTACTAACGATTGGTGATGGTATCGCTCGTGTTTATGGGCTTGAGAATGTACAATACGGAGAGTTGGTAAAATTCTCTTCAGATGTAGAAGGTATTGTATTAAACCTTGAAGAAGATAATGTAGGTATCGCTCTTTTAGGTGAATCTAAACTCGTAAAAGAAGGAGATACTGTAAAGAGAACCAATAGAATCTCTTCTATTAAAGTAGGAGAGGGGCTTCTCGGAAGGGTGGTAGATACTCTTGGTAACCCTATTGATGGTAAAGGACCAATCACTGGTGATTTATATGAAATGCCATTGGAAAGAAAAGCTCCAGGGGTTATTTATCGTCAGCCAGTAAATGAGCCATTACAAACAGGTATCGTAGCGGTAGACTCAATGATTCCTATCGGAAGAGGGCAGAGAGAGCTTATCATTGGAGATAGACAGACAGGGAAAACTACTGTAGCTATCGATACTATCCTTAATCAAAAAGAATTTTATGATGCAGGCGAGCCTGTATTCTGTATATATGTTGCTGTTGGGCAAAAAGGCTCTACTGTAGCTCAGATTGTTCAGACTTTGGCAGATAAAGGAGCACTCGCTTATACTGTAGTAGTAGCAGCAAATGCTTCTGACCCTGCACCAATGCAGGTATATGCACCAATGGCAGGTGCGGCTATCGGAGAGTTCTTCCGTGATACAGGTCGCCCAGCACTTATCGTCTATGATGATTTATCTAAACAAGCGGTGGCTTATCGTGAGCTTTCCTTGTTATTGAGAAGACCACCAGGTCGTGAGGCATATCCTGGGGATGTATTCTACTTACACTCTCGTCTATTGGAAAGAGCAGCAAAAGTAATTGCAGACGATGAAATTGCTAAGCAAATGAATGACCTCCCAGAATCATTAAAACCTGTTGTAAAAGGTGGTGGTTCGCTTACCGCTCTTCCGATTATTGAAACCCAAGCAGGGGATGTCTCCGCGTATATCCCAACCAATGTTATCTCCATTACAGATGGGCAGATTTTCTTGGAGTCTGATTTGTTTAACTCTGGGGTAAGACCAGCGATTAATGTGGGTATCTCCGTATCCAGAGTAGGGGGTAATGCTCAGATTAAGTCGATGAAAAAAGTATCGGGTACATTAAAACTTGACCAAGCACAGTATAAGGAGCTTGAAGCCTTCGCTAAATTCGGTTCAGACCTTGATGCCGCTACACTTTCCGTTATTACAAAAGGTGAGAAGAATGTGGAAATCCTTAAACAGCCTGTAAACTCTCCGCTTCGTGTAGAAGACCAGGTAGCGATGGTATATGCGGGTACAGAAAACTTGCTTAGGAATGTACCTGTAAGAAAGGTAAAAGAGTTTATGAAGGAATATGTAGAATTCCTTAGAGCTAAGCATCCGGATACTATGGCTGCCATCAAAGCAGGTAAGATAGATGGAGACATTACAAGTGTATTGAAAGCAGCTGCAAACGACATCGCTGCGAAGTATAATTAATGGTTCACTGTTGAAGGTTTAAGAGATTAAGCCTTCAACTAATACAATAAAACAATGGCGAACTTAAAAGAAATTAGAGGAAGAATTACATCAATCTCATCTACGATGCAGATCACCAGCGCTATGAAAATGGTATCTGCTGCTAAGCTCAAAAAAGCTCAAGATGCGATTGTAATGCTCAGACCTTATTCTGAAAAGTTACAAGAGCTTATCCAAAATGTAAATTCAAGCTCAAACCCTGATAATATCTCCGTATATGCACAGGCAAGAGAGGTAAAGCGCGTTCTCTTTATCGCGATTACTTCCAACAGAGGGCTTGCAGGGGCTTTCAACTCCTCCGTTATAAAAGAGCTCAACCATCAGATAGCTCTTAAAGAAGGCGTAGAAGTAGAAGTTCTTACAATTGGTAAAAAGGCTTTTGATGCTGTAAAGAAATTGAAGGAAGTATATGCAAACCATAGTGCGATATACGATAACCTCACCTTCGATGCAGTATCCAGCGTAGCTTATTCTGTGATGAAGGACTTCGTAGAAGGCAATTTTGATGAAGTTTATCTTATCTACAATAAGTTTATCAATGCAGCTACACAGGAGGTTCAGGCAGAGAAGCTCCTCCCTATATCAATGCCAGAGACCGAAGATGTAGGAGTAGAAAAAGATTATATCTTTGAGCCAAGCCGTGCAGAGATTTTGGATAACCTTATCCCTAAGTCTATAAAAACTCAACTTTTCAAGGCAGTGCTCGATTCCGTAGCGTCTGAACACGGTGCGAGGATGACGGCAATGCACAAAGCAACCGATAATGCACAGGCACTGAAGAGCGAATTGGTAATTTATTACAACAAAGCTCGTCAGGCAGCGATTACAAACGAAATCCTCGAGATTGTATCTGGCGCAGAAGCATTAAAAAATTCATAATTTTTATTTTTAAATTTATTGAACATTATCATTACCGCATCGGCTCTACTTGTAGAGCCGATGTTTTTTTATCCGCCGTATCTCATCGCAGGTTTAGAATCCCAATTTCCTGGGGCATTTTAGTTATAAAAAAATATATATCTTTGTCCTGATTAATATTTCGTATAAAAATGGACGACTCGGTCAGGATACTATTGGCTTTATTTCTTGTTATTCTCAATGGCTTTTTCGTGGCAGCCGAATTTTCAATCGTAAAAGTACGCTACTCTCAAATTCAAATAAAAGCAGCAGAGGGCAATCCTCTCGCAAAGCAGGCAGAGCATATCATTAAAAAGCTCGATGCCTATCTCTCCGCTACTCAATTGGGGATTACCCTTGCTTCTCTGGCGCTCGGTTGGGTAGGAGAGGCTGCCGTGCATAGCGTTATCGAGCGACTTTTCTTGTCATTCAATATCGGTTTAGATGAAACCCTCCTCACCACCCTCTCTTTGGTGCTCAGTTTTCTTATTATTACCATCCTCCATATTGTGTTTGGCGAGCTGGTTCCTAAGTCTATCGCGATAAGAAAGTCAGAACCCACAGCAATGTTTATTGCCTATCCGCTAAGGATATTTACCACCCTTTTTCAGCCTTTTATCTGGCTGATGAACTCCACTTCCAATGGGTTTTTAAGGCTCATCAACATACCGCCAGCCTCCGACTCCGATATTCATTCCACCGAAGAACTTCAGCTTTTGGTAAAGCAGAGCGCAGATTCTGGCGAGATAGAAGAAGAGAATTACGAAATCATTAAAAATGCTTTTGACTTCACCGATCATTCTGCCAAGCAGATAATGGTACCGAGGCAGAACATCCATTCCATAGACATAGAAGACCCCATAGACGATATCCTCAATACCATTATGGAAAGTGGCTACTCCCGAATCCCCGTCTATGAAGACTCCATAGACAACATCATCGGGGTGCTCTATACGAAGGAAATCATCCGCGAGTATGTAAAGCGCTCGGGGAATATCAGCCATTCTGACCTTAGAGAACTGATGCGCGAGGCATTCTTTGTTGTCGGGAGTAAGAAGATTTCTGACCTGCTGAAAGTCTTCCAATCAAAGAAAATGCACCTCGCTATCGTCATTGATGAGTTTGGCGGTACGGAGGGCATCATCACCCTCGAAGATATCCTCGAGGAGCTCGTGGGCGAAATCCAAGATGAGGAAGATGACGAGGAGAAAATCGTAGAAAAAGTAGATGAAAACACCTACTGGGTGCAGGCAGCACAACCGTTGGAAGAGATTAACGAGCACCTCCCAGAGGCGCTCCCGCTCTCCGATGAAGGTGATTATAATACCCTTGCGGGCTTTATTCTCCACGAGCTCGAAGATATTCCAGAGGAGAACCAAGAGTTTAACCTGCTGAATTACCATTTTAAAATCCACAAGATGCAAAACAAGGGGGTAGAATTGGTCGAGCTCATCTACCAACCCCCATCCGATGACAGCACCAATAACCAATAGCACCCACTAGCGTGGGGAGCCACTTATCACAAACTAACCGTGCAACGCCTGTTGCTTACTGCCTACAACTTACAGCTTTATTCGGAAGGTAGTGCCTTTGTTTATTTCGGTTTCGGCGATGGAGATTTTGCCTTTGTGATAGGTTTTTATTACCCTTTGGGCGAGGCTTAGCCCCAAGCCCCAGCCTCGTTTTTTGGTGGAGTAGCCTGGGAGAAAGATTCGCTGGGCTTGTTTGCTCGTCATACCACAGCCAGAGTCTTTGAAATCCATAAAAATCGAGTGGTTTTTCTGGTAGAGGGAGATGTGCAGGCTGCCGATACCTTTCATTGCATCTACGGCGTTTTTTACAAGGTTTTCTATCACCCAGCTGAAGAGGATTCTGTTGTGAGGAATGAGGATTTCCTGCTCGGGGAGGCTTAGAGTAAAATTAATTTTGGCGGAGATTCGGCTCTTTAAGTAATCAAAATTGAGGCGTAGGGTTTCGGAGAGGTTGTAGTCTTTCAGCTCGGGTATGGAGCCTATTTTTGAGAACCTCTCGGAGATGGTTTTCAGCCTTAGGATGTCTTTTTCCATCTCGGCTATGCCCGTACTGTTGGGTTTTTCGAGTTTTAGAATCTCCGTCCAGCCAATCATAGACGATAGCGGAGTGCCAATCTGGTGCGCGGTTTCTTTGGCGAGCCCAGCCCAGAGGAAGCCCTCGTCTCGGCGTTTCATTGTTTGCATAAACCAGATGGAGACGATGAGGTAGGAGAGGATGAAGACCCCGAGGAAGTAAGGGTAATATTGGAGATTGTTGAGCAATGCTGAATTATCGTAGAATACCAGTTGGGTCTCGTTGTTTGCCAGCTTTATTTCAAAGGGAGGATAGTTGCTCTCCATCTGCTGGATGTAGGTTTTCAGGTGGTTTTTATCCTTAATGATGTCTTCGGGGATGTTTCTAAAAGTGCCTTCGCTGATGATGGGGTGTTTTCTACTATCGGTTACGATAACGGGCAGCTGGTTATTCTCCTCGAGGATGGATAAAATCAAATCCTGAGTATCGGGAGAGATGCTTGTGGGGTTCTCTTGCAGGAGTTGCATTGCCTTTACGAAGATGCCCATTCGGTTGGTCTCCCTTGCCCTTAATTCTTTTACGAGAAAGATGGAATAGACCACGATGGCGCTAACGATACCCGTAAAAAAGATATAAGTGAGCCAAACATTAAACTTTGATAGATAGAGCCGTCTTTTCATTTTTCTTTGTTGGTTGAGGGTTTTATTTCAGGTGGTTTAATACTTTGTAGAGCGCTTCTGTGGCATTATTCCCTTGGTAATTATTGATGATGATGGAGAAGGTGTAGCCGTTGTGATAGCCCGCGAAAGACTTGGTATTTCTTATGGTGCCGCTCTTCATCTTCATACCGTTTAGGGTGGGTAGGGCGTCATAGAAGGCATTAAACCAGTTTTGCTTTTTTGCCCAGAGGAGTGCTTGTACTTCTGCTTTTGCGGAGACATAATTTTGTGGGGAGAGCCCACTGCCGTCTGCAAAATTAATCATTGCTTTGTGTATCCCCGCTTTGCTTGCCCAGAAGTTTTTGAGCAATGCTATGCCTGTTTTGTAGTTGCTCTCGCCTGTTTTCTCTTTTGCAATGGTCTTTATGAAGGTTTCCCCGTAGAGATTTACGCTCTTTCTGAGAAACCAGAAGACGATCTTGTCTAGCGTGGGCGAGTAGTACTCCAAAATCTTAGTGCTTGAGGAAGGTAGGGGAGAGGCATTGCCTTTGAACTTTTCGCCAGAGGAAGTGAGGATTTCTCCCGAGAAGGAGATTTGCGCTTCTTTGAGCCAGCTTTTCACCTCATAGCCGAGGCTTAGCGGTGGGTTTGGGGTAGCGCCAGATACGGTCATTAGCTTCCCAGAGGGCAGGTTGCCATTGATAAGCGCTACCTCCGAGTGCGGTGCAGTGAAGATGAGGCTTTGGTCTGTACTGCCCTTTGCCTTTAGTTCAGAAGCCCAGTGGAGATTGGGCAAGGGGATGTTGGCGGACTGTATTTCGCTGCCTTTTATGTTCAGGTCAAACTGATTTTCCCTCCAATTGACTCCCCACACACCTGCTCCGTAGTAGTTCCCCAAGTCGTCCCAAGCCCATCCGCCAGGGATAGTCTGCAAATCAAACCAAGAATCATCAATTATGATGTTCCCAGAGATTTTGGAGATATTGTTTTGGGTGAGTGAAGAGAGCAATTTTTGTTTAAAGTCTTCGGGTTTGTAGCCTTCGTATCGCCAGCTTCCGAGCGTAGGGTCTCCGTTTGAGGTGATGATAATATCCCCCGAGACATTCCCGCTTTCTACCTTTCCTGAATAGGATACAGTGGTGGTGTATCGGTAGCTGCTCCCCAGAGTCTCCAGCGCTGCACCTGCTGAGAAGATTTTTTGTGTAGAAGCCGTTGAGAGCCCTTTATTCCCTTGATATTCGTAAATGAGGTTTCCCTTGCTATCGCTTACGAAAAAGGAGATATTAGCAGAGTATGCTTCATTTGTATTGAGTAAATTGCTGATGGATTTATCTAATTTCTGGCTGATATTCTGGGCAAAGCTGAAAGCAGAAATACATACTGCCCAGAGAGAAAATCTGTTCATTCGCTATAAAATTGGTCATCAAATATAATAATTCTCTCCAGATTGCAGTGTTTTGCTCTTTCTTGAAACAGGTCTTTTTATAGATTATATCGAGTAGCAAAGCCCTCTGCTCCAAAGGGCGGATTTTCTTATTTTTGCACTTATGAATCAAGATACTATTTGTGCATTGGCTACGGCTAATGGAGTGGGGGCGATCGGCATTATCCGTGTTTCGGGTGAGGATGCTGTGAGCATTACCAATAAAATTTTTGAGGGGAAAGATTTAGAGGCGGTGAAGACGCATACCGTTCATTATGGTTTTATAAAAGATAATGATGAGGTGATCGATGAGGTGATGGTCTCTGTGTTTTATGCTCCGAGAACCTTTACCGCTGAAAATTCTGTGGAAATATCTTTCCACGGCTCTCCGCATATCGCAAAAAGAATCCTTGAAGCGCTCATCAATAACGGTGCGAGGATGGCTAAGGCGGGCGAATTTACAATGCGTGCCTTTATGAATGGGCGGATAGACCTTTCGCAGGCGGAGTCCATTGCCGACCTTATTGCTTCGGAGAACGAGGCAGCGAGAAAAATGGCGCTCAATCAACTGAAAGGTGGAATTTCGCAGGAGATTTCTATTCTAAGGAATGACTTACTGAACTTCACTTCGCTGATAGAGCTGGAGCTTGACTTCTCGGAGGAAGATGTAGAGTTTGCCGACCGCTCCGCCCTTAATCAATTGCTTCAAAATCTTAAAACAAAACTTCAAAGCCTTATCGACAGCTTCCAATACGGCAACGCGATGAAAAACGGAATAGATGTAGCCATCATCGGCAAGCCCAACGCTGGGAAATCTACCCTTCTCAATGCCCTTTTGAAAGAGGAAAGAGCCATTGTCAGTGATATTGCGGGTACAACCAGAGACACGATTGAGGAGGTGCTGCACATTAAGGGGACGGCATTTAGGTTTATAGACACGGCGGGTATCCGCGAAACGGTGGACAAAATCGAAGAAATAGGCGTAAAGAAAGCCAAAGAAAAGATTTCCACCGCGAAAATTCTCCTTTATCTTTATGATGAGTTTGATTCCACCGCAGAGGAGGTCATTAGCTTTATAAAAGAGATTTATCGAGAGGATTTAAAGGTAATCTTGCTGCACAATAAGATTGATAAGCTCGTGGATAGGGAAGAGCCTACTCTTAACTCTTTTGATGCACAGCTGAAAGCCGAGCTTGTCCCTTATTATACCGATACGATAATGGGAATATCCGCTCGTGATAATATCAATATTGAACTTTTGAAAGCTGAACTCGCCAACTATGTTGAGGAGCTGAAAACCGAGGAGAATGCCGTAGTCATCACCAATCAAAGGCATTACGAGGCGTTGCAGAAATCCTTTAATTCTGTTCAGAAAGTGGAGGAAGCGGTGTCAATGGGCATACAGACGGAGCTTTTGGCATACGAACTTCGCACTGCTTTGGAGCATCTCGGCGAAATCTCGGGGGAATTTACCAATGATGAGGTCTTAGGGAATATATTTTCTAAGTTTTGTATTGGGAAGTAGGATTTCGGGTTTAATGGATTATCAAATTTGGAGAGTGAAGCTATCGCTCTCCATTTTTTTATTAAAATCAATAGTGCGGATTGTATGAAATGAAATTGGTTTATACTTTTGTTTGTGAATAATTTAAAATAAAGTATGAATCAAAATAAATTAACTCCAAAGAAATCATTAAATAAGGCTTTTCTAAAGCAAGGAATAGATAGAAAAACTATTGAAAACTTTAAAGAGAATTTCGATAAATTATTAAATAATACTAATGATAATGAATCAGAAGAGTATAATAAGAACTTGATTAGGGAATTTATGAATGATTCTTACTATAAGAATGATTTTTATATTAATACGACAGGAAGGCAAGATTTAGTTATTCATAATGGAGATAATGCAAATACTCCAGTAGGAGTAATTATTGAGACGAAAAAAAATTACCAATAAAGCAGAGATGGTATTTTGTGATAATCTTAATACTAAGGCTATGCAGGAACTACTCTGGTATTTCTTGAATGAAAGAATAATAAAGAAATTAAACATCTTATTATTTCAAATGTCTATGAGTGGTTTATTTTTGATGCAATAGTTTTTGAGAAGTTTTATAATAATAAAAAACTTCGAAAGGAATTTGAAGACTTTAAGGGAGGTCAATTGTCTTTTAATACTACAGATAAATTTTATTCTGAGATAGCTAAAAACTATATAGAAGAAGTAAAAAGTGAAATAGAATTTACCTATTTTAATCTTAATGATTATAAAAATAGAGTAGAGAAAGAGGGGGATAATAGCCTTGTTGAGCTATATAAAATCTTGTCGCCAATTCACTTGTTAAAGTTGCCTTTTTTGAATGATAGTAATACTCTTGATAGGGGATTTTATAGAGAGCTATTACATATTATGGGATTAGAAGAGGTTACAACAGATGGAGGAAAAAATCTTATTCAACGAAAAAGAGAAGGATATAGACATTCTGGAACATTATTGGAAGATACTATTCAGCAACTGGAAGCATTAGATAAAGTTGATCGTGTGAACAATCCATCTCGATATGGAGTAAGTAAAGAAGAGCGACTCTTTAATATTGCTTTAGAACTTAATATTACTTGGATTAATAGAGTTTTATTTCTGAAATTATTGGAATCTCAGCTTATTTCCTATCATAGTGGTGATAGAGCTTATTCCTTTTTAAATTCAGAAAGGCTTCCAGATTATGATAATCTGAATAAATTATTCTTTCAGGTTTTAGCTAAAAATTATGAAGATAGAACAGATGAGATAAAAGAATTTTATAGTAAAATTCCATATCTTAACAGTTCTCTTTTTGAGCCTACTGAGCTTGAATACATCACATTATTCATAAGTAATTTGTCTAATGATAAGGCTATTCCTATTTTCGCTTTATCTGTTTTGAAAGACAGGAATGGAAAGAGAGTAACAGGAGATAAAAACTCCTTGCAATACTTATTTGAGTTTTTAGATTCTTATAATTTCAGTAGTGATGGTACAGGTGAAATACAAGAGGAGAGCAAAACACTGATAAATGCTTCTGTATTAGGGCTTATTTTTGAAAAGATTAATGGCTATCAAGATGGTAGTTTCTTTACACCCGGTATGATTACAATGTATATGTGTAAAGAAGCACTTCGAAAAGCTGTTGTACAAAAATTCAATGAAGTAAAAGGTTGGGATGTAAAGTATGAAGAATTATATAATAAAATTAATGATAAAGAAGAAGCTAATAAAATTGTTAATAGCTTAAAAATTTGTGATCCATCTGTGGGCTCTGGACACTTTCTTGTATCTGTACTTAATGAGATTATTGCTATAAAGCACACAACCTTGGGATACTAGTAGATAAGGATGGCAGACGCTTAAAAGAATATAATATAGAAGTGCAAAATGATGAGCTAAATATAGTGGATGAAGATGGAGAATTGTTTAGATATAAACCTAAGAATAAAGAAAGCCAAAGAGTGCAAGAAACTCTTTTTTATGAAAAACAAACCATCATAGAAAATTGTCTTTTTGGTGTAGATATAAATCCTAACTCTGTCAAAATTTGCCAACTAAGACTTTGGATAGAATTGCTAAAACACGCTTACTATAAAGATGAAAATTGTAAAGAATTAGAAACCCTTCCGAATATTGATATCAATATTAAAGTAGGAAATTCTCTCATTAGCCGTTATTCATTGGATGTTGATATAAAAGAAATACTTGAAAAATCTAAAATATCCATTAATGCATATAGAGATGCTGTAGCAAACTATCGAAATGCTTCGTCTAAGGAACAAAAAAAGGAGTTACGAGATTTTATAAAAGGATATAAAAGAAAATTTTAAAACAGAAATAGGGAAAAATATAGTGAAGAAAAAAGAAAGTTAGATAAGTTAAAACAAGAATATTATTTAAAGTATGAAGCAGAGCAACTTTTTGATGAAGCTCTTACTAAGGAACAAAAGAAACATAAAAAAGATATTGAGACCAATATAGCTAAGTTAGAAGCTTATTTTAAAGAACTAAAAGAAAATAAAATCTATCAAAATTCTTTGGAATGGCGTATAGAGTTCCCTGAAATATTAGAGGATGAAAGTGGTAGATTTATTGGTTTTGATGTGATTATCGGTAACCCATCGTATATTTCTACTAAAGAAATTTCAGAAGAATATAAAGAGGAATTAAAAAAGAATTTTGGTTTTGCTGATGATACTTATAACCATTTTCTCTTTCTATGAACACAACTTCTAAAAGAAAAAGGTATTCTTAGCTATATCACCCCTAAAACCTTTTGGACAACTCAGACCAAAAGCAACCTACGCAACTTGCTGTTAAATAAATAATTGCTTTATATTTTTGACACTGCCGACCCTTTTGAGGCTACTATGGTAGATACTTCTATTACATCATTTAGAAAAGCAGACCACAAAGAATGACATCAGTTGTTATTTTTAGATGGCAGTACAGACTTGTTAAAACCTGAAAAATATGTCATTACACAAAGAAGTTATATTGACACACAAAACAGTGTGATATTCAAGCCTACGGAGTATAATCTAAAAATACAAGCCAAATACGGCAAAAAAGTAAAAGAACTCTATGACCAGTGGTGGGATAAAATCTCGATAAGTAAAAACATTACTAAAAACGCTAAAGAATTAGAAGCATATAGACAAAGCCTAAAACCAGGTGATATAGCTTTATTGGGTTGTCTTACTGAGGGAGGACAAGGCTTGGCAACTGCTAATAATGGTAAATATATTGCTGTAAGAAAATCTACTAAATGGGCAAAAAAGATTATGGAATCTCGACCTGAGAAATTGGCAAAAGCTATAGAGTCTAAAAAAATAGTAGATGAGTGATTGCCACAAAATGAAGATTATAAGTCGTTTTTAGATGGACTCTTAGAAAATAAAATAGCAGAATTATTTGATGATTTAAAAGAAAAATACGGTAGAGATATTTTTGGACAAGGCTACATCTATAAATTAGTAGAAGATAGTGAAATTGCAGATATAGATGGTCTTACACAAGAAGAAAAAGATAATGGAATTGATAGCAATAAAAATTTTATGTGCCTTACGATAAAGGAGATAAGGACGGCAACCGGTGATATTTAGAAACGCCATATGCTATTGCTTGGACTAAAGAAAATGTCCCAATAAGCCGATCTTCATAGATAAGCCCTTTTTATATTAAAATCTGCTTAGAGGTAAGGAGTTTGAGCTTAGGCTATATAAAATCCAATTAAAAATTAGAGCTATAGTAAGGAGGGGAACAGGCTATATGCCTACTTTCATTGGAAATAGTATTGGTTATTCCGTACAAAAGCCTTATTTTAGCAAATTAGAATGAAAAAATTAAGAATTTATTAACAATTCTGGAAAAAAGTTATTTACTTCAAACTAAAATCTGCAAAATAGAGATGGCTTACGACTTAGAGAAAGAGAGCAAGGAGATACTTGCAAGGTACAAAGACCTGATTTCAAATACTTACAGAGCGCTGGATGAGGATAAAAACAGGCTGATAAGAAAGGCGTTTGACATAGCACTCGATGCACACAAAGACCAAAGGCGGAAGACGGGTGAGCCGTACATCTACCACCCAATTGCCGTAGCGAAAATCGTAGCCGAAGAGATTGGATTGGGGGCTACTTCCATCGCTTGTGCACTGCTCCACGATGTGATTGAGGACTCGGAATATACTTATGAGGACTTAAAAAGGCTTTTCAATGAGAAGATTGCTGATATCGTTCGTGGGCTTACGAAAATCTCGGGAATGGCAAACCAGAACCTCTCTATACAGTCAGAAAATTACAGAAAACTCCTGCTCACCCTATCAGAAGATTTTAGGGTAATCCTCATTAAAATTGCCGACAGGTTGCATAATATGCGTACGCTGGACAGTATGGCGCCAGACAAGCAGAAGAAAATAGCTTCCGAGACGGCGTATATCTACGCTCCGCTTGCCCACAGGCTGGGGCTGTATAATATTAAATCCGAGCTTGAGGATCTTTCACTAAAATACAACAACTCAGAGGTGTATTACGAGATTGCCGACAAGCTGGAGCTCGCCAGAGAGCATCGTGAGAAGTATATAGAGGAGTTTAAGACGGAGGTTTCTGAGCAATTGGCAAAAGAGGGGCTAAACTTCTCGATAAAAGGTAGAGCGAAGGCGATTTCTTCGATTTATAGAAAAATGCTGAAGCAGGGTGTGTCCTTTGAGGAGGTGTATGATAATTATGCGATTCGGATTATTTATAAGTCGGATATAAAGAATGAAAAATTCATCGCTTGGAAGATTTATTCTATTGTAACCGACCTCTACCACAGTAATCCATCAAGGATGAGGGATTGGATTACTCAGCCGCGCTCCACAGGTTACGAGAGCTTGCATTTGACGGTTCTGGGACCTGATAAAAAGTGGATAGAAGTGCAGATTCGCTCCGAGAGGATGGACGATATTGCTGAAAAGGGCGTTGCGGCACATTATAAATACAAAGAGGGCTTTAAAGCCTCGTCTGAAGACCGAAATTTGGAGGGCTGGATAAAGGAAATCCGATATATTCTGGAGCACCAGCAGTCGCTCTCCACCACAGATTTTATAGACAATATTAAGCTCAACCTCTACTCAAAAGATGTGTTTGTATTTACCCCAAAAGGCGATGTGAAAACACTGCCGAGAGGGGCATCGGCATTGGATTTTGCTTTCTCTGTACACTCGGGATTGGGGATGAAGTGTATCGGTGCGAAGATACACGGTAAATTAGTGCCGATATCATACATTCTTCAAAATGGAGATCAGATCGAGATACTTTCTTCTCAGAATCAGAAACCGAAAACCGATTGGTTAGATTTTGTAATCACCTCCAAAGCTAAATCTAAAATAAAAGCCTTCCTCAATGCAGAGAAGACTGCCCTTGTAGATGAGGGCAAGGAAATCCTCCAAAGAAAACTGAGACACGCAAAGCTCAACTTTAATGATAATGAGATAAACAAAATGCAGAAGTTCTTTGGGCTTAAAACTTCCCAA
Source organism: Bergeyella cardium (assembly GCF_003614945.1). Classification (GTDB taxonomy): domain Bacteria; phylum Bacteroidota; class Bacteroidia; order Flavobacteriales; family Weeksellaceae; genus Bergeyella_A; species Bergeyella_A cardium. The sequence continues at coordinate 603,399 of NZ_QYCZ01000001.1, forward strand.
GAGCTCTTCCTTGGCTTTCAAGATGGGAGTTTAGATGCTGCCAGCATCAGAAAGTATATTGAAAGCAAGAATGTGCTGAGTAATATCTTCTCGCGGTTTAGGAAATCACCCTCCAAACAGACGGCAGTGGAGGAACAGCCTGATAAAAACCTTAATCTTATCGTTTTCGGGAAAGATGAGGAGAAGCTCGACTACTCATTTGCGAAATGCTGTACGGTGCTCCCAGGTGATAAGATATTTGGCTTTGTAACTATCTCCGAAGGGGTAAAAGTGCATAATGAAAACTGCCCAAATGCGGTAAATCTAAGAGCACAGTATGATTATCGCGTCATCAGAGCGAAGTGGGTAAATGAAGAGAACTTTAAAAATAGAGTAAAAATAGAGCTGGAAGGCTTAGACAGAATGGGAATGATTAATGATATCACTCAGGTGATTACCAATGCAATGCACCTTGATATGAAAGGGATGAGTATAGATTCTAATAATGGGGTGTTCTCGGGTGTTATTCATCTGGAAGTAAAAAACAAGTCTCAGCTGGAAGAAACCTTAAAAAAATTGAAGAAAATCGAGGGGCTTTCCAAAGTGAAGAGAGCGTAAATAAAGAAAAACAAGGCTAAAGATTAGAATGAAACTAACAAGATATTTTAAAAACTTTTTCAACAGTAGCCAGTCCTCTGGCATTATATTAATTTTATGTGTAATTGCCTCACTTCTTACGGCGAATTCCTCTTTTGGAGAGCAATTCCAAGCATTATTAGATACGGAAGTAGGCACGGAAGTCTTCCACTTGAAATATTCGGTTGCCACTTGGGTAAATGACGGCTTGATGGCCGTATTTTTCCTTCTTGTAGGTTTAGAAATCAAGCGGGAGATTATAGAAGGCGAGCTTTCTAATTTTAAGAATGCCTCGCTGCCTATATTTGCTGCATTGGGCGGGATGATGATTCCCGCTATCATCTATAGTTTCTTTAATTATGGCACGCCCTACGCTGGGGGCTGGGGTATTCCGATGGCTACGGATATTGCATTCTCGCTGGCGATTGTTTCTATGCTCGGGAATAGGGTGCCACCGTCGATTAAGATATTTCTTGCGGCATTGGCGATAGTAGATGATTTGGGAGCAATCGTTGTTATTGCTGTTTTTTATACGGAGAGCCTGCATTGGCTTTATCTTTTGCTTTCTTTGGGAATTGTAGTCCTTCTTGTGCTTCTCAATTATTTTAAGGTAACGAAACATATCTATTATCTCGTACCTGGGGTGTTTCTTTGGTACTTTATGCACCATTCTGGGATACACGCTACGATTGCAGGGGTACTTTTAGCCTTTACTATCCCTACGAATGTGTCTCGGGTGAAGATTTCACCTCTTGAAAAACTCGAGCAGAAGCTGCATTTCCCTGTAAATTATATGATAATGCCTGTGTTTGCCCTCGCCAATACCAATATAATGTTTAAAGAAGGTATGGTAGATGGGCTTTTTACTTCTATGGGGCTGGGGATTATTGTCGGGTTGTTTCTTGGGAAGGTAGTGGGGGTGTGTAGCTTTTGTTTTATTGCGATTAAAACAAAAATCAGTGCATTGCCACAGAACAGCAGTTGGGGGCAGATGCTTGGGGTAGGTTTCCTTGCGGGGATAGGTTTTACGATGTCTATTTTCATTGCGATGCTGTCGTTTAAAGATGCTTTTCATCAGTCGGAGGCGAAGTTTGCCATACTTTTAGCATCGATTATATCGGCGATAGCGGGTTTTCTTATATTGAAAAGGGCAGGTGATGGTAAGGAGTATTAAAATATCATTAACTCAGAATTATTTATTATTAACTCCGAACAATTTACGATTAAAACAGAATGAATATGCTTGTAGCGAAGAATCTTACGAAGACTTATAACGGTGGTCAGAAAATAGCCCTCAAAGATTTCAGTATAGAAGTTCCTGAGGGCTGTATTTATGGTTTGCTGGGGCCTAATGGTGCTGGGAAGACGACATTTATCAGGATGCTTAACCAGATTATAAAGCCAGATGCGGGCTCTATAAGCATTAATGGGGAGGCTCTCTGCCTGAAGCACATTAGGGAAATAGGCTATATGCCCGAAGAGCGGGGTTTGTATAAGAATATGAGTGTGGGTGATCAGCTTATTTATTTTGGGGAGCTGAAAGGAATGAGCAGGAAGGCTGCCCTTGATGAGGCTAAGAAATGGTTTGAGCGCTTGAATATAGACCAGTGGTGGAAGAAGAAGATTACCGAGCTCTCCAAAGGGATGGCGCAGAAGATTCAGTTTGTGGTAACGGTGATTCACAGGCCTAAGCTCTTAATTCTTGATGAACCTTTCTCGGGTTTTGACCCTGTAAATGCTAATTTAATTAAAGAGCAAATCATCAGGCTTAAAACTGAGGGAACGACGATTATTCTCTCTACACACAGAATGGAAAGCGTGGAGGAGATGTGTGATTTTGTAGCACTTATCAATAATTCTCAAAAGGTATTGGACGGCAAGCTCTTCGATGTGAAGGAAAGGTTTAAGGAGAATAGATTTAGTGTGGAGATTTTCAATATCAACCGAGAGATGCTGGCGAAATTTAAGGAAAAATACAGCCTAAATATCTCTGAGACTGTGGATATGAGCTTGCCTTTGAGCTTTGAGGTCTCTGGTGAGTACGAGCAAAGTGCGATTCTCTCTGACTTGATGACGGTGGGAGATATCCGCAGGTTTGATGAGAAAATCCCAAGTATGAATGAAGTATTTATCTCTGCTGTAGAGAGAAAAAATCCATTATAAACCAAATAAAAAACGATGAGAAATATTATTTTAATCACGAAAAGAGAATACCTGACGCAGGTGAAGAAAAAATCATTCATTATCCTTACGGTTCTAACGCCGTTGCTGATTATTGCCTTTGGAGGGCTTATTGGTTTTATGTTTAGCATTAATAAATCTACGGCTATTATAGAGGTATCTGACCAGAGTGGGCTGTTCAAAGATGAGCTGAAATCTACTGATGATGTGGTTTATAGGTTTATCTCAGCGCCGACGGAGAAAAGTATAAAGACTAACCTAGAAACTCGAGAGAAGCTCAGTGGAATCTTGGTGATTCCGAAGCTAGAAGCGCAGAATTTTGACCGATTGGAGGAGAATACGACGCTTTGGGTGAATGATAATATTGGTTTTGAGGCGAAGAAGAGCATTGTTTGGGATTTAAAATCCATTCTCCAAAAGCAGAAAATAAAAGCATTGGGATTGAAAGCCAATGAGATGGAGAGTATTACTAAAAAGACCTTTAACCTGAATGTGGAGAGCATTAATGAAGATAATAAGGCGGATACTGACCTTGCTTTTGGGGTGAAAACAGGTCTTGGGATGCTGCTGATGTATGTAACCTTTATGTTTATCCTAATGTATGGCGTGCGTGTAATGCGCAGTGTATTAGAGGAGAAGAATAATAGAGTGGTGGAAATCATCATCTCGTCTGTAAAGCCATTTGAGCTGATGATGGGGAAGATTATTGGGGTTACTTTTGTGGCTCTTACCCAATTTAGCATTTGGATAATGATGAGTGTGGCAGGTGCGGTGTTTTTTAATGCGAGTTTTTATAGATTGCCGATGAATCTGCCGAGTGGGGAGGTGCAAACAGGGAATACCGACCCTAATATTATCATTAGTGAAGTGTCTCATACGCTATTGGAGATGAATTTTCCGCTGATTATCCTTGTTTTTATTCTGTTTTTCCTTTTAGGCTATGTTTTTTACAGTTCTATATACGCTGCTATCGGTTCTGCGGTAGATAATGAGACCGAAACCCAGCAGTTTACCCTTATTGCCGTGCTACCGATGATGATTGGGGTCTATGGTAGCTTCTCTATCATTAATAATCCCGATGGACCGATGGCGTTTTGGCTTTCTATCATTCCATTTACATCGCCTATTGCAATGGTTGCGAGAATCCCTTACGGTGTGCCTGCTTGGCAGATTGCTATTTCCCTTTTTCTGCTTTTGGGCGCCGCTCTTCTGATGGTGTATGCCGCAGGGAAGATTTACCGAACAGGAATCCTAATGTATGGCAACAAACTTAGCCTGAAAAACCTCTATAAATGGTACCGTAGCCGGTGAGGCAGCCACGGCGTGGCAGGCACTTTTTTTTTCATATATCAAATACCGTAGCCAGTGAGGCACTTAGCCGTAGTATGGTAGATACTTACAGCAAATGAGCTACCTATTTATTAGCTAAAACCATTTGCCTATTACTTAAATTTTATAGGTTTATAATGTGTTGATAATACTATGAAAGTGTAAAATTGAAATTTCATAGTGATGAAAGAAAAGTTCGTAGTGATGAAAATAGGATTGTATAGTGATAAAATAGAAAATCCATAGTGATGAAATTAGGATTTCTACTGTAGGAGAATTTATTTGTATGGTTATTAATTAAATAAAGAAAAGGAAGATATTGTCTTTCTATTATTGTAGAAAGAGAGGCTTTAATAAAAGAGTGAATACCTCCTCTTTGTTTGTATGCTCATTATTTCGTAGCTTTGGGCACTAAAAAATAATTAAAATATAGTACCGATGGATAGAAGGAAATTTATAAAAGGAACAGCCCTTTTTTCTGGGTTGCTCGCTGTAAATCCACTTGACTTACTCTCTGCAAAAAGTTTAGACCTCCCTCAAAAAGGCAAAAAAGCAAAGAACATTATCTTTATGGTAAGTGATGGGATGAGCTCTGGAACGCTGGCAATGGCAAACCTGTACTCCAATAGAATTCTCGGTAGAAATGGAAACTGGATGAACCTTTACCTTGAAAATAAGGTCTCCCGAGCATTGATGGACACCGCTTCCGCAAGCTCTATTGTAACCGATTCTGCAGCGGCGAGCTCAGCATTCGGTGGAGGAATCCGAGTGAAAAACGGAGTGCTCAATATCGGAGCGAATGGAGAGAAACACCTCCCGATATGGCAAAAATTTAAAATGAAAGGTAAAAAAGCGGGGTGTGTAACAACGGTAACTATAACCCACGCTACACCAGCAGGATTTTGTATAAATTCCCAAAAGAGAAAAGCAGAGCCAGAAATTGCAGAAATGTACGCAAATATAGGCTTTGATGTAATGATGGGTGGTGGAGATGAAAACTTTAACCCTGAAAAAAGAGCGGATAAAAAAGATGTATATGCCCTCTATAAACAGAAAGGTTATCAGATTTTTAAAGATAGAAATGACTTTAAAAAAGTAGATAAAAATAAGCCGATATTGGGGGTTTTTAACCACGGAGCATTGCCTTACTCCATAGACAGAAGTTCGAATAAAGAGCTACAATCTGTACCTACACTGGCAGAAATGGCAAAAGTAGCCATAGACCAGATGAAAGACCACAAGCAAGGTTTTGTACTCCAAGTAGAGGCAGGGAAGGTAGACTGGGCAGCACACGGAAATGATGTCGCTGCATTGATACACGACCAACTCGCATTTGATGAGGCTATTAAGGTTGTAATGGATTTTGCAGAAAAGGACGGAGAGACCCTCGTAATCATCACTACAGACCACGGAAATGCAAACCCTGGAACTATCTATGGCTCTGGTGCGAATAAGGGATTTGACAGTATTGCCGACTTTAAATATACCAATGAGTTTCTCCTCAACGAGATAAAGCCAGACTATACGCCCAACCAAGTGAAAGAATGGGTAAGAGAAGTTAATGGCTTCGCTCTTACTGATGATGAAGCTAAGCATATTATAGGCTTCTACAACGGCTTGGAGAAAGAAGACGGGCTCTATAATTATAAGAAACTTCCGTTTAAATTCTTTGCCGATATACAGAAAAAGTACGATTCCGTAGGCTGGATTAGTATGGACCATTCTGGTGATTATGTGGAGCTTGCTGTGTATGGTCCTGGTATGGAGCTCTTGAAACCATTCGTGAAAAACACCGATCTGCACTATTTAATGCTCAATGCTGCAGGAGTAGAAAATAAGTTTTAACGAAACTGAAGCCGAGAAATGAAAATCTTTTATGGTAAAGTATTTCCTCAGGTAGAAATCAATGAAGATGAGCAGCAGCACATCTTGAAAGTTCTCCGAATGAAAGATGGGCAAAGCCTCTCCATTACTGATGGGAAGGGGAATCTCGCTCACGGGAAACTTATCATAGAAGGGAAGAAAGCTCTGCTCGGAGTAGAGGACATACAGGCTGACTTGCCCGCCTTTACTCCGAGTTTGCACATCGCGATAGCTCCTACAAAAAATATAGACCGTACAGAGTTCTTCGTAGAAAAAGCTACAGAAATGGGCATTTCCGAGATTACATTTCTCCAAACAGATAACAGCGAGCGAAAGAATATCAACATAGAAAAAATCCGAAAACAGGCGATAGCTGCCTCTAAGCAAAGTCTGAGGGTGCATTTCCCAATTGTGAATGATTTGGTGAAGTTGCGCGATTTTCTGAAAACCATAGATCCAGAAAAGACTTTCGTAGCCCATTGTGATAGAAGCTTGGTACGCATTCCCATACAGGAGCTTAAAGTAGAGAACAGACTTACGATACTCATCGGTCCTGAGGGGGATTTCTCCACTGCCGAGATTGAGCAGCTCTCTACTCTTGGGATAAGGGCAGTAACGCTCGGAAGCCAGCGCCTTCGCACCGAAACCGCAGGGGTATATGCTGCTGCTTTTATCTATTCAAAGATGAAGTAGGGGAGGAGGTCAGTTTGTTTTTAAAGTTGAAAATTTAAACTTTTCAGCTTATACACAAGCAAAAAGCACGGGTGAAATTATCCGTGCTTTACTTTTTTTATCTGTGTTTGTAGCTTATTTAGTCTTCCTTATCCTCCACCAGATTTTATTAATGAAGAAACCTAAGATAAACATCCCTATAAAGAGCAGGAAGGTAAGCCCTAAGGCAGTGAAGTTCATCGGCTCACTTTTAGGGACATAGATAGTATTGCCATTGGTTGTGGAAATCAGCCCTAGAATAGTGATAAACAGGCTAGTGAGGAAATGTACCTCTAATCTAAAATCTTCCTCTGGCAGGAGTTCCTTAATGCCATATGCTCCACCGATAATCAGCAGGAGTACACCTATTGCCAGCACCGTAGTGGTGGTAAAGAAATCTGCCCCAGAGAAATAAAAAATAGACTGTGTAAGCAGGTAAAACAGCACTGGAAATATCAGTAGGCTTGGGTACCATTTCAGGATTTTATAGCCTCGGCTTTCCTTGCCCAAGAAGAGGGTGCGGAGGGCTAAGAAGCAAAAGCCAATGCAGAACCCTGCTTCTATACTCACGAGTACTGCCATATTGCTGAGGACTTTTGTGTTTTCTAATGCCTGCTGTATCGTAACCTGAGACTGCTCTATGGCATAGGTATAGGCAAAGAGCAGGAAGCCAGCGGATAATACTCCCATTATGGCAACTTGCCAGAGCTTCCAGAAACTGAGTTTTATCAGTGTATTAATGATGATAAAAACGATAAGTATGTTTAAAATCAGTTGCATAAGATTTACTTTAAAGTGTGGTTTCTAATAGTACAGCTGATGAACTGTATCCCTTCTTCGGTTTTAATGAAATTAAAATGGTCTTGATGGCTGAATTTCCCTTTTTCATAATAGGATATTATCAGGTTAAAAATAGGAAATCTGTTAATATCTCTTTCGCCGCAATTGTTGTAATGATGTTCAAATTCTTTTTCTATTTTTTCGGTAAGAGGGGTATAATCCGAAAGTTGATAGTCTTTTTTAGAAAAATAAGCCTTCAATTTCTCTGAAAGTATAGTATAGTTTTTTTCTATAAAATCTTTTGCAGGAGCAGAAATCCAGCCTTTTTCTTCATCCCAATAAACGATTTCTTTATAGGAATTTTTTAGAAGATATTCTTTGTTTAGATTTTTAATCAATTTTTCGATGAAGTTTTTAAAAAGTTTTTCATTGTCCACGAAAGAATAATATTTTCCATTTTTTCCTAAAACATTGATTCGGTTTTCGTCCTTAATTGGTTTTTCAATTACTTTTAAGGAATAGATATCTAAACTTTTCGGCTCTGGAAAATCCTCAACGAGAATTTCATTTTTTGAATTGATTAAAACATTCTTGCCACCTACCCAGCTCCAATGGTTGCACCCGGAGTGCTCATTATGTTTTTCCCAATATTCTTTGTATGCCCCTTGTAGCGCGATGGTCATTCCATTTTTTACAGGGAATAAGTCGCTGTATTTGGCTGGAATTACAATTTTGCCTTCGTGATTAAACATTCCGACTTTATCCGTTTTGGAATCGTGAAATCTAATGAATCCCTCACTTTCACAATCAAAAGTCATATCAAAGATATAAGTGCTGTCCTTTCCAAATGTCTTCCCATTTTTCAGCATATAATATACTCTTGAGAAATTTTCATCATCCATTAAGGCTATTATTTTATCAAACTTACGAGCTGAAATAAGACCTCTGAATCTTGGTTTAATCATTACCTCACCTTTGGAATTTTTAAAGCCGATATCATCAGTATCTGGATTATAGAAAGCCGTCCAAATATCATTGTTCTGTGCAAATGTACAGACAGAGATAAAGGAGAGAATGCTTAATAATCTTATTTTCATACGGCTGCTTTTACTTTGATATTCTTAATAATATAAAAGCAGTTTAGGATATTGAGATACCCTAAACTGCGAATTAAAGATTAGTCGGATTTTCTTTTTTTCTTGAAGTAGATGAGCAGAGCGATAAAGACAATTAAGATACCTCCACCGATGAAGAGCCCATTGAGAGAGACTTTTTCTTTTAATTGTTCTGTATTGTTCTCTTCTTTTTTCAGGACTTTTCCGTCTTTCACCTGTGTAGTACCGGACTTCATCTTTTCAAGAGATCCTTTGTATTCGGTTGCCTGTGCTTCTGGGAGCTTTTTAGCGATATAGTTCTGAAGTTTTACATTTTTTGCAGAGAAGTCAGAAGACTCGGCTCCATTTTCTTTCACAAGGTCGTTATGCATCATTGCCAGTTTAGCAATTTTTCCTGCATCGGCTTTCCACATACCTTTTCGTGTAGCTTCGAGCATTACGGCAGTTACGGTTTGCAGTGAAGCACTGTTCTTCTGATGGATGAAATCCTTTATACCGAGGTTATGCTTATCTTCTACATAGGTTTGGTAGAGCTCTTCCCACATTGCATCATCTACTACCTCTGGTCGTGTAGCTTCCCAGCCGAACATATTGGTTGCAATTTCTGCAATTTGTCCAGCGCTGGAGCTTTTTCCTTTCATCATTTCTTTGATGTATTTCGGATTGAAGATGGTTGCCTGTGCTTCTACACCTACGGCCTCTTTCAGCTCCTGCATTCTCATATTCTTATGGTTTCGGTAGTCTGCAAGGTAGGCATCGGGGTCTTTGCCTGTTACATCTTTAATAGCAGCATTCATCCCTCCCATAAATTCAAATACATGGTCAAGGCTTAGCGCTCCCCAAGTGTTATTCTGTCTTGGCTGGATGAGTACATCGGTATTGCTCAGTGCAGCACGGAACATACCTTCTTCGTGCTGGCTCCATTCTTTTTCTGAGCCGTAGAGTGCTCCCATATTGTGGATGTAAGTTTTGGCAATATCTTGTGTAGATTCCCATTTATCACCAGAAAGCATCATCTCTTTTGTACCTGTATCGTATCTGCCTTGCTGCCCACCAAAGATTCTGTAGTTAGACATTTCTCTTGCGCGCTTAGGTGGTACTCCTGCTTTTACCAGTTGTTTTTCTATTTCTATTGTACCTGCACTTACTTGGTTATCAAATTCATCGTCTTTGGCATTAGCAGCCATTTCTACCGCTTTGGTAAGCAGGAAGAGGCGCGAAGCTGCTAAATCCCTGAACTGACCAGAGGTTTGAATTACCACATCTATCCTTGGTCTTCCCAATTCTTTGGAAGGAATGAGGCGTACATCTACTACTCTACCAAAGGAATCTCTTACAGGCTCTACACCGAGCATATACAATGCTTGAGCGATAGATACCCCTTCGGTTTCTATAAATTCTGAGCTCCAGAAAGTATAAGCCACTTTTTTAGGATAAGCTCCTTTGTGTTTCTTTTTATATTCTTCTATGGTTGCTTTTGCCAGGGTCACTCCTCTATCCCAAGAGAGCTCACTCGGAGTCATTTCCGCATTTACGGAATACATATTTCTCCCCGTAGGTACGGCTCTTGGGTTGGCTACTAAATCTCCACCTGAAGAAGGCGGTGTATAGCCACCATTAAGTGCATTGATAAAAGATTTGAATTCGATTTCAGGGCTTTCGAGAAGCGCTTTTTTATTATCTACAACAGCTTTCAGGGTTCTTTCTATGTCGAGTACAGCTATTGCTTTTTCTTTTACTTCTTTTGGTATTTCAGGCTTTTTGGTTTCGGTTTTTGCTTCGCCTTTTTTTACCGTTCTTTTACCTCCTGGGTTGTAAGGCTCGAGTCTTTCTCCTCGTTTTACCTTTTCCATTAGTTTTTTAGCAACAAATTCAGGCATTCCTTCTGGGATTTTTCCTGCTTTCAGTTGTTTCTCTATATCGGAGAGTTCTGCAGAGCCTTTGCCTTTTTTCTCCATAGATTTTTTGAGGAAGAAAGGCATTTCCCTTTTTGGGGTGAGGATTTCTCTTGATTTTTCTATTTCAGAAACGGGAACTCCCGCTACTTGTGCTACTAATTCTGGGGTAACAGCCTTGCCTGCTAAGATTTGGTTAACTAAATTTTTCGCTGGGTTCAGGTAGTTTTCTGTGAAGAATACTTTCCTTTTCAGCTGTTGGTCGGTTACTTTTCCTCTTAGTTTGTCTAATGCCGCCACGGAATATGCCAGAGGGTCTGTGCTCATCGCCAGTACGGTGGACTGTATCTTGTCTGAAGAATAAGGCTCTCCCATTGTGTAGAACTGCCCGTTGATTTTCTCTGTCGCGATTTCCTCTGCGAAGTTTTCCAATTTATCGATTTCCTCTTCTGTATAAGGTTTTGTGAGTACGGAGTCTAATCTCAAACTTCTGTGGAAGCCCATTTTTACAGCATCGGCTTTTATTTTAAGTGAGAGGTCTCTCTTGTGGTCTTCTTCTTTTGCTTTGTAATAGTAGTTGATTTTATCCATCAAGCTATTGAAAGCGGTTCGGGTATCACTCTCGGTAAATGCAGGGTTGAGGTAAGACACTAAACTCGCATAAGTACGGCGTTTAGCCATAATACTCTCTCCTACATTGGCAATGGTATAGTAGTAGAAGTGAGGTACGGCACCTATGCAGATATCTCCCCAATCATCTCCGTCGAGAGCCACCTGTTTATGTGGAGTAAATTCCAATGAACCGTGGGTTCCAAAGTGTATCATAGCATCTGCTTTGAAACCGTGCTGAGTCCAAAGATAAGTTCCGATATAAGCGTGAGGAGGGATTTCTTTAGCACCGTGAGCTACTTTGAACTGGTCATCCGAGCTAATACCCGCAGGAGGTTGAGGGAGGATCACTACATTTCCAAACTTCACCCTTGATACTGCGAGATAGTTCTTCCCATCTTTTGTTACGCCCATATAGGAGTAAGGAGCAGCACCATTTTTCTCCATTACTTTTTTGTAGAGGTCTTTGGAGAGAGCTCCTTTTAGCCATTTTTCGTACTGAGTAGTTTCTATCAGCTCTGGGTCTCCGTTTTTCACATATTCGTCAAATGCTCCTTGCGCACTAGAGAGGAAGATATTCCCTTTCAGGTTGAGGACTTTCTCAAACTCCTCTTCTGTAGCTGGGAGGTCATCTACGGTATAGCCTTCAGCTTTTAGCCTTTTCAGGAAGTTGTAGAGTGAGGCATTGGTCTCAAGTCCCTGTGCTACAAGAGGATTTTCTCCATAACCTTTGAAGTAGTAGATGGCTACCTTCTTCTCAGCGTTTTGTTTTTCTTTCAAGCGGAGATAGTTATTCACTACTTGTGTAAAGGTTTTAAGCCTTTCGGGCATTGCCTTAAACATATAGAAACCGTCTTTGCTTTTCTCTTGAGCTATGAGCGCATAAGGGTAAAGGGCACCGTCCAGCTCGGGCATTACAATGGTTTGCCCCATAAAGCCACCGAACATTCCCATTGGGTTTTTCTTCCATTCTTCTTCTAATTGAATGATGGATATCGGTGTAAAGAGTGGGATATTTTTCTCTTTTAGATATTCTACGGTAACCTCTGGATCCATCATCTGCACCCTTCCGTGTGGCATATAGATAACGGCATCTGGGTTTATCTCTTTTAGAAAATCTATCCTCTTTCCAAAAGATGCGAAAGGATAAACATTAAGACCTGATTTTTCTAAGGATACGATAATACTGTCTATATGCTGCCGATTCCCAGAAAATGGGTCGTGGATTCCCGTAATGAACGCCACTTTTGGCTTGCCTTCCTTATAGATTTTCTCTTTTTTAAGAAATGCTTCAAAGTCTTTTAATGTAGGGAAGTGGTTGTCTTCTCCCAGATAGAAAAAGGCATCGCCTATACTCTTAGCGGGCTTTTCTGGAGCGGTAGCAAAGAGCTTTTTACCATTGATTTTAGTGCGGACATATCTTGCAAAGTTCTGATAGTTCTTTTTATTGGCAGAGTTTAAGTATGCATCTACTTCCTCCAGCTGAGTTTCCGAGAGGCTCGTAATATCATTCTCTGGTGAGGTTACGGAGATAAAGTGTGTAGGGACTTTCTCTGCAATTTTGAGGAAAGTTTCTCTCTGCTCATCATTAATTCTCAAACCCATTCCCCAAGTGAGGACAAAGTCATAACCATCGAGTTTATCAATTTCCTCAAGAGGAACATCTACAAACTTGATGAAGCTGTCCGAATTGGAAAGGGCAATGTTTGATACCTGATAGTTCGGGAAATTTACAAGAGCAATACGCGTAGGCGAAGCCCATTTGCTCCAAACGAACCAGCAGGCACTGAGTAAAACGGCAACAAAGACCGCTAACAGAATTTTCTTCTTGTTTTTCATTATATATAAGTTTTTTATTTTAATAAATACTGTAGCATCTAAGGCTATCTCTCTCTATTTTTTCTTAATATCCATCTTGCAAATCTCCTCCACTTGTAGGACTGTTTCCTCCACTTGTAGGACTGTTTCCTCCACCTGTAGGACTGTTTCCTACGCCTTGCCTACAAGGTATCATCATTCTCTTTTTTCTTCATATTGAAGTTCCATCTTACCCCTAAATAATAGGTCCTTCCCGGGCTAATGGGTGAGTAGAAATCAGCAGTAGGTGTTTTATAATTAAACAAATTGCTAACGCCTGCTACTACCGAGAAGTTGAGCGGTAGCTGGGAGGAGAGCTTCAGCCACCAGAGGGAGTAGGGGCTGTACCAGTAGGTTGTGATATTCCCAGCACTATCTTTCTCGGCAAAGGTACTGCCAGAGATGTACTTCCCGCTGATGAGTACATCAGGAATATAGAGCTTGTGAGCGCTGTATTCTGCCTTAAAGGTAAGGGTATGCGGGCGAATTTCTGTGATTCTCCTCTGTCCTATGCTGTAATAGGAGTAGGAAGTTCCAAACTTAAAGTGTTTGTTGGGTCTGTAGGTGGCAGAGACCTCTGAGCCGATGATGTCTGAGCGCCCACTGAAATTTACATATCGTATTGTGTCGTTATTCGCTGTCCATTTATTGGAAATTTTATTCTTGATGCTCGAGTACTGAGTCATAAAAGTAAGATTCAGCTTCTTGTTGAGGTTAAAATCTACAGATACGGTGTAGTTATCGCTGGTTTCGGGTTTGAGGTTTTTATTGCCCATTATTTGGAAGCCTCCGCCCCAAGGGTGGAACCAGTTGGTGTAAAGCTCTTTCAGAGTAGGGGAGCGGAAGCCACCCGAATATCCTCCTCGCAGGGTCATCAGATTATCGAGCTTATACATTCCTGAGAGTCGGAAAGTGAAAAAGTTTTTGAAAAGGGAATGATGGTCGAGTCTGGCACCCGTTACAAGAGTAAATGAAGGGCTAAGCACCCAATCTTGCTGAGTAAAGAGAGTGTAGGTCTCGGCTTGTTTTTTCTCGGCACTTCCCGAGTCATTAAATCTAAAACTGAGAAGCCTGTCAGCCAAGACTTCACCACCTGCTACTAAGGTATGCTTACCAAAGAGAGTTTGGTTGTATTCTGCTGTGCTGCGAACAATCTGGTTTTCGTAATCTTTCTCTTTTTGTTTGAGGAGTCTGTAGTATTTGAATTTATCATACCTGTCAAAAGCTCCGCTGATGCTAAGGTTTTTATCTTCTGTGAGTTTAAAATTGGCTTTGAGACCTCCTGTATAGTTATAGTACTTATCTCTTATTTTTTTACTGTCGTTATCTCCTCTATTTCTCTCGCTATAATAGTAGCCAGGGGTAAGGGTGAGGTCTATTTTCGGACTGATATTAAACTGTAGCTTGGGATTGATGGCATAATTGGTAAAACCTGCTACATTTATCTCAGGGTATTTGGCTACGCCGCTGTTATCTATTACTGGTTCTGTCCCTCTTATGATATAGGGCTCTCTCATTTTGTAGAAAGAGGAAACGCTGAAACTTCCCCACTTTTGTTTTGTACCTGCGGAGAAGTTGATTTTATGGTTAATACTGGTATCATATAAATACCCAGCGGTGATGTCTAATGGGCTTTGAGAATTTTTGGTAATGATATTAATAACCCCACCAATAGCATTAGAGCCGTAAAGAGAGGAAGATGCCCCTTTTATGATTTCTATCCGCTCGATGTTATCAAGGTCTATTCTGTCGTAGTCTATGTTATCAAAGGTTTCACCAGCAAGCCTTTGCCCATCCACAAGGAATAGGATGTATTTTCCTCCGAAGCCCATCATATTGATATTGGGCATACCTCCGTCATAAGTAAAATTGATTCCAGAAAACTCATTCTCTAAGAAAGACTGAAAGTCTTTGGATTGAGACTTTTTTATTTCATCAGAGGTAATGACTTGTACGGGTATAGGTACATCTTTTAGCTTTTTTAGAGAGCGAGTAGCGGTTACCACTACTTCCTGTATATCTTTTATACTATCTTTTTTTTTCTCGGTTTTCCTTTGCCCAAAGAGAGGAACACTGATGAGTACAATAACTAAGGCTGTTGAAATTTTTAATTTTAACATTACTATTTCTATGGTAATTAGTGTTAAAAACCAAAATAGAATTACCATAATACTACAGTAACTCTATTTTAGATTAAAAGTTATTAAATGATGAGATTAACATTCCATTCTATTAGAACTTACCATCGTTAGAAACTTGGTATGTAAACTTAGGATAACCACCCTGGTTTTTCTCATTAACATAATCTGTAACTTGAAGTTTTACAAATTTTTTACCATCAGCAGTTTTTACTACATAAACCCACTTATGTGTAATATAAGGTGTTTTACCTTGTTGTGCTAATGAAGGGTAAAAAGATGCAAAGCCATTTACTTGACCTTGATCACCATTTCCGCCAGAGATTGCACTATTATAAGAAAGTTCCACAGTTTGTGGAGGGTAGCCTATTTCTACAGTCTCTTTTTTATCATCTGCTAAGAAACCTGAAGTAGGTGCTTGTTTCAATGCACTGAAATCTTTTCCATCGGTTTTAACAACACCTCCTTTCCCTTTTCCTGAAAAGCCACTATTTGTTTTAACATAAAGTCTTTGAAAAGCTATATCCCAATTAAGGTCATTATCCGGATCTGTTACTGTAACCTCAGTTCCTTTACTGAAAGAGAAATATTTCCAAACATTTTTTTTACTAGCATCTAATGTTGCTTCTTTTGCACCTGTAGGGACAGGGGTTGGAAGTGGTAAATCTTCATCTCTACTGCAAGAAGTTAGTGTTAAAACTCCTAATACTAAACTAAAAAATATCTTTTTCATTGTAAAAATTTTGAGGCAAAAATATGCTTTATTTGTAATGAATAAATATTTATTTATATGATAAAAATCATATTTTTTAATTTTAAAGCGCAGGCAAAGGTAAGATTTATTTATAGAATTATAACGCCTGATAGAGTATTTCTATTGATATTAATAATATTTTATCTGTGTGTTTAGATATTTAAACAGTAATTCGTTTGATTTAACTTTTTTCATTAATGTTTATAAAAGATGGCTTGTAGAGCAGCTTTCTGTAAAAAGAAAATTTATTTTAAATCTATTGTTGCCCATTTATCACTTTTTTTTAAATTTGTGAGCACTTTCAAAAAGAAAATAAATATAGTATATTATGAATCTTCACGAGTATCAATCTAAAGAGATTTTATCAAAGTATGGCGTTGCAGTGCAACGAGGCATTTTGGCAAATAATGTAGATGAAGCAGTATCTGCCGCTGAAAAATTAACCGCAGAAACAGGAACTCAAGGCTGGGTTGTAAAAGCACAGGTTCACGCTGGAGGTAGAGGAAAAGGAGGGGGAGTAAAATTCTCACCTAATATGGATAAACTAAAAGAAAACGCACAGAATATTATAGGTATGCGTTTGGTTACCCCTCAAACTTCCGCAGAAGGTAAATTAGTTAACGCTGTTTTGGTCGCAGAAGATGTGTATTATCCAGGTGATTCTGAACCAAAAGAATTCTATGTTTCCGTACTTTTAGATAGAGCATTAGGTAAAAATACCATTGTATATTCCACAGAAGGAGGTATGGATATTGAGCATGTAGCAGAGGTTACCCCTCACCTTATTCATAAGGAGGTAGTAGACCCTCAGCTTGGTTTGCAAGGCTTCCAAGCGAGAAAAATCGCTTTTAACCTTGGGCTTTCTGGCAATGCTTTCAAAGAGTTCGTGAAATTTATCTCTGCTCTTTACAATGCGTATATCGGTATTGATGCTTCTCTATTTGAGATTAACCCTGTTTTAAAAACATCAGACGATAGAATTATTGCAGTAGATGCAAAAGTTACATTAGATGATAACTCCCTTTACCGTCATAAAGACCTTGCAGAGCTTAGAGACAAGAGAGAAGAAGACCCAATGGATGTAGAAGCTGGCGAGGCAGGGCTTAACTTTGTGAAGCTCGATGGTAATGTAGCTTGTATGGTAAATGGTGCCGGTCTTGCAATGGCAACTATGGATATTATTAAGCTCTCAGGAGGTAACCCTGCAAACTTCCTTGATGTAGGTGGTACCGCCGATGCTCAAAGGGTACAGACCGCTTTTGGAATTATCCTTAGAGACCCTAATGTAAAAGCGATTTTAATCAATATCTTTGGAGGTATTGTGAGATGCGATAGAGTAGCACAAGGGGTGGTAGATGCTTATAAAGCAATGGGAAATATCCCTGTGCCGATTATCGTAAGACTTCAAGGTACAAATGCAGAAGAAGCGAAGAAGATTATTGATGAATCTGGATTAAATGTACACTCTGCTATTACACTTGAAGAAGCAGCAAATAAAGTAAAAGAAGTTTTATCATAACTTGAAATTTTAAAATGAAGAAAGCGACTGATATATCAGTCGCTTTCTTGTTTATTGGGAGGGTTTAGATTTTTATTTTCTTTTAGACCTTCCCTTTTTGCTGTCTTTATAGAAATGGGTGTAGGCATATTCAGCCGCTTTTGCTACATCTATTACGCCTCCTGCTTCGGAGATGTTTTCAAAAGTATTGTTGGGTGCAGCAAGCCCTGTTTCGGACTTGGATTTATTACTCGTCTTCACCAGAGATTCTATAATCTGCTGTGGGCTGAGGCTTGGCATATAAGACCAAAGCAATGCCGCTGCTCCTGCCACTACAGGTGATGCCATAGAAGTCCCTTGCAGGTATTGGTATTTGCCGTCGGGTACGGTAGAATAAATCTGCTCACCTGGTGCGAATACATTCACCATTTTCTTGTTATAGTTAGAGAAGCTCGCTTTTAAGTCATCATTTCTATTGGTGCTCGCTCCCACTACAATCATATTAGATACGAAAGGTTTGGTATCAGATGTTTTCTTGAAGTTCGTAGGGAAGTATTCATATACTTCTATGTCTTCGTTTTCGTTTCCTGCGGCTTTTACGAGGAGTACGCCTTTGCTTTCGGCATATTTAAGGGCTTCCCATACTTGTTTTTTACCAGGGGAAACGGGCTTTCCGAAAGACATATTGAGGATTTTCGCTCCGTTATCTACGGCATATCTAATGGCATTAGCTACATCTTTATCTCTCTCGTCTCCGTCTGGAACGGCTCTTACGGTCATAATCTTCGCTACTTTGGAAGCAACTCCGTACTGCACTTCGCCTCCCTGAGGGTAGCCTGCAATAATCCCCGCCACATGGGTTCCGTGTAAGGCATCTGGACCTTCGTAGTGGTTATTTCCGTAGTGTTTTTGGTTGTAGTTGTTATAATCATCGCCTACGAGCTCTGCTCTGGTATCAAAGTCAAGGTCATACTGTTTTGAGGAAGGCTCATAGTGGTCAAGCGCTTCTTTCACCATATTATCCATATAGTCTTTTACCTTATCTGGAGTAGCGCCCTTCAGCTCTGGGTCTTGTCCCAGCCTTGAAAGAAAATCCAATGCAATGGCTTCGTCTGGCTGAGTAGGAGTAATTTTTGAAAGCACTTCCTGAGAGAGGTTTTTACCTTTTAATAGCTTAATCATCGTAGGGATGGTCTCTTTCAGCTTGGTGAAGAATGCGGTATATCTCCTGCTTTCTACGCTTTTTTCGTCGTAGATTTTTTTGGATTTCATATACATTTCAAACTCTTCGGGCATTTTGGCTTGGTTCGCCTTGTTTTTTGCTGAGTTTTCGCTTTCAAATAGAGGTTTATACTGCCTTACCACTCGGGTTACCTCCATATTATCCACATCTACATCTCCTTTGCTACTTCCCATAAAGTTCCAGCCGTGTATATCATCTACATAGCCGTTTTTATCGTCATCAATTCCATTATTAGGGATTTCCTTTGTGTTTATCCACATATTTTTGATGAGCCCTGGGTGGTCTACCTCCACACCGCTGTCTAGCACACCCACGACAATAGGCGTAGGCTTCAGCCCTTTGGACTCTAAGAAGCTGTACGCCCCTTGTGTATTCACACCATAGACATTCGCGGTTTTAATGTCTTTATGATACCAAGTCATCAGGTCATTACCCTGATTTTTATCTGCACTTTGCTGTGCAAAAGCCAAGTTTAAGCCTGCCAATAATGCAGATGCTATAAAAATTCTTTTCATTTTGAAAATATTTTAAATTAAATAGGCTACAAATGTAGCTGAATACCCCATTCTCCACAAAAAATTATAGTAAATTTAACCCTTTACACCTTGCAGGTGATACGATTCTTACTAAGAGCACCCCACTCAGTGGGAGTGGGGAGCACCCGTTAGCACGGGAGGCAATTACTTATAAGCCAAAAGCCAGTTGCAGCCACTTCGGGACCACCCTTTACCCCGTTCTGAGGTGGTTGCAGGCACTTCGGGACCACCCAACACCCACTTCCGAACCAGGTGAAACCTCAAAAATAGTGCAAACTTGATAATTTTAATAGGGTTTTATTAACAATAATGTAATATGCTAGCTTTTGGCTAATAGCTATTAGCTAATAGCCAGAAGCTAGTTGCTAAGCAAAAAGCACGGAGACTGAATCTCCGTGCTTTTTGTTTATAATTATAAAATAAGAGCCTCACCGGCTGCGGTGCTACGGCTTCTTAATAAACTTAAGTTTTTGGGAACTACCGTTGTCATTAACACTGATGATATAAACTCCCTGAGGAAGGCTTGTGATAGAGATTTTCGCATCTACTACTTTACCTTTTTGCACGAGATTACCAGCAGTGCTATAAATCTCGTAGGTAGCATTTGCTGATGCCTTAGAGAGGTTGAGGACATCGGTAGCAGGGTTAGGATACAGTACGATCTGATGAGCCTTAGCCTGTACATCATTTACTGCAAGATTCTCTTTAATGAATACGGAATAATCTTCCACTTCACCATAGTTGAACCCTGTCTCGCAACCACTCTTAGGTGTTTCGCCATATTTCAAGATTACGCGGAGCCTTACAGGCTTATCACCAGTATAGGCGTTATTAGGCACATCGAAGGTTCTGTATGCAGGGTTAGTTTTGCTTGGCGCTGAGGAGAGAATCTTCTCGCTGTCATCAAATATACCGTCTCTGTTGAAGTCTATCCAAGCGCTTACCCCTTCATTGTATTTGGTAGCTCTCCAGCCTTTGGTAACATCTATTCTGTTGTTTTCGCTACCTTTTTCTAATGTAATGTAGGCTTCTGGCTCTTCGGTAAAGTCAGAGTAAGGCTTACCTTGAGAATCGTTTGATACCTTAGTGCCTTGGTGGTTGGTTACGGTTACATTAATGATATGTCCATCGGCAGCGTTTTTAGATTCGCTTGGGCAGTATTCCAGTTTTTTCGTCTGGAATGTAGTTTCTGCATAAGTGCCCACTGTACCAGAGCACACGGATGCTACGCCTAATTCATACTCTACATTTTCTTCAAGGTTGGTAAGATGGTGGCTTGTGCTATTCACCTCTACTGTAGTCCAATCCGTATCAGAAGTTTTCTTGTATCTGAGGCTGTATTTATCTGCATTTACTACACCTTCCCAGCTTACAGTAGCTTCATTTATTGTAATATTTGAAGTATTGAGGTCTAATACTGGGGAGCCATCACATTCTACCGCTTTGCTAATGCTGAATTTTTTAACGGTATAGAAGATATTATCAATAGCAGAGATTCTTACATAAAGCACAGCATCATCTGCTAAGGTTTTGAAATCATATTTTTCTCCACCATCGTTTGGAGTAGATTCAGAGAGAACCGTCCAAGTATTTCCTCCATCTATGGAATAATCTACTTTTACATTGGCTACATTATAGGGAGCGGCTTCTGTTTTAGCGGTATCCCAAGTAATGTCTGTAATCGTATTATTAAATACCTTTTTATTGATAATGCTGAAAGGTCCGTCATTGGTTACGGTAACTTTCATTTTAGCAGTAGCCGTCTGTTGCTCTTGTACATTTGGGCTATTATCCCTTACCGTTACATTGAAATTAAGCTCTCTTGCAATGTTGGATACTGCCTCCCATTCTTGTTCATTAACGAGCTTGCCTTCCAATACGCTTGAAAGTTTAGGGAAATACCTTGTAGGATTGGTAGTAGGGGAAAGCGAGCGGAACTTAGGACCGTATTTATAATCTCCGACTACGGTCGTTACTGTTTGAGACATCGTATCTGCTTGCTCCCAAGTGTAGGTAAGTCTATCGTTATCCTCTGCGTCGGTTGCCTTTGCTGTTAGGACAAAAGGAGTCCCTTTCGGGATGGAATAATTCGTGAGAGGATCTATTACCGGTGGGGTATTGGTAATATTGGTAATAGTACCACAGGTTTGAGAGGTAATATAATTCTGAACCTGCTGAATACTCGCCCCATTGAAATAAGCATCTGAATGATCTTGAACATCCGCAGAAGTAATACCAGCATATCCCATAATCGTAGAGCCAGAGCCAGGCTCTACCTGTACAGGGGTACCTTCATAGCGGATAGCAAAAGTATGGTTTGCCCCAAGCTGGTGCCCCAGTTCGTGTGCTACGAAGTCAATATCAAAAGCATCTCCCTCTGGACCTCCTACATTTGGAGATGTATAGCCAGAGCCTTTGGATGATTTATCATTATTATCTTTTGGGTTTCGGCAGGCATTACCTATATCACCTGCATTACCGCCACCACCGCTTCGTCCAAAGAGGTGACCTACATCATAATTATCATTGCCTACTTCTTTGGTAAGGGTTCGCTGGAGCTGTAGATTCCAAGTACCTTTTGCTCCTATACTTGCATCATCATAAGGGTCGGTTTTAGGGTCAGTAAAGATAATCTGAGGGAGATCCTGTACGGTAAGGTGTACCGCAAAATCCTTTTCAAATACTCCATTTACACGGGTTATTGTTGCATTAATCGCAGCAGCTGCCTGTGGCACCCCTCCGAAGTACTGGGTATATTCACCTGTTACGGAAACGGCAAGTCTGTAGTTTCTGAATTTTCGGTCAGAGGTTCTGCTAAAATCGGTTACCGATTTAGAGAAATCGCGGTTGGATTCTAGCTTGTCAATATCGTAATGGTCGTGTGTAAGGCATTCAAATGCTTTCCCATCAGCTGTTTTCTTGGTTTTATAGAATACTCTGTATATGGACTGGGCTCTATCCGTAGGCTCGATGAACTGATACTTCCCATTTCTATAAAGCATAGATTGGAAGTCATTAGGCGCTACACTGAAACGAATATACGCTGAAGGGTCATCAATGCCCACTCCTGTATAGGACCCAAGCTGATATCTCTTAGCAAAAGATTCTTCAACCACTGGGAGGCTGTATACAGCAAACCTTTCAATCTTACCATCTATCGTTGGGACATTAATAATCGTAGGTGTGGAAGATTTCCCTGCCTGTTGCGCATTATTGAGTTCCTTTCTTATCTGGTTAATGTCCAGTTTGTAATATTTTACATCATCAGTGGAGCTTTTTTTTGTTTTTTCTGAGGCTGTAGTAGGCGTCCACTGTGCATTTGCACCTACCCAAGCAGCAATAATGAATAAGGATGTTATTACTTTTTTCATAAAAGCGTTATTTAAATTTAGTCGCGAAAGTAAATAATTATCTTGATATAATCCTCTTTTTATGATAAATATTAGGAGATGAAAATATAGAAGCTCCTGTTATTAAGTGTTAAAAATATACTCTATATTTTAAAAGTTAGATTAGTCTAATAATTTTTTATACTTTCGCAGAAAAATAATCATTATGTTAAAGAAAGTTTTTATTCCGATGGTGCTGGGAGCACTGTTTTTAGGTTCTTGCAAGCAAGATGACAGAGATGAACCCCAAGAATTGTCCGTAACTAAGGATATTCAGAAACTTAATGCCACTTCATATGATAAATGGGTATATTTTTCGTTTGGTAAAGGAGAAATCGTAGAGGTAGCCGATCCTGAAAATGACCTCAGCTGGGATATAGCCCTCCAAAGGTGGTATATAAAAACCAATAGCGGAACTTCCGGTAAGAAAGGTAAAGGCGGAGCTATTAATACCAAAGCTACCAATTGGAATCTGGTTTCTACCGCTCCAATTGGAAATTATAAAGTAGATCAGATAGGTACTTTAAAAGGCTGGGATGTTATAAATAATGTAGAAACCGAAAAAGAAGGTTCATTCTCTCAAGAAGCCTCTCTCTATGTAGACTATATAAGCGGGGGCAAGTATAAAGTGAGAAATGAGGTATATGTACTCAAAACAGCAAATGGAGGATATGCTAAAATTCAGTTCTACGACTATACTAATGAGAAATTAAAAGGGGGTTACCCAAGTTTCAGGTACAAGCTGAGTACCGATGGTAAGTTTTAAATTCAAATAATTATAAAATGAAAAAAGCAATTTTTACTTTTATCCTGTCCGTATTCGCTATTGGTGTGGTAAGTGCCCACGCAATCTGGTTAGAGACAAGCCCCAAAGGCAGTTTAGGAAGTACTCACGAAGTGAGATTATTCTTTGCAGAGCCCAATGAAACCGAAAAACCTGTGGCTACAGCAAACTGGTATTCGGACTTGAATGAAGCTCAAATCGTGCTGACTTCTCCTTCGGGTAAGAAGCAAGTCTTAACCAAAAAACAAGCTGAGTTCTACTACTCCACCGAGTTTAAAATAGAGGAAAACGGCATCTATACCCTTAGCGTAAATCATTTGGTAAAAAAGGTGTATAAGCGAATGAGAATCCGCTACCAGACCGTAGCCTTCGTAAGTACCTTAGATGAAGGTAAAGACATCGTTATCGGTGATAAAAAGTACTTCCAGATAGGGATTAATACCGCTTCGCAAGTGGGTACTCAGACTTACAAAGCCTTCTTCAAAAAGAAACCTTTTAAGAATGAGAAAATCGCCTTTGATTTCAGTGTAGATAATACAATGACCCTTGAAACCAATGCCAAAGGAGAGGTAACCATTACTCCAAACTCACCTAAAAAGTATATCGTAAATCTCGCAAGAAAAACCGATAACAAAGGGAAGCACCACGGCACAAAACACCTATGGGACTACGAATGGCTTACTTATTATTGTGGGCAGTAGTTGGCTATTAGCTAATGGATTTTATTTAATAGTCCATACTTACTTTATACCTTAGAATTAATAACCATATATCATATTTTTACTTGTTACAGCTCCATCAAAATGGAGTACAATTACTAAAAAAGCACGGAGAATTAAATCTTCCGTGCTTCTTATATTTGCTTGCTACTTAGCGCTTATTGTTTCGTTTTTGTTCTTGTAATCTTTGTTGTTCCTGAGCTTTTTCCATCATTTCGCGCATTTTCTTTTGGAATTTACCTTCTTTTTTAGGCTTGGCTTTGTTTTCTTGAATTTGTGTGTGTATTTTTTTCTCATCGAGAATCCAGTATTTGATAACGAGAATAATGATGATGTTGATGGCATTAGATACGAAATAGTACCACGAAAGCCCTGATGCTGCGGAGTTGAGGAAGAAAAAGAAGGTTACGGGGAAGATGTACATCATCACTTTCATATTTGGCATACCTTCTTGTGTTGGTTGCTGCATTTGCCCTGCTGTCATCGTCGTATAGATGAGGATAACCGCTGTACAGGCAATGGCGAAGATGCTGATGTGGTCCCAGCCGAGAAACGGAATCGTAAATGGGAGTTTCAGCACATCATCGTAGGCAGTGAGGTCTTTTGCAAACCAGAAACTCTTACCCCTTAGCTCGATGAAGTTGGGGAAGAACCTGAAAAGCGCATAGAAAATCGGGATTTGAAGCAAGCCAGGGATACAGCCTGCGAGCTGATTAACCCCTGCTCTTCGGTAGACATTCATTATTTCCTGCTGCTTTTTCATTGGGTCGGCATCCTTATACTTGGCATTTACCTCGTCTATTTCTGGGCGGATGACGCGCATCATCGCTGAGAGTTTGTGCTGTTTGAAGGTGATGGGGGAGAGGATGAGCTTTACAACGATGGTAATGATGAAAATAACCCAGCCAGCGGAGACACCCCAATTGGAGATAAAATTGTATACTGGGATAAAGAACAGCCTATTGACTCCTCCGATGAATGCCCAGCCGAGAGGGAGGATTTCATCGAAGTTTTTGTCGTAGGATTTCAGTAAATCCAAATCCAGTGGGAGGAAGTACCAGCTAAAATCCTGATTGAGCTCACCGCCAGAAAGCTGTACCTGCCCAGAATACTGGAATTTTTTGAGGATATCCCCTTTTTCTATAATGTCCTGATGCCCCTGAGATTTCGTGAAACCATTTTTCGCCTCAATAACCGAAGCAAAGAACTGCTGTTTTACTCCAATCCAGTTCAGGGTTTCATCCTCCTCAGAGAGCTCGGTTCTACCGTCGTAGTCATAGTCCTTATAATTATTAAATGCGTACGAAAACTCGGAGTGAGACTGCTCCTGTGAGCGCCCTTTTTCCTGTTTTCTTACCTTATAATCCCATACAAAAGCTGCATTGTCAGCCTTTATAATATTGGAAAGTCCCTGCGTCTTTACCCTGAAATCTACTTTATATTTCGGGAGTAGGGTATAGATAAACTGTATCGCTGCACCACCAGTATTTGCCGTAAGGATGAGCTCGTTGCCTTTAACCTGTGGGCTAAAAATTAAATCTTTTGTGCTGATGATTTTCCCGTTGCCGTCCTTAAACTCAAAGCCATAAGATGCCGAATGCTCTGCAATAAGGTTGAGCGGGAGGTCGGTATTATCGGTTTTTGTATTGTAAGCCTTGTATTCTGGCAGCTCTACTTTGGTTAGAAGTCCGCCTTGAGTAGAAAATTCAAGGTTGAGCTCCTTATTGCTAAGATTAATGCGCTCTACCTTTGCTGTGCTATCGGTTGGGAGGTTCAGATGAGCAGATTCTTGCTGCTGAGTTTGAGTAATAGTTTTGTTTTTTGCTTCATTTTCTGCATTTATTTGTCTGTTTTGGAAGTAAAACATCCCTCCAATCAAGATGACAGAGAAAATGATAAAGTTGATGAGCTGGTTTTTGTCAAATCCTTTGTTTTGTTGCATCGTAATTAATATTAAAATATCCTTCTGACCCTACGAAAGTCTTCCCTCTGTAAAATCAGGCGGACAAAAATACAGTTTTTTTACCAAACCTGCTGACATCACTACTTTATAGGTTATGGTATCAAGTGAGCGGGTATTAATGGACTATTTTTATAAAGAAAAAAAGATGAGACTGCTGCCTCATCTTTAAATTATTATAATGAAAGGGTTTTTGTATTTATGGAATTAAGCGCTCGAGAACCCATTCTATGGTCATTCTTTCGGAATTGTGGTGGTCTGGGGAGAACTCTCCTCGTCGTCTGTTGGCTATCACACAATTTACGGTAAGCGCTTTATGCCCCAAGAGTTTTGAAAGCCCATATATTGCGGAAGTTTCCATTTCAAAGTTGCTTACGCCGAGGTCATTCAGGGTTTCGAGGAATTTATCATCTACGGCTTTCAGCCTTAGTTGCCTGCCTTGTGGAGCGTAGAAACCAGGGAAAGTTGCCGTATTCCCGTGATACTTAGCATCGGCATAGTAAGAGGAGATGTCTTCTGCCCAATCTGAGAAGTAGAGCATAGGTTTTATTCGCTCGTAAGGGAATTTTTCGAGGAAATTTTTGGAAAATTCATTCTCAAACTGATAGTCTGAGTAGAAATGAAGGAGACCATCGAGCCCCACTACATTTTGGGTAACGAGCATATTGTCTACCTGTATGTCTGGGTTTACACTTCCGCAAGTCCCCAGTCTGAACAGCTGAAGTGCTTTATGTGTATCCTTAAACTCCTTATTCTTAAGGTCTATATTCACTAATGCATCGAGCTCATTCATCACAATATCGATATTCTCAGTACCGATACCTGTGGACATTACGGTGATTCTCTCTCCTCGGAGTACGCCCGTATGGGTGTAGAATTCTCGCTTGTTTTTCTTGACCTCAATTTTGTCAAAGTACTTGGATACTCTGGCTACTCGGTCTGGGTCGCCTACTAAAATGATTTTTTCGGCAATTTCTTCTGGATGCAAATTGAGATGGTAAACGCTTCCGTCTTCATTTAGAACTAACTCGGAAGCAGCAAGTTTTTTTAACATAATATTTAGTTTTACTTTATTTTAATGAATGTACCTATATTGAGGAACAGCAAGAGGAGCCCCATTGTAACCCAGAAGGCATTATTCATATTCTCAGCTTTGTAGGACTCTATATATTCTTTAGCGGTCTCGGCAAGGCTATCGTCCTCAATAGTGTAATTATTAATGCTGATGACTTGGTCAATATTGATATTCGGCACCGATTGCTTTGAGAAATAGGCAATATTTTTCCCTATATAGCCTACGATCCAGTATTCGCTGGAATTTTTCATCATAAGGTTGTCCAGTCTGTAATGGTCTGTACGGATATTTCCAAAATGCTCGGTAGTATAGAGCGAATCTCCTTCCTTCTTATCAGGCGTGATAATATAAAAATCCAATGGCTGAGGGAGCTCATTGATAATTTGCAGGGATAAAGAATTTTGCAAAAGCCTGTCGATACTTTTTTCTATAAACCAGTAAGTGAATAAACTCACTCCTAAGGCAATACTGAAAATACGAAAGACCGTAGTCCATTTTTTTAATATTCCAGAGCGGATGAGATTAAGAAATAATGAAAAAGATAATATTACAATAAGTATATACAACATAAATCCTGCAAATAGGAAAGCAAATTTAATAAATATTTTTGGGATAATGCTACTGCTATGGTATGTATTCCGTAAAGAATAATCTTGTTATAATCACAAAAAACTCCTTTCTTTTAGAGAGAAGTATCTTTTCATTAATAAAACTAAAACTCTAAGCTAAAGAATCCTTAATAAAGTTTAGTATATAAATGGTTATTTCAAAAATTAGCTGTACCATAGTATTTACTTTTTGTTGTAATTACAGGCAAATATAAGTTTTTATTTGTAAAAAAGGCTGATTTTTTTGTAGAAAAAAACAATTATCCTAGTATTTTCTGGTTTAGATGTTAGAGAGTCTTTTCGTACTTTTGCCTTATGATTTTAGTAACAGGCGCTACGGGCATTTTAGGTAGGGTAATTGTACTTCAACTCCTTAAAAAAGGGAGAAAAGTAAGGGCTACAAAACGCCCTGAAAGTAATCTAGATGAGGTGAAACACTCCTTCCGCTTCTATACAGACACCCCCGAAGAATATTTTAATACAATAGACTGGGTAGATATCGATTTTGATGATATAGACTCAATTTCTACCGCACTACACGGAGTAGAAGAGGTCTACCACTGTGCTGGAAAGGTAAGTTTTAACCCCTCTGAAAAGAAGGGAATCTATCATACCAATATTTCGGGGACTAAAAACCTGCTCTACGCCTGTGAGGATTTTCAGATTAAAAAGTTTCTTTTCATCAGTTCTATTGCGGTATTAGATGGGCTTAATGAGCAGGGCTACTTGGATGAAGAATCTGATTTTAATCCTAAAATAGCGCATTCTGCCTATGCAAAATCCAAGCACTTCGCAGAAATGGAAGTATGGCGCGCAAGTGCAGAGGGACTGAATACCATTATTCTAAACCCAGGTGTGATAATTGGCAGTGGGAACTGGGGACGAAGTAGTGCTTTGCTTTTCAAAACTTCTAAATATACATTCTCTGGCGGCACAGCCTTCGTAGATGTGAGAGATGTAGCCCAAATTGCCGTTCAATTAATGGATGAAAATGCCTTTGGAGAGCGCTTTGTCATCGTTTCAGAGAATAAATCCTATGAGGAAGTAGGAAACCAAATACGGCAGAGATTAGGACTGGGGAAAACGAAAATCCTTTCCGATAAACTCCTTAATGCAGCGAGATTTTTAAATGTTTTTGGCTTTATTTTCCCAAGATTAAAGCTGATGAATAAGGCAAATATCAATGCCGTTACCTCAAATATTAACATCACCAATCAAAAGATAAGAAGAAGATTAAATTTTGATTTTATCCCTGTAAAAGAGAGTATAGACTTCCACTTAGAAAACTATTTAGCAGATCAAAGTTTTAAAACTTCAAAATAAATCCGTATTGTTGCAAGTCTAAATTATGCAATACATAAATTAGAATGCGCAAAAACAGAATTTTAATTTAATCATTTACCGAAAATAAATGAATCTTACTGAATTCTTGAACGCTAATGTTCAAAAATTTCCACTAAATCCTGCCATTGGATTTAAAAAGAAAGATGAATGGAAGTCCATCAATTGGAAGCAGTTCCGTACACTGGTTTTTAAAACGGCAAACGCTTTAAAAAACGCAGGTATTTCCCCTGGTGACAAAGTTGCGATTTATTCCGATAACTCTGCGGAGTGGATTACCTTTGACCTTGCTGTAATGGCTCTCGGAGCGGTTACCATTCCCATCTATGCAACCAATAATACCGAGCAAACTCAGTATATCATTAATGATGCAGAGGTAAAAATCATCCTTGCAGGAGCGCAAGAGCATTATGATGTCTGTTATAATTTACTTCCGAACTGCCCTACGCTTCGTCAGATTATCGTTGCTAAAAAATTGGTTTGGATTAAGAAAGAATACAGCCAATACCTCGAAGATTTTATCTTAGATGCAGATGAAACCCTTGATATCATCCCGAGAACTGATGATGACTTAGCTACGATTATTTATACTTCTGGAACTACAGGTACTCCCAAAGGCGTAATGCTTACTCACGGCAATTTGACCAAAGCCTTTGATGCCCATATGAAGTATTTCAAGTTTAAAAACTTTGAAAGAGAGCATTCGCTGGCATTCTTGCCCTTAAGCCATGTCTTCGAGAGAAGTTGGACGCTTCTCGTTCTCTCGTTTGGTGCAAAAGTTAGCTTTTTAGAAAACCCAAAGCTCATTGCTCATACACTTCCAGAGGTGAAGCCTACAATGATGTGCGTAGTCCCAAGATTCTATCAAAAAATTTATAACGGAATTAATGAGCTGGTCGTTTCTGGTTCTCCGTTGAAGAAAAAGATATTTTTTTGGTCTATGTCTGTCGGTAGCCGTGTAGCTGAGCTTAAAAGATTGCAAAAGTCCGTTCCTTTCAGCTTAAAGTTAAAGAATGTTTTGGCAAATACGCTGGTTTTCGGCAAGATTAAAAACAAACTCGGTGGCAAACTATGGTTTTCCCCTTGTGGTGGAGCCTCTCTTGATGCGGAAATCTCCAAATTCTTTGATGCTATGGGCTTGCATATTACCGTGGGCTATGGTATGACTGAAACTACGGCAACAGTAACCTGCTTCCCTTTTACTCAATACGAGCACGGCAGTGCTGGCGAGCCTATGGAATGCCAAGTAAAGATAGGAGAGAATAATGAAATCCTTGTAAAAGGTACAGGCGTAATGAAAGGCTATTACAAACAGCCAGAGGAAACAGCCAAAGTATTTACTGAAGATGGATGGCTCCGTACGGGGGATGCTGGTTATATTTCCGAGACAGGAAACCTTTATATCACCGATAGAATTAAGGATTTAATGAAAACTTCCAACGGTAAATATATTGCTCCACAGCCTATTGAGAATCTCCTTTGCAAGAATAATCTTATCGCTCAAGTGATGCTGATAGCGGAGGGTAAACCATTCGTTACTGCGATTATTAGCCCTAATTTTGAGGCATTAGAGCAATACGCTCAGAAGCAAAATATCACTTATAAAAACCATAAAGAGCTTGTAGAGAATGAGAAAATCAGAAATCTGTATACTCAGATTATTACCGATTTACAAAAAGACCTCAATGGCTATGAAAAGGTGAAGAAATTTACCCTAATGCCTTATGAATTTGATATAGAATCGGGAGAAATTACTCCTACTCTTAAAATCAAGCGAAATATTGTTACTCATAAATATGCTGAACTTATTGATCAGATGTACCAGCATTAATATTTATTGGATATGACTTATACCAGTGTTC
The DNA here is from genome assembly GCF_003614945.1 of Bergeyella cardium. Lineage (GTDB taxonomy): Bacteria > Bacteroidota > Bacteroidia > Flavobacteriales > Weeksellaceae > Bergeyella_A > Bergeyella_A cardium. The sequence goes on from NZ_QYCZ01000001.1 coordinate 634,261, forward strand.
AGACTTGCCCTTCAAATATCGCTCTCATCAAGTATTGGGGGAAATATGATAACCAAATCCCAGCAAATCCCAGTATTAGCTATACCCTCAATCATTGTAAGACCATTACAGAGATGCAATTTATACAGGGGGAGGTGTTCTCCGTTCAAACTTTTCTTTCTGGAAAGGAAGAACCGCTTTTTGCCGATAAAATTGAGAAATATTTTAAGAAAATTGAGGTTTATTTGCCTTGGGTTTTAAGTGGCAAGTTTGTTATTAACACAGAAAACACTTTTCCACACAGCTCTGGAATTGCAAGTTCGGCATCTGGTTTTGGAGCCATCGCTAAATGCTTGGTAGATATAGATACTCAGCTTCAGCCTAATCAAGAAAACACCCTTCAAAAAGCCTCTTTATTGGCTCGCTTGGGCAGTGGAAGTGCTTGCCGAAGCCTTTATAATGGTTTAGTGGTTTGGGGGCAGACCGAAGCCGTAGAAAACAGCTCAGACGAGTATGCTATTCCCTATCCTAATGAAGATATTCACCCTGTTTTTAAGGATTTTAATGATTGGGTACTCCTCATCCACGAAGGGCAGAAGTCCGTTTCTTCCACACTCGGTCATAGCCTTATGAATACCAATCCTTATGCAGAAAGGCGATTCCAAGAGGCGAGGGATAACTTTTTTACTCTAAAAAATATCCTGAAAACAGGAGATTTAGAAGGTTTTATCAAGTTAGTAGAGCACGAAGCTCTTACGCTACACGCAATGATGATGATGAGTGAGCCTGCTTTCATCCTGATGAAAACCTCTACTTTGGAAGTCATCAATAAAATCTGGGCTTTTCGTAAAGAAACCTCCTTATCTCTGTTCTTTACCCTTGATGCAGGCGCCAATGTCCATCTCCTTTTCCCTTCTGGAGGGGTAGGAGAGCAAGCCATCATAAGTTTTATAGAAAAAGAGCTAATGCCTCACACTCAGAATGGTGGAGTAGTAAAAGATTTTATGAAATTCTAAAAGATTTCTCTTATACAATAGCATATTTCACTAAATCTATACCTTAAATCTTTGTTGGGAAGCAAAGATTTTTTTTATCAATCTTTTTAATAGAATGCTCTTTTGAGTAAATCCCTATCTTTGCCGAATGGAATACCCAAGTAAAGTCCTTTCTAAAGCCGTTGAAGAGATTTCTGGGCTACCAGGAATAGGAAAAAAATCCGCTCTAAGGCTTGCTCTATACCTTTTGAGACAAAATGAAACCCAGGCTTTAGCTCTCGCTGATTCATTAAAAAAACTTGTTCAGGAAATTAACTATTGTACCGACTGTTACAACTTCTCAGACGATGAAAAATGCAGCATTTGTGCGAGTAATAGTCGCAATCCCGAACTTATCTGCGTTGTAGAAGATGTAAGGGATGTAATGGCAATAGAAAATACAGGCAAATACACAGGCAAATATCTCGTTTTGGGTGGTAAAATCTCTCCCATAGAGGGTATCGGTCCTAATCAGCTCCATATTTCTGCTCTTAAAAACAAATTAGAAGAAGGCACGGTAAAAGAAGTTATTTTTGCCCTTAGTGCAACGATGGAAGGAGACACTACAGCCTATTATATCTACAAAAAAATGAAGCATTTCCCTGTGATTTTTTCCAGTATTGCACGGGGAATTTCCGTAGGGGACGAGTTAGAGTACGCCGATGAAGCTTCTCTCGGCCGCTCGATTATCAACCGCTCTCCTTACAACGAAAAAAGCTAAAATCCTACCCCTATGCTTTCCGTTATCATCCCTTTATACAACGCTCAAAGCAGTATTATTCGTGCTTTAAACTCAATTAAAGCTCAAAATTTTGATAATAGCTTAGAAATCATCATCATTAATGACGGCTCTACCGATAATAGTCAGTTGTTGGTAGAACATTTTATCCACTCCCATCCAGAGCTTGATATCCATCTTATTAATCAGGAGAATAAAGGGGTTTCTTCCGCCAGAAATGCAGGCTTAAAGCACTCCAAAGGCAGCTATATCGCCCTCCTTGATGCAGACGATGAGTGGCTCCCCCACAAAACAGAAACCCAGCTCAATTATTTACTTCATCATCAGGAAATTGATTTCCTAGCTACCCGTTTTAATGATAAAAAACTCCTTTTCCCCTACGCTACTCGTAAAAATCTCTGCAAAGTCACATTTAGAAAGCTCCTTTTTCGTAATGAAATCCAGCCTTCTACCGTTATTTTCAAGAGAGAGATTCTCAATAGCATTGGTTACTTCTGTGAAAATCAAAACTACGCTGAAGATGTCAATTATTGGCTAAAAATCTCTGAAAAACATCACTTATTTATCTTCAATCAGAGCTTGGTTATCGCAGGTCAAGGCAAAAGAACATTCGGTGTATCAGGTTTATCTGCCAACCTCCCCGAAATGGCAAAAGGATACAGAAAAAACCTCAAAGAAATGTACCTAATGAAGCGAATATCCTTCATAGAACTCATTATTTACCGCATTTTTTACAGGTTAAAATACATTTTTCTTCGCTTCCGCACTTTTTATCATAAATTTGGCAGGTAATTTTTCTCAAAATGCTAAAAATTCTCATTACAGGAGGTGCAGGTTTTATCGGTAGCAACCTTTCGCTCGAGCTTATAGATAAAGGGCACAAAGTTACGGTGTTAGACAACCTTTCCCCACAAATTCACAGCACTCATCCCTTAGAAAATTCGCCTCTTTACAGGAGTATTCACAATAAAGTCCATTTTATTCACGGCGATGTAACCAATATATCCGATTGGGAACGAGCAATTAAAGACCAAGAAGTCATTGTTCACCTCGCTGCTGAAACAGGCACTGGTCAATCAATGTATCAAGTGAATAAATACACCGAAGTCAATGTCCTTGGCACCTCTAAAATGCTTGATGTACTGATAAATAACTCTTCTCATAGCATTAAGAAGGTCATTCTCGCCTCTTCTCGAGCCCTCTACGGCGAAGGCAAGTACCTTCACCCCGAAATCGACATCGTTTATCCTACTCAAAGACGAGTTGAAGATATGAAAAAAGGTGATTTTGAGGTGAAATACAATGATGATCAACTGCTCACTCCTCTTCCCACCGATGAGAGCTCCAAAACGCACCCGATTTCCCTCTACGGCATCACAAAACACACACAAGAGCAGATGATTATGACACTCTGTGCCGCAATCGGCATCCCCGCCGTATCATTAAGGTACCAAAATGTATATGGCGAAGGACAGTCTCTCTTAAACCCCTACACAGGCATATTATCCATCTTCTCTGCACAGATTCTCAATGGAAACGACATAAATATCTTTGAAGACGGCAAAGAATCCCGCGATTTCATCCATATCAGCGATGTCGTCGATGCCACCATCAAAGCCATTGAGAAAACTGAAGCCAATAACCATATTTTTAATGTCGGTACAGGCATTAATACAAATATTATCACTGTTGCTAATGAATTGATACGCAATTATAATAGAACTACCAATGCCAAAATCTCTGGTCTCTTCCGAATAGGCGATATTCGCCATAATTTCGCCGATATTACCAAAATAAAAAACCTCCTTTCCTTCCAGCCTAAGGTCAATTTCAAAGAAGGAATACAAAAATTCACCCAATGGGTTCTCAATCAAAGCATAAAAGATGTGAAATTCAAAGAATCAATTGAAGAAATGAAGAAAAAAGGTCTCCTTAAATAAAAGAATATGAATCTAAAAGGTAAAAAAATCCTCTTTCTCTCAGTCAGTTTCTTTCAATATGAAAAGAAAATCGCCCAGCGCCTCACAGATTTCGGTGCTGAGGTAATTTTCTTCGATGAGCGACCCTCAAATACCCTCATTGAGAAGGGAATTATTAGGCTCAACAAGTCTTTTATCCAGCACAAAATCAATAAATACTATCATTCCATACTAAAAAATATCACCAATCAACATTTTGATTATTTCCTCCTAATAAAAGGCGAAGCTGTTCCCGATTTTTTTCTTAAAGAACTGATTAATAGCCATCCTCATACTAAAAAAATCTACTATTCCTTCGATTCTTTCAGCGAATATCCTCACCTCAAAGCCCATCTTCCCTATTTTGATGAAGCCTTCAGCTTTGACCCTCACGATGCTAAAGAACTACACCTCCATTTCCTCCCTCTCTTCTTTATTCCTGATTATAATGCGCAAGAAACCAGTCAAAAAAAGGAGTTTGACCTCGTTTTCATCGGCTCCGCACACACCGATCGCTATATCGTAGGCGAAAAAGTCAGAAAAGTCACCGAAAAAATCCACCTCAACACCTTTTTCTATTACTATGCAATGAATAAATGGGTCTTCAAGCTCAAAAAACTCTTCGATCCTCATCTCAAATACTTTGATTCCTCAAAAATCAGCTTTCATAAACTCTCTCATCAGCAGATTTACAGCTATTATCGCCGTTCTATCGCCGTTTTAGACATCAATAAACCCTTCCAAAAAGGGCTTACAATGCGTACCTTCGAAGCTCTCGCCTCTGGAAATAAACTCATCACTACAAATCCTGATATTCAGCAGTATAATTTCTACACTCCACAGAACATCCTCATTATTGATAGAGAAAACCCCGAGATTCCACTCTCATTTTTCCAAACTCCCTTCGTTCCTCTCCCTCCCAAGCTCCTCAATACCCTCTCCCTTGACCATTGGCTCAAAACTCTCTTCTCTGCATAGCTCCCCTCCCTCAAAATTCTTTCCTCTCCTCCTTAAATAGAGAAAATACTCCTCATAAATAAGACCATTTTCCTTAAAATTTCCTCTCCTTGTACCCAAAACCCTCTCCATCTTTCTCTAAAATCTCTTCTTTTTTATCAAAAATTCAATATTCAATCTCAAAACTTCCTCTCTCCCCACCTAAATTCCTTCACTTTTTATCAAAAAACCAATACTCAACACGAAAAAATGCACACTCAATCAGTAAAAAACCTTACTCATTATCAAAAATTCAATACTCAATAGGTAAAAAGCATTACTCAACTACAAAAAAAACTTACTCCTTGCAAAAAAATCAATACTCCAATCAAAAAACTGAATATTTGCATAAAAAAAGGCATTTTTCACTATAAAAAATGCCTCAAAACGAGCAAAAATTCAATACTCAACTTGGAGAATTGAATACTCAACCAGTAAAAAGATTTACTCAACTATGAAATTTCAATACTCCTACCTAAAACATTAAAAATTTCATAAAATTAAGTACTATTTACACCACTATTCCCTCCATTTTCATTAAAATACGCTAGGGTAGGGGAGCAGAAAACAGTATTTCCCTATTTCTCCCCCTAAAATCAAATAAAAAAGGGGTCTCTGATCCCTCTACACCCCTAAAGTTAAATAGAAAAAGGAGGCAATGCCTCCCTTTGATTACAATTCCCTTTTCAAAAAGCTCCCTGTAACCGAGTTTTTATTTTCGCTTACTTCTTCGGGAGTCCCTTTTGCTACGATTATCCCGCCATTCTTCCCACCTTCTGGGCCAATATCAATGAGATAGTCTGCAAGTTTTATCACATCAAGGTTATGCTCTATAATAATAAAGCTATTCCCTAAATCCACAAGCTTATTAATCGATTCCATCAGGATTTTTACATCTTCAAAATGCAAACCTGTCGTAGGTTCATCCAAGATATAGAGGGTATTACCTGTTTGTTTTTTAGAAAGTTCGGTAGCGAGCTTTATTCTTTGTGCCTCACCCCCAGAAAGCGTCGTAGATTGCTGCCCAAGACTGATATAGCCGAGCCCAACCTCCTGCAATGTCTTCACTTTATTATAAATCTTCGGTATAGGCTGGAAGAATTCCACTGCTTCATCTATCGTCATCTCAAGAACATCCGAAATAGACTTCCCTTTATACCTCACTTCCAGTGTTTCTCTGTTAAATCGCTTCCCGTGGCAGGTCTCGCAATGCACAAAAACATCAGGAAGGAAGTTCATTTCAATAACTTTCAGCCCACCACCTTGGCAGGTCTCGCATCTTCCTCCTTTTATATTAAAAGAGAACCTCCCAGGCTTGTAACCACGGATTTTACTCTCTGGAAGTGCCGCAAATAGCGTCCGAATATCCGAAAATACCCCCGTATAAGTCGCAGGATTCGAGCGAGGAGTCCTACCAATCGGCGTTTGATCCACATCCACTATCTTATCAATATTCTCCAAGCCCTCAATAGACTTATAGGGCAGCGGTTCTTGTATCGCACGATAAAAATGCTTGTTCAGAATAGGGTAGAGCGTCCCATTAATCAGCGAAGACTTCCCACTTCCCGATATACCACTCACTACCACCAGCTTTCCAAGGGGTATTTCCACATCTATATCTTTCAAATTGTGCCCACTTGCCCCTTTCAGTATCAAGGATTTTCCATTCCCCAGCCTTCTCTCCTTAGGAATCTCAATTTTCCTCTTCCCATTGATGTAATCAGCCGTAATCGTCTCTGCATTCACCAAATCTTTTGGCGAACCTTGCCAAAGTACCTCTCCACCAAGCTTCCCAGCCCTCGGACCGATGTCTAATACCTCATCAGCTTCCATAATCATCTCCTTATCATGCTCCACTACGAGTACAGAATTGCCTATATCCCTTAGATTTTTAAGCGATTTAATCAATCTTTCATTGTCCCGCTGGTGAAGACCAATAGATGGCTCATCCAAAATATAAAGTACATTCACAAGCTGAGAACCTATCTGCGTAGCAAGACGAATTCGCTGAGATTCTCCCCCCGAAAGCGTGCGAGAGCTTCGGTTCAGGCTCAGATAATCAAGCCCTACATCCAATAAAAACTGCAATCGCCCTCGTATCTCCTTCAATATCTCGTGAGCAATTACTTTATTCTTCTCAGAAAAGGTGTCCTCCACTTCATTTAGCCATTCCATCAGCTCAGAAAGGCTTAGCGAGGCCACTTCTGCTATATTCTTCTCATCAATTTTAAAGCTCAGGCTTTCAGGTTTTAGCCTCGCCCCCTTACACTCTGGGCAAATCTCCTCCGTCGTATAATGCCTCTCCAAAAGTGTAGCATCATACGATTCTTTTTGCCCTATCATCTCCTCAATAATGGCGATAAGCCCCTCAAAATTAATCCGAATCTTCTTTGAAATCCCAGCATGCTTCAGCTCTCGGATTTCCTCTTTGTGTATCCCGTTATAAATCGCATCCAAAGCCTCAGGAACTATCTCTTCAAATGGCGTAGAAAGCTCCTGACCAAAAAGCTCCAATATATTTTTAATCTGAGAAACTATCCATTTATTAGATTTAATGTCTTCAAGTGGTAGCAATGCTCCCGCATTAATAGAAATTTTGGGGTTTTCAACAAAAAATGCAGGGTTTACCCTCTTTATCGTTCCTAAACCCTTGCAGTGTGGGCAACTTCCCTTTGGTGAGTTAAAAGAAAAAGTATTCGGCTCTGGCAGTGCTACGGACTGTCCTGTATCATCATCCATCAGGTTTTTAGAAAAGTATTCAATATTCTCTTTTCCCATTTTCTGTATTCCGATAATGCCATCCCCAAGTTCCAAGGCTGTTTCTAATGACTTTTCCATTCGACCCTCGGTGCTTGTCTCGCCTATCATCCATTTATCAATAATGATGTCTATATCGTGGGTCTTGTATCTATCAAGTTTTAGGTCATATTCTATATCTATAATTTCTCCATCTACTCGGGCTTGAGAGTAGCCTTTTTTTGCCATTTGTACAAAAAGTTCATGATAATGCCCTTTTCTTGACCTTATGACTGGAGCCATCAGGTATACCTTTTGGTCTTGATAATTATTTTTAATAGTAGTGAGAATTTGCTCCTTAGTATAGCTTATTAGCTTTTTACCAGTGGTGAGAGAATATGCATCGGATACTCTAGCGAAGAGCAGTCGTAAAAAGTCGTACAGTTCGGTTACCGTTCCCACCGTTGAGCGAGGGTTTTTGTTCGTTGTCTTCTGTTCTATGGCAATTACAGGCGATAGACCTTCTATTTTATCCACATCAGGGCGCTCCAAGCCCCCCAAAAACTGCCGTGCATATGCCGAGAAAGTCTCTATATACCTCCTTTGCCCCTCTGCGAAGATTGTATCAAATGCCAGCGAGGATTTCCCACTTCCTGAGAGGCCTGTAATCACCACCAGCTGATTTCTCGGGATTTTTACATCTATATTTTTCAGGTTATGCTCCCTCGCACCGTATATTTCTATATATTCTTTAGCTTCTTCCTGCTTTTTCATCTTGCAAAAATAGACAAAAACTCCAGCTTTATGCTGGAGTTTTATTATATCCTGTTGGTTTAAGTCTTAAATCGCTTCCTTAGTATATTCTTTTGTATATTCTTTCAAACATTTCTTAGATTGTACTTTCAGTTTCACTGTTTTTACCCTCATTGTGGTTTTATTTGCTGGGAACTGCGGTACTTTCTCTTTTGAAGTTCTTGTTTCTCCGTTATAATAGCTCACTTCCCAGGTATAAGCATAATTATTCATCGTTGAACTTGGGAAGAATGCAAGAATATCATCAGAAACTCTTACTTCTTTAAAGTCTTTTATACTAATATCACAGTCTATTTCCTCCTGATTTATATTAGATGCTGTGTAAGTCTTTGTATATTCCTTTAAACAGGTTCTGGAGGTTACTCTTAGCTTCACTGTTTTCAGCCTCATAGAGGTTTTGTTAAATGGAAACTGTGGTACCTTTTCTACTGAAGTCATTGTCTCTCCCGATAAGTACTCTATCGTCCAATAATATCTGTAATTATCATCATTTAAATCTGGAAAAAATGCTATTGCATCATCAGACATTATTACATCTCTCACTTCTCTTATGTTGATATCACAATCCGAAGAATTACTCATAACTGGAGCTGAACCTCCAGAATAAGAGATATTAACAGGGAAAGTACATCTCACACTTCCTTCTATTGTAGGCACATCTACACTCAAAACGCCGGAGCCAACCCCAGTTCCTTTTACGGTAACAGTCTTTTGGTTCTCGTTGTTCATTATAACGAGGTTGTTGTCCAAATTTCTCCACTCATAGCAGTTCGAGCATCTGGAATCTACATCTACTGTGTATTGTGCTACTTCATTAATAGTGATATTCGGTTTACCAATAATTTTACACTGTGCAAATGCTAAGGTATTCACTACAAACAATGATAAAAATAATAATTTCTTTTTCATCTTTAATCTATTTTTTAGTTAAACTTGAATAATTCCTAAATTAAATTTTTCCTGTATCGGTGCGTTATTAGCCATTTCTATACCAATAGAGATCCATTTCCTCGTTTCCGAAGGATTTATGATAGCATCCGTCCAAAGTCTCGCTGCTGAATATACAGCTTCTGTTTGTTTCTGATATTTTACTGAAATATTTTTAAGTATTTGATTATGCTCCTTCTCAGAAATCTCTTTTCCTTTTGATTTTAATGCTGATTCCTGTATCTGAGCTAAAACTTTTGCTGCCTGAGTTCCTCCCATCACCGCTAATTCTGCCCACGGCCAAGAAACAATAAGCCTTGGGTCGTATGCCTTTCCACACATTGCATAATTCCCTGCACCGTACGAGTTTCCTGTAATAATGGTAAACTTAGGAACCACCGAATTGGCAACGGCACTCACCATCTTTGCTCCATCTTTTATAATCCCTCCTTGTTCAGACTTAGAACCAACCATAAAGCCCGTTACATCCTGTAAAAAGACCAATGGAATCTTTCTCTGGTTACAGTTCGCAATAAAACGAGCGGCTTTATCTGCAGAATCTGAGTAGATCACTCCACCAAACTGCATTTCTCCCTTCCCATTCTTTACAATCATCCTCTGGTTGGCCACAATCCCTACGCTCCAGCCATCAATTCGTGCATAAGCACAGATAATCGTCTTTCCATAATCGGGTTTATATTCTTCAAATTCAGAATTATCTACAAGGCATTTAATGATTTCATAAGTATCATACTGCTCTGCTCTACTTGTGGGCATAATACCTAAAATATCATCAGGACTGCGTTTTGGCTCTGCTGAGCTAATGCGGTTAAATCCTGCATTTTCTTGCTCACCAATCGATTTCATCAGTTTCTTAATCCTGTCTAATGCATCTTTATCATCTTTTGCTTTGTAGTCGGTAACGCCAGATATAGAGCAGTGCATAGTTGCTCCTCCAAGGGTTTCATTATCTACATTCTCCCCGATAGCAGCTTTTACTAAGTAGCTTCCTGCAAGAAAAATAGATGCGGTTTTATCTACAATTATAGCTTCATCGCTCATAATAGGGAGGTAAGCTCCTCCCGCTACGCAACTCCCCATAATCGCAGAAATCTGAACAATTCCCATAGCACTCATTTTGGCATTATTCCTGAAAATCCTCCCAAAATGCTCCTTATCAGGGAATATCTCATCCTGCATAGGGAGATAAACCCCTGCAGAATCCACAAGATAGATGATAGGTAATCGGTTTTCCATCGCAATCTCTTGTGCTCTAAGATTCTTTTTCCCTGTAATAGGAAACCAAGCACCAGCTTTCACTGAAGCATCATTGGCAACGATGACACATTGCCTCCCAGAGACACAACCAATCACTACTACTACGCCTCCTGAGGGGCAGCCGCCATCCTCAGCATACATTTCATAGCCAGCCAATGCTCCAATCTCTATAGACTGCGAATTTTTATCCAGAAGATAGTCTATACGCTCTCTTGCGGTCATTTTTCCTTGTTGGCGGAGCTTTTCAAGGCGTTTTTCTCCACCTCCCAGCTTTACCTGTGAGAGAATTGTACCGACTTCCGATAGTTTTAAACGATTAATGTCTTCTCTTTTATTAAATTCCAAACTCATAGTAAGGAGTTTCTTATTGAATTAGTATTTTTGACCCAACAAATATAATTATAATATCTTAATTAAGGTTCCTTACCCTGAAACACTCATAATATACAGTACTTTTTGTTGAATTATAAATAAAAACTCAGCAAGTCTCATAGAAAAACTCACTGAGCATTATCTTTTCATTGATGATTTTAAATGATATTAAGCTCTTTACCTACTTTTTCAAAGGCATTAATCGCTTTATCCAAATGTTCTCTGGTATGTGCAGCAGAAAGCTGAACTCTTATCCTCGCTTTACCTTTTGGAACTACAGGGTAGAAGAAGCCAATAACATAAATCCCTTCATCCATAAGTTTTTCCGCCATTTTCTGGGAGAGTTGTGCATCATAAAGCATCACTGGGACTATTGCTGCATCTCCATCAGGGATATCAAAACCTTTCTCCTTCATTTTTGTACGGAAGTATGCTGCATTTTCCATTACTTTATCCCTTAGAGAAGTATTTTTAGAGATAATATCAAGGACCTTAATCGTTGCACCTACAATACCTGGAGCTAAAGAGTTGGAAAACAAGTACGGTCTTGAGCGCTGTCTTAGCATATCTATAATTTCCTTCTTGCCAGAGGTGAAACCACCTAATGCACCACCAAGTGCTTTGCCAAGAGTAGAGGTAATGATATCTACACGCCCCATAACCTCATTTGCTTCGTGAGTGCCACGCCCAGTTTTTCCTATAAATCCCGTTGCGTGAGAGTCATCCACCATTACAAGAGCATTATATTTCTCTGCAAGGTCACAAACTCCTTTTAAATTTGCTACGATACCATCCATTGAAAATACCCCATCTGTAACAATAATTTTAAACCTGTGATTTTTCTCGGAAGCGAGCTTTAATTGAGCTTCCAAATCCTCCATATTATTGTTTTTGTATCGGTATCTTGCTGCTTTGCACAGCCTAACTCCATCAATAATAGATGCGTGGTTCAGCTCATCGGAAATAATCGCATCTTCATCGGTGAAAAGAGGCTCAAAAACTCCTCCATTAGCATCAAAACAAGCCGCATAGAGTATGGTGTCCTCTGTTCCCAGAAAGTTTGATATCTTTTCTTCCAACTGTTTATGAATATCTTGAGTACCGCAGATAAATCTCACCGAAGACATCCCATAGCCGTGAGTATTCATCATTTCCTGAGAGGCTTTTACTACCTCTGGATGGTTGGCAAGCCCAAGGTAATTATTTGCACAGAAGTTTAGAAGTCTTTTTCCATTGGCAACAATCTCTGCAGACTGTGAAGAAGTGATTATCCTTTCATTTTTATACAAACCTTCATCTTTTATATTCTGAAGTTCTGATTTTAAATGATTAATAAATTTCTCTGAAATCATTTTTTGTACATTTTTAGATGCGTGCTAAGGTAAAAAAAAAGTGATTTATGGCAAAATAATGCACTTAATATTCATTTTTTTGAATAAAATCTATTAAAAGTAAATACAAATAATTATTTTTGCCAATCATTAAATAAAAAACTATAATAAGTGGATACAATTTCTAAAGTACTTTTCTGGGTAGCAAACAGTTTGCTCATTCCCGATGTTATTATCTTGCTCATTCTCTTTGGTAGATCTCTTCTTCTCATCGGTAGCTTTTACAATCGTTTTATTACAAAGTATAAGAATGATAAACAGCTTGAAGTTGCTATTAGAGCACTTAATTCTGACAATATTTCAGAGCTTAAAACCTTCCTTCCAAAGAAAGATAATTCCTTATATATAAAGTATCTTAGGGATTTGCTTACTCACTCACCAAGTGAGGCTTATTCAGACTTTATGATTTCCAATTTTGAAAATGAAGCCGACAAAGATATCTCCACTTCCAAGCTATTGGCAAAGGTGGGACCTGTTTTAGGACTTATCGGTACGCTCATTGCGATGAGTCCAGCGCTTACAGGGCTTTCCTCAGGAGATATTTCGGGTATGGCGTATAATATGCAGGTTGTTTTTGCAACTACTGTTGTAGGTCTGGTTGTTAGTTTGGTTGGTATCGTTACTTTACAGTTTAAACAAAGATGGTATGCCAAAGAGACCAGCAATTTAGACTATATCGCTCAGATTTTAAACCAAAAAACAAAGTAATGAGTAGAAAAAAGCGCAGAGTACCTGCTTTCAGGCAGGAAGAAGATACTGACCCACTAAGTGTGGTGGTCAATTTATTTGATGTAGCAATGGTCTTTGCCGTAGCGCTGATGGTCGCAATGGTAATGAATATGAATATGCAGGAGTTTTTCTCTGGTGAAGATTTTACTGTTGTAAAGAACCCAGGAAAAGACAATATGGAGATTATCAGTAAAGAAGGTAAGAAGATTAATAAATATACTCCAAGTGAGGATAAGACCAATAAATCTAATAACAGAGGTAAAAAGGTGGGTGTAGCCTATGAACTTGAAAACGGGGAGATTATTTATGTTCCTGAATAATCAACAAGCAAAGAAAAAATAGATTTTCATATTTGTGATTTAGGGGTTATATAGGCGTTCAGCACCCAAAGGGTGCTGAACGCCATTTTTCCTATACAAAATAGAACTCTAAATACTTATAACCCTTCTCCTTCTTCATTATTTTCCTCTCCCCAAGTAGTAAAGTCCTTTTAGTGTGTGCAGTCTATCACTAATATTAATCCTGTCGGTAAGAGGTGTATAAATATGAGCTACACCACCTGTTGCAATCACAAAACATCGGTCATTTACTTCGCTATTGATTCGTGAAATAAAGCCTTCAACCATACCAAGATAGCCATATATCATCCCACTTTGCATACAAGTTACCGTATCAAGTCCTAAAACCGACTGAGGTTGCACCAATTCTATTTCAGGGAGCTGTGCTGTCTGCCTAATCAGGCTATTGAGCGCTGTAATAATCCCAGGTGCTATAATTACTCCAAGCGTTTCCCCATTTTCATCTATACAGCTGGCAGTAAGTGCTGTACCAAAGTCAAGAATAATCTTCTTTCTATCAGGGTAAAGGCAATGGGCTGCAACAAGATTGGCATAAATATCCGTTCCCATCTGTTTAGACTTAGGAATTACCTCAGATTTTGTATTTCTATCCACAATTGTCGGTGATTTTTGGTGGATTTTCTGTATTGCAACTTCTACAACTTTAGTAAGTTGCGGCACTACCGAACCAATAATAATCCGCTCTATATTTTTCACCTCAATTGCATAGGTTTGGTAGAGCATTAGTATGCTCATATAGAGTTCATCGGTTGTTTTATACGGTTTTGTATTCAAAACCCACGAAATTTCACACTTTTCATCGTTAAACAACCCAAATCTAATATTCGTATTTCCAATATTAATAATAATCGACTGCATATTTATTTCTTTTACTTATTGAAATCAAGCAAAATCTTTAAAACAAAAAGAGAGTAATTAAAGGTGGGTAGATTAGCAATCCAACACACAGCACATTAATTACTCTTTTCGCTTGCAAATATAGATAGAATATCAAAAATATCCTAAAAAGGATTGTTACAAAATATAGATATTAGGGAATATATTTGAATTCAATTATTTATAATTATGAAATGGTCTTTCAATTTATACTTAAGGCTTTCAAAAAAGAAGACTAATAAAAGCCCTCGTTGAAGGATAAGTAATCCAATACAGAATCTTTAATTAGTCTTCTCGATCGCAGAATATAAATAAAATTTTTAAAGAATAAATAAAGTATAATGCGGTATAAACAATCAGTTTTACCCCCTCTCTTTATATTTTTCAAGTGCATCTTTCAGTATTTCAGCACTTCGTTTCAGGTCTTCTTCTTTCAGCACATAAGCTATTCGCACTTGCTTTTTACCGAGCTCTGGATTGCTATAAAAACCGCCCATTGGTGCGAGCATCAGGGTCTCATTGTTGAGAGAATAGTTTTCCAATAGCCATTGAGCAAATGTCTCGGTATCATCTACGGGGAGTTCTACTGCACAATAAAATGCTCCCTTAGGTTTTGGGCAAAATACCCCTGGAATATCATTCAATAAACCGACCAACAGGTCTCTTCGCTTTTGATATTCCTCTCTCACGCTGTTAATGTACTCCGTATCATTGTAATGAGCCGCTGTAGCAGCAATTTGACCGAAAAGCACAGGGCTAAGTCTCGCCTGAGCAAAAAGCATAGCCGCATTGTATATCTTTTGAGAGCGAGTGATGAAGAAACCGATCCGAGCACCACACATAGAATAGCGTTTAGATTCAGAATCTACAATAATCACATTCTCAGAAGCCTCTTTAAATTCAAGCATAGAGACTTGCTTCTCTCCATCATAAACATACTCTCTATAAACTTCATCAGAAATAATGCAAATATCGTGTTTCACAGCTATATCGGCGAGCTTTTGAAGTTCTTCACGCGTATAGAGATACCCCGTGGGATTACCAGGGTTACAAATGAGAATTGCCTTTGTTTTATTGGTAATTTTCTTCTCAAATTCCTCAATAGGAGGGAGGCAAAAGCCTTGCTCAATACGAGAAGGCACAGCAATTACATTTACATTAAACGCCTGTGTAAATCCATTATAATTAGCGTAGTAAGGTTCGGGGATAATCACCTCATCACCGTCATCACAAAGGGTAGAAATGGCAAAGCTCAGTGCTTCTGAGCCTCCATTGGTTACAATAAAGTTATCCGTACTCAAATCTTCAAATCCTAACGAATGATAATAATCTCTAAGTGCGGTTCTATACTCTATATTCCCTTCGGAAAGAGCATAATCCATTATTTCAAGATGATTATTTCGTACTGCAGCGAGTGCTGTCTCTGGGGTTTTTATATCGGGCTGTCCGATATTGAGATGATAAACCTTAATTCCCTTTTGTTTCGCTTGTAAAGCATAAGGAACCAGTTTGCGAACGGGAGATGCGGGCATTTTTTGTGCCCTAATAGATAGCTGAGGCATAGTCTTTTTTTTACAAATGTAATAAATCCTTGATATTTTATTATCTTTGGTCGCTTTTTAATTTTAATCCTATGAAAAAAATACTCTTATCGGTTGCTATTTTCTCATTTTCTGCTATTTATGCTCAGGAAATCTCATTAGATAAAATCTACTCTGGCTATTACAGAGGCAAAGGCATTGCAGGAATTTCTTCTCTAAACGATGGCGAGCATTATGCTGTAATAGAGAGCAATGGTATTGCCAAATACGCTTATAAAACCACCGAAAAAAGCGGCTATATCGTTAGTGGAAGCTATCAAAGCTATGAATTTTCTAATGATGAATCCAAAATCCTCCTTCTTACCGAGTCTTTTCCTGTCTATCGGCACTCTTTCCTCGGTGTTTTCAGGGTAAAAGACCTTAAAACAGGGCAAGTGATAGATATTAATAACGGAAAACCCATCCAAGAGCCCAAATTTTCCCCAGATGCTACTAAAATAGCCTTTGTAGCAGATAACAATCTGTTTTACCAAGACTTAAATACAAATAAAATCATCAAAATTACCTCTGATGGAAAGAAAAATGAAATCATTAATGGTTTGGCGGACTGGGTTTATGAAGAAGAATTTGGGCATTCAAGGCAATACGAATGGACTCAAAACTCAAACGCCATCGTTTTCATCAAATCCGATGAATCTCAGGTAAAAGAAGTCCTCATCCCTATCTATAACAAGAATCTTTACCCCCAAGAGATGAGGTTTAAATATCCAAAAGCAGGCGAAGAAAACTCAAAAGTCTCCGCTCATCTCTATAAATTAGATGAAAATACTACAATTCCCCTCAATCTCTCTCAGTTTAAGAACTATTACATTCCCAATGTCTTACAAACTGCCAAACCCAATGAAATTATCCTTATAACTTCCCACAGAACACAGAATGCCTCCGATATTCTTAAGGTAAATACCCAAACAGCAAAGGTAGATAAGCTCTTTACAGAGGTGGATTCTCAATGGATTGATACAGATAATGTTACTCTCGATTTTTTAGAGGATAATTCCTTTATATGGGCTTCCGAACGCAGTGGTTTCAGGCATCTTTACTGGTATCATCCCAATGGTAAGCTCAAAAAACAAATCACCAAAGGCAAATGGGAAGTTACTGACTACTACGGTTATAACCCTTCCACCAAAGAGGTTTATATTCAAACCACTCAAAACGGAAGTATCAATAAAGTTATTGCTAAAACTAATATAATCAGTGGAAAAACAACCGTAATTTCCAATAAAGAAGGCAATAATTCCGCCAATTTTAGCAAAAACTACCGCTATTTCATAGAAACTCATTCCACCGCCCTCTATCCTCACGCCTATACCCTTAAAAATAGCGATGGCACCCTCCTAAAAGAGCTTCAAAACAATAATGAACAGCTCCACAGGCTTAAAGAGGACAACTTCTCCCCAAAATCATTCTTCACCATTCCAAATAAGGTGGGCGACCAGATGAACGCCTACATTATCAAGCCAAAAGACTTCGATAATACCAAAAAATACCCCGTGTTTATGTACCAGTACTCAGGTCCAGGCTCTCAATCCGTTGCTAACGCTTGGGATAATGGCAATACTCTCTGGTTCAATCACCTTGCACAAAAAGGATATCTCATCGTCTGTGTAGATGGTCGTGGTACGGGCTACAAAGGCGCCGCTTACAAAAAAGCAACTTATAAAAATCTCGGTAAATACGAAATCGAAGACCAAATCACTGCTGCTCAATGGCTTTCTAACCTCCCTTTCGTCGATAAAACCCGCATTGGCATCTTCGGATGGAGCTTTGGAGGCTATATGGCTTCTCTTGCGATGACCAAAGGCGCCGATACCTTCAAAATGGGCATCGCTGTAGCCCCAGTAACCAATTGGCGGTACTATGACACCGTTTATACTGAGCGTTTTATGCTTACTCCACAAGAAAATCCACACGGCTACGATGATAATTCCCCCACTCACTACGCTCATCTCCTCAAAGGCAAGTTTTTAATGATTCACGGCACTGCGGATGACAATGTTCACTTCCAAAATGCAATGGAATTCTCCGAAGCTCTTATTCAACACAACAAAAAATTTGAGTTTATGGCATATCCAGACAAAAATCACGGCATCTATGGAGGCAATACCCGCCAACATCTCTACCAATTAATGACCGATTTTGTTCTCAACAACCTCTAATCCCCTTATCTCATATAAAATCAGCTGAATCTTCTCTTTTTGAGAGGAGATTTTTTCGCTTATATGTCTATAACAAATCCGAAGTAGAACCTCCACCACTTCCAAAAGCCCTCATTAGCAGGCTTTCTACCTTCGGTTCGCTCCCTCTAAAGGCTTTATAGAGCTCCATCGGCGGCACTGTTCCTCCTGATGAGAGCAGTTTTTTATATTTTTCTGCGGTTTCTGGGTCAAAAATCCCCTTTTCCTTAAAGTATTGGAATGCATCTGCATCCAAAACCTCAGCCCATTTATACGAATAATACCCCGCCGAGTATCCTCCCTGAAATATATGTGAAAAACTCGTAGAAATTGCCGTTAATGGCTCTGATGGATACAAATTTGTTCTTGCAGTATGCTCTTTTTCAAAGGTTTTAATGTCTTTCACTTCTCCTGCTTTCGTATGATATGCCATATCCAGCAATCCAAAGCCCAATTGCCTCAGTGTCTGGTATCCTTCCATAAAATTCTTTGATTCATTCAGCTTTTTTATCTTCTCATTGCTCAGAATCTCTTGGGTTTTATAGTGTTTAGCAAAACTTCTCAAAAAATCTGGCTCATAGCAGTAGTTTTCGAGAAACTGCGACGGAAGTTCCACAAAATCCCACTTCACAGAAGTCCCCGACAGGTTAGGATAGCGCGTATCCGCCAATATTCCGTGCAATGCATGCCCAAATTCGTGGAAAAGCGTCGTTACTTCCTGAAAACTCAGCAGCGAAGGCACCTCATTCGTCGGTTTAGAGAAGTTACAAACCACAGAAATATGCGGCCGTGAGTTCTTATCGCCCTCCTTCCACTGGTTTTTGAAGCTCGTCATCCAAGCACCGGCTCTCTTCCCTTTACGAGGATGATAATCAACATATAAAATCGCCTTCTCCTTCCCATTTTCCTCTACTAAATAGGTCTTTACCTCTTGGTGATACTTCTGAATGCCCTCCACTTCCCTAAAATTCAGCCCAAACAGCCGCTGAGCAAGGCTAAATACCGCTTTTTCAACCTCCTCAAGAGGGAAATAAGGCTTCAGCTCCTCATCATTCAGGTCATACTTCGCTTTTCTCAGCTTTTCAGTATAATAAGCGTGGTCATACGCCTGTAAATCATCTATTCCATCTGCTTTTGCAAGCTCTTTTAGCTCAGAAATCTCTGCCTCAGCATAAGGAGTTGCCGCCACAAGGAGCTGATTAAGAAACTCAAAGACTTTTTCAGGCGTCTCCGCCATCCTTTCCTCCAAAACATAGTCCGCAAAGCTCCGATAGCCCAAGATTTCGGCTTTCTCTTGCCTCAGTCTCACCAATTCCCGTATTAAATCCTGGTTATCAAACGCTCCACCATCAAAACACTTGCTCCCATTAGCCAAAAACAGCTCTTTTCTCAGCTCCCTGCTATCAGCATAAGTCATCGCGGGTATAAAACTCGGGTACTGCAGTGTAATCACATATCCACTCAAGCCTTTTTCCTTCGCATCTTCCTCATATTGAGCCTTAATTACCTCAGGAATACCCCTCAATTCATCATTATTAATAATATGTTTGTAATAATCATTCGTCGCTCCCAATACATTTTGACCAAACTGCAATTGTTTCACAGACAATTGGATATTAATCTCCTCCAATCGCTTCTTTTCCTCCTCGCTCAGCAGCGCACCATTCCTCACGAAGCCTCTATAAGTCTCCCTCAGCAGCATTTTTTCTTCGGTGTTCAAGTTTAAGCCCTCACTTTCGTTATAAACTTTTTTAATCCTCTCAAAAAGCCTCTGATTTTGATGGATTTTAGATGAAAATTCCGTCAAAATAGGGGAGACTTCCTGTGCAATCTCCTGCAATTTCTCGTTTGTCTCCGCAGAATTCAGATTAAAAAAGATACTCGTTACCCTCTCAAGCTGCCTCCCCGCGTATGCAAGCGCCTCCACCGTGTTTTCAAAGCTAGCCTCCTCATTATTCTCCGCTATTCCCGTTATTTCAGCCTCCGCTCGCTCAATTAATTCCTTAAAAGCTGGCAAAAAATCCTCCTCCCTTATCTCATCAAAGGGAGCCGTTTCATATTTCGTTCTAAATGTTTCTAATAGTGGATTCATATAATTAATAATATTCTATGATTCTTTCTGTGATTGTACTTGCCTTTTCTATATCGTTTTCTATTTCGTATTCTATTCTTTGTGTCCAGTTGTCTTTTTGGTCATAATAGGTGTATCTGTAAGTGAATTTGCGTTCTAAACTTCCATCTTCATTAAACCAGTTTGTCTCTATTAGATTTCCTTTTTCATCGTATTTGTAAGTGAATTTGCGTTCTAAACTTCCATCTTCATTAAACCAGTTTGTCTCTATTTGATTTCCTTTTTCATCGTATTTGTAAGTGAATTTGTCTTCTAAACTTCCATCTTTATTAAAATTGTTTTCCTCAACTTGATTTCCTTTTTCATCGTATTTGTAAGTGTATTTTTTGTCTAGACTTCCATCAGGATTAAACCAGTTTTCCTCAATTTGATTTCCTTTTTCATCGTATTTGTAAGTGTATTTCCAACATAAACTTCCATCTTTATTAAAATAGTTTCCCTCTATTTTGTTTCCTTTTTCATCGTATTTGTAAGTGTATTTCCAATATAAACCATAAAAAAACCTGTTTTTCTCTATTATATTTCCTTTTTCATTAAATAATAATTCTTCAATATCACTATCAGATATATCTCCTTTCACCTTCACCGCTTCTCCAAATTTTTCTACGGCTTTATATCGAGTCTCTCTAATTGATTTTACCTTTCCTTTTAGGTTCATTTCGGTTAAATCATTCTTTTTGTTTTTACAGGAAGCTAAACAAAACATAGCTAAAATAATTGTTAATATTTTTTTCATAATATTCAATTTAAATTATAATAATCACAAAAATAAGGTCTTAATTAATGGTTTATTAATAATATTCTATGGTTCTTT
Organism: Bergeyella cardium; assembly: GCF_003614945.1. Taxonomy (GTDB): domain Bacteria; phylum Bacteroidota; class Bacteroidia; order Flavobacteriales; family Weeksellaceae; genus Bergeyella_A; species Bergeyella_A cardium. The sequence goes on from NZ_QYCZ01000001.1 coordinate 655,171, forward strand.
CTGTGATTACACTTGCCTTTTCTATATCGTTTTCTATTTCGTATTCTATTCTTTGTGTCCAGTTGTCTTTTTGGTCATAATAGGTATATCTGTAAGTCCATTGACCAATTAAAATTCCATCTTTATTAAACCTGCTTTTCTCTATTTTGTTTCCTTTTTCATCGTATTTCAAAGTATGTTTAGAGTCTAAATTTCCGTCGTTATTAAACCAGCTACTCTCTATTCGATTTCCTTTTTTATCATATTTGTAAGTCAGCTTGCCAAATAAACTTCCATCGTCATTAAGCGAGTTTGTCTCTATTAGATTTCCTTTTTCATCATATTTATAAGTCTGTCTGCTAATTAAATTTCCATTGCTACTAAATAATTTATCCTCTATTTTTTTTTCGTTTTCATCGTATTTATAGATCCATTTAAACTCTAAACTTTCAATATTAAAGATATTTTTTTCTGTTATATTCCCTTTCTCATCGAATAATAATTCTTCATTAGAATAAATATCACCTTTTACTACTTCCCCAAATTTTTCTACGGCTTTATATGGAGTTTCTCTAATTGATTTTACCTTTCCTTTTAGGTTCATTTCGGTTAAATCATTTTTTTTGTTTTTACAGGAGGCTAAACAAAATATAGCTAAAATAATTGTTAATGTTTTTTTCATAATATTCAATTGTAAATTATAATAATCGCAAAAATAAGGGTTTTGTAAATGTATTACTAAAAAAAGATAAGATAAAAAGAAATAAGAATATCTTTTTTTTTATTTTTTAAAGCCCACAAAAGTAATCAATCCCACTCAAAGACTAAATAAATCTAAAATCAATCAAAATTTCTTTTTGCACTTCTTATTTAAAGATGTATTTTTGTCTCATAAGTTTATTTTTGTAAAAATGAGAGTACTAATCGTAGGAAATGGCGGCCGTGAATCCGCTATCGCTGATAAATTGATGGCAGATAGCCGTCCTGTAGAACTTTATTTCGCAAATGGTAATGCTACAACTGAGAAATTGGGCAAAAATCTCAACCTTTCAGGGATTAAAGAGATAAAAGAATTTGCTCTTAAAGAAGAAATCGAGCTCACCATCATCGGTCCCGAAGCTCCTCTCGTTGAAGGCATCGTAGAAAGCTTTCAAGAAGCAGGTTTAAAGATTTTCGGAGCTAAATCCAGAGCCGCTAAACTCGAAGGAAGTAAGTCTTTTGCTAAAAAATTTATGCAAACCCACGGTGTGAAAACCGCCACTGCAAAAGTCTTTGACTCTTATAATGAAGCGCTTGACTATCTCAATGGTAAGAACTTTCCCCTCGTCATAAAAGCCAGCGGTCTTGCTGGTGGCAAGGGCGTTGTCATCTGCGATAGCAAAGAAACCGCACAAGCCACCCTCCACTCCTTTATGATCGATAGAATTTACGGCGATTCTGGCATTCAAGTAGTTATAGAAGACTATCTCATCGGCTTTGAAGCCTCCATTATCGCTTTTTCAAACGGCAAAAAACTCTTTCCTTGCATCGCTGTCAAAGATTATAAAAAGGTAGGCAATGGAGATAAAGGTCTTAACACTGGCGGAATGGGCAGCGTAGCCCCAAGCCCTGAATTTACACCCGAACATTTCCAAGATTTCGAGAAAAATATCCTCACTCCAACCCTTAATGGGCTTAATCAAGAGCATCTCGGCTTTACTGGCTTCATTTTCTTCGGGCTTATGGTTACCAAAGACGGCACTTACCTCCTCGAATACAATATGAGGCTCGGCGACCCTGAAACTCAATCCCTTCTTCCTCTTCTTAACAACGAACTTTTAGATGTTATCGAGGATTGCCTCGAAGGTAAAGACATCAAACTTAGCTTTAAAGATGAAAAAGCCGTTTGTCTCGTGATGTGCTCTGGCGGTTACCCTGGTACAATACAAACAGGCATTGAAATTACAGGCATTGAAAAGGTAAAACATTCCAAAATCCTCTTCGCAGGTGCCCAATACTCTGGCGATAGGCTCCTCACCTCTGGTGGAAGGGTCGTTAACCTCGTCGCTACAGGCAATACCTACGAAGAAGCCCGCGAAAAGGTCTATAAAGACGCCATCCCCCTTAATTTTGATTATGCCTTTTACCGCGAAGACATCGCTCAGTTCTAAACAATTATTTTCAAACATTTAAATACTTCACCCCAGGGGATTGCATCGCAATCCCCTGTGATATTTTCTTCTTTTAATCTTTTCTTTAATAATGAAGTGTAAAGTGATAATCCTTAGCACTAACAGTAACCAAAAGCTAATCTAAAAACATTTTCCTCTTATATCAGAATAAAATCTTCCCGTTTTATTACTTTTAAAAGGATATAATATTTCTCTAATTTATTTAATAATAAAAAGTATTACTAAATAAAAAAAGCCCTATGTTGTAGAGCTTTATTTATTAGCTGTGTATGTTTATAGAAAATAGGATTAATCTCCTGAGATGATGTTATGAAGGCTTTTCTTTAATGCTTCAATCTGTGCTTTCTTTTCATCAATTTTTGTAAAGCTCTCTTGAAGTAGAGGATTTTCCCTCGTAGCATTATTAAAGAAGTTGATATTATTCTCCATTTTTACTACTTCAGCCTCCAAATCTGCGATTTGCTTCTTGATTTTCCTTGCTTTTTCGGTGAGTTTGTCTTCAGGCAGAGAAGTTTCATTAATATCAAACACGCTTATATTATTGAGTTTTAATTTCTCTTTTAAGACTTTGTTAAATTCTCTGTTTATCGCTATTTTCTCTTTTGGGACCTTGCCGATAGCATTCCATTCGTTTTTTATTCTCTCTATTTTGGCAATGCTTCCTTCTTCATCGGTTAGGATTTTTAGTTCTTCCAATAGAGCTGATTTTGCTTTGAAGTTCATCTTCCAGTTTTCAGACTCTGCATTGGTCTTTTCCCTGAAATTAGCAAAGAAAGTATTGCAGGCATTATGAAATTCTTCCCATATTTTATTGGATGCACTCCTTGGCACATGTCCAATTTTTTTCCAATCTTCCTGTAATTTTTTGAAAAGAGTAAGGCCCGCTTCCCAATCTTCGGAATTAACATTGTCTTTGGCTATTTTTATCAGTGCTTTCTTCGCTTTTAGGTTAGCCGACTGTAATGCTTTTAAGTCCTTATAGAAATTATTTTTAATAGTGTTAAATTCCTTTAATACAGAATTAAATTCTGACCAGTTTTTATTTGAAAACGCCTTTGAAACACTGCCTGTATTGAGAAATTCCTGTCGTAATTTATCTACTTTGCTAATGGCTTTTTGCCAAAAATCGTGTCCTTTATCCTTGCTTTCTTCTATAAGCCTTTTGATTTCCTCAATAATCTGGTTTTTTCTTATCAGATTCTCTGCTTGCTCTTTTTCTATTTGCTCAGTAAGCTGTGCTTTTCGGTTATGAACTTCATTAGAAATGGCTTTGAACTCCTCCCAAGTGCTTTCTCTTAGCTCTTCTGCAACGGGCTCTGCTTCTTCTTTCCAGAGTTTATGAAGATATTGCAGTTCATTCAATGCTTTTTGAATCACAGGCTCTTCGAGTAGCTCTTTTGCACGGGAGATGATTTGCCGTCTCTTCTCTAAATTATGAGCATATTCCTGTTCCAGATATTCTTTATTTAGGTTCAAAAGCTCATAGAACTGATTGAGATGGTAGAAGTAATTATTGTTTATCAGCTTAAATTCATTTTTTGCTACTTGACCAGCATTTGCCCATTCCTCTTTTATTTTTCGGATTTCTTTAAAAAGGTTGGTTTCTAAGTCAGAATTGAGATAGAGATTTTTGAGTTTCTCTATAATTTCAAGACGTGTTTGCTTGTTCTTTTCTAGCTCTTCTTCCAGCTCCTTTCGGAATTCATTATATTTCTTTTTAAAGATATTATTGAGACCAGAGAGCTTTGCAAGCTGAGGGTGTTCCCAAGAAAAATCTTCCTCAGGATTCCCCGCTTCTATATGAGTGGCTTTCATTTTTTCAGTTTCTTGATTGATAAATTGTAGAGCCTCATTCCTCAGTGCACTAAATTCTTTTGCAAAGCCTTTTACCTCCTCAGTATTGATGATTTTTTCTAATCTAATGAGGATTTCTTCAAGGGATAAACCTGAGTTTTTAGTGCTAAAATGCTGATCGACCTTGTGAGAAAGGCTTTTTTTATTGTCGTTAGCTCCTTCTTGAATAGGTTTGTGTCCTTCTTGTGCTGATGAATGATTTTCTAGTGTCATACTGAAATAATTTTTTCCACATCTTGTGGTAATAGTAAGTTCTTATTCAAATTTTGCGACCAATTTAAAAGAATTTTATTCACAATTCCAAATTTTCCACGCTTTTTCTGCTTGTTGTTCAAGCATAAAGTATCCATTTACACATTTCGCTCCATATTTATAAGCATTTTTAATGAATTGCGTATATTCAGGGTTGTAGATTAAGTCAATCACGAGATGCTGCTCTGTAAGTCCTTCAAAAGGAAATTCCAAGCAGTCGGTTACATTCGGAAAAGTACCAACAGGCGTACATTGTATAATAATGTGATGAGATTTTAGCATTTCCTGATTAAGTGTACTGAAATTGATTTCAGACTTTCGACTAACGGTGATAAATGGGATGTTTTCTTTTTTTAGTACAAACTTTATTGCTTTTGCAGCTCCACCATCTCCTAAAATTATCGCTGAGCAGTGATGAGGTTTTCTGTGCAGGTCTAAGGTTCTCTCAAAACCGTAAGCATCTGTATTAAAACCTTTGGTCTTTCCATTTTTTATAAGGACGGTATTCACTGCTCCGATTTCTTTTGCTCCCTCGCTTAGCTCATCAAGATAGGGAATAATCAGTTCCTTATAAGGTATTGTTACATTAAATCCTTTGAGATTAGTGATTTTCATAATTTCTCTTACTTCCTCAATATTTTGGAGGTCAAAAATCTCATAAGAATGATTTTTGAGAAGTAACTGCTGAAACTTTTCTGTAAAATATTGTTTGGAGAAGGAGTAGGAGATATTCCTTCCGACTAACCCGAATTTCTTAGTTTCCATACTTTAATTAATATATACAAAAAAGGTAAGATACATTTCTTTTGCATCTTACCTTAGCAGAAAGGAAGGGATTCGAACCCTCGATACGGTTACCCGTATACTACCTTTCCAGGGTAGCCTCTTCAACCACTCGAGCACCTTTCTAAATACGCCTGCAAAAATATACTTTTTTTTATTATTTGCAAAATTATTATTCTGTAGAATTATATATCAGTTATTCTGTACTGGCGGTGCGATTATTTTTATTAAAAATATTTATATCGTTTTATTAATCCTTATCTTTGTCGGCATTCAATCAATAATTAAAATCATTAAACTATGAACAATAAACATTATGTACCTTATAAGGTAAAAGACATTGGTCTTGCAGATTGGGGGAGAAAGGAGATAAAACTTGCAGAGGCAGAGATGCCAGGTCTTATGGCTATACGCCAAGAGTACGGGCATTTGCAACCACTAAAAGGAGCCAGAATAGCAGGTTGCCTCCATATGACGATACAGACGGCGGTGCTTATCGAGACGCTTGTAGCTCTCGGGGCAGAGGTTTCGTGGTCGTCTTGCAATATATTTTCTACTCAGGATCACGCGGCAGCAGCAATAGCTTCGGCAGGTATCCCTGTTTATGCATGGAAGGGAATGAATGAAAAAGAATTTGACTGGTGTATAGAGCAGACCCTCTTTTTCGGAGAGGAGAGAAAGCCACTTAATATGATTTTAGATGATGGAGGAGACCTTACAAATATGGTTTTTGATCGATATCCAGAGCTTGCAAAAGAGATTAAAGGGCTCTCTGAGGAGACTACTACGGGGGTTCACAGGCTTTATGAAAGGATGAAAAACGGTACTCTCCTCGTCCCTGCCATTAATGTGAATGATTCCGTAACCAAATCTAAATTTGATAATAAATACGGCTGTCGCGAATCCGCTGTAGATGCCGTAAGGAGAGCTACTGATGTAATGCTCGCAGGCAAGAGGGTAGTGGTGTGTGGCTATGGAGATGTGGGCAAAGGTACAGCAGCCTCTTTCCGAGGTGCAGGAGCTATAGTTTCGGTTACGGAGATAGACCCTATTTGTGCTTTGCAGGCAGCGATGGAGGGTTATGAGGTGAAAACATTAGATACACTTGTAGAGACTGCGGATATCATTATTACCACTACGGGGAACAGGGATATAGTGCAGGAGAAGCATTTTATGAAGATGAAAGACAAGACCATCGTTTGTAATATCGGTCATTTTGATAATGAAATCGATATGGCATGGCTTAACAAAGCCTATGGGAATACCAAATATGAGGTAAAACCTCAGGTGGATATTTATAATATCAATGGAAATGAGATTATCATCCTCGCAGAGGGGCGTCTTGTGAATCTCGGCTGTGCTACTGGGCATCCTTCTTTTGTAATGTCTAATTCATTCTCCAACCAAACGCTGGCGCAGATTGAGCTTTGGACAAATTCTGAAGCATACAAAAACGAGGTTTATACTCTTCCTAAGAAGTTGGATGAGAAAGTTGCTGCCCTCCATCTGAAAAAAATAGGTGTGGAGCTGGAAACCCTTACTCCTGTACAGGCAAAATACATCGGTGTGGAGGTAGAAGGTCCTTTCAAACCTGATTATTACCGCTACTAAGCAAATGAGATTAATAAAAAGTTTTTTATACATTTGCATTGGGTAATTTTAAAAGTTAAACAATTTATTTTTAGACCGCCTTTCGGGGTGGTCTTTTTCAATTTTATTTATCTTTGCTGGCAAATAAATTTTCAAAATGTCATTAGAGGTCAGAGGGCTTACCAAGAAATTTGGGGAGCAAACAGCACTGAATAACATCAATATTCGTATAGAGAAGAATGAAATCGTTGGGCTTTTGGGTGCAAATGGAGCAGGGAAATCCACACTGATGAAATCCATTGTTGGAGCGCTTAAAATAGATGAAGGGCAGGTAGTGTTTAATGGCAGAGACATCACTGAAGAGCCTGTTGAATCTAGGAAACTTATCGGCTTTTTGCCAGAGAATAACCCACTTTATATGGATATGTATGTACGGGAGTATCTCCATTTCGTAGCAAATTTGCATAAAGTTCCTTCCTTAAAAATAGATGAAATTATCAATCTTGTGGGCTTAGCTCCAGAGCAGAGGAAGAAAATCAGCCAGCTTTCAAAAGGTTATAAGCAGAGAGTAGGTCTTGCGCAGTCCATTCTTCATCAGCCTGATCTCTTGATATTGGATGAGCCTACGAATGGTCTTGACCCGAATCAAATTATAGAAATTCGTAATGTTATCAAGGAGATTGGTAGGGAGAAAACGGTTATTATTTCCACTCATATTATGCAGGAGGTAGAAGCCCTTTGCAACAGGATTATTCTTATCAATCGTGGTGAAATTATAAAAGATCTACCCGTTCACGAGTTTAAAAACGAGTTCAGCAGCCTTGAAGAAGCCTTTCAAAAATATACTTCTGCTACGAATTAATTTTTCTATCTAATGAAAGCACTACTTTTCATCAATGGTGAACCGCCTAAAGCCTTGCCTGATTACCGAGACTATGGAATCATCGCCTGTACTGATGGTGCTTTTCATTACTTGAAAGAAATGGGGTTTCCACTCTCTAAATTGGACTTTGTTTCTGGGGATTTTGATTCTCATTCGGGGGCAGATGAGCCGATTTATCACGAAAAGTTTATTCATACACCTGACCAAAATAAAACCGATTTTGATAAAGCATTAGAAATCCTTTGTAATAGAGGAGTTACTTCTGTAGCTGTATTTGGTGCGAGTGGTGGGGAGATGGATCACTTCCTCGGGAATCTTACGGTAGCTTTTAGGCATAAAAATCACCTTAACATCCGATTTTTTGATAACCATTCTGAATATTTTTTTATAGAGAATGATACTCTTCTCAGTGGTGTAAAGGGTAGAATGATATCCATCTATCCATTTCCCTCTGCTGAAAAAGTAACTACTGATGGGCTTAATTGGGAGCTCTCATCCGAAAGCCTCAGTATGACTAATAGCCTTTCCACAAGAAATTTTGCAGTTAAGGATAGCGTTCGCATACAATACCTCTCTGGCAATATTCTCCTCTTCATTGGTGATAAATATCTTTAAAGTACAATAAAAAGCCTCTCTAATTATAGCAATGAAGGTGGGTGATTACTCTTAATTAGTGTGAGTCAATAGCTTGAAATCAGATTTTATTATAAGGTATTAAAATACCCTAAAGTTTTTTCTTTGTCTTCGTCTAGCTTTTCTATGAGTAGAGGCAGGCTTTCAAACTTGATTTCTTCGTGCAGGAATTCCCGAAAATGGATTTGAATATCTTCACCATAGATGTCTTTATCGAAATTCAGGATATGGACTTCCACTGTAAGGTGCTCCCCGTTTACCGTTGGGTTTGTCCCAATGCTGAGCATTCCCATATATTTTTTATTCTGCACAAAAACATCTACAATATATGCTCCTTTTTTAGGAAGGAGCTTCTCTTTGCTTACGGCTATGTTTGCTGTGGGATAGCCTATGCTTCGTCCTAATTTTTTGCCATCTACCACTTTCCCAGAAATCGGATAGTGATACCCAAGCATAGCATTTGCTTCATTGATTTTCCCCTCCTCCAATGCTTTGCGAATTTTAGTAGATGAGACATTATGATTATACAAATTCACAGCTTCCATTTGTAGAACATCATAGCCAAGCTCGGGAGCAAGCTGTTTCAAGAGTTCAAAATTTCCACTTCGGTTCTTTCCAAAACTGTGGTCATAGCCTATAATCAGCAGTTTTGTATGAAGTGTGTTAATGAGTACTTTGCGAATAAATTCTTCTCCTGTTAAGTTTCTAAATTCTCCATCAAAGTTCTGGATAAATAGATTTTGGATTCCAAACTTGCTCAGGAGCATTTTTTTTTCTTCAAAAGTATTGAGGTATTTTAAATCATCATTTGGGTTGAATGCTATCCTTGGGTGGGGTGTAAAGGTAAGGATGGCAGATTCTAAGTTTCTCTCCTTTGCTAATTCGTTGATTTCTTTTATAATCGTCTGATGACCGAGATGTACTCCATCAAACATTCCTAAAGATAAAGCTATAGGTTTATTTTCCGAATACTGCTTAAGAGCATTAAATATTTTCAAGATGGGATAATTTTGCTGGCAAATATGATAAAAATCTTTTTTTTAAGCAATTGCCAATTTAATAAGTTTGATTATATTTGCACGCAATAAAAAAAACAGCAATGGCAAACCAAATAAAAGGAAAAATCTCACAAATCATCGGTCCAGTAATCGATGTTGTTTTCTCTGAAGTAGAAGAACTTCCAAAAATTTATGATGCACTCACTGTTACAAAGGATAATGGTGAAAAATTAGTCCTTGAAGTAGAACAGCATATCGGTGAAGATTCCGTAAGATGTATTGCGATGGATGCTACCGATGGTTTACAGAGAGGGCACGAAGTTGTAGGGCAAGGTCGCCAGATAACAATGCCTATCGGTGAAGGGGTAAATGGTCGTTTATTTAATGTAGTAGGAGATGCTATTGATGGGCTTCCGGCTCTTTCCCAAGAAGGAGGTTTGCCAATTCACAGAGAAGCTCCAAAATTTGATCAATTATCTACTTCTGCGGAAGTTTTATTTACAGGTATTAAAGTAATCGACCTTATCGAACCTTATGCAAAAGGAGGTAAGATTGGTCTATTCGGTGGTGCTGGTGTAGGTAAAACCGTACTTATCCAGGAGTTGATTAACAATATTGCAAAAGGTCACGGAGGTCTATCCGTATTCGCAGGAGTAGGAGAGAGAACCAGAGAAGGAAATGACCTTTTAAGAGAGATGCTTGAGTCTGGTATTATTAAATACGGTGAAGACTTTATGCGCTCTATGGAAGAAGGAGGCTGGGATCTTTCCAAAGTAAATCTCGAGGAGATGAAAGATTCCAAAGCTGCTTTTGTTTTCGGGCAGATGAACGAGCCACCAGGAGCAAGAGCAAGAGTAGCATTGTCTGGTCTTACCCTTGCGGAATACTATCGTGATGGTGGAGAATCTGGGCAAGGTAGAGATGTACTCTTCTTCGTAGATAATATATTTAGATTTACACAGGCAGGTTCTGAGGTGTCTGCACTTTTAGGACGTATGCCATCAGCAGTAGGTTATCAGCCTACGCTGGCATCTGAGATGGGTGCGATGCAGGAGAGAATTACCTCTACAAAGAACGGTTCCATTACTTCCGTACAAGCGATTTATGTACCTGCGGATGACTTGACCGACCCTGCACCTGCTACTACATTTGCACACTTGGATGCTACTACCGTATTAGACAGGAAAATCGCTTCATTAGGTATTTACCCTGCGGTAGATCCTCTGGCTTCTACATCAAGGATTCTTACCCCTGAAATTTTAGGAAATGAGCATTATGAATGTGCTCAAAGGGTGAAAGAAATCCTCCAAAGGTATAAAGCCCTCCAAGATATTATCGCGATTCTTGGTATGGAAGAGCTTTCAGAGGAAGACAAATTGGTAGTATACAGAGCGAGAAAAGTTCAGAGATTCCTTTCTCAGCCGTTCCATGTGGCAGAGCAGTTTACAGGTATCCCAGGGGCTTTAGTAGATATTAAGGATACGATTAAAGGCTTTAATATGATTCTCGATGGAGAGCTCGACCACCTTCCAGAGGCGTGCTTTAACCTGAAAGGTACCATAGAAGAAGCAATAGAAGCAGGTGAGAAAATGCTTGCTGAAAGTAAATAAAATTTAAATTCATTTTTATGAACATAAAAATTTTAACTCCCGAGTCTGTAATCTTCGAAGGCGAAGTAGATTCCGTACTTCTTCCAGGTAAAAATGGAGAGTTTCATATAATGAAAAACCACGCAGCAGTGGTTTCATCTCTGGAAGGAGGCAAGATAAAGCTCTTTACAAAATCGGTGGGAGAGGAGTATCAAAAGTACTTCACAAAGGAAAAAGAAAAAGACGCTTTATATACCTTCCCACTTGTGAGTGGTGTAGTGGAGTTTAGTAACAATAAAGGAATTATTCTCTGCGAATAAATTCAAGGTTTTGGTTAGAAGCAGCCCAGTTTTTTAATTGGGTTGCTTTTTATTTTAATCGTTATGATAAGGCTTTCCAGCGAGGATTTGGCTCGCGCGGTAGATTTGCTCAATGATAAACAGACGAATCATCTGATGGGTGAAAGTCATCTTCGAAACTGAGATTTTCTCGTGTGCTTTCTGGTAAATTTCCTCTGAAAAACCATACGCTCCACCGATGAGCAGGTTGATTTTCTTTACAGAGCTGTTCATATAATTATCAAGCTTGGCAGAAAATTCTCTGCTGGTGTAGAGCTTCCCTTTTTCATCGAGGAGGATGTTGTAATCCGATGAATCTATATGCGAGAGGAAGAGCTTCCCTTCTTCCTTTTTGATGAGCTCTGGCGTAAGTTTCCCCGCATTTTTTAGATCGGGGATTTCCATCATTTCAAAATTCCAATGCTTTGGCAAGCGTGGGAGGTAATAGCTGATTAGTGATTGTATTTCCTTAGCATCGGTTTTGCCTATGCAGATTAAATTAATTTTCATTTTCCCTATCTTTGTTTTGCAAATATACTTGAATGAGAGCAAGATTTATTGGTTTTTTTACAAAAATAAAGGCATTTTTAGAGGCTATACACATCCCGTTTTTAGGTATTTCGCTCTATAAAATGTTTGAAATCTATATCAAAGGGATTTTCCAAAACAAGCTCGGCAAGTTGGCTGCTGCCATTTCGTGGTCATTTTTTTTGAGTTTGTTCCCTTTCATTCTCTTTCTCATTTCGCTGCTCCCGCACCTCCCGCACTATGAGCGGCTGATGTTTTACATCTTTGAAATCCTCCTCCCTCGCATAATGCCAGAAAACATTCTGCCAGATGTAACCTATTATATAAAGGACATTCTCCTGCCTCATCGGAAGGGGCTAAACGCAATGACGATAATCCTCGCCCTTATTTTTGGTACCAATGGCACCTATTCCCTCATTCGTGGGTTTAATGAAAATACCACACTCAGGAGGGGCTTTATTAAGGAATATTTCATCTCTCTGGGCGTTACTATTGCATTTATTGCACTTATTATCCTTACTTTTTTGGGGATTTATTACAGCGAAATCGTCCTAAAATTATTTACTCCGAGCTACGATATCTCTTGGTTCGTGCAAAACCTCTCGAGGATTATCGGTTTCATCTCTTTTCCTATTTTCTATTTAATGCTCCTCAGCCTGTTCTACTGGGTCGGTTGCCTCAGCATCAGCCGATGGGTGCAGGCGCTTCCAGGGGCGGTTTTTACTACCATACTCTTCGTTTTGGTTACTTATTTCTTTGCGATTTACCTGAAAAACTTTGCCCGATATAACCTCCTCTACGGCTCCATCGGGAGCATCATCGTTGTAATGATTTGGGTCAATATCAATATTATTCTCCTCCTTCTTGGCAATGAGCTCAATATTGCTATTAGAAATATTCGTTTAGAGAAGGAACTCGCACAAACAGCTTCCAGTGAGAAAGAGAAACATTTTAATGATTAATTTAGTGAGAAAATGACAAGGCAAAATATAAACTATAGCTTGAATTATTATAATCATTCTTGAAATTCTTGCTCTTGTTCTTATAAATGTAATTCCTCGTGGAAATTTTTTAGCAGCATATGTTTGTACTGTCATTTATATTTTTCTAATGCTTGTTCAGTTTTTAATCATTTTAATATCTACTAATAGTATTAAAAAATGGGTCAAAAACCTTTGTATTGCTATTAATTTTTTTTGTATCTATTCTTATACTATATTTTTTATGGGTATATATTTGAATTATCATAGGAAATATTTGTGCAACATTTTTATTTTTTGCTAAAAAATCTATAGTTCTCAGTTGAGAGATTCATCTGCAGCATGGCAGTCAATTAGAAATAAAATGCCTCATCTGCTAAGGTGTGGAAACTTAATTGTATTTTTGCAGGAAATTTTCAAATTATGAATGGACGAGGTTCTGGAAAATCAGGGAGACCGAGATTAAACAAAGACGGAGATACAAGGGGCGGAAGGAAGCCTAACTCCTTTGATACCCGAAAAAAATACGAAAAAGGAGACTTAAAATTTAAGAAAAAACCTTTCAGTAGATTTAGTGATGACCCAGAGAAGGTAAAATCTTTTGTACAAAAAAGAAAGCTCGCAAAGATTGATAAAGACCTGCATAAGGATACCATCAGGCTGAATAAATACATCGCAAACTCTGGAATATGCAGTAGGAGAGAGGCAGATAAACTGATAGAGCAAGGCTTGGTAGAGGTAAATGGAGCGGTAGTAACCGAGATGGGATACCAAGTGCAGAAGAGCGATAGAGTGTATTTTGATGGGCAACCGATAACGCCAGAGAAGAGCGTATATGTATTGCTCAACAAGCCAAGAGGCTATATATCAACCACGAAAGATGAGAAAGCAAGGAAAACGGTGATGGATTTGGTGGCAAACGCCTCGCCTTATCGCCTCTTCCCCGTTGGGCGGCTGGACCGAAGCACAACGGGCGTTATCCTCCTCACCAATGATGGGCATATGACCAAGAAACTGACGCATCCGTCCTTTAATATTAAGAAGATTTATCATATCGTTTTAGACAGGAAGCTCTCGAGCGAGGATTTGCAGACCATCGCTAAGGGCGTACGATTGGAAGAAGGCGTTGCAGAGGTGGATCATATATCCTTCATAGAGGGTAAGCCGAGAAACGAGGTGGGGATAGAAATCCATATCGGTTGGAACCGCGTAGTGAGGCGAATTTTCCAGAAGATGGGCTATGAGGTAGAGTCGCTCGACAGGGTAATGTTTGCCGGGCTTACCAAGAAAAACATCAAGCGAGGGCATTGGAGAATCCTCACCGAATTAGAAGTAAATAACCTTAAAATGTTATAAAACGAGCTGCCGAGAGGCAGTTTTTTTCTTTTTCTAAGTTAAAAAATCCTTAAAACCCTCTGCTCGGAATATTTATTGATACGCACCATAGCATTTGAAAATAGAATGACAATGAAAAAATTATTTGCAGTATTATTAGGGCTTGTGAGCCTTTGGAGCTTTGCTCAGGACACCCGTATGGTAGGAGAGTTTTCATCATTAAAGGCGTATGACGGGATAAAGGTAGATTTGGTGAAATCCAGACAAGGGAAAGTAGAAATCTATGGAGATGATAACGGAGATGTGGAAGTGGTTAATAAAAACGGCGAACTGAAAATCCGAATGAAAACCCTAAAACTCCTGCAAGGAAGCAAAGTGAGAGTAAAGGTCTTCTACGATGATTTGAATGCTATTCAAGCGAGCCAAGGGGCAATTATCTTGTCAGATGATACCTTGAAGTCCGAAATGCTAAAACTTACCGCAAATGAAGGCTCAAAGATTGAGTTGAAAATTAATTCCAGTGTACTTGATGTAAAAGGCAATTCGGGAGGAACATTAAGCCTACAAGGAAAAGCAAATACCCAGAGCATTGTGGTAAATTCTGGTGCGGTGTTTAATGGCAAAAATATCGACGGGGATAATGTCTCTGTAACGGCAAATGCAGGTGGAGAAGCCTATGTATATGCCGAAAAATCGGTGAAAGCAACGACGAGGGCTGGTGGCACAATAGAAGTTTATGGTAACCCGAAGAACCGAGATACAAAGAAATTTGTAGGCGGGAGCATTAGCTTTAAATAAGCATTAAATAAAAAACCAAAAGAGCTACCGAAATACTTCGGTAGCCCTTTTTAATATATATGAAAAAATTTAAATTTCCTTTGTTTATTTTTTTGTGGGGAATCTATACACGATGGCATTGATATTCATACCCGCTCCCACAGAAGTAAGGACGATATTTGAGCCGTCTTTAAAACTATGCCCACTGAATTCACCTTTTATAATAAGGTCATACATCGTAGGGATACACGCAACGGATGTATTTCCGTATTCGTGAACGGTCATCGGGGTTAAATCATCAGAATACTCCTTTATATTATAGAGCTTATGAAGCCTTGAAATAATCGCGTGATCCATTTTAGCATTCGCTTGGTGGATGAGGATTTTATCAATATCGGTAAGGCTTAGACCCGCTTTATCAATCGTATCTTTAATTGCTACTGGAACATTTTTAAGGGCAAATTCATAGATTTTCCTGCCTTTCATTCGTACGAATCGTTGATTCTGGTCGGTATTAGGGTTCAGTGAGCAGCCATTTTTCAGGTAGTCTATTTCCTCTTCATTGAAGCATTGGGTATTATCGGCAATAATCCCTACGCCCTCCTCATCGGAAGCACTTACCACTACGGCGCCTGCTCCATCGGCAAAAATCATTTTATCTCTATCGTAAGGGTCTGTTGCACGGCTTAAAGTCTCCGAACCTACGACCAGTATATTCTTTGCTCTTCCGCTTTTTATTAAAACATTGGCTAATATCATCCCTTCTACCCAGCCTGGGCATCCGAAAATCATATCGTAATTTACACATTTTGGATTTCTAATGCCCAGCTTATGCTTTACCAATGCCGAAAGCGAAGGCATAAAACTCTGCTGATGATTCTCGTCTATATCTCCAAAATTGGTCGCACTGATGATGTAATCCAAAGATTCCTTGTCTATACCTGCATCTTGTATTGCCAGCTCCGATGCCTTTGCTGCGATATCTGAATTGAGCTGGTCAGAATCTACATAGCGCCTGTTGGCAATTTCTGTAATCTCAATGAATTTGCTTACAATTTCTTCATTAGTTTTCTCGATTTTCTGTCCATTCTCATCATAGAATTCAGATGAATAGAAATCTTTTCCGCTAATAATGTTTTGGGGAATATATCTTCCAGAACCTATAATAACCGTACTTGGCATAGAGTTTAAAAATTTTAAGACCACAAATGTAAGAATAAAATCTAATGATTAGAGTATAGATGGGCTATATTTTAAATATCATCAGGTGGATGGATAAGGTGATGAAATTATTTTCAGATATGGAGATTTAATGATATTTGAACCAATCTGTGCCTGTGAGGTTGTAAATTTTTTGAATGTCTTTTAAGATTTTTTCAAAGTTGATATCCAAATCTATGAGTTTTCCAGATTTTAAATCAAAGACCCAGCCGTGCACTATAGGATATTTATGTTCGAGGTAACTTTCCTGTACGCAAGCCATTTTAATGACATTGATGCATTGTTCCTGTACATTAAGCTCTACAAGTCGTCTGTATTTTTGCTTTTCAGTTGTGATGGCATCGAGCTCCTCCTGATGCAGTCTATATACATCTCGTATGGTTCTGAGCCAGGGGTTGAGTAGCCCGTAATCTTTTGCTGTCATAGCAGACTTTACTCCACCGCAGTTATAATGCCCACAGACAATAATATGTTTTACTTGAAGGTGTTCTACGGCATATTGAATTACAGCGGTAGAGCTCATATCGAGAGTATTTATTACATTCCCGATATTCCTGTGTACAAATACTTCTCCAGGTCCTAAGCCCATCAATTCTTCGGCTGTAACTCTACTATCTGAGCAACCGATGTACAGGAAATCCGGTTGTTGATTTTTATTGAGTTTTTTGAAAAAATCTTTATCCTCACTGAGCTTTTTTTCTACCCACTTTTTATTGTTCTCAAATATTGTTGCGTAGCTATCCATACCTCTATTTTAGTTGGGACAAATATGAGAAAAAATAAAATTAATATTAAATTTATAATAGTATTGTTCGTCGGATAAATGAAGTTGTACAATGAATATGATTTTCTTTTTTCTGATAATAGAGTATAATTATCAATTAAAAGTATCTTTCTTTCTGTTGATTTAATTAAAATAAACTTCTCTTGTGAAATTTAAGTTTATGATTATATGCGTGTTTATAAAAATACTGAACAAATTGAAAAAATAAACTTGCCAGATATACTAAAACCGATTACATTTGCACCACGAAAAACGGAAAACTAAGCGTTTCTGGAGAGATGGCAGAGTGGTCGATTGCGGCGGTCTTGAAAACCGTTGAGGGTAACACCTCCGGGGGTTCGAATCCCTCTCTCTCCGCTAAATAGTATAGTACCTCTTGAATTTCAAGAGGTTTCTTTTTTAAGAAAAGTAGTAAGATTAACAAAAGTTAACAAATATTTTTCAACAGTCCCCCTCGCCCTTGAGAGAGTAAAAAAGAATGTTCCCGCTTAAAAAAATAAAAACACTCATTTTGAGTGTTTTTTATTAGAATATAAAATTTCAGTAAGCTTTAAATACTTTTAAGATAGGCTTCCCAGCCTGCGATTTTGTATTCTAATGCGGCTTTTTCTGTATCAGGGGCTTTATAAATGCCTCGCCCCACGATGATGAAATCGGTGTGTAGGGAATTAAAAACATAATCGGGGGTGTTGTATTGCTGACCTTTACCATCGCCTTTTGCAGAGAGATTGACGCCAGGCGTGAAGAGGAGGAGGGATTTCCCGATCGATTTCTGAGAGACGCCACCGATTACATTGGGATGCGTTTCCGCTACTTTTAGCGCCTCTTGGAAGTAGTTGGAGTCGGTCAAACAGCCTTCGGAAGACATACTGAGGATGGCGACCACGCCAGAATTAAGGAAGTAATCCAGCGACCGATACCCACCGATAACCTGAGAAGTAATGAGGTCTGCCCACGAGGAGATTTTATATAGTCCGTACGAATACTGCATCTCTTGCGTACTCCCGATATCGGCAAATTTCCTGTCCTCCATTAGTAAGAAATTGTGTTTCTCGGCAAGGTCGCGGAGGGGGAGGATGGTTTTATCAAAATCAAAATCGGTAATGATGTCTATATGCGTCTTTAGGGCTGCGATATGCGGGCCTACTTTTTCGGCAAGGTTTAATAGCTCTGCAGTGGTGGTTACATCTGCCGAAGCGATGAGGTTGGTTTTCTTTTTAAGGGCTATTTCTAAGATTTTCCTTGCGCTTGGGTGGCTTGTGAGCTTTAATTTTTCTTCGTAGGGGAGTTTTCTCTCTTTCTCGAAATGGATTTTATTGCCCGCAAGGAAGTCGGTAATTCTTTTGATTTCTTCAGTATCGAGCATATTTTCGGTTCGAAGGATTTCGCAAACTTCCATTATATTAAATAAGGTATGTACGCGGAAGCCTTTGCTTTCGAGGAGCTCTTTACCGCCCTGCTGTCTATCGAGCACGACAACGATGTCGGATACTTTTAAGTCCTCCTGCTCTACTTCGGCTATGGTTTCTATGAGGGATTTCCCAGAGGTGATGACATCTTCTACTAACAGGCAGTTTTGCCCCTTTTTGAATATCCCCTCGATGAGTTTTTTCGTGCCGTAGGTTTTTGCTTCTTTCCTTTTTATGATGAGCGGGATGTAGCTTTCCAAAGACATTGCTGTAGCCATTGGAAGAGCCGCATAGGGTACGCCACAGATGAGGTCAAAATTATCCAAAGGGAGCATTTCCAAGAGATAATCAGCCAAGTGTTTTAGGATTTTTGGGTCTGATGCCAAAGGTCTTAAATCTACATAAAAGGGGCTTTCTATACCGCTTTTTAGCGTAAACCTGCCAAACTTGATAATGCCGAGTTTGTAGCATTCAAGGAAGAATTCGCGTTTTGTTTCCATTACTTTTTTAGATTTATTGTATTAAATTTTTTTATCGGTTAGATGGCTTCCAGAAACCTCATCGTATCTACATTATCGGCATAAGTGCTAAGGCTCGGCTTTTGTGCATTGCCCATATTTATGCTATTGGAAATCCCGAGCTGAGGCTGAGCCACTATACATTGGATATTTTCTTCGTTTTCTTTGATGAATTGATGGACTTCGCCAATCTGCTCATATCTGCTGAAATGAAGCACTGCAAGAGGGGAGAAGAGCTTTTCGTCCTCTTTTAGAAGAACGAAATTATTATCCCAGAACTTCTCTTGGTTGAGCAAATATATCGCTCGGTTATAGTCGTAATTATTCGCATACTTATGATGATGAATCACCTCTTGGAAATCCATAAAATTCTCAAACAGCCTCTCTAAACCGAAGTTTTTTGGAATGAAAAGTCGGGTTACATTTCTGCATCCTAAACCGAAATATCTAAAAATATCATTGGCAAGGGCTCTGATTTCTTCATCGGTCTCCTCACCAGAGAGTACAGCTACTGAGGTTCGATTTTTTCGGATAAGGCTCAGGCTGTTTTTGAAGTAATATTCCAAATATCTTGCGGTATTATTGCTCCCAGTAGCGATAACGGCATCGTAATCCGTTAGCTTTTCTACGATTTCAAAAGGAATGGGGAGCGGTTTAGAAAATTCATTCCACTTTTTCAGCAGGAAAGGAATCATTATTTTATCCTTAGATGAGGGTTTAATAACAGCAATATTCCCACTAAGAACAGTACAAATAACATCGTGAAAACCTACCAAAGGGATATTCCCAGCCAGTACAAGACCTATTTTTTTAGGCGTTTCAGAAAAGCGATAATCTTGTAGCCACTCGCTGAGGTTTTCCTCATTTAAAAGCGTTGCCCACTCATTGAGCGCATATTTTTGATTTTCTTCTGTAAACCAAGGATTGTCTATTTCAGATTTTCTAATAATACTGTTGAAATCAGAGAATTTTTCATTTTGTTGAAGAGGGTCATTAGCTAAAAAATCTTTTATATAATCGCCTAATTTAGAAAGTCCCGAAATATATAATTGTCGCTTCATCGCTGGATTTAGATTATCTGAATTTTACTAATTTTGCACAAAAATAATAAAATAAAAATATTAGCATTATGGCTATTAAGATAACAGATGATTGCATAAACTGTGGTGCCTGCGAGCCAGAATGCCCCAATAATGCAATATATGAAGGAGCAGTGGACTGGAAGGCATCTGATGGAACATCATTAAAAGGCGCAATCGTAATGCCCTCAGGTTTATCTATAGATGCAGATGAACCACAACCTCCCATAAGTGATGATTTTTACTTTATAGTAACCGATAAATGTACCGAGTGTATCGGCTTCCACGAAGAGCCTCAATGTGCTGCGGTATGCCCAGTAGATTGTTGCGTACCCGATGAGGATAATGTAGAAACAGAAGAGCAGCTCTTAGCTAAAAAAGCATTCCTACACGGGGAAGAATAAATATTTATGAATGCTCAAAGGAAATAATAAGAAAATATCTGAAAAGCATAAATCTCAATTAGGTTTATTGCTTTTTGTGTTTTAAATAATAATATAAATAATGAAAAAACATAATTTCAGTGCGGGTCCCAGTATTTTGCCACAGGAAGTTTTCCAAAAGGCTTCCGAAGCGGTGATTGATTTTAATGGTTCGGGGCTTTCCATTCTTGAAATCTCTCACAGAAGTAAAGATTTTGTAGCCGTAATAGAGGAAGCAAGAGCATTGGTAAAACAGCTGATGAATATAGGCGATGATTATGAAGTACTCTTCCTACAAGGCGGGGCAAGCCTTCAATTTGCAATGCTCCCATATAATTTGCTCAGCATAAACGGGAAAGCTAGCTATCTTGATACAGGAACTTGGGCATCAGGAGCGATAAAAGAAGCTAAAAAAGTAGGGAATGTAGAGGTAATAGCCTCTTCTAAGGATAAAAATTATACTTATATCCCTAAAAATTATACGATAGATTCTTCATCTGACTATTTTCACTGTACTTCTAATAATACAATTTATGGAACTCAGATGAAAGACTTTCCAGAGACCTCCGTACCGATAGTATGCGATATGAGCTCGGATATTTTTTCTCGTAAAGTAGATTTCTCAAAATTTGGACTTATCTATGCGGGTATGCAGAAAAATATTGGTCCAGCAGGTGCTACAATGGTTGTACTAAAAAAAGAACTTTTAGGGAAAACAGGAAGAGGAAATATTCCAACTTATTTTGACTACCAAGCACATATCAGTAAAGAATCTATGCTGAATACACCGCCTGTATTTTCTATCTATACCTCGCTTTTGAATCTTCAATGGTTGGTGAGAAATGGTGGAATAGAAGCGGCTGAGCAAAGAAATAGAGCAAAAGCTTATCTCCTTTATGAGGAAATTGATAGAAATCCACTATTTGAAGGCTTGTGCGAAAAGGAAGACCGCTCACTGATGAATGTTTCCTTTACCATTACAGATGAAACTAAGAAAGAAGCATTTGATAATGCTTGGAAAGAAGCAGGAATAAATGGTCTCAATGGGCACAGAAGTGTTGGTGGGTACAGAGCAAGCCTCTACAATGCCCTGCCAATAGAAAGCGTACAGGTGTTGGTTGATGTAATGAAGTCTTTTTAGATAATAGATTTAATTAAATTCAAAATCTGAAATCTAAAGATTAAATTTTTTTAAGATAATGAAAGTTTTAGCAAACGACGGTATTTCGGAAGAAGGTAAAAATATTTTGCAAAATGCAGGGATAGAGCTGGTAGAAACAAGAGTTTCCCAAGAGCATTTAGCCCATTTTATAAATGAAAATAAGATAGATGTCTTACTGGTAAGAAGCGCTACCAAAGTGAGAAAAGAGCTTATAGATGCTTGCCCACAGTTAAAAATAATAGGTAGAGGCGGCGTAGGTATGGACAATATAGATGTAGATTATGCCAGAGCAAAAGGCATAACAGTAATCAATACCCCGAAGGCGTCTTCTCGTTCTGTTGCAGAGCTGGTTTTTGCGCACTTCTTTTCCCTCGCTCGTTTTTTGCACGAGTCTAACAGGATTATGCCTCTTGAGGGAGATACACAGTTTAATATCCTCAAAAAATCCTATGCAGGAGCTGTAGAATTACAAGGTAAAACATTAGGTATTATCGGTTTTGGAAATATCGGTAAAGAGGTAGCAAAGATAGCCATAGCTCTTGGTATGAAGATAAAAGCCGTAACTTCTAAACCCACTCCTGAGGTCATTAGCCTTAACTTTTTTGATGGTCAGAAAGTAGATTTTACTATTCATCCAACCGATAACCTTGATGACCTCCTTCCAGAGGCAGATTTCATCACGATTAATACTCCGAAAACAGAGGGCTATATTATAGATGAGCCAGAGCTTGAGAAGATGAAAGACGGTGTATTCATTGTAAATACAGCGAGAGGAGGGGTAATTAATGAAGCCCTGTTATTAGATTTTATAGATGAAGGTAAAGTTGCAGGAGCGGCATTAGATGTTTATGAAAATGAGCCTTCACCAGAGCTTAATCTATTGATGAACCCAGCGCTTTCACTCTCTCCACATTTGGGCGGAAGCACCATAGATGCACAAAAGAAAATAGGGATAGAATTAGCAGAGCAGATTGTAAAATTAAAGCAGAAATAATAAGAGATGCCTACATTTAAACCTTTTCGCGGGATTAGACCGGATGCAGACTATGTAGAGAAGTTTCCTACGAGACCGTTAGACAGCTTTACGCCGGATGAGATTAATAGAAAAATTCAAGAGCAGGACACTTATGTGCAGATGGTAAAGCCATTTATTGCGAGTAAATCCAAAGATGTAGATCGTAATCTTAGGAAGATTAGAAACTCATTTGAAGAGCTTGTTGCCGAGAAAAAATTAGTACAAGACGATGCTTGCTACTATCTTTACCAACAAACAATGCCAGATAAAACCGTGTATAGAGGTTTGCTCGGCTTAGTGAGTGTAGAGGATTTCAAAAATGGAAAAATTAAAAAGCACGAAGCGACCATAAAAGCACGAAAGGAGAGGCTCACCCACTACCTTGAAAAAGTCTGTATGCAGGCAGAGCCTGTACTCCTCACCTATAAAACCAATACCAAAGTGGAGCTCTTTATGGATAAGGAGGAGAAGACCATTCCGATTATCAACTTTGTTTCCGAACAGGGAACGAGGCATAAAATCTGGAAGATAGACAATCGCCTCAAAATGCAGCAGATTAAAGAAGTCCTCGAGCAGATTGATTCCTTTTATATAGGTGATGGGCACCATAGAATAGGCTCCGCAGCAATGAATGCTGACAAGCTCAATGCAAAATGCAAAAGACCTCTCGGAACAGAGCCTCATAACTTCGTATACAGCTATATCGTTTCAAAAGAGTCCATAAGAATTCACGATTACAATCGTCTCCTCAAATCATTAAATGGACTTTCACCAGAAGATTTCCTAAAAAAGTTAGAGACTTCATTCTCCATCCACGAGAAAGGAGATACACCTTACTTCCCGTCTCAAAAGTTTCATTTGAGCCTTTATTTAGACGGTAAGTTTTACAGCCTCCATGTAAAGCACGATTTAAGAAAAGCCCATAAAGACGCGAATGACTTAGACCATTTCTTCCTCGAGAAGTATATTTTTAATGATATTTTAGGAATTGAAATAGAATCCGAAAGCGATAATATAGACTACCTAAAAGGGAATTCTACTATAGAGGGCATTATCTCACTCAAAGAAAAAGTAGATTCAGGAGATTATGTAGCGGCATTCGGAGTCTATCCTATCAGTTTTAATGACCTTGTAAAGATTTCCGATAAGGATATTAAAATGCCTCCCAAATGTACCCTCATAGAGCCTAAACTAATGACAGCCCTCGTAATGTATGATATGAAGGCATAAGCAGGCATAAGATCTTGTGGGGAGAGTTATGAGAATAAAGTAGATTTTTTGTCCTTTTTCCAAAAATGGTTTCGGGCGCCCCGCAGGGGCGCCCGAAACCATTTTATCATTCTTATACTTTCTTAATGAAACCTATTAGCTTTAAGGAGCTTTAGATTTTCATTATTTCTGCCTCTTTAGTTTTGAGGACTTCATCTGCTTTTTTCACGAAGCTGTCGGTAAGTTCTTGTATACTACTTTCGGTATCTTTTATGATGTCTTCGGATACGCCGTCGAGCTTTTTCAGTTCTTTCATTCCGTCCTGTCTGGCGTTTCGTATGGTTACTTTGGTTTGTTCGGTTTCGGCTTTTGCTTGTTTTGCGAGTTCTTTTCTTCTTTCCTCTGTAAGTGGGGGTACATTCAGGATGATGTTCTCTCCGTTGTTTGAAGGTGCAAAGCCTAAGTTGGACACAATGATTGCTTTCTCAATAGCTCCGATGGCTGTTTTATCCCAAGGTTGTATGGAGATAGTCATTGCATCGGGTATGGATACATTAGCTACTTGGTTCAGAGGGGTAGGGGCACCGTAGTATTCTACCATTACATCTTGTACCATAGCTGTGGAAGCTCTCCCTGCGCGTATTTTCTGGAATGCGTGGTCCAGGTGCTTCATTGCGGCTTGCATTTCTTGTTTTACAGTCTCTACTATTAAATTTAATTCTTCCATTCTTTATGAAATAATAAAGTTGATATATTTTTTTTATTACGAATTCACTAATGTCCCTATATTTTCGCCTTGCACGAGTTTTAGGAGGTTATTTTCTTTGTTCATATCAAAGACGATGATGGGGAGTTTATTCTCGTGGCTCAGGGTGAATGCCGTCATATCCATCACTTTTAGGTCTTTTTCAAAAACTTCCTCAAAGGTCAGCGCATTAAATTTCACTGCATTTGAGTTTTTCTCTGGGTCGCTGTCGTAGATACCATCTACTCTTGTTCCTTTGAGGATGACATCGGCGCCGATTTCTATTGCGCGGAGGGTCGCTGCCGTATCGGTCGTGAAGTATGGATTGCCTGTGCCTGCCCCGAAAATCACTACTCTTCCTTTCTCCAAATGTCTCACCGCTCTTCTCTTGATAAAAGGTTCAGCTACTTTATCCATTTCTATGGCAGATTGCAGTCGGGTCTTTATCCCTGCATCTTCTAATGCTCCTTGTAGCGCCATACCATTAATCACCGTTGCCAGCATCCCCATATAATCGCCCTGCACTCTATCCATTCCTTTTGCTGCTCCTGCCAGCCCTCGGAAGATGTTTCCTCCGCCAATCACAATGGCTACTTCACAGCCCAAATCGGTTACTTTTTTTATCTCTTCGGCGTATTCTTTCAGCCTGTCGTTGTCTATTCCGTATTGTCTGTTGCCCATTAGGGCTTCGCCACTTAGTTTGAGGAGGATTCTGCTGTATTTCATTTTTGGAATGATTTATTTGCTTGCAAATATAATGAAATATAGAAAACTACCTGTTGTTCTTTCTTTAAAAACCTTAGAAAGTCCTTTGTTTTCTTTTTGTTTTTTGAGCCAAAATCTCTTTTTCTATCTCTCTCTTTTTGATAAATTAATAAGATATATAGTGATACTTTTTCTACTTTTAGTATAAAAAAGGGAAATATTCTTTAAATATTAAGCCCAGCAATTTTGCTGAGCTTAATGACAACTTAACAACCTTTACTTCCTTTTTATAAAACAGAGAAGCAATTTTTTCTATCTTCTGCCTTGCTTAGAGGCAGGGATGTTTACTATACCACAGCCATCTACGAACCATTTCCCTTGAATATTCTTCATTTTGATGAGGACTTTGTAATCGCCCCAGTCTTCACCTTTGGGGTTTACGGCAACATAATTCGTTTTTTTATCATACGAAACCAGCTTGTAACCCCCGTCTGGACAGTCTTGGGCATCGAGAATGGGGTCAGCATCAAGGTCACGCGCGGTGAGCTTCTTATACGCCACTTTAAACTCCTTAGTTACCAACTTATTTTTATTAACCCACGCACCTACATTAGTTGTAGAGTTCAATGCTTTGATGTAGGAGTTGATAAACTTCAGCGCTACCGAAGAGGCGGTATCTTGCTGTTCGGGGCTCATTAAAGAGACATCTACCCTTTCAGAAACGGGTAGAGGGCGAGCAGAAATTGAGCTGCTTAATACTGAAAACACGAGGACTGAGGAAAAAATAAATCTGTTCATTACGATATAATTTTAATGTTATGAGCTTCAAATTTAGTTTTTTTTAATTCAGAACTAAGGTTAGCTTTTCAAATTCTTTTTCGGGGTTTTTGTTTTCGTAGAGGATTTTATAAATCGTATCAATCATCGGAGTGTGGAGATTCTTCTCGCGGGCGGTGTTATAGATAGATTGTGCGGCGTAGTAGCCTTCGGCAATCATATTCATAGACTGTATGGCGGACTTCACCGTATAGCCCTTCCCGATGAGATTCCCCAAGCTGCGGTTCCTCGAAAAGAGGGAATATGCCGTTACGAGCAAGTCTCCTAAATATGCACTTTCATTTACATCTCTCGGCGCTTCGTATATCCCTTCAAGGAAGGTTTCCATCTCTCGAATGGCATTGCTCACGAAGACTGCCGTGAAGTTGTCACCATAGCCCAATCCACTCGCAATCCCCGCCCCGATAGCATAGATATTCTTGAGGATGGCGCTGTATTCATTCCCGAGAATATCGCTACTGCTATGCACATTGATGAAATTAGATGAGAATAATCGGATGAGCTTCGCTTTTACCTCTTCATCGGCAGCGGCAATGGTAAGATAGGAGAGGCGCTCCATCGCTACCTCTTCGGCGTGGCAAGGTCCAGCAATGACGCCTTGGCACTTAAACCCAATGCTGAATTCATTTCTAAGGTAGTGTGCCACTACATCATTTACTTTCGGTACGATACCCTTGATGGCAGAGACGAAAACCTTTCCTTTATAATCGCAGGAAAGTCCGTCCATAGCGTCTGAAAGATAGATAGACGGCGTAGCGAGAACGATGATATCACAAGCCGAAACCACTTCATTAATATCGGTTGTGAGCTGAAGGTTCTCCAAGTTGAAATTAACCGCCGTGAGGTAGCTTGGGTTATGCCCTCTGCGCTCGATAGCACCTTTTACATATTCATTTCTCACACACCAGTGCACGAGTTTGGAATTCTGCACCAGCATCTTCACAATAGCCGTAGCGAAGCTACCACTCCCCACCACACCCACCGAGGGGAGCGCTTCCTGAGTACCGTAATTTATATTTTCATTAGCCATAAGGCAAAAGTTTTTAATTATAAAATAATTACTAAAAATTAAGAATCTAATTCTTCCGCTCTATTTCCTACACTCATCATCTCTGATTCCATTCTAAAATCTTCATTATATTTTTTTAGATTTACTACTCTGGTTTCAGACCACGAGTCGTGCCATCCATTTTCAGTAAAAAAGGAAATACCATCAAAAGGAATTAGGCGTATGAAATTTCGGATTAAAAAATCCCTCATTGTAGGAGTAGTACCATCAATAGAAATTGCCTTAGTACCTGTAATAAACTTACCTATACTTCTCCCTTTGGTAAAGTATTCTATGGCGAACAGGTAGATTACATAGGCAATCGTTGTAATAATTCTGTCCAAGAATGTGTTTTCTCCTAACCTTTCAAGGACATCTAATGGTTTGGTTATTCCTATATCAGCAAGGAATCCTAAGATGAGTCCGATAATAATGAATCCTAAGATGATTACAAGATAATCTATTATATAATTCAGAAAGCGGATTCCTCTGCTTGCCCTGTTGATATCAACTACGCGTAAGTATTTTTTAGACATATCTATATTTTTTTAATCATTGAGTACTTTTTCTATTCGGGTTAGAAGTGCATCGTCTGCGATTACTTCTGGAAGTTCATATTTTAAGGATAAATACAGCTTTTCTAAATCGGGTTCGAAGAAGATGATTTTCCGCTCTGGGGAGAGGGCTTTTGCCAGCTCAGCAGTGGTTTTACTCGTGCAGAAAGCTATTGTGTGGAGTTTATTTTCATTGGCTTTTTGGAGGAGGCGAATGGAGCTCCCCATAGCATCAGCCACTGATTTGATTTCAGTACTCATATTTTGATGGGCAAAGACTAAAATCCCTTTTTCTTCTTTTAGTTTTTGAATGGACTGCAACAGATGCTCTCCTGAGGGGATTTGTAAATCTCCGAAGCGCATAAAGTCAAACACAGGCAGGTTTTCTTTTTCTTTTTTTTGAGTTTGAATACCCATTGTTTTTAGGTTTTAGATGAATGATTGTATTAAACTTTCTACTTCTTTTTTAGCATCGGAGAGGTTGTCATTGGTTACGATTTTATCAAACAGATGCTGATAAGAAAGTTCCTCTTCGGCTTTGGAAATTCGGGTTCTGATGGTCGTTTCGTCATCGGTACCGCGAGAGATAAGTCTGCGCTCGAGCTCCTCAACAGACGGTGGCTTGATGAAAATAGAAAGCGCCTGTGCCCCGAAATACTTTTTGAGTGCTATGCCTCCTTTTACATCTACATCGAAGATGACGACTTTGTTTTCATCCCAAATTCTCTGTACTTCATCCTTCAAAGTGCCGTAGAATTTATCGGTATATACTTCTTCATATTCCACGAAAGCCCCTTCGGCAATTTTTGATTTAAATTCTTCAGGGCTTAAAAAATAATAATCCTTCCCGTGAGTTTCCTCTCCTCGTGGGCTTCTCGTAGTGCAGGAGATGGAAAAAGCGAGGCGAGGGAAAACTTCGAGGGCGTGCTTTACGAGTGTAGTTTTACCACTTCCTGAGGGTGCCGAAAATATAATGACTTTCATTCTTACACTTTTTAAAGTATGTTGAGCGTTTGCTCTTTGATTTTTTCAAGGTCGTCTTTCATTGCGACAACGAGCTTTTGTATATCTGCTTGGTTTGCTTTTGAGCCGAGAGTATTGATTTCCCTGCCGATTTCCTGAGAGATAAACCCGAGCTTTTTCCCTGATAAATCTTCTCCTTTCATCACTTCGCGGAAGTAGCTTAAGTGCTGGGCAAGTCGCACTTTCTCCTCCGAGATGTCCAGTTTTTCGGTATAATATGCCAGCTCTTGGTAGAACCTCGTCTCATCTATATTTTCAAATTCAGAGAGGGTTCGCTGGTATCTTTCACGAATGTTAATGATTCTTTGCTCCTCGAAAGGCTGGACCTTTTTTAGATTTTCACCTATGTTCTCAAGGCATTTGGAGAGGTCTTCTTCCAGTACTTTTCCTTCGGTCTTTCTGAAGTCTGTGAATTTTTCCAGTGCTTCGCGGAAAAGCCCTGTGAGGAAGTTCCATTCCTCTTCTCTTAGTTCATCGGGTTTAGAAGAGATGGCTTCAGGCATTCGTACGGCCATTTTAAGGTATTCAAACTCGGGTCCGTCGCTTGCACAGTCTTTCAACTCCTCCATATAGGAAGCGATGAGCTCTTTATTTATCTTTACATCATTGCATGCATCCAGCGTATCACAGTTGATAAAGCAATCTACCTTGCCTCGGATAATTCCATCATTAAGGATTTTTCTCAGGTCAAATTCCTTTTCCTTATACCTCACGGGTACTCTTATATTCAGGTCAAAGGACTTAGAGTTGAGCGATTTCACCTCTACGCTGATTTTCTTCCCTTCAAAAACACCTTCGCTTCTTCCGAAGCCTGTCATAGATAAAATCATATTGTCTAAAAAAATTGGGGCAAAAATATAAAATAATTATTTCTATTTACGGTATGAGAGGCGCACCTTTGCAAGTAGATGTTTAGCCATAGTGTAGGATGCTTATTTAATATTAAGGTTATGCTCTTTATTTTACTATTAAATTGACAAGTAATACTATTTATTTAATTCTACCCTGTAAATTCGGTTCTATTTTGGAAAAATAAGCACTTAAAAGTTTCTCAATATTTGTGTCTATGGTTTTTAACCTCACCTTTGAATTGTGTAGGTAATATGCTTCTGCCAGAGGGGAAACCCGCTGATAAATGAGCCTTACCTCACCGCTGCTTTCTGCTACTAAAATCCTGAGAGGGAGCTCTATCGCAGCATAAATATCTTCCTGCATTATTGGAGTACCTGCTTTGGGATTACCCACAATAAAAACTGTAGCAGGTTTTAGCTCCATACCCACTTCTTTTGCTGCTTGGGAGTGGTCTATCTCTGCAAAAATCTTTATCTCTTTTTCTTTCAGAATTTGCCTTAATTGGTTTAGGGTTTCACTGAAATTTGACTGACTTCTAAAAACAAGGTCTGTACCTGTCTTCGATTGAGAAAAAAGCATCTGAAAGAGGATGATTCCCATTATCATAAAAATATTTTTCATTTTATTATTCGTTTATTTTTACTGTCAAAAATATAAAAACTTCAACAATCCTTTGATAAGCCAAATACAATAGCTTTATACAATTGCCTATTCCCTTTTTTTAATGAAATTTGCAATCGCTTCATTTGTAAAAAAGAATCAGGTATGAAAAAGCCTAAAATCGCTTATATAGAAATAGATACTCACCCTGAAATCGTACAGAATTTTATGGAGCTTACCCTGCTCTCTCGAGATTTTGAAATCGATTTCTACCTATCTGAAAAGATTTTGAAGCAGATTAATCCCATTCAACAGAATATTTTTGTAGTCTCCCCAGAAAATCTATTATCAGAGCTCGAAAAGCAAAATTATAACCTTATAATTATAGGGACAGCGCACAGATACTTTCATATCTTTAAAAAAATTATAAAAAAACAGAGTGCAACCATTATAGTTCATAATATCAACTTTTCAAAATCTTCAAAGCTCAGTCTCTTTAAAAATATCTTTAAAGAAGAGGTGGTTTTCAGACTTAAACTCCTACTAAAAGAGGGATTGCTTTCTGCTCCCAATCTTTATAAAAATGTGAGCAAAACCTTTGTTTTAGGCAAATCTCTGGCAACTGAAGGGCGGATATTTCTCCCTGTTTTCTACTCGGAAAAATTAAGCGGAAAACCAAAAACCACTGGAAAAATAAGAATTGTAATTCCAGGTGCTGTCTCCCAAAAGCGGAGAGATTATCTGCATATTTTGAAGAGGATAAAAACTTTTAAACTCAATGCTGAAATTATTTTCTGTGGAAAAGCCAGCAGCGCCGAGCACTCTTGGCTAAAAGAAGCTCAAAAACACTTGCCTGCCAATCTCAAAATAAAATTTTTCAGTACAAAACTTAGCCGAGAAACCTTTGACCAAATAATGGCCTCTGCTGATGTTCTCTGGTGCCCGATACAAGAAAAAACCACCTTTATGAGCGTTGAAGAGACTTACGGCAAAACCAAAATCAGTGGAAACACAGGCGATGCCATCAGATATCAGAAGCCCGCAATATTCCCAAAAGGATACGAATCTCCGCTTCCATTTATTTTTGAGGAAAAAGAGGATATTGAAACTCAAATTTTAGAAATCATTAATACTCCCCTCGATTTTAATGATTATTCGCAAGAGAAAGTCGCCTCTGCATTGGCTGCCTTGTTGAAGAATTCATTTTAATATCCTACATTTGCAGTATGAATGAGAGCAATAGACAGCGTAAAGTCGCACAAATTATACAAGAAGATTTTGCCGAACTTTTTAGAAAACAATCGGCAGAAAGCAATAAGAATTTCATCATTACCGTCTCTGATGTAAAAGTAACCGCTGATCTCAGCATTGCGAAGATTTACCTCAGTATTTTCCCTCAAGAATTTAGAGCGCCAATTATGAAGGAAGTGGAAGCCAATAAATCCCAATACCGAAACTTCATCGGGCAGAAAATGGCAAAGCAAGTGAGAATCATCCCAGACCTTCAATTCTATCTCGATACCTCACTGGATGATGTGGAAAGATTAGAGCGCGAACTGAGAGGCGAGGGCGATAACCCAGTGCTTTAATCCTAAAAACTAAAAGCAAACGCTCAGCATTTCTCTGCGTATGAATACCCCTTTTTATATCGCCAGAAGATACCTTATCGCCAAGAAAGGCAATACTGCCGTAACCTTTATCACTTGGCTTGCTGCCTTTGCGATGATGACTGCCGTAGCAGCAATGTTTATCATCGTATCCGTATTTTCAGGTTTGGAAGATTTGAATAAGGACATCATCGCAAACCTACACGCTGACCTTAGCATCTATCCAAAAGAGGGAAAAACGCTTAAAAACATTGGGAAACTAAAGTCCGTTCTCTCCAAAACCGATGAAGTAAAACACTTCTCCAAGGTAATACAAGAAAAGGTCTATATCAGCTATAATAATGTGGGAGAAATCGCCTATCTGAGAGGAGTAGATTCTGCTTATACTTCGGTAAATCCCATAGATAAAAAGCTGCTTTTGGGGCACTATCCATCCTTTGATTATTCCAATGAAGTATTTATAGAAAACGGTCTTAATAGCCGGCTTTCCATTCCCATAGATACTGAAAATGACTATGCAACGCTCTTTATGCCCAAAGCTGGTACAGGAATCATCAGCAAAGAAGAAGATATATTTAATAAGAAAGAAATCTATACTACAGGGGTGTTTTTTTCCGATAATGATGAGCTGAATAACCATATCATTGCACCATTGGAACTCGCACAGCAGCTCTTGGATTTACCAAAATCTGCCGCCTATAGCATAGTGATAAAACTAAAAGACGAAAGCCAAGCCAATACCATAAAATCCCAATTAGAAAGCCAACTCGGGAGCGACTATACCTTAAAAACAAAAGAAGAAGAAAACGCTGCCTTCTGGAAAATGATCAATACCGAAAAACTGATGATTTATCTCATCTTTACGCTCGTAATCTTCATCACAACATTTAATCTGGCAGGGGCAATCATCATTTTACAGCTCGATAAAAAAGAGCAGGCAAAAGCCCTTATCTCACTCGGATTTTCACAAAGAAATCTCAGAAAAATATACTTCTACACAGGTTTGCTCATCGTGCTTTTTGGGATTGTTTTAGGGCTTATTATCGGTACGCTTATCTGCCTCTTCCAGCTCAATACAGGGCTCGTAAAAGCCAGCGAATACCTCCCTTTCCCTATAAAAATTACACTGAACAATTACATCCTCGTAACCTCCATAGCCCTCGCAATGGGTCTCCTCGTCTCTTGGTTTTTCTCGAAATCTCGGCGGTAGGTAATAATAAGAAATCAGCAGTAGGCAAATCAGCAGTAGGTAGCGCATCGCTATAAGGGAGATTATTCGTAGGCAATCATCCCTTCTCCTAAGATATTTTCACGATTTAAAAAATATTATAAGTATTTTTTAATGAATTAATAAAAAACAATTATAATCATTATCAATTTCAATATAAAGGGGTCAGAGACCCCATATTATTATTAACATTTTATTCCGCGCATTCCGTTTGGAATAAAATCCCGTTGGGGTTAAAGACAAACAACCCTGTTTGTAATAAAACCCTTCGGGGGGTTAAGGAGAAACAACCTTGTTTGTAATAAATCCCCGTGGGGGGGGTACGCGCAATATGGGGGAAATTAAATCCTTGGAAACTTGAAGGGTTTTAGTGCGGAATTAGATTGAAATTAGTGAAAAATCGATGATTTTGTTATTAATTCTGTAATTAAGAAAGGGGAAATCCTTAAAAATAGAGGGTTTTGAGAGGAGAGAGAGGGGAGTATGGAGTGAAGAAAAGCGGGCGGTGAGAAATTAATTTTGGATATTTTTGCGCTTCATTATAAAACAAAAAAGAAGAGATGCCTTTTTTTAGAGATTTTTCGGATGCCGATGCACAGCTCCTCGTTTGGAGGTGTAGCGAGGGAGAGGCATTTCCCGCGCAGGTGCTTCTATTGCCAGAGGATGAGGCGAAGATAAAGGGCTACCCGCAGAGGAAGGTTCAGGAGGTGCTGATGATTCGCCAGCTGCTTCGCCAGTCGCTCCCAGCGCATAGGATTTTGTATCGCGAGGGCGCGCCTTACCTCCAGCCGAAAAGCTATGAAATCTCGATTTCACACTCGTATCCTTACGCTGTTTTGGGCTATTCGCAGAGGAAAATCGGGGTGGATGTGGAGCGCCTCAATCCAAAACTTTTAAGGCTGAAGGACAAATTTCTCAATCCAAATGAAAAGGCTTTTGTGCCTCGAGGAAACGAGCTGGAGTATTTGGCAGCGGTCTGGTCGGTCAAGGAAAGCCTCTACAAAATGCACCATACGAAGCATTGGTCGCTCAAAAAACATTATGAGGTCTTTCCGTTTTCGGAGGCAGATTTAGGGGCGGTTCGCTGCCGAGTTTATGATGAAAATGGGGAGGATAACTATCTTGCGAGGGTTATTTTCTTTGATGATTATGTGCTTACTATTGTTTTGGGCGAATGATTTTTACCGAAATTTGAGCTTGCTGAGTGCGGTTCTCCATCGCTCTTTTCGGATGAAATCAACCTCCTCTCGGCTGAGAAGAAGTGGGTGTTTTTGCTTGCAAAAAGAGCGGAGAATACGAAAAAAATCCATCGGAGTGCGGCTCTTGAGTACCGATTTTAATGCCGATACCGCAGCGAGGGGCAGGCTGAGCCCGAGGTTGTAGAAATACTCGCCCATCTTTTCCACTTTCTGATGCCTGTATTGGTAGGCGGTGGGGCGCAGGTGCTTTACCCAGAGGTTTTTTATGGTGAGGCATTGCCAGCCTGATTTTTTTGCGAGGAGGACATCAATATTATCCCACCCCAAGCAGTCTCGGAGCCCGCCCATATCATTAAAACACCGCTTTCGGTAGGATTTAATAGGCCCCCGTATATGCTCGGGAGACGAGAGGTCTTCAAATGCCCAAACTTGAGCCTTATTGCTAAAATTATAGCGGTCTGTGCTGGCTTCTTCCCCCTTTTTTATCCTTACAAGCCCAGACGCCATTCCTAATTTTGGATTTTTCTGGTAGATGAGGTTGAGCGCTTCGAGGTAATTCGCAGGGAAGATGATGTCTGCATCAAACTTGCAAATGATATCGATATCTTGAAGGGAGGAGGCTTTTAGCCCTGAGTAGAACGCCCTCACTACCTTTGCACCTGGCTGATGCTCCGAAGGGGATAGATTTAAAATTTCAACTTTTGGTTTAATGGGGGAGGTGGCGAGGAAGTTCTCAATACCATCTGCTGTGCTGTCGGTAGAGCCATCATTCACCACTACGATTTTAAAATCTTGATGCGTTTGATACTCCAACGAATAAAGGCAGAGGGAAATGTGCTCTGCTTCATTATGCGCGGGAATGATGATGAGAAACCTCACGAGGGTAGGCTATTTTAAGTGGAGATTGTCGATTAAACGAACGCCATCTACCACCACAACGATAAATGCGCGGTAGCTCTTGCTAGGGAGGAATTCGTGGGCTTCTCTCAGGGTTTCCTCATCGGCTATGGAGATGTATTCGAGGGTGTAGTCCTTTATATTATCAAAGGTTTGGGCTACCGCTCTACGAATTTCGGAGGGATTTTTCCCCGCTTTGAAATCTTCATTTGCCTTGGTTAGGGTTTCGTAGATGAGTTTTGCTTCTTCTCTTCGCTCTAGGCTTAGCCGCTGGTTGCGCGAGCTTAGGGCGAGACCATTTTCTTCCCTTACAATCGGGATTCCATAAATCTCCACAGGAAGTCCTGTAATTTCAATGAGTTTTTTTATAATCGCGAGCTGCTGGAAGTCCTTCTCACCGAAATAGGCTCTATTGGGCTGAACTTGCCTTAGCAGTTCCTCTACAACTGTACCCACGCCATCAAAATGACCGGGTCGGAACTTGCCTTCCATTTCGCTCTCCAAACCACCGAAATCATACTGCTTGCTCTGGGCCCCATTAGGGTAAATATCATTTATCGTTGGGATATAAACCGCATCTACGAATCCGTGTTCCTTTAATAAGTCGATGTCTTTATCTATCGTTCTGGGATATTTTTCTAAATCTTCAGGATTATTAAACTGGGTAGGATTTACGAATATGGAAGAGATGACGATGTCATTATCCTTCCTTGCGTGCTCGTATAAAGACAGGTGCCCGCTATGCAAAGCACCCATAGTTGGAGCAAAACCGATGCTTTTACCTTGCTCTTTTTGAGCGTTTATATAGCTTTTGAGCGATTCTCTATTATTTAAAATTTCCATAAAAATTTTTGGCAAAAGTAAATTAAAAAATGATTTACAGCATAAAAAATATAGGTATAAAATTATTAGATTAATTTTTTGTAATTTTGCGCCTAATTATATTATCAGAACAGGAATAAGCAAAAATAGTTATGCTCAATCAAAAGATTTTATATGTAACCACCGAGATGTTTCCTTACCAGGAAGACAGCAATATGGCAGAAACCGTCAATAAAACTGCTCTGAAAATGCACAGAGAAGGGAATGATGTACGGGTTTTTATGCCTAAATTCGGTCTTATCAGCGAGCGGAAATTTCAACTCCACGAGGTGATTAGACTCTCGGGGATGAATATAATTATTAATGACTTAGACCAACCTCTTATTATAAAAGTTGCTTCCCTACCAGGAGAGAGGCTTCAAGTGTATTTTATAGATAACGAAGAGTACTTCAAAAGAAAATTCTATTATAAAAACGAAGAAGGAAATCCTTTTGAGGATAATGGTGAAAGAGCAGTTTTCTTCGCAAGAGGAGTGATAGAGACTATAAAAAAACTCAATTGGGTTCCAGATGTGATTCATTTTAATGGTTGGATGGCATCGTTTATTCCAATCTATCTTAAAAATTATTATAAAAAAGATTTTTTCTTTAATAATACAAAGCTCGTAATGTCCGTTTATAATGAACCAGAAGTCGAGCTAAATGAGAAAATAAAAAAAGTTTTGGCTTTTGATAAAATTAAAAACCTTAAAGCTTTAGAAGGGTTGAGATCTCAGGATTTCATTGCCGAAGCGATGAACCTCGTAGATGTAGTTGTAAAAGGAGATGAATTCCTCGAAGGAGATTATGAGCAGATGTATAAAGAGGCTACCTCTGAAAAAGCGGATTTTGTGGAGGCAGAATCTATGGAAAATGTATATTTAAGTTAGTTTCTACTATTTCAATGATAAAGAATACAAGTAAAGCTATTAAGTTATTCTTAATGATAACGGGTAGTTTGGTTTTATGGAGCTGCGAGTCTGACCCAGATAATCTTGGCTCTCAGTTTTTTGAAAATAATTTAGCACAGGGAGTAGATGAGTCTTATGACCTCGTCGCTTATAATATCTCCAATTCTGATACCCTAAGAGCCGACGGCAGGATTACGGGTACGGTAAGGAAAGATACAGTTGTATTAGGTGCTTTTAAGGAAAACCAGTTTGGAGGGCAAAAGGCTTCTTTTGTTTCGCAGGTGAGACTGGCATCTTTTAATCCAGATTTTGGTACAAACCCGAGAATTGACTCCGTAGTGCTCTCTCTAAGGCCTAAATACCTTACAGGAACAGCTAATGAGACAACTACCACAGATGAAAACATTGTCTGGGGAGCAGATAATACCCCAGCAAAAAAGGTAGTAAAGACCTATCCTGTCTATAAGTACGGAAATGCGAGCAATACGATTACCATTAATGTAAATGAAATTAATGACTTCCTCGGTTCTGTAAATGATATTTATTATTCCGATAAATCCGTAACAGAAGGAGCGCTTTTAGGAAGTAAATCGTTTAATGGTAAAATCAGTTCCGTAGAAGTAACCAAGAAAAGTGATAATTCATCTCTTTTGAGTCGCCCAGCAACCATCAGGATGAATTTAGATGCTAATTTCTTTAAAACTAAAATATTTGATAAGAAAGGGAGTGCAGAGCTTAGCAATCTTTCAAACTTTATTCGATACTTTAAAGGGCTTAAAATCTCCATTGCAGAAACCGATGGATATCTTATGAAACTCCAAATACCAAAAGATGGAGATATTACTATCTATTATAAGAAAGAGGTAACGGCTAACGGTACTACTAAAACTGAAAACGCTACTTTTACCTTGAATTTGGGCTCTTCCAATGCGAGCTTTAGTAAAATTGAATACGATAGAACAGGTTCAGCAGCAGCTACGGCATTAGCGAGTGCTAATTCTACATCGGGAGATGCAAAGCTGTATGTACAAGGTATGGGAGGTCCAAATTTTGGTGTGAAGATTCCAGATGCTACGATAAATGCTCTTAAAAATAAATTCACAACCGATAAAGTAGGGATTTTATCAGCTAAATTTAGATTCTATACCGATGCAAACCTTTGGAACAATAGTTTTGCAAAGCCACAAGCATTTACGGTAATGCAAAATAAACAGGATGCAAATGGAAAGACGCTTTATGAGTTTTTAAAAGACTTATCAGCTTTTGAATATCAGGCAAATTACAGATTGACTCAAGGCTATGATTTAGCTTCTCATCCTTCTTATTATGAAATTAATATTACACAAACGCTAAAAGATTTAGTAGAGAAGGAAGGGCAGACCAATCAGGATTTTATTATTAAACTTGGGCAGTATCTTGTGAATACTTCTTCAGGTAAGAAAGGTCTTTATGGACAAAATGTAGATAGTAGAATCTATTCCCCAGAAAGGGTGATTTTAGTAGGTACCGATGCGGGAAATGACAAGAGAGCTCAGTTGCTTATAACTTATATCAAGAAATAAAAAAAATAAAATAACTATGTGTGGAATTGTAGGATATACAGGTTTTCAAGATGCTTATGATATTGTAATCAATGGACTTAGAAGATTGGAATACAGAGGTTATGATAGTGCAGGTATTGTTTTAGATGATGATAACTCAGCATTTAAATTAGCAAAAACCAAAGGTAAAGTAGAAGACCTGGTAAGGATTTCTGAAAATTTAAAAGGAAAATCAAAAGTGGGGATGGGGCATACCCGATGGGCTACTCACGGTGCACCAAGTGATAAAAACTCCCACCCACACCTTTCTAATAATAAAAAAATTGCATTGATTCATAATGGTATTATAGAGAATTATGATACAATTAAAACAATGCTTCTCGGAAAGGGCTTTACTTTTCAGTCAGATACAGATACTGAGGTTTTAGTGAATCTTATCCAGTATTTTATGGATATAGATACTACGCTTTCTTTTCCGGAAGCGGTTCGTTCTGCTTTGAATGAAGTCTATGGTGCTTATGCAATTACAGTAATGCACGATGATTTCCCAGGTCTTT
The DNA here is from genome assembly GCF_003614945.1 of Bergeyella cardium. Lineage (GTDB taxonomy): Bacteria > Bacteroidota > Bacteroidia > Flavobacteriales > Weeksellaceae > Bergeyella_A > Bergeyella_A cardium. Next base: position 693,845 of record NZ_QYCZ01000001.1, read on the forward strand.
TGGTTTGTGCGAGGTTAGGTTCTCCGCTTGCCATCGGTCTTGGTGATAAAGAGTATTTCATCGCTTCCGATGCCTCTCCATTTGTAGAATTTACTAAGGAGGCTATTTACCTTGAAGAAGGGCATATGGCTACCGTAAGCCTTGAAAATGGCGTAGAAATCCGTTCTATTAAGAATAATGAAAAAATAACACCCGCTATACAGGAACTTAAAATAAGTTTGGAGCAGATAGAGAAAGGAGGCTATGAGCATTTTATGTTGAAGGAGATTTTTGAACAGCCAAAGTCTATTCACGATACAATGAGAGGGCGTCTTTTAGTAGATGAAGGTATCATAAAAATGGCGGGTATCTGGGATCATTTGGAGCGAATTAATAAAGCAGAGCGTATCATCATTATTGCTTGTGGTACTTCTTGGCATGCAGGGCTAATCGGTGAATACCTTATCGAAGAGTTTGCAAGAGTTCCAGTAGAGGTAGAATATGCTTCTGAATTTAGATACAGAAATCCGATTATTACCAATAAAGATGTGGTTATCGCTATTTCTCAATCGGGAGAAACGGCAGATACTATGGAGGCGATTAAATTAGCTAAGGAAAGAGGAGCTTTTGTCTATGGTATTTGTAATGTGGTAGATTCTTCCATTGCAAGGATTACAGATGCAGGCTCATATACCCATGCGGGGCCGGAGATTGGTGTAGCTTCTACTAAAGCATTTACTGCACAGCTTACGATATTATCATTAATCGCTTTAAAACTCGGTAAGCACAATGGTAATTTAAGCAATGCAGAATTTATGAGGCTTATCACAGAATTAGATACCCTTCCTAAAAAAATTGAAGATGTTTTAGCAAATACACATCAAATTACACAGGATATAGCGAGAGAATTTGTAGATGCGGCTAACTTCTTATACTTGGGTAGAGGATATAATTATCCAGCTGCTTTGGAAGGTGCATTGAAACTTAAAGAAATCTCCTATATTCACGCAGAAGGCTATCCAGCTGCTGAGATGAAGCACGGACCTATTGCTTTGATTGATGAAAATATGCCTATTGTTATTATCGCTCCTAAAAAAGGTCATTATGATAAAATTGTAAGTAATGTTCAGGAAATCAAGGCGAGAAAAGGAAAAGTAATAGCCGTTGTAAATAAAGGGGATGAGCAAGTAGCATCAATGGCGGATTATATTATTGAAATTCCAGAGACTTCCGAGTGTTTCTCTCCGATAGTAGTATCTGTTCCACTGCAGTTGTTAGCATATTATATCGCGGTTTATAGAGGAGCTAATGTAGACCAACCGAGGAACTTAGCTAAATCTGTAACAGTAGAATAATTAGGTTCATAGAAATAATTTATAGATTTTTTTATCAAGTAAAATAATATAAAATTTTCTTCGTTAGAAGTTAGGTTATTAGGAATTATAATTTTAGAATGAAAAATTTATTGCCAATACTATTTGCAGCATCTGTAGTTGCTGTATCGTGTTCAGGTTCAGGAGGTGGAGGTACTTCTGGTAAGCCAAGAACAAAAGGGGAAATTATTCCAAGGGAGAAAGCAAAAGCTTTTGTAGCAGAAAGACCTTATGGTATGGTTGCTATCCCTGGTGGCTCTTTTGTAATGGGGCTTGCAGATCAAGATATGGTAAGTACTCCCGAAAAAGCACCTCTGAAAACAGTTACTGTTTCGTCTTTCTTTATGGATGAAACCGAAACTACAAATGCGGAATATCGTTTCTTCGTTAATTATGTAAGAGATTCTATTGCAAGAACTCTTTTAGCAGAAGCAGTGGGGGATGACAGCCCTTATGCTTATCTGGCTAAAAAAACAGAAAACCAAACTCCATATCAGGAGTATCTGGAATCACAAGGCGGAAGAGATGGATATGATGAATCCAAGAGACTGGATTATTCGGCTCGTTTGTATTGGGATCCTAATGATTACCCAGATGTAGAATATGCAGAGATTTTAGAATCAATGTACTTGCCACAGGACCAGAGAATCAATGATGAAAGGGTTATTGATTGGTCTAAAATTAAATATAGTTATCAGTGGGAGGATAGAGAATCTGCAATTAAAGATAAATCAAGAGGGGCAGATTATCTTAAAAAGCAGAGCATTGCTGTCTATCCAGATACTACGGTATGGGTAAAAGACTTTAATTATGCTTATAACGAGCCTCTTTATGATGGCTATTTCTGGCATTCTGCATACAAGAACTATCCAGTAGTGGGGGTTACTTGGGAGCAGGCGAGAGCATATTGTAATTTCAGAACTAAGTTTAAAAGCGACTATAATAAGAGTCAAAAGAAAAAGAAACAAAGAGCTATGGCATTCAGACTTCCAACAGAAGCAGAATGGGAATATGCTGCAAGAGGCGGTCTGGAAAATGCAACCTATCCTTGGGGAGGTCCTTACCTGATAGATGATAGAGGCTGCTACCTTGCTAACTTTAAACCTAAAAGAGGTAGCTATATTGAAGATGAGAAAAAAGGAACTTATACCTATACAGCTCCTGTAAAGAAATTCCATAAAAATGGTTTTGGGCTCTATGATATGGCTGGGAATGTAGCTGAATGGACGGAATCTCCGTACAACAACTCAACTTATCAGTTTTCTTCTACTTTAAATCCTTATCTATCTAACCAGGCATATAAGGAAGTGAAAAAAGTGGTTCGAGGAGGTTCTTGGAAAGATGTTGGTTATGTACTTATGACAGGGTATAGAGACTGGGAAAGAAAAGATTCTGCAAGAAGCTATATAGGTTTCCGTACGGTACAGGATATTCCAGAGGGAACAGGTAGATATAAAAAGAAAACGAAATAAAAAATTAAAAAATAATTAGAATATTATGTTTAAAACTAAGGACGGAATATTAAATTTCGCGTATTCATTCGGTGCTGCAATTGTTATATTAGGAGCATTTTTTAAGATGACACACACTACTTTTGGTGGTCTTATCAATCCAAACTGGGTTTTAGGTGGTGCACTTATCACTGAGGCTATTATCTTTATGGTATATGCTTTTAACCCTCCAAAGACAGAAGAAACTTACGCTTGGGAAAATGTATATCCAGAGCTTTTGGATAAAAATGCACAGCCAACGCCGAGACAGACCACATCTTTAGTTCAGCAAACGACAGAATTAAGAGAATTAGAAACCTCTCTTTCTACTAAATTAGATAAAATGCTTGCAGATGCTAAGGTAGATAATACTCTGCTTGAGAGCTTTAAAACAGGAATTGAGAAATTCTCTTCTTCCATAGATGAATTACAAAAGTCCGCTGAGTATTCAGATAAGTTTAATCAGGAATTACAACAGCTTACAGCTAACCTTAATAACTTGAATAAAGTCTATGCAGGTATGCTTAGCGCAATGAAGTCGTAATTTGAACTAATTTTTAACCTTATAAAAGTACTTAGATGGCACACGGAAAAGAAACTCCGCGTCAGAAGATGATCAATCTGATGTACTTGGTTTTTATTGCGATGCTTGCAATGCAAATAGACCAGGAAATCATTAGATCCTATAATGATACAAAAAGCTCTCTTGAAGAAACAAGATTGCTTACTCAGACTAAAAATGAAATCTTTGAGCAAACTTTACAACAGAAGGCAAAAAACTCACCAGATACTTTTGAAGCTCCATATCAGAAGTATAAAGATTTAAAAAAGCAGGTAAATGACTTGGTAGAAGAGTTAGAAAAATCAAAACTCGCAATGTCTAAATTTGCAGATTTAGACTTAAAGCAAAGTAGTGATGAAGATGATTTTAACTTCAATGCACTGAATAATACAGATGCTTCTACCCATTATTATTTTGTAGATGCCAATGAAAACAAACCTACTAAGGAAGCTCAGGCAGTCGTTAAAAAAATTAATGATTTAAGAGAGTTTATCGTAGCTTCTTTTGCGAAAGATAATACGATGAAGCAGGTGGTAGAGAGGGCGCAAAAGTCCTTGATTACAGAGAATAAAAAAGGAAATAAAAAGAATTGGCTGGTAAGGAAATTTTATAATCAGCCCCTAATCGCTGCTCTTTCAAATGTAGAAGTTATCCAGACAGAAGCAAGAAATATTGAATCCGATGTCTTGGCAAACCTCCTTCAAGAGAAAGTAGATGCCGATATTAAATTCAATGCTTTTGAGGCGATTGTATCTGCCCCTACGGTAGTTTTACAGGGAGAGCCAGCTGTTGCTAAGGTTGTGATTGGGAACTACTCAAGCTCTCTACCTAATTTGAAGTTTTCAAATGTTGATAGAGAGGAGAATGGACAAGGTATAAAGGCTTTACCTACGGGTACCGTTGGGGATAATTTCTCATTTAGTGGTAATGTATCCTTTACAGATGCTAATGGCAAAGAAGTATCTCTTCCATATAATCACACTTATCGAGTGATTGCAGGAGCTAAGGAAGTAGCATTTGAAAGTGGGGCTTTGCTTGCTGCAGAGAAAATGCAAGTGCTTTACAGAGGTCTTGCAAATCCTATTTCGGGCTCTATTTTAGGTGCGGATAATAGCCAGACTACCCTTACCGCTTCTGGTGCTTCGGTTACTAAAGTGGGGGGAGGTAAGTGGAATGTAACCCCTGGTGCGGGCAACTCTACTACGCTTACCATTTCTGGTAGAGGACCAAAAGGACAAGTGATTTCGCAGTCATTTACTTTCAGAATTAAAGGTCTTCCTACACCAGTAGGTCAGATCCGAGGTGAAAATGTAGTAAGTATGCCTGCTTCATCTATCCCGAACCAGACGGTATCTGTTGCAATGCCAGATTTTGATTGGCCAGTATCCTTCCAGGTAAATAGCTTTATGTTTAAAGTGCCTGGTAAGGCAGCGATGACCGTTAGCGGAAGTTCTATGGCATCAGTGGCAGGATTAGCCAAAAACCTCAGACCAGGAGATATTTGTTATGTCTATAATATCAATGCCTCTGCTTCTGGGATTGGTAATCAAGGATTGAAAAAAATCCCTGCGATTGTAATTAATGTTCAATAATATTGATTTCAAAAATCATCATCAAATGAAAAAGATAATTTGCAGTTTTATGATTTTAGTTTCTGGGTTAGCATTTTCTCAGACCATATTAAATGCTACTTCTCCAGAGGAATTCAGAAAACTAAGAGAAGAAAACAAACAGATGGTGGGAGATTCAGTGGTTTCCACCAAGATAGAACCTCTTAAATATGGATATATAGACGAGAAAGATATCCTTAAAAGTATGGTCGTATGGGAAATCATAGATCTGAACGACAGGATAAATCAACCGTTTTATCAGAATAGTGATGGGCTTGTGAGCCAGAATAAATCATTATTCCAAATCCTTTATGATGCAATTATTGAAGGAAAAATTACGGAGGTTTATGATGATGAGATGTTCCAGACCAAACTTGAGCCAGAGGCTATAAAGAACCGTGTAAGGTTTGAATCGCTCTCCGATGCGGGGGTTGAGAAAATCAATGAACAGGGAGCGCCTCTATCTGATGAGCAAAAGAGGGAATATACCGATATCTACGAGGTAAAGTCCGACAATGTGAAGCTCATTAAGATTAAAGGGATGTGGTATATAGACAAGAGAGATTCTCAGATGAAGTACCGCCTTCTCGGTATAGCAGCAATGGGGCAAGACCCTTCTGCAATGGGGCAAGTAGGTCCCGATGGTATGCCGATAGCACAAGATGATACCTATATAGACCTCTTTTGGATTTTCTATCCAAATGCAAGGGAAGTATTGGCGAATTCTATCGTCTTTAATAATAGAAACCTCTCTTCCAATATTTCATTTGATGATATCCTTAATGCAAGGAGGTTCTCATCTGTCATCTACAAGTCTGGTTCGGGGCAGGGCAGTGGTGTAATCTCCGATTATATCCCTAATGATGCCGATGAACAGCTCGAGGAAAGTGAGCGTATAAAAGACCAGATTCTACAGATGGAAAATGATATGTGGAACTACTAAACAAACACTAAATAAAACCAAAAGCCTTAGATATTTCTAAGGCTTTTTTAGTTCATAAAATGAAGTCCGTTAATCCTGCTTATTTCAGTATTTTGTTGATAGCGAATTTCAGCTTGTTAAAGAATCCTTTCTCAATAATGTCTATTCCCAGCCCAAAATTGCTGTCAGAGATTTCCCTGTACTGCTTTTTCAGTTCCTCGATTTCATCGTGAGGTATTTCCACATTAGATATTGGGTTATAGTCTATATAGGCACTACCACCATTTTTCCTGATATCTTTTTTTATCGTGTGGGAGAGATATTTGTGATTGATACTCAGCTCTTGTACAGTATATTTTTCCTTAGTATCAATACTTTCATCAGTATTGAGGTGGATGGCATACTTCTCCCTGTCGAAATTATGCCAGTAGAGGATATCCTTATGATTAAAGTCGCCCACATTCTTATTGATATTATGGTCAAAGAACATTAGGAACCTTCTGCCATTGTTTTTATCGGTAAAGTAAGCATTATCTACCTCTGCGGTGTATTCAGTAATGAATTCATTATTGAGTTTATCATCGGAAATGATTTCAATTTTAGGATTGATGAATACATTGCGTATATCCTCCTCTTTTCTATCATTATGGAAGTTCATAGAATAGAAAATGAAGTTATTCCAGCTATCGATAATTTCTCGTTTATTAGCATTTCGGAAGTACCTTCTCATCGCATTGGCACGGTTGTTTCGGTACTTGGACTTAATACTGATTTTCCCTTTGTTGTTCACCACATTGATGTTGATTTCCTCCTCTATACCGTAGTTCGTACGGCTTACAGCAGGTCTTTGTTGCAGGCTTGCCCCTTGTCTTATCGGGAGATAATAGCAGAAGGAGACGATGCTTCCATTTTCCAGTCCACCATACTCATCAAGCAGAGTAGGGTCTACGAAATACTCCTTATCGTTGTAATGAACTTTTAGAATTACATGATTAAAGGCGAGGAGAGACGGCTGATATACCCTAAGGTAATGGTCTGCCTGGAAATTCACGAGGATAATCTCAGAGCTAATGTTCAAGTAATCAAAGAAGGTTTTCAGGAGTACGCACTTTGCTTTACAGTCGCCCTGCTTGTTGGTAAAAGTAATATCTGGCGATTGGGGAATGTGCCCATGCATCTCCATTTCATTGTAGATGTAGCGTATATGGTTTTGTACATACTCTATTGCAAAGGCGATTTGCTGGTCTTTATCCTCTATCTCATCCAATTGCTTAGCAAATTCTGGTGCATAGGAGGATAGTGGATGTTCTGTTACTACCTGCTCGTAGTATGGTGTAATGAAGTTGGAGAGTTCTTCCCAGCTCGCTTTGGTTACAAAGTCTATGAATGGGTATACTTCCCGTTGCACATCCAGATCATTAATATAATCGTTATGAGAGAATTTGAAGCGTTCACCTTGTGGTATCTCACCTGTTTCATCAGGTAGGAGATTGCCATTTTCATCTCGGTAGAAGTGCTTTTTGTAGGTGAGAGGTTGTGTCCTGTCGTTAATTAGTTCAAAGCTATACAGCCCGTATGCCCAGTAGATATCGGGGCTTACTACAATGGAGCGGTAGAAAGCCTTTCGTAGGAAGTCTTTCTCAGTAAAATGTTTTGTAAGGGTATCCTCAAGGATGAGTATATCATAAAGCCTGAGATCTTTAATAGTAATATTTACCTTTTTGAGGCTTTGGAGTACGCCGCCGTTACTCTCATTCTCCTCATCGAGGACTTTTATGCTTACATCTGGGGTTTTATCAATAAGTACTCCGTCTCTAAGGATAGAAATCCTGTGGATGAGGTACTGCCCGCCCTCTTCAAGTATGTGTTCATACACAGAGGCTGCTTTTAGGTTATCGGGCTGGTTGAGTGAGTATGCCATTAGTTTGTACTCAGCATTTTCCTCATCGGAGGTATAGATTACCTTATCCAATACAAAGCAATAATCTCTTCCTTCATCGGTTTGCTCTTTGGAGAACTCGGTCTCGTGCAGATAGCTTATCAGCTGTTCATCACTTATTTTCTTAGCCCAGTGTTTCGGCTCACAGAATTCATATTCCTGTCTGTTCATATGCGTTTTTTTTTCGAGCCCAAATGTAGGAATTATTTTTCTGGTTTAATATCCCTTTTTAGTGTTAATACTTCCCTTTCTAAATGTTAAAATTATTATTAAAATTAAGATTTCAATGAGATTTATCTCAATAATAAGCCCTTTGACCAGAAATAATAAAAGCCTTAGATTTCTAAGGCTTTCGTCTGTATATCTCACTACAATAATAGGGGGGGGGAGAGCAGTAGAGACTATTGTATTTCTATGAGCTGCTCGATAAGGGCAGGGAGTTTGGTTTTTGGATTGAGCACATCGTCATTCCAGAAACTCATTACACAGCTTATATTCTTCCCATTGATATTTTCAGCTACATAATAAACGATTAGCTGTGCCTTATTTCCTACAAGCAGAGCATTTATACCTTTTAGGGAGAAGATGACTTTTTTAGCTTGTACAGGCACACCGAGAAAGGTAATCATGACCGTCTCTTCAGATTGTATTTTGCCTTCACTTCTGCTCTTGGAGAGTTTTAATTGATTTTCCACGGATTCCTTTGCCCCTTGCAGTGTCTTGTGCAGTGCCCAGTTCATCTCTCCATTATAGGGGCATTGTATGGTGTTTATCATCGTCCAATAGCACTTGGTCCCCAGCATAATTTCCTTGTCTAAGATATTGAGCCGAGTAGGATTTATGGGGAGGAATTTTTCCTGTGGTATTTTATCTTCAAAGAGCATATTTACAAGGGTCTCTTCCATATTTTGATCTGTACTGCCCGCTTTTGCAAACCATACTAATTTTATTTTTCCCTCTCTGTTCTTTATAAAATAATAATGGTTGCTTTGGTAGAGTTCATCGGCTATTTTTTTAGTCTCAGAGATACAGAAATTATCGGTGAGGAGGGTTGCATTTTTAGTTTTGGTACTGCTCTCCTTTATTTTATTTTTTTTGAATGCTTTTTTCAGTCCTTTTTCATTAAAAGGATAGTCAAAATCCTCAGAAGTGATGGTATAATTATCTACATTCAGCCATATTTTACCATTATTCTTTAATGCAAAAAGTCGCTCGAGAATATCGTTCTCTTGGGCATAGCCGATAGATGAAGCGATGAATAACATCAATATAAAAAACACTTTCTCCATAGTTTATTGATTAAGATTTACTATAAAATTACCTCTGCAAGGTATACTTTTTAATATTGATGGACAAGTACAGGTGTTTTTATTGCTTATTGAGTATTGCTGAGATAGGGTTTTAAATAAATTTTCCAATCTCTCTTTTGCCTATCATCATAAAAAATAATACTTTTGGTTGCTTTTAAAATAAAATCTGATGACTTGGAAAGAAATCCTTGCTCCAATAAAAACAACAGACTATTTTTCAAACCTCTGGAAGAGCGTAAAACAGGAATATGCCAGCGGGAAATGCTTCCCACCAAAGGAGCAAATATTTAGAGCAATAGAGCTAACGCCCTTTGAGGATATTCAAGTGGTGATTATTGGTCAAGACCCTTATCATAACGACTTTCAGGCAAACGGGCTCTGCTTTTCGGTTTCGGATAAGGTTCCTGCACCTCCATCTTTGAAGAATATTTTTAAAGAATTAGAAGATGATTTAGGGATTAAGAAAACTTCAAATGAATTAGACAGCTGGGCAAGGCAGGGGGTGCTCCTCCTTAATGCTATACTTACCGTGAGGGCGCATTCTCCCAATTCTCATCAGGCTTTGGGTTGGGAGAGATTTACGGACTTCATCATTCAACAAATTTCAGCTCAAAAGGAAGGTGTAGTCTTTGTGCTTTGGGGGGCTTTTGCTCAGAAGAAAGAAGCCTATATCGATACTGCTAAACATTTTGTGATAAAATCTACTCATCCATCGCCATTTTCGGTACATAGAGGTTTTTTCGGTAGCCGACCATTCTCAAAGATTAATGAATATTTGAAATCTAAAAATAAGAAGGAAATCAGCTGGTAAGAATATAATAAGGCAAGGCTAAAAGCGTTGTATATACGCATTTCATTTGTGAGAAAATGAGTAAATACACTACTTTTGCGAAGTTTAGTATGGAAAAAAGAAGATTACTTTCATTGTTATTTATTGGTGCGGCGCTGTATTCTAATGCTCAGACAGGGCAGAGCGTTTATACCTTCCTCAATTTACCTGTTTCTGCCCGCCAAGCGGCTTTGGGGGGAGATGCCGTATCTATCAGAGACTATGATGTGAGTATTGCGGCTGTAAATCCATCTCTGATGAACTTGGAAATGGATAACCGAATCTCTATTCATTATGCCTCATACCTTGCCGATTCTAAAATAGGGAGCATCGCTTATGCAAAGGATTTTGGGAGCGGTCATTTGGTGGGAATGAATGTTCGCTATATGGACTATGGAAGTATGGACAGAACCGATGAAGCTGGGAATATCAATGGTACTTTCTCCGCTTCCGATGTTTTTATTGGTGCGAATTATGCTTACCAGTTTGAAGAGGATTGGACGGTAGGGGGGAGCCTTGGGCTTATTACTTCCAAGATAGATACCTATAATTCTATGGCGCTCTCTGCTACTGCTGCCATTACTTACCATAATGAGGAGAAAAAAGAAAGCCTTTCTTTGGTTGCTCGTAATTTTGGTTCGCAGATTAAGACCTATAACGGTACTCACGAGAGGCTTCCATTTAGGGTAGATTTGGGTTATACCAAGATTTTGGAGTCTTTCCCTCTTGCATTTACTATTACAGCACACGATTTACAGCAGTTTAATATCTCTCAGGATTTAGATAACAATGGGCGAGAGGTAGGTACCTTCAGGAAGATTGCAGATCACTTTTCTTTCGGTGCAGAGCTCTTCCCAGAGAAGTCTTTTAATATCAGGCTTGGCTATAATATCAAGAGGGGGAATGAACTTGCAGTCCTTGACCAAAGAAATTTCTCTGGGCTTTCTGCTGGTTTTGGTATCAAGATTTCCTATTTCAGGTTTGACTATGCCCACACACGCTATCACAATGCCTCTAATATGAATATGTTTGGTATTTCCTTAGATATCGCGGAAATTAGCGGTAATAAAAGGTAGTTTTCTCAATATTTTAATATTTCAATGAATAAAAAACCCGTAATTGCCATAGATGGCTTTTCCTCTACAGGAAAAAGTTCCATCTCCAAAGAAATTGCTAAAAAATTAGGGCTCATTCACCTTGATACAGGTGCTTTATATAGAGGAGTAACTTTTTTTGCCCTTCAAAACTGCCAGAAAAACGATGAAATAGATCTCCCTGCTCTCTTTTCTCATTTTGATGATATCAATCTTGAATTTAAGGAGGTGAATAATACCCTCATCCTTTTTCTCAATGGGAAAGACATCTCAAAAGAAATCCGTACTCAGCAGGTTTCGGACAATGTGAGCCTTATTGCCAAGCAGCCAGAGGTTCGTAACTTCCTCCTCCATACTCAGAGGCAAATCGCTCAGAATGGTGGTGTTATCCTCGATGGTAGGGATATTGGTACGGTGGTTCTTCCCGATGCAGATTATAAATTTTTCCTCACTGCCAGTATAGAGAAGCGTACCGAGAGGCGTTTTAAAGAACTTCAAGAGCTCGGCATACCTATGGATTTTGAGCTCGTTAGGGAGAACCTCATCACCCGGGATAAAATCGACAGCACTCGAGAAATTGCCCCTCTCATCCAAGCTGAAGATGCTATACTTATTGATAATTCGGATATTAGTAAGGAAGAAACCCTTAACCTTATCCTTTCTTATATTAAGCCGTAGTTACCGTAGTTAGTGGGATATTCAATGAGCTACAGCGTGCTCACAAGTGGCTCCAAATATCTATCTTTGCGCCTATGATTAAAATAGGTAATATACAACTACCGGACTTTCCTTTGCTCCTCGCTCCGATGGAGGATGTGAGCGATCCACCCTTTAGGCGCCTTTGCAAACTTCACGGTGCTGATCTTATGTACTCCGAATTTATCTCCTCCGAAGGGCTCATCAGAGATGCTATTAAATCCAGAAAGAAACTTGATATTTTTGATTACGAGCGCCCCGTAGGAATCCAAATCTTCGGTGGAGATGAAGAGGCGATGTCTCTCTCCGCTAAAATCGTTGAAACCGTAGAACCCGATCTTGTGGATATCAATTTCGGTTGCCCTGTAAAGAAAGTCGTAGCCAAAGGTGCAGGTGCAGGCGTCTTGAAAGATATAGACCTGATGGTGAGGCTTACCAAAGCCGTTGTATCTTCTACCCACTTGCCTGTAACTGTAAAAACCCGCCTTGGTTGGGATTCCAGCTCTATCAATATAGATGAAGTTGCTGAAAGGTTGCAGGAAGCAGGTATCAAGGCACTGACCATACACGCCAGAACCCGTTCTCAGATGTACAAAGGCGAGGCGGACTGGGAGCATATCAGCAGGATAAAAAACAATCCCAATATAGAAATCCCAATCTTTGGAAATGGAGACATTGATTCCCCGGAAAAAGCACTTGAATATCGCTCAAAATACGATTGCGATGGTATAATGATCGGTCGTGGGGCAATTGGCTACCCTTGGATATTCAAAGAGATAAAACATTACTTCCAAACGGGGGAGCTTCTTCCAGAGCCTACTATAGAAGACCGTCTTATCGTCGTAAGGCAGCACGCCGAGTGGAGTACCGAATGGAAAGGTGAGCGTCTTGGGCTTATAGAAATGCGCCAACATTATTCAAACTACTTCCGAGGGGTGCCACACTTTAAGGATTTCAGGAAAAAATTCCTCCAAGTTTTTACATTGGAAGAAATGGATGCAGTCATTTCCGAAGCAAAAGACTTTTACCTAAATTTTGAGCACTCATAGTGCCCATATTATAATTTTATTGTACTTTTACGCAGTGATTATAGTAAATATTAACCTTAAAAAACAATTAAAATGTCAAACAGAGGAAATAATTCAGGAAGTGTATTAGCCAGTCTATTAGCAGGTGCTGCTGTAGGTGTAGTTTTAGGTCTTATTTTTGCTCCAGAGGAGGGCAAGAAGACCCGCAAGAAGCTCAGAAAAGTAGCAGAAGACTGGTCTGAGCAGGCAAGAGAACAATATGGTAAAACAGCCGAGATGCTTAAAGACCAATATCATAAAACTGCTGATAAAGTAAAAGAGCAGTACCACAAGTACAAGGAGCAGGCTTCTCACTCCATTGCTGATGCGGAAGATGATGCTCAAACGGAATTAGATGGCTTGAAATAATCTATTTCAATCATTTATCCCAGATTTTAAAATTAGGAACAATAAAAGGGAACTTTCTAAGTTTCCTTTTTTTAACTGATAGCATAGCATTAGAATTATGATAAACCTACTGAAAGAATATATAGAAAAGAGAATAAATCTCGTGAAATTAGAAGTTACCGAAAAGGCAGCTTTTATCTCGGGGCTTGTTTATTTTTTGGTGATTGCGCTTGTGTTTCTCACCTTTTTCATTGTCTTTTTAATCTTGGGTGTAGGGCTTTGGCTTGGGTATTTATTGGGAAATTATGCCTACGGCCTCCTGCTGATGTCAGCCGTTTGTCTACTGATATTTATCATCGTTGTTCTGATGAGAAAAGGTATCCAGAGGTATGCGGCAAATACGCTCATTAAACTTTTAAATCGTTAATTATGGCAAAGGAATACAATGCTCTTAATGAATTAAGAGCCAAGAAGGAAAACCTTAAATCCGAAATAAAAAAACTGGAAGATTTAATGGCTTTTACTCGCCCAAAAGAGTCGCTAAGTGTTATTACCCAAGGCTATACAGATGCGTTTTTAAAGGAAACTACAGACGATGAAGGGAATATTAAGACCACTTTTGATTCCTCTTCTGTTTTGAAAATGATTTCTCATAAGATAAAATCGGTATTGAATAGAAATACGATGATGCAGGTCCTAAACAATGAAACAAGTACTGAGATTATTCAGGATACAATGAAATTAGGAGCGGTAAATCTTGTAACAGACTATGTGCAAAAGAAAATGAAATCCGATGGCTGGAAGAAGAAGGCAGTCGGTTTTGCATTAATCTATGTAGCTCCTTTGGCTATAAAATACATCGGTCAGAAGCTCGATGAATACCAGCGCCACAAGACTACTAAGAGTTTAGAAAAACTCATTTAAGCCACCAAAATACGACCCCATTATGAAAAAGAAAATCGTATACATTCTTCTCCTTATCTCGTTCATTGTCAATCTAGTTCTCATCTACAAATTTCTTATAAAAGGGGATACTTACAGGTACGAAGGAGACAGCCGGCAGAGCATCCGAATGAGTAAAGACCACCGCGAGTTTGTAATGGCGGAGATGAGGCAGTTTGTAGAAAGCGTGCAGCAAATCAATAAAGGGATAATGACCAATGACCCTAAACCCGTGATAGAAGCTGGGAAGCGCTCGGGAAGAGGGGTAGGAGAGCACGCTCCTGATGGACTGATAAAATCCCTTCCCGTAGGTTTCAAGAAGTTGGGCTTTGGTACCCACGGGCTTTTTGAAGAGATTTCTGAGGCGGCAAAAACCGATTTCAACCCTAAAACTACCCAACAGCAGCTCGATAAGCTCCTCAATAACTGCGTAGCCTGCCACGCAACCTACAAAATAGACGTAGCTCCAGCTAAATAAAAGGCAATTAGCTTTTGGCTTCTGGTTAATTAGCTAACTGCTAACCGCCAATTGTCATTTTAATAAAAAATCCCTCTATTTTTTGTCAACTTTTAGGTCAAAAAGCCCGTCGACCTGGTTAGGAACCAGGTCGACGGGCTTTTTGACCGGGTCAGCGGGCTTTTTGACCGAGTCGGCGGGGTTTTTAACCGGGTCGACGGGCTTTTTAACCTAATTGTTCCGGTCTTTAACCTAAAGAATGGGTCTCTGACCCTCTCTGACCCCTCTCTGACCCTGTTTTATAAAATAAATGATAGAAATGAGGAGCAGCAGCCAGAGGTAATAGGCTTTTGAAACCATTTCAGAGTAGTTGATATCGGTTTGCATTAGCTTAAAGAGGATGAGAACTTGCGCCCCGTAGGGGATAAGCCCCTGAACGATGCAGGAAATAATATCTAAGATGGATGCTGTGTGAGGAGCAGGGATTTTAAACCGCTCACTGATGCGCTTCGCAACAGACCCTGAGACCATAATGGCAACCGTATTGTTGGCAACGGCGGCATCAACCAGCGCTACAAGGCTTGCAATGCCGATTTTAGCCCTCAGCTTGCTCGTCATAAAGCGAGACATTTTCTGTATGATAAACTCTATGCCCCCTTGCTTCTCAACCATATAGGCGAGCCCACCCGTGAGGAAAAAGACGAGGAATACATCCGTCATAGCATTGAAACCATCGTAGGAAATATTGAGAAATTCCATCAGCGTAAGCCCTTCGTACCCTCCGATAGCCCCAGCAAAGACAACCCCAAGGAAGAGGGTGATAAAGACATTAACACCCGCCAAAGCCATTGTGATAACGAAGAGATAAGGCAGGATTTTGAGCCATTGGATCGTGATATTATCTACCAAAACGCCGCTTTGGTTCGGATGAAGGTAGAAACCGAGTAGCATTAGGATAATCACGGTAAGGATGGAGGCTGGGAATGCCATTCGGGAGTTGGTTCTAAACTTATCTTTCATACTGCAGCCCTGAGATTGAGTAGCCACGATGGTGGTATCTGAAATAATCGAGAGATTGTCGCCAAACATAGCCCCAGAAAGCAGTGAGGCAGCGATGAGCGCAGTGTCTATACCCTCTAATTGTACAAAACCTGCAACGATAGGAGTGAGGGTGGAGATGGCTCCAACTGAGGTGCCCGACGAGAATGAAAGGAAAGAGGCGAGGATGAAAACCCCTGCGTATAGGAATCTCGGTGAGAGGTAAGATTGTGCGAGATGAACCACCGTTTCTGTAGCACCGATGGCAGTTGTAACCTTGGAAAAGGCTCCGCAGAGAAGCACGATGAGGCACATCATCACAATATTCTCATTGCCACAACCGCGGATGAAATTTTCTATATTCTGATGGATTCCATTCCTGAAAAAGAGGATAAAAGCGGTGATAATCCCTGCAAAAACTGCAATAGGGGCAGGGAGAGCATAGAAATCGCCAGAGATAATACCACTGCCGAGAAATACGGCAATAAAAACGATGAGCGGGAGGAGAGATTTAAAGTTCATAAAGGGTTGAAATCTATTTGTTTTAGGTTAGAGTTGGTCTAAAATATCCATTATCTTGTCCACTGAATTTCTAAGGCTGAAAGGCATCTGGTAGGCTTTGAGCTCCTGCTGATAAGTAGTGAAAGATTGAGACTCGGTAAGGGCTTTTTTCATCCCGAGATAGATGCCCTCTTCGGAGTTTTCTGTAATGAGCCCGAGCTTGCCATTGAGGAGCATTTCGCTTACGCCAGAAACATCGGTCGCAATGATGTTTTTCTTTAAGGTAATCGCCTCGAAAAGTACGGTAGGATAGCCTTCATATCTGGAGCTTAGAATGTAGTAGTCAGCGATATTAAAGTAAGGATAAGGGTTATCTGTAAAGCCCAGCATCGTTACCGAATGTGCAACACCCAGTTCGTTTTTCAGGTTTTTTATATTCTCGAAGTCATAGCCATCTCCCAAGATAAGAATCTGATGTTTAAACCCCTCGTCTAAGAGTTTTTTATGGGCACGCAGGAGCCTGTCGAACCCTTTTTGAGGGAAAACTGTACCCACGGAGAGGAATAGAGGAGCGGTCTTTTCTATCTCTTGGTGGGGAGGGAGGCTGGCTTTGGAGATGATTTCTTCAGTATCGAGGGGGTTATAAATCCTCACGATTTTGTTTCTTTCGTTTGGCGTTTTTGCAAGGCTCTCGAAGTCCTGCTGTATGTGTTCTGAGATTAGCATAATCTTGTCAAAGCCAAAGAATTTTCTTATTTCATCATCTGTATAATTATGGAATTCGGTTTTTCTTAAATCGTTGTGAATCCAGACTATTTTTTTTGAAGATTTTAGTGGCGAATTGAGGATTTCATCTCTGAAACCGTGTATGGCAGCAAATTCTATATCATACGGCTTGTCCTTTAGTATAAACTTATACAGCAGCTTGGGGAATTTTCTCAATATCCATTGATACATTACTCTGAATGCCTTTAATGGGAGGTCTTGTAGGCGATTTGTAGTAATCATTTCCCCTTTGTTGAGGTATAAAATATTAACCCAAGAGGGAATTTCTGCCAGGTACTTACCAGAATAAAGATTCAGGAGCAGGTCTATATCATACTTGCCTTCGGGGAGGTTTTTTAGGAAAGTTGCCAGTACTTTCTCTGCACCTCCGTGCCGTAAAGAGCCTATTCTTATAAGGATTTTTTTGGGGGGAGTCATTTATTTTGTTGTTTTTAGGTATTCAATAACTTTTTCGTTGAATTTAACTACTGCATTTTGATTTAAATGGTTACTATCATAAAAATCAAGAGTATCATTTAGCTTAATCGTACCATAAAAATTTTTATAAGTTCCTAAAGTTGAGAGTAAGCTATCTACTTCCTTGTTGTTAGTACGTGCATCATAAAGTTTTTTAGTAATAGGAGCCTGAACCAATATATATGGAATATTT
The DNA here is from genome assembly GCF_003614945.1 of Bergeyella cardium. Lineage (GTDB taxonomy): Bacteria > Bacteroidota > Bacteroidia > Flavobacteriales > Weeksellaceae > Bergeyella_A > Bergeyella_A cardium. The sequence continues at coordinate 711,437 of NZ_QYCZ01000001.1, forward strand.
CTTTGTTTTAATAGAGCTATATTTTCTTTTAGGGCATTAAGTTGCTCAGGATTGATATCCCAGTCTTTGATTTGCTCTTCTTTTAGTTGATTTTTAGAAAATTTACTCTCTACAAAGCCTCCTTTTATATAGGTGTTTCCATCTTGAATTGCAGGCTCGGTAAATGATTTATTAAGCCCAAATACTTGACGGAAATATCCATATAAAAGTGTATTATAAGTAGGAAGTTGATTGATTTTTACTGCCATTTGAAGAGCGTTTTTATCAATTTTATTATTACTAAGTAAATCCAAGGAGGATTCCACACCATCAGTCTCTAAAGTACCAGCATAAGTTTCCATAATGACCATTTTAGGCTGAATGTCATCCAAATATTGCTTTAGAAGAACTTGCATATTGATAGGTGTTTGAGAACTTGAGCCTAAATTAAAAGTATTCAATCCATATTTGGAAAAAACACGAGGGTCGAAACCTCTGTATGCATGTGAGGAACCTATGAAAAGTATGTCTGGGTTCTTAACTTGTGGTATTTCTTTTACTCTGGAAAATAAATGCCCATAGCAACCCACACAGCTTCTTACATTTTTAGCCATAAAAGGAGGCATAATATAGCTCCATAATGGAAGTATAATGATATAAAAAACAGAAGCAAAGACTGAAAACTGAATTATTTTTGTTAAGAATTTTTTCATTGATTAGAATTGAAAATAAATAAATGGAGTTTCATTGGTTTGCATAAATAGTCCTATAAGTAGAATAATAAAAGCGTAAAAAGACCATCTAACTAATTGATAATTACCCCCCCTGCAATATTAGAATTCACAAATAATTTTTCTAAAGCGAAATTATCTTCTCTACCAATCCATTCTATAATGAGTAAAAAGCCAATAAGAATAATAGTCGCTAATGCTGCTTTATTAAGATTTGGAATGCTCATAATCGTTGGGTTAAGCATCCTTGAAATATAAGAAAATGCTTGTTCTACATTTTCAGCTCTAAAGAAAATCCAAGCAAAAGTAATGAGCCCAAAGGTAATACTGATATTCATTATATCTTTAAATGAGGGGAGTTTCCTTCCACTTGCAACGATGTCTAAGTTTGCTCTGTTGGTTTTGAAGATAATAGAAGGCATTATAAATAAAGCGTTTAAAGCTCCCCAGATGATGAAAGTCCAATTTGCTCCGTGCCAGAAACCACTTACTAAAAAGATGATAAAAGTATTTCGTATGCGCATTAGATTTCCTCCTCGGCTACCACCTAATGGGATATAGAGATAATCTCGAAACCATGTATTGAGTGAAATATGCCACCTTCTCCAAAACTCAGCAACATCTCTTGAAAAGTATGGGAAATTAAAGTTTTTCATTAAATCAAAACCAAAAAGACGAGAGGTTCCGATAGCAATATCTGAATATCCAGAAAAGTCCCCATAAATCTGAAAGGCAAAAAATACTGCTCCTAAGACAAGTTCGCTTCCTGAGGAGGTTTCATAGTTAGCAAAAATTTGATTAGCATAAATAGCACAATTATCCGCAATAACCATTTTTTTGAATAGCCCCCAAAGGATTTGGCGCATACCATCTACTGCAAGATTATAATTGAAATTTCGTTTCTTATAAAACTGAGGAAGTAGATGAGTTGCCCTCTCGATAGGACCAGCAACCAACTGAGGAAAAAAACTTACAAATACTGAAAAAGCTATAAAATCTTTGGTAGCTGTAAGATTTCTTCGATATACATCTATTGTATAACTTAGTGTTTGGAATGTATAAAAGCTAATGCCAACGGGAAGAAGAATGTTCAGTGTATGAATAGAGGGTTTCGTTCCGAAAAAGCTAAATGCTGTAATAAAGTTATCTATGAAGAAATTATAATATTTGAAGAATCCAAGAAATCCTAAATTCGTAATGATACTAATAGATAGTAGTAGTTTTCTTTTTTTCTGGCTATTTTCTTTCTCAATCCAATAAGCGATACAATAATCTTGTACAGTACTGAAAAGTATTAAAAACAAAAATCTCCAATCCCACCAGCCATAAAAAATATAACTTGTAATAACAATGAAGAGATTTTGCCATTTTAAACTCTTCTGGAAAACAAACCAATAAAGTATAAAAACAATGGGTAAAAATACCGCAAATTCTATAGAGTTAAAGAGCATATTGGACTATATTTTTGTCAAATCTTTATTTTTTAATTTAAATAGAATCACAAATGGAAGAATTAGTAAATAAAGTAGCTTAGATACTCCATTTTCTAATTGTGATAGACTTTTTTTTATTGTATTATTTTCAATATAACTTGAATAATAGATGTATTTAAACATGTTTTTAAATATAGGTATAGGATAGCTTAAAAGATATTTAGGAAGATAATATTTTATAAATATTCTATATTGCTCACTTAATCCAAAAGCATATTTAGGATTAAATTTTGTATTGCTAATAGAGTTTTGGTCAGTATCATTCAAATCATAAATGTAGACAATGTCATTGATAAACATTGTTTTATATTTAGAATCTATCTCTATATTCCAAAAATCAGGGAGATACCCTTTTCCTATATATTCTTCTTCTCTAAAAGATGAGGTTTTTATCATTTTTGTTTTAAACATTCCCATGTGGACACCTCTTATTTTGTATTTGTATTTCATAATAAATACATACTCTATAAAAGGATTTTCAGGAAATACATCTCCTAATTCTTTATTTGTGGAATATCCTACTCTACCTATAACAGAGGATATGTTATCATCATCTTTTATTATTTGCATATTATCATAAAGTATCTGAAGAGCATTTTGAGGCAAATAATCATCAGAATCTATCCTCATCAGATAAGGAGTTTTAATGAGCTTAAATCCTCTATGCATTGTAACAACTTTATGTACATTGGTATGATGGTGATATTCTATTTCTATTTCATTTTTTGAAATTAATTTTTTTACAACCTCCTCTGTATCATCAGTTGAACCATCATCCATTATCAACCATTTAAAGTTTTTAAAGGTCTGATTTTTTAAGGACTCATATACTCTGTGGAGCGTATGAGTACGATTGTAGGTTGGGGTAATTATGGTGATTTCTGGTTTCATTATTTTAATATAGATTTAAAAATATCAATTACCTGCTGATAAATTTTGTTTTCATTAAATCTTTCAGATGAATTTTTTGTTCCCTCTTTTATTTTATTCACCCATTCAGGCTGAGTAAGGAAATCTTTCATCGCATTATAAATTTCATCTTCATTAGGATTGATAAGAACTCCATTAATACCATTATCAATAATCTCTGGAATGCCTCCCACATTAGTAGAAATAATGGGCTTGTTTAGTAGTAGATTTTCTAAAATAACCATAGGGTAAGACTCTCTAAGCGATGGATGTATAAAGAAATCCGCCTCTTTGAAATAAGGATAAGGATTGGTCTTGTTCCCTAAAAGTAAGAATGTTTTTTCTACACCAAGTCGACTGATTTCTTCTGAGAGTTTATTCCTCTCTGGGCCATCACCTAAGATAGCGATATAATGCTGGTGTCCCTCTTGTATTAGGCGATGATGAGCTACTAAAAGCAGATCATAAGCCTTACTTTTAGTGAGCCGCCCTGCTCCGATAAAACAAGGGTGGGGGAGGACTGTATTAAACTCATTAGATTTCTTCTGAATGTCCTTAGTATTGACAGGATTATTCACTACAAAGCTGCTTTTGAACTCCGTATTATAGTATTTCTTTATGTTGTTTTTTGCAAAATCAGAAACCATAATACAAGCATCAAACTTCTTCATCAGAGCTATGATATGTAGAGTTATATTTTCATTTGCATGGGTGTTTTTTAAATCATTATGAAGCCAAGATATTTTTTTAGAATCTTTTACAGGACTGTTTGCAACCCATTGAAAAGTAGGAATATCAAAAGCTATTTCAATATTGGGTTTTCTGTGTAGTTTTCTGTAAAGCAGATTAGGAAACCTTTGATAAAAAGCCAATTTAATCCTTCTGATAACAAGCTGTAATTTCTGAATGTATTTATTTTTGGAAAGAAATTCTTTTCCATTTCCTATAAAATAGGTGCGGATATCTTTTGGGATTTCATTAATTAATTCTCCTTGATAAAGGCTCGTTATAAGTGATATTTCAAACTCCTCTCTCGGTAAATTGGCTAAATACTCCAAAAGGACTTTTTGAATTCCGCCGATTTCCATTGACCGAATATGAAAAACTAAATGTATTTTTCTATTCATTGCTAAATTTATTGTTAATCAACCTTGCAACCTTGTTTTCTATACTGTTCTTTAAACTGCTCTACCCAGTCTTTAAACGCCTCAATATTCATTTTATCCTTTATAAAATGGATGAAATAATCCATTGAAAAATCATTAGGGAAATTCTCCATAGCATCAAAATCACCATTGTACCAGGCTTCATTGATGATATGATTAAAAATATTTACATCAAAATCTGAGGAGTACTTATGATAGGAATTTGTGGCAGAAGACTGAAAGGTCGTCAGCATTGCTTCATTCTTTAATTGTGCCGTAAAGTTCGGATTTTCTTTTCCAAATCTATTGTAATAGACTGCTGCATTACGGAGCTGTTGCTTTTCATCTACTTTCCCCTTGGCATCTTTCCAGATATAGAGCCAGTATTCCTTTTTCCAAAGCCCCATTAAAATAGAATTCAGCGTCCAGTATCTCAGTTTGGTTTGGTTATCTACCTTTCCCAATTTGTATAAAATACTGAAAAATTTAAGCCTGTTATAAAAGAACCAATCCATTATTAAAGGATGAGAGAGGAATAAATCTTTGGGCTTAATAGCATTGATGGCGTGGTTAATCTCTTTCACTTCCTGCCATTGCTCGTCTTTACTACTCCCAAGCCAGCCTAATTTCAGTAGATTGATGTTATACTCCTGCACCTCTTTTGAGAGCTCATCGGTATTAATTTTTCTGCTAAACCATACATCATCTTCCGTCATTATAAAGTAGTCGGAGGCATTTTTTGCAGCATTATACCAAAGCTGGGTAGGGATTTGGAAGCCATTAATCTCTTTTCCACTTTCTAAATTTTCCTTTATTGCCTGTACTTTCTTTGAGTGATTTTCAGATTTAAAAATCTTAACGCTTGGATATTTCTCTTGGATTTTATCCAAGTATTTTTGAGGAGTACCATCATCCAAAATACTCACGCGATAATCTCCAGATACAAACGAATGAATACTGTTTAAGCATCTGTCGAGATAAAAAGGTCGGTTAAAAGACTTGATGAGGATGTCCATTATCACTAAATATTATATAATTAATTGCGAGAAGTACTAAATATTTTTTTTACGATGAGTTTAAGCCTCTCATAAAAAGATAATTCTTTTAAGTATTTATTTCTAATTATTTGAAAAATAAGGAGTGTCTTTAGATGGGCTTTAATATACTTCCTCTTATATTGAATCATATTTTTTCTAACGATATCATTTTCTTCAAAATCGTTTTCCAAGTGTTTATATAGGAGAAGTATATTTTCATAATTGTTTTTATTATGTTGCCATACTCCTACATTAAGCCTATACACGCCCATTTTTTCACTAAAGTATTTTATCTTTCCATACCTTGCTATCCACATCATAAGGGGGTAATCACCCATAGGGGCATCATAATACCAGTCTGGGAAATCAATCTTTATATTACGAAACACAGCAGATAGGGTGGGGAGTAAGTTTACTTGGCTAAGTTCCTCCAAAGTATATTCACTTTTGGAATTTAAATGATCATAATCCTCAGAAGTGAATGTATCTCCATCCAGGAATTTTACATTATGGCAACAAATAGCGAAGTCATTATTATTTTCTAAGAAATCTACTTGCTTTTGGAGTTTGTTTTCATCCGTCCAATAGTCATCACCCTCACAAAGGGCTATATATTTTCCTCTTGCTTGGCTCATAGCCCAAACGGAGTTCCTTATCATTCCCTTATTCTCCGTATGCCGAGTATATTTTACGGTGATATGTTCAGGCGCATTTTGTATTAATTCTCTGATGATTTTATCCGAATTATCGGGCGAGCAGTCATTCGCAATAATAAATTCTATCGGGAAGTTTGTCTTTTGGGAGAAGACTCCATTTATTGTCTCTCCGATGTATTTTTCGTGTCCGTAAGTAATCGTAACTACACTTACTAAGGGCTCTTTCATTCGTTACTAATTTTTATTTTCAAATAAATAGCCATCAGAATACTAAGTTTCTGTACTATCTTTCCGCATTTCAATATAGGGGGCAAAAATACACAAATATTATTACCTCGCACCGTAGCAGGTGAGCCTACTAGTATGGAGAGTTTTTACATCGTAGCTGGTGAGGCATTTTTATATGAAAGGCTGTCCGAGCACAAAAATATTATAGCCTCTTTTCCTTAGTTTAAGTAAGTATCAGCTGTACTATAGCATATCCTCCAAAAGGCAGTCGCCAATAGATTTTATCCATTGACGACTATTTTATTACCTATTGTTTAAACCCTAAAACCTATCGCTTCCTGCTAATTTGCTACATCACTAATAAATTTTATTCTTAGCATTCGGACTTCTTCATCGCTGAGGTCATCGCCGAATTCATCCAAGAGTACTTTCATAGAATCACTTTCGCTTTCGTGCATAAATTCCATAAACTCCTCTACTATATCTTCATCTATATTTGCACTGATGTAGTAGTCTATATTGAGCTTTGTGCCTTGGTATACGATACCTTCCATCTCTTTGAGAAGCTCATCCATTGTAAGGTTTTTTGCTTTGGCAATGTCTTCAAAGTCTAATTTTTTGTCTGTACTTTGGATGATGAATACCTTATGGCTGGATTTATTAGCCACTTGTTTAATCACCATATCCTGCATCCGCTCAATATTATTTGCCTCTACATATTTCGCAATAAATTCAGCGAATTCCTTACCGTATTTCCGTGCTTTCCCTTCGCCTACACCATATATTTTTGCAATTTCTTCTACGGTTATGGGATATTGAACCGTCATATCTTCAAGGCTTGGATCCATAAACACTGTGTATGGAGGAATGCCGAGTTTCTTGGCGATTTTCTTTCTTAATTCTTTCAGTTGGCTAAAAAGCACTTCATCTAAACCTCCACCCGATTGTACAGAAACACTATCCGATTCAGATTTCGCTTGCGAGAGATCAAAGGTACGATCTTCTGCGATGTAGAAAGGAGTATTGAGCTCTTTATTTAGGACAGCTCTACCTTTGTCAGTAAGGCTTAGTACTCCATAGGTTTCGATATCCTTTTGCAAGAATCCCTGTACTGTAGCTTGTCGTATAATGGTTTTCCAATAGTTTTCAGTTTCGTGTTTCCCAATACCAAAAAACCTGTGGTCTTCGAGTTTATAGGACTTGGTAACTGCGGATTCTTTACCTGTAATGATGTTGATGAGGTCTTTGGTTCTGAATTTTTCATCAAGTTTTTTGATGATTTCCAGTAGTATTTCAAAATCTTTGGTTGCATCTTTCATCGTTGGTGGGTTTATGGAATTATCATCCATTTTAGCACCATTGCCGTTTACAGGGTCAAATTCTTCACCGAAGTAGTAGAGAAGGTATTGTCTCCTGCTCATAGAGGTTTCTGCGTATCCTACCACTTCATTTAATAACTGAAGTCCAATCTCTCTTTCAGAGACAGGCTTTTGAGCGAGGAATTTTTCAAGTTTCTCAATATCTTTTGGGTCATAGAAAGCTACGCAATAGCCTTCACCGCCGTCTCTCCCCGCTCTTCCTGTTTCCTGGTAATAGCTTTCAAGAGATTTAGGAATGTCGTAATGGATTACAAATCGTACATCAGGCTTATCTATTCCCATCCCGAAAGCTATAGTTGCCACAATTACATCACATTCTTCCATTAGGAATTTGTCCTGATTGGCTACTCTTGTTTTTTGGTCAAGACCTGCGTGATAAGGCAGTGCATTAATACCATTTACTTGTAGCAATTGAGCGAATTCCTCCACCTTCTTACGGCTGAGGCAATATACAATTCCCGATTTTCCTTTGTTTTGATTGATAAACTTAATGATTTCCTTGTCTACATTTACTTTTGGGCGTATTTCATAGAAAAGGTTTGCTCGGTTGAAGCTATCTTTAAATACCGTTGCATTGTTCATTCCTAAGGTCTTTTGTATATCTTCCTGCACCTTAGGTGTTGCCGTTGCGGTTAGAGCTATTATAGGTACATCGGCTATTTTGTCTATGATGAGTTTCAGATTTCGGTATTCTGGTCGGAAATCGTGCCCCCATTCAGAGATACAGTGTGCTTCATCTATCGCGAAAAAGGAGATTTTTACCGTACGAAGAATTTCCAGATAGTCTTCTTTTATCAAACTCTCTGGAGCTACATAGAGCAACTTTGTTTTTCCGCTTTTAATATCTGAGAAAACCTGATTGGTCTGCTGTTTATTTAGAGAGGAGTTGAGCACATGAGCTGTTCCCTCTTCGGATGAAAGCCCATTCACTGCATCCACTTGGTTTTTCATCAGTGCAATAAGGGGAGAGACTACGATTGCCGTACCTTCTGAGATTAGTGCTGGTAGCTGATAGCAGAGCGACTTGCCCCCGCCTGTAGGCATTAAAACGAACACATCTTTATTGCTAAGAAGTGTCCTGATGATTTCTTCCTGCTGTCCCTTAAACTGGGAAAAGCCGAAATATTTTTTTAATTCTTTCAGTAAGTCAATTTTTGTTGTATCCATTTGGTAATATGCTATAATTGAGGCAGACCAAAAGTAACAATAAAAAACTATAAATGAAAATTTTTATTAAAAACTCTATTATTTTTATTGTATTACAATGATTGATAAAAACTATTTGCTTTAATAAATTAATGCAATGATGAGGCTTATTATACTTTATCTGCTTGATTTAATAATAAAAATCATTCTTTTAAGCTCTTTGCCTTATTTATGAGGATAAGTGTATTGGTTGCTTATAATATTTCTGAAAAAAACGCTCTTCATTGTAACAATTTAAGTACTTTTGCTACTCATCAATCGATTTTAATAAAAATAGTTTTCTAATAATGAAAAAAAGACTTTTATCAGTGGCAGCAGCAGTTCTTTTCGGGATGCTCGCTAATGCACAGCAAATCAAATTCGAGGAGTATGATTTGCCAAATGGGCTACATGTGATTCTTCATCAGGATAATTCCGCTCCTGTCGTTACTACTTCTGTAATGTACCATGTGGGTGCAAAAGACGAAATAGAGGGCAGAACGGGCTTTGCACACTTCTTTGAGCATTTGCTCTTTGAGGGAACTCAAAACATTAAGAGAGGCGATTGGTTTAAGATCGTTTCTGCTAATGGAGGCTCAAATAATGCCAATACTACAGGCGATAGAACCTATTACTACGAGGTTTTCCCATCGAATAACGAGCAGCTTGGGCTCTGGATGGAAGCCGAGCGGATGAGAAATCCTATCATCAACCAAATCGGTGTAGATACCCAAAGAGAAGTAGTAAAAGAGGAAAAGAGATTGAGAATGGACAACCAACCGTATGGTAATTTTATGACGGCGCTTCTCAAAACAGTATTTAAAAAACACCCGTATAAAGGTACGGTAATCGGCTCTATGGAAGACCTTAATGCTGCTACATTAGATGAGTTTAAAAACTTCTTCAAGAAGTACTATGTGCCTAATAATGCCGTGCTTGTAGTGGCGGGAGACATTAAGCCAGAGCAAACCAAAAACTGGATTAATCAATACTACGGCTCCATCCCAAGAGGAGCAGCTATCACCAGAAACTTCGCGAAGGAAACTCCCATTACCACCGCTTATGAGGAGACTTATTATGATAAGAATATCCAAATCCCAGCTTATATCTTCGCTTACAGAACACCGGGCTATAAAGACAGAGACGCCTATGCGCTTGATATGCTCAGCACTTATTTGAGCGATGGTAAATCCTCCGTGCTCTATAAAAAATTAGTAGATAAGGAGAAAAAAGCATTAGAAATCGGTGCTTTTAACCTTGGTATGGAAGATTACAGCATCTTTGCTTGCCTTGCCCTTCCGATGGGAGAAACCTCTAAGGCTACTTTGCAGAACGATATAGATGCAGAGATAAGGAAAGTACAAACCGAGCTCATCTCCGAAGAAGATTATCAGAAACTCTTAAACCAAATGGAGAATAATTTTGTCAATTCCAATACTTCGGTAGAGAGCATTGCGCACTCGTTGGCAGACAGATATATGCTAAAAGGGAATACAGACATCATCAACAAGGAAATAGAAATCTACCGCTCCATTACAAGAGAGGAGCTAAGAGAGGTTGCTAAAAAGTATTTGAACAGCAACCAAAGAGCAATCATCAACTATCTACCAGAAAAAAAATAAACCGCAACAGAAATGAAAAACATAAAATACATAGCAGCCGCTTTCCTCATCTCTGGAATGCTCTCTGCACAGAATATAGACATCAATGCAATGCCGAAACCAGCCGCTACACCGGTCATCAACATTGCAAAACCAAAGACTTTCCAACTGAAAAACGGGCTTACCGTCCTCGTTGTAGAAAACCACAAGCTCCCAAGGGTAAATATTGAGCTTACCATCGATAGACCACCTTTATACGAAGGCGAGATAGCAGGTGTAGGTGGGATTTTATCCAGCCAGCTGGGTACTGGGACAACTAGCCTTAGCAAAGATGAATATAACAAGAAAGTAGACTTCTATGGAGCAAAAATAGGATTTGGTGAATCTGGCGCTGTTGCCAATACCCTTTCAAAATACTCCAAGCAAGTCATTAGCCTAATGGCAGATGCTATCGCAAACCCTAAATTCTCAGTAGAAGAGGTAAATAAATCTAAGGAGAGAGCCATTGAGGGATTAAGATCTGAAGAAAAGAGTGCAGAAGCCATTGCCAGAAGAGTTCAAAGGGCTTTAACTTATGGTAAAAACACCCCTCGTGGGGAGTTTGAAACAGAGGAGAGCATCAATAAAATCCAGCTAAAAGATGTTCAGGATTTTTATGAGAAATATTACACACCAAACAATGCTTACCTCGTTATCGTAGGTGATGTAAAAACCGATGATATCAAGAATCTCATAAAAAAAGAATTTGGAAAGTGGAAGAAATCAAAAGCTAAATTCACTGCTTTAGAACTTGCTCAAAATGTAGCAACTGAAGTCAATATCGTGGATGTTCCTACGGCGGTTCAATCCGTTATCTATATTGGGAATATCTCTACCCTCAAGAAGAAAGACCCTCAGTATTTCAGCGGAGTGCTTGCCAACTACATCCTTGGAGGTGGTGGGGAAGCAAGGCTCTTTATGAACCTCCGTGAGAAAAACGGATTCACTTATGGTGCGTATTCTAATCTCTCCACAGGTAAATACAGCCCAAAATTCACAGCAAATGCTAGTGTGAGAAATGAGGTTACTGATAAAGCAGTTCAAGAATTTATGAACGAATTAAAAGGAATTTCCACCATCAAATTAGACGAGTTAGAAAACGCAAAAGCCAAACTAAAAGGTCAGTTTATTATGTCTCTGGAGAAGCCAGAAACGATTGCAGAATTTGCTCTGAGTGAGAAATTAGAAAACCTCCCAGAAGGTTTTTATAATAACTATCTCAAATCTATTGATAAAGTAACGATTGCCGATACAGAAAACGCTGCAAAAGCTAACATCCTTCCTAACCAAAGCCGAATTTTCATTGCAGGAAAGGCGAGTGAGATTGCAGACAGTGTAGAGAAACTCGGCTACCCAGTAAAATACTTTGATGCCTATGCAAACCCAACCCAAAAGCCAGCAACTAAGAAAATTGATGCTAATGTAACCGTAGAATCCATAGCACAGAAGTTCATAAGTGCTACTGGAAGTAAAGCCGCAATAGAAAAAGTGAAATACCTTACTACTAATGCTTCGGGAACGGTACAGGGAATGGCACTTGAGCTCTCCACTATCAAAGGGAAGAAAGGGGAATTCCTTATGGAGATAAAAATGATGGGTAATACCGTAAAAAAAATAGTGTTTAATGGTAAAGACGGCTATATCGTAGCGCAGGGAAATAAAATCCCAATGCCAGAAGAAGCAAAAACTGAGATGAAAGCAGAGGCAGGGCTCTTCCCAGAGGCAAATTTTACCAAAGATAAAGTAGAACTTAAAGGCATTGAAACTATTAATGGTGAAGATGCCTATGCACTCAAGCAGGGGAGTACTACTTATTATTATAGCGTAAAGTCTGGGCTTATATTAGGCGAATTGAAACTACAAAAAGCCAATGGGCAGGAGATGAGCATTCCGACTTATTATTCCGACTATAAGGAAGTACAGGGTCTGAAGCTTCCATTCAAGATTACCCAGAATATCAATGGTATGGAGATGATCTTTAATGTAAATTCCTACGAAATCAATAAGGCGACAGAAGCCACTTTTAAGTAAACATTCATTCGAATAGGGCTACCTCTTGGGGTAGCTCTATTTTATTTGTCCATTAAATAAAAAAGGGCTACATTTGCCCACTAAATTTAGAAAACTAATGAGTACAATATTTACATTGCTAATGGTGTTAATCGTCATAGCAGCCGTTTTATTAATCATTATCATTTTAGCTCAAAACCCTAAGGGAGGAGGGCTTTCTGGTACTTTTGGAGGTGCTTCCTCCGCTCAGTTTGGGGTACAGAGAACCAATGACTTTATGGAGAAAGCTACTTGGACTTTGGGCATCACCATCGTAGTGCTGATTATCCTCAGTGTAGTACTCACAGCGAATCCTACGCCTTCTACATCGGTAGCTCCAGCGCAAAGGGAAGCGAGCACTCCCGCTAAGAAAGATACTTCTGCTCCTGCTACCACTCCTGCACAGGATTCAGACGCTACAAAATAAGAAAACAGATACAAATTAATCACTGTGGAGATACTCTATGGTGATTTTATTTTTAATCACAGGCTGAGACTTTAGGCCAAATAAATTTCAGATATTATGGAAAAGAATATTTTAGATTGCGTTATTATCGGCTCTGGCCCTTCGGGTTACACAGCAGCTATCTATGCTGCAAGGGCAGATTTAAAGCCAGAATTATACACAGGATTACAAGCAGGCGGGCAGCTGACCACCACTACTGAAGTAGATAACTTCCCTGGTTATCCAGACGGGGTTACAGGTACCCAGCTGATGATGGATTTGCAGAAACAAGCCGAACGATTTGATACAAAAGTACATTTTGAGACCATTACTAAGGCAGAATTTGCCACTCAAAAGGGTAGAGTTCATACGCTTTGGGCAGGTGATAAGGAGATTTTAGCCCGTACCGTTATCATTTCCACTGGAGCTTCTGCCAAGTATTTGGGACTCGATGATGAGCAGAAATATGCGGGTGGGGGAGTCTCTGCTTGTGCTACTTGCGACGGATTTTTCTACAAAGGGAGAGAGGTCATCGTAGTAGGAGGGGGGGATACCGCTGCCGAAGAAGCTACTTATCTTGCTAAACTCTGCTCAAAGGTTACTCTGCTCGTGAGAAAGGGTGAGTTTAGGGCTTCAAAAGCAATGGTACACCGAGTGATGAATACCGAAAATATAGAAGTGAAATTCCACCACGAGCTCATCGGGATTGAGGGGGAAAACAACTTGGTAGAGCGTGCGGTAGTTATTAATAATCAAACGAAGGAGACTGCCAAAATAGAGGTTCACGGTATTTTTATCGCCATTGGTCATAAGCCGAATACGGATATTTTCAAAGGTCAGATAAATTTGGATGAGAACGGCTATATCCTCACAGAAAAAGGCAGTTCGCATACCAACATACCTGGCGTATTTGCCGCTGGTGATGTAAAAGATCCTGTCTACAGGCAGGCGATAACCGCAGCGGGCAGTGGCTGTATGGCAGCAATAGATGCCGAGCGGTATTTAGCAGAATTGGAAGGATAGACTAAACTCTACTTTTAAAAAGAAAAGGATTATTTTATTAAAAACAGTGGCGAGTGCTAATACTTATCACTGTTTTTTTTGTTATTTAAAGCTTTTGATTGCAGTTTAGAGTTTTAGATTTCATCATTAACCCCTATTTTTGGGGCTTTAAATCAAGAACAGATGAAATTAAAGTATTTTCCTCTACTTATTCTGCTCGCATTCGTCATTAATGCTTGTGGTAGCCAAAAAAGGAAAACCGTAAAAAGATCCATAAAGACAACAAAAACAGTAGCAAAAGCAAAGAAAACGCCTGCAAAACCTGAGCAACAGCCACATCAGAAGCCTCAGCCCCCAGTGAAAAAGGAAGATGCCTTGCGCGTACAGCTCCCAGAGGTAAAAAGGGAGTTCCGAGCAGCGTGGGTGGCGTCGGTAGCGAATATCAACTGGCCGTCTAAGAAAAATCTTAGTGTGCAGGAGCAAAAAAATGAGGCTCTTTTTATATTGGAACTCCTCAAAAATCATCATTTCAATGCGGTGATTTTCCAGGTAAGACCTTCAGCAGATGCCCTCTACAAAAGTGATTTGGAGCCTTGGTCCTACTTCTTGACAGGGGAGGTGGGCAGAGCTCCAGAACCTTATTACGACCCATTGGAATTCTGGATAGAGGAAGCTCATAAGCTCGGAATGGAGCTTCATATCTGGCTAAATCCGTATCGAGCACATCACTCCAATGGTGGGAAAATCACCCCAAAATCTATGGTCAATACAACCGATGCAAATGTCGTTCGCCTAAAGAATGGGATGTATTGGTTTGACCCTTCCGACCCTAAAACCCAGAATCATACCTCCGCAGTGGTAAGAGACCTTGTCCAAAGGTATGATATAGATGCGGTACATTTTGATGATTATTTCTATCCTTATTCCTCCTATAATAATGGCGCGGACTTCCCCGATCAGCGAACTTGGAATGAGTACATAGCCAAAGGTGGTCAGCTCTCAAAAGCCGATTGGAGACGGGAGAATGTAAATAAGTTTGTGGAGCGAATCTATAAGGAAATCAAGGCAGAAAAACCCTATGTGAAGTTTGGTATCAGCCCTTTCGGAATTTGGAAACCTGGCTATCCAGCGTCGGCAAAAGGGCTTTCTCAATACGATGAACTCTATGCCGATGCAAAGCTCTGGCTTAATAAAGGCTGGGTAGATTACTTCTCTCCGCAGCTCTACTGGGCGATAGACTCCAAAGGGCAGAGTTTTAGGGAGCTCCTCCTCTGGTGGAAAGCAGAAAACACCCATAAGAGACACCTCTGGCCAGGTCTCAATACTGTTGAAATTAAGGCTTCTCATCGCCCTACTGAGATTGCCAATCAGATACGCCTCACCAGAGAAATTCTGGGCGATGATGCAGGGGCACTGCATTGGAGCGTTGCAGGGCTCATTAAAAAGTATGATATGCTCTCCACACTTGCCAAAGATTCCTACAAAGAGGAGGCTCTCGCCCCAAAATCCCCTTGGATAAAGTCCGAAAAAGCACCTCGACCAGAGCTTAATTATACTCTAAACCCACAAAGCGTAACGATAAACTGGAAAACTTCTCAACCTGCAAAAGTCTTTAAGTGGGTGCTCTACCTTAAATATGGCGACAGCTGGGAAACGATGATTTTAAACCAATCTGAGACTTCAAAAGCAGTAGAACGGGTGAAAAATTCTAAACTCCTGAGTGTAATTGCCCTGCAATCCGTTGATCGCCTCTCCAATGAAAGCGATTATACAGCGCTAAAAGTACAATAACCCTATTTGAATAGACTTTAAAATCAAATATAAATACACTTCCAAAAGTGCAAAATTTTACCTTTGTAAGTTGTTGATTTCCAAAACTCACAGAGGAGATAAAAAAAGCAGTCAGTTTTTAGAAAAACTGACTGCGATTTTTCGGAAACTGACTGCGATTTTTCGGAAACTGACTGTGATTTTTCAGAAACTGACTGCGTTTTTAAAAAATGCGACTTTTAATTAGCTGCTGGCAACTGGCTTTTAGCTAATAGCTATGGGGATAAGTTAAGTACTCCCCACGCTAGTGGGTAATAGCCTGCCGTGCTACGGCTAAGCATCTATTCGGGCGTATTTAGCATTTTGTTCTATAAACTCTCGTCTTGGAGGTACTTCATCGCCCATTAGCATAGAGAAGATGCGATCGGCTTCGCCAGCATTTTCTATGGTTACCTGTTTTAGGATTCTGTTTTCAGGGTTTAGGGTAGTTTCCCAAAGCTGCTCGGGATCCATCTCACCGAGACCTTTGTATCGCTGTACTTCTACGCCTCTGCCGTCTGCTGAGAGCTCGAGGGTTCTCTCTTTTCTCTCTTGGTCATTCCACGCATAGACTTTTTTATTTCCTCTTTTGAGGAGGTAGAGCGGTGGAGAGGCGATATAGACATAGCCGTTCTCTATCAGCTCCTTCATATATCGGAAGAAGAAGGTGAGGATAAGGGTAGAGATGTGTGAGCCATCTACATCGGCATCGGTCATAATCACGATTTTGTGATATCTGAGTTTTGATAGGTTGAGGGCTTTGCTGTCTTCCTCCGTTCCTACACTTACACCGAGAGCGGTATAGATATTTTTAATCTCATCGTTATCATACACTTTGTGGAGCATAGATTTTTCTACATTGAGAATTTTACCTTTGAGGGGGAGGATTGCTTGGAAGTGTCTGTCTCGTCCTTGTTTTGCAGAGCCCCCTGCGGAGTCTCCCTCCACGAGGAATATTTCGGATTCTGCCGGGTCTTTTGATGAGCAGTCAGCGAGTTTTCCAGGTAAGCCACTGCCTCCCATTGGAGATTTGCGCTGTACCATTTCCCTCGCTTTCTTGGCTGCCTGTCTTGCCTTAGCGGCGAGTACTACTTTCTGAACGATGAGTTTAGCTTCGTTAGGGTTTTCTTCAAGGAAGTTGGTCAGCATCTCGCCTACGATTTTATCTACGGCTCCAGACACTTCGGAGTTTCCGAGTTTGGTTTTGGTTTGACCTTCAAACTGAGGCTCCATTACCTTTACGGAAATAATGGCAGTAAGCCCCTCACGGAAGTCATCACCTGTAATTTCTACTTTCTCCTTTTGAGGGAGACCGAGCTCATCGGCATATTTCTTTAAAGTTCTGGTAAGTGCCCTTCTGAAACCTGCGAGGTGTGTCCCACCCTCGTGAGTATTGATGTTATTTACATAAGAGTGAAGGTTTTCGTTGAATGAAGTATTATACCTCATCGCTACCTCTACAGGGATGTTATCTCTTTCGCCTTCCATAAAGACTACATTCTGCATAATGCCTTCCCTGTTGCCATCTATATATTCTACAAACTCTTTAAGCCCGCCTTCGGAGAAGAAAACCTCGGTTTTAAAGTTGCCTTGCTCATCTTTTTCTCTCTCATCGGTGAGGGTAATGGTAATCCCTTTATTAAGGAAAGAAAGCTCACGAAGTCTGTTCGCCAAAGTATCATAGTTATATACCAGCTCGCTGAAGATGGTATCATCTGGCTGGAAGAACTGCTCTGTACCTTTTTTATCACTGGTACCGATTTCTTCCACTTGGGTTACCGCTCTCCCTTTTTGGTATTTCTGCTGATAGACTTTGCCGTCTCTATATACAGTGGTAACCATATCGGTAGAGAGGGCATTCACACAGGAAACCCCCACTCCGTGTAGCCCCCCAGAGACTTTATAGGAGTCTTTATCAAACTTACCTCCTGCGCCTATTTTCGTCATTACAACTTCGAGGGCAGATTTCTGTTCTTTCTCGTGGAAATCCACAGGGATACCCCTACCGTTATCGGATACAGAGATGGCATTCCCCTGATGTATGGTTACTTTAATCGTATCACAATAGCCTGCTAATGCTTCATCTATGGAGTTATCTACCACTTCATAAACGAGGTGGTGCAATCCTCTTGTACCTACATCTCCAATGTACATAGACGGTCTTAGACGCACATGCTCTATTCCCTCAAGGGACTGAATACTACTGGCTGTATATTGTTTCTCGCTCATATTATAATTAATGTTAAATTAAAAATTAAAAGGCTTGTCTAAGCCCTGATTCATCTCCAAAAAGATTGACAAATATGGTGATTTTTTTTGGTATATGAAAGTATTAAAAACTAAATTTGTGGCTACTAAAATGAGTACTCCAACAAAGAAAATTCTGATTATAACTTACTATTGGCCTCCCGCTGGCGGACCAGGAGTTCAGAGATGGTTGAAGTTTGCAAAATATCTCCCCAATTTTGGTTATTCCCCGATTATTTATACTCCAGAGAATCCGAGCTATCCTCTTTTGGATGAAAGCCTCATAGATGATATTCCCAAAGGAATTAAAGTTGTGAAACGAAAGATTTGGGAGCCTTATCATATCGCTGAAAAGCTCAGTAAAAAGAATAAGAAATATAAAGGTGGACAGTTTGATATAGGTAAAAATCAAAGCTGGAAATCCAGGCTCTCTATCTGGATTCGTGGGAATTTCTTTATCCCAGATGCACGGGTATTTTGGGTGAAGCCTTCGGTTAAATACCTGAAAAAGTATATTCGTGAAGAGGGAATAGATACCGTAATTACTACAGGTCCTCCGCATTCTATGCACCTTATCGGTCTTAGACTGAAAGAAAATCAACCTCATCTGAAATGGATTGCTGACTTCCGAGACCCGTGGACGGAAATATCCTATTATAAACATCTGAAACTCTCCAGATATGCTGATAAAAAACATAAACGATTAGAACTTGCAGTATTTAGAAAAGCGGATTTAACCCTCGCTACAAGCTATACCGATGCACAGCATTTTAGTGAAAAGGGAGCAAGAGCCATATGTATAACCAATGGTTTTGATGAAGAACAAACCACTGATTTACAAAAAGGAGAGAAGTTTTGCTTGAGTTATGTAGGTGTATTGGAACAGCTGAGAAATCCAGAAGTGCTCTGGGAGGCATTGGCAGAATTAGCAGCATCTAATGAGGATTTCAAACGAGATTTCCTGATGAAATTTGTAGGGAGAGTAGATGAAAAAATCTCAGCTCAAATAGAAAATACGATATTAAAAGATAATGTCTTGTACTTGGGCTACCAAAGCCATAGCATAGCGGTAGGTGAGATGATGGGCTCAGATGTGCTACTCCTTACCAACTTCCCAGAGGAGGCTTCCAGAGGAATTATACCAGGTAAAATCTTTGAATATATAGCTACAGGAAATAAGGTCATATCCTTTGGGGTGAAAGATGCTGATGTCTCCACGATTTTAAAAGAGACTTCCACAGGAGAGCACTTTTTGTATGATGAAAAAGACAGGGTAAAAGATTATATCCTCTCATTATATCGCCTTTGGAAAGATGGGAACCTCCTCAGAAATACCAATACTATCAGCCAGTTTTCAAGGGAGAGGCTTACTCAAAAATTAGTAGAGACGATAGAAAGTTTATAGCTTACCACTTCTGTTTTTCAGTTTCTATGAAAGGAATTTCAGGATTTAAAATCTCATTTATCAGCGTTCGGATGGATATCATTGCCGTATCCAAATCCCCATCTTGAAAACTCAAAGGATGCACTCCCTTACCTACTTCCGCGAAGCTCCATATCCCTGCTTGGGCGGGTTGCCCAGAAAATTCCGATTGGCGGAGGTAGTAAAGATAAACACATAGCTGTATCGTTTGCTTGTATTTATCCTCCATCAGTAGGGTTTCTCTATTGTCTTTAAAGGTAATATTCAGGTTTTGGGGCTTCGCGGTTTTGTAATCAATGAGGCGAATGCTCCCATTAAGCCTGTCGAGCCTATCAATAAATCCAAAGAAACTAATGCTATCTCCCTCATCATTAATAGGAAAATTTATATTCTCTATCCGTGTCTCTATATCTATAATTTCTAATGAATTCCCCGCCTCTACAAGGGAGAGGTCATAATGAATAACTTTCTTTATCACCTTTTGAGCAAGGGATTTATGGATATAATTCATCCCTTTTTGATAATACTCTGGCTGGTGTTTCAGCTCTTGTGTAATCGTATGCTCCAAAGCCTCCTCAGTTTTTGCCAGCATTGCTTCCAAATCTTGTGTAGAGAGCAGCTTCCCGACAATGGGCTTGTACAGATATTCAAGGGATTTATGGATGATGTTTCCATAATTTCTTTGGGAGAGTTCCTCCTCAATCTCGGCAGTTTCTCTGGTTTTTAATACATAGTTAAGGTAAAACTGTACGGGGTCGTAGAGGTAAGAGGTGAGATGAGTCGGCGAAACCTTGCTCTTCCACGCTTCTAAAGTCTCTAATACCTTAGCCGTTTTCTCTATACGAATGGGCTTTTCGATAATGGGGGCCGACTGATTTTCTATAATCACCTCCTCTATTTCGTGAGGGCTTTCCAGCTCAATCTGAGTAATAAATCTACTTTTTTCTCCAGTATTAATTCCTGAGCTCAAACCGTTGTAGAGCAGGAATACCCGCTCCGAATCCTGCAAAAGCCGATAGAAATGATAAGCATAGATACTGTCATTTTCAAGAAAAGTATGCATACCGAATTTCTTTCTGATATCATACGGGATATAAGTATTCTGAGTATTTCCCAGTGGGAGTTTGCCTTCATTTACTGAGAGGAGAATGATGTTTTTAAAGTTCAGCAACCGTGTTTCAAGTAGCCCCATTATTTGCAGTCCGCCCAGAGGCTCGCCTTGGAAGTCCAGTGACTCATTAGCAATCACTTGATTGATGAGCACCTCTAATGATTCTGTCCGTATTTCAAAATGATAATCATCTATCAGGTTTCTGATGATTTTAAAGGATTTTTCAAAGTGAGAGATGTTTTCAAAGACGATATCATCCGTAATATTAAACTTCAGCTGGAAGCAGAAATTCGAGAGTTTATCGAGCAAATCTTTAGCATTCTCCGTCTTTTCAAAGAGGCTGAAATAGGACAATCCCGAGAGACTCTCCCTGAGTTTAGCTTCGGAGATATAGACCATATTCTTCTCTTTCAGTTCGCGGATGAAGCGGTCAGCCGTATCTTTATCGGCATCGGTGCTGGGCAAATTTTCCAAAACCGAGACTATATCATTATAATAGTAGCTTTTTGGGTTTTTAGCTAGCTGTTTCTGGATGTAGAAAATCTGCCTTATCGCATTGCTAAACTCAAGGTTTTTTAATGGAAAACCCATCGTGATATTTATCCTCTCAATACTGCTAAGCGAGTCTAAGGTTGCGGGCAGCAAGTTCTCATCCAATAGTATGAGTGCCGTTTGGTCTTTATCTTCTATCTCATTGAATATAAGGGGCAGGGCTTTTGTCTGGCTGATGTTCCCTGGCGCTTCATAGACTTTGATTTTTTTCTGTTTGATGAAGTCATTTTCTACCCAGCGGAAGGGGCGATAGTCATTAAATTCTTTCCATTGCTTATGCCTGCGGAGGAAGGCTCCAGCCTCCTGTTTTTCATCATTCATATAGTAGTCATCGGCTTGGAAGAAGCAAAGGGCTTTGTCTTCTCTAAGCAGAGATTTCACCAAAAGCTCCTCTACGGGAGTAAAGGCATTAAAGCCGATAAACACAAATCTTTTGGCGGTTTTTTCTGCAAAACTGCTGATGTTTTGGGTTGCCAATTGGTGAATCATCCCAGAGGTGGCGAGGTTTTCTTTCAGTAGTGCCTGCTTCAGTTTGGGGAGGAATTGGTTCATTTTCTTCCAAAAGTTCAGGTTTTTCCTCCGTGCGGTATCATCGCCCAGGCTTTCTCCCCAGTTTTTTATCCGCTCTTCATCCAGCATATACTCCAAAACTTTAGTGTCGTTTGGGGCGAATTTCATTATATCGTCCCAGTCTTTCAGCAGTGTAGGAAACCATTTGATAAAGGCGTCAAACGGCTCTTCCTCTATCTTTTTTCGGTAGATTTCATAGGCGAAAAGCCAAAGTGGGAGGTTGGGAATAAGTGTTTTGCCCGAGATTTCCTCAATCATCTCCTCTATCGTTTGGAAGTTTGGCAGTATCCCTTCATATCCTTGTTCGGTGAGTATCTTTTTGATGAATATTGCGGGTCTTTTGCCTGGGAGGATAAAGCTGTGGTTAGACAGCTCTTGGCTCGTGCTGAGGACTTCGGAGATGAGTTTGTTTAGAAATTTCATTGGGTGAGAATTGATGATGAGGATTACGAATTAAAGTTTCCTTTGGAGAGATAGACTACCTTTTTGGTCTCGAAAAAATCTTCAGAAAAGTAGTTTTTCAGCGGGAAGATTTCGCATTTTAAGCCTGCGAGCTCCTCCGCCAGGTCGCCTCCTTTCAGGTAGAGAACCCCGTTGTGCTTAGGGTTCAGCTGCTCTTTTTCAAACTTCCCTTTTAGCCATCTGAGAAATTCTGGCATTTGGGTTACGGCACGGCTTACGATGAAGTGGAATTTCTCTTTTAGCTTTTCAGCCCTCCCGTGCAGGGCGGTTAGGTTCTCGAGTCCGATGGCTTCCGCTACGCCTTCCACTACTTTGATTTTCTTGCCGATGGAATCGATGAGGGTGAACTGCACCTCTGGGAAGAGTATCGCGAGCGGAATGCCCGGGAAGCCCCCTCCTGTGCCTACATCCAGCACTTTGGTTCCCGCCGAGAATGCCATCACTTTGGCAATCCCCAGAGAGTGGAGAATGTGCCTTTCATAAAGGAATTCGGTGTCTTTTCGGGAGATAACATTGATTTTCTCATTCCAATCGAGGTAGAGCGCGCCGAGCTTCTCAAACTGCTCCTTTTGCCTTTCCGATATTTCAGGGAAGTATTTTAGAATTAAGTCCGTATTCATAAGCTGAAATTGCCACAAAAATAGAGATTTCAAGACAGCCTCCCAAACGGAAAACCTCCGCCTCTCCACCTTCCCTCTCCGTCAGATTTTTAATGATTTTTCAGCCTTGTCTTTATCGTTGTTAATGAGCAGTTTATCTATTCATCTGCATCAACCTTAAAAAACATCCGCATCTTTTGTTCAATTCTTCCCAGTGTTTTGGTTAATTCTTCCCAGTGTTTTAGTTAATTCTTCCCAGTGTTTTTGGTAAAACATCCGCATCTTTTCTATGGAAGTTTAGCGTCTTTTAATAAACGACTCATTATCTATCGTTTAAAGATTAATGATAAAGAGTGAATTTAGCCCTATTCTCCCTGATGTTAGAAGCCGCTACTCCACTCTTTTTTATATATTTGTCGAATGATAACACTGTCCGAAGAAAATTATTTAAAAGCGATATTCCACCTTGCCAATGAGAAAAATCAAGTGGGAATCAATGAAATCAGCAAGTTTCTGAACATAAAAATGCCGAGCGTTAATAATATGATGAAGAAATTTGCCGAGCGCAAATGGGTGATTTATGAGAGCTATAAACCGCTCATCGTTACGGCTGTTGGGATGAAAGAAGCCGCATTGGTCGTGCGAAAGCATCGCCTCACCGAGATGTTTCTCGCCGAGAAAATGGGCTTCGGATGGGAGCAAGTGCACGAAATCGCAGAGCAAATCGAGCATATAGACTCCGATATTTTCTTTGATAAAATAGATGAGCTCCTCAACTACCCCAAGATAGACCCCCACGGCTCGCCCATACCCGATAAGGAAGGGAATACGATAACCCACCACTATCGCAAGCTCAGCGAATGCAAAGTGGGCGAGAAAGTAATCTTTAAAGCACTGATGGATTCCTCAAAAGAGTTCCTTAACTACCTCAACCAGAAAGGGATTTCTCTCGGTACCGAAATAGAAATCCTCCACAGAGAAGACTTTGATAAGAGCCTCACCGTAGCTTATCTCGATAGGAAGGAGGTGCTGAGCCCTATTGTAACCCATAAACTTTTGGTGGAATTGTAATCAACTTTTAACTAAAAAATGGAGGACAAACGAGATACTTATCTGCAAAAAGGCAAGCGCAGAATATTGGTAGAATACCTTAGGGACAGTGTGGGTATTACCGATGAAGCCGTGCTCCACGCAATCAATACCGTACCGAGACACCTCTTTATAGAGAGTATTTTTGAGGATTATGCGTATGAAGACCGTGCCTTCCCGATAGCTTCTGGGCAAACGATTTCGCACCCCTCTACCGTTGCTGAGCAAACCGAACTCCTCCAAATAGCACCAGGTGATAAAATCCTTGAAATCGGTACAGGCTGTGGCTATCAAACTGCCGTACTAATGACCCTGAAAGCCAAAGTATACACCATAGAGAGACAAAAAGAACTCTACGACTTTTCTAAAAAAATGTTTAAGAAGCTTCGGCTCTTCCCCCTCTTCCAAAGCTTTGGAGATGGCTTTGAGGGATTGCCCTCCTCCGCTCCCTTTGATAAAATCATCGTAACCTGTGGTGCAGAAGTATTGCCCAAACCACTGCTGAGACAACTGAACATCGGTGGGAAGCTCGTAATCCCCATCGCGCAAGGTTCGGAGCATATCCTTTACCGATTTACGAAAATAGAAGAAGACCGTTTTGAGAGAGAGGAATTTGGGCTCTATAAATTCGTCCCAATGCTTAAAGATACCAACTAAAACAGTCCTTTCTTAGAGGACTTTTAACTCTAAGTCTATCGCTTTTCCAAAGAATTTTTTGGAGATTTTCTCAAAGTTTTTCGTGATATCTGAGAGGTAGAAATGATAGTTCGGATTCGGATTATTCGTATTGAGCAGATGATGCTTGTCCATTATCATTTTAAGCTGGCTCGCAACGATATTGGGAGAGTCTATTACCCGTACCCTGTTGCCATAGTATTGCTTTATTTCCTCTATGAGGAGCGGATAGTGCGTACAACCCAAAATAAGGGTTTCTATGTTCTTCAGCCTATGGTTGCTCAGGTAATTGTATATAATCGCGTGGGTGATGGGATGGTTTTTAAAGCCCTCTTCTATCGCAGGGACGAGGAGAGGAGTTGCCAGTTCATCTACTTTAATGAATTTATTGTGTTTTCTAATGGATTTCTTATAAAGCCCAGAACTTACCGTAGCTTTCGTAGCGATTACACCTATATTATTATGAATTTCATAAGCGACTTTCTCAGCTACGGGGTTGATGACATCAATGATGGGTACTGCTCCACTGACCAAATGCTGTACTTCCTTTAAAGCATTTGCAGTGGCGGTATTGCAGGCTATTACGATTGCCTTGCAGTTATTTTTCAATAAAAAATCAGTGATTTTGGTGGAGTATTCTATAATCGCCTCCTTAGATTTATCGCCATAAGGCAAGTGTTTGGTATCTCCGAAATAGATGAGGTTTTCATTGGGCAAAAGCCTTTTTATCTCTTTTGCTACGGTAAGTCCGCCCACGCCAGAATCAAAGATTCCGATAGGTTGCTCAGGTTTGAGGTGGGAATAATCAGCTGTTTTCTTTTTCAATGGGAGAATGAATTTGCTCGCAAAAATAATTAAAATTGAAAAAATATGGATTTAAAACTAAGATTTCATCATTGGCTAAGCCAGAATTATTGCTTAGTGTGGATGAATTTCATTACATTTGGGCAAATTATACAATATGAAAAACTCAACGGAAAGAATACTTATTACAGGTGCTTTAGGGCAAATCGGTACAGAACTCACGGCAAAATTAGTAGAAATCCACGGGAAGGAAAATGTAATAGCATCGGGGCTGGACAGGTGGGATAAGACCCTTACCCAAGCGGGCTATTACGAGAGGATGGATGTAACCAATACGCAGCTCGTACGCCAAATTATACAAGAGTATGAAATCACCACGGTTTATCACCTTGCTTCTTTGCTTTCGGGGACATCGGAGAGGCAACCGCTCTTCGCGTGGCGACTGAATGTAGAGCCATTGCTCAACTTTTTGGAAATGGCTAAGGAAGGATTAATCCAAAAAATCTTTTGGCCGAGCTCAATCGCGGTGTTTGGAAAAGGGATTCCTAAGCATAGTGTAGGTCAGGAAGTGGTTCTAAACCCCACAACCGTCTATGGAATTTCTAAAATGGCAGGCGAAAAATGGTGCGAATATTACCACGAAAAATACGGCGTAGATATAAGGAGCATTCGCTACCCAGGCTTGATTTCTTGGAAAACCCCAGCAGGTGGAGGTACTACCGACTATGCCGTAGAAATATTCTACGAAGCCATAGAAGAGGGGAAATACAAGAGCTTCATCACAGAAAATACGGCAATGCCAATGCTCTATATGGACGATGCCATAGATGCTACCCTGCAACTGATGCAAGCCCCAAAAGAGAGTATTAGCGTACGCTCTTCTTATAACCTCGGAGGGATGAGCTTTACCCCAAAAGAGCTCGCAGACGAAATAAAAAAACATATTCCAGATTTTGAAGTGAGCTATGAGCCCGACTTCCGACAGGCAATTGCAGACTCTTGGCCTGCTTCAATAGATGATTCCGTAGCCAAAGCCGACTGGGGCCTCAACTATAAATTTGGTATCCAAGAAATGACCGAGGATATGATTAAAAACCTTAGAATAAAATTAAGGCAGTAAGCTGTAGGCAGCCACAGCGTGGCAAGCACTTTTTTTCATTTTCTTTGACCCGAAGTTCATTTTCCTTGACCCTGTGGATTAGGTGGTAGTTCACAGGCAGTAGGGGAGGGTGGGGAAAACTACTCCTTACAAAACATTATAAAAAAAGGGGGAGCTTTGTGATATCACAAAGCCCCCCCTTTTAAATACATATTATGAAATTTTTAGCTAAAAGCCACTTTATTTATTCATAGACATAAGGAATTCCTCGTTGTTTAGAGTGCCTTCTATGTGCTTTTGTACAAATTCTATTGCTTCTACGGGAGTCATATTAGCGAGGTGCTTTCGGAGAATCCACATTCTTTGTTGGGTGAGTTCGTCGTGGAGGAGCTCATCTCTTCGGGTGCTGGAAGCCACTAAATCAATCGCTGGGTAGATGCGTTTGTTGGCAATTTTCCTGTCCAGCTGGAGCTCCATATTTCCGGTACCTTTAAACTCTTCGAAGATAACTTCGTCCATTTTAGAGCCAGTGTCTATGAGCGCAGTGGCAATAATGGTAAGCGAACCGCCACCCTCGATATTTCTCGCTGCACCGAAGAATCTTTTAGGTCTGTGCAGGGCATTGGCATCTACACCGCCGGAGAGTATTTTCCCAGAAGCGGGGGTTACGGTGTTGTAGGCACGAGCCAGTCGGGTGATGGAATCGAGCAGGATAACGACATCGTGCCCGCATTCTACCATTCTTTGCGCTTTGGCAAGAACGAGATTGGCCACTTTTACATGCTTTTCAGCAGATTCGTCGAAGGTAGAGGAGATGACTTCTGCATTTACGCTTCTCTCCATATCGGTAACTTCCTCTGGTCTTTCATCGATGAGGAGAACCATCATATACGCCTCTGGATGGTTGGCAGAGATGGCATTGGCGATGTCTTTTAGGAGCATTGTTTTCCCTGTTTTTGGTTGGGCTACAATCATTGCTCTTTGCCCTTTGCCGATAGGTGCGAAGAGGTCTACAATCCTTGTGGAAATGGTAGAGTTCTTTGCTCCGAGGTTGAATTTCTCTTCTGGGAAGAGGGGGGTAAGGTACTCGAATGCTACTCTGTCTTTGATGAAAGCGAGGTCGCGCCCGTTTACTTCTGTAGGTTTTAGAAGTGAGAAGTATTTCTCTCCTTCTTTTGGCAGCCTTACAATGCCTTTTACCATATCCCCTGTTTTGAGTCCATAGTTTCGGATTTGAGCTGTGGATACATAAACATCGTCTGGTGAAGAGATGTAAGAGAAATCTGGTGAGCGGAGGAAGCCATAGTTGTCTGGGAGTATCTCCAAAACGCCCTCTATGGTTACCATACCATCAAAATTGAATTCTTTTTTCTCTTCCTGTGGTTCTGTCTGAGGCTGCTCGTTTTGGTGATTGTTTTGCTGTTTTTTGTGCTGGTGGTTGCCGTTTTTATTGGGGTTTTTAGCTTTTGGTTCTTGTGGTGCAGGTGGAGTTTCTGTAGATGGAGTTTCCGTTTCTGTTTTGCTTTCTTGTGGAGTTTCAGAAATGTTTTCTGCTGAGGTAGGGATTCTTTTTCTTTTGGTACGCTCTGGTTTTATTTCAGGTGTGCGTATATTTTCTTGTGATGTTGAGTTTACCTGCTGAGCTTCTACTGATTTCTCTTGTGTTTGCTCAGCTGTAGTTTTGGGTTTTCTTCCTCTTTTTTTACCTGCTGGCTTTGGTGTTTCTTCGGTTGGAGTTTCCACTTTTGGCTGAGCCTCTGTTTTTAGCTGAGTTTCAGATTTTGGTTTTCTACCTCTTTTTTTAGGTTTTTGTTCGGTAGTTTCTTCTGGTTTCTCAGTTTTTACTGGCGCTTCGTTGGCATTGTAAAATTCTTTTACAGCCTGTCTGTTTACTGCTTGGAAGTCTAAAATAGCAAAAACCTTATCATTTTCAGTACTGTTTTTTGCTACTTTAATGCCCAAAGCATTGATGATATTGGTCAATTCTTCATTAGACTTTGACCTTAGTAGTTCGATATTAAACATATAAATTGTTGATGTATTTTTATGTAATTAAAATTGAAGTCGGGCGACTTCATCTGAAATGTGAATTTTGAGAGGCAAATCTACACTTATTTTTGAAATATGCAAAATTTACATTATTTTTGCCCGCGTTATGATACAAAGAGTTCAAACTGTATTTATGCTTCTGTCCGTACTTTCTGCGGTGTCCTTATTCTTCACGGGGCAAGATGTAGAGGTTTTTAACCTTTCGGGTTTGATGAATATTATCTGTATCATTCTTGTATTAATAGGTTTGCTAAGTATTTTTAGTTATAAAAATAGAAAGAGACAGCTCTTACTGAATACTTTCAGTATCGCTATAAACGCTGTGTTGATAGCATTATTGGTGTACTGGCTACAAACTTTATCCGGAGGAATTTCTTTTCCTGAGAAGGGTATTGAGCCCGCATTTCCATCTATTGCTGTGGTATGTTTGTTTCTTGCAAATATATACATCAGGAAAGATGAAAGGCTCGTAAAATCTGTAGACAGGCTTCGGTAATCTTACAACGATTTAATAATTTTTTGAGTGAGAAGTGGCTTTATTTAAGCCACTTTTTTCTTTTTAAAAGAAACTGCTTGGGGGATTTTCCAAGCAGTTTTAAATGAATTTTAATAAAATGATATTGTATAACCTACCAAACCAAAGCACTTGCTCCGAGTATGGCAGCATCGGCTTCTTTCAGGTCGCTATATAGGATTTTTACTTGGTTTTTGAATACTTCGAGCAGGTTGTCCTCCATTGCCTGGCGAGTAGGCTTCATCAGAAGGTCGCCCGCTTTGGTAAGTCCGCCAAAGAGTACGATAGCTTCGGGAGCAGAGAAATGCACGAATGTAGCAAGTGCTTCACCGAGAATCTGTCCTGTGTATTCAAATATCTCGTTGGAGAGGCTGTCTCCCTGCTCGGCACAGTTGAAGACGGTCTCGCTTGTGAGCTCATTTATGGTATAATCTCTCAGCAGGCTTGGCCTATCGTGGTCGCGTTGCAGAAATTCTATCGCAGTATCTCTTAGCCCTGTTGCTGAAGCATAAGACTCCAATGAACCTCTGATTCCTGTATTCTTGTGCAGTCTGCCTCCGTGTCTTACCACTATATGCCCAAGCTCTCCAGCAAAGCCATTGTGCCCTACTACGATTTTTCCGTCTATAATTACCCCAGCGCCTACGCCTGTGCCAAGGGTAATGGTGATAAAATGTTTTAAGCCTTTTGCAACGCCATACATTTGCTCGCCTACAGCAGCAGCATTGGCATCATTGGTCATCTTTACGGGGAGGCCGAAGCGCTTCTCGATGAGTTCTGCCATTGGTATTACCCCTTTCCATTTGAGGTTGGCAGCATATTCTATCGTTCCTTTGTAGTAGTTGGCATTGGGTGCGCCCATTCCTATACCAATGAAGTTTTCTACTCCTCCATTTTGCTCAATCATAGGGAGGAGCTTTTCAGCAAGAACTTCTATAAAACCTTCGGCATTTTCTCTTTCGTTGGTTTTTATTCTGTCCTGCATCAGGATTTGCCCCTGTTTATTTACTATCCCGAATTTGGTATTTGTACCGCCTACATCTATACCTATTGCTAATGTATTGCTCATAATATTACTTTTTATTATTACTTTATCAGATTTAAACTTCGATATCTTTATTCACATTTTTACTTCCTATAAAGGCATAGAAAATCATATAAGCAAAGCCAAGAGCCACTACCCAATAGCTTTCTACATAGCCAAAAGCATCGGCTACAAAACCTTGAACGGCAGGGAGTATGCCTCCACCACAGACCATTACCATAAATATCCCTGAAGCCGCTGCAGTATATTTTCCAAGTCCTTCAGTTGCAAGGTTGAAAATCCCTCCCCACATCACCGAAGTACAGAGGCCGCAAAGTACAAGAAGCATAATACTTACAGGTACCTTTGCCAGCCCAAAGGAGATGTCTGACTGAAATACAGGCATATCAATCATCTGCTCCTTAGGGAGAATGATGGCTAATGATACAAAGATTAACCCCAGAAATGCTACAAAAGAAAGCATTGCCTTGCTAGAAAATTTAGCTCCTAAAGCACCGCCTACAAGCCTTCCTATAAGCATCAGAAACCAGTAAGTGCCTACTACTGAGCCTGCTATTGTGGTATTTATTTTCAGCTCTTCGGTCATATAGAGATTTCCAATATTTGGAATCCCAACTTCTACACCTACATATACAAAAATAGCTACTGCTCCCAAGATAAAATGTCTGAAAGAAAGTGGACTATGGGTATTGGTCTTTGCTGATTTTCCTTCGGAATGAGTATCGACTTTAGCGATATGCGGCTCAGGAATGTCCATTAATGAAAGAACTAAAAATGCCAGTACGAAAATCCCCATTGCGAGAAAAAGTGCAGGATTGGCATCGGAGATAGAGGCTTTGCTTACCTCACCCATTAGATAGCCTACGAGCACAGGGACTATAGTTGCCCCTACCGAATTGAGTGCTCCACCGAACTGTAGCAGCTGATTTCCCTTTCTGCCTTCTCCACCAAGGGTATTGAGCATAGGATTTACCACCGTATTGAGCATACACATAGAGAACCCAGAGATGAAAGCCCCGAGCAGATATACAGGAAAGCTCCCCATATTCCCCGCAAGGAATGTAATGCCAACACCTAAGAAACCAACAAAAACTGCTGATAGAGCGGTCTTCTTATAACCTATTTTTTGTAGCATAAGCCCCGCAGGTATGCCCATAAAAGCATAAGCGATGAAATTGGCAAAGTTTCCCAACTGGGCAAGGAAGTTAGACGATTGGAACTGATTTTTTACAATAACCCCCATTGGGTTTTGAAGTCCCGTAACGAATGCAATCATAAAGAATAAAGCAAACATCATCGTGATGGGTAGCGTGTAGCTTTTCTGTGTATTTGTCATTTTATCTTTCTTTTTAGGCTAACAAATATAGACTTTTTTATGATTTTTTTTACTGGTTTTAATTTGAGGGAATAATGTTTATAGTTTGTTGATTTCCAATGGTTAATATTTATTAATAAGAGGGCTGATGAATATTTTCTCTTCCTATTTTTTTAATAGGAAAGAGGGGAGTAGGGAATTTTATGCTGATGAAATTCAAATTTTGTAGTGATGAAAATATAATTTCATAGTGATGAAATTTCTATTTCGTAGTGATGAAAAAAAATTATGACAGTACGAAATTAAAAATGAGTTAGCAGAAGAAAAAAATTATGATAGCTAAGCGTAAAAAACAGGATAAAAAAGGCTTGAGACTAGAATTGCAAGAGGTTCTTTTTTGTACAAAAGCAGGGGATTTTTGTAAGGGGAGGAGGTTTCAGCTAATAGCTGTTTTAGAGGGAGATGGGAAAAGTATTCTTTATAAAGTATGCTCAAATATTAGTCAAAATGATTATCGTGTTTGTCTTTATCCTTCGTTTTATAGAGAATGAAAATCCCAATACTTAGCCCTACAACTCCTGCTAAGGCATTCATAAATGCTATTTCTAAGCTGTCGGTTCTTTCATTGCCCAGCTTATTCATCAGGAATATAATAATGAAAGTAGCTATGGAGAGTGTGATATGTCGCTTGCCAAAAAGTTTCATTGCCTATTTTATTTTGTAGGAAATCATTACACCTCCTCGGTAGGGGATGAGTTCACCGCTTTTGTTCCAATTTCGTTTTATATCAGAGTAGAATTCATCGGTTCTAATGCCCGTATCTTCGTCATAACCTCTATACAGCGCTTGAGAAGAGCCTACACTGAGGTATAGATCTACATTCCACCGCTCTTTCCAGTGGAACTGATAGCCCACTGTACCACCAAAAATAAAGGTAAATCCTTTCTGATAATACTTTTTTGAGTCAAAAACCTGAGTTTCATCAGCTGGGTTTTTATAGTCAGGATTATTCCAATATGTCCATTTCTGGATATTAAAGGCTGCAAAGGAAAAGTTTGCTCCTATATAAAATTTAGAAAAAGCATTGTTAAAATAGTATCGCCCTTCTATTCCTGCCATATAAACTTGTGCGTGTTTGCCTGCGAAAGACTTCCAGGGGGAGATAAAGAAATCCCCTTGGAGGGTATATCTGTCATTGAGCTGATGTTCTACTCCTGCATTGAAAATAAGTGCTGGAAGGAATAGAGCATTACCTTTTATATAGGTAGACTGTGTTTTTATAGATGGAAGTTCTCCATCTTGAGAAAAGCAAATAAGAGAGAGAAATAAAGAGAAGAGGGAGATGAGTCTTTTCATTTTCTGAAATTAATGGGCACAAATATATTGAATTATAAAAGAAAAACGCCCCGTATTTGGGGCGTTTTCAGTGGTTTCTCCAGGAATCGAACCAGGGACACACGGATTTTCAGTCCGTTGCTCTACCAACTGAGCTAAGAAACCATTGCTTTTAGCGGTGCAAATATAGGGGTTCCTGTTCTTTCCTACAAGCATTGCTTGATATTTCCCCTTAAAGTCTTTTGAATTTAATGATTATGAGTACTTTTTTCTAGTGGGTATAGTTTTACTCTTCTCCTCACTCCCTCGCCATTTTCCCTCGCATTTTGCTTAGAAATTCTGGCGTAATGCCGATAAATGAGGCTATTTGTACTTGTGGAAGTCTATTGAGCAAGTGCGGATAGGTTTCTGTGAAAGACAGATAGCAGTCTCGTGAGTCTCCGCTGAGCATTTGGAGGATTCTGGCTTGCAGGAGTTGCTGATTTTTTTCCGAGAGCCGTCTGAAGATAAGGTTAAATTTTGGGGCTTTTTCGTAGAGGGTGTTGAGTTTTTCAAGTGAAATCTGAAAAACAGCAGTGTCTTCTATAGCATCTATGGAAAGTTCAGAAGGGATTTGCTTCTGGAAGCTCTGTATATCGGTAATCCAACCGTCTTCTGTGGCAAACTGTAAGATATGAGGCACTCCCTTTTCATCTATTTTATAAAGCCTAAGGCAGCCTGTCTCTACAAAGTTGAAATATTTCGCTACATCACCTTCTTGCAGCAGATATTGGCGTTTTCTATAAGTTTTGGGGCTGAAAAGCTCAGAAATAAGATTTTCCTCTTCTTCGCTAAGGGGAGCCTGACGGTTAAAATATTGGATAAGGCGCTGTATATCGGGTGGGGGTAAGTTCTTTTTCGGCATAATGCAGTAAGTAGGTTTTTAAGGATGAAAAAGAATTGCACGAGATAGCCCAAGCACTCATGCAATTGAAATAAGGTTTAGTGGTGTTGCCACTTTTCTTCTTCCAGGTCTATTCTCTGGATATGTTTGCGAATGATTTCCTCGTCTATTTTTGGGTTTTTGTTGAGCTCAATCAGGATTTCTCGTTGCTCATCAAGCATAGAAAGGTACTTCTCTCGCTTGCTATCGCAGATTCTGAAATCATTTTTATCTGCGAGGATATTCCAGAACTCGGTTCGGTTTTTTGCTAAGGAAGTCCCCAGTTCGTCATCCGAATTATAATTAATATACCGATCTGATGATTGGGAGAGGGCATTACCGATTACTTTCAGAGCTTCTTCTTTTGGCAGATGGTCATCAAATTTAGGTAGTGGTATTTTCTTGATGAGGATAGGCAATGTAAGCCCTTGAATAATTAAAGTAAGAAGGATAACCACGAAAGTAATATAGAGAATCAGGTTTCTGTGTGGGAAGGGCTCGCCATTCCCTACGAGGGGGATAGACAGTGCTGCCGCAAGAGATACCACACCGCGCATACCTGCCCAACCGATAACGAGGGGAGCTACTTTGCCAGGTTTTTTCTCATCTGCTACGGTGATGAATCTTTTCATTATTTGAGTGATGACCACCGAGCCATAAGCCGCAATTATTCGGACTGCCATCAGCGTAGCAGTGATGATGAGCGCATATATCGTAGCATCGGAGAGATCCACGCCTTCTTCTATCATTCCCTCTAAAATCTGTGGCAAATCCATCCCAATCAGTGTAAATACAAGCCCATTCAGCACAAAAACATAACTTTCCCAGACGGTAATTCCTCGCGTACGGGTAGAGGCATTAAATATATTGTATCTCACATTTGAGAGGAAGAGCCCACCCGCTACCGTAGCGAGTACCCCGGATGAATGCACCTCCTCAGCTGCGATATACATTAGATAAGGACTGATGAGAGTAATGATGATATCCATATTGCTATCAGTAGGGAGGATTTTATGCAGTTTGGAAATGACCCACGCAATCGCCAAACCGATGCCAAGCCCGCCTACAACCATCCAGACGAAACTCCCTGCAGCCTGATACCAGACAAACTGCCCGGTAGTTACCGTAAGCACAGCAAATCTGAACACAATAAGCGAGGAAGCATCATTCAAAAGGCTTTCTCCTTCGAGTATGGTGGCTACTCTTTTGGGAACTTTTACGAATTTGAGAATTGCTGCTGCACTCACCGCATCGGGAGGGGAGACGATGCCCCCAAGCAAAAAGCCTAACGCAAGCGGAAAGCCCGGAATAATCGAGTTCGCTACTACGGCTACTACCGCAGAAGTAATAAACACGAGGAGAAAGGCAAAGCTGGTAATAATTCTTCTCCATTTCCAGAGTTCTTTCCACGAGTTAGACCACGCTGCTTCGTAGAGCAACGGCGGGAGGAAGATAATAAAAATCAGTTGCGGATCTATCGTGATATTCGGTACATCTGGGATAAGGCTCAGGATAAGCCCGAGGATGACCAAGAGTATAGGATATGCTATTTTCAGCTTATTAGCAATCATAATCGCTCCCATTATCACGAGGAGCAGTCCTAAGAATAAAGCTACACTTTCTACCATTTTCTTACATCTTTTTATGGGGGTAAAAATACTGTTTTCGGTTTAAAAATGGGGCATTTCTACTGCTTCTGTATTTAATTTTATACTTTTGTGGCACTTGTTTTTAGCCCTTTTTAGTACAAGAATCCTATGTCTGATTATCGTTTAAAAGTCTTCCACACGGTGGCTACTCGTCTCAGTTTTACTAAGGCAGCGCAGGAGCTCAGCATTTCCCAGCCTGCCGTTACCAAGCACATCAAGGAGCTCGAGCAGCAGTTTAACACCAAACTTTTCGAGAGAAAAGGGCTCAACATTAGCCTTACCGAGAGCGGAGCGCTCCTCTACCGCTATGCCGAGAAAATCCGAAATATCTATCGCGACCTCGAGTTTGAAATGAGCCAAACCAATGCTCACCTCAAAGGCAAGCTAAAAATTGGTGCCAGCACCACCGTAGCCCAATACATCCTCCCCGAGATGCTCGCAAAATTCCACGCACGATACCCAGACATCCGCATAGAGCTCCTCACCGAGAATACCGAGAAAGTTTCCAGCTGGCTCGCCCATCATCAGATTGATTTAGGGCTGATAGAAGGCGCTTCCCGCCTGCCCTTATTTGATTATTACCCATTCAAAACCGATGAAATCGTGCTCATCTGCAAATCTTCCCATCCCCTTGCGGGGAGTACGATAGCCCTTGCCGACCTCTACAACCTCAGTTTTGTGATGAGGGAGGAGGGCTCGGGTACGCAAGAATTTATACAAAACACCCTCGAGGCGCATTCCGTGAGCCTCCAAAAGCTCAATATCTGTATGCGGCTCGGGAGCAGCGAGAGCATCAAAAACTACCTCCAGCACTCCTCCTCGCTCGCTTTTCTCTCCATCCACACCGTGCTCCAAGAGCTTAGGAGCAATAGCCTAAGCATCGTAGATATCCGAGATTTCAGTATCAAAAGGCAGTTTCACTGCATTCTCTCCAAAGGCGAGCAGTCCCCCCTCATTAAACTTTTCCTCAATTTCCAGCTCCCTTCTGGCGAGCACCTCTCCTCGCCTAAAAAGAGCACACGCCCATAGCAAGCCCCAAAAGTATAGGGGGAATCTATTCTGCAATGGGTTTTTATTATGCTAATTATGGAGTTTTCAATAAAACTGTGGGATTATTGCTAAAAAATCGTGGGAAAGAGCCAAGACTTGTTTCCTACTACTGTCCAATTTTTGGATTTTATCAATCCTTCAGTCTTGGCGTTTTCCAATTTTTGGAAAACGCCAAACCCGTTGTCTTGGGACTTTCCGAATTTCGGATTTTAATAATCCCGTTGTCTTGGGGCTTTCCAACTTTTGGACGGCGCCAATCCTGTTGGTTTGGGAAAAAAAATTACCGTACTACGGTTAAGTCCATTGGATAGAAGCCATCCGAAAGTTGGAGGGGGAGGTGTAGAGGGTTTGTATAACTTAAAGTTATTAATCAAAACAAAAAACGATTGGTTTTATAATAAAAACTTATGGACTTTTGTGCGGAAAATAAATCGTAATCAAATGGAGAAATCAGACAGCAGGCAGGGCGTGAGGAAGGTGGTGTTTTTTGCTTTGGCAGTGCTCTGCCTTACGCCTTGGGTATCATCACCAGTGGCATTAGCCTTAGGTTTTTTTGTTTCTATCGCTATTCAGACGCCTTTTTCTTCGGGCAAGATTAGCCCGATTATTCATCAGCTTTTGAAGGTTTGTATCATCGGTTTGGGCTTCGGATTAGAGCTGAATGAGGCATTAAAAGCGGGGAAAGAGGGGTTCTTTTTTACGGTGGGGAGTATTTCGTTTGTGCTGGTGGTGGGCTTTGTGCTCGGCAGGCTGATGAAGCAGGAGGGGGTGCTTTCTTACCTTATTTCGGTGGGTACGGCGATTTGCGGGGGGAGCGCGATTGCTGCGATTTCACCGATTATAAAGGCATCGGGGAGGCAAATTTCGGTAGCGCTTGCGGTGGTTTTTCTGCTGAACTCCATTGCGCTGTTTATCTACCCCACAGTGGGGCATTGGTTAGGGCTTTCGCAGGGGCAGTTTGGGCTTTGGTGCGCGATAGGGATACACGATACGAGCTCGGTGGTAGGGGCGGCGAGTAAGTTTGGCGATGAGGCACTGAGGGTAGCCACAACGGTGAAATTGGCACGCGCACTGTGGATCATCCCGCTCTCGCTACTCACCCTGTTTTTTGTGAAAAATAGCCAAGCGAAAGTGAAAATCCCTTGGTTTATCGGTGGGTTTGTCCTTGCGATTTTGGTGGGCACTTATGTACCGTTGGTCGCGGATATTAGTCTGTACATCACCGAGGTTTCTAAGGCGGGTCTGCACCTTACGCTCTTCCTCATAGGCTGCACGCTGTCTCGAGAGACCTTAAAAACCATTGGGCTGAAACCCCTTATTTTCTCGGTGATAATCTGGATATTGGTGAGTGTTCTTAGCTTAGAAATCATCCTCCTGATAGGGAAATCTTAATCTAGATTCATCAATTTTTTTAATCTAGATTAATGTTTTGAGGGAGAAATACGAACTACTTTTGCCACAGAAAATTTCACTGAATAGATAATTAAAATTTAAGAAAAGATGAAAACAAGAACAGTAGAATTAGTGGCAATGCCGAGAGAACCCCACTTTGTAGGCGATGGTTTTAGAGTGCATAACTTCATCCCCAGTGGGTATCATTTGGATATGGAAAGGATGACGCCTTTTATCCTTTTGGATTATAACTCTAAGTATCATTTCCCACCGAGCGAAATACCAAAAGGGGTAGATGTGCACCCGCATAGGGGCTTTGAAACCGTAACTATAGCTTATAAAGGTAGGGTAGAGCACAATGATAGCAATGGCGGCGGCGGTGTAATAGGCGAAGGCGATGTACAGTGGATGACGGCAGCGAGCGGTGTATTGCACAAAGAATTCCACGAAACCGAATGGAGCAAAACAGGAGGGGAGTTTCAGATGGTGCAGCTTTGGGTAAATCTCCCAGAGAAAGACAAGATGTCTGCTCCCAAATATCAGGCGATAAAAAATGCGGACTTGGGGCGCTATACTTTTGACGGCGGCGAAGTGGAAGTAATCGCAGGAGAATATAACGGCGCAAAAGGAGCAGCGAGTACCTTTACACCTATATATATGCTCAACTCAAAGATAAAAAAAGGGGCAAAGCTGGAGTTCTGCTTTCCAGAAAATTATAATACAGGCTTGCTCGTAATAGAAGGGAGCATTAGCATAAATGGTACTGAAAAAGCACCTACCGACCACTTCGTTTTAATGGCAAATGATGGTGAAGTATT
This sequence comes from Bergeyella cardium, assembly GCF_003614945.1. Classification (GTDB taxonomy): domain Bacteria; phylum Bacteroidota; class Bacteroidia; order Flavobacteriales; family Weeksellaceae; genus Bergeyella_A; species Bergeyella_A cardium. The sequence continues at coordinate 749,844 of NZ_QYCZ01000001.1, forward strand.
CAGCATTGAGGCATCAGAGGATGCAATTGTGCTCGTCCTAAGTGGTGAGCCTATCAACGAGCCTATCGCTGCACACGGACCTTTTGTAATGAATACCAGAAAAGAACTGGTAGAAGCGTGGGATGATTTCCAAGCAGGGAAATTTGGACAATTGTCATAAAACAGCAGTAAAAATAAATATACACAAAAAAAGAGCTTGAAGATTCAGGCTCTTTTTTTTAGAGGGGATTAAAAATCTTCTATAAAAACATTTTAAGAATTACAGAGACTATTAGAGTGATAATAATCCCTAATACCCAAAGTATGATTTTGATTTGGCTATCTACTCTATTCTCTAAATGTTTGATAGTTTGAATTACTTCTTTCATATCTTCATTTGTTTTAATGTCTATTAATTTCAAAATTGCATCTTTATGCTTTTCAGGTAAAGATTTAATAATCTCATTTATTTCGTGTAGTTCCATTTGCAAAATTATATAAAAAATTAATCACGAAGTATGTTTTACTAAAAATCACCAAAATTTTATACTTTCAGTTTTCTAAAATTTTTAAAACTTATTATACAATGAAGTTTTTCAGGTTACTTCACAATAATTTTCTTTGAAACCGCTTTGTTATTCGCTGCAGAGAGCATTTTCACGATATAAATACCTTGCTGTGCCGGGGCATTGAAGTTATCGGTAATTTTCGTTTGAGCGCTTACCAATCTACCATCTATACTGAATAGATGCACTGAGTTTACCTTTTCAGAAACTTTGATATTCTCATTTGTAGAAGGAGTGGTCGGATAGAGACGAAGTTCATTAGCTTTTGATGCAAAAACATCATTAGTTGATAATGGGTCTATTCCCCAAGTGTCTTCTGCTTTATTTCCTCCCCAGATAAGGGTAGCGAGATAAGGGTTGTCGATAAACGGATTTCTGTTGTTCTGTGAACGGAAGATTTCTTCGTTTCTTTTTCTTTCAAATTCGGAAACGGGGTCTTCTACATTCCATTTGAGGAAGATATCAGGCATATCTTTTATGTTGAATTCAGAATTTCCTCCTACACCTATATTATTAGGATGGGTTCTGTTTCCGTAGCGGAGATACATATACATAATGATGCGGGCTACATCTCCTTTCCATTCATCGCCTGGGTACCAGTTGGAGCCTACATCACCCGAATTTCCTGAGCCATTAGCAAACTTTTTATTACTTCTCAAAGCATTCCAATCTACATCGGAGGCTCTCAGGTTGTGGGCATCGGTTCCTGCCTGCCCTGTATCAGTGGTTAGCTTAGGGTTTGCTAATGCTTTTGCAACTACATGCTCTCGGTTCCACTGACCAGAGCCTCCTCCATTAAGATTCTTTTTTCGGGAGCGGTCGGTTTGGCTACCGTTATTCGTACTGCCACTATGCCCATAGATGAGGAGTACATTTTGTTTATTTTCCGGGTCTTCATCTGCCCTTTTGAGGATATTCCAAACATCATTATATGAGCGACCTCTGTAGCCATTGGTAATCGTGGAAGTTAATTGTTGCTTTACAATATTTTTTGGCTGGGAGAAGTCAATATTAGTGTAATACTGAGGGATATTCTGAGCAATACCCAATGCAGGGGTGAGAAGTATGGATAATAAAATTCTTTTCATAGCGAGTATCTTTTTTACAAGCAAAGCTAATAAATAAAAAGTATTCTTAGAGATAGGAGATATAAAAAATAAAGAGCTCGGTTTAGGGAGCTCTTTATTCATATGTAATTATAAGTAGAATGGAGATTAGTTTTTATTTTACAATGATTTTCTTAGAAACCACCTTGTTATTCGCTGCAGAGAGCATTTTCACGATATAAATACCTTGCTGTGCCGGGGCATTGAAGTTATCAGTAACCTTCGTCTGGGCACTTACCAATCTGCCATCTATACTGAATAGATGCACTGAATTTACCTTTTCAGAAACTTTGATATTTTCATTTGCAGAAGGGGTGGTTGGGTAGAGACGAAGTTCATTAGCTTTTGATGCGAAAACATCATTAGTTGATAATGGATCTATTCCCCAAGTGTCTTCTGCTTTATTTCCTCCCCAGATAAGGGTAGCGAGATAAGGGTTGTCGATAAACGGATTTCTGTTGTTCTGTGAACGGAAGATTTCTTCGTTTCTTTTTCTTTCAAAATCGGAAACGGGGTCTTCTACATTCCATTTAAGGAAGATATCGGGCATATCTTTTATGTTGAAATCAGAGTTTCCCCCTGCACCTATATTATTGGGCTGGGTTCTGTTTCCATAGCGAACATACATATACATAATGATGCGGGCTACATCTCCTTTCCATTCATCGCCAGGATACCAGTCTGTACCTATAATATCAGATTCTCCACTTCCATTGGTGAATGCTCTGTTGTTTCTTCTGGAGTTCCATCTTACATCGGCTGCTCTCAGGTTGTGAGCATCTGTTCCTGCATCGCCTTTTTTTGTTAGTAAAGGAGGTGTTCCGAGTGATTTTGCGAAAACATGCTCACGATTCCATTTTCCTTCTGGGCTTCCGCCTTTTCCTAATGCTTTTTTACTTCTTGAGCGGTCTGTTCGGGTATCACTATTGGGTGTAGTATAGCCATAGATTAGCAGTACATTGTCTTTGTTTTCAGGGTCTTCGTCGGCCCTTTGCAGAATACTCCAGACATCATTGTATGTAATTCCTTTATGCCCATTCTTAATGGCATACTCTACTTGTTGTTTTACAATGTTTTTTGGTTGAGAGAAGTCTATACTATTATAATATTGAGGAATATTTTGAGTAATACCTAAAGCAGGTATAAATAATAGAGATAATAATGCTTTTTTCATAATATCTTTTTTTTACTTTTTCACTAACAAATTTATGAATAATATAATATCTGGATAAATTTTATATTGAAAAAATTCAGTGCAATGCATTGTAAAAATATGAAATTTCTTATAAAAAGGAGGGTTGTTATGAGTTTTTAAATATGTATATTTCATTGTCTTGGATGATTTATTAGGTAGATAAATTCTTTAGATCTCTTTTGTGGTATACCCATTTTGCTCTAATTCCTTATTTTAAATCTAAAGATTAACATAATAAGAAAATTAATAAAAATATTTTTTTATGAGAATATTACAATCGTAATAAAAGGTGATTTTTATAGTAATTTTATTAAGGGATATTTTGCCATTCTTTTGTTCTGGAAGAGTAGATTATTGTCTCATCAAAGCCGATATTGAAGAAAATAATATAGTGTTTGCTGTTTTCTTTTCTGTAGTAAGGACCATCATTCATTGGCTCTTGTAGTCCCATTTCTGTTATTGTATTGGGGAGTCTCCCATATTTATTTCTGAATGTTTCTATCTGCTCTATTAATTCAGAACCTCTGTTTTTATATGAATATTCATTAGCAAATCTTAGACTTGCTATAATGGTGAAAATAATGCTCAATGCTATTATGAGTGCTTTAATAGTATTTTTCATTGCTTTTAATTATAAGTTAAAGTAGCTATAAATAGTAGGATAGACTTTTGCAGGAAGATATATTACTAATCAAATTATATAAGGAATAAATCTGCAGCGATGCCATCAGCAAAGAACCAATGCCGCTCGGGAATTTTTAGGTGATGATGGTCTATGATAAGCATACCTTCATCAATTTTGGGTTGGAGACTTTTGAGGCATTGCTCATAAATTTCAGAGGAGAATTGAGCTTTTATCCGTTCTAAATCTACTCCCCAGATGGTTCTTAGCCCAATCATTAGCATTTCATTGTATCGGTCTTTTTCGGAGAGGACTTCTTTCTCGAGAGGGAGGTTTCCTTGGTTCAGATGCTTTATGTAGAGCGGATTGTTGGCAATATTCCAGCTACGGATGTCGCGACCATTATAAGAGTGTGCAGAGGGACCTATGCCGAGGTAGGGCTCATATTTCCAATAAGCGGAGTTGTGCTTGGAATGGTAGTTGGGTTTTGCAAAATTGGATATTTCATAGTGCTGGAAGCCGTGCTCCTTTAAGAAATCTACCATATAGTAGAATTCCTGATTTTGATGTCTCTCTTTTGGTGCAGGTATTTTGCCTTTGCCAATCCAGTTTTCAAGGGCGGTTTTGGGCTCTATGGTGAGCGCATAGGAAGAGATGTGGGGCACTTGTAGTTCTATACTCTTAATGAGATTTTGTTTCCATATCTGGAAGTTGGAAGTAGGGGAGCCGTAGATGAGGTCTATGCTGATGTTCTCTATACCGATATCTTGCGAACGCTTGATAGATGCTTCTGCCTGCTGTGAGTTGTGTGCGCGGTTCATCAGCTGGAGGTCGGCATCAAAGAAGCTCTGTGTACCGATAGAGAGACGATTAATCCCCGCTTTATAAATCTCTTTCAGAAAGTTTTCGTTTAAGTCATCAGGATTTGCTTCTAAGGTGATTTCTATATCTTCATCAAAGCTGAAATATTTCAGAACTTCATCTAAGAGTTGGTTGATTTCATTTGGGCTTAATAGAGAAGGAGTACCCCCACCAAAGTAGAGGGTTTTTAAGGTTTTGCTTGGTATTTCATCTTTCCGAAGGGAGATTTCCTTTGCCAGGGCTTGGAGCATCTCGTCTTTTAACCTAAGAGAGGTGGAAAAATGAAAATTGCAATAGCTGCATTTCTGTTTGCAAAAAGGAATGTGTAGATAGATCATCTCTAATAAAGGCGGGGCAAAGATAAATGATTTCTGATAAGCCTTGCCCATACGACTTAATTTCGTACTTTTGTGAGGTAAATTTTTCTATATGAAAGAATGCGCGATTAAGAAGATTGCAGTATTTACTTCAGGAGGAGATTCCCCAGGTATGAACGCAGCCCTTAGGGCAGTTGTAAGAACGGCACACCACTTTAATATCGAGTGCTATGGAGTGAGAGAAGGCTATAATGGGCTCATTAATGATGATTTTACGAAGATGGGTCCGCGTTCTGTGAAGAATATCATCAATCAAGGGGGGACGATTCTAAAATCTGCCCGTTCTATGGAGTTTAAAACCTCAGAAGGTAGAAAAAAAGCCTACGATAACCTCCAAAAATATGGTATAGACAGTTTGGTTTGCATTGGTGGAGATGGAACTTTCACTGGTGCAAAAATTTTTAGTGATGAATATCCAGACATCAAAGTAATAGGCATACCAGGTACTATTGATAATGATATCTTCGGTACGGATAATACCATAGGCTATGATACAGCCCTCAATACTGCGATGGATGCCATAGATAAAATCCGTGATACGGCTACCTCTCACAACAGGGTTTTCTTTGTAGAGGTTATGGGTAGAGACGCAGGTTTTATTGCATTAAATAGCGGTATTGCTACGGGTGCGGTAGATATTCTCATCCCCGAGCAAAAGGATAGCATGGAAGACCTCTTTAATAATTTTAGAAAATCAGAAATATCGGGTAAGTCCTCAAGCATCGTTGTAGTAGCTGAAGGGGAAGAGCTTGGCGGCATTTATGAGCTGGCAAAATCTACAAAAAAAGAATTCCCAGACTTTGATATAAGGGTTACCGTGCTCGGGCATATACAGAGAGGGGGCTCACCGAGCTGTGCCGATAGAGTCCTTGCCAGTAGATTAGGCTATGGTGCCGTAATAGGGCTGATGAACGGAGAAAATAAAGTAATGGCAGGGATGCGCTCGAATAAATTAGTCTATACCCCGATAGTAGATGCCATTAGAAAACATAATGCGATAGATGAAGAGCTCATCGCGATTTCTGAAATACTGGCAATTTAATTAAACCGTGAAATAAATAATCGTAAAACTGAAATAAATTCTAATTTTTAAATTTTTAACACTATGTCAACAATCAAAGTAGGTATCAACGGATTTGGTAGAATTGGTCGTCTCGTATTTCGAGCAATGACCGAGAGAAGTAACATTGAAGTCGTAGGTATCAATGACCTTATCAGTGCAGATTATATGGCTTATATGCTGAAATATGATTCTGTACACGGAGAGTTTAAAGGTGAAGTAAGCGTAGATGGCGGGCACCTTGTAGTGAATGGAAAGAAAATCCGTGTAACGGCGGAGAAAGACCCAAACAACCTTAAGTGGAACGAAGTAGGTGCAGACTACATCGTAGAGTCTACTGGGCTTTTCCTTACTAAGGAATTGGCACAGGCGCACATCAATGCAGGAGCTAAAAAAGTAATTCTTTCTGCTCCTTCAAAAGACGATACACCGATGTTCGTAATGGGAGTAAATCACAAAGAACTCACCGATGATGTGAAGATTCTTTCCAATGCATCTTGTACGACCAACTGCTTAGCACCATTAGCAAAAGTAATCCACGATAAATTTGGTATCGTAGAAGGCTTAATGACTACTGTACACGCTACTACAGCTACCCAGAAAACCGTAGATGGTCCTTCTCATAAAGACTGGAGAGGAGGTAGAGCAGCGCTTAATAACATTATCCCTTCCTCTACGGGAGCAGCTAAGGCGGTGGGTAAAGTAATCCCTTCTCTCAATGGTAAGCTTACAGGGATGTCATTCCGCGTTCCTACAGCAGATGTATCTGTGGTAGACCTTACCGTGAGAATAGAGAAAGGCGCTACTTATGATGAAATCTGTGCAGCGATAAAAGAGGCTTCCGAAGGAGAACTCAAAGGTATCCTCGGTTATACGGAGGACTTGGTAGTTTCTCAGGATTTCGTAGGAGATAAGAGAACTTCCATCTTTGATAAAGATGCAGGTATTATGCTTTCTCCTAATTTCGTGAAGCTCGTTTCTTGGTATGATAACGAAATGGGCTATTCTAACAAACTTGTAGATATGCTCGTACACGCTGCATCGCTTTAAGCAGTAAGCTACTAGCTGCTAGCCATAATCTATAAATAAAATAGTGTCTTTATTAGAGACACTATTTTTTGCTATTGGCTACTGGCTGTTAGCTGCTGGCTGTAGGCTAAAAGCCAAAAGTAAATTATAAACTCACTGTTTTGGAGTCATCAATATTAAAGTATTTAATGACTTCCTCATAGTTGGAGTAATCTACCACTGCTCTCCTTCCAGCGCTTGCCGGTACTACCACTATTCTGAAGGTTTGTCCGTTCAGGTATCCATCATTAAAGGCGGTGGATTGCCCTTTTAGGTCAAAATCTCCTCCTGCTATAATATCAAACCCTGAGCTACTGAACTCGTATGTATATTTCAGTTGCTTACCTGCGGGGATTTCTTTGTATTCATTCGCGTGGTAGATAACGGGCAAGGGTTCCCAGATATTCTTACCATTGCTCACTTCTACTAATTTGTAGATGAGCACTACATCCGAGCTGGCGATTCCCCTTGTGAAAGTCCCTCCAAGTACGAAGAGTTTCCCCGTGAGTTTAAAATTCCCTTTTACATCATAGACTACCGAGTAGGTATCATTGTCCATTCTGTCGTCATTGTCTCTTGTACTGCAACTCCACATTAGGAATGAAGCCAGCATACCCAAAACCATTAAGCTAAAGTACTTTTTCATTGTATTTAATTTTAAAATTCTTCTCTTTTTACCAAAAATTATACCATATAAAGCCTGTAGCAGACTTGTAGAAGACGGTATATCTTTAAGGGTGCTAATATAGCATATTCTATAAAATATTTTTTAAGTGATGAAAATATTTTTGTATTGAGTTTTTTCTATTTTGAAATTGTTTTGAAATTGTAAAAATATCAGTCGTATGATAAGTATCATACATTAAATAAAGGAGCTTTTTGTCTTTTTGCTAATTTTGTGCCTATTAAATTGATAATAAATAAATGTTTTCTAAGACTTGTGAATACGCCATTAGGGCTTTGATATATATAGCTCAGAAAGCTAAGAATGGAGAAAAGGTAGGGATAAAAGATATAGCTGTGGGGATAGACTCTCCAGAGTATTTTATCGCTAAAATATTGCAAGAGCTCAGCAGAAAGGGCTATGTGCAGTCCGTCAAAGGGCCTAATGGAGGCTTCTATATGAGTAAGGAAAACCTTGAAATGTCTCTGGCAGAAATAGTGAGGGAAATAGATGGAGATAAGCTATTTACTAGTTGTGGCTTGGGTCTTAAAGAATGTTCAGAAGACCACCCCTGCCCGATACACAATCAGTTTAAATATATAAAACAGGATATGAAAAATATGCTGGAAAACTTTAAAATTAAAATGCTGGCAGAGGGTATAGACTCTAATCTCACCTTTCTGAAAGTTGCGGATTGTGATGCGTAGAAGATTATTTGAGAGTAAAATTTATATAATATATTGTTACTATGAAACAAAAAACTTTTTTGGTAGCATTACTAAGCGTAGCACTTGGATTGCAGTCCTTCAAGCAGGAAACAGTGAGTGATTCTACTTCTTTCCCTTCCGAAGAAGGACAGAAAATTGAAGCAAAAGGAAACTTTGAGGAGGCAGAGGTAACCTCTCCGCCCAATGTACCAGCTCCAGTAGGAGATAGAGAGGCTAAAAAACTTATTGTAAAACTTGAAACCATCGAGAAAATAGGCGAGTTGGCAGATGGTACGCAGTATAATTTCTGGACTTTTAATGGTACAGTGCCAGGAGCATTTATCCGTGCAAGAGTAGGAGATGAAATAGAGCTCCACCTGAAAAACAATGAGAACTCAAACTTTCCGCACAACATAGACTTGCACGCTGTGAATGGGCCAGGAGGAGGAGCGGAGGCTACCTTTGTACCACCAGGGAAAGAAGCGGTGTTTAATTTTAAAGCGACCAATCCTGGGCTTTATGTTTATCACTGCGCTACGGCTCCAGTAGGTGTGCACATCGCAAATGGTATGTATGGGCTCATCCTCATAGAACCTAAAGGAGGCCTCCCAAAAGTGGATAAAGAATTCTACATTATGCAAGGAGACTTCTATACCAAAGGTGCATTCGGAGAGAAAGGCCTGCAAGACTTTGATATGGATAAAGCAATTGCCGAAAAACCAGATTATGTGGTCTTCAACGGGAATACAGGCTCACTCCTCAACGGTAAAGAACTACAAGTGAAAACCGGAGAAACCGTGAGAATATTCGTAGGAAACGGCGGTCCGAACTTAGTATCATCTTTCCACATCATAGGCGAAATCTTCGATAGAGTATATATGGAAGGCGCGAGCAAGGTAAATGAAAATGTACAGACTACACTAATCCCTGCCGGAGGCGCTGCAATAGTAGAGTTTAAAGCAACCGTACCAGGAAGCTATGTTATCGTAGATCACTCTATATTCAGAGCATTTAATAAAGGTGCATTAGGGAAAATCGTAGTAACAGGAGAAGAAAACCCTAAGGTATTCAAGAAAAGAGATAATTAAATCACCATTTAAGTGATAAGATATTTATTCATATCCGTCTTAATATTCATTATTTCTTGTTCAGACAAGAAGCAGCCTGTCGATATTTCTGTAATAAGAGATTCCATCAACGCCATTAGTACAAATAAGAAAATGGTGAAGATAGATAGCGGCTCTTATCAGGCATTCTACGGAAAAGATTCTGGAAATATAGTGCGCGTAAAAGCATTCTATCTGGATGAAACCGCTGTAACAAATGCTGAGTATCTGAAATTTCTAAAAGCTAATCCTCAATGGACAAGAAATAATGTATTAAGGCTGAAGGCAGATGAAAATTATCTTAAAAACTGGAAATCTGATTTTGAATTTCCAGAAGGTGTGAGCCCAGATGCACCCGTAACCAATGTCTCTTGGTTTGCCGCTGTAGCCTATGCAAAAAGCGTAGGAAAGCGCCTGCCTACCGTAGATGAATGGGAGTTTGCTGCCCTTGCAGATGAGCATACGGCTAATGCCTCATTAAAACCAGAATTTACGGCTTATATACTTAATTCTTATCAGAAAAAGTATAAGTACAAAAAGCCTGTGAAACAAAACAGACCTAATTATTATGGGCTGTATGATATGTACGGCGTAGTATGGGAATGGACAGAAGACTTCAGCTCTGTGATGATGACTGGAGAATCCCGAAATGATAAATCAGAAAACGAAGGTCTCTACTGTGCGGCAGGGGCTCTTACCTCTTCTGACCTGAGAAACTATGCTGCTTTTATGCGCTTTGCACTGAGAGGGAGTATACAGGCAAATTACTGTATAAACAACCTCGGATTCAGATGTGCAAAAGATATTGATTAAGGTTAAATAGAATTATAATTACTAATTATGAGATTCCTCTTTATTTTTATATTAGTCCTCGGGCTGTCTTCCTGCAAACAGACAAAACCCGAAACACTGCCCCAAAGCTCCGTCTATAACCTCTCATCAGAATGGGAAAATCAAAATGCGGATAAAATCCACCTCGCAGACCTTAAAGGTAAAGTTGTTGTAATGGTAATGATTTATACCTCCTGTAAAACAGCTTGCCCTCAGCTTACAGCAGAAATGGAAAAAATCGCAAGAGAAACCGACGATATACCTCAAGAAGATATCCGCTATGTTTTGGTATCAATAGACCCTGAGCACGATACTCCAGAAGTAATGAAAGACTATCTTAAACGAAATAAATTTCAGAATGAGAAATGGCTCTTCCTCAGAAGTAGCATTGAAGAAACCCGAGAGCTTGCCAATGTACTTGCTGTAAAGTATAAACAAATCTCTCCAATAGATTTCTCTCACTCTAATATCATTAGCGTTTTTGATAAAAATGGTGTCCTCGCTTTCCAGAAAGAAGGGCTAAGCCTTGATGTAGAAGGCACCGTAAAAGAAGTACGAAAACAAACAAAAAAATAATTAAATTTGGAACTTTAAAATTAAAAAAGATTATGAAACGATTATTCTTAACGATCTGTGTATTATCAATTGCTGTGATTTCTTGTTCTAAAAAAGAAGAGGCATCTCAGCCAGAGCCAGAAACCAATGTAATGCTTGAAGAGCCTACTGCTTCTACTGCTGGAGATTCAGGTGCAGCAGATACTCCAGAAGCAAAAGGTCAGAAACTCCTTGAGGGAATGGACTGTGTGGGCTGCCATAAGGTAGATGCTAAGCTAGTAGGCCCATCTCTTCAAGAGGTAGCAGATAAATACACCGAAGCAGATATTGATAAACTGGCTAAAAAGATTATCGATGGTGGTAGCGGTAGCTGGGGAGATATCCCAATGACACCACACGCCGGTCTTAGTGATGAGAATGCTAAACTAATGGTACAGTACATTCTCTCCCTGAAAAAATAAACCAGTTTTGGGCATTGCTAAATTTATTATACCTTTGCGAGGTAAAAAATAGAGCAGTGCCTATTTTTTTAATCAAATAAAGGATAAAAAAGTATTATATTAATTTAAATTTTTGTGAAATTATGGACTTACAAAATGCGTTTATTGGAGATATTGTAGCTGAAGACTTCAGAACAGCTGCAATTTTTAAGAGACATAAAATTGACTTTTGCTGTAATGGCGGTAGAACAATTGAAGCAGCTTGTACTGCTAAGAAAATTGACCCTGCCGTTATCTACAAAGCAATTGATGAGCTTCCAAAAGGAAATGGTGGAGATATTGACTTCTCCTCTTGGCCACTGGATCTCTTGGCAGATTATGTAGAGAGAATCCACCACAGGTATGTAGAGGAAAAAACTCCTATTATCCAAGCTTTCCTCGATAAGCTTTGCAAAGTACACGGAGGAAGACACCCAGAGCTATTTGAAATTAAAGAACTCTTCGATGCATCTGCTCAGGATTTAGGTGCTCACCTTAAAAAAGAAGAGCTTATCCTTTTCCCATTCATTAAAAATATGGTGAAAGCTAAGCAAACAGGTGAGCCTCTTAAGCAGCCTCAGTTCGGTTCAGTAGAAAACCCAGTGAGTATGATGAAGCACGAGCACAATGTAGAGGGAGAAAGATTCAGAAAAATCGCTGAAATCACTGATGATTATACTCCACCTGCCGATGCTTGCAATACTTACAGAGTAGCATTTGCTATGCTCCAAGAGTTTGAAGATGACTTACACAGACACATCCACATAGAAAACAATATCCTTTTCCCTAAGTCTATTGAGTTAGAAAAAGAGTTTTCTGTAGAAGCATAGAGTGTAATTTTCATATCATAATATTTTATGTGAAAGGCTTACTGGTTTTGGTAAGCCTTTTTGTTACCAGTACTGGCATTATTTTCGCAGCATATTATCAAAATCAAAAAAATGAAAACACTAAGCAAGAAAACAGTAAGTAGAATATTCATCCTCACACTAAGCCTCTTTACTACCTATTTATTTTCACAAACCGAAAAAGATATTCTCAATATGAAAAATAAAACCGATACTACGGCTTTAAAAAAGCTTTCCGAAAACCTAAAAAAGAATAAAATGAGCAAGGAGGAGCTCCAGAGAAAGGCAAAAGAGCTCGGGATTCCCTATTCTGGAAATGCGAATGGGAGCTATTTTGAGCTTCAGGGGTTTGACCCAAATGGAATGCCTATTTATTACACCACGATGTCTGATGACCATTCCCCTTCCAATGATAGAATAGCCCCGCAATCCCCTTCTAACCCTAAAAAGTCTAACCTAAATAACTGCAAAAAAGCCCTAAAAAAGAGCCGAAAGGCAAAAAAAAGCAGGCATAAGAATTAAAAATTAGATTTATTTTATCAACTGATTTTCTCGCCCTCTTAATAAAAGAGGGTTTTCTTATTTCTTATCGTTTGGAGCAAAAATGAAATAAGTACTCCCCACGCACCGTAGCCGGTGATGCACTTAAAAATAATTGCTCCCCACGCCAGTGGGCTGTTGGGAAGAAAAATGAAAAAAAGGCCTCACCAGCTACGGTGTGCTCCCCACGCCAGCGGGTCGGGAGGGAAAATAAAATAATTGAGCAGATTAATTACCTTTGCACTATGGCAAAAATCATTAAAATATACCCAGAAAACCCTCAGGAGCACTTGATAGATGAGGTCGTAAAGGCTTTGCAGCAGGGCAAGCTCATCATTTACCCATCGGATACGGTCTATGCCTTAGGCTGCAATATTTTTGATATCAAGGCGATGGAGAGATTGGCTCAAATCAAGAAAATAAAACTCGAAAAAGCCCATTTTTCCATTATTTGCAATAATCTGAGCCACCTTTCGGAGTTCACAAAACCCATAGATACCGCTACTTTCAGGTTTTTGAAAAGCCATATACCGGGCAACTTTACCTTTATCTTGGAGGCGAATAAAAGCCTCCCCCTAGCCTACAAAGGCAAGAAAACTATTGGGATTAGGGTGCCCGACCACCCCATACCGCAGCTTATCGTAGAGAAAATGGGCTATCCCATCGCCTCTACTTCTATCAAGGATGAAGATGAGGTGCTCGAATACTCCACAGACCCCGAGCTCATCGCTGAGAAATACGACCATCTTGTGGATATCGTGATAGACTCAGGCTTTGGCGGCAATATCGCCTCTACAATTGTCGATCTCACTTCCGGAAACCCCGAAATTATCCGACAAGGAAAAGGAATTCTCTAATTTTTTAAACTATTTTTAATGAAAATCATATCCTCACCCGCCAAATTGATGAAGCTCAACGCTCATCAGAGCATACTTACGCCTACTACGCCCAGTTTCATAAAAGAAGCCGAGCTTATACAATCTCATTTGAGGGAGAAAAGCCCTAAATTTCTTTCCGAACTGATGGAAATCTCCCAAAAACTCGCCGATGAAAACTGGGAAAGAAACCAAAAATGGTCACCAGCTCCAGATTCTGAGCACAGCAGCTCTGCCCTCTACACCTTTACGGGAGAAGTCTATAAAGGCCTCGATGCAGATAGCCTCGCCCCACAAGCGGTGGAGTATTTACAGGAAAATTACAGGATTCTCTCTGGGCTTTATGGCTTGCTAAGACCCTCTGACCGCATAATGCTCTACCGCTTAGAAATGGGCAGGGCTTTCCAGTTTGAAGGCTATAAAAACCTCTATGATTTCTGGTCCGAAAGGCTCACCCATCACTTCAATTCCGAGCTGGAAGAAGGCGAAGCTATCCTCAATTTAGCCAGTGCAGAGTACAGCAAGGCACTAAACAGAAAGAATTTAAAAGGAAAATGGATAGACTTTGAATTTTATGAAATGAGCTCAGGAAAACCTAAAACCATCGTAGTCTATACCAAGCACGCCAGAGGGCTGATGATAAGATTCTGTGCCCAAAACCAACTAAAAACCTTAGAGGAAGTAAAGGCTTTTAACGATGGTGGCTATCTCTTAGATGATGAGCGCTCAACCGATTCCAAACTCGTCTTTATAAGGTAGAATATGACGCTCAATAGCCTTAAAAATCGTTATCAAACCGAGCTTTTACCTTTTTATACTCCCACCGAAAGCGCGTTTATCCTGTATCTTCTCGTAGAAAAGCTATTGCATTGGCAGAGGTACGAGCAGCGCCTCCATTCCGATGAAGAGCTCCCGCAAGAAATAGCTTCTCAGCTCAAAAACCACCTTGATGAGCTCAAAAATCACCGACCATATCAGTATGTTTTAGGTGAAACCCACTTCTTTGGGCTTAGATTCTTTGTAGAAGAAGGCGTCCTCATCCCTCGTCCTGAAACGGAAGAGCTCATAGAGCTCGCTTTAAAAAAGATAAAGGAAAAATTCGCCAGTCGCCCCCTTAGGATATTGGAAATAGGCACAGGAAGTGGGATTATCCCCATTAGTTTAAAGAAAAACCTCCCAAATGCAGAGATTTTCTCTATTGATATTTCTGAAAAAGCCTTGCAGATTGCTCAAAAAAATGCCCTTAGTAACGAGGTGGAAGTCCATTTTATTCAAACCGATTACCTCTCTACCGATTTTGCAGAAAAGTTTGATGTCATCATCTCCAATCCGCCCTATATCGCCAAAGAAGAGGCAGCAGAAATCCTTCCTTCGGTTAAAAATTATGAGCCTCGGCTCGCTCTTTTCTCACCTACCGAAGACCCGCTCGTATTTTACAGGAAAATTGCCCAAGATGCTACTCAAATACTCAGTGAGGAGGGATTGATTTTTCTTGAAATAAACCAAAAACTCGGGCAGGAGACCCTCGAGCTTTTTCATCGGTTTAATGCTCATCTATTGTCTGATTTATCCAACAATCATCGCTTCATCATTGCGGAAAATTAGACTCCTAACCCTCGTTTTTGTACCCGTTTATACACTCTTGCCGATAGCATTACGCTAAATTCATAGAGAATCAGCAGGGGGAAAGCCGCAGCCAGCATACTTAGCACATCAGCAGGGGTTACGATTGCCGCTACCGTCATTATGAGGACGATGGCGTGCCGTCTGTAAGTTCGCAGGAACATTGGGGTGAGGATTCCGATGTTGGTAAGGAAATAAACGATAACAGGGAAGAGGAAAAGCACACCCATTCCGAGTACGACTTGGAGGAAGAGGGTAGTATAATCAGATAAATCGAACAGCTGCTCTATCGAGCCAGAGATTTTGAATAGCAATCCGAAATTAATCGCCAGTGGGAGGATTAAAAAATAGCCCGTAAGCACTCCAATGATGAATAATACCCAGATGAAATTAATCATAAAGGCAGAATTTTTCTTCTCGTTTGGGTGCAGAGCAGGGCTTACAAACCGCCATATTTCCCAGACAATATACGGGAATGCGGCTACGATCCCACCAAAGATAGAAACCGCCATCATTACATTAAATTGCTGGAAAAGTTTCTTCTGCTGTACTCGGAATTCATCAGGCAGGTGGAAGCTATCGCTCCCCACAAGCTCGCGAGAGAGGTAGTTAATCAAACGAAAGGTAGGGAAGTCATTCTTCGTAGGGCCAAAGAATACATTATCCATCAGCCACTCTATATTAAAGCCTATGATGATTGCCCCGATAACAATCGCTATAATACTGCGGATGAGATGCCCCCTCAGCTCGCCTATATGCCCCCAAAAAGACATTTCTTTCTCTGAACTCATCAATTCTATTTTTAGATTTTGCGAAAATAATTATTTCTATTCATTTCCGCATTAAAAAACTCAGTTTTTGAGGTCAAAACTGAGTTGGGATAAAGTATTTTTTAGAATTAAAGGGTTGAGATTATTCTTCTCTTTCGCTGTATCTATCGACAATCTTTTGAGAAACGCCTGTATTGCTAAACCCACCATCGTGGAAGAGGTTTTGCATCGTTACTTTCCTCGTAAGGTCAGAGAACATCGCTATACAGTAGTTGGCGCACTCCTCTGCACTTGCATTTCCGAGTGGAGACATATCTTCTGCATATCCGAAGAAGCCACCAAAGCCCTTAATACCACTGCCGGCAGTAGTCATCGTAGGGGATTGGGATATGGTATTCACCCTTACCTTTCGCTCTCCCCAATAGTATCCAAAACTCCTCGCAATGCTTTCAAGAAAAGATTTATTATCCGCCATATCGTTATAGTCAGGGAAGGTTCTCTGCGCTGCGATATAGGTCAGTGCGAGGATGGAGCCCCATTCATTCATACAATCTTTCTCGTAGGCTACTTTCATCACTTTGTGGAAGGAAACTGCAGATACATCCCAGCCTTTTTCTAGCCAGTCGTAGTTCAGTTCTGTGTATTTTTTCCCTTTTCTCACATTTACAGACATCCCGATGGAGTGGAGGATGAAATCTATCTTTCCAAACTTGGCAATAGCTGCATCAAAGAGTTTTTCAAGGTCTTCTACTGAGGTAGCATCGGCTCCTATGACTTCTGCGCCTGTCTTTTCTGCCAATTCGTTCAGCTCTCCCATTCTCAGGGCTATTGGAGCATTAGACAATATAAACTCCGCTCCTTCTTCATAGCATTTTTCTGCTACTTTCCACGCGATAGACTGGTTGTTTAGCGCTCCGAAGATAATTCCTTTTTTGCCTTTTAGTAAGTTATAAGCCATTATTCTTAATTTTTTAATGGGAACAAATGTAATGATTTTGAATGAGTGGAACAAAAAACAGCCAGAAACTGATGTTAGCTTCTGGCGGGTTGTTTATTTCTTTTTTGTAGGGAGGGTAATCTCTCCTGGGTCATTCCAAAGTCCGTCTTTTTTCGCTTTTTTCTTCACTGCTTCGGCTCTTTTTTCACTATCTGGGTGGGAGCTCATCATTTTTTGGAATGTAGTAGGCTTTTCTTTGGTGAGTAATGCAAATTTCTTAAATGCGGTATAGGCACCCATTACATTATAGCCGTGTTTCTTCATAAATTCGTAGCTGTAATCATCGGCTTGAGATTCCTGCTTTCTTGAGTGTGAAGAGTCTAGCATTGCACTTGCTAAAGTACCGAGCTGGCTATCGTTGAGCTTCTGTACGGTACTGGATGCCATAGATGCAGCGTCTAATGCTGCTGCTTTCAGATAAGCGGACTTAATCGCATCTTTGGTATCTTCATTCTTCACATGCCCGATTTCGTGCCCGATAATCGCCAATAGTTCATCATCAGTCATAATATCCATCAATGAAGAGAATACCCTCACGCTACCGTCTGCACACGCAAAAGCATTGATGTCGGTTACCAAATACACTTTGTAGTTCAGCGTAAGCCCGTCCTCGTTTTTGTGTTTTGCGAAGAGTTTGTTCAGCCTTTTGGTGTATGGGCTTTTTGCATTGGCTACTTTGTTGTGTTCATCCATCCAATCTACTGCTTCTTTGGAAAGTCTCTTTGCATCTTCGTTGGAGAAGCTAAGAGCTTTTACACCTTTTGAAGCGGTGTTGATAACTTTGTCTAACTTGATTTGAGCATTTGAAAGTGTTACTGCTCCCATTGCAATTAATGCAGAAAATACTACTTTTTTCATCTTTTTTTTGCTTTCAAAGATAAAGATTTCTTTATGATATGAGCAAAAAAAGTTGCGAATTTTTTATTTTCTCTCTGTATATTTGCCCATTAATGATTAAGAAATGATAATTTTTAGAGGAAATTTTTTAGTATTCTTGTTTTTATCTGGCTTGCTTTTTATTTCCTGTCAGAGTGATAAGAAATCAGAGGTAGATATTACAATCAGTATAATGAATGCTACTGCAAAGAAGCTCAATGACCCTACACTCAGCCTGCAAGAAGTGAAGAGGGTGGGCGAGAATGAGATTTTGATGCGCTTCCAATCTAAAATCAATGCCGATAAAGCCAATTCTGATGTGATGAGAGAATCACTCCTTAGCCTTGTAGGGAAAATCATCTGGTCTGATAAACAAAATATCAAAATGCTAAACGATGGCATTAATTTCAAGGTTGAAGTGAAAGATGATTCTGGTAAAGTCATTATCTCTGAACTCATAAATAAAGCCAATATCCAAAACGAGAGAACCAACCCAACCACCCAGAAACACAATGAGGTGAAGCAGATGCTCGAAGTCTTTAATAACAACCTCCCGATTGTAGATTCCGCCTCAGGAGTGAAGATTACCCAGATTTCCGTAGGTGTGCAGAACGACCTAATCTATACCGCGATAGTTCCCCACTCGATAAAACAAGCCGTAAAAAGACCCGAAGCAAAGAGCATCATAAAAGAAGATATGTCTAAAAACTCAGCACTGAAAAAAATCCTCACCGATATGAAGCCCTACGATATCTCCACCCTCAAATACCAGTACCGAGACGAGAACGGAGCCCTGCTACAAGAGGTAGAAATGACAGAGAGGGATTTTTCTTCGCAGCAGCCGTAGTATAGTGGATAATTTGAAAATTACTTTCCAATCAAATTTAAAAGTAGTCAGAGTTTTAGATTTTTTTTAAAACCTCCATAGTATTAAAAGTAATGAGATTTTTATTTTATAGTAGCAGCCTTACGCTGTGGGAGGTTTTAATTTTAGTACTTTTGCCGGATGAATTCGCTAATAGATAAGTATAATATACCTGGACCCAGATATACTTCTTATCCTACGGTTCCGTTTTGGGACGAGGGGGGCTTCTCGCCAGAGAAATGGAAGGAATCTGTGGTTCATTCCTTTAATGAAACTAATGACTCGGAGGGGATTTCCCTCTATATACACCTCCCTTTTTGCGAGGTTCTCTGCACTTTCTGCGCCTGCCACAAACGGATTACGAAAAGGCATTCGGTGGAGGAGCCCTACATAGACACTGTGCTTAGAGAATGGGCGCTTTACCTTGAATTATTCACCAAAAAACCTAAAATCAAGGAGCTTCACCTTGGAGGGGGGACGCCGACTTTCTTCTCGCCAGAAAACCTGAGGAGATTACTGGAGGGGATTTTTGAGCAGTCGGAAATCGCCGGAAATCCAGAGTTCAGCTTTGAAGGCCACCCGAATAATACCACCAAAGAACACCTGCAAACGCTCTATGATTTGGGATTTAGGCGGTGCAGCTTCGGGGTGCAGGACTATGATTTGAAGGTTCAGAAAGCCATCAACAGGATACAGCCCTTTGCTAATGTTCAGAAGGTTACCGAATGGGCTCGGGAGGTGGGCTACCTGAGTATTTCCCACGATTTGGTCTTTGGGCTGCCTTTCCAGACTTGGGAGTCTATGAACGATACGATAAGGCAAACAATGGCGCTGAAACCCGATAGGCTGGCATTCTACTCGTATGCCCATGTACCTTGGATAAAGGGAGTAGGGCAGAGGGGCTTTGATGAAAATGACCTACCGAGCGGCGAAGAGAAACGGAAACTCTACGAAAATGGGAAGAAACTCCTCGAGCAGCTTGGCTATAAGGAAGTGGGGATGGATCACTTCTCTTTGGAGAGCGATGACCTCTATCAATCAATGCTCACGGGGAAGATACACCGTAATTTTATGGGCTATTCATCGAGCAGAACCCAGCTGATGATCGGTTTGGGGATGAGTGCAATATCAGACTCGTGGTATGCTTTTGCTCAGAATGATAAATCGGTAGAAAGCTATCAAGAGCAGGTAGGGGAGGGGATCATCCCCGTATTCCGAGGGCATATCCTCACCGAAGAAGACCTTATCATACGGAAGCATATCCTGAACCTGATGTGTACATTAGAAACCTCTTGGGATGAGGATAGCCACCTCCCCGAGCTCGACAATGCGATGGAAAGATTGCAAGAAATGCAGAGCGATGGGCTGGTAGAGCTGAGCCGAAACCGCATCAGAATAACCGAAAAAGGCAGAGCATTTACCCGAAATGTAGCAATGGCTTTTGACCTGAGAATGTTGCGCAACCAGCCCGAAACCCGAATATTTTCTATGACGGTATAGCCCGAGTATCCCATTAGCAGATTTTCATAAATACATTATATTTGTGGGGTTTTATTCCCCATTCATCAAAATCTAAAACTTGTGTCTAATATTATAGAAGAAATAAAGCGACCGATAACCATAGAAATGAAACTCTTCGAGGAGAAGTTCTATGAATCTATGAAGAGCAGCGTACCTCTGCTGGATAAAGTAACCCGCTTTATCGTAACCACCAAGGGCAAGCAAATGCGCCCGATGTTTATCTTCCTCTGTGCAAAACTCTTGGGAGAAGTGAATAGCAAAACCTACCGCGGCGCCTCTATGATAGAGCTGATACACACCGCTACCCTTGTACACGATGATGTGGTGGATGAGAGCTTTAAAAGGAGAAACTTCTTCTCCATAAATGCCCTTTGGAAGAATAAAATCGCTGTGCTGGTAGGGGATTATCTGCTCTCCAAATCGGTACTTCTCTCTACTGACCATAAGGATTATGACCTGCTTTCGGTAATTTCTAGAACCATCAGGGAAATGTCCGAAGGAGAGCTTCTTCAGTTAGAAAAAGCGAGGAAATTAGACATTACCGAAGAGGTTTATTATGAAATCATTCGCCAGAAAACCGCTACTCTGATTGCCGCTTGCTGCGAAATAGGCGTGCTTTCTAACGGCGCCGATGAGGTTTTAGCAAAGAAAATGCAGGATTTTGGTACTTACACAGGTATGGCTTTTCAGATAAAGGATGACCTTTTTGATTATTTGAGCTCAAATATCATTGGGAAGCCTGTGGGGATAGATATTAAGGAACAGAAGATGACGCTGCCGCTCATCCATACATTAAAAAACGCCAGCGAGAGCGACAGGAAGTACTATTTTAACACCATTAAAAGGTATAACAACGATAAAAATCGAGTGAAAGCACTGATAGATTTTGTAAAGAAATCTGGGGGGCTGGATTATGCCATCGGAGTGATGAAAGACTTCCAGCAGAAAGCGAAAAATATCCTCGATGAGTTCCCAGACTCCGATGCGAAGAAGTCCCTCCTCCTGATGCTGGACTATGTTATTGAAAGAAAATTTTAAACCCAACCCTCTCTATAATTAAACAAGATGAAAGACTTAGTAAAGATATTGATTCTCCTTTTTGCATTCATAAATCAAGGAATCAAGGCAGAAAATTACCCCGATGGATTATCTAATGGTACGCTAAACATCAATGGGAAAGATGTTCCAGTGAAGATATTTGCTACGACCAATCCCGCTACACTCGATGAGTTCAGTGAGAAGGATGTAAAGGCGAGCACCCTTATTTTTCTCAATGAAGATATGAATAAATATGCGTCTATGCTCTATCCGAAATTCTCTTCATTGGGCTATCAGGCGCTGGACAAGAAATTCCTCCCTACCGATGACCTCAATCGATACAAATACCTCTACAAACCATTGCAGAAAGAAGATGAAATCGTAGGAGGAAAGGTAGTGCTTCACACTCCATTCTTTGTTTGGAACCCCGTGAAAGGCATTCAGCTGGGCGGTTTTATGCTTCATTTTTATAGTTTGATGTTCGTTCTTGCCTTTGGTCTTGGTTTTAAGGTAATGGAGAAAATGTTTAAGATAGATAATGTGGATGCTAAATATCTGGAGCCACTGTTTATATTAACCATTGTAGGTACGATACTTGGTGCTCGTTTGGGGCATGTTTACTTTTACGAACCCGAGCTGGTAAAGAAAGATTTTTGGGCAGTATTCCTCCCTATACGCACCCAACCGAAGTTTGAATTTACAGGATTTTCGGGATTAGCGAGCCACGGAGCTACGATTGCGCTCATCCTGACTACGCTTTATTATTCATTCAAGGTTATTAAGAAAAATCCGCTTTGGGTGTATGACAGGCTTGGGATTGTGGTAGCCCTTGGGGGGACTTTTGTGAGGATTGGGAACTTTATAAACTCTGAAATCATCGGGAAAATTGCCAGCGAAGACTCTCCTTTTGCCGTGCTCTTCCCGCAGATGAGTGAAGAATACGGAGCTACCGTACCGAGATACCCTTCTCAGCTCTTCGAAGCGGTGGGATATATCACTCTTTTTGCCATTCTCTGGTGGCTTTATAATCATACCGATAAGAAGTATCAGCAAGGTTGGTTGTTTGGGTTTTTCTTTATCGTGCTGTGGTCTATCCGCTTCTTCGTAGAATTCCTAAAAGAACCACAAGGTGATGAATTTATCACTCTTGGAACGCTAAATACCGGTCAGGTATTATCCATTCCGTTTATACTGATTGGAGTGATACTGATGCTCGTCTCTAAAAGATTTAGCCTAAGTAACCGCTAATTGTATCCCGTACTAACGGGTTTTAGGTAGATGAGCTTGTGGTGTGGAAGAAGGTGAGGATGGAATATTTTGATATAATCTTTGAGCATTAAATCTACTCGTATAGCACCGCTTTCAAAGGCATCATTGGCAGCGCCATTCATTGCTCCGGATAGGGAATAGATTTCCCCTTTTTGATAAACACTGAGCTTTTCATAGTTGGGATTAATGCTTATAAGTTCGCTTTTATGCTTATGATTGCCTACATTCACCCAGTATTCAGCGTCTTTTGCTCTTATGAAAACCTCCTCAAAGCTCATTGGTACGCTGGTGTCTTGTTCGTTTTCTTTAAGGATGTAGTTTGCGCCAGCGTCTTTCAGATAATTGGCAGTAAAGGTTTTTCCCCCTGCTAAAAACCATTGATTTCCGTACATTTCATTGACGAGAACTTTGGGTTTTTCCTTTTGCTCCTGTGCGAGCTTGGAGAGCTTTTCGTATTCCTTTTTTATCTCTTCAAAACGGAGGCTTGCTTCTTTTTCCTTGCCCAGCAATTGCCCAAAAAGATTGATGATATTGGCTTTGTCTAATGGTTTTTGTTCAAGGTATTCATCTATAAAGATAACTTGTATATCGTTTTTTCTAAGGATGTTGTAGGTGTTTTCAAAGCTTTCGATATAGTTGGTAAAAATGGCATCTGGTTTATAGGAGAGGATTTTCTCTATGTTGTACTTCTGGTCATTTCCTATATTTTGGATTTTCTTTTGAGTGATGAGTGCTCTTATTTTTTCGGAGAATACATATTCTGGGCTTGCAATTCCATTGATTTTGTCCTCTGCCTTAATCTCTAAGATATACCCTGTAAGGCTGGCATTAAGGAGCATTATCTTTTTGAAAGGAAGTTTGGATTGTGGGATTTTATATTTGAATTTTCCAGATTTAAACTCAAAGAAATCTTTATTTTCCGAGTAGGAAATCCTTTCTGAAACTCTTACCCAGTCTGAATCTGATATTTTTTTACTCTCATTCTTACAGCTTAAGACGATGAGAAGGCTAATGATGAAAAAAAAATTTGCATTCATCTTTCAAAGGAAGGAATTTTATTATATATTTGCAAACCGAAAGTTCAGGACGCGTAGCTCAATTGGATAGAGCGTCAGATTACGGCTCTGAAGGTTGAGGGTTCGACTCCTTCCGCGTTCACTTTTAACAAAAGCTCACCTTGGTGGGCTTTTTTATTTTGTGTGTATTTTATTCTTAGGATAAAGCCAGCGTCTCTACAGCTCTATTTTTTTCATTGCTTCTAATATCATTTTTATTTTATCCTTACAATCATTCAGAAAATTATCACTATTAATAATATCCCTTTCCCAAACATCAACAGTTAGGTTTGATATGTATTCATAGAATGGCCACCATTTATTTTCTTTACAAGAAGAAATACCCAAATCCGCTAATTGCTTATGAAGATTATTTCTTTTTTCAGGAGAAAGATTATAAATGTCTGGATCATTGCTTAATCCATAGTAATAATAACCTTTTTCAAAAGAGAACCCTATCCAGCATTCTTCTGGCCAAAGAGGATTTCTTAAATAAAAACCTACATAAGCCTCTTCACTTGTCTCATAATGATATTCTAACCCATTTTGCTTTGCAAACTCTTCCATTTTGGGATTAAAATACTTATTTATGATAGTATCATAAGTTGCTAAATAGTTATTATAAATTGTTTTTGCAGCTTTCAGATTTTCTATTTCTGATAAGATTTCTGTTATTTCCTCTTTGTTTTTATTATTCATATCTTGATTTGTTAGTTCTTTTAGGTGATTTATGTATTGAATGATGGTTTCTCGTACAATGGGAAAGCGAGAAGCAATTGCAACGCATTTTTCAAGCCAATTTATTATGGTTTCTTTATATGAGATTGTTGAATAAAGAACTTCTCCTCCACTTTGTTCAGAGGCTTTACATCCCCCAAGAGTCAAGTATAATATCTGATATTTTCCTTTTTGATATTTACTTTCAGCGTATTCGTTATATCTTTTTAGTTGCTCCCATTGATCATCTGCGTATATTTTATTCTCGATAATAATAGCCTTTTGTCTTTGTTCGTCCTCTATAAGAATATCTATTCGTCCTTTTGGGGTTGAGTATTCTGTATATACTTTTGCATTTTCATAGCTGAAATCTTTTACTAAAAAATCATTCTCTAATATATCTATAAAACATTCAAGAAATTGTGATTTTAATCCATGCGTCCCATTAGGGTTTAAAAATTCTGCGATAATTGCTGAATGTGTATTTTCATAATGATTCACACCACAAATACGAAATATATTAAATCTACCACCTACTGCCTCCAATATTTCTGCATTTTTCTTACTAATGATAGATACTTGATTTAGTAGATTCTGTATTTTATCCATTATTTCTTTTGTTTTTATATTTTATAATTAGTTAAATAAGTTTGTATTATTTTTTATTCTTTATATCTTTTCTACCATAACCTCTACAATCTAAATCAACTTTTAGTAACCCAGAAGAACCCACAATTGTAATTCCTAAAATAATATAAATAATATTCATATCTATATTTCCAATAAATATAGCCCAACAAACTGTACCTATAAGACTGATAAAACCTAATATTTCCATATAAGAAAGGATAATTAGCATTATTTTCTGGAATTTATTCATTTCATATTTGTGCTGGAAGATTATAGAATAGGTAAGAAAAGATAGAATAGGCGCTCCTACGCCTACAGCCCATATTTTCCAGGTATATGCCATAATTCCAATAGCCAGAAGTAATATGCTGAGTATAATAACAGCACTTACACACCTTAAGAAGAAATTGATTATATTTTCCATAGTTTTTTTATTTTTCAAATTGTTTTAAGTTAAATACTAATTCTTCGCCTAATTGCTCGAGTCTCAGCCTGCCAACTTCCTGTGTAACGAAGTCTAAAACTCCATGTGTGATAGTTGGCATCTGTTAACTAACCGCTAATTATATTTATTGGTTTGTATACAGCTCCCAGTAAAGCATACTCTCTACATCATCATATTCTGGTGAGATACCTTTATCCTTACATCCCGCGAAGATACATACTTTTTCAGTGAATAACTATCTAGCCTTCCCCAGAAAAGACTTTATCTTTAGTTGATGGGCTTTTTTGTTTAGAAAGCTTATATAGTGCAATGCCATTAGAAAAAATATAGCCTTTATGATGCTAATTTTATAGTTTTTTAGTTACAAAAAAAGCATAAAGTGAGAACTTTATGCTTTTCAACTTGTACCCAGAGCCGGGATCGAACCGGCACGCCTTGCGGCATTGGTGTTTGAGACCAACGCGTCTACCAATTCCGCCATCTGGGCTACTTTTCAGAATTGTGAGCGCAAAGATACATTTATTTTTAAAATACACAAGCCTTTATTGATACTATAAACCTTAAAAATTTATTTCTAAACCGTCGTATGCAAGGTGCATAGCAGCAGGGAGCTCTTTTTCTACATCATCATAGAAGCCTAATGTATGGCTAATATGTGTAAGATAAGCTGTTTTGGGTTTTAGCTCTTCCACAAGTGAAATTACTTCTGGCAATGTGAAGTGAGAATGATGTTTGGGCGCTTTCCTCAGGCAGTTAATGATGAGTACATCAAGGTTTTTAAGTTTTTCTTTTTCTTCTTTGGGGATAGCACTTGCATCGGTTATATAGGCGAGGTTCTTTATTTTATAGCCCAATATTGGGAGCTTTCCGTGGATTATATTAATGGGAATAATCTCAGCATCTAATACATTGAAAGACTTTTTGATGATATTAAGTTCAAAAGATGGAGCTCCAGGGTATCTATCATCGCTGAAAGCATAAGGAAATCGTTTTTGTATCTCATCGGCAACCCTTTCGGAGCAATAGATAGGCATATCCGAAGCATTTTTAAAGATGAGTGGGCGGAGGTCATCCAACCCTATAATATGGTCATTATGTTCGTGGGTAATGAGTACGGCATTGAGGCTATCTTCATTATTATTGAGCATTTGCTGGCGAAAGTCAGGACCACAATCAATTAAAATTTTATTTCCCGTATCAGTAGTAATGAGAGCAGAAGTTCGTAATCGTTTATCTTTTGGGTTATTGGAGAGGCAAACGGGGTGTTTGGAACCAATCACTGGAACGCCTTGTGAGGTTCCAGTGCCAAGAAATTTTAGCTTCATACTTTGAAGAATAAATATTTTTGGTAAATTTACAAAAAATATAAAATGTCGTTGCAAAAACAGAATTTAACTGCTAAACAGAAGGCTTTAATTATCAATCTTGATCCCAATATTTATGGGACTTTTGCTGAAATAGGTGCTGGTCAGGAAACTGTAAGGCATTTTTTTAGGGCTGGTGGGGCTTCGCAGACCATTGCAAAGGCTATGTCTGCCTACGATAAAGATTTCAGCGATGCCATCTATGGTAAAGAATCCAAAAACAGATATGTAACCCAGAACCGATTGAGAAAGATGCTCAGATACGAGGTGGGGCTTATAGAAGAGCGAATCTCTCGCGATAAAATGCCTAGCAGGAAGTACTTTGCCTATGCCAATACGGTTACTACCATCAATTTTACTAAGACACTGAAAGGGCACGGTTGGGTAGGCATCAGGTTCCAGTCAGAAACTCAGAAGGAGTACAACGAAATCGTCCTCCATATCAGATTTAAGGAAAATGATGCTACCTACCAGCAGGAAACACTCGGCAAATTGGGCGTTAATCTCATCTACGGCGCATTCAATTATTATGATAACCCAAGGAAGCTCATTGATTCTCTATATGATTCTATCCCAAAGGATAATATTGAGATTGATATGATAGACTTTTCGGGACCAGACTTTAAATATGTAGATAATAGATTGATGTCTTTGCAGCTCGTGAAGTCGGGTATGACCGAAGCGGTAATCTTCACTCCTGAAGGTACCAATGTACTCTCTGCCGACCTCCTTTACAAGAAGAATATCTTTGCTGTTCGTGGGAGCTTCCGTCCTGTAACCCTCGTTAATATAGATATGTTCCTCAATGGTTTGGAGATGTTTATGGAAGATGTAAAATGTAGCGAAGATGATGTAGAAGTCCTCTTTGAAATCACTACGGCAAACCTCCGTGCAGCAGGGGATATTGATGAGAGAGACTTCCTTGATAGGGTAGATGTACTCGGCAAGCTCGGTTATAATGTGATGATTTCTAATTACTCCGAATACTATCGCCTGACCGACTATCTCATCGGCTATACCAATCAGAAAATTGGTATTGCAATGGGGGTAAACAATCTTTTAGATGTCTTCAATGAGGATTATTATGAGGATCTCTCTGGTGGTATTTTGGAGGCATTCGGAAAGCTCTTCAGGAAAGATGTCTGCGTCTATCTCTACCCTTACAAAGACCCTGTTAGCCATCAAGTACTCACTTCCGCTAATCTGAAAGTTGGTGCCAATCTCAAAGAACTCTACAAATATTTCATCCAGAACAAGCGGATTGTCGATATTACCAATCATAATACCGCCTACTCCGAAATCTATTCTCGAGAGATTCTGAAGAAGATTGCAATGAGGGAAAAAGGCTGGGAAAATCAGCTCCCTGCAGGTGTTGCCGATATGATTAAGGAGCGCCGAATGTTCGGCTACCGCGATGAAATTTCCTTTGACTAATCAGCGGGTCTGGAGCGTATTTATTAGCACCGAGCCAGTGGTTTTATGCAAATAAAGTAAGCTAAAGATACTAAGAGAGGACTATTTTAGCCCTCTCTTAGTCTTGAAATCGATCCTACAAGTGAGATCTTAGTTAAGGACAAGAATTACTCTCTTTTGAAATAAAAAAAACGAGACAGTTATGACTCGTTTTTCTTTATATATTAGGACACTGTAGCCAGTGGGTGTAACCGCCCGCTGTGCTACTGCTTCCTTCTGCTATTAAGCTCGGTTATTACTTCGTGGTGGGAGACGGTTTTGTCTTTAAAATATTCTATGAAGTATTTTTTTTCTTCTTCGGTAGCGTTGAACTGGTTCAGGATATTGAGCAAGTGCATTTTCATATGTCCTTTTTGTATTCCTGTGGTTACTAATGACCTTAGTGCGGCAAAATTTTGTGCAAGTCCAGAAACGGCAAGTATGCTCATCAGTTCTTGTGCAGAGGGCTTGCCGAGGAGTGCAAGGGAGAATTTTACGAGAGGGTGAAGATTGGTCAGCCCGCCCACTATTCCTATGGAAATTGGTAGGTCTATCCAGAATTTAAATATGCCACCATCTGTACTGCAATGCGTAAGGGAGGAGTATTTTCCATCTTTGGAGGCATAGGTATGGGCGCAGGCTTCCGTTGCTCGGAAATCATTTCCCGTTGCGATAACTACTGCATCTACCCCATTCATAATTCCTTTATTGTGAGTTGTTGCTCGGTAGGGTTCTATTTCGGCAATGGTTACCGCTTGTTTAAACTTCCATGCAAATTCTTCTGGTGAGATTCCAGAGTCGTCTTTCAGGTCTTCAATTTTACAGGAAACCTCTGCTCGCACGATGCAGTTGGGCGTATAGTTGGAGAGGATATTCATCACTACCTGCAATGAGTTTTTCTCGTCATCATTAAAGTTTTCATCGTTTAGGACTTCCTCTTTTAATGTCCTCCCGAACTGCTCTAAGCAGGAGTTGATAAAATTAGCACCCATAGAGTCCTTAGTATCAAAGCTCGCTTTCAGCTGGTAATAATTATTAAGCTCTGCAGTCTTGTCAATAAGCTGAATATCCAGAATGCCACCACCTCTCTTCCTCATATTTGTGGTAATGTTTTCCGTTGCTTCAAAGAGTTTCTGTTTCAGTTTAAAATTGAAAAAATGAAGCACTTTTACAGGTTCTGCATTAAGGATAAAGTGGGTATGCCCCAGCTTTTCTGTATTGATAATAGTCGTTTTAAACCCTCCTTTGTCTAACCAGAATTTTGCAGATTTTGCAGCTGCAGCTACTACGGAACTTTCTTCCACCACCATTGGTAGAGCGAGGAGTTTTCCATCTATAAGGAAGTTTGGAGCTATGCCGTAGGGCATATAGAAGTTAGAAATGGTGTTTTCGGAGAATTCTTCGTGTAGTTTTTGCAGAGGCTCGTCATCATTCCAGTATTGTTTCAGAATTTTCTCATATTCTGTATTTCCATTGAGATATTCGCTTGTGAGCCAGTTTATTTTTCCTTGTTTATCCAGCTTGGAAAAGCCTTCTATGGGTTTTATCATTACTGTATTTGTTGTTTAGGGCGGTAAATATAAGGAGTTTTTTTGTTTAGCGAGTGGATATTATTATCTACATTTGCTGTCTAAATTAAAATAATTATGAATAGAGAAAGCACTTTAAATGAAAAGCAGGGGCACTGGATTCTTGCTAAGCTTGGTAAGAAAGTGCTTCGCCCTGGAGGTAGGGAGCTCACAGAGACTCTTATCCGAAAAATGAATATTCAGCCTTCAGATGATGTTGTGGAGTTTGCTCCTGGGTTGGGCTTTACAGCAAATATTACCTGTTCGCATCAGCCCAATTCTTATACTGGGGTAGATATTAATGAAGAAGCAGCAAAGCTCGCTCGAAAGAGTATAAAGTATAGCAAAGCTAAAGTTATTATTTCCGATGTATCACAGACTACTTTGCTTAGTGGTTGTGCTACCAAGGTCTATGGTGAAGCAATGCTCACGATGCAAACTTTGGAGAATAAAAAGGCAATTATAAAAGAAGCCTTCCGCCTTTTGAAGCCTGGTGGATATTATGGAATACACGAGCTCGGTATACGACCAGATGAGGTAGATGAAAGCGTAAAAGAAGAGATTTTTAAGGGATTAAGTTCTAATATCAGGGTACACGCCAGACCTATGACTACTGCCGAGTGGGTAGAGCTCCTTACCGAGCAGGGCTTTAGTATTGTGAGTATAGACCACAACCCTATGCACCTCTTAGAAGGTAAGCGAGTACTTCAAGATGAAGGCTTTTGGCGCACAATGAAATTTTTGTTTAATCTTCTCAGATTTCCAGATTTAAGGAAAAGAGTCCTCAATATGCGTTCTGTATTCAGAGAATATGATAACCACCTTGACGCCGTAGCGATAGTTGCACAGAAACCCTTAACATAAGACAATACTAATGATAGACACAGCATTTGTAACCTCAAATATACAAGACGGAATAGCCGAAATCACTTTCGGAACACCCAAATCAAACGCTCTACCACTTCACATTATGGAAGAGCTTGCAAGTACACTGCTATCGGTAGGAGAGCAGGATGAGGTAAAAGCAATCCTCCTGAAATCCTATGGTGAAAAAGCCTTTTGTGCGGGTGCCAGTTTTGATGAACTTCTTGCTGTAGAAAACCTTGATTCTGCAAAGCGATTTTTTTCGGGTTTTGCTAAAGTTCTCAGTGCGATGAAGAACTGTACCAAACCTATAGTAGTAAGGGTGCAGGGTAAGGTAACAGGTGGGGGAGTGGGCATAGTCTGCGCTGCCGATTATTGTCTCGCTACCGAAGATGCTGCCCTTGCCCTTACCGAGCTCAATATCGGCATAGGACCTTTTGTTATTTCGCCTGTTGTAGAGCGGAAGATAGGTATATCGGAGATGACTGCTATGAGCCTTGATGCCGAGTTTCGTACGCCTCATTGGGCAGTGCAAAATCATATTTATCAGCATATTTTCCCATCTGTACAGGTGTTGGATGAGTATCTTCATCGGTTTATGAAAAAACTTGCTCAAAAAAGTACAAAAGCCCTTTGTGAGATAAAAAAGCTCTCTTGGAAAGGTACTGAGTATATGGATGAACTGATGATTTCCCGTGCTTTAATCAGTGCTGAACTCCTCCTCAAGCCCGAAGCCCGAAAGTCCATTCTCTCAGTGCGAGAAAAGCTCCGAGAAAAGCAGGGGAGAGAATAAAGCACCGATGAGGTTTAATACTCATCTTTATCTTTTAAGTATTCGTAATGATTAAATCATCTGCTCCAATGGAAAGAAGATTCTATTGGAGCAGATTTTTTATGCTATAATTTGATGTTTATCTCGCTTTATCAGACTTGTAATCTCCCTATAAAGATTTGCCTAAAAACACTAGATATTGTACTTTTGCTCAGCAATTTTGTGATAAAATTTAGGGAATATTATTTAAAATTAAAGTTTGTTCATAAATCTTTATTTATTATTCCTTTATTGATGACAGACTATTAAATATTAATTTAAGAATAACATATTATACAATGATTTCAGATAAATATAATCCTCAGGAAACAGAGCAGAAATGGTACAATTACTGGTTAGAAAACAAATACTTCCACTCTGAGCCAGATAGCCGACCGCCTTACACCATCGTGATTCCCCCGCCGAATGTTACGGGGATTCTTCATATGGGGCATATGCTCAATAATACGATACAGGATGTACTCGTAAGAAGGGCAAGGATGAAAGGCTTTAATGCCTGCTGGGTACCAGGTACCGACCACGCTTCCATTGCTACCGAAGCTAAGGTCGTTGCTAAACTCAAATCTGAGGGGATTAATAAATCTGATATTTCCCGCGAAGAATTCCTAAAGCACGCTTGGGATTGGACGAATCAATACGGAGGAACTATCCTCGAGCAACTCAAAAAGCTCGGTTGCTCCTGCGACTGGGACAGAACTCGCTTTACCCTCGAAGATAAACTCTCCCAACAGGTGATAAAATCCTTTGTGGATTTGTATAACAAGGGACTTATCTACAGAGGATACAGGATGGTGAACTGGGATCCAGAGGCGAAAACCAATATCTCTGATGAAGAGGTTATATTCAAAGAACAAAACGGAAAACTCTACTACCTGAAATACAAAATAGAAGGTTCGGAGGACTTCCTCACTGTGGCAACGACCCGTCCAGAGACCATTTTTGGAGATGTGGCGGTTTGTATTAATCCAAATGATGAGCGATATGCTCACCTGAGGGGCAAAAAGGTCATCGTGCCTATCGTTAATCGAGCGATTCCGATTATAGAGGACGATTATGTGGATATTGAGTTTGGTACGGGAGCGCTCAAAATCACGCCTGCCCACGATACCAATGACT
Organism: Bergeyella cardium; assembly: GCF_003614945.1. Classification (GTDB taxonomy): domain Bacteria; phylum Bacteroidota; class Bacteroidia; order Flavobacteriales; family Weeksellaceae; genus Bergeyella_A; species Bergeyella_A cardium. The sequence continues at coordinate 782,285 of NZ_QYCZ01000001.1, forward strand.
ATGAAATCGGTATCCGCCATAGCCTTCCGATGATTGATGCTTTGGATGATGATGCCAATCTCAATGAGCACGGGCTTCATTATGCAGGGAAAAATCGCTTTGAGGTAAGGAAGCTCATCTCAAAAGAATTGGAAGAAAAAGACCTCCTCTTAAAAGCGGAGGATTATGTAAATAAAGTGGGAACTTCAGAGCGAACGGGTGCCGTTATCGAGCCAAAAATCTCTCAGCAGTGGTTCCTCAAAATGTCAGAAATCGCCAAGCCAGCACTTGATGTTGTGATGAATGATGAAATAAAATTCCACCCAGAGAAGTTTAAAAACACCTATAAACACTGGATGGAGAACATTCGCGATTGGAATATCTCCCGCCAGCTCTGGTGGGGACAGAGAATCCCTGCGTACTACTACGGTGATGGTGAGAATGATTTCGTAGTGGCAGAAAATAGCGAAGAAGCCTTAGCTTTAGCGAGAGAAAGGGCGAATAATCCTCAACTTACCGCAGAAAATCTGAAACAAGATGAGGATGCACTCGATACTTGGTTCTCCTCTTGGCTTTGGCCGATGTCTGTATTTGATGGACTTCTTGCCCCAGAAAATAAGGATATTAACTACTATTACCCTACGGCAGATTTGGTTACAGGACCAGATATTATTTTCTTCTGGGTGGCTCGTATGATTATGGCGGGGCTGGAGTGGAAAGGCGAAGTTCCGTTTAAGAATGTGTATTTTACGGGAATTGTAAGAGATAAGCAGAGACGAAAAATGTCTAAATCTCTCGGGAACTCCCCAGACCCTCTCGAATTGATAGAAAAATACGGTGCCGATAGCGTTCGTGTAGGGATTTTGTTGAGCTCTGCAGCGGGGAATGATCTCCTTTTTGATGAAGACTTAATGCTTCAAGGGAGGAATTTTGCCACCAAGATTTGGAATGCCTTCCGACTTACACAAGGCTGGAGTAAGGAGAATAAACCCTCTTCCGATGCTGAGCAGCAGACGATTGCTTGGTTTGAAAATCAGATGAATAAAACCATCAGCGAAATCAATGACCAGTTTGAGAAATTCCGAATTTCAGATGCGCTGCATTTGCTTTACAAATTGATTTGGGACGACTTCTGTTCGTGGTATTTGGAAGCGGTGAAACCCAATTTTGGGGAAAGTATTTCTCAGGAGGTTTATAACCAAACTATCAGGTTCTTTGAGGAACTGATGAGACTTCTTCATCCATTTATGCCGTTCCTTACGGAGGAGCTTTATCAGCATATCGCGGAGCGAAACACATCAGAAGCGCTGGTTATCGCCCAGCAGAAAAATGCAGAAAGCTTTGATGAAAACATCATCTCTGCGTTTGATACAGCGAAAGAAATCATCTCTGGAGTGAGAAATTACCGCCAGAGCAAAGGAATTTCGCCAAGGGAAGAAGTGGAATTATTCACCAGCGAAAGCTCTTTTGCGAATGAAAATGTAATCAGAAAACTGGCAAACATCTCTGAAATTCATTATTCCGAGAAAACGGATAAGCCGAGCTTTACTTTCCTAGTGGGAGCGGTGGAAATCTCTGTTCCGCTGAGCGAAAACTTAGATTTAGGCGAAGAAAAAAAGAAAACCGAGGAAGAATTGGCTTACCTGAAAGGCTTTTTGGTTTCGGTGGAGAAAAAACTCAGCAATGAAAAATTCGTAGCCAATGCAAAGCCCGAAATCGTAGAAAACGAACGCAAAAAACAAAAAGATACCCTCGAAAAAATCACAATCTTGGAGGAGAAGTTGAAGGGATTTTAAATATAAAAGACTAATATTGCAGTTATAATTTTTTAAATAATAAGAAAATTATGAGAAGTTTAACTATAAAAAATATAGGTCCTATAAAATATATTCATTTTAAGATAAAAAAAGTAAATATATTTATGGGAAAGCAAAGTAGTGGTAAAAGTACTATTGCTAAACTTTTGAGTTTTTGTAGCTGGATAGAGAAAGATGTTTCTTTTCACCAGTCTTTTAAAAAGTATGCAGATGATTCTGGAGACTTATCTCCAAAATTTATAACAATAATTGAAAACTTTCATAAAATGGAGGGTTATTTTAAAGAAAATAGCGAAATTCATTATAAGGGAGATGCAATAAGTATTATTTATAAAGGAAAAAAAGGAACTTTAAAATGGTTAGAAAAGGGGCGTTATAAATATAAGAGGCCTAAAATATCCTATATCCCTTCTGAGAGAAGTGTAATTATATTACCAGAAATGGAGAAACTGGATCTTCCCAATAATTATTTGAGAAGTTATCTATATGATTGGCTTGATACAAGAAAAAGCTATACTCCTAATAATAAATTTTCTTTATTAGATACTAATATTAAATATTATTTTTTAGAGGAAGAAAGAGAAAATCGTATTGAGGGTAAAAACTACAGTATACAACTATCACAATCTTCAAGTGGTATGCAATCTTTAACCCCATTGCTTACAATGGTAGATAATTTAATCTCTAATTTATATACTAATGAAGTAGATTATTCATATGAATTTAGAAATATAAGGAGTATGGTTAGTAGATCACTTATGGCAAAGTTTGTAATTAATCCTATTCTGAAAACTGATATTGATGAAAATGATGAAAAGTATAGTAATTATTTAGAGGAGGCTCTGAATAAAAAAAATGATAAATTGATTAGAAAGTATAGTCAAATAATGGAAAACTTATTTGAATACCATCGCACCAATCTAATTATAGAAGAGCCTGAGCAAAACCTCTTCCCAGCAACACAAAAGAAATTAGCATATAAACTATTAGAGTATATTAATAACAGTGAATATGATCATACTCTTATGCTTACTACTCATAGCCCATATATCTTGTATGCTATTAATAACTGTATTCTTACTTATTTGGTAAGAGACAAGGCAGAAGAAGAATTATCTAATATAAAATCAGCTATATCCCCTGATGATATTAATTTGTTTGAAATAGAACAAGGAATAAAGAAAGACATAAAAAAGGACAATGGACTGATAGGAGATAATTATTTTGATAAAATAATGAAGGAAGTAATGGATGATTTTTACCAATCTCTAAATTATCTTTAGGCTATGATTAAAGCTAATATACAACAACACTTTTCTCATCATAAAATCGAGTCTTTTGTAGGAGATGTTTTTATTGTAGATTATACAAATCAAGATAAATATAAAAAAATACCTAATAGTAGAGGAACTAATCTATTGACCAAAGCACCTGTGGATGAAAAATATTTGCAAATACAAAATCCAAATAACCTTGGTATAGTAGGAGTGATTTTTGATAATAAAAGTTTTATAGATGATAGTACAGGGAATACTAAATCCCAGTGTGAGACTTGTTTATTCCCAAATAAAAGTAACTCAAAAAGCTGGATATTATTTGCAGAATTAAAATATGGAGCTAATGAAAAGAATAATCCTGATGATTTTCAAAAAGCAAAAGAACAACTTGAAGCAACAAGAAGCTATTATTTTGATAAACGAGTTTTTACTAAAACTAATACATGCTACTTTGTAATATCTTTACCTAAACAGGAAGAGCCTTTTCCTAATTTTAGATTGACACAAGATGAATTAATTGATCTTAAATCGGATTATAATATTGTGTTAAGAGCTACTAATTTTATTAAAGTTATTAATGATACACAATTATTTCTAGGGAAAAATTAAACTCCCAAAATCTCTGTAGAAAAAATTTCCTTAGTTTTGAAAAATAAAATTAAAACCAATAACTATTTAGTGAATGAAAAATAAAAAATTTCCATCTACTAATTAGTTAAAAGGAGAAAATGAACAAAAACGGGCTTCCACTAATTAGTGAAAGGCAGAAAATGAACAAAAACGGGCTTTCACTAATTAGTTAAAAGGAGAAAATAAACAAAAATGGGCTTTCACTAATTAGTGAAAGGGAGAAAATGAACAAAAATGAGCTTCCACTAATTAGTTAAAAGGAGAAAATAAACAAAAGCAGCCAATAACTAAAATATAATTTTAAAATTACATACAAATGAAAAAGTTACTTACAACAGCCAGAATCACCGAAGTTGGTGATACAGCCCACAGATTAGTAAGCCTCTACAAAAGCACTGCAACGCTTAAAGATGAGGCATTTTTGAAACCTCTATTCGTAGAGATGGAGGAAAAAGCCAACACCCTAACCGAAGCCGTGAAAAGAGATGCCGTTATTTCCCAATTGGAGAACGCAGACGCCAAGAGAGATGGCGCAATCCGAGTGCTGGACAGGTTATTAAAAGGCTACAAAACCATTCCTTTGGATACCCTAAAAGCCTATGGAGTACAGCTCTCAGCGGTCTTTAAAAAATATGGAGTGAAGATGGTGGGCGAGAACTATTCTTCCCAATCCAACCTTGTAGATTCCTTGCTCAAAGACCTTTCAGCAAGTGATTTGGTGGAGGCTGTTGCAGGGTTGCCAGGCGTAGCGGAAGCGATTGCAAACATTAGAACGGCACAGGAAGAATTTACTAAAATCCGTGCTAACTATGACAAAGAATTAGCACAGAAAGGGAGTAAAGAGACGGCAACCAGCCTTAGAAAACCACTTTTGGAGCTGATAAATAATAAACTTCTTACTTATCTTGCCGCAATGAAAATCGCCAATCCAACCAAGTACAAGGTATTCTCAGAAGATGTAGCAGTCATCATCACCAGTGTAAATGAAACCATCAAAGCAAGAAAGAAAAATAAGGAAAAAACACCCTAAGTTCACCTAAAATTATAAGGAGAGATAATCTTGTCTCTCCTTTTTCGTTATTTACTCGTAAATAAACACTATTAAAGTATGAGATTGAAATTTTTGTTATTCATTATCACTATTTTAATTTTTAATGTAAAGGGTCTTGCTCAGGTAACAGACTCTTTATCTTTGGTAGAGAACAGCCGACCGAAGTTTAAACCCAAAGACCTCTACTTCCCTGTAGGGCTGATGGTTTTAGGTACCGCATCGGAGATAGAGATAAAGAATGAAGTGCACAGGTTTAGGAACAAGCAGCTACCTTATTTCAGATATAAGTTTGATGATTATCTGCAATTTGCACCCGATGCCGCTACTTATGGCTTTGAAGCCCTCGGAATGAAGCCTCGCACCGATTGGAAAAACCGAATGGCAATACACATCAAGGGACATCTCTTTACACTGGCTACGGCTCATTTAATGAAAAATTTAATCGATAATAAGCGTCCCAACGGTGCCCGAATGTCCTTCCCCTCAGGGCATACGGCCTATGTTTTCAGTGGTGCTACTATTCTCGCTATGGAGTACGGGGAAAATCACCCTTGGGTACCCTACGCATCATACGCTACTGCTTCCGTTGTGGGGATGATGAGGATAGCAAATAACAGGCACTATATCAGCGATGTGCTCTTCGGCGCTGGACTTGGGATATTGGCTATGAAGCTCGCTTATTGGACTCACAAGTACAAATGGAACCGCCCTAAAACCGAAAAAGATGACCCTTTCCAAGGCGTGGTCTATAATATTAATCCAACCGATGATACTACGATAGATGAAGAGAATTAAAATTTGCTTCCTCCTAATAGGAGCACTGGCGTATGCTCAGGAGAATGATAGCCTTTCCATTAATACCACTCCTGCTGATACTGTGCAGATTGAGAGAGAAATTCCCCCGATGGATAAAGCCGCTCAGCATATAAAAATCTCCGATACCGAGACCTATATTTACCAAAAGCCCAAGCTCTGGGATGTTGTGAATAAGCTCCCCAGAAACTTTGTGAATACCGCTGTAGATGCAGTTTCAGCACCGTATTATCCGTATGGTCTGGCAGCTTTGGGGGCTACCGCTGCACTTATCCCTGCCGACCCTTGGCTTATCAGGGAGAGTAGAAATTTTAGTGAATCTATCGGGTTTAATGAAGCTCATACCTATAAGAAATTAGGATTTTTGAAGATTATCCCTGCTGATGTAAACTCAGCTCTGTATTTCGTGGGCAATGGTACTACTTTTATTCTTATCAGTGGAGGGCTTGCTACTTATGGGCTCCTGAAAAACGATTATAGAGCGGTGAGCACTTCTCTGCAACTGATTGAGAGTATTGCGTTGTCGGGCTTATTCGTTCAACCGATAAAGAGGCTTTCGGGTAGGGAAAGCCCTTTCATCACTGCTGAGGCAGGCAGATGGCATAGCCATTGGACATTTGCACCGAGCTTTTCAGCCTATCAAAAAGATACTCCAAAGTATGATGCAATGCCCTCTGGACACCTTACGACGGCAATGGCAGCGCTCACGGTACTTACTGAAAACTATCCAGAGAAAAAATGGCTGAAACCCGTTGGATACTCACTACTCGCATTGATGTCTTTTGAGATGATGCAGAGTAAGGTACATTGGGCATCTGATTATCCTATTGCACTCTTCGTAGGCTACCTTATCGGGAAGAATATTGCAAAGACGCGGATTACCAAAGTGAAGAATGCTTCTGCTCTCTCCGAAGAGAAGAAGCTCAGCATCCGACTTTCAGGAGGGGTATACGGAAGCTATCAGATGATAGGGGTGAATATTAGTTTTTGATTAAGAGAATATAGATAAAAGTTTAGGCTCACCCGCAGGGTGAGCCTAAACCATTTTGCTGCATTGCAAGTCTCTGACTAAATCAGCAGATTAGTTCTCTGCAGTATACTTTTTTACACCCTCTATATAGAGCGCTTTTTCAGCTGCATCGTATTTGTAATGTTCGTCTGCAAAGGTGTTTTCACTTGTTTTATCGAGGATTTTATTATCATCCGTTAGGAAAACTTCTACCTTAGACTTATCATCATTAAAGACTACAAATGCACTGATTACTGCTTCTCCTTCCTTTTGCTCGATAGGGTTGAGGCGTAGAGCATCATCAAATAAGCGCAGGCAGGTTTGTTTTAAGTTACTCCAAGTCTCTCCAGTAGATGGGTTACAGCCGTGCTCATCTTGATCACCACCTGTCGGCCTCTCTTGTGCTACTACTGAGGTATCTTCTGGGGTATTTTCATTACTTACTTCCGTTTGTGCTGGTTTGTTGCACGCCCATAGCATCGCTGATGCCACTACCGAGCTGAAAACAATCTTTTTCATTTTATGATGTATTTAATTATTTGCGGACAAATATAATATTTCATTCAACTTATAAAATTATTATTACCTTTGCTTTTATTAAACTTAAAAATATCATCGTTATGAGAAAAGGATTTTTCATTGGATTATTTATAGCAGGCTTTACAACAATAGCTACAGCTCAGACTATTACATTTGATAAAACCATTGTAGACTATGGTACAATAAAGAAAGGAAGCGATGGAAACCGAGAGTTCGTAGTGAAGAATACAGGGGATAAACCACTTATCATCAGTAATGTGAAACCTGCTTGTGGATGTACTACACCAACTTGGACGAAAGAACCTATAGCTCCAGGGAAAACAGGGAAAATATCTGTACACTACAATACCAACCTTGTGAATCCATTTAAAAAAGTTATAGAGGTCTTCTCAAATGACCCAAATAACAGCAGAGCAGTGGTTTATATACAGGGAATAGTAGAAGATACAGTTAAGAAATAAGATTTAATAGTTATATGTAATGCAGTGGAACGGCAATCAAATGATTGCCGTTCTGTTTTAGTTTTTTTCTCTATTTTTGCTAAAATAATTTTAAATGCTTGTTATAGGAATTGCCGGTGGTACAGGTTCTGGGAAGACTACCGTAGTTAATAAAATTTTACAACAACTCAATACAGAAGGTGTAAATGTCCTTTCTCAGGATAATTATTATCACGATAATCAGCATCTTTCTCTTGCCGAGCGAGAGGCATTGAACTACGACCACCCAAAGTCCATAGATTTTGAACTCCTGGTAAAAAATGTAAAACAGCTTAAAAATGGGGAGAGCATCGAGCAGCCTGTATATAGTTTTGTAACCCATTCCAGAACGGGAGATTTTGTCTTGGTAGAACCTAAAAATGTCCTTATCGTAGAAGGGATTTTAGTACTTACGAATAAAGAACTCTTGAAGGAATTTGACCTTAAAGTATTCGTACATACCGATTCTGATGAAAGGCTCATCCGAAGAATCCGAAGAGATACACAGGAAAGAGGTAGAGACTTGGAAGAAGTATTGCACAGGTACCAAACCACACTGAAGCCTATGCACCAAGAGTTTATAGAGCCATCTAAAAATGATGCCGACCTTATAGTGCCTAATATGAAACATAATAATGTAGCTATTGACTTTTTAACCACAGTTATAAACAATTCATTGAAGAAATCCTAAGAGATGAGCACGGATAATCCTACAAATAAAACTTCTGCTTTTAAGTATATACAGCGGTATGTGCTCAATAAGTATGTCATTACTTTTGTGCTTTTTTTAGTTTGGATTATTTTATTTGATAATAGCTCTTTACTCGTTATTAATGATCTTAATTTGGAGATTAAGAAGTATGAATCTCAGCTTGAACATTACAAGAGTGAATATGAGAAACATACTCTTTTCTATAATACTCTGATGGAAAATAAAGATGAAAAAGAAAGGTTTGCTCGTGAAAATTATTTTATGAAGAAACCTGACGAAGAAATCTTTATCCTTGTAGCTGATAGTGTTAATGTGAAAAACTAAATCCTATGAATAGCTATGAAAAATTACTTAAAAACCGAAGTTCAAGATTACATTAATAAGAATATTGATGTAGATATTGTTGATTTACTTCTAAGAAAATCTCCTTTTGATGATATTTCAATACAGGAGATTGCTCAGCAGGTTAAAGGCAAGCAGATATGCAGAAAGAAATTTCCTTTTCTGGATAGAGAGAATATTATTTTTCCACCGCATCTTAATTTGGAACAGTCCAGCTCCGAGTCGGCAGCAAGGTACAAAAGCCGTCTTGTAAAAGGGAAGACTTTCCTCGACCTTACCTCTGGTTTTGGTATAGATGCCTATTTTCTCTCTCAGAATTTTGAAGAAACTACACTCGTGGAGCGAAATTCTAAGCTGTTGGATATCGTAAAACACAATTGGGCAGTGCTGGGTAGAGATGCTCATTTTGCCAACTCTGAATTAGAGACCTTTCTCAGTGAAAATGATAAGAATTTTGATGTTATTTTTATAGACCCTGCGAGGCGAAGTGCAGATGATAAAAAGGTTTTCTTATTAGAAGATCTTTCACCGAATATTTTGGAGATTCAGAAGCAGCAGGCTCGTATTTCAGACAAAACTCTTATAAAACTCTCACCACTTATTGATATTTCTTACCTCATTTCTGTAATTGAGCATATTAGTGAAATCCATATTGTAGCAATAAAGAATGATGTAAAAGAAGTTTTGGTACTGATAAATAAAGGGACTAAATATCCTAAAATCTGCTGTGTAAATCTTGAAACCGATGAAGCTCCTTTTGAGTTTGAGTATGGGGATTCAGCAGTTTGTGTGAGTTATTCCCAACCTCAGGCTTATCTGTATATTCCGAATAATGCCATATTGAAATCTGGTGCATTTTTAGAGGTAGCCAAGCAGTTTTCATTGAGCAAACTCCACCCGAATACTCATCTCTATACTTCTGGTGAAAAGTTTGAGAATTTTCCAGGCAGGATATTGAAAGTAACGAAAATTAACCCTAAAACATTAGAACGAGGAGATAAATATAATATCATCTCTAAAAACCATCCACTAAAACCTGATGCTATAAAAAAGAAGTACAAAATATCAGATGGAGGGGAGCGTTACCTTGTTTTTACTCAAAGTGTTGCTGGTATGGAAGTCCTGCTGAGTGAGTGATTATTTCTTCGTCTGTGGGATTTCCTTTGCATTAAAATCACCAGAATTGTTATAAAAACTGTATTCTGAAAAATCATCTTTTGCCACCATACCGTTGGCTCCTACAAGGGTATTCCCTTTATTATCCATTACGAATACAGTATCCTGAGTTTGCATTTGCCGTTTTTCTCTATCCCAAAAAATGGTTTTAGTCGCAAATGAAGTCCCATCATTGGTTATGATTTTTACATTTCCTTTGGCTTCGTAGGAATTCTTTTTTTCGTAGAATATAGCATAATCTGCCCATATTTTACCAGGTATTTCAGGCTTTTTCTTATCAAAATATTCCAGATAGAAACCTTTTTTTGCTTTTACATAGGGGGAGTCTATCAGTTCATATTTTTCTATAATTGGGGCTTTAAATCTCAGGCTTATTTCTCCAGAATCTTTTTGTATGAGATAGGTATTGTAGAGTATTTGGGAGGGGAAATCTTTCTTTTGATTATTAGATACATCGGTATTGTTGTCCTCACAGGAGGTAAAGACAAAAAATATAGCAGAGCTGGCTGCTGCAACTACTATATTTTTATATGTTGATTTCTTTCTCAAAATATTAATCAAATTCTACTTTTCTGAACCAAAGGTCGGAGAAGTTTAATCCTATTTTCAAGTTGATAAAAGTTTGGTTTATCAAGTTGTTTTGCGTAGTTCCTCTTTTTCCGAGCTCAATTCCTATATCAAGGGAGCTTCGTTTGTTGATATTTGCATCCGCAAAGGGGAAGGAGGCTCCTGCGGTTACTGCAAATTCATTGATGAAGTTGCCCGAGCCTTGATTGCTTGGGTTGAGTTTTAATCCACCTCTTTCGTAATAAGCACCAAATCTATAAATTACTCGAGAGAAGTAGTTTCGGAAGTTGTTATAGTTCGGGAGATACCACCCACCAGCAGAGATTTTATATGAATCTTCATAATGGAAAGGCTTGCCCATAAACTGTACATCATTACCACTTTTGTAATCAAACTGCGTAGAGGCAAACCACTTGGCATCATTACCATAGCCTACCCCGAAAGTAGCTCTCTGCGGGAGATAATTATTTCCAGTGCTCGTCTTTTGGTCGAGAATTGTTTCATTCATTTTTTCATTAGAAGAGAGGTAGTAATAAGTACTGTTGGTATAATCTACGCTTGATTTTCCTGTAGAACCAAAAGTATAAGTAGCACCGAAAGTGAGTTTTCTATCGTTTTTCAGCTTTTTCTGATATACCGCTCCCGTTGTAAAGTTGAAGCTCTTAATGGTATTCGTTGTAGAATAGCCATTGATAAGTACTGCATCTGAATATGAAATTTCTTCCAAATCGGTAAGTTTTCCGAAGTGATAATTTGCTTTAAAACCTAATGAAAAATTAGGATTAATGGTATAAGAAACCGCTCCTTGAACCAATGACACCATACCGCTACCAGAGAATTTATTGAGCTTGTAGTGGCTAGTGCTCGCACCCTCACGGTGTACGATAGTATATCCTTTGGAGCTATAAGGCTGATAGCCCAAACCGAACTTCAATTTCTTTGTGATGGGGAATGCAAATGCAATATTAGAAAGGTAAGTGGAGTGCTTTTTCGTGTTCATATCTCCATAGTTGGAGGAGAAGTAGTTGTTCTCATTCGTACCTTCAATGGATAAACTCGTTAGTCCATAATTCTGATTCGTTGCTGGGTTATCAAAATTAAATTTCCCATTAAAATCATTGATATAAGCTGCAGAAATCCCTCCCATAGAGGAAATATCCACTGAGTTGTCATATTTCACATCACCGATTCCATACGCTGCATAAGGGGAATTGCCTATACTCTGTGCGTTGAGCGAGTATGCTACCAGGCAAGAAGTCAGTACGATTGCTTTTTTCATTCTTTGTACTCTAAATTGAGGTGCAAATATCATAATTTCCATTGAACTAAGAAAACCCTCACCCGTTAAAGTTTCTTAACAGGCTGCGCCTGCTGTATTTAGGTGATAAACCATAGGAAGTAATTGTGGCTTTGAAAAATTTTCCTTTGAATGAATATTAAGTTATACTTTAGCATTAGGGATATATTTTAAGTTAAAAGACTACTGCTAAACATCAAATGGGTTATTTAAAAAAATATTATTTAGTACATTTGCCGTCTTATTTTTGGTAAAATGGTTCATTTTATACTTATTCTCAGTGTGGTTTTAGGAGTTGTGCTCGGTGGTTTTTTCGGGAAAAATGAAAAATTAGCAAAACAGCTCCTTATTATAAGTGCCGGATTTCTTATTACCATTTGTCTGAATGAGGTTTTTCCTTTGGTTTATGGTGAGCATTTTCGCAGTGAGGAGGCGCATTTTCACGGTGAGGGAGCGCATTCCAGCATAGGTTTGTTTGTAGTGGCGGGGGTTATTTTGCAGATGTTTTTGGAAAGCATTACTAAGGGCTTTGAGCACGGGCATATCCATCATCATAATGAGGAAGAGGGGAGGGCTATTCTGCCCTCGGCATTGGTTGTTGGGCTGTTTATCCACGCGTTTATAGAGGGTATTCCTCTTGCGGGGGATAAGGTTTCAATGGCTTATCTATTAGGGATTGCAGTTCATAACCTACCGATTTCTTTCGTATTAGGAGCCTTTTTATTCAGCAAAAAATGGACACTTCCATCAGTATTGGTTGTTTTGCTTTTTGCGCTTGCATCGCCTGCGGGGGTGGTTTTAGGCAAGTATTTTAATCCGAATTGGCAACCTTATTTCTTAGCTTTGGTAGGGGGGATTTTTATTCATATCTCTTCGGTTATTATTTTTGAAAGCAATAAAAACCACAGGATGGACTGGGCTAAAATCATTTTGGTAATGCTTGGAGTAGCCTTAGCATATCTTACTCATCTGGCGCATAGCCATTAATTTTTTCCTTAGAATATAATAATTATCTTATTTTTGTGCTTTGAATTTTAGAATGAAAACAATACAAATTCACGATAAAGAATTCGTGCCCTATCTTACGAATGAAGAGCTGCAAAGGGAAATAAAAGCCCTTGCAGAGAGAGTTTATGAAGATTATAAAAATGAAGTACCCGTATTTATCGGAGTTCTCAACGGTGTCTTTATGTTCTTCTCAGATTTTATGAAATATTACCCTGGCGAATGCGAAGTGGCATTCCTGCAAGTGAGTTCATACAATGGTGGACTACAATCTACAGGGATTGTTTATAAAAAAATGGATTTAACCAAGGATGTGGAAGGTAGGCATATCATACTGATGGAAGATATCGTAGATACGGGGAATACCATTGAGAGCCTGTTTGAGTATTTTAAAAGTACTCAGCGACCAAAATCCTTGAAAGTAGCTTCGCTTCTACTGAAACCCGAAGTCTTCAAAAAGAATTTTACAATAGACTATGTAGCAAAGGAAATCCCCAATAAATTTGTACTTGGCTATGGTCTGGACTATGACGAAAGAGGCAGAAACCTCCCCGACCTCTACCAATTGGCAGAGGGTAGGATAAATCATTAAAAAGTGAAATGTAATGAATATTATAATTGAGATAAAAGACAGAGAAAAAGACTTCATTTTAGAGTTCTTAAAACGAATGAAAATTGATTTTAAAACCTCTGAAGAAATAGAAATTCCACAGGAGAAAATGAAAAAGGAAATTGCTCTTGCGGAAAAACAATTGAAGCAGGGGAAAGTAACTCGTCTAAAATCAAAAGAAGAAATCAATGCCTTTTTTGAGAGTTTATGAGGTTTGATATTATCTTTTCAGATCTTGCAAAGGAGCAAATCTCTGAATTTAAGAGAACAAATCTTACCAGCTATAATAAGATTAAAAAACTTATTATGGAGTTAGGAGAACATCCCACAACCGGGACAGGAAAACCTGAAAAATTAAAAGGAGATTATTCTGAATATTGGTCTCGCAGGATTAATAAAAAAGACAGGCTTATATATAAGATAAATAATGATGAGGTTTATGTTTTTATTTTATCTGTATATGGTCATTATGACGATAAATAGATTAACGATTAAAAAAAAGAAAATATTTAAAATAAAGTATTTACAAAAATGATAAACATTGTACTCTTTGGGCCTCCAGGTAGTGGAAAAGGAACGCAGGCACAGAACTTAATCCAAAAGTTTAATCTGAAACAAATTTCCACAGGAGATTTATTCAGATATAACATCAAAAATGAAACAGAACTCGGCAAGCTTGCAAAATCTTATATAGATAGAGGGGAATTGGTTCCAGACCAGGTAACTTGCGATATGCTGAGAGAAGAAGTCCAAAAACCTACCGATACCAACGGGTTTATTTTTGATGGTGTTCCGAGAACTGTGGCCCAAACAGAAGCTGTAGAAAAAATAGTGAAAGAAGTTCTCGGCTCCGAAATCAGCATCTGCCTCGCTCTAATGGTTGAAGATGAAATCTTGGTACAAAGACTTCTAAAAAGAGGAGAAACCAGCGGTAGAACCGATGATGCCGATGAAAATATCATCAGAAACAGAATAAAAGAATACTATGCAAAAACTGCCGAAGTAGCAGAGCTCTACAAGAAACAAGGGAAATATGTAGAGATAAACGGCGTAGGAGAAATAGACGAAATCTCCGAAAAGCTATACGCAGAAGTAGAAAAAATGAAGTAAAATTTATTCATTGTATTTATAAAAGAGTTGCTCATTTGGGTAGCTCTTTTGTTTATTTATCATCGCTTTATTTTTATATCTTTGCCCGCTTTAAGGCTGTAATTAATCTTAAGTCTGGGGGCTTTTGGTCTAATATCAACGAATAATTTTTTATGTCAAACTTTGTAGATTATGTAAAAATCCATTGCCAGTCGGGGCACGGAGGGGCTGGTTCAGCTCACCTTAGGAGGGAGAAGTACATCCCGAAAGGCGGTCCTGATGGTGGCGATGGCGGAAGAGGTGGGAATATCATTATGAAAGGGAATGCCCACGAATGGACGCTTCTCCCTCTCAGATATACTCGGCATATAAAGGCTGGGAGAGGGGAGAATGGCGGTAAAAGCCAGCTCACAGGTGCCGATGGCGAAGATGTCTATATAGAAGTGCCGATTGGTACCATTGCGAAGAATGAAGACGGAGAGATATTAGGCGAGATAATGGAAGATAAGCAGGAAATCATCTTAATGAAAGGTGGGAAAGGCGGCTTGGGCAATGAGCATTTTAAATCTGCAACTAATCAGACTCCTCGTTATGCGCAACCTGGGCTTCCGGGTGAGGAGGGATATATTACTTTTGAGCTTAAAGTCCTTGCGGATGTAGGTTTGGTCGGCTTTCCTAATGCAGGTAAATCCACGCTCCTGTCGGTTGTCTCTGCGGCTAAGCCCAAAATTGCAGATTATGCTTTCACTACCCTTACGCCTAATTTGGGCATTGTAAATTACCGAAATTATAAGTCTTTCGTGATGGCAGATATCCCTGGTATTATAGAAGGAGCTGCCGAAGGCAAAGGGCTTGGGCATCGTTTTTTAAGGCATATAGAAAGAAATTCGGTACTCTTGTTTCTCATTCCTGCCGATGCCGAAGATCATTACCAAGAGTTTAAAATTCTGGAGAATGAACTTAGAGAGTACAATCCCGAACTCCTACATAAGGATTTCGTTATCTCTATTTCTAAAGCAGATTTACTCGATGACGAGCTAAAAAGAGAAATCTCCGCAGAATTTCCAGAGAATAAACAGCCATTATTCTTTTCGGGGGTTACAGGCGAGGGGCTTACGGAGCTTAAAGATGTCCTCTGGAAAACTTTAAACCAAGATTAATTTCATTTTATGAGAGAGGCTTAGGCTTCTCTTTTTTAGTAGTAGTAGCTTAATAATTGAAGCCGTGTTACCAGTGTTAAGAAGCTACTTATTGCTAAATTTTTTAAGCTCTTGGAGGGAGCCGTTGAAGACATTGAGATCTACTTTTGTATTAATGCCATAGACAATGCCCTTTTCGGAGAATTGCCAGAGATCCCAGTGGTCGGTAGGGGAAGGCTGGAGTACATTGTTATAATTGGCAAGCCAAAGGGGATAACCTTCAAACTCGCCACGCAAAAAGTCCTTATAGTAGTAATAATAGGTGTAGATGATGGGCTTCTTACCGTAGTGATTTTCTATAATATTGCACCATTTCTTGAGGTCGGCAATGAGCTGTTCTTTTGATCTCCTCCTTGGGATTTTCTCTATATCGAGCACGGGAGGGAGGTCATCTGCTTCAAGGTGAACCGTAGCAATAAAGTTTTTTGCCTGCTGGGCAGGGTCTTCATCGGCGCGGTAGAAGTGGTAAGCACCGCGGATTTTGCCGTGCTTTTGGGCTTTCATCCAAAAATCAGCGAAGTGTTTATCGGTACTGGCATTGCCCATCGTAGCCCTTAGCACAACGAAATCAATCGAAATAGCTCCGCCCGCAATCGTCATACTGTCCCACTCAATGTCCTCTTTTCTTTGATAATGAGAAATATCTATTCCGAAGACTTTATCGTGATGTTCAGAGATGATTCTCTCCATTCTCATCGTTTCATACGGGGTGTTTTTGAGTACAGAATGCTCTTTTTTAATCCTAAAATAGGAG
Organism: Bergeyella cardium; assembly: GCF_003614945.1. Classification (GTDB taxonomy): domain Bacteria; phylum Bacteroidota; class Bacteroidia; order Flavobacteriales; family Weeksellaceae; genus Bergeyella_A; species Bergeyella_A cardium. The sequence goes on from NZ_QYCZ01000001.1 coordinate 798,631, forward strand.
GAATAATAGTACCCGAGGGTCGTTCTGTAATAAAATCCGATAGAGAAAAGCCCAATGAGCAGAAACACTAAAAGGAGGTGTCTTTTCTTCCAAAAGCGTTTGTTTTTCTTATTCTTTTTTCGATGGGTATTAGGCTTTTTAGCACTTGTCTTTTTCCTCTTGTGGGCTGTTTTCTGCATATTTATCCTGTGATTTTTTTATTGCAAAATACGAAGGCTTTGTTTGGAAACTTTAATGCTAACAGGGGAGGAAATACTCACCGCATCACCGTCTATATGCCAGAGGTCGGAGGAAGCATTTATCTCAATTTTTTCTGTACAGAGGTATTTGATGTAGCGGTTGCCCCTCAGTTTTTTGGTGAAAAGTCGGCAGGCGAAGATAGACGAGTACCAGAACGGAAACTTCTTGACGAGTGCAAGGTCTATCTTACCGTCATCTATAATCGCCTGCGGTGCGATGTAGGCATTATTCCCAAACTGACGGGTATTGGCAATATTGAGCATCATATAGCTGCCATTGAAGTTCTCAAAGTGGGAATCTGAAAAGGAAACCTCTACGCTTTTAAACTGAAAATAGGTCTTGACCGTTGTTTTTATATAGTTGAAAAATCCCCGTGAAGTCTTCTCAAAATTATGGGCCACAGCGCTGTCGAGCCCCACACCAGAGACATTTATACAGAAATAATCATTGATTTTTACCGTATCTATTTTCTTTGAATTGCCTTTTTGGAGCTTTTCTATAAGCTTTTTTAGATTGGTATTGAAGCCGTTTTCTCTTGCAAAGCCATTACCCGACCCCATTGGATAGACCGCGAGGATTTTCTCGGAATTGACCAGTTGCTGCGCAATGGAGGAGATGGTGCCATCGCCACCAGCAGCTACAAAAATATCAATATGCTCCCAGTTCTCAGAGATGAAGCGCTCTGTATCCTCTTTTGTACGAGAAATAAGTACGGTGGGTTGGTCTATGCGTTGGTTGATTTCCTTTAAAAAAGGTTCGTATTGCCCTTTCGAGGAATTGGGGTTGATAATAAAAGCGGTTCTGCTAATCATAGCGACAAATATAGGGATTTTTGGAGAGGCATTGTTTAATATTTTTAGGAGTATAATATGGATATAAAGAGGCTTAAAACAGGGGGGGGGGAGCCTACAGCCACTCACAATACTGTAAGTGGCTGAAAAAATTAAAACTTTAAAATTAATTTTATACAGAACCTAACTGCATTTTCCGTCTTTCTTCACACCCAATTTATTCAGAATCATATACATCATACACCAGTTTGTGGTAGCGTGAATCAGCATATTAAGCCCTACAAGTCCTATGAGCCAGAACCCGTTTGGGTTTATGAAAATTCCTAACAGGAGGCCGATTAAGATTAAAGTTCCTGCAATGGCATGTACAATTCTTGTTTGCATAATGTTTTGTTTTAAAGTTTAATTTTAAAAATATATAATTGAAGGTTATGAGTTTTAGATTTTAAGTTTTCAAGGTTAGTTATTCTTCCGACAGGTCGCATTCTTTTTTGGAGATACTCTTCCATTTTTTGCGTTCTACCATATAATATACCAGTGGGACTACAACTAAAGTAAGCAGGGTAGAGACAATAGCTCCGAATACTAATGAAATTGCCAGTCCTTGAAAAATAGGATCAAAGAGAATAATCATTGCACCGATGACAACGGCTCCAGTTGTGAGCAAGATAGGAGTAGTTCTCACGGCTCCTGCTTCTATGATAGCTTGTTTCAGCCCCTCGCCTTGCTCCAAGCGAATTTCAATAAAATCGATGAGTAATACAGAGTTTCTTACCATTACTCCTGTAAGGGCAATCATCCCAATAAATGAAGTTGCAGTAAAGAATGCATCTAAAAGCCAATGGCCGAGTACAATTCCAATAAGTGAAAGAGGGATAGCAATCATCATTACAAACGGGGTTTTGAAATTCTGGAACCAACCGACAATCAGCATATAAATAATGATAAGGACTACGGCAAAAGCTACAGCAAAATCACGGAAAACTTCGAGTGTAATTTGCCATTCTCCATCCCATTTTATGGTATAGTCAAAATCGCTATTGGGCTGCCCCATATACAGTTCATTTAGTTTATAACCATTGGGGATTTTAATGTGTTTGAGCTTTTCATCCATTCCGAGAATAGCGTATGCAGGGCTTTCTAATGCTCCCGCCATATCTGCCATTACATAAACTACGCGTTGCTGGTCTTTGCGGTAAATACTTTTTTCTACTTCTTTCTCTTCTATTTTTACTAAATCCGAGACGGGAATCATTCCTATTTGTCCTTTTACTTTTAGGCTGGTTATATCCTGAATATTGGCCTTGTCGGCATCATTAAGCCTCATAACGATATCAATCGGATAAACAGATTTTTCATCGTACAGATTTCCAATAGGATATTCTCCCATTAAATAGGTTATATTTCCTACAATCTGCTGAGGAGCAACTCCGTTTAACATTGATTTTTCCTTATCAGGAATTATTTTGAACTCTTTCTGACTGTCCTCAATTCTCGTATCAATATCTACGACATCATCGGTTTTTTGGAGGATTTTTTCAATCTCTTTTGCTATGCGCATCTGCTCATCGTAGTTTGGTCCATAAACTTCCGCAACGATGGTTGATAAGACAGGTGGTCCTGGGGGAACTTCTACGATTTTTACATTTGCATTGTATTTTTTTGCAATTTTTTGAATCTCGGGGCGAATATTTTTTGCAACATTGTGGCTCTGCTCTGAGCGCTCTTCTTTTCCTTTTAAATTTACCTGAATATCTGCTGTATTACTCGCTCCTCGCATATCATAATGGCGAACCAAACCGTTAAAGGTAATCGGTGCTGATGAACCTACATAATTTTGATAATTCACTACTTCTGGAACGGTTTTCAGATACTGTGCAATGTCTTTGGTTAAGGCATTGGTTCGCTCTAAAGTGCTCCCTTCGGGCATATCAATAACCACTTGGATTTCATTTTTATTATCAAATGGAAGTAGTTTTACGGCTACCCATTTCGTAAAAAATGCAGATACGGAAACCAGTAATAAAACAGCGGTAATCCCCAGCATTAGCCATCTTTTAGATGTGGAGTTTAAGAGTGGGAGCTCAATCTTTTTATAGATTTTGTAGATTTTTGAAGTTTCCAGACCTCGCTCTTCTTTATGCTCCTGCTCATCTTTTACTCGGAGTAAATGATAACCTAAATAAGGAGTAATGGTGAGTGCTACGAAAAGGGAAAGCATCATCGCAATAGATGCACCGATGGGCATAGGAGACATATAAGGTCCCATCATCCCAGAAACGAAAGCCATTGGTAATATTGCTGCAATTACAATAAATGTTGCTAAAACAGTTGGGTTGCCCACTTCGTTGATTGCATAAATAGCTGCCTGCTTAAACGGGAGTTTCTTCATATGAAAATGCCGGTGCATATTTTCTGCAATGATGATACTGTCATCTACTACAATTCCCACCACAAAAACAAGAGCAAAAAGAGTGATTCTATTGAGTGTATAACCGAGGATGTAGTAACTGAAAAGCGTGAGAGCAAATGTTAGTGGAACGGATAAAAATACTACCAGCCCACCTCGCCAGCCCATTGCCAGCATTACCAGAACAGTAACGGCAATAATGGCAACACCAAGGTGCATTAGAAGTTCAGAAACTTTATGTGAGGCGGTTTCTCCGTAATTTCGTGTTACTTCTACATAGACTTCATCAGGAATCAGTGTTTTTTTGAGGTCATCTACTTTGGAAATGATGCGTTCAGAAATTTTCATTGCATCGGCACCTTTCACTTTGGAAACAGAAAGCGTTACTGCGGGGTATTCAGACTTGAATTTCTTCCCATTTTGGGTAGCATTTCCATAACCAAAACTCACATAGTTTACAGGAGCTGAAGCGCCATCTGAGATTTTGGCAACCTGTTTTAGATATACAGGCATATTTTGTGAAGTCCCTACCACGAGGTTTTCTACATCTTCCTGAGAATTGAGAAACTGCCCTGTTGTAAGCATAAATTCTGTATCCCCAGAATTAAATTTTCCAGATTGAGAACTTCCATTATTTGCCTGAATCATTTGCATAATGCCTAGTGGGTCTATGCTTAGCTCTGCCATTTTATCCTTATCCAGTGTTACAGAAAGCTGTCGGTTTCGTCCACCGATTACATTGGTCTGGGAGACATCCTTGATTTTTTTGATTTCGGAAGCTACTTCTTCTCCAATCTGTCGAAGTTCGTAATCATTATATTTATCGCTCCAAAGTGTGAGTCCTAACATTGGCACATCATCTATAGAGCGGGTTTTTACCATTGGAGGCATCACTCCTTTCGGGAAAATATCCTGATGTTTCATCAATTCATCATAGAGTTTTACATATGAGCGCTCTGTATCTTCACCTACCAAAAACTGAACGATAATCATTCCCTGTCCATTCATTGCCATAGAGTGTAAATGCTCTACACCTTTGATGTTGGAAATAATCTTTTCCAAAGGTTTAATCACACGGTTCTCTACTTCCTGAGGATTAGCTCCGGGGTAACCGACCATAACATCTGCCATCGGAATTACAATTTGAGGTTCTTCTTCTCTGGGAATTAAAGTTGAGCTATACACACCGATAATCATCAGTGCTATCATCAGCAAAATCGTGAGTTTTGAATTGATAAAAAACGCGGCAATACGTCCTGAGAATCCTTTTTCCATAAAAAAAAATTTTTAGTATTTAATAAGGTAGTTTGATTATTTCAATTCTACTCTTGCTCCGTTAAACAATCTCCCATTGGAAGTGAGAATATAGGGTTCATCAGCCTTTAATCCAGAAAGTATTTCCACTTGCTCTCCGAAAGTTTTGCCTACTTTTACCCATCTTAAAATTGCGGTATTTTGGGAGCTTAGTACATAAACTCCAGTAAGCTGACCATTTTCTACCAAAGCAGATTTAGGTATCTGTATGCTTTCCTGAAAGTCTTGATTGGCTTTTCCGGAATATTTAAAGGGAAATTCTACATTGACAAACATTCCAGCCAAAGCATCCGATGAATCCATAATATTGATTTTAACCATATACTGTCCGCCTGTATTAGCTGAAGATTTACTGATTTCTGAAACTTTCCCCGAAATTCTTTTATTCAATGATTTTAATATCACCTGAACCTGCATTCCATTCGTAATCTGATTGATGTTCTGCTCAGAAACCAATACTTGAGCCTGTAAAGACGAAGGTGATTCTATCGTTAAAAGTGGCATTCCAGGATTTGCCATATCGCCCTGTTCCACATATTTTGCGGTAATAATCCCTGAAATTGGAGCGGTAATATGAGTATAGCGGTATTGAGCATTCACTTCATTTTTCATTTGATGGACAGCATCCAGACCAGCTTTTGCCATTTCGTAGCGTGCTTTCATATCGTCAACTTCCTTTTGTGAGGCACTTTGTGTCTTATAAAGATTTACAAAACGCTCATAATCTTTCTTTGCAATATTATAACTCGCTTGGGCTTGAGAAATCTGAGCATTAATCTGACCACTCTTAGCCTGAATATCGCTCGCATTGATGGAGACTAATAACTGCCCAGCACGGACATTTTGCCCAATCTCGGCTCTCATTCCCGTAATATATCCCATCATTCTGGTAGAAACATTTACTGAGTTTTTGGCAACGAGTTTTCCACTTGCTGTGGCATGGGAAGTTCCATTACTTGTGTTCGGTCTATTTACCGTAACACTAATGGGTTTGTCATTAAATGCTGCATTTTGTTTTTTGTCGGTGGTGCAACTCTGATTGATGAGCGCTCCTAAAATAATTGCGGTATAAATGTATTTTTTCATAGTAGATTTTTTTTATTTCTTAGACGGTTTCCCTCTAATAATGATATTTAATAAAATGAATTAAACATTAATTTTTTATGACTAAATCTTTATAATGGTACTATTTTTTCAGAAATTCCAGATAGGCAAAGGCAGTGTTATACTCAAAGATCGCTTGCTGATATTCCAATTCTTTCTGAGACATTAAGGTTTCAGCAGAGAGGAGGTCGGCCGATTTTTCCAGCCCCTGCTCATAGCGATTTTTTCGGATTCTGTATGCTTCCTTGCTTTGCTCCCAGGCTTTTTGGGTAAATATGATTTTAGAATTCGCATCTTGCACAGCACGACTGGCTTTGGAGAGTTCCAGCTCACTTTGTTTTGTGTATTGCAAGAGTTCAGCCTGTGTTTTTGAGACTTCAGATTTATATTTTTCAGATTCGGATTTTGATTTTAATCCATCAAAAATATTCCACGATAGCTGTAGCCCGACCAAATATCCATTAGCATCAAATTGAGCGAATTTGTTATCGTAGATTTCCCAGCTTCCAAAGGCATTCAGACGAGGGAGGAATTTAGATTTTGAAGATTTGATAAGCCATTTATAGGCTTCCAGAGATTTATTGTATGCTTCCAAATCCTTCCGATGAATATTGAGTCTTAAATCCTCAGAAATTAGCCCTTCTTGATATTTCAGAGGTTCTGTTGGTTTAAGAATCTTGCCATTAGAATTTTCGTTTAGAAGGAAATAAAGATAGTCGGAAGCATTTTTTATGTTAGACTTCGCTATTTGAATCTGGCTATCAATCTCACTGAGGCGTACATCCACATATAAGATTTCGGACTTCTGAATCATTCCATTTTTGAAATAATTATCCATCATTTTTCTATTGGCGAGTGTTGTAGCTCTTGCATTCTCCAATGTTTTGAGCATTTTGTAGGCAAGCTGGAGCATCATATAGGATTTTCTTAGCTCATACTGGATGTATTCTTTGGTGCGCTCCGCTTTTATTTTTAGTATATCGGCTTTTACCTTTCCTGCTTTCTTCTGAAGTATTGCGTCCATATTAAAAATCGGTTGTTCTATTTCCACTTTTGTCCCAAAGTTAGAGATACTTTTGGGGTTGTTAAGTTTCATAGGGTCAAAATCCATTGCGCTGACTCTCTCCTGATTTAGTTTTGAACCAAAAGTCATCAGAGGGTTATTGGTATTAATAAATGTATAGGATGCTGTGATATTGGGAAGATACATTGCCCTTGTTCCTAAAAGTTCGGTCTGTGCTATATCTGCTTCTTTTTGTGCCAGTTTTATTTGGAGGTTTTCATCTAATGATTTAGCTTCAATTTCTGATTGTGAAATTTGAATAGTGTCCTGTGCCTTCCCCTTAGAATAAATACTTAATGCTAAAACAGAGAAAAGAATATATTTCATTTTTCTTAATTTTTAGCAAAAGTATACTGGTGAAATCTCCTGTACAGTGATAAATGTTACATAAGAATGACTCCTCCTCGCATCTGTATGAATAATTTATGTTGAAAAAAAACTATTGTTATTGTCTATGTATGTAATAGCCTGAAGAAAAATGTAGCGAACTTACTGGAGAAAAAAGGCAGTGGAGACCTTGCAAATATGGCAATTTATGACTTTTCTGAAAACAGCCTATTTCTATCTAAGTAAAAAAAGAAAACTTTATTAAAAAGTTCCAGTTAGGCTGAATCTCTGCAAAATGAATAAAACCCCTCGCTTATAGAAGTGAGAGGTTTTTAATTTTAGACTGAGGGTGAATAATAATGATACTACCTATACCCAAAATTCTTTAAATCTCGATCACTTTTGCGCCAATCCTTCTTCACTTTTACAAAGAGATTAAGGTGTATTTTCTTCGCAAAGAACTTCTCAAGGTCAAGCCGTGCCTCCGTACCCACTCTCTTAATCGCCTCACCCTTATGACCAATCAATATCCCCTTCTGCGTCTCCCGCTCTACATAAACAATAGAATCTATGAAGATAATCCCTTCCTTTTCCTTAAAAAGCTCCGTAACTACCTCTACCGAATACGGAATCTCCTTCTCATAATTCAGTAAAATCTTCTCACGAATCGCCTCATTTACAAAAAATCGCTCAGGTTTATCCGTAAACTGATCCTTATCATAATACGGCGGGTTCTCTGGAAGCATCGTCTTGAGCTTCGGGAGGATAATCTCCGTATTAAAGGCATTCAATGCCGATATCGGGAGTATCTCCGCCTTCGGAATCCTCTCGTGCCACTCCTCTACGAGCCCCTCTAACCGCTCCTGATCGGTCTTATCCACCTTGTTCAAAAGAATAAGAACAGGAACAGGAATTTTATTCAGCTTTTCAATAAGAAACTCCGATGCAGGAGCCTCATCCGTAACATCTACAATGAAAAGAAACACATCCGCATCTTGTAGCGAGTCCTTCACAAAATCCATCATCCTCTCTTGTAGCTCATACTTCGGATCCAGCACGCCAGGCGTATCAGAAAATACAATTTGTACATCCTCTTCATTATAAATACCAAAGATTCTGTGCCTTGTGGTCTGTGCTTTTTGGGTAACAATGGCAAGCTTCTCGCCCATCAGCTGGTTGAGGAGAGTAGATTTCCCCGCATTAGGCTTACCGACTATATTTACAAATCCTGCTCTGTGCATATCTCTAAAATCTAAGGGAGCAAAGGTAATGAAATTATCATATTCACCCCTCAAATGCTGATATATCTAAATAAAATGCCTCAAAATCCTTCCGAAATATTCAATAATAAGCCTTATCTTTGAACGAAAATTTATATTATGCTGAATTTTGAATTTAAAAACCCTACAAAAATTATATTCGGACAAGGCGAAATCGCCAAACTCTCTACCGAAATCCCCAAGGGAGCAAAAATCCTGGTGCTTTATGGCGGAGGAAGCATAAAATCAAACGGAATCTATGATGAGGTGATGAATGCACTCTCTGGTCGCCAAGTTTATGAATACGGAGGTATCCCCGCAAACCCCGAGTATGAGGTATTATTAGGAGCACTGGAAATTATTAAGGATAAGGAGATTAGTTTCCTCCTCGCCGTAGGCGGAGGCTCCGTAATCGATGGTACAAAATTCCTCGCGGCAGCCGCTAAATATGATGGAACCCCTTGGGACATCCTCTCAAAACCTATTAGAACATTAGAGGGAGAGGCTTTGCCTTTCGGTACCGTGCTCACCCTCCCTGCAACAGGCTCCGAAATGAATTCTGGCTATGTAATCTCACGAAGAAAGACCCACGAAAAGCGCTCGTCTGGTGGTCCAGGCTCTTTCCCCGTCTTTTCTATCCTCGATCCGAATGTGGTTAAGTCCATACCCCACCGCCAGCTCGCCAATGGTATTGCCGATGCCTATACTCACGCGTTAGAACAGTATATGACGGTCATTTCTGATGCCGATCTTCAAGATAGATTTGCCGAAAGTGTCCTCATTAGCCTGCAAAATACCGCCCCTAAGCTCCTACAGCAAGATTTTGACTATCATACTGCGGCCAACTATATGTGGTGCTGCACTATGGCGCTCAATGGGCTCCTCCAAAAAGGTGTGGTAACCGACTGGGCTGTACACGCCATAGGTCACGAGCTTACGGCATACTTTGGCATAGACCACGCACGCACTTTGGCGATTATCGCCCCTTCTCACTACCATTATAACTTTGAATATAAAAAAGAAAAACTCGCTCAATACGCCGAAAGAGTCTGGAACATCACCGAGGGTAGCCTCGAAGACAAAGCAAAACTCGCCATCGAGAAAATGGAAGCATTTTTCCATAGCTTGGGCATAAAAACCAAGCTATCAGACTATACCAAAGACTATAAAGGCACCGCCGAAAGGATAGAACAGGCTTTTATAAACAGAGAATGGCTCGGCATTGGTGAGTTTAAGCGCATCACTCCACAAGATGTAAAAAAAATCGTGGAGATGTCCTATTGATTTAATTATCGTCATTTTATTTAATAATTGGGAGTGTTTTATTATAATGATAAAACGCTCCTTTTTTACTCATAATAGAAGAAAAATTTAAAACTTCTACTTATCTTTGGCACATTAGCTTATAAAAATACTTTATATAATGATACTTTTGGTAGATAGTGGCTCCACAAAATCAGACTGGGTATTCCTGAGCAGGCAGGGAGAGATGATTGCGAAAACCAGCACCCAAGGGATAAACCCCAATGTAATAAATGTACAAAATATCCCCTCAGATTTATCCCAAAACGAGGTCTTGATGAGGTATAAAGATGGGGTTTCTTATCTCTTTTTTTATGGTTCAGGCTGCGGAATCGTAGATAATCAGCAAAAAATGAAAAATACCCTACAAAAATTCTTCCCAAAAGCACTCATTGAGGTGAAAGACGACCTAACAGCAGCCGCTTACTCTGCTTACAGAGGAAATCCTGCCATAGTGGGCATACTTGGGACAGGCTCAAACTCCTGCTTCTTTGATGGTAAGAATATCGAGGTAAAACTGCCTTCCCTCGGGTATATCCTCAGCGATGATGGCGGGGGAGCTGCCTTAGGTAAAGCCATTCTGAAACACTTCTTTATGAAAAAGCTCCCCACAGATTTAGAACGGGACTTCACAGAGATCTACCACCTGAAAATTGAGGACTTTATTAAAAATATCTACCATAATCCGAAGGCAAATGCCTACCTGGCAGGGTTTAGTAAGTTCCTGCACGAGAAAAAAGAGCATCCTTTTATTCAAAAACTCTTAAAGCAGGAGTTTTCTAATTATTTTGAATTTCAAATATTGCCCTATCCAGAGGCTAAAACCTGTGAAATCAACTTCATTGGTTCTATTGCCCATTATTATGAGGATATTCTAAGAAATATTGCGAGAGAACATAGGCTAAACATCGGTCAAATTGTGCAAAAGCCTATCGATAACCTTATAAAATATCATAAGGACTATATTTTTGGTAGATTAAATTAATCTTTTCATCATAATTAAGCGACTGTAAAAGATAATTTTATAAAATAATCACATAAAAAGTATAGATTTTTTTTTGAAATAAGGGGAAAAATACTATTTTTGCACCACAATAAACGAAACAGAGCAGAAGAATGTTAGTTTCGAGGTCCTATAGCTCAGTTGGTTAGAGCACCTGACTCATAATCAGGTGGTCCCTGGTTCGAGCCCAGGTGGGACCACTTTACAATCCAAGTGTTTATGTATCTACATAAGCACTTTTTTATTTTAGAATACGAATCCTTTATTATACTTGATGATGAATATTGATGAAATAATAAATTCAGAGTTCAGGAGAGAAATGGAACAAAATGGCGAGATAAAATCATTCCCAGCAGGTTCTGTTATTCTCAATGTAGATTCGTATGCTCATTATATCCCATTGGTGCTTTCAGGAAGCATAAAGGTAATCCGAACCGAAGAAGATGGTAGAGAAATTTTACTCTATTATATTACACCTGGCGAGAGCTGTATCGTTTCTATCCTTGCGGGGATGAGGCGGGACAAGTCCAAAGTAAAGGCAGTAATAGAAGAAGATGCGGAGATTTTAATGCTTTCTCAACAAAAGGCAAAAGAATGGATTAAAAAATATCCAGAATGGACGGATTTCGTTTTTAATTTATATCACAAACGCTTTGAGGAGCTTTTAGAAGTGGTAAATTCCGTTGCTTTCCAAAAAGCAGATGCCAGGATACTGAGCCTGCTATATCAAAAATCACAACTTTATAAATCAAAAGAACTCTCCGTAACGCATCAGCAGCTTGCAGATGAGCTGGGAATCACCCGTGAAGCCGTTAGCCGCGTATTAAAGCAAATGGAAAACGAGAATCAAATCAGTCTCTCCCGAAATAAAATCACATTATTGTAACATTCATCACTTATCCACTTTTTAAGACACAGTAAATTTGCATTATAATTTTTAATTCAGCAATTATGATAAATGCAATAAAAGGTCTTTTCAATTGGGAAAAAACAGATTTTTCAGAACTTGTGAAAAACGGCGCTATCATCCTTGATGTGAGGAGTGAGGGGGAGTTTAAATCTGGACATATCAAGGGAGCGATGAATATCCCTGTTACTTCACTTGCAAATAATCTTAAAAAATTGAAAGATAAATCTAAACCCGTTATTACCTGCTGTGCTTCTGGCATACGAAGTGCCTCTGCGAAAATGATTCTCAAAAATAATGGCTTTACACAAGTTTATAACGGCGGTAGCTGGATAAGTCTTAATAATAAAATTTTACTTAAATAGGCACAAAGCAAAAGGGGAGCTTATAAAACTCCCCTATAAAATGTATAATAAATAAAACTTTTTATTAATTTTTCTTTTCTACCAGTTTGTTTGCATATTCTTTCCAGCCATCAACATTTTTATATCTTCCCAAACTTCCTGCAGGTATATAGATGTTTTCAAGTGCGGTTCCATCAAAGCTATGATTTTTCTGTGTTTCAGATTTTGTAACCATTATTGGTGGATATGCTCTCTCACAATATACTTTTTGCAGCTTGGTACAATTAGTAAATGTCTCAAAGAATATTTCTTCCACACTTGCAGGTATTGTTATTGTTGTTAGATTGCTACAGCCTTTGAATGCTTTTGCACTGATTCTCTTTAAATTTTTTGGGAGTGTTACGCTATTCAAGCTTGAGCAGTCCTCAAAAGTAGAAGAATCTACATCATTTAAGTTATCAGGTAATACGATATTTTCCAATGAAGTATTACCATAAAAAGCCATCAATCCAATATGTGTTATATTATTTCCGAGGCTTATATTTTTCAGATTATTACACTGGAAGAAAGCGGAATCTCCTATAGAGGTTACTCCAGCGGGTATAGTTATGCTGTTGAGCCCATAGCACCTTCTGAAAGCTCTGTTTCCAATTGTTTGTAAGCTATTCGGAAGAGTTACTGTGTTTAATTTTGTACAGCCGTTAAATGCTGAATTTCCAATTTTTGTTAGATTTTCGGAGAATACAATTTTTGTTAGGTTTTCGTGTAAGTTAAATGCATCTTCTCCAATTTCAGTAACGAATTTTAAAGCATCTATCGTATTGAAGTTTACCTCTGTGGTCTGGCTATTTGTCCATTTTAGCAATACTCGCCCATCAGCACTTAGCTTATAGTCTGGAGAATAGGAGGGTACATTTACTTTTATATTAAGATTAAGAGATTGATTTCCTCTTTTATCTAAAATTGTAATATTTTCCAAACCTTGAGTATGTCCAGTAATCTTTAGAGTTTGTTTATCCTCCGAAAGCTCCAGTGTCGCTATATTGCTCGTCCCAATTTCATATATACCATTACCACTAATTTTTACAGTAGCAGATTCGTTTATATTAATCGTTACTTCGTTGGGAGTTATACTGAATTCTTTTCCAGTTACTTCTACTTTTATACTTATTGTAGTATTTGCTTTTTTATCTGTGATTTTTATGCTTGTACTTCCTACACTTATTCCCTTTAAGTGAAGCTCATCCTTTATCAGTTTTGTTTCTACAATGTTCATACTTTCATCACTTTGATTAATTTTGTAGTCCCCATTTCCTGATATCTTTATTATTTGTGTCTCATCTAAGTTTAGATTTACCGTAGATGTATCTACATTAAAATCTTTTATAACTTCTTGTGTGTTATTATCTTCTCTTGAGCAACTTACTATTGCAGATGAGCTAATCAATAATCCAAGCACTAAATAAAATAACTTTTTCATTGGTTCTTTACTTTAAATATTAATTAAATTTTTTTTCATTTAAATACTAATAATATCTTTTTTATAGAAAGAGAGTCTTGTTCTTAAAAAGAAAACTGTGTTTCTTGTATTCAAAACATTTGAAATAATAATGTCTTTATAAAATGAAACACAGTCTCTGTAAAAAAGGATAGTTCTTATTCTCTTAGTGTAAATTTTGTATCGCTCAGCGTTTTTAGGAAGGCGATGAGGTTGGTTTTCTCTTCCTCGGAGAGTGGGATTCCTACTTTTCCTGTGGTGGCAGTGTATTTCCTCATCTCTGGGTCAAGGTTTTTTTCATTAAGAACACCATTGTCAAAGTAATCGAGTACCTCTCTAAGGGTTTTAAACTGACCAAAACTACCATAAGGTGCTGTATATTCTATATTTCGAAGCGTTGGTACTCGAAATGCCATATAGTCTTCGTCTTTGCCCGTTACTCTGGCTCTCCCTGCCTCTTCTACAATATCTGGATGTACGGGGAAGCCGATGTTTCTGAAAGTTTCATCTGTTTGCAGAGGACCGGCGTGGCAAGAAGCGCATTTGTTTTGGAAAGTCTCATATCCTTTCTTTTCAGTTTCGGTAAATGCTACTCCTTCGTTTCTCATCACTTTATCATACTTCGAGTCCGAAGAAATCAGGGTATACATAAATTGCGCTAAGCTATTGAGGATTCTCTCGCGATCTATGGTTTCATCGCCAAAGGCTTTTTTGAAGGCCGTTTTATAATTTTCATCATCTTTAATTTTATCAATCACCTCAAAAATGGTGGAGCTCATCTCTTCGTGAGTGATAATCGGAGTAATGGGTTGCTCTTTAAGGTTATTTACCGCACCGTCCCACATATATTTGTAGATAAAAGCCATATTTTGGATAGGAGGAGTATTTCTGAGACCTATTCTTCCCTCTACACCTACTGCTCTAGGCTTATTATCTGCGTAAGCAAAACTTGGGATGTGGCAAGTGGCGCAGGAAATCTCATTGCCTTGGCTGAGTCGTGGGTCATTAAATAATTTTTTTCCCAGTTCTACCCCATATTTTGTAGGGTAGGCTTGGTTGATAAAGCTGTTTAGCTCGGGGAAGTTACTTGGGATTTTAATCTCCAGTTTGGGATTCGTATCGTTAATCGGTTTTTCTGAATTATCGCTACAGCACGAGCTTGCGAATAAGCAGAATGTACTCAGTACTAAAAAAGTATTTTTCATTGTTAAGAGCGTTTTAATCGTTTCGTTTCAAAAAAAGCCCAACCTGAGAAAGCTGGGCTTTATATAAAATTTTAGTTAATAATGAATATATTAATGTTCTACCTTGGAAACAGAGAACATACCCATATAGTTGGCGTCTACATAGCTACCATCTAGGTTTCTACCTTCACCAGCCAAGTTATTTACCACAGGAATCATACTCTGCGTATGATGTACCGTTGGTATATTACCAGATAGCGTAATTTTAGTTTTACCATTTAATAATTTGTCCCAGTCTGCATTAATAGTAATAGTAGGAGAAGATTTAGGTGTTACATTCATTTTAGATGGTAATTCTAATGTAACATCTCTAAATGCATCTACACCAGGTACATAAGTTCTTGGATCATCTCTTGTTCCTTTTACAGTACTTCCTGTGTGTATGGATAGTGGTTTATTTTCATCTCCATAAGTTCCTTCTAATTTAGTAAATCTATAACCATTACCCCATTCCCAGTGCATTTTTGTATCGTTAGCACCAGCAGCTGCATAGAAGTTAGGGAATTTCTGTTGATCCAATGTATTGAGTGAGCTTTTTACACCAAAACCTAAGATAATTTTGTTGTACTCTCCTAATTCAATACCTTCTAATACATAGCTAAGGGTCTCAGATTTAGCTAAATTTACTACCGTAGCACCTTTATCAAGGTTATCTACATTATAAGGAACCTTTGTACCATCAGATTTTACTAAATAGATATCACTGATGACATACTTAACCTCAGTAAATTTAATTTTCTGATTGTTGGAAGTATATTCTGTTCCTAATGCAAGAGGAGTACTTCCCATTACATTATTAAATTTCAGAGTAACATTATTTGATGATTGCTGAGGAGGTGCTGGAGAATCATCATTGTTACTACCACTACAAGCAACTAATGTCGTTGCTACAAAAGCACCCAGAAGGATTTTCTTAAAATCTGTCATTTTACTTAAAAATTTAATGTTATATATAATTTTCTATTTACTTACTCAAGGATATTGAATATTTATTTTTTCTTTTTTTGATATTAAAATATAAATTGTGATTTTGAGTGATTATTGATTTTGGTTTTTAAAAAGAAAAGAGTATGAATATCCAAACCGATACTTGGTTAGTTCTTATTTGTTCATCTATGAATGTCGCTTTATAGGGATATTCATACTCCAATCTCTTACTTTTAGATAGATACCTAAAAGAAAATTGAATAAAATTTATACTTGTTTCTATGAAATTTTTGGATATATTATTTGATATAAACCTCCAGAATAGAACTATTTGGCTAGAATAAATCTATTGGGCATACAAATAATACACTTAGGAAAAAATGAATTAAATAGAAGTAGGTGGGCGTAGATCCCTTTTAATGAATAATTTTGAGATAAGTCTTTCTTTATAGAAAGGAATATTTTTTTGTTCAGAAAATTTAGGATTTAGGATTTTAAAATCATCATCAGTAGAAGGGATGATAAGTTCAATCGTTTTATAGATACTGATTTTTTCAAGATTGTCATCAGCAGTATTGCTAAGCTCTTTTTTTAGATGGCACTGCCCGTGGCAATTGAGACTTGGCTTGGATTTATTAACGCAATACTCCTTTTCTATATAGTCTTGGTTTAGCTTAAAGTGTATAACAACTAAACCTCGCTGGAAGGTTACCAGCAAGATTAGTGCAATCATCAGTATGCTAAACAGTTTTTTCACGCCCCAAATATATAGAGTTTTATTTTATCTGAAAAATGATAATAATCATATATATCTTTTGAAGATGTTATTAGAGAGTTAAATATGAATAAACCAATATAGCTTTTTCTTTTGTTAAAAAGACTTCTTAAAATTCTATTATTTTTAAAAAGCTAGCCAAAGATAGGGTTTTAGCCCTAATAAAATGTATATTTGTTGGTATTTTTTTAGAGAGATGATTATAAAGAAACCTAATAGTTGGATTAGTTTGCTGTTTATCTGGAAGGGCTCTATCCTTAGGAAAGTATGGAAGAGATTGTTCATTATTACACTGTTTGCGGTGATTGTCCTTTATTTTCGAGGGCATATTTATGATTATAAAGTACATCTTAACCCTACAATATTCACGCTTATAGGTCTGGCATTAGCAATATTTATGGGCTTTTGTAACAGTGCAAGCTATGATAGATTCTGGGAAGGGAGAAAGCTATGGGGAGCATTGTTAAATGATACCCGCTCCCTTACCCGACAGGTTTTAGGCTATATAAAAGAGGAAAATGAGGTAGATAGAGAAGAGAAAAAAGCATTTATAAAAATGATTTCGGCTCTTTGTTGGGCATTAAACTATCAGTTACGGAAAAAGGAGGCTAGTCATACGCAGGAGCTTCAAAGGTTGCTGAGTAAAGAGGTATATAATGAGATACAAGAGAAGAGATTTAAACCCATTGCTATAATGGATATAATGGCGAGATGGTTATATAAAAAATATGAGGAGGGGAGGATAGACAGTATTGTTTTGGCTCAGATGGACAGGCAAATGAATGAGTTTTCTACTATTATAGGAGGTTGCGAGAGAATCTCAAATACGCCCTTGCCTTTCCCTTACCGATTGCTCCTGCACCGTACGGTTTATCTTTATGCTTTTTGGCTACCGTTTGGGCTTGTAGATGTTGTAGGACTAATGATGCCTGTCATTGTATTGCTTATCTGCTATACTTTTGTAAGCCTTGATGCACTGATACAGGAGATTTCCGAACCCTTTGGAGAAGAGGAAAATGACCTCGCATTGGACAGCATCTGCCAGACTATTGAGTTTTCTATAAATGAACAGATCGGAATAGACCAAACTCATCAGCCAGAGAATAATGACTATTTTGTGAAGTAGAGAGAAGGCAAAAGCATTTTAATTAAATTTGTGAGAAAAAATTTATAAACCTTAGAAAAAAGTTTTTTACTGAAACATAATGACAGCTTTTTTAACGATATTAGGATTTAATTCGGCTATACCTACCGCAAATTCATTTCCCACAGCCCAGCTTCTGGAGATGGCAGATCGCAGCTTTCTCATCGATTGTGGGGAAGGAACCCAAGTACAGCTCCGAAGGGCAAAGGCTAAATTCTCAAAGATTAATCATATTTTCATCTCTCATTTGCACGGTGATCATTGTTTTGGGTTGCCGGGGCTCATCGCCTCGCTTCGCCTGCTCGGTAGGGAAACTCCCCTCTATGTCTATGGGCCCAAAGGCATCAAAAAGATGCTCGAAACCATCTTCAGTATTACCGAAACTCATCGCGATTTTGAGGTCATCTATACCGAATTAGAAGCTCATCATTCACAAAAAATCTACGAAGATAGCAGGGTAGAAGTTTATACTATTCCGCTAGACCACAGGATTTATTGTAATGGATACCTCTTCCGAGAGAAACCAAAACCCCGCAACCTGAATATGGACGAGATAAGGAAGTATGATGAAATAGAAGTCTGCGATTATCAAAACTTAAAAAACGGGAAAGATTTCCAGCTAAAAGATGGATATATCCTGAAAAATGAAGTCCTCACCCTGCCGCCGAAACCGCCCCTCTCTTATGCTTTTTGCAGCGATACCCGATTTAAGGAAGATATTATCCCCATCATCAAAGGCGTAGATTTACTTTACCACGAAGCTACATTCCTCAAAGACCTGAAAGAAATGGCGGACTACACCGGGCACTCCACCGCCGAAGAAGCCGCAACCATCGCACAAAAAGCAGGGGTAAAGAAGCTCCTGCTTGGGCATTTCTCCAACAGATACTCCGATTACTCCGTATTTACAGACGAGGCGAGGGGCATTTTCCCAGAAACCTACCTCCCAAAAATGCTCGAAAGAATAGAAATTGGATAACTTGTTTATAATAAGGAAAATATAATTAAATTATATAAAATCAAGAATAATGAATATTAAAAACTTAATTATAGGATTTGGTAAGGCAGGAAAAACCCTTGCTTCATACTTAGCAGATAAAGGTGAGGAGGTAGTACTCATAGAAAAATCAGAAAAAATGTATGGGGGAACTTGTATCAATGTAGGTTGCATTCCGACAAAGACTTTGATTAGTCAGGCAGAGAAAAATATCCCTCTTTCAGAAGCTGTTGCTCATAAAAATAAACTCATTACTTTCTTGAGGGCTAAGAATTTTGAGAAATTAGATAATCACAATAAGGTAGAGGTAATTACGGGTGAAGCTCGTTTTATTGGGGCAAAAACTGTGGAAATCATTAGCCCCGAAGGGAAGTCTATTGCAGAATATACAGCAGAAAGGATTTTTATTAATACAGGTACCAAGTCCTTTATTCCTCTTATTGATGGGGTAAATGTTTCAGGAATATATGATAGTACTTCGATAATGGAGCTGGAAAATCTCCCTAAAAAATTGTGTATAGTGGGAGGAGGTTTTATAGGATTGGAGTTTGCCTCTATGTTTGCAGATTTTGGTAGTGAAGTGGTTATCCTTGATAATGGAGAAATATCCCTCCCAAGAGAGGATAGAGATATGGCAGAAGCTATTGTGCAGAGTCTTTCAAAGAAGGGTATTGATATTATTAATAAAGTTGCAGTACAGAAATTTGAAGAAAAAGAAAATGGCGTATTGGTAAAGTATAATGATACTGAGCTCTATGCAGATGCGGTTTTAGTAGCCACTGGTCGTATTGCCAATACTGAGAATCTGAACCTTGATAAAGCAGGTATAGAAACCGATACAAGAGGTTTTATAAAAGTAAATGACCAGCTTCAAACGAATATAGAAGGAGTATGGGCGTTAGGAGATGTAAATGGAGGCCCTCAGTTTACTTATATCTCTCTCGATGATTTTCGTATTATTAAAAATCAGTTGTCTGGAGGTAAGTACAATTCCAGACAGGAGCGTAAAGACTTTGCTTTTTCCGTATTTATAGACCCTCCTTATGCTCATATAGGGCTTAAAGAGAAAGATATAGATTTGACCAATCCTTATATTAAAGTACAGAAACTTCCTGCAGGGGCTATTCCAAAAGCAAGGGTACTCAGCAAGACCGATGGACTATTAAAAGCAATCGTAGATACTCAAACTGAAAAGATCTTGGGTTGTACGCTTTTCTGTGCTGAGGCTCACGAACTTATTAATACAGTAAAATTGGCTATGGATAATGAGTTGAGCTATAAAGTGCTTAGAGACCAAGTGTTTACTCACCCCACAATGTCTGAGGCTCTTAATGATTTATTTAATATATAAAGTATAAATGAACGAAAATTTAAGTCTTGAAGAGCTAAGGGATTTTTTAAACGAAAAAGTCGAAAAATATAACTGCCCTAAGTTTGTAGAGACCGATCCAATACAAATACCTCACCGCTTTGAGCTGAAACAAGATATAGAGATTTCAGCTTTTTTGACGGCGATAATTACCTTTGGGAAACGGAGCTCCATTATAAAATCTGCTGATAAAATGCTCGATTTTATGGGGAATTCTCCTTATGATTTTGTGATGGATTTTACGGAAGAGAATTTAGAGAGAATAGGGAATAGAGCTATTCACAGGACTTTTTCAATGGAGGATTTTCGGTTTTTCTTGACTTCTCTTCGGAGGATTTATTCTGAGAATGAGAGCATGGAAAATTTATTTTTGCTAAAAGAGGGCGAGACGAATTTCTATCACGCTTTGGAGAGATTTAGATCTAATTTTTTTGGTGGAGATTATTCGCATAGAAGTACGAAACACATTGGCTCCACTTATAAAAATTCAGCAGCAAAGCGACTGATGATGTTTCTGCGCTGGCTCGTACGAAAGGATAATAAAGGCGTGGATTTAGGGATTTGGAGTGCACTTTCTCAGCAGTATTTATCACTTCCGTTTGATGTGCATGTGGGGAATATTTCTCGACAACTCGGAATTTTAGAACGAAAACAAAACGATTGGAAAGCGGTGGAAGAGCTCGATAAAATCATTAGAACCTTTGATGCTAAAGACCCTGCGAAGTACGATTTTGCACTGTTTGGATTGGGAGCAATGGAGGATTTTAATTAAAAAAGAAAAAACAATGTTTAGCAAGGAAGAATCGGCAAGGATGAGGCAGGAGTTTTGGACTTCTTTTGGGAAATCTTTTCCTCGAAAATGGATTTTATATAATACTAAAATCAAGGGTTTTAGCTTTAAATTTCATTTTGACACCAAAAAAGCGATGGTTTTAGTTGTGATAGAGGGGAATTTGGAGCATCGGATTCGATATTTCGAGAAAATGCAGTCTTTGGAAAATCTTCTAATGGATTACTGGGAGGATGCGGTTTTTTCGGATAGTTTTGAGCTGGAAAACGGAAAGGAAATCTCCTGCGTATTTGTAGAAAAATATGGTGTATCTATCCATAATAAGTCAACTTGGCAAGAGACGATGAATTTCCTTCACGAAAAAATGCTGAAATTGGAAGAATTTTGGCTGGAATATGAGGATTTTTTCAGAGATGAATAATCCTTATCAAAAACAAAATATTTTGTTTGGCGTGTTTATATTTTCTATCTTCGTCCCTTAGATTAAAAAAAGTAAATTATCATACAATGAAATTCTTTATTGATACTGCAAATTTAGAGCAGATTAAAGAGGCAAGAGACCTCGGTATTTTAGATGGCGTTACGACTAATCCGTCCCTTATGGCAAAGGAGGGTATCAGCGGGAAAGATGCTGTAAAAGCCCACTATAAAGCGATTTGTGAGCTTGTAGATGGAGATATCTCCGCAGAGGTTCTTTCCACTACTTACGATGAAATGATTGCAGAAGGGCAGGAGCTTGCAGCAATACACCCGAATATTGTAGTAAAAATCCCAATGACCAAAGACGGAGTAAAGGCTCTGAAATATTTCAGCGAGAAGGGGATTAAGACCAATTGCACTCTTATATTTTCTCCTGGTCAGGCTCTTTTAGCGGCGAAGGCGGGGGCTACTTATGTCTCTCCATTCCTCGGCAGGTTAGATGATATCTCTACCGACGGGCTTGCATTGATTGAAGACATCAGGATTATTTTTGATAACTACGGATACAATACTGAGATCCTAGCGGCATCTATCCGCCATTCTATGCATATTATCAACTGCGCGAAGATAGGTGCAGATGTAATCACTTCGCCTCTTGCACCGATACTCTCCCTGCTTAAACATCCCCTTACGGATAATGGACTGGCACAGTTCATCGCAGATTCTAAGAAATTAGGGTAGCCTATAGCGATTGGCTTCTAGCTTTTAGCTATTAGCCAGAAGCTACTTATTGCCTAAAGCTAAAAACTTTATCTTTGCCCAATAGTTTTCAGGTATGAGTGTAGTTGCGAGGCAGAGTTTTAAATATACTTTAATTGGTTATTTTGGATTTTTGTTGGGGACTTTTTCAGCAGTTTTTGTCTTCAATAGAGATTTTGAGTTCTATGGCAAGCTGCGTTTTATAATGAATTCTGCGGAGTTTATCGCACCATTTATCATATTAGGTGTGTCTTATTCTAATGTAAAATTCTTCTACCACGCCCATAAAGACGGCAGACACCATAATATGCTTTCGCTTTCTTTGGTAGTTGTCTTCATCAATTTTTTTATTTTCCTGCTGGGGGTAGGCTTAGCGCCGATTGCATTTCCAAAAATAAAGCAGCTTGAGTTCTGGAATTACAAATTCTACATTCTCCCCCTCGTGCTGATGCTCTCAATCAGCCCCGTTTTCAATAAGTTTATCTCCAATTACAAAAGAGTCGCCATCAGCAATGTTTTTGATAACCTGTTCCCAAAAATCGCTAATCTTCTGGCGTTTTCACTCTTCTTTTTTTGTGGTTTTTCACAGGTTATTTCATTTACAACCTTCCTTGCGGTTTTCTTTTTTTCTATGATAGGCTATGCACTCTATGCCCAAAGATTAGAACCGATTCGTCTGGATTTTTCAACCGATTATTTTAGAAAAAACCATCTTTGGAAGGACTTTTCAAGCTATAGTTTTTTTGGTTTCTTGGGAACTTTTGGTAATCAGCTCACGATAAACAATCAAATGGTAGGCGAATTTCTCGGTATGGAAGATATGGGCGTCTATTCCATTCTTTATTCGCTAATTTCCCTCGTCTCAATCCCTCAGCTTGGGCTCTTCAATGTATCCGCACCGATGATCAATCAATATCTTAATGAAAAGAAATACGGAGCACTGGATGCTTTTTATAAAAAATCTTCGCTTTATCTTTTCTTTTTGGGTGCGGTGCTTTTCTCGTGTATCGTTGTGGGGTTTCCCTTCCTCGCTTTGCTGATGAAAAATGGAGCTCTACTGCTTTACTACCAACCGGTGGTTTGGATCTGGGGATTGGCTGTTTTATTTGACCTTGCAACGGGCTTTAATGGCAATATCCTTTCCCTCTCTCAATACTACAAGTTTAATATTTTGGTAATGATTCTTCTCTCAGCGCTTACGGTGAGCCTTAATCTCTATTTCATTCATTACACGGAGCTAAGGCTTGTCGGTATAGCGATCTCCACAGCGATTTCCCTCACAATATATAATGTCATAAAAGTAGCATTTAATTACTGGAAGTTTAAGGTTCAGCCTTTTGGTATAGAGATGATGTATGGTACGATTATTTGTACAATTTCGATGAGTGTAGTAATGATTTTACCTAATGCACCTCATCATTTCATTAATCTTATCTATAAACCTACCCTTGCACTCATTCTCATTTTTATTGCAAATTGGGCATTTAGACTCATCCCGATGAATGAGCTTCTAAAGAAATTTCAGAGGAAGAATTAAACTTTAAGAAAAAAATAACAGCGAGTATTGAGGTGCGTACATTATAATGTTTTATTTTAGCGGTTAATAAAACTAATCAACCATAAAACTTAAATACTATGTTTGCAAACATTTATCCAGTAACGATTGTTTTTGTTATTTTTTTTGTTTAAGGCTTGTTTCTCTTTTTATTTCCATACGAAATGAGAAGAGAATAATAAGAGAAGGAGGTGTTCAGTATGGGAAGTTTAATTCTTTATTGCTTGCCAGTACTCATATTCTCTTTTATTTTTCGTGTCTTTATGAGGCTTATCAAAAGCAGAATTTACAAATTAATACTACTTCAGAGGTCGGTATTGCTGTTCTTACCTTCGCTTACCTAATGCTTTTTTATGTCATTTATCAGTTGGGCAGTGTATGGACGCTTAAAATCTATATCCTTAAAAATCATAAGATAAAGACTTCCTTTCTTTTTAGGTATGTGAAACATCCTAATTATTACCTTAATATCATTCCAGAATTAATTGGTATTGCTCTTTTGTGTAGAGCTAATATCAGTTTTGGCATACTTTTTCCGATTTATTTAATTATTCTGGGGATAAGAATTTACCAGGAGGAAAGAGCAATGAAAAATTTATATTAACTATAATAACTAAACAAATGAAAAATTTAAAAGTTTTTAGCTTGATTTTAATGGCAGTAATGCTGTTTCAGGCGTGTGGAAGTTCAAAGACAAGTGTATATTGGGTAGATGCTTATAGGGCAGACTGCTCAGGAGTGGGTAAAATGCAGTGCTTGAAAGTCTATAAAGGAAATGATTTAGATAAAGCCCAATGGGAGCTCATCTATTCACCTATTGAGGGCTTTAAGTTTGAGGAAGGTTTCTTTAAAAAGATTGAGGTAAGGGAAGAAAAACTCAATCCTAAGGATGTCCCAGCAGATGCCCCTTCTGTACGATATACTCTGGTGAGAGAATTGGAAAAAGTAAGCGATTTTAAAACTCAGTTGGATGGTCAATGGCTCTTAGAGGCTGTTAATTCTAAAAAATTAGGAGATGATTCTATGTTCCCGATGAATATAGACCCTTTCCAGAACAAAGTTAATGGCTCCGATGGTTGTAATCATTATATGGGAGGCTTTAGCAAGCTCAATTCCCGAGAAATGGTATTTAGTCCGCTGGCTACTACATTCCGACTTTGTGAAGATATGCAGGTTCCAGATGCTTTTTCACAGGCTATTTCTCAGGTGGCAACCTATAAAGTAGATGAGCACACCCTTTATATGTATAATAAACAAGGCAAAGAGGTTCTCAGATTCGGAAAGGTAACAAGATAAGTACTTCAGCGATGAGATGTACAAAAAAGAGGAATAATCGGATTATTCCTCTTTTTAATTTTTCAGGCTTGCTTGCCTTCGTTCCAGTAATAGGAGTCTGGATAAATCCTCTGCCCGAAAATCGCAGTGCCCACGCGTACTATCGTTGCGCCTTCTTCTATTGCGGTTTCCAGGTCGCCACTCATTCCCATAGACAGCTCATTCATTTCTACATTTGGGAGGTTAAGGGCAATGATGTCTTGCTGTATTTTTCTCAGCAGTTGGAAACATTTTCTCACCTCTTCGGTTTCGGCGCTGAAGAGCCCTATGGTCATTAGCCCCTTTATTTTAAGGCGAGGGAGTGCTGCTACTTTTTTTACGAGTGCTATGGCTTCGCTTGGGTGCACACCGAATTTACTCTCCTCATCAGAGGTATTTACTTGGATAAAAACCTCTATCGTTTTGTCTTCAAACTCTAATCTTTGCTGGAGTTTCTCTGCAAGGTCCAGCCTGTCCACAGATTCTACGCAGGAGATGCCATAGCGAAGGATTTCCTTGATTTTATTCGTTTGCAAATGCCCAATGAAATGGCTGGTGTGGGGGGTATCTTTCAGGGCTTCGTATTTTTCTTTTACTTCTTGCACTTTATTTTCTGCAATGAGGGTTTGCCCAGCTTGCAGAGCGATTTTTATCCTCTCTGGGTCTACTGTTTTTGTAGCGAGGAGGAGTTTTACTTCGCTTGGGTTTCTTCCTGCTTTCTCACAGGCGTTTTTTATTCGGGTAAGGATAGCTTCGAGGTTGTGTAGTAGGTCTTCTTTCATTGTTTATTTAATTTTTTTCGTTTTCCCATTGGTTGATGAGCAGCCCTTTCACTAAGGTCAGGGTATAATCTTTGGCTTCGGCGTAGGAGATTTTGTATTTCCTCTCAATGTTCTGAAAGTCTTTGGGGAAAGGCTCCAGCAGTGTGTCGTAGTACCGATTTAATAGCTCATCCGAAGGCATTTCAAACTTGATTTTTAGCTGAAATCTCCTCAGCAGGGCTATGTCTATAATCTCTGGGTGGTTGGTCGCGCAGATGAGCAGAGCCTCTTTCGGGAAGTAGTCTATGAGCTGGATGATGGTATTTACCAATCGCCTCATTTCCCCTACATCTTTATCATCGCTGCCTCTGGCTTTGCCTATTTGGTCAAATTCATCGAGGAAGAGGATAGCCTTTTCCCTCGCTGCTTTGTCAAAAATCTGCTTAATATTCTGGGAAGTCTCCCCAATCCGCGAGCTCACGATATTGCTCAGGTTCAGGATGAGAATCGGTTTATTTGTAGCGGTGGCTATTGCTTTTGCCGTCATCGTTTTTCCGCAGCCTGAGTGCCCAAACAGGAAGATTTTATTATTAATCGGTATGCCGTATTCGCTCAGTTTATCGGCGTATTGGTGCTCCTTAATCAGTTGGTTTATCGTCTCTTTATTTTTATTGCTAAGGAAGACTTCATCGAGGTCAATCTTCTCCTTATCGTCTATCAGCAGGTTAAAAATATTCATTGTTTTGTTTTACTGCGGGCAATTTACTAAAAAAAGCCCATTAGCCCAATTGAGCTTGATAGCCATCGCTCAAATTTTGACCCTCATCGCATTAAATCAGTGCGCCATCGCATTAAAATAGAGGTCTGAGGCATTAAAATAGAGCGTTATCTTATTAACCTTACTAAGAATTGTAGTGATTTTGATGAAAATCGGTATTAAATACGCCTTTTATTTATTAAATTGATACTTTAAGAAGGTGGATTACTCAGCTAAGGCATTAAAGTTTTAATCAGGCCGCCCTTTGGAGGATTTTTGATTATTTAATACCTTTGAGGAAAAATTAGATTAATGAAAAAAGCAGCTTTAATAGTCTTCGTGGGGGTGTTTTTATCCCTCTCAAATGCACAGACTTACTCCATTCCCGCAGCCAGCCCAAGGCAAGTAATAGATCAGCAGTTCTCCATCTCAAAAATAACGGTAGATTACGGTAGACCAGGCGTAAAGGGGAGGAAAATCTTCGGAGATTTAGTGCCTTACGGCAAAGTTTGGAGGGCAGGAGCCAATTCGTGTACAAAAATCAGCTTCGGGCAGAATGTAATTTTCGGCGGTAAGGAGCTCAAAGCGGGTACTTACGGTCTTTACATCATCCCGCAACCCAATCAGTGGCAGGTGGTTCTCAATAAAGATTTCCAAAGCTGGGGTGCTTTCTCCTTTGATGAAAAACTCAATGTACTGGAGACTGTCATCCCCGTAGAAATCACAAAAACACCCACCGAGTGGTTTACGATAGACTTCCTACCCAATGGAAAAGAAGGAATGCTGATGCTGATGGCTTGGGAGAATGCTAAAATTTCTGTCCCGATAAAAGTTTCAAACCCAGAAGTGGTCTCCAAAATAGAGGAGAAGCTCGGTGAAGCCAGAAAAATTGAAAGAGAAGGCAATAAAAATTAATGAATACACAAAAATACCTCTGAAAATCTCAGAGGTATTTTATTTTTTACTTGGCGAAGAACTCCATTAGGTCTATGTAGTTCTTTTGGTTGATTCCGTGCCCGCTGATGTACTCCCTAAATGTGAAATAGCAGCTGAGGTCGTAGAGCAAATCGGCTCCCTTCCTCGCCCATTCTATGGGGATTACCGCGTCTTCCGTACCGTGAGACACAAAAAACGAAAGGTGGGCGAATTTCTTTTTGTCCTCCTCTATATTCTTCAGAATTTTGGTCTCTGGATAAGTGCTCAGGCAGGCGATTTTGGAGAATTTGCTCGGATGTTTCAGGGCAAGGGCATAAGCGAGTACGCCTCCTTGGCTGAATCCACATAAATGGCTCTTCCCTTCGCCAATGCCGTAGGTATTTTTAATGAGCTGTATACTGCTGAGTATCGCTTCTAATGATTCCTCTGCCTGAGGTATATTGATGAACTTCTCTGCATTGATAAAGTCTATATCATACCACGCAAAGCCATGGTATGGAGTGTTTCTTGGTGCTCGGAAGCTCACCACGAGCCAGTTTTCTGGTAAATCGGGTACGAAGGAGAATAAATCCTGTTCATTGCTCCCGTATCCGTGAATGAGAAAGAGTACAGGCGTCTCAGCGTTTATTTTTTCAGGGGCTCTTACGATATAATTCAGTTCCATAATGGTTGGGATTTATGTGTTTCAGGGGTGTTTTTTTTTATACCGAGAAGAGTGAGCGCCTTTCTATGTTAACCAGCATTAGCCTTGCAATATTTGATGCTCTGGCTCTGGCTTCGTCGGCTACTTCACCCTCGAAAAGCTCGTCTATCGTAGAGAAAAATACTTTTATCCACTCGGTAAATTCTACTTCCGTCATTGGGGCAATCTGTGCGAGGTCAATATGCTTTTTCATTGGGTTTCCACTGAAACTCTTCTCGCCAAGAAGTATGCTCGCCCAGAAGGAATACATTACAGGGAGGTGTTTAGACCAATCTATCTTTGCAATATCATCGAAGATATAACCGAGGATTTCGTTTTTCTTCACTTTATCATAGAAAACATCCACTAGCTTGATGATATCCTCCCTTGTTTCAATATCTTTTTTCATAAGTTTCTGAATTAATGGGTAGCAAAGATAAAGATTAATTAATTTATGCTTTAAGCAGCTAATAGCTATTAGCCAATAGCTCATTGCTAATTGCTATATTTGTGCCTTAATCTTTATTATTATGCAAAATTATTTGGCTCTCTTGCAGCATATATTGGATAATGGCTCGGATAAAACTGATCGTACAGGTACAGGCACAAGGAGTATCTTCGGATATCAGCTGAGGTATGATTTGTCCAAAGGATTCCCCCTTGTAACGACGAAAAAAGTACATTTAAAATCCATCATCTACGAGCTGCTTTGGTTTCTAAGAGGTGATACCAATATAAAATACCTAAATGATAACGGCGTAACGATCTGGGACGAGTGGGCAGATGATAATGGTGACCTCGGGCCGGTCTATGGTGCACAGTGGAGAAGCTGGAAAGGCGCCGATGGTAAAATCATTGACCAAATTTCTGAAGTTATTGAGCAGATAAAGACTAATCCTGACAGTAGGAGGCTTATCGTCTCCGCTTGGAATACTGCCGAAATCCCTAATATGGCACTTGCTCCCTGCCACACGATGTTTCAGTTCTATGTAGCCGATGGAAAACTCTCGCTTCAGCTCTATCAGCGCTCTGCAGATGTATTTCTCGGTGTGCCATTTAATATTGCGAGCTATGCCCTCCTCACAATGATGGTAGCACAGGTCTGTGGCTTGGAGGTGGGAGATTATGTGCATTCCTTCGGAGATGTGCATATCTATAATAACCACTTTGAGCAGGTGAAAAAGCAACTCGCACGAGAGCCAAAAGTGCTCCCAACAATGAAACTAAACCCAGAGATAAAAGATCTATTTGATTTCAAATACGAGGATTTCTCTTTGGAGAATTATGAGCCCCATCCTGGCATCAAAGCCCCAGTGGCAGTTTAGTGATTTTTATTTTTGCAACCGAAAATCCATATCTAAATCCTATTAGCATTGACTTTTGCACAAGTTATTCTTCCATTAAATCTGAAAGGAACTTTTACTTACAAGATTCCCGATGCCCTAGCTGATGAAGTTGAGGAAGGAAAACGCGTCTTAATTCCTTTCGGTGGGAAGAAGATTTATACAGGCATTGTGCAGTCATTACACTCAAATGCTCCTGAGGGTTTTATTCCAAAGGAAATCATCAGTGTGCTGGATGAGGTTTCGTTGCTCCCACAGGAGCAGCTCCGCTTTTGGGAATGGCTTTCGGGCTACTACCTCTGCAATATAGGGGAGGTCTACCGCTTTGCCTTCCCCGCATCTCTTAAATTAGAAAGCGAGACTTATCTAAAACTTCGCCCCAATGCAGAGATAGATTATCAGATTTTAGAGGCTAATGAGATTTTCCTCATTCAGGCTTTGGAAGTGAGGCAAGTCATCAACCTGAAAGAAACCGAAGCATTTATCCCCAAAAAGGAAATTATAAAAACAGTAAAATCCCTCATAGACCTGCAATATATAGAGATAGACGAAAAGGTCTCCGAGAGGTATAGAGCTAAGGAAGTGGCCTATATTAAGATAAAGGAAGGAATTCTAAAAGGCGACCTCACACAGATATTCACCAATTTAAAACGCTCAGCAAAGCAGAGAGAGCTACTGATGCACCTCCTCTCGCTTTATTCTGCAGCGCCAGAAGCTCCTCTCCGCAAATCTGATGTTTTGGAGAAAGGAACATTTACTCCTACACATCTAAAAGGGCTTATAGAAAAAGGGCTCGTAGAAGAGTATTACCTTACCAAAGACAGACTCACCTTCTACGAAGGGGAAATGGAGAAAGTAGAGCGGCTAAGCCCTACCCAGCAAAGAGCAAAAGATGAAATAGATGATGCCTTTGCAAACCGACAGAATGTACTCTTGCACGGAGTTACTTCCTCTGGGAAGACGCATATTTTCCTCCAAAAGATAGATGAAGTAGTCTCCAAAGGAGGTACAGCACTCCTCCTCCTCCCCGAAGTCTCCCTTACAAAACAGATGATACTAAGATTAGAAAAGAAATATGGAAAGGCATTGGGGTATTATCACCAAAAACTTACCGACTTTGAGAAAGTAGAGGTCTGGAAAAAGGTAAAGAATAATGAGCTTAGCGTAGTCATTGGAACGCGGGCTGCTCTTTTCCTGCCCTTTCAGAGTTTAGGGCTTATCGTGGTAGATGAGGAGCACGATTCTGCTTTTAAACCGAAAGAAGTCAGCCCCTTTTTTAATGGGAGAGATGCCGCACTTTACCTCTCCTCCCTCTACAATGCTCCAGTTATCCTCAGCTCGGCTACGCCATCGGTAGAGGCGTATTATCTTAGCCAAATCGGTAAGCTCAAATATGTATTCATCGGAGAGCGATATGCAGAAGTGGCACTTCCCAAAATGGAGGTCATTAATTACAAGGAAGCTCAGGATTTGAAAAATGTAAGCGGTAATTTCAGTCATCAGCTTCTCGGTGAGATAAAAAAGGTATTGGATGAAAAGCACCAAGTAATGATACTCCACAACAAGCGAGGCTATTCCAATGTATTGGAATGCGAGGCGTGTGGCTATGTGGCCTACTGCCCAAATTGCGATGTGGTACTCACTTATCACAAGGCATCTCACGAGATGAAGTGCCACTACTGTGGCAACCGAGCAGCTCGCCCTATCGCTTGCCCCAAGTGTAAATCTAAAAACCTTAGCGAGCGTGGCATAGGGGTGGAGAAGATGTATGAAGAAATCCAGAAGCATTTCCCCAATGCGGAAGTAGATAGAATGGATACCGATGCTATGCGGAGGAAATTTGCCTACGAAAAGCTCTACGAAAAGCTCGAGGAAGGCAAGACTGATATTTTAGTCGGTACGCAGATGATTGCTAAGGGGCTGGACTTTGACAATATAGAACTCGTAGCCGTCCCTCGAGCCGACCAGATGCTGCACATACAGGATTTCCGAGCAGAGGAGCGCGCATATCAGCTCATCACCCAAGTATCTGGAAGGGCTGGCAGGAAGTCGGGACAGGGGCGCATCATTCTTCAAACCTTCAATCCTCAGCAGCCTATTTTTAGGTTGATTAATAAATCCCAACCCTCCGAAATCTACCGCTATCTATTGGATGAACGGAAGAAATTCCACTATCCACCTTATACAAAATTGGTTTTAATACAGCTCAAACACCGAAAAGAGGATAAACTCGAGCGAGCAGCAACCTTTATGGGGAATATCCTAAGAAAATACCTCCCTTCAGAATGTGTTTTTGGCCCCGAAAAGCCTCCCATTTCGCGAATTAATACCTATTATCATTACCAAATAATGCTCAAACTTCCTCGTGGCAAAAGCTACAAGCGATATAAACAATTCATAGAGCACAGCCTCCACGAATTCGACCAAGTAAAAGCCTACCACTCCATAAAACAAACCGTCTTTGTAGACCCTTAGTTGGCAGGTAAGTAGGCTTTAAGTATAAATACTTAGTTTATCAATCGAATATCATAAACTTATAAGCCTTCCTAAATCTTTCCCAAATTTGTTTATTTCTTTGCATCAGTAAAATTTTATACAAATGAAGACAAGACAAAGTTTAAAAATGATTTTAGCTGTATTAGCTTTATCAACAGGTGTATTTGCAAAGGCTCAAGATGATGTAGTTATTACTTCCTCTCAGTTGCCAAAGACGGCTCAGGCATTTATTAAAAAGAATTTCAGTAGCCCAATTCTTCAAGCAACGAAGGATTATGACTATGGTATCATCTCTGAGTATCAAGTCTATTTAGAAGACGGTACGAAGTTGGATTTCAATAGAAGTGGCGTTTGGAAGGAGATAGAGAATAAACATATGGGGATTCCTTTCTCAGCAGTGCCAGCAAAGATAGCTGCTTACATTAAACAGAAATTCCCAGGTACAAAAGTCTTAGAAATAGATAAAAAGCGCTATGGTTACAGTGTGAAAATTTCTAATGGTTTGGAATTAGAATTTAGCTCAAGCGGAGCTTTTCTAAGAATTGATGACTAAAACAAGACTTACCAACAAAAGAGTTGAGATACAAAATATCTCAGCTTTTTTATTTTCCCTTTGGCTATATTTTGAGGTATAAATGTTAATTCTTTTAACATCTACCTCCTTGTTTTTCTGACAAAATGGCTGAAACCGCGTTAAAAAGTCTAAAAAGTTTTAGTGAACCTCCTCACAGAGATAGCTTTGCCAGCAAATAATAATGTATGAGACATTTTAAAAATCTTAAAACTGTTGTCATAAGTATTCTTTTGGTTTTGTCTTTCTCCTCAGTAAAGGCACAGAAAAAACACTCGTATATAGAGAAGCATAAAGAGATTGCAGCTCAGCTCTCTCAGGAATATGGAATCCCCAGCACAGTAATATTGGCAGTAGCCTTTGTAGAATCTGGAGGAGGAACGAGTAAAAACTCTCAAATCTTAAACAATCATTTTGGTATTGTGGGAAAAAATACAGTCAATAAATCCAGATACAGAAGTTTTTTATCTACTCAGGACAGTTTCAGGGCGTTTTGCGACCTGCTATCGAGAAAGAAGTATTACCAAAGACTAAAAGGCAACGATGACCACTCCGAATGGGTAAAGGCAATAGCCAAAGCGGGATACTCCACTCAACCACAAGAATGGATGCGAAGGATAAACCTGATGATTAAGAAAATTGAACCACAATTAGACTAATAATTAATCTAAAAAAGAAAAAGAGACAATGTTGATTGTCTCTTTTTTTATAATGTGGGCTTATCCGCCAACTCTTTTGGTTTTATATCCCATATCTTTTAGAATTTGCATTACTTTATCTCGGTTGTCTCCCTGTATAATGATGACGCCATCTTTTTCCGAACCTCCAATTCCCAGCTGGGTTTTGAGTCTTTTTGCAATTGCTTTTAGTTCATCAGTACTACCTTCAAATCCTTCTATAAGGGTTACGGGCTTTCCATTTCTGCCTTTCTTTTCGTACTTACAGATGAGCGGATTGCGCTGTTCAAATACTTCTCTCTCTTCGGGAAGTTCAAAGTCTTCTTCTATATGGTCTGGGAAGAGGTTTTTAAGCTGATCTCTTAAATCCATTGTTATAATTTCAAGGTTTTCGTATCATCTTCTATGCTATATCCGAGGACTTGGGCTAAGACAAATATTTGTTCCAAATTCTCTATAAGCTGCTTTTTACTATTGCTAATGAGCCTTTCCTGATTCACACTTTTGTAGGCTTTGTCTTTAGCACTTTGGGTAATTTTCTTTATTTCCTCTTCGCTGAAACGGCTGAGGAAAGAATCATCCATCGCTTGTATTTCCACACTTGGGAGGATGCGAACCTGTGGCTGTGGGAGCTCGCGAATGATGAGTCGCTTACGAGTAGAATCTACCTCTATATTCATTTTATTGAGGTCGTAGCTTACCTGCACATTGGTTTTGGTAAAGGTGATGATGGATTTCTCCGTACCTGGGATTGTACCTCCGAAGAGCTCTCGGGTGATTTTTGTGCGTTCCATAGAGGAGAAATCCTGCTCTACAACCACCATTTTATTCATCTTTTGAATTTGATTGGTGATGAGGTAGTAATCCGATTTTTCATTTTGACCGCCCTTTATCGTGAAGAAATAAACCGCAAAGGAGACGAGTACCGAGAGCAGAAAGCCCATCAGTAGCCCGTCTTTAAATCTTACTTCTTTCATACTTTATTTATTTTTTGTTGAGTACCTGTACTAAATCCTGCTCCAGCAACCCTGTCTTGGGGTTTCCTACCAGCCTTCCGAGTACCTTGTCATATTTTCTAATGATAATCGTAGGGAGTTGGTGGATGTTATTAGCGGCTTCTTCGCCTGCGGGAGACTCTTTCTTTCGGTTGAGCGCAATGATTTCCAGCTTTGCTTTTGGATATTTCATCACATCTAAAACTTTGATAAGCCTTGAAAACACCCTTTGGCTATCGGTATCCCAAGTACCTATAAATACGCTTATTCGGGTGGAGTTAATCCCTGCTTTTTTTAATGATTTAATAGCTTCCGAGTGGGGAGTATAGTCTGAATACTCCTTTGCAAACCAATCTTTAAAAGGCTCTTTGTGGAACTGGTCAAGGGTCTGCCTGCCGAGGAGTAAAGCTCCGTCTTGCGAAGATTCTACCTGCCGATTCACTACGATTTTCTCACCGAGACAAGAGGTGAGCACCACCGATACGAGCCCTACAACTGCGATTGTTAAAAAGCGTTTCTGCCTCATCATCGGATCTTCTTAGCCTAAGAATTTCTTTAAATCTGCTGGCGAGTAGTTAATGCTCTTCAAGACTTTGTTATCGGCTTTTCGGTGAACATTAAACTTATCTCCCGACTTCTCAGAATAGGCTTCCACGCCTTTATTGGCATAGAATGCTATTGTGGCATCGGCTTCCTCCTGAGTAGTACAGGCTTTGGACATATTGGAGCGCTGCACTTCATCGAACATCTCTACGAATTTCTCGCCCATCCCAAACTCCAGCACCGCTCCGCTGAGCACATACTGCAAGTCGCAGAGGGCATCAGCCACCTCCACAAGGTCATTGTTTTCTATTGCGGCTTTCAGCTCGTCCAGCTCCTCTTGGAGGAGCTTCAGTCTTAGCTCTGCTCTATCAGCAGAGGGGATTTGTGGGGCGTCCAGAATTGGGGCATTAAAGGTCTTGTGAAACGCTGCCACTTGGTTTAGGGCGTCTAATTTTTCCATCTTTCAATAGGTTGGTTTAATGATAAGAAACCACGCCAGGGTAGCTTCAAGGGGTGTTAATACTTATGCTTTCTTTACAAATTCGGATTTAAGAGCCATTGCTCCGAAGCCGTCTATTTTGCAGTCTATATTATGGTCGCTATCGGGTCTCAGGCGTATGTTTTTCACTTTCGTGCCTGCTTTCACGGGTTTTGGGGCTCCTTTTACTGGGAGGTCTTTTACCACGACTACGGAGTCTCCATCTTTCAGTTCGTTTCCGTTAGCGTCAAAGACTTTATCTTCGTTTCCAGCCTCTGCGGGGTCCCACTCGTGGAAGCATTGGGAGCAGACCATCAGGTGGTCTTGTTCGTAGGTGTAGTCGGAGCCACATTTTGGGCAAGTCATAATCGTTTCGCTCATATTTTTTATTTTTCGCAAAAGTACATTTTTTAATTTTAACATAGAGTTAGCTGTAAGCAGTGTATGCTTAACTTCTGGTTATTGGATTTTAGCTTACAAACGAATAGCCAATGATGCTTCATCCTAAAAGTATTCCCCACGCCAGTGAGTGCCTTATCGGCTATGGTGTGTGGGGAGCATTTAGTAATAATTATATCACCTGCAAGGTGTTTTTGGTGCTAAGGGAGGAATTAGTGGGCTTCGAGCCAGTTGTTGCCAATGCCTACCTCTACGAGGAGGGGTACGGTGGTGCGTACGGCGGACTCCATTAGTTGTCTGATGAGGGGAGCTACCACTTCCAGCTCGTCCTCAGGGGCTTCGAAGAGGAGTTCATCGTGTACTTGGAGGAGCATTTGGGTTCTTAAATTCTGCTCGTGGAGGGCTTTATCGATATTAATCATCGCGATTTTAATAATATCGGCAGCGCTCCCTTGTATCGGTGCGTTTACGGCATTTCTCTCGGCGTGCCCTCTTACGACGGCATTGTTAGAATTGATATCCTTCAGGTGGCGTCTTCGCCCTAAGATGGTTTCTACGAAACCGTTTTGCCTTGCTTTGAGGACTTGCTCGTTCATAAACTCCTTCAGCATTGGGTAGGTCTGGTAGTAGGAGTCTATCATTTGTTTGGCTTCGCTGCGGGAGAGCCCAGTTTGCTCGGATAGGGTGAAGGAGCTTTGCCCGTAGATAATCCCGAAATTGACAGCCTTAGCTTGGCTTCTTTGGGACTTAGTTACATCGGTTATGGGGACTTTGAAGAGTTTGGAGGCGGTAGATGCGTGGATGTCTTCGCCATTCTGGAAGGCTTTAATCATATTATCCTCGCCAGAAACTTCGGCGATGAGCCTGAGCTCGATTTGCGAATAATCGGCGGAGATGATTTTCTTGCCCTTATCGGCTACGAAAGCCCCACGAATCTGCTGCCCCCTGAGGGTTCGGATGGGGATGTTTTGGAGATTAGGGTTGAGGCTGGCGAGGCGTCCAGTGGCCGCTGTGGTTTGTGAGAAATGGGTGTGCACCCTTCCGTCTTTGGGCTGAATCTCCTGCGGGAGGGCGTCTACATAGGTAGATTTCAGTTTCTGATAGGTTCGGTACTCGAGGATATGCCCGATGATGGTGTGCTTTCCAGCGAGCTTTTGCAGCACTTCTTCGGAGGTGGAGTATTGCCCTGTTTTGGTTTTCCTCGCTTTTGGGTCAAGGTGGAGCTTAGCGAAAAGGATATCGCCGAGCTGCTTAGGTGAGTTGATATTAAACTCCTCCCGAGAGAGGGCGAAAATCTTCTTTTCAAGCACTTGGAGGTCGTTTTCTAAATCGAGGCTCTCTTTGGATAGCCAGTCGGTATCCAATGCTACCCCTGCGAGCTCCATCTTTGCCAAGACTTTCATCAGGGGCATTTCTACATCGTAGAAGAGGCTTTCGAGGTTTTCTTTTTTGAGCTGTGGGGCGAACTTCTCGTAGAGCTGAAAAGTGATGTCTGCATCTTCGGCGGCATAGTTGGTTTGCTGCTCGAGGCTCACAGATCTGAGGGTTTTCTGGTTTTTGCCCTTCTTCCCGATGAGGCTCTCGATGGGGATAGGCGTATAGCTGAGGTAAATCTCCGAGAGGTAATCCATACCGTGCCTGCCGTCAGGGTTTAGGAGGTAGTGGGCAATCATTGTATCAAAGCAATTTCCTCTGATGCTGATGCCGTATTGGGTAAGGACTTTTAAATCATACTTGAAGTTATGAGCGATTTTAAGGATATCTTGCTTTTCAAAAAAAGGTTTGAAGATTTGCAAGGTCTCCAACGCTTTTTCTCTGTCCTCCGCAAGGGGGATATAGTAGGCGAGCCCTTTCTGGTAGGAGAAGCTAAGCCCGATGAGCTCTGCTTCCAGCTCGTTGAGCGAAGTGGTTTCGGTATCAAAGACTACCGCCTTTTGCTTGAGGAGATTCTCTACTAATATCTGCTGCGCTTTGGGCGTATTTACGAACTGATAAAGGTGGTCGGTATTCTCTATCGTAGCTTTATTGGTAATGAGGAATTCCTGCTCTTCGGCTTCAAAATCCGCAAAGAGGTCAAGCTGTCTTGTGAGCCCCGTAGGTAGTTTTTGTGCGGGTTCTGGGTTTTTAGGTTTAGCCTTCTCCATATTCAAAGGCTCGTTAAATGCTCTGTACAGGTTTTCGTATAATCGTTTGAATTCAATTTCATCAAATATCTTCTGGATTTCCTCAAAGTTTGGCTTTTCTACATCGTATTTCTCCTGTTCAAAGTCTATTGGCACATCGCAAATAATCGTTGCTAATTTTTTGGAGAGTAGTCCTTGCTCAGCGCTGGCTTCTATTTTTTGCCTTAGCTTACCCTGAATTTTTGAGGTATTTGCGATCAGGCTTTCAATAGAACCGAACTGCTGAACAAATTTAAGGGCAGTCTTCTCTCCCACCCCTTGCAGACCAGGGATATTATCCACCGCATCACCCATCATTGCGAGAATGTCTATGACTTGTTTAGGATGCTTGATGCCATACTTTGCCTTGACTTCCGCTATGCCGATAATCTCAACATCTCCACCCTTTGATGCGGGTTTATAGATTTTAATATTATTGGTTACGAGCTGACCAAAATCTTTATCAGGGGTAACCATAAAGACAGTGTAGCCCTCCTTTTCTGCTTTATGGGCGACTGTCCCAATCACATCATCTGCCTCATAGCCTTCTACTCCTAGAATGGGGATTTTCATTGCCTCTAAAATTCTCTGGATATAGGGTACACCTATTTTTATTGCCTCTGGAGTTTCGCTTCTGTGGGCTTTATACTCGGGGAATTCCTGTGTTCGTATATTCTCTTTTCCTACATCAAAAACTACGGCGAGGTGGCTTGGCTTCTCTCTTTTGATAAGGTCAATAAGGGAATTTGTAAATCCAAATATCGCTGATACATCGAGCCCTTTGGAGGTGATTCTCGGGTTTCTGATAAGGCCATAATAGCCTCGGAAAATCATTGCATACGCATCAATGAGGAAGAGTCTTTTATCGGATGAATTTGCCATTTTCTCGGTTTAAACAGGGCTCAAAGGTAGCAAAAATTATATCGGAAGTATAAGGATTGCAGATTTTAAAATTTTTCTTTCATCAGTATGGAGAAAAGAAAAGTACCAAAGAACTTAATCTTTGATACCTTCCTAATATGAGGGTTAATTAATTATAAATTAGGGTTGTTATTAACTTCCTGTTGAGGGATTTCAAGAGTGAGCTTGCCATCATTGTGAGCGAATGATGCACCGCCATGGAATTGATGATTTCTTGCTCTGGTAATGGTTGCTTTGTTTCGCTTCATAGCTAAGTAACTCTTACCTTCGCCCCAGAATTCAATTCTTGTTTGGAGATAGATTTCATCTGTAAGCCCGGTTCCTGTGAGACCATCTATATAAGACACATCAGCAATTTTTATGTATTTATCATTGCCATTGTTTAAGAAATTTTTCAGGATTTGTTTAGCTTGGGCTTCTTTACCCTGTTTAGCAAGAGCTTCGGCAGCTAGCAGGTGAAATTCATCTACACGCATAAATATGTAGTCATCAGTAACGATTCTTTGTCCACCAATTTTTCTTGCAGCTTTAGCCGCAGTATTATAAAATTTCCCTGTAGCGAAGTACTTGAAGTTTTTATAAGTACCGTTAAATTGCTCTTTTCTGATGTCATCGGTACGGATGGAATTATACAAGCCTTCGTCCATAGTTTTAAAATCGCCTACAGAAGCATAGCTATAAGTATAGAGGTCAACCTGTCCCCACCAGCTAATGAGGTCTAAACCGTTTTCTGTTGTGATGTCAAAACCCCACATCCAACTTGGATTTGTTGCCAAGTTATTAAATCCACCTAATAAATTCTCTCTTGTGGTAATGTTTAATCCACTATTGTTAATGATATCCATAGACAGTTCTTCAACTTTAGCATAATTGCCCATTGCAGCATAGACATAGGCAAGGAGTCCTTTGGCTACATATTTATCTATCATACCTTTATGTGCTCTATCAAAATTATCAAGCAGGGTAATGGCCTCGGTGAGGTCATCTATAATTAGTTGATATACCTGTGCTTGGGTAGATTTTGGCTGAGATTCCTGTGCCGGATTTGTATAGATAGGGATTGCCTTTTCGTTAGGAGCATATTCCTTATTATAGAGTTGCATTAGATAGAAATAAGCGTAGGCTCTTAGTGCTTTTGTTTGTCCTATAATGTGCTTATCAGTGTCACTATTACCATCTATATTTGTTAAAATATCATTGGCGCCTATAATTACTCTGTAATAATATCTCCAAGGGATATAATTAAAATCATCGGTAAAATCTTCTGTGGCACTGAGATTGGCAAGTCTTAGATATCTGTTATAACTATTTTTAGCTAATGCCATATCTGAAGATAGTAAATCCATAATAATATCATTGCCTTTTTGTCCAAAATCTTCGTGTCTGGTTGTACCGCCGGTTCTATCCATTACCATCATCACATATAAGCCATTAAGTTTATATTCGTTAGGTGCATTAGGAATTGTTTCTGTAGGTGAAGTATCCAAAAAATCTTCATTGCAAGATATGAGTGATAAAGTTGTAGCTATTGATAAGGCTACTATTACTAATTTTTTCATTTTAATTCATTTTAGAAGTTAGCTTTTATTCCTATTGTAAAAGTAGATAGAGGTGCATATGCATATCTACTGGATTCTCCATTCTCCGAAGTAGAAGGGTTGAAGCCTTTTCTCTTAGACTTTATCCAAAGATTATCACCAGATAAGGATATGGTAAGCCCATCAAGGCCAGTCCCTCTTAGAAAATCTCTATCAAATGTATAAGCTATATTAACATTATTTAGTATGAAATAATCTGTTTTTGTAAGGAAACGAGAAGACTGATTAGAGAAATTTCTATCACCACGATTGGAGTTGGACAATCTTGGTACATTAGTGATATCACCGGGTTTTTGCCATCTGTTATGAATGTCTTTATGCCAGTTTGCATTTCCAGCAGTAGGGTTGGTCATAAAGGTAGCATAGGAGTAGTCTATTGCATAGCCACCAATGCTGTAAAGCATTTGAGCTCCTAATGAGATATTTTTATATCCTACCGATAGATTAATCCCTCCTCTTAGATCGGGTATTGCAGATTTACCTATGAATTTCTGAGTGGCATCTGCATAGGACTCAGTAAGGGTTTGACTGATTACAGCGCCAGGATTGTTTTGTTGATATTCATAAAGGGAGTTTATCGCTTCATCTCCTGTATCATATACTCCGTTTTTATTTACATCTACATAATGCATCGTCCATTGTGCAGCACCTGTATTGGGGTTTACACCAGCCCATTCTCTTAGATAGTAGTCGTATATAGAGTAGCCTTGTGCTCTACCAAACCCAGATTCTGATAAATCAATGACTTTAGGTCTTCCTGTTACAGGGTCAATCGGCATTTTTGTAAGCTTATTTCTCAAGATTTCTCCATTTACAGATAAATCCAAGTAGAAATCATCTTTTTTAATAATATGCCCAATGAGGTTAAATTCTATACCTTGATTTACGAGTGCTCCACCATTGGTTTTTTCAATAGCATTACCTTGAGAAGGAGCGAGCCTTCGGTCAAATATTAAGTTATCGGTTGTTTTATTATAATAATCTATACTTCCTTCTAATCTTTTGTTTTTAAAGATTGAGAAATCCAGACCTGTTTGGAATATTCTCGATTTCTCCCAAGTAAGGTCTTTATATCCTTTTCTATTGTAAGAAGCACTTGGTGCGTCCATAAAGTTTCCGATATCATAAACATCATATCCAGGATAGTAGCCTACACCTGCCTGGTCTCCTACGGTACCATAGCTTGCTTTGAGTTTCATATTAGAGAAGAAAGAGTTCTCTTTCAGGAAATTTTCTCTTGAGAGTACCCAACCTAAACCAAGGGAGTAGAATGTACCCCATTTATGCGTACTAAACCTTGATGAACCATCTCGTCTAACAGATGCAGATGCTAAGTATTTGTTTTGATAGTCATAGCTAACAGAACCGAAGAAACTCTCCAGCTTGTAATTTTCTATATAAGAGTTAAGCGCAACGGTTTTAATAGCATTATTAAACTCTCCGGTATAAGGGTCTACTAATCCTGTTTTGTCTCCTCCAAGATATTTGTATTCGTAATCATTAGCCTCGTGAGCTGCGAATGCTTCCAATCCGTGATTTCCGAATTTGTTTTTATATCTTAATAATTGTAGGAAATTCCAGGTAAATGCTTCGTGCTTTATTTTAGATATTGATCCTCCTGAAGATGCCATACTACCATAGTAAGGGTTTTTATAATTGTCTCTACTATTATTAAAGTATTGACCGCTCAAGCGAGTTTCAAAGGTTAAATGCTTTGTAATATCTGCTTCTAAATTAAGGCTTGCATTCAGTTCATGCTTAGTATTGGTAAGCTTGTCATAGGTGGCATCTGCTATCGCATTGGTACCGAAACCAAAGTTCCTACCATTGTAGCCATAGTCGTATATATATCCTCCTAATGTAGTTTCAGGGATTCTGTTTCCATTGGCGTCCCTTAAGAAAAGAGGGTAGATGGAAGGAATGCTGTCAGAGAACCAGAATACACTTCCAGAGTCTGAAGTCTGTCCATTGTTTTGAGATTTTGTAAAAGCATATCCCATATTATAGGTTCCTCTTAACCAGTTTTTGGGTTGGAATCCTAAATTGAGCCTCGTAGAATATCTCTCAAAATTGGAGTTTATAGAGTAGCCGCCATCTTTTAAGTAACCAAAACTTGTATAGTAAGTAGTTTTATCGCTACCACCGCTCATACTAAGATTATGTTCTGTTCTTAGAGCTGGTTTATAAGCATAGTCTTGCCAGTTTTCTGGAGTGTATTTTCTGGTTACACCGTTTCTTACTTGTCGGGTAACAGGGTCTATTAAATCTTTACCTTCCACATTCCATAGATTATATAAAGGTGTTATACCATAATCACTGAATAGGATATTATTAGCATATTCTTCAGCGGTTCTAAAACCATACTGAGCTAATATAGCAGGGTTGATTTTTCCTTGATTATAAAGACCTTCCCAAACTAATGAAATGTATTCTTCTGGAGATTTTATTACTTCGTAGCGAGGAAGTAAGGAAAGGTTCATCCCTATTTTAGATTCAAACTGTATGCTTGAGCGATTAGCTCTCCCTTTTTTTGTATTGATAACTACAACACCATTGGCCCCTCTTGCACCGTAGATAGAGGTTGCCGTTGCATCTTTTAAGATGGTCATAGTAGCAATATCATCTGGATTGATTACAGAGATGTTCCCCTCGTATGGCATACCGT
Source organism: Bergeyella cardium (assembly GCF_003614945.1). GTDB lineage: Bacteria > Bacteroidota > Bacteroidia > Flavobacteriales > Weeksellaceae > Bergeyella_A > Bergeyella_A cardium. Next base: position 841,471 of record NZ_QYCZ01000001.1, read on the forward strand.
CTAAGATGTAGAGAGGGTCTCTATTACCATTTACCGAGCCGAAACCTCTAACCCTAATTTTAGCCGAAGTACCTGGTTGTCCAGTAGTATTAATCACTCTTACCCCTGCTGCTTCTCCAGCAAGAGCCTGAGAAACGTTAGACACAGCTTTGTTGTCAATAGACTTTGTGTTGATCTGAGTAGCTGTACCCACGAACTCATTTCTGTTCACTTTGCTATACCCTACGAGAACCAATTCATCTATGTCTCTTACGGTATCCTTTTTTACTTTTTGTGCCGTAGCTACTTGGCTCCCGAGGAAGAAAAGCACTCCAGCACTCAGTACATTAAAATTTAACCTCATATCAATTAAGTTTTTGTTGTGACAAATATGTTAATAAATATTAAACCTTGCAAGTTTTTATTAAAATATTGTTTATTTAATTAAATAAATAAGGTAAAAATGTGTATATTTTAATATTTGTGAAAATTTAAAAATATAATGATATTTTTGAGAATAAAGTAAGAGCTCATATAAAAAGGACTTAAGGTATTCGTAATTTTAATCTATGTATTTTTTGTTTTATTCAAAGGAGAAAAATCTTGTTATAACTAAGATTTTTAACATTTTACTATACTGAAATTTTATTCTGTTTGAGATGTTTTATGATTTATTCAAGAGATTTTTTTCCAAAAAAAGAGAGATGGATAAAGCAAAATGGAAAATTTTAATTCGGATAGAGGGAAAATATAACTTTATATTGATTAGTGAAAAGCTCTGAATGGGAGAAAAATTTAATCCAAATTTCCTTACATTTGCTCGCATTATATATCAAATAGAATGAAAAAGATTTTTATCACCGTACTGGCACTCGGTGTTTTTTTTAGTGCCAATCATCTGAATGCGCAGACCGAGACTTCAGGGAGAGAGAGCCTATACCGAGCTACACACACAAAGACCACAGAGCTGAAACACACAAAGCTGAAAGTAAGTTTTGATTACGAAAAAGAACAGATGAAGGGAGAGGAATGGCTCACCGCATCGCCGTATTTCTATCCTGCGGATTCGTTGGTGCTCAATGCAAAAGCAATGCTCATACACGAAGTAGCCCTTGATAAAAAGGGGAAGAAGTCTCCATTGAAATACGATTATAAGGATGATATTCTCAAAATCAATCTCGATAAAACCTACAACAGAAATGAGGATTATACTCTATATATAAGATATACCGCCCGCCCGAATGAGGTAAAAGGTGAGGGAGATGCTGCTATTAAAGATAATAAGGGCTTGTATTTCATCAATGCACAGGGGAAAGATTCTCAGAAGCCCATCCAAATTTGGACGCAGGGAGAGACCGAAGCCAATTCGGTATGGTTTCCTACTATTGATAAACCCAACCAAAAGACTACACAGGAGCTCTTCATCACTGTGCCAGAGCAGTATGTTACCCTCTCTAATGGTATCCTGAAATCATCTACCAAAGAAAGTGGTGGGCTTAGGACAGACCATTGGGTAATGGATAAAAAACACGCACCCTACCTCTTCTTTATGGGAGTGGGGGACTATGCCGTAGTGAAGGATAAATGGCGAAATATTGATGTGGATTATTATGTGGAGAAAGAGTATGAGCCTTATGCAAAGGATATTTTTGGGCTTACCCCAGAGATGATTGAGTTTTTCTCTAAGAGGGTGAATTATGACTTCCCTTGGGCGAAGTACTCCCAGATTGTAGGACGAGACTTTGTAAGTGGTGCAATGGAAAATACCACAGCGGTAATCCACAGTGAGATGGCAAATCAGAAAGAAGGAGACCTGATAGATGAAAACCGTTGGGAAGCAGTGATTGCCCACGAGCTCTTCCACCACTGGTTCGGTGACTTGGTAACTACCGAGAGTTGGAGCAACCTTACCGTAAATGAATCCTTTGCCAATTACTCAGAATATCTGTGGTACGAGTATAAGTATGGGAAAGACAGGGCAGATTACCATTTGATGGATTCCGTAGGAGGCTACATTCACAATCCGACGAATTTTAATAAACATTTGGTTCGTTTTGATTATAAATCTCGAGGTGATATGTTTGATGCCGTGAGCTACAATAAGGGAGGAGCCATCCTCCATATGCTGAGAGATTACCTTGGCGATGAAGCTTTCTTTGCCGGCATTACCGATTATCTTAAAACCAATGAATACAGTACTGGGGAGGCACATCAGCTTCGTTTATCTATGGAGAAAATCAGTGGTAAAGACCTCAACTGGTTCTTCAATCAGTGGTATTTCGGCAGTGGAAACCCCAAGCTCAGCTACTCCTATTCTTATGAGCCTGTGAAGAAAGAAATCATCGTTAGTATTCATCAAAATGAGGAATTGCCTTTTCAGTTCCCTCTCAGCATAGATATCTTTGAAGCTGGGAAGCCTAAGAGGGTTAAAGTCTGGGTAGAAGCAAAGCAAAAGAACAATTTCTCGTTCTCGGTAACTAAAAAACCAGACTTCCTCAACCTAAACCCTGATGGAATTCTCCTTGCACAGATTACTGAAGATAAAACCCCAGAACAGTACCTCGCACAATATACCCAAACTAAGGATTTTCATAGTAGATATAATGCAGTGAAGGCAGTGGGTGAGCTATCTACCAAGAATGATGCAGCTTTAAAGACATTGGCCTCTGCACTCAAAGACCCGTTTTTCAGAATAAGGATGAAGGCGTTATCAAGTCTGGACTTATCCGATGCTAAACAGGCAAAAATCCTCCTCTCGGAAGTGGAGAAGCTCGCTTCCAAAGACCCTAAAACGCTGGTTCAGGCAGCGGCTATTTCAGCATTGGCTAAAACTAAAAATACTAAATACCTTCCTCTATTTGAGAAAGGGATAAATGCGGTTTCTAATGCGGTAAAAAGCTCATCACTGGCAGCTATTGCCTCTTTGGAACCCCAAAAAGTAGTAGGTATATTAGACAGGGTAGAGCTGACCAATGCCTCTGAGGATACCATTATAAAGCTTCTCCCTATTATCGTGGAGCACAAGGTAGCAAAGCACAGGGAGGCTATCGGAAGTATGGTTGCTTTTTATCCGTTTATTAAGTTTCAAAATCCAGAGCTTGGGGCCACTGCTGAAGCAGGATTTAACTGGATTATGGAGTCCGATGACTTGCCTGCTACCCAGTCCATCACCAAAGTCCTCTCCCAGATAAAAGGAGAGATAGATAATCCACAGGTAAAAATGATGATTATCGATATGCTGAAAGAGGGTTTGCAAAGAAAGATGCAGGTTCTTAGAGCTCATCCGAACAGCCCAACGCTCAATACTCAGATCGATAGCTTAAAGGAGATGATAGAAGCTTATAAATAGAAAATCAAGCATCGTAAAAACAATGAACAAACGCCCTGTTAATGGGCGTTTTTTAGAATGAAAAAACATTTATCCTTTTTTGTGGTAAAAATTTTTTCGATTTATCAATTGTTTTATATTTGCACCCAAATCAACCAGAAGAAAAGCAATTAAAGAAGAAGATGGTATATAAGATTCGAGTTATTTTAGATACTAAAGAAGACATTTTTAGAGACATTGAGATTAAAGGTAAGCAGACGCTCTGGAATCTGCATTTGGGAATTAAAAGTGCATTCAGTCTGCAAGGTGAGGAGCTCTCTGCTTTTAATCTTTTGGAGGAAGACGGTACTGTCGTAAAATCTGTTCCGCTTGAAGATATGAGCGATGATGGTGAGGGTGAGATAATGTCTGATATCTATATAGATGAGGCATTCGAGCAGGTGGGCGACAAGGCGCAGTTCCAGTACGGTTTCCTCGATCTATGGGAGTTTTTCTGCGAACTTATTGCGATTGAAGACGAAAAGCCGTCCGTAAATTACCCTATCACCGTGTATAGATTTGGTAATGCACCGCTGAAAGCACCTGCTAAAACAAACTCGGCTAAGAAACCAAAATCCGCAGTCTTGGAAGATGAGTTCAGTTTTGAGGAGCATTTTACTGCTGATTTTTCAGATGAAGATGATTCTTTTGATGATGATGAAGATACAGGCTACGGAGACGACCTCTTTGATGACGAATAAATTTTAAAAAGATATCTCATAATATGGCTTCCGAACCCCAAGATTGGGGTTCGGAAGCTTTTTTTTCTGCCTAATTTATCTATCATTTGGGTCAGAGACCCCATCGTTTAGGTTAAAAACGCGAACGATTAGGTTAAAAAGCCCGTTGTTTAGGTTGGTTACCGTATTCAATTAGGTTCTTAACCTAAAATTTTAGGTTAGGAACCAGGAAATTTAGGTCAATAACCTAAAATATGACAAAAAACAGCTGTTTTTTTTATTAAATTAATAATTTGAGGTGCTACATTTGCCGAGTTTGTGGGCAGAGTTGCTCCTTTTCATTTTTACGAAAAATTCACTTGCTGATTTAAATGAGGAGAGGAGGCTTAGAAAGAGATAGGCTGTTCTGCTAAAAATAAATTTAACAGGGAGAAAACCGAAAAATCCCAATAAAAACCGAGTAATATTTCTTAAATGATAAATTATGAAAAGAATTTCAATTGTATTTGCATTACTAATCTCTCTAATAGTATATGCACAGAGGCCTTTTATAGGCAAGTGGGAAACTACAGATGGTAAAATTATTCTGCCCACAAGAGGAGATTTTGATTATACCTATCAGAAAGAGAATGACCCGAGCATTACGGGCTCTGGAAAAGGTACTTATGCTAAAAATGTAATTGATGTAAGCGAAGCCGGGGCGTATATTATCTCCATCACACCTAAAATTAGCCTCGCTTTTGATTATGGCAAAAGTAATGTGCTCCCCTCAGAAAGAGCCCAGTTTAAAGAACTAAAACAGTGGGGAGATGTAGTCTGGATGATGGTTATATTGGGTAGCTTTAGCGGTTGCTCTGAGCTTAAAGTAACTGCTACAGATGTCCCTAACCTCTCTGAGGTAAACTTTATGCTTGAAATGTTTAAAAACTGTACCTCCATTACCGAAATCCCGAATCTAAACCAATGGAATCTCAGTACAGTTAGGAATATGAACTTTATGTTTGAAGGAGCTTCTTCTTTCAACCAAGATATTTCTTAGCTGAATGTGAGCAATGCGAAAGAAATGAATGGACTGCTCAAAGGAGCAACTGCCTTTAATCAAAACTTAGGGAGCTGGATAATAAAGGGAGGAGCGCTTCTTAATGATATTTTTAGCGACTCGGGGATGGACTGTGTAAATTATAGTAATACCCTGAAAGGCTGGGCAGGAAACCCTAAGATGGGGAAAAATGTAAGGCTCTCCTCTAATATTAAGTATGATAAAAGTGCAGCGACTTCTAGAAAAAACCTTATAGATACAAAAGGTTGGTATATTTCTGATGATATAGAGGTGTCTGACTGCGCACCCATTGCCCTACCTTTCTCAGGTGTATGGCAGGCAACAGCCGATGGGAAGATTACTCTACCAACAGATGGTGCAGACTTTACCTATGAGTATAAAAAGATAGGAGACGATACTAAAACAGGCTCTGGAAGTGGGAGCAAAGGCAAAACAATTATAGATACAGGAGATTCGGGCGAATATCTCATCACCATAACTCCTTCCGATGGCTTTGCCTTTTTCTATGGAGATAAGGACATTACCCAAGAGATAAGGGCTCAGTTTAAGGAATTACGACAATGGGGAGGAGGGAAATGGCTTAGCAATTTGGCAAGTAGCTTTTCTGGGTGTTCTAACCTTAAAATAACAGCTACCGATATCCCCAACTTCTCTGCTGTAACCAATATGAACCATATGTTCAAAGACTGCTCCTCAATAGAAACTATACCGAATATATACCTATGGGATGTAGGAAGTGTTACTTCCTTAGCAGGTATGTTTAAAGGAGCTGAGAAATTTAATACCGCACTTTCTAACTGGAATGTGGGTGAAGTCAGCAGTATGAATTCTATGTTTGAAGGAGCTACTAAATTCAACCAAGATATCTCCAGCTGGGTCGTAAGTGAGGTTACCGATATGGAGTCTATGTTTTCAGGGGCAGCAGCATTTAACCAAGATATTTCTGGCTGGAATGTGAGCAAGGTTAGCGATATGCAGTATATGTTCTCCAATGCTACTGCCTTTAATCAAAACTTAGGCGCTTGGCTTATAAAAGAAGATGATGCCTCCCTTACGGATATTTTTACAAACTCAGGAATGGACTGTAAGAATTACAGCAATACCCTAAAAGGCTGGGCAGAGAATCCTAACATAGGTCAATATGTTAGCCTCTCGTCTAATCGTAAATACGGTGTAGGAGCAGAGGTGTATAGAGATAAACTTATGAATGATAAGAAATGGAGCATCTCTGGCGATACCTTTGACCCATCTTGCAATCCAGGTCTCTCCACAGAGGATATCACTCGGGCTAAAACAAAAATCTTTGTCCTCAATCCTGTAAAAGACCATCTGCATATCCAAGGTCTTTCAGGTATTACCAGCATAGAGGTGTATAACCTCAGCGGTCAGCTTGTGAAAATCCTCTTCCATACGGATAGAGACCTCACCGACCTCACCAAAGGAACCTATATCCTTAAAATCAATACTCCCAATGTGAGCATTACAGAGAAGATAATTGTAGGCTTCTAGCTTATGGCTATTAGCTATTAGCCAGAAGCTAAAAGCTAGAAAGGCTGTCTTTACAACAAAGACAGCCTTTTTTATTGGTAAAAGCCACTAGCATGGCAGCCACAGCTACCAGCTGACGGACTTAGCCATAGGATTATAAGTACACTGTAGTCAATAAGGCAATTATCCTATTGGGACGCCCCGACAGGGCAATTCACTACCTAACTGAGGTGTCGACATATGACGACGGGGCAGTTTGGCACTAAATGTTAAAATTCCGATATCGGAATAGGATAAAAAACCACTTTTCGGAGGGAGATAAGTCCGTCAGCTGGAAGCTGGCTAATAGCCAGAAGCCAAAAGCTAGAAGCCAGCTACGGTGCCCACTAGCGTGGGGAGCAATTATTTCCTAAGAGCCTCACCGGCTACGGTGCTACGGTGTATTGGGTGAGGAGGTTTTGGAAGACTTGTTTTACGGGGAGGATTTCATTGATAAGAGCGGAGGATTGCCCGATTTCGAGCTCGCCATTGTCTAAATCTCCTTCAAACATTCCTTTTTTTGCTCTTGCTCTGCCGAGGAGCTGGTCTAGGGCTTCGGCATCTCGCCCTTTGTTGTAGAGTTCTTCGAGTTCGTAGAAGAATTTATTTTTTACGAGGCGTGCAGGTGCGAGCTCTTTTAGGGTGAGGAAGGTATCTCCTTCTTGTAGGGTGGTGATTTTTTGTTTCCAGTTTTCATCAGCGCTAGCTTCTGTGGTGGCAGCGAAGAGGGAACCGATTTGTACTCCTTCGGCGCCGAGAACCATTACGGCCTTCATTTGTGAGCCAAGGGCTATTCCTCCTGCGGCTATCAGGGGTTTAGAGGTATGTTTTCTCACATTGGGGATCAGGCAGAGGGTGGTAGTTTCGTCTCTACCGTTGTGCCCACCGGCTTCAAAGCCTTCGGCAACTATGGCATCTACGCCTGCTTCTTCGCATTTTATAGCAAATTTGGTTGAAGAGACCACATGAGCTACGGTTATCCCTTCCTTTTGGAGCATCTCGGTGTAGAGTTTTGGGCTTCCTGCGGAGGTGAAGACGATTTTTACCTTTTCTTCTAATATAATGTTGATGAGCTCCTGTATATCGGGGTAGAACATTGGGATATTCACTCCGAAAGGTTTTTGTGTAGCGGCTTTGCACTTCTGTACTTGTTCTCGGAATACATCGGGGTACATACTGCCGGCACCCAAGAGCCCGAGCCCACCGTTATTAGACACTGCGGATGCCAGTTGCCACCCCGAATGCCAGACCATTCCGCCTTGTATGATGGGGTATTTTATCCCGAAGAGTTGGGAAACTCTGCTTTGTTCTAATGCTTGCATATTCTTAATTTTAGGGGTAAAGATAGGTATTTATTTCTATTGGTAGTCGTCTTTTCATTACCTTTGTCTGCCTTAATAAATAGATTATGTTTTCAAAGATTATTGCACATAAAGTGGGGAATAAAGTCAATCAAGATTCCCTGATTCTCTCTCAAGATGAAATCAAGCTCTCGGAAGATATGAATGAGCTGCTGACGGATTATCTGCTCAAGTCTTTTAAGTCTCCCGAGCAGTTTCAGTTTTACAGCGAGTCTTACCTTGCGAATAATCCAGTCTATGCTTCGGTTGCAGAGATTTTTGAGGATAATTCTAAGTTCGTACAAGAGTCTGAGAATATTGCTAAGCACCTCTATGAGATTACCGAGAACCCAAGAATACCCAATGGAGAGCTCTTTATCGTCTATATAGAAGGGGAGGAGACCGAGTTTGGGAAGATTGACCAAATTGGGATTTTCAAGACCGAGAGAAAGGAGCCTTTCCTTAAAATATATCCAGAGGGCACGAGTATGGAGCTGGAAAAGGACTATGGCATCGGGCTTTCAAAGATTGATAAAGCAGCACTCATCTACAATAATAATAAGGAGGAAGGCTATGTGGTATCCGTAGTAGATAATAATAAAAACGGTGATTTGTACTATTGGTTTGAGGACTTCCTAAAAGTGAAACAAAGGGAAGATGATTACTTCCAGACTCAGGAAACGCTCTCTCTGTATAAGGATTTCATCACCAATGAGCTTCCGAAGGAGTTTCAGGTTTCAAAAGCTGACCAAGCGGATTTCCTCAACCGCTCGATTAATTTCTTTAAGGAGAAAGACCAGTTTAACCTCGATCAGTTTACGAATGAAGTGCTGGAAGATGCTAATGTGATAGAGAATTTCATCAATTATAAAACCGATTGGGAGCAGGATATGCAGGTGTCCATAGCAGAGGAATTTCCCATTAGTGAGCCTGCCGTAAAAAAGCAGAGCCGAGGTTTTAAGAGCATCATCAAGCTCGATAAAAACTTCCATATCTACATCCACGGAGACCGGCAGAAAATAGAGCAGGGCGAAGATGATAAAGGGAAATTCTACCGTCTCTATTATGATGATGAGAGGTAAATCCGATAATAAAAAAATAATGATATGAATTTTCAACATCCTGATGAAAACGGCTACTATGGTGAGTTCGGTGGAGCATTCGTTCCAGAGGCACTTTACCCCAATATACAGGAACTCCAGCAGATATATTTAGAAATTATGGAGTCTGTGGACTTTCAAAAAGAATTTCAGAAGCTATTAAAAAACTATGTAGGGAGAGAAACGCCGCTCTACTACGCCGAGAACCTGAGTAAGAAATACAGTACGAATATCTATCTGAAAAGAGAAGACCTTAATCATACAGGGGCTCATAAGATTAATAATGCCATTGGGCAGGCACTTATCGCGAAGAAATTAGGTAAAAAGCGAGTAATAGCAGAAACAGGAGCAGGGCAGCACGGTGTGGCTACAGCTACAGCTTGTGCATTGCTTGGCTTAGACTGTACCATCTATATGGGAGAGGTAGATATGAAAAGGCAAGCTCTAAATGTTGCGCGAATGAAAATGCTCGGAGCAGAGGTGATACCTGCAACATCTGGTTCTAAAACCTTGACAGATGCCGTAAATGAAGCTTTGGAGGCTTGGATTAACCATTCACAGACTACCCATTATCTCATAGGAAGTGCTGTAGGTCCTCATCCTTATCCGGATATGGTAACCCGATTTCAGTCCGTTATCTCTAAGGAGATAAAGCAGCAGCTCTATGAGCAGACAGGTAGAGAAAATCCAAATTATCTTATTGCCTGCATAGGTGGAGGGAGTAATGCTGGAGGAGCATTTTACCATTTTCTGAATGAACCGGAAGTTAAAATCATCGCTGCCGAAGGAGGTGGCTTGGGCGTGAGTTCCGGTAAAACTGCGGCAACTACTGCTTTGGGGAGCCTCAGTATCTTGCATGGGAGCCAAAGTCTCGTTATCTTAGATGATGAGGGGAAGGTGATAGAGCCTTATTCTATTTCTGCAGGTTTAGATTATCCTGGTATCGGTCCTCTCCACGCTCATTTGTTTAAAAAGGGAAGGGCAGAGTTTCTTAGCATTAATGATGATGAAGCCCTGAAAGCAGCTTTCCAACTTGCCCAAATAGAAGGGATTATTCCAGCATTGGAATCGGCGCATGCTCTTGCTGTATTAGATAAAAAAACATTTTTGGAGAGAGATGTGGTAGTTCTCTGCCTAAGTGGTAGAGGAGATAAGGATATGGAAACCTACCTCGCAAATATGAATAGTCAATAGAATTGATAGACCTGAAAAAGGCTATTCAGAAATTCTGGATAGCCTTTGATTTATGACAAAGCAGGGAGATTATTCCCCATACTTGTTGTGATAATCTTTTTGAGATGCAGCGATTACTTTCTTCGCGTGTTCTACACCATATACCTCTTGTATTCTGCATTTGGCAGGCTCCGTAGGCAGGTTTTTATAGGTCAGGAAGTAGTGCATCAGTCTTTTTACTTCGGCTTCTGGCAGGTCAGCAATATCTCGGATATGCCCAAAAGCGTGGTCGCCCACCAGTACTGCGATGATTTTATCATCCGCTTCGCCTTTATCAATCATTTTAAATCCACCGATAGGAATAGCTTCGAGGAGTATCCCTCCCATTGGGATGTTGTGAGAGCTGAGTACGCAGATATCCAGTGGGTCATTATCTCCCATTGTAACATCATCGGCACCCATTTCTACTGCTAATTTCTTCACTTCCTCATCACAATAGGTTCTCGGTATAAATCCATAAAGCGCTGGGATAATATTTGAGAATACTTGTGGACGGTCAATCATCAAATGCCCTGTCTCTTTATCGATTTCATATTTAATCGTGTCTGATGGTACGATTTCCACAAATACATTTACCTTCTCTGGAGCATTCTCCCCAGCAGATATTCCGTGCCAAGGATGTGCTTGAAATGTTGGTTTCATTCTATTATTGTTTTATTAATTATTAAATTTAAGGACGCCAAAGATATGAAATAAAAAATTAAGCGGTAGGTAGGTTTTAAGCAATAAGCAGTGTTTGTTATTAGAATAAGAGGAGAATGTTTAATCCAGAAGCTATAAAAAATACAAAAAAAGAAAGACCTCCTACTTCATTACGAAGTAGGAGGCGCCCTCTTAAAATTAATCTATATGAAAACAAAAATTTACTCTAAATTTCTTTAAAAGCCAAACCTTGCTCGGCGAGGAGTTTTTCGGCTGCTTTTTTATACTCACCGGAAACGAGCTTTTCGTGGATTGCCTCAAATGCGGCGAGGGTTTCATTAATCTCTGCATCGGTGTGAGAAGCGGTAGGAATGAGCCTAAGGAGAATCATACCTTTTGGAATTACGGGATAAACCACTACGGAGGTGAAAATACCGAAATTCTCACGGAGGTCTTTCACCAGAAGCGTTGCTTCTACAGGGCTACCCTCCATAAATACGGGCGTTACGCAAGTATTGGTATCCCCGAGATTGAAGCCTCTTTCACGGAGACCCGATTGGAGTTTATTCACATTCTCCCAGAGCTTGGCTTTTATCTCTGGTCGGCTTCTTAGGAGTTCCAATCTCTTCAGCCCACCAATAACCATAGGCATTGTGAGGGACTTTGCAAAGATTTGAGAACGGAGGTTAAACTTCAGATATCGGATAATCTCTTTATTCCCCGCTACGAATGCTCCAAAGCCTGCCATAGACTTGGCAAAAGTAGAAAAATAGACATCTATCTGGTCTTGGCAACCTTGCTCTTCGCCAGCACCGGCACCCGTTTTACCGAGCGTACCAAAGCCGTGGGCATCATCTACCAAGAGCCTGAAATCGTATTTCTTTTTAAGTTCGCATATTTCTTTTAGCTTGCCCTGCTGACCTCTCATTCCGAAAACTCCTTCGGTAATGACGAGGATACCGCCACCGTTTTCCTCCGCTACTTTGGTTGCTCTTTGGAGGTTCTTTTCAAGGCTTTCAATATCATTATGTCTGTAGGTAAATCTCTTCCCAGAGTGCAGGCGAACGCCATCTACGATACAGGCGTGGGAATCTACATCGTATACAATCACATCATTTCTGCTTACCAAAGCATCGATGATGGAAAGCATTCCTTGGTACCCAAAGTTAAGGAGATAGGCAGCCTCTTTTTGGACAAATTCTGCCAATTCTCTTTCCAATTGAAGGTGGGCATCGGTCTCGCCAGACATTGCGCGCGCACCCATTGGGTAAAACATACCGTACTCAGCCGCTGCTTTGGCATCTGCTTCCTTTACTTCTGGGTGGTTGCAGAGACCTAAATAGTCGTTAGCCGACCAGAATACTACTTCTTTCCCTTGGAATTTCATTCTTGGACCGATAGGACCTTCTAATCTTGGGAAAATAAAATACCCCTCGCCATAGTCTGCAAACTGACCTAATGGACCAGGGTTTTCTTTAATTCTATCAAAAATATCTACCATTTTATGATACTGATTTTATTATTTAATGGTTGCAAATGTAATTAAAATAATAGAACCTCCTGCATAAAACAGGAGGCTATCTCAATATATCTTTATTCTTTATGAGATGGGAGGAAGCCTTGCTCTTGCATCCACTGGTCGCTATAGACTTTGGAGATGTACCGAGAGCCGTGGTCTGGGAAGATGAGCACCGCTAAGTCATCCTTGCTGAGAGGGTTCTTTTCTACATATTGTAAAAAGCCTTGCATTACTGCACCTGTGGTATATCCGCCGAAAATAGCTTCGCTCAGAGCTATTTCCCTCACCCTTAGGGCTGCATCTTTGTCATTCACTCGCTCGTATTCATCTATCAGGTCAAAGAGCAAAGCGGAAGGGATTAAATTCTTACCCATCCCCTCAATCTGATAAGGGTGGATGTCTTCTTTATTGATTTTTCCTGTATCAAAATAGCCTTTGAGAATGGAGCCATCGGCATCTACACCTATAACTTTGATGTTTGGATTTTTCTCTTTGAGGAACTTCGCTGTGCCAGAAATCGTACCTCCAGTTCCTGTACAGGCAAACAGATGGGTAATCTTTCCTTCGGTTTGTTCCCAGATTTCCCTGCCTGTGCTTTGGTAATGAGCATCGATGTTCAGTTCATTAAAATACTGATTGATGTATATGGCATTAGGGGTTTCTTGGGCTATTCGTTTTGCGGTTTCGTAGTAGGACCTTGGGTCGTCTGGCTCTACATTGGCAGGGCATATATGCACTTCTGCACCGAGAGCTTTTAGATAAGACATTTTCTCTGGCTTGGTTTTATCGCTAACGGCAAGTATGCACTTATAGCCCTTAATAATGGCAACCATTGCAAGTGCAAAACCCGTATTCCCAGAGGTGGTTTCTACGATAACGGAATCTGGGTTAAGGAGCCCTTTCTTCTCTGCATTCTCTACAATGTGCAGCGCGATTCTGTCTTTTGCGGAATGACCAGGGTTAAAGCATTCTAACTTGGCATATACCTTTGCAGGAGTGTTTCCTACCGTTTTATTGAGCTTTACAAGGGGAGTATTCCCTATAAGTTCAAGAATATTATCGTGAACATTCTTCATTTCTATATCTTTTTATGGTTTGCAAATATATTATATTATCTAAGGAGCGTTTTAGTTCAGCTGGCTCCCCAAGTATTCCCATTCTTGAAGGGCTAAATCCAGTTCCTCTTTTTTGGCGTTATAGGTTTCTAATGCCTCTTCTGAGGGGTTAGACTTGGAGAAATCCACTTCAAAAGCTTCTATTTCGAGTTCGAGCTGGGAGATTTTCTCTTCCACTTTTTTTATCTTGTTCTGCAAAGCCTTTTGCTCTTTGCTTACGAAGGTATTTTTTGTAGTTGTAACCTCTGTTTTAGCTGAAGTCTCAGAGCTTTTATCTCTATTTTGATGAGTGTGTTCCTGCTTTGGGGAGGTTCTGGAGCTTTCCAGTTTTGCTTTCTCCATAGAGACTTCACGGAGGCTTTCCTTTTGTCTGTATTCGAGGTATTCATCTATATTGCCGAGGAATTCTTTCATCTTTCCGTTTCGGAATTCAAAGATTTTATCAGCAAGCCCTTGGAGGAATTCCCTGTCGTGCGAGATAACGATGAGCGTACCCTCAAACTTATTTAATGCGAGCTTGATAATCTCCTTAGACTGTATGTCTAAGTGGTTGGTAGGCTCGTCCATAATCAGCGTATTGAATGGTCGCAGGAGGAGTTTGCAGAGGGCTAATCGGTTTCTCTCGCCTCCCGAGAGTACTTTGGTCTTTTTATCTACATCTTCACCAGAGAAGAGGAAGCTCCCGAGCAGGTCTCTTACTCTTGGTCTGGTTTCTTCGGTGGCAGCATCTTCAGCTTCTTGGAGTACGGTTTTATTCGGGTCTAATACCTCTTCTTGGTTCTGTGCAAAGTAGCCGATATTTACATTATGACCGAGCGACCAGCTTCCTGTATAATCGGTGATTACACCTGACAGAATCTTTGCAAGGGTAGTTTTCCCCTGACCGTTTTGCCCGAGAAGAGCTATCCTGTCGCCTCTTTCCACGAAGAAATTTACACCATCAAAGACTTTTTTATCTCCGTAGGATTTACCGAGGTTTTCGGCTTCAAAAATAACTTTACCTGGTATGATGGATTGCTCAAATCGGATATTAAACTTGGAGACATCTTCATTATCTATCTCTATCCGCTCAATCTTTTCCAACTTCTTGATGAGCGACTGTGCAAAGCTCGCCTTAGTAGCAGATGCACGGAATTTATTGATGTTATCTTCCATTTGCTTTATCTCTGCATCCTGATTTTTCTTTGCCTGCATCAGTTTTTCTCGTCTTTCTTTCCTTAGCTCAAGGTATTTTGAGTAGTTGGCTTTGTAGTCATCAATCTTTTTATTATTCACATCAAAGGTTCTGTTGCACACGGAGGTCATAAACTGCTTATCGTGGCTTACGAGGACAATTGCCCCTGTGTAGTCCTTTAAAAAGTTTTCTAACCAGATGATGGACTCCATATCCAAGTGGTTGGTAGGCTCGTCCAGCAGCAGAAGGTCATTATTTTGGAGGAGGAGTTTTGCGAGTTCTATCCTCATCCGCCAGCCTCCAGAGAAGGTATCGGTGATTTTATTAAAGTCATCTGCCTTGAATCCGAGCCCGAGAAGGACTTTTTCCACATCGCCTTCCAGATTATAGGCATCGTGGTGCTGGAGTATATCATTGAGGTCGGTCATTCTTTGGATGAGGTTGGCATAGTCGTCAGACTCGTAATCTGTACGCGTAGTGAGCTGCTCATTAACCTCTTCCAGCTCGGCTTTCCATTGATTAATCTGCTCAAAAGCCTGTAGAGTTTCCTCCCAGACTGTTCGCCCTTTTACAAAATCAAGGTCTTGTTTTAGAATTCCGATGGTGATATTCCCTTCTGGAACTACATTTCCCTCATAGAAATTAATTTCATTAGAGAGGATTTTCAGCAGTGTAGATTTCCCTGCTCCATTTTTACCGACTAAACCGATTTTATCTGCTCTTTTTATGGTGAAATTTACATCTCGGAATAAATAATTCCCCGAATGGTGCAGACCTAAACCCTGAACTGATAGCATTTCCTTAATAAAAGATTAAAATTAAGCCCGCAAAGATAATGTTTTTAGCGGTTAGCACTATAGTTGGTGAGTACAGTATAGCTTGTGAGGCTCTTATCCACAGCACTGCAGGTATTTATCACTAAAAGCCATTAGCCAGCTGCCAAAAGCTAAAAGCTAAAAGCTAATAGCCCTATATTTGCACCTATGAATTCCGAGCTTGAATTACAACTTAAGACTTTGCCCACAGAGCCTGGGGTGTATAGATATTACGATAAAAACAATCAGCTACTGTATGTAGGAAAAGCAAAAAACCTGAAAAAAAGGGTGATGTCCTATTTCAATAAAAAACTCTCAGGGTACAAGACCAAGATTATGGTAGGCAAGATTCATCATTTGGAAACCACCATTGTACCCAGTGAATACGATGCACTCATCCTTGAAAATAACCTGATAAAAGAATACCAGCCCTTCTACAATGTAATGATGAAGGACGATAAATCTTACCCCTGGCTATGTATTAAAAATGAGCATTTCCCAAGAATCTTCCTCACCCGAAAGAGAATAAAGGACGGCTCCGAATACTATGGACCTTATGCCAAGATAAAACCCGCGAGAGTACTCTTAGAGACCATTAAACAGATTTATAAAATCCGCTCCTGTGGTCTTAATTTATCCCCAGAAAAGATTGCCGAAGGCAAGTACAGAGTATGTTTGGAATACCATATAAAGAACTGCGAAGGTCCTTGCGAAGGCTTGGAACTCGAAGAGGAGTATAATAAAAAAATAGATGCCATCAGGGGAATCGTAAAAGGGGATTTCAGGCTGGCAAAAAAGTACCTGACCGAGCAAATGCTCCACTACGCAGGGAGATTAGAATTTGAAAAAGCACAAGCCGAAAAAGAAAAACTCACCCTCCTCGAAGATTACCAAGCAAAGCACACCGTAACCAATCCGAATATAGACGATGTAGATGTCTTTGGAATGACAAGCGATGAGGTAGCAGTCTATATCAACTTCTTTAAAATTCGAAATGGAAACATCATACAGAGCTACACCACTGAGATAAAACGAATTTTAGAGGAAACCGATGAGGAAATATTAGAGGAGGCATTGATAGAAATCCGCCAGAAGTTCAGATCGGATTCTAAGGAAATCCTCCTCCCTTTCCACCTTAGCGTAGAAATCCCCAACACTAAGATCTTCGTGCCCAGAGCAGGAGATAAGAAACGAATCGTAGAGCTCTCCGAAAAGAATGCAAAAGAATACCGCATAGAAAAGCTGAAACAAACCCAGATTTTAGACCCTGAAAGGCATACCAACCGCATAATGGCAGAGATGAAAACCCTCCTCAGAATGCCCGTAGAGCCCCGCCATATAGAGGGATTCGATAATTCTAACATACAAGGGACAAACCCCGTATCTGCCTGTGTAGTCTTTAAAAATGGCAAGCCCAGCAAGGAGGATTACCGCATCTTTCATCCCAAAACAGTGCAGGGGGCAAATGATTTTGCCACAATGGAAGAAGTCATCTACCGCCGTTATAAGCGGATTTTAGATGAAGACCGAGAACTCCCACAATTGATATTAATAGATGGTGGAAAGGGCCAACTCTCATCGGCGGTAAAAAGCCTGAAACTTCTCGGTTTGTATGGTAAAATCACCATTATCGGGATAGCTAAAAGATTGGAAGAACTCTACTTCCCCGAAGATTCCATCCCGCTTTATTTAGACAAAAAATCTGAGACGCTGAAAATCCTCCAACAGGTGAGGGACGAGTCTCACCGCTTTGGAGTGAGGCACCACAGAATCCGCAGGAAAAATACCACCATCAAGTCCGAGCTTCAAGAAATACCGGGCATTGGTGAGAAAAGCATCACCCTCCTCCTCTCCAAGCTCAAATCGGTAAAACGAATAAAAGAATCCCCCCTCGAAACCCTCGAAGAAATCCTCGGCAAAGCCAAAGCAAAACTCATCTGGGAGTATTTT
Source organism: Bergeyella cardium (assembly GCF_003614945.1). Taxonomy (GTDB): domain Bacteria; phylum Bacteroidota; class Bacteroidia; order Flavobacteriales; family Weeksellaceae; genus Bergeyella_A; species Bergeyella_A cardium. The sequence continues at coordinate 858,972 of NZ_QYCZ01000001.1, forward strand.
CACCGTACTCAATAAACCAGCCATTTAGTCAAAAGGTCTAAAGTTGACCCCTACAGGATCTGAAATTGACCCCATTGGGTATTAAAACAGACCCTACAGGGTATTAAGAGAGCCAGAATTCATCATTGTAGGGGATTTCCTCATCGTTGTGGATGGAGTCTAATTGAGCTCCGACTTCCAAAAGCTGTTCGGGGGTGAGGGCTTGCTCCAAATAAGGGAAAAGGATGCGCTCCTCGAAGCGGATATGTGCCGTTACTTTATCAGCAAAGAGGGTAAGGAGTTGCTCTTCCTCTACTTGGTTAATCGCTTGAATGATTTCTCTAATCTCCTCGTGCTCACGGATGGCCTGCTGGGTATGCTCATTATCGGAATAAGGGAAGAGGATGCGCTCTTCTTCGTCAAAATGCTGCTTTTGGTGAGTCTCCCAATGGAAATTCACAAATCGGCGAATCCTGTCGTAGGAGATTCCTTTTTTCAATCCTTGGCGAATCTTCCAGCCTGCGAGCAGACCGAAGTGGTGGTCTCTGGAGAGGGGCACTATATTTTTATCTCTTTTCATAATTCGTGGACTTTTTTTGCAGACGAAGTTAAGGCTTTTTCATCATTCCGCCTTATTGGTAAGCCTTGTGAGGAAAGAATATTCTTCTTGTGCTATTTTCTCAACCTTGAAACCATTGTTCTCAGCTGCTTTTCTCAGGGTTTCATAGTCCAGATAGAGCCATTTGAGGGGTTGCTCGGTATCCTGCTTATAGTGGATGAAGTAATCTACCTCGCCGTAGTACCGCCCTGCGGGGATATAGATACCACCATCTACATCCCGGTCATACATATAGATAATATCGGTACTGTCGATAAGGATTTGTCCGCCACTTGCCAGCAGGGTTCTCAGCTTTTGGAGATAGATATCTAGGGTATTTAAGCTCTGAAAAATCCCCGTACCATTCATCAGGAGGAGGAGGGTATCAAATTTCTCTGTGGGGAGGTTGAGGATATCTGCGCAGATGGTATTCTTAATGCCTCTTAGCTTGCAGACCTCTATGGAAAGAGGGGAAAAATCCAATGCACAAACGCTGAGCCCGCGATTATTTTGGAGGAAAAGGCTATGAGAGCCCGCTCCTGCCCCTATATCTAATACCTTTCCGAAGGACAGCTGGAGGGCTTTCTGCTCTAAGGTATTCATCTCATCAAAATCTCGGAAGAGATAGGCTACAGGGAGCTCATCTATATCTGAAATAGAGGTTTCTGTGAGGATATCCGCAGGTTTTTGGGTGTGGTAATAGTCCCAAATTGCCATTCCCATTAAGTCTTTCATAAGAGTTTTGGTTTAAATTAAAAAGTACAATGCAAAAATACATTGTACTTTTATCTATTATGGTTAATAAACAATTATTTATTCAGAAGTTTGAATACTTCGCCCAACTGATGTATTAAATCTGATGGGAGGAAGGATTCTTTTGAATGTGCTTCTGCTGCGAAATCTCCTGCTTTACCGTGCATCCACACACCGAGGAGTGCTGCTTGCAGGCTGGTGTAGCCCTGCGCAAGGAGGGAAGTGATAATCCCTGTAAGGACATCACCACTGCCGCCTTTTGCCATTCCTGAGTTGCCCGTAATATTATAATATACCTTGCCTTCTGGGGTTATAATCTGGGTTCTGTGATCTTTCAGTACAATATAAATCTTGAGCTCTTCGGCGAGTTTTTTAGCTTCATCCAATCGCTCAAAAGAGTTTTTAAACTGTCCGAACAATCTCTCAAACTCACCAATATGCGGTGTGATGATACTCCCTTCTGGGATATGTTTTAGCAGCTTATGATTCTGAGCAATGATATTCAGCGCATCGGCATCCATCACCAAGGGCTTGTTGTAGGATTTCAGGAAGTTTGCAAAAGCCTCCTGCGTCTGAGGCTCGGTACCCAAACCAGGACCAATGCCTATGGTATATTCATCATCAGTAATGGTAATGGTATCGATGAAGTCATTACCTCCTTTTCTGAACATCGCCTCGGGGTTGTTGGTCTGCATAATGTGGTAGCCGGAATCCACAGACACCGAATAGACCAGGCCGCTACCCGTCCTAAGCGCAGCAGCAACGGAGAGCACCGCAGCCCCCATTTTACCATAGCTCCCGGCAATGAGTGCCGACTTCCCGAAGCGCCCCTTATGAGTAAATGCCTCTCTTCTTCGGAAGAAGCTGTTGATTTTTGCATCATCACTGATGAAATGCTCCACCTCTACCTCATCGATATAATTCTTATTAAGCCCGATATCCAAAATATGGACTTGACCGCAATACATACCGCTCTCTGGGTGCAGGAAAGCCTTCTTCCAGAACTGATAGCTGAGGGTATGGTCTGCCTTGAAAATAGCTGTGCCCTCTGGATACATATCATTAATATAGAGCCCGGACGGGATGTCTAACGATACTTTGTGGACATTCTCCAAACCATTGAGAAAATCGATGATTTTAATGAAGTCTGGGTCGTCTATCTTGCCTTTAAGCCCCATACCGAAGAGGGCGTCTATTACGCAGGAGTTTTCCTCAAACTTGAGTTCATAGGCTTTCTCAAAGCTAAGGAGCTCGATATCTCCCAGCTCACGAAGTCTCTTATGATTTTTCGCAGCCTCTGGTGGCAGCTCTTTCGGATTAAAGCTGAAAACTTTTACATAAAAGCCCTTTGCTTTCAAGATTCTTGCAATGGCATATCCATCACCAGCATTATTGCCCTTTCCACAGAAGATATTAAACCTTTTTACCTGGTAGAGATTTTTGGTAATCCACTCCGCACAGGCATTGGCAGCTCTCTCCATCAGGTTTACAGAAGGCATATCTTCCTCCTTAATGGTGAGTTCTTCACATTTTCTAATTTGTTCTAATGCTAATATTTTCATAACGATTTCCTAAAAATATCCCGCAAATATAATCAATTTGTAAATATTTTTACGGTATGAAGAATATTTAGTTCTAATATGAAAAGTACTTATTTAAAATTTTTCTTTTATTTTAAATCCTATTAAGACGCCTAAGAAGTTTAGGAGGATATCATCTACATCAAAAATTCCGAGACGAGTGAAATATTGGCAGGCTTCTATTATGAATATTGCAGTGAGAAAGTCCAGTACTAATCTATGCAGTTGATTATATCGTGAGGACCACCAACCGAGAAATCCGAAAGGTATAAACATTACTATATTGCCAATGAGATTAATTGCTATACTGAGATAATTATGGTTGAGAAACTACTCTTTTACAAATAAGCCAGTGGAAACAATGGGTATAACTCGCACGATATGGAAATCCATTGGCTTTCTGCTAAATCCGAGAAACATTAAGTAGAGTATCAGGAGGGTATAGGGTAGAAGAAGAGTTTTGTAAAGTTTTTTTTATTAGCATTGTGCAAAGGTATCATAATAAAGAGAGGGACTAATAAAAAAAACGCAAAGTTTGGGAGCAATTATTTTTAAGCGCCTCACTGGCTACGGTGTGGCTAAGTCCGTCAGCTGGTGGCTGTGCCCGCCACGCTGTGGCTGCTTCACCGGCTACGGTGTGTTTGGGCGGTTATTATTACATTTGCAGGCATCTTGTGGTATAATTGTCGCAGGTGGGTTTATATGAAGTATATTTTTTTGTCCTTAATATCGGCATTATTGTTATCGGTTTCGTGGCCAGTGTATGGAGTGCCGTTTTTTATTTTTATAGCGCTTGTTCCGCTTTTGGTATTGGAGCACGATATCATAAAATTTAGTAAGATAAAGCACAAAGGCTGGGCAGTATTTGGGCTTTCATACTTGTGTTTTGTGGTGTGGAATATCATTAGTACAGGTTGGCTCTATGGTTCTAAGAACCCTGATGGCTCACAGTCTTTGCAGGCGGTGGCTTTTCCAGTTTTGGTTAATTCCCTGCTTTATGCCATCGTATTTCAGCTGTATTCTGTTTATAAAAAGGTGCAGGGGACTTATTGGGGATTGGCTTTCTTTGTAGCGATATGGCTGAGTTTTGAGAAATTCCACCTCAGTTGGGAGCTTAGCTGGCCTTGGCTGAATTTGGGAAATGTATTCTCGGAATATCCAAAACTCATACAGTGGTACGATACCGTTGGTGCTACGGGGGGGAGTTTATGGATACTGAAGGTAAATGTCCTTGTATTCTATGCCCTCAGGATTTGGGAAGCAGGGCGAAGCAGGAAGGCACTCGTAAAGCATCTTGCAATCTTGGGGGTACTGATAAGTGTGCCTGTGGTAGTGTCTTTATTCAAGTATTATTCATTTGATGAAAAGCCCGTTGGTGAGGTAAAGGTAGTGATGATACAGCCCGCCCTTGACCCTTATACTGAGAAATACACGAAGGATAGCCTTAGTATTCTAAAAGATATAATGGAACTCGCCCATACGGCGGATGCTGCTAAGGTGGATTATTACCTTGCACCAGAGACGGCAGTGCCAGGTTATGGCTCGCTTTCGGAGAAGGGGTTTCATCAATCAAGGCTCATAGGTGAGATTAAAGGCTTCTTGGAGACTCACTCACATTCGGCTTTTGTGAGCGGAGCATCTACTCATCAATTCTTCTTTTCTAATGAAAATTTGCCACCCTCTGCTTATCAAATACAGGCTCAGCCCGAAGTTTGGGTGGAGAATTATAATACTGCACTTCAAATTATCCCAAAGGAAGAGGTGCAGACTTATCACAAAGCTAAACTGGTGCCTGGTGTTGAGATTTTTCCTTATATGAAAACCCTTAAACCCCTGCTGGGCGATGCTATGCTGAATCTCGGAGGAACTGTAGCCTCTCTGGGAACAGATGAAAAGCGAAAGGTCTTCCGAAACCCATATAATAAAGGTGCAATAGCCCCTGTTATCTGCTATGAGAGCATTTATGGAGAGTTTGTAACGGATTATGTGAAAAACGGAGCTAACTTCCTCGGAATACTGACCAATGACTCTTGGTGGGGCGAAACACAAGGGTATAAGCAACTCCTTTCCTATGCAAGGCTGAGAGCTATAGAAACCCGTAGAGAGATTGCAAGAGCGGCTAATTCTGGTGTATCTGCGCATATCAATGCCCTTGGTGAAATTGAGGAAAGTACTTTCTATGGGGATAAAACGGCTTTGTATTCTGCTATTAAATTGTATCAGGGAGAGACTTTCTATACTCGTGCTGGAGATTTTATTTCCAGAATAGCGATATTCAGTATTGGCTTTCTTGTGTTCTATACGCTATTAGATAAGTATCAGAACAGGAAAAAGAAGAAGTAATGAATAAGTGATAATAATATTAGGAATAAGAAAAGAGGGCAGTTAAGCTCTCTTTCTGGCTTTGGTGAGCATTGGTATAGAGATGATGCCCATTACGAGCATTATAACCAATTGTACAGAATGAGAAAGAAAGGCATAAGACAGCCCAATTCTTGCACCTTCATCTGCATCTCTACCCATAGAGAGGAAAAGAGCCGATATACCGAGTTTCAATGCGAAGTGATAAGCACCTATCCCCCCCGAAGCAGGAATCATCATCCCCAGAGTACCCACTACTACGATAAAGAATCCATCGGTAATGCTAAAATCAGCAGTCTCTGGCAAAGCAAAACACGCCATATAAGTAGCCATATAATAGCATAACCATATCCCAAGACTCTCAATGATGAATAGCACCTTTTTTTTGAGCCTGAATATGGAGAGAAGTCCATCAAATATTCCCTCTATAAAGCCGATGATTTTACCGATAAACCTAAGTTTTTTAAGTCTTTCTTTTAAGATGAAAAATAGAATACTCCCGATAAGACCCATTAAAACTATTCCTATAATAAGTGCAGGGTTGATACTGATGCCCGACTGAGCGTAGAAACTGTAAATAGCACCAGCTTTAAAGACCAGACTAAGCCCCAGAAACAGGAGCATACATACTAAATCTACAACCCGTTCTAATACAATCGTACCAAAAGATTTATCTACGGGTACTTTTTCTACACTGTAAAGTGCTGTGGAGCGGGCAATCTCCCCACTGCGGGGAATGGTAAGGTTCATTAAATATCCAAATGACAGAGACCATAAAGAATTTGCAGATGAAATGCTGTATCCCAAAGGCTCGAGCAATAGATTCCAGCGGATGGCTCTTATCCAGTATGCCATTAGCCCAAATACTACAGAAATGAATATCCACCAGTAATTCGCCTGCGAGAGACTCTCTCTAATGGCTTTAAACTCCAGCCCACGCAAAGCCAGCCACATAAATACAGCAGCAAAGCAAAGTGAAATAATAATGATAAGTGTATTTTTAAGAATAGAAGATTGAGTATTCTGGCTCATAGATTAGCGTGCTGACTGCTTAGAGCAGGTTGGTCTTTTCATTTGGGAAAACTATTTTCGGTTGGAAGCCCTCTGCTTCCTCAGGAGTCATCTGTGCATACGCAATAATAATAATGATATCTCCTTTCTGAACCTTTCTTGCTGCAGGACCATTTAGGCAGACTTCTCCAGATTTTCTTTTGCCTTTTATTACATAGGTATCAAAGCGCTCACCGTTATTTACATTTACAATATAGACTCTTTCACCTACAATTAAGCCAGCAGCATCCATCAGATCTTCATCAATTGTGATACTTCCTATATAATTAAGATCGGATTCTGTAACACTTACCCGATGGATTTTAGATTTAAATACTTCAATAAACATGGCGGCAAATGTAAGTATTAATTTTAATGTGATAAATTTTCGTATAATTTCAGATGCTTTGAAAGAAGTATAGTGTATTGCTAATCAATGATAACTACTACATCTCTCTCTATTATTAAGCATTAAAATGCCAAAAAAAATTCATTAATCTTATAAAATGGTATTACAATTGCTAATATCCTTATTAGGTACAGATTATATGATTTTTGACAGGTTTACTTGCGTGTGTAGAAAAACTTTATATATTTGTTACCCAATAAATCAAAGCGTAAGAATCTTAACTTTTTAAATAAATTAAATTATGAACAAAACAGAGTTAATTGAAGCTATGGCTAAGGATGCAGGGATTTCCAAAGTAGCAGCAAAAGCAGCTTTGGAATCTTTTCTTTCTAATGTAACCACTACACTTACAAAGAAAGATGGCAGAGTGTCTCTTATCGGATTTGGGACATTTTTTGTGGCAGAGAGATCTGCAAGATCAGGTATAAACCCTGCCACTAAGAAACCAATTAAAATTGCTGCTAAGAAAGTAGCGAGATTTAAACCAGGAGCAACACTTGTGAATGCTGTAGCTGGTGTTAAGAAAAAATAATTGTTTTTATTTTCTCATCCATTTAAAGAAGCTAAACCTCGTGTATAGCTTCTTTTTATTTGTGATTATTTTTATACTTTCGCGCTGTTTTTGTTTCCATAGCTATGCAGCATATAGAGAATATCAGTAAACTTTTCAGTAGAGATTTTGTAGAAAATCCAATGATAGAGTCTTTTGAGGCAGGAGTAATCAGTTTGGTGAGTGGTAGGCTGGTAGCTTGCGACCCTTTAATTACTAATGATATGAAGCCTTTCAAAGTCTCTTTCCCAAAGGGAGATTTTACTGTTATCGTTCATAAGGAGAGAGAAACGGGTTGTATTGCTTATGTGGAGATTATTTTCGGTAAAGAGACCGTCACTCACTGGGAAATGGCTACTACCGATGGACAAAATATAGCCGATTTAAACGATAATGAAATCTTCGGCTATCCCGTTCAGAGCGGTATGGGCTGTTTTATGGATGTTGATACTCAGGATAAATTAAATCTTTTAGAACGGGAGATTTATAATAAGAAAGGCGACTTATTTATGGGGATTTATGAAGAGTTTTTTCATCAATATTTCTCTGGAGGCGAGCAATATGCCTTTTTAAATCCCGATGAATCTAATACAGGGAATATTTTTGCTTTTGAAGCTGGCTTTGGAGAAGGTTTTTATGCGAGTTATATCGGGTTTAATGCCGAGTCTAAGCCAGTGAAAATCATTACAGAATTTATAGAGGTAGCAGGATAAGGCGTTTAGATGATGGAAATCATACAAAATACCATTCAGTTTGTAAAGGAAATGCTTAAAGATGCCGAAGCGGGGCACGATTGGTTCCATACCGAGAGGGTCTGGAAGCTCGCACAGAAAATCGCCCTTAAAGAGGGGGGAGATTCACTGATTATTCAGCTCGGAGCACTCCTCCACGATATAGCAGACCCCAAATTCCATAATGGTGATGAAACCCTTGCCCTCCGTATAGCAAATGATTTCCTCCAAACTCAGAATTTAGATTCTCAGCAGATTGAGCAGGTGCTTTTCATCATTAAAAATATCTCTTTCAAGAACCGAAATGAAGCTCCAACTCATAAAAATATTGAACTTCAAATAGTGCAAGATGCCGACAGGTTAGATGCTATCGGTGCTTTGGGAATTGCGCGAACATTCAATTTCGGAGGTTTTAAAAACAATCTGATGTATCACCCTGAAATCCCTCCCAGAATCAATCTCAGCAAGGAGGACTACAAAAAATCCAATGGCACTACCATTAACCATTTCTACGAAAAACTTTTGCTCTTGAGGGACTTGATGAATACTCCCACCGCCTACCAAATGGCAGAGGAGAGGCATAATTTTATGCTTATCTTTTTGGAGCAGTTTTATAAAGAGTGGAATCTAACCGAATAAATCCCCACAATGAGATATTTCATAGAGTTTTCATACAATGGTAAGAACTATTTCGGTTACCAAGTGCAGCCTAATCAGATCTCGGTTCAGGAGGCTTTGGAGACCGCTCTTTCCACGATTCTAAGGGAGAAAATAAAGACCACAGGAGCTGGGCGTACCGATACGGGCGTACACGCCAAAAAGATTTTTGCTCATTTTGATACCGAGAAAAACCTTCCTCCTCAGCTTAGCGAGAGGCTCAATGCCTTCCTCCCTCCTGATATCAGCATCCACCGCATTTTTTCTGTTCCCGATGAGCTCCACGCCCGTTTCAGTGCCATTTATCGCACTTATGAGTACTATATTTATCAAGGGAAAAGCCCTTTTCATACCGATTTTTCGTGGCAACTGAGAAAAAAAAAATTAGATGTAGATAAGATGAACGAAGCCTGCAAAATCCTTCTTGAGTATGAGGACTTCAGTAGCTTTGCTAAGGTCGGGGGTGATAATAAAACCAATCTCTGCAACCTCTATAAAGCAGAGTGGGAGGTAGTGGGCGACCAGCTTAAGTTCACTATTTCTGCCAACCGATTCCTCCGAAATATGGTGCGTGCTATTGTGGGTACTATGGTGGATGTAGGTCTTGGCAAGCTACACCCTACCGACCTCCGAGCCATCATAGAAAACAAAAACCGAAACTCCGCAGGCTCCTCCGCTCCTCCGCAAGGGCTCTTCCTCGTAGATGTAGGCTATCCCCACTTTTAGGCTAATGTCTGTTAGCTAAAACTCCTCAACCTTCTAGGCTTCGCACAAGGCATCATTGATGAAGGCGAATTTCCATCCTTTGGGGGTAAGAACGAAATACAGCCCTACGGGATTGTTAAAATTATCAGGCACATAAACGGCGCGTATTTTGGCTTTAGGATAGGGGAGGACAACGGGCTTCGTCTTGATGTTTTCCACATCGGCATTTACTACGGCTTCGGGCAGTTTTTTGAGTGTTTCGTAAAATACTTCACTGTTGTTTTTAAACTCGAGCTCGCATACGCTCATTTTAGCCGAAAGTTTTGTTAGGATAATTTCGCCAGAAGGCTCTGGGAGGAAGCTAAAATCATCATAGTCCTGGAAGCCATAATGCTCATCGGCCCCTGCCAAATAAGCAAACGCCCCTGGTGCATAGTAGCGCCTCACGCCCATTTTCGGGTCTATATAAGGTTTCAGGCGGGGGTCATTATCACGAATCAGTCGGTTCAGATTATTCTCATAGAAGCATACATCTAAGAAATCAAATACGAAGTCTGTAAAGTCATCTGCTTTTTGCTCATCTTCCCGCTCTAAGTGCGGATGATGAAGGCTCGCCTCTTCATTACTTCCCATTTGTTTTTTATGGTCTATACAAGCGCAAGAAATCATTACGAGACCTATAACTAATAGGGGTGTTTTTATATTCATCTTTTTATATTTATTAGGGTTTATTTTTCTTTTTTCATTCATCAAGCACAAAGATAATGTTTTTCACCGTAGCCGGTGAGGCAACCACGAGCGTGGCGAGCACTTAGACCGTAGTCTATAAGATACTTAGATATATATCCCCGACAGATGTAGGGGCTTCCCCGATAAGTGTCGGAGCCACAGCGTGGCAGGCACTTATATCCTTACAATATGTCGGAACTCTTCCTCCATCGGGAGGAACTCTTCCTTCTGGTGTAGGAAACCCTCCTACGGGTGTAGGAGCCACAGCGTGGCAGGCATTTATCTTCCTACAGGTGTAGGAACTTCTCCTTCAACTTTTTTTTCATTCTCTACTTATTGATTTTAATAGGTTTCTGCCCAAAAATTATTTCAAACCGATAACTGATGAAACCCTACCTGCTACGGAACAAAAAAGAGAGGCTTTTTATCATAAAAACCATCTTTCGGGTTTCTTATTTTTAATTGAAGCGCTCGTCAGGCTCGTGGCTACCTCACCGGCTACGGTGTGTGGAGGAAACTTATTTCTAAGTGCCTCACCGGCTACGGTGAAAAATATTATCTTTGCCGTCTAAATTTAAATCAATGTCATTATCAGAACAGGAAATTATTCGTCGCGAGAAGTTGCAGAGGCTTACGGATATGGGGATTAATGCCTTCCCAGCAGATGAGTACCCACTTACGCATACTACACAATCGATAAAGGAAAACTTCAAGGAGGGGCAGCCAGTTAACATCGCGGGCAGGCTAATGTCGCGAAGGATTCAGGGCAAGGCGAGCTTTGCCGAACTTCAAGACAGCACGGGGAAGATTCAAGTTTATTTTAATAGAGACGAAATCTGTGTGGGGGAGGACAAAACCCTCTACAACGAGGTTTATAAACACCTTTTGGACATCGGGGATATCATCGGAATCGAGGGGGAATTGTTTAAAACCCAAGTGGGGGAAATGACGGTTATGGTGAAGAACTTTACCCTCCTCACAAAGGCGCTTCGCCCGCTCCCACTACCGAAAGTAGATGCTGAGGGCAAGGTCTATGATGGCTTTACCGACCCTGAGCTCAGGTACCGACAGCGCTATGCCGACCTCATCGTAAATCCGCAAGTGAAAGAGACTTTTGTGAAGCGAACAAAACTCTTTAACGCAATGCGCCAGTTCTTCAACGATGCTGGTTACCTCGAGGTGGAGACCCCAATCCTCCAATCCATTCCTGGTGGTGCTGCGGCGCGCCCATTCATCACGCATCATAATGCTTTGGACATCCCTCTTTATCTCAGAATTGCCAATGAGCTTTACCTCAAAAGGCTTATCGTAGGGGGCTTTGATGGCGTTTATGAATTTGCGAAAAACTTCCGTAATGAAGGGATGGACAGAACCCACAACCCCGAGTTTTCGGCAATGGAAATCTATGTGGCGTATAAGGATTATAACTGGATGATGGACTTCACCGAGCGACTCCTCGAACACTGCGCCATCGCTGTAAATGGTAGTACTAAAGCGAAGTTTGGCGAGTATGAAGTAGATTGGAAAGCACCCTATGAAAGGATTTCAATGACCGATGCTATCCTTAAATTCACGGGCTACGATATCACGGGCAAGACTGAAGAAGAATTAAGAGCCTTTGCACAGTCCATCGGTATTGCCGTAGATGAAACAATGGGTAAAGGAAAGCTCATCGACGAGATTTTTGGAGAAAAATGTGAGGGCAATTTTATTCAGCCGACCTTCATTACCGATTACCCCGTTGAGATGTCTCCACTCACCAAGAAGCACAGGAGCAAGGAGGGGCTTACCGAAAGGTTTGAGCTGATGGTTTGCGGTAAGGAGATTGCGAATGCTTATTCCGAGCTCAATGACCCGATAGATCAGCGCGAGAGATTTGAGGAGCAGATGAAGCTTTCCGAAAAGGGCGACGATGAAGCGATGTTCATAGACCAGGACTTCCTCCGCGCATTGGAGTACGGTATGCCGCCAACTTCGGGATTAGGTATCGGGATGGACAGGCTTATGATGTTCCTTACCGATAATCAATCCATCCAAGAAGTACTCTTCTTCCCTCAAATGAGACCCGAGAAACAAGCCCCATCTATAGAACTCGGAGATGACGAGAAGGCAATCCTCTCCCTCCTCTCCGATGAGGCAAAACCTCTGCAAGAAGTGAAAGATAAATCTCAGCTTTCAGGTAAGAAATGGGATAAGGCAACCAAAAACCTTAGCAAACACAACTTGATTAAGGTTGAGAAAATAGATGACCATCTTATCATAAGATTAGCATAAACCAAGTGGGGCACATCAGCTGCCTCACTTTTATTTTTCAATTAGTATCCTAGGCAAGAAATTAAAGATAAAATAACTTAGTTTTGTGCGCATAATTTATTCAATAAGATGAATACTCCTACGAAATATCTCAAACTCTCGGGCCTCGAGCCACTTGTCATTACTCCAGAATCCAATTTCGTAAATGTTGGTGAGCGAACCAATGTTGCAGGTTCTAAAAAGTTTCTGAGACTTATCAATGAAGGTAAATTTGCAGAAGCCTTAGACATTGCCAGAAATCAAGTAGAGGGCGGTGCACAAATCCTCGATGTAAATATGGACGATGGGCTTTTGGACGGTAGAGAATCAATGATAAAGTTCCTCAACCTTATCGCCTCCGAGCCAGACATCGCCAGAGTACCGATAATGATAGACTCCTCGCGCTGGGAAATCTTAGAAGCAGGTTTGCAGGTTGTGCAGGGGAAGTCCGTCGTTAATTCCATTAGTTTAAAGAATGGGGAAGCGGAGTTCATAGAGCAGGCAAAAATCATTAAGAGATATGGTGCTGCTGTTATCGTAATGGCTTTTGATGAGGTAAGTCAGGCGGATAATTACCAGAGGAGGATAGAGATTGCTGAGCGTTCGTACAGGATTTTGGTGGATAAAGTTGATTTCCCACCAGAAGACATCATTTTTGATTTGAATATCTTCCCTGTGGCTACGGGTATGGAGGAGCACAGGCGAAATGCCATTGATTTTATAGAGGCTACTCGCTGGGTTAGAGAAAACCTCCCTTTCGTTTCGGTGAGTGGTGGGGTTTCCAATGTCTCCTTTTCATTTCGGGGGAATGATACTGTGCGAGAGGCGATGCACTCCGTATTTCTCTACCACGCAATAAAGGCAGGAATGAATATGGGCATCGTAAATCCTACAATGCTCGAGGTCTATGATGAAATCCCCTCTGAACTTTTAGAACTCGTAGAAGATGTTATCCTCGACCGAAGAGATGACGCTACCGAGCGCCTTTTGGACTATTCCGAAAAGGTGAAATTCGTAAAAAAAGAAAAAACAGAAGATCTCTCTTGGCGTGAGCAGCCCCTCCAGGAGCGAATTACTCATTCTCTCGTAAAGGGGATTGATAGGTTTATAGAAGAAGATATGGCTGCGGCATTGCAAGAAGCTACTCGCCCTTTGGATGTGATAGAAATCAACCTGATGACGGGTATGAGTGTAGTGGGAGACCTTTTCGGGAGTGGTAAAATGTTCCTCCCTCAAGTTGTGAAATCCGCAAGGGTAATGAAACGAGCTGTTGCCTACTTAGAACCTTTCATCGAAGCTGAAAAAGATGCTACCAAACCGAGCAATGGTAAAATTTTACTGGCGACCGTGAAAGGAGATGTGCACGATATAGGAAAAAACATTGTGGGCGTAGTCCTTGCCTGCAACAATTACGAGATAATAGACCTTGGCGTAATGGTTCCCTGTGAGAAAATCATACAAACCGCAATAGAAGAGAAAGTGGATATTATAGGGCTTAGCGGGCTCATCACTCCAAGCCTTGATGAGATGGAATATGTAGCTTCCGAGCTGGACAGGCAGAATTTGGATTTCCCACTTCTCATCGGAGGGGCTACCACTTCAAAGGCGCATACCGCAGTGAAAATCGCTCCGAAGTACAAAAACACCGTAGTACACGGTGGAGATGCTTCCCGAACGGTGAATATCGTCAATTCTCTCCTTAGCCCTGATAAATCTTCTGATTATAAAAAGGAGCTCAAAGCCGAGTATACCGAGTTTAGAGAGAAATTCCTCGCAAGACAAACCGATAAAGAGTATATCTCAATAGAAGAAGCTCGCCAGAAAAGATTTACAATCGATTGGAAAAACGAGCGTATCATTCCACCGAAAAAGCTCGGCATTACGGTGATAGAAGATCAGGATTTGAGGGAATTACTTCCGTTTGTGGACTGGTCTCCTTTCTTCCGAAGCTGGGATTTACACGGCAGATTTCCCAATATATTAAATGATGAAAAAGTCGGAGAGCAGGCGAGGGAACTCTGGGCAGATGCACAGATCATCCTCAACCGAATTTTAGATGAAAAACTCCTTAAAGCAAAGGCGGTATTTGGGCTCTTCCCTGCAAATTCCAACGATAGAGATGATATTATCGTGGATAAAGATGGCGAAAAGTTTGTGTTTAGAACCCTTCGCCAGCAACTTAAAAAATCTGAGGGTAAGGAATATTTTGCCTTGTCGGACTTCATTGCTCCAGAACAATCAGGGGTGCAGGACTATATCGGGGCTTTTGCTGTTACCGCAGGCATTGGCACAGATGAGCTCGTGGATTATTATAAGCAGAAAAATGATGATTATTCCACCATTATGGCAAAAGCTTTAGCCGACCGATTTGCAGAGGCTTTTGCAGAATATCTCCACTGGAGAGTGAGGAAGGAATACTGGGGCTATGCCTCTGATGAAAATTTGACCAATGATGAGCTGATAGACGAAGAATACAAGGGTATACGGCCAGCTCCAGGCTATCCCGCTTGTCCAGACCATTTGGAACGGGCAACCATCTGGGAACTGCTCAAAGTAAAAGAAAATACAGGCATAGAGCTGATGGATGCTGGTCTTGCGATGTATCCTACGGCTGCCGTATCTGGCTATTATATAGGTAACCCCAATGCGAAATACTTCGGTGTAGGCAAGATTGGGAATGACCAACTCCGCGACTATGCCGAGAGAAAAGGAGTGGATTTAGATTTTGCTACAAAATGGCTTAGACCTAATTTAATAGGGAGGTAATTAACCTCCCTTTCTTGTTTCTAAATATTTTTGCCATTGCCAAGTGGTACGCAGGGCTTCTTCTAAGGTAGTTTCTGCTTTCCAGCCGAGTTCTTTTTCTGCTTTTTCGGCGTTAGCAAAGGCTATCGTAATATCTCCTGCTCTTCGCTCGCAAATCTGATAAGGTACTGCTACGCTATTCGCCCTCTCGAATGCTTTTACTACTTCCAGCACCGAAGACCCTTTGCCTGTTCCGAGATTGTAGATGTCTATCAGACTTTCCTTTTCTTCGGAGAGAAGTTTTTTTAATGCTTGTAAATGCGCTTTGGCAAGATCTGAAACATAAATATAATCCCTTATTGCTGTACCGTCTGGGGTAGGGTAGTCATCACCCCAAATACTAAGCTTCTCCCTTATGCCTGCTGCAGTTTGAGTTACATAAGGCACCAGGTTGTTTGGTATGCCAATCGGTAATTCGCCCAATTTCCCTGATGAATGCGCCCCAATTGGGTTAAAATACCTTAGCAGAGAAATCTTTTTCTTATGTGCTGTAGCAAAATCTCTTAAAATCTCTTCACCCATTTGCTTGGTTCTTCCATAGGCACTTTCCGCAGCTTTTAGTGGAGTAGTTTCGGTTATTGGCATTTCATCTGCCTGCCCATAAACGGTGCAAGATGATGAAAAGATAAAGTTAGAAATACCCCTCTCCTTAAATTCTTGAAGGAGGTTGATAAGCGTAAAAAGGTTGTTTTCGTAATAATCTACGGGCTTTTCTTGGCTTTCACCCACAGCTTTGAAAGCAGCGAAATGGATACACCCATTGATTTGATGAGCATCAAATACCTGAGTGAGTAACTCTCTTCGTTTTAGGTCAAATGGGTAGAAATAAGGTTTTTTACCTGTGATTTCCTCTATATTGTTGAGAATGAATTTTTCGGAATTTGACATATCATCTACGATGACTACCTCAAAACCACCATTTAGGAGTTCTACTACCGTATGAGAGCCTATATACCCGAGCCCACCTGTTACCAGAATTGTTTTCATCAGTTATTTTTTATTTGTCATTAATAATACCCATCATAGCACAGAAAGCAATTGGATTAAGATGCCCTTGCTTCATAGATGTGAAAAAGTTAATAATTGTTAGCTTTTGTTTACAAATTCCAGAACGGATTCTGTAATGTATTTTAGTTGTTCCTCATCCAGCTCGGTGTGCATTGGCAGAGAAATTACTTCGTTCAAGAGCTTATCGGTATTGATGAAGTCTGCATCATTGCTTTCTTGGTAATATGCCTTCTGCTTCCTTAGTGCTACGGGGTAGTAAATCATTGCAGGGATTTCCTTCTCTGCAAGGTAGCTTTGGAGCTCATTTCTCTTGCCATTGAGTATCCTGAGAGTGTACTGATGATAGGCGTGGGTGGTATATTCGGCTTGTTTTGGGGTGAGGATAAGAGGATGGTTGCTAAATGCCTCATTGTAATAGTTTGCCGCCTTTGCACGGGCTTCGTTATACGCATTCAGGTGAGGGAGTTTCTTCCTTAGAACCGCTGCTTGGATGCTGTCTAACCTCGAATTTACCCCCACTTCATCGTGGTAATACCGCTCATACATTCCGTGATTTACAATTCCTCTCAACCTGTGGGCAAGGTCATCATCATCGGTGAAAATAGCTCCGCCATCACCATAGCAACCCAAATTTTTAGACGGGAAGAATGAAGTAGTCCCTACCGTACCCATAGTACCGGATTTCTTCACTCTGCCGTCGCTGAAAGTATATTCCGCACCTATCGCCTGAGCATTATCCTCTATCACGAAAAGGTTATGTTCTTTGGCAATCTTTAAAATCTCCTCCATATTAGCACATTGCCCAAAGAGATGAACAGGGATAATTGCCTTTGTCTTTGGGGTAATCGCTTGCCGAATTCGATCTGGACTGATGGTAAAGGTATCATAATCCACATCTACAAGTACAGCTTTGAGTTTTAATAAATGGATAACCTCCACTGTTGCTGCAAAGGTAAAATCAGCAGTGATGACTTCATCGCCTTCTTCCAAGTCCAATGCCATTAGTGCAATTTGCAGGGCATCTGTACCGTTGGCACAAGGGATTACATTTTTCACTCCGAGGTATTCTTCCAACTCTTTTTGGAAGAATTTTACCTCTTGACCATTAATGAATTGTGCCGACTCCATTACATTGAGTACGGCATTATCTACTTCATTTTTTATTTTGAAATATTGACTTTGCAAGTCAACCATCTGAATCTTTTTCATATAAAAAATTTGCGTAAAATTAAGACTTTCTACCGAATTGGAAGGATTTTTAAGTGAGATTTTAGCAGAAACTAACCTCTCTCTCTTGTGAAGCAGTTGGCTATATGGTCATTTACCATCCCTACAGCCTGCATAAAGGCATAAATAGTCGTAGAGCCTAAAAACTTAAAGCCCCTTTTCTTCAAATCTTTAGAAATTTTATCAGAAATAGCCGTAGTTGCTGGGATATCTTTTAACTCTTTCGGATGATTATCTATCGGCTGCCCACCTATAAATGCCCAGATATAGTTTGAGAAACTCCCGAAGTCTTTTTGCACCTCTATAAATTTTTGAGCATTATTTATTGTAGCGAAGATTTTGAGTCTGTTTTTTACAATCCGAGAATCATTGAGGAGTTCTTCTACTTTTTGCTCGCTGTATTTCGCGATTTTATGATAATTGAAGTTATCAAAAGCCTCTCGAAAGCCTTCTCTTTTCACGAGGATTGTGTACCAGCTAAGCCCCGCTTGGAAGCTCTCAAGGGTGAGAAACTCGAAGAGGGTTTCATCATTATAAACGGGTTTGCCCCATTCGTTGTCGTGATAGTTTCGGTAGAGATGGTCTTTCTCGCACCATTGGCAGCGTATTTTCTTTTCCAAAGTTTGATTTATTTCGTTAGTATATCTGCTGAAAGTTTTATGGCATCAAGGGCGGCAGAGTGCTGGCTACTCACAAGGTCAAAAACAGCATCTTCGCTAAGCACTCCACAGGGGAAATCCTGAGGGAAAAGCCCTTCTTCATAAGCCTCATAGTCCGCTTGCCACTGTTCACCTTCGTAATAGTTGAGCAATTTCTCAAAATTGGGTTGAGCATCTTTCCACTCTTGGTGCAGGGTTTCTAATCGGCTCATTAAGTCATTCATTTTATTGAGAATATTTTCCATTTCTGTAATATTCTCCATCCTTTCGTTAAGGTTTTGCATTTTTTTATTCCTTTAATTATAGACTGTTAGTATATTATTTTCAAAAGTATATCGGTAAGTCTTGGGAGGGACTTGTGTGTTTTTTAATGGTTCGCCAGTCTCTAAAAGCCATTCTGAATTATCTTTTTTGCAATGGATTTTATTAAAACCCGATGAATCTCGAATCACTTCTAATGTGGTATTTTCATCTGGGCAGAGGTGAGGAGCATTGCGGTCATAGATTTTAAACTCTGTACCTTTATTGTAGATAATAACACCTTTTGTACCACTACCATCTATATCTATATAAAGCCAATTCCCCGCGTGCTGAAGGGAATTATAGCTGGGGAAGTTTAAATCCAGATTGAAATTAATATACTGTTTTGGGAAGCAACTCACGGTACCATCTCTGTCTTTGCACGAATGAAGGCTGAAAGTACAAAATATAAGACTTATAAAAAAGAGAATTAGAGAGGAATGTCTTTTCATATTCAAAAAATATTATATATTTGCATAACGAAAATCATATACAAACATTGTCCGGCAAATGTCGGATTATTTTTTTATATTCATTGTTAAAATTAACTTTATTATGGCAACATATGTAACTAAAGAAGGCTTAGAGAAAATGAAAGCCGAATTGGAACATTTGGAAAGTGTTGAGAGACCTAAAATAACTCAACAGATTGCAGAAGCAAGAGACAAGGGAGACCTCTCTGAAAATGCGGAGTACGATGCTGCAAAGGAGGCACAAGGTATGCTGGAAATGAAAATCTCCAAGCTGAAAGATGCCATTGCAACTTCAAAAGTGATAGATGAGTCTCAGCTGGATACCTCCAAAGTATCTATACTGATGACCGTAAGATTGAAGAATAATGCTACAAAACAGGAGCAGAAATTCACCCTTGTTCCCGATAATGAAAGCGATCTGAAAGCGGGCAAAATATCTGTGAATACTCCTATCGCAAAAGGCTTGCTCGGTAAGGAAGTAGGGGAGACGGCAGAAATTCTCCTCCCTAATGGCAATAAACTCTCCTTTGAGGTATTAGAAATTACACTTTAGTCTGTTTTTTTTGAAAACTTATTGCTAAAAGAATAAGGTTTTCAAGTATTAAAACAAGGTTTTTAAATATTAAAAAGAATCGTTATGAGTTCAATATTCACTAAAATTGTAAGAGGAGAAATACTGTCTTACAAGGTAGCCGAAGATGGCGAATTTCTATCCTTTTTGGATGCTATGCCTTTGGTAGAGGGGCATACGCTCGTTATTCCGAAGGAGGAAATAGACTTTATCTTTGATTTGGATACCGAAAAGCATCAGAGGCTTTGGGCGTTTGCTCAGCAGGTAGCAAAGAAATTAGAGAAAACCTATCCAGGGAAGCGCATTGCTGTAGCTGTAGTGGGCATAGAAGTGCCACACGCGCATATTCATTTGGTTCCGATAAGCGAGATGGACGACCTTAATTTTAGCAATAAAAGGTTGAAATTCACACCAGAGGAATATACAGCAATTGCCGAAAAGATTAAAAATAATTAGTCAGTAAGTTTATGAATCCAAACCAATGTTCGTTCTGCGGGAGGCATAGAGAGCAGGTGAAAATGCTCATCTCTGGGCAGAATGGTTATATCTGTGAGAATTGTATAGAGCAGGCGCATTCTATCGTGAAGGAAAATGCGGTTCAAAATTCTGCAGAATCAGCGCAAATCCTTGAAAATCTTAAAAAACCTAAGGAAATAAAGGCGTTTTTAGACCAATATGTCATCGGGCAAGACCAAGCAAAGAAGCAGCTCTCAATAGCTGTGTATAATCATTATAAGAGGCTTTTACACGCTCAGAATGAGGACCGAGAAGTGGAAATTGAAAAGTCTAACATCATAATGATTGGCGAAACGGGAACAGGGAAAACCCTCCTTGCGAAGACGATTGCTCGCGAGCTCAATGTGCCATTCTGTATAGTAGATGCCACTATACTCACAGAGGCAGGGTATGTAGGGGAGGATGTGGAGAGCATACTCTCTCGCCTACTGATGGTTGCGGATTATGATGTGGAAAAAGCAGAAAGGGGAATTGTTTTCATCGATGAGATAGATAAAATAGCCAGAAAGTCTGATAATCCGAGCCTTACCCGAGATGTGTCGGGGGAGGGGGTACAGCAAGGGCTCCTAAAACTATTGGAAGGCAGCATTGTAAATGTGCCACCTCAGGGGGGCAGGAAGCATCCCGACCAGAAGTACATACAGGTAAACACCCAGAACATACTTTTTATAGCTGGAGGCGCGTTTGATGGGATACGAGAAATCATTGAACGAAGGCTTAATAAGCAGGCAATAGGTTTTAGTTCTGAGAAGCTAAATGCAGCAGAGGAGGAAGAGGATATCCTCAGCAAAATCAACGCAATAGATCTGAGGAGCTTTGGGCTTATTCCTGAGCTTTTGGGACGGTTCCCTATTATCACGCACCTCGATAAGCTAACGAGAGAAACGATGGTTAGAATTATGAAAGAACCAAAGAACTCTATTGTAAACCAGTTCGTAGAGCTTTTCAGAATGGATGGTATCAACCTAGTGTTTAGCGATGAAGCGGTAGAATCCATTGTAGATGAAACGATGGAAAAAGGTCTTGGGGCGAGGGGTCTTAGAGGAACGACGGAAAAAGTTTTAGAGGATTATATGTTTAGCATAGGCGAGCAGAAAGAAATTATACTTACGGGCAATAAAGAAAGCAATTAGAAATACTTTAGTTATAAAGTCTGTTTCATTAGTGAACCTCTTCTTGTACAAGAAGAGGTTTTTTATTGCTCTATTTTTCAGGGATTTTAGTAGAATTATTACAATATGATTTCTTTGTGTTACAATATGATTTTTTAGCGTTACAATTCCATTTCTTCGCATTACAATGTCATTTTTTCGCGTTACAATCCCATTTCTTCGCGTTACAATACTGTTTTTTATCGTTACAATCTCGTTTCTTTGCGTTACAATATGATTTTTTCGCGGTACAATAGAGCTAACATTCGCTGTGGAAAGAGTTTTGGGTTTAGAGGTAAAAAATATTACTACTAATGAGGATGCCCGATGGAGAGAAAATAGAAAAAGAAATCCCTCTTATGGTGGGGAGGGATTAGCTTTGGGTGAGCCAGTTTTTAAAGTCATTAATTCTATCGCGGCTTATGGAGAGATGTGGATCGAGGGAGTAGAGCATTTGAACGCTATAAGTAGGCGATGTACAGATGTTTTTAATAAAATGGATATGGATGATAGTCTGCCGATTGATTCTGAAAAAGGATGGTGAGGGGAGGTTGTTTTCAAGCTCATCAAGGGAGAAATCTGTAGGGTAGGAGCGCTCTTTCGTTTGCGCATAGACGATTTTGTTTTCAGAATAGAAAAAAGAGATATCGCTGGTGGGGATTATTTTTAAGTTGGTTCCCGTTTTGGATAAAATCCGCGAGATTTTTGGTGCCTCTGTTGCAATCATTGATGAGAAATTAAGGTTCTCATAGTGCTGTGCTTTAGGCGAAAAGCGATGATATTTTTCTATGGCAGTATGGAGCTCTTCTTTGGTTATCGGTTTGAGGAGATAGTCGACCGAATTGAGTTTGAAGGCTCTTAGGGTGTAATTATCAAACGCCGTAGTGTAGATGATGAAGCTTCGGAGCTCAGTTTTCTCGAAAATATCAAAGGATAGCCCATCTCCAAGCACGATATCGGCAAAGATAAGGTCTGGTTGGCTTTGATTTTTAAGGAAATTGAGACCTTCTTTTACGGAATGTACAATCCCGATGAGTTCTATATCTCTCCGCTCGGAAAGCATTCGCGACAGGTGGCGAGCAGCGGGTTTTTCGTCTTCTATAATGAGTGTTTTTGTCTTTTCTTTCATTGTTTTTACTTTTATAAATGTTTTTTGCTCTCCAAAAATAAGGATAAAATGAAATACCGAGCCTTTATAAGCTCAGTATTTCATTTGATAGGGGAGGAATTAGTGTTTTGGGTGGAGTTTTTCGTCTTCTTTTAGGAATTTTTGCACTTGTTTTTCCTCCCAATTGCTGGTAATATAGAGGGTTTTTACCGCGTGAATGGCTAAACCGAGCCCCCAGCCGATGGCTGGCCATACCGCCCACCAATATTTAGGCAATGTAAGCCAATTGATGAGGAACAATGTGGGGATAATGAGGGCATAGCTGATGAGATTTCCGTAGAAATCAGTGAGAGCGGCGGCTTTTCTCTCTGCTTTTCGTCGCGCTTGGTCTTTGGTTTCAAAATTTTTGTCCATAATCTTATTTTTTAGGGTTAGTATCGGGATTTTTACTTTAAAATGCTGTGTATTTCTTTCGATTTGTACGGGTTTATCGGTGAGGATTGCATAGCGTTGGATGATGTTTTGTAATCCTATGCCTGTTTTTGATGCATTGGTTGCTCTAGGCTGGAAATTGTTCTCTACGACTAAAAAATTATCGGAGTCTGAGTAGATTTTTATGTGTAATGGTGATTGCACAGAGGCATAATTGTGTTTGATGGCGTTTTCTAATAGCAGCTGGAGCGATAGTGGGACGAGTAGGTGGTTTTTTATGCCTTCCTCGAGCTCGAAAGACAGGCTGATGCTCTCTTCAAACCGCATTTTGAGGAGCTGGCAGTAGGTTTCTGCAAAGCTGAGCTCGTCCCCTACGGAGATAAGGTCTTTATCCTTCTGTTCTAAGATGTATCGGTAGGTTTTTGAAAGCAAATGGATGAAGTTTTGCGCTTGGCTTGGGTTTTCTTCTACGAGCGAGCTGAGGACATTGAGGGAATTAAACAGGAAATGGGGGTCTAGCTGGTTTTTAAGGCTTTGATACCTTGCATCGGCGGAGTGCGCAATGATTTTTTGCTGGCTTAGCTTTCGCTCTACCCGATGTTTTAGGCTTTTGAGGTAATCAAATCCGTGATAGAAAAGGGCGATGATGGTGATTCCCCAGATGCAAAGCAGATTGAAGCGGTTAAGGTTGAATATATCCTCCGCGCTACCCCCTTTATAAAGAACGAGATACGAAAAATGAAGGGCATAGGTGATAAAAGTATTGACGATGATGATGCTGATGATGCTAAGAAGGAATCTTAGCTGAAAACGAGGGCTCCAAGGGTGTTTTTCATCTAAAAAATTGTAGAGGAGGGCGTTTGCAAAGGTATATCCCACAGAATATATCGCGGTAAGATAGAAAGATTCCGAGTGTGGTATGCCTAAAAAGAGGTTCGGGAGCATATAATAGAGGAAAATACTGCTAATGCTAAGGAAAAACAGGGAAAATGAGAGTGTTTTGTTGGGATAAGAGCGGTTCATACGGTTGGTTTTAATAATTTTATGGTTCAAAGATAGAAACTCCCTGTCGCTATTGGAAAAATTATTTACCGAAAGGTAGGTTTTCCTTACTGAAAGGTGGTTTTTGTTGATTAATTAGTGATTTCAAGTGATTTTTAACTGAATATTTTTATTTTTGCCTAGATAAATAAGCGATGAAAGACGAAGACTACCTCCGAAGATGTATAGAACTTGCGCAGATTGCTGTGGGAAATACCTACCCGAACCCTTTGGTAGGGAGCGTGATTGTGCATAATGGGAAAATTATCGGTGAGGGTTTCCATGAAAGGGCGGGAGAGCCGCACGCGGAGATTAACGCCATTCGTTCGGTAAGGGATAAGGGGCTGCTTCCAGAATCTACCTTGTATGTGTCCTTAGAACCGTGCTCGCATTTTGGTAGAACGCCGCCTTGTGCTGAGGCAATTAAAGAGATAGGCTTTAAAAGGGTAGTTATTGGTGCGATGGATATTAATGAGCGTGTAAATGGTCGAGGGAAAGCCCTCCTCGAAGCCGCTGGGATAGAGGTTTGTTCCCCCCTTCTCGAGGCGGAGTGTTGGGAGCTCAATAAAAGGTTCTTTACTTACCATTCCAAGAGGCGCCCGTATATTACTTTAAAGTGGGCGAGCAGTGCAGATGGTTTTTTGGATAAGGATTATCAGCCGTTTAGTATTAGCAATGGGCTTTCAAAGCAGTGGGTACATCGGATGAGGAGTGAGGAACAAGCGATATTGGTGGGAACTCAGACGGCGCTTGGTGATAATCCGAGCCTTACGACTCGCGAGGTTGTTGGGCGTAGTCCGATTCGCCTGCTGATTGACCTTGACCTAAAAGTACCCCGAGACTTTAATATTTTCAACGATGAAGCAGAGACCATTGTCTTTAACTCCCAAAAAGAAGGCGGGGAAAATAATATTCTCTATGTGCGCATTCAAGATAAAACGAGGCTTTTGGAGGAGATGATGGAGGCGCTTTATCAGCTGCAAATACAATCCATACTGGTAGAAGGGGGCGGTTTTACTTTGGGCGAGTTTATCTCGCATAACCTCTGGGATGAGGCTGTGGTGATTAGTAATCCTTCATTATACCTTGATAATGGGACAAAAGCGCCTGATTTTAGCTTTGTACCTTATAAAGAAGAGCGCTTGAGAGATAATCTCGTACGATTTTATAGAAATCATCATTCGTAGATTGATTTAATTTGTAGATTTGATGCCTTAAATTATGCCTATGTCAGTGATTCAAAATAAAAAAGTTCAGTTTAAAGACTTGGGAATAATGGATTATGCGGAGGCATTCTCCTACCAAGAAAACCTAATGCAGGGGATTATAGACCTGAAAATAAAAAATAGAGATAGAGAAGAGCGCGCTCGTATTCAAACACCGAACCACCTCCTCTTTGTGGAGCACCCCCATATCTATACCCTCGGGAAATCAGGAGATGAGCAGAATATGCTCGCTAATGAGGAGAAACTGAAGGAGATTAACGCTTCCTATGTGAAGACGAACAGAGGCGGAGATATTACTTACCACGGCTATGGGCAGATTGTGGGCTATCCTATCTTGGATTTGGATAATTTTAAGTCAGATATCCATCTTTATATGAGAAATCTGGAAGAAGTTATCATTAAAACCATTGCCGAGTATGGCTTGAAAGGCGAGAGGAGCAAAGGAGAGACGGGAGTATGGCTGGATGTCGGTAAGCCGTACGCTCGTAAGATTTGCGCAATGGGAGTGAAGGCGTCAAGATGGGTTACAATGCACGGCTTTGCCCTTAATGTGAATACCGATTTAAAGTATTTTGAGTACATTATTCCGTGTGGGATAAAAGATAAGGCGGTGGCATCGCTCCATCGTGAGCTGGGTGGAATTCTTTCCTCAGAAGAGGTTGCGGGCGTGAAAAATCACATCAAAAGGCATTTTGAAGAGGTCTTTGATGCCGAAATTATCTAAAACTTTTTCTTAAATATGAGCCATTTCGTTTGGTAGTAGTTCGCCGTTTGGTGTTTCCCCCTCCGCTTGATTGTATTTATAGCCTCTGCATAGAAAGCAAAGTGCGCCCTTATGACCGCCCAAGTGTGAGAAAAGCCGATTTTAATCCCGAGATAAAGACCTGCAATGCCATCTAAGCAAAGCCTGAGGAAAATGACCCAAAGGAGCTTTGGGAAAGGAAGATTTTTGAGCAAGGTGCTAAGATTATTCCTGAAATTGAGATAAGTTTTGTGCGGATTCTCTTTGGCAAGGGTAGCGCCTCCTATGTGATAGACCACAGATTTATAGGTGTAGAATATCTTTTTTCCAGAGTTGATAATTCTCCAGCAGAGGTCTATTTCTTCTTGGTGAGCGAAGTATCTTTCATCAAAGCCTTGTTGTTGCTCCCAGAATACATCTGCACGGATGAAAAAAGCACAGCCCGATGCCCAAAATATCTCGGAAATATCATCATACTGACCGTTATCTTTCTCTGTTTTGTCAAATATTCGCCCTCGGCAGTAGGGATAGCCAAGGTTATCCATTAAACCACCTGCTCCGCCAGCAAATTCAAAACTGTCTCGCTCGTAATAAGACAGTATTTTAGGCTGTACGACAGCAATATTCTCATCAGATTGAAAAACTTCCAGCACCGAATCTATCCACCCTTCTGTAACCTCCACATCAGAGTTGAGCAGACAGTATATCTCAGCATCAATCTGCTTTAATCCTTCGTTATATCCCTTTGCAAAGCCGTAATTGGCAGCATTGATAATGATTTTCACCTCTGGGAAATGCTCTTTTACGAAATCTACAGAGTTATCATTAGATTGATTGTCTATAACATAGACCTCATACCCGTGCGAGTGCTTTATTACAGTGGGTAGGAAGGTTTCCAGCCAGTTTTTTCCATTATAGTTGAGTATTGCTACGGCAGTTTTCATTTTCGGAGGGAGGTTTTAGGGTTAAATAATCCTTTTAATGGCGTGCGCATACTTCCAGCGCTTGTGAGACCAGAGATAATTGTCGGGGTTTTTCTTTATTGTCTCTTCCAATAGGATGTGGAATTTCTTCACGACTTCCAGCTCGGTGAATTTCTCCTCATCAGGGTAGATTCTATAATAATTCACTTGGTAAAAACCTCTCTTTACCTTCTTCATATCGCAGTAGATAAAGGCGAGATTCATTTTTGTGGAGAGCCTGTCGTACCCAATAAATACAGGAGTTTTCTGATGAAGGAAAATCGTTCCTACATCTACATTTGCCACAAAAGGAGATTGGTCGGCAACGAACATATAGGCGGTATTTCCATCATTTGGGGTGCGCAGAATATTTCTCAGCACATCATTCGTTTCTAAGGATTGGTTTCCGAACTTGTTCCTAATCTTCACCATCTGCTCTTCCCAGAAACTATTATTGATTTTCTTATAAACAGGATGGCAATTCTTCTGCGGAATCACCGATGCAAGAGCAATAATCCATTCCCAATTAAAAATATGCCCTGTAAGGAGGATGATGTTTCTCTTCTCATCAAGAGCCTCATAAAATACTTCCTGATTAATGTGCTGTACCCTTACCCTAAGCTCCGTTTCGCTAATGGTCATCGCTTTTAAGGTCTCCACGATATAGTCTGAGAAGTTGCGGAAGAACTGTTTTCGTATCGCTTTTATTTCGGCTTCGGTCTTTTCGGGAAACGAGTTCCTCAGATTGTCTAGCACCACCTTTTTTCTATAACCGATGATATAATAATTCAGAAAAAAGATGATATCCGAAAATACATAAAGCACTCGAAGAGGGAGTCTTGATATCAGTCGTAGAAGTATTAGGATAAGTTTCATTTCGGTGCAAAAGTAAAAATAATATCATCGGTTAAAAACTTTCTTTAGGGTGATTTCTTTATATTTGGCGCAAATTTTAATGAGATGAGTATAAATATTCTTAAAACCTCAGTTGCTGCTTTCCTCCTTTTTGCAGGGGCTTCTTTCTCTTTTGCACAGATTAAAGACGGGGCTAAAGACCCATCCACTTCTCAGAAACAGCAGAAATTCGATAAGCCTTACAATCCTAATGAAAATGCTAAGCAGAAAATCGCAGCGCTGGTAAAGAAAGCCAAAACCGAAAACAAGAACATTCTGATTCAGGGCGGTGGCAATTGGTGTATCTGGTGCCTGAGGTTTCATCAATACATACAAAACAATCCCGAGCTGAAAAAACTGGTAGATGAAAACTACCTCTACTATCATTTGAACTATTCTCGCGAGAATAAAAATGCTGATATCTTTGCCTCCTACGGCAATCCTCAGGATAAATACGGCTTCCCTGTTTTCATTATTTTAGATAAATACGGTAAGCTAATCCACATTCAAGACAGCTCCGTACTTGAGGATGGTGCCAATAGCTACGATTTCGAGAAGGTAAAAGACTTTCTTTTGCAGTATGCTATAGGCAGTACGCGGTAGGCAATACTACCGCTTTTTCCCCATATAATTGAGCATAAGCTCTCCCCTTAGGTGGTTTTACTAAACTGAGAAAACATCGTAGCCGGTGAGGTACCTACTCGCATGGGGAGTACTTACACCGTAGCTGGCGAGGTATTTTTTTCTACAAAAGTCAGATAAGCTGTGCAGAGTTTCGGAGCGGTATAATTGCTTGTCCGAGACCAAAAACACTTCAGTGGAGAATTTTAAACCTTATTTTGAGTACTAAGAGCCTCATCAGCTATGATGCTTATTATTTTTCTGTAATTTTGCAGGGTTTTTATTCCAAATAGAAGGAATAAAGATTTTTTATGAGTCAGGAAAGAGAGATAGATATCAGGAAAGAGATTTTTGTGAAGAATGCACATCTTAACAACTTAAAGAATATAGATGTGAGGATTCCGAAGAATAAATTGGTCGTTATTACGGGCGTTTCGGGGAGTGGCAAGTCTTCATTGGCATTTGATACGGTTTATGCTGAGGGGCAGAGGCGCTATGTGGAGAGCCTTAGCTCCTACGCTCGGCAGTTTCTCGGGAAGCTGGAAAAGCCGAAGGTAGATGATATTAAGGGATTGGCTCCGTCTATCGCCATTCAGCAGAAGGTAATTTCCTCCAATCCGCGTTCTACGGTGGGTACTTCTACTGAGGTGTATGATTACCTCAAGCTCCTCTTTGCGAGGATTGGCAGAACCTACTCGCCAATTTCTGGGGAGGAAGTGAAGAAGGACAGCGTAAGCGATGTGATAGACTTCATAAAAGCCTCTCCTAAAAACACCTCTTTTCTTCTCCGCAGCCCTTTGGAGTATAGTGTTGATGGCTTTAAAGAGATGCTCAACACGCTGAAAATATCGGGATTCACCCGCTTGGAGGTTAGCGGTAATATTGCTGGGATAGAAGATTTGGAGAGCTTTGGATTTATCCCAGAGGAGGGGATGGATATTCAGCTCGTCATCGATAGATTTACTTATGAGGAGGATGAGAGCTTCCTGCAAAGGCTTGCCGATTCGGTGCAGATGGCATTTTACGAAGGTAGGGGCTCCTGTTCATTAAAAAATACCGAGAGTGGAAGCATAAAAGAGTTTTCAAACAAGTTTGAGGCAGATGGTATCAGTTTCTTAGAGCCTAATGTGCATTTTTTCAGCTTTAATAATCCTTACGGCGCTTGCCCTACCTGCGAGGGATACGGGAAAATCATCGGTATAGACGAAGATTTGGTGGTTCCCAACAAGATGCTTTCGGTCTTTGAAGATGCCGTAGCCCCTTGGAAAGGCGAGACAATGAGCGAGTGGAAGCGCGAGTTCATTAAGCAAGTAGCGGATTTCCCTATTCATAAGCCGTATTACCAACTAACGAAGGAGCAAAAGCACCTCCTCTGGAGAGGCAATGGCGAGAGGCGATTCCCCTGCATAGACAACCTCTTCCGAATGCTCGAAGAGAATCTTTACAAGATACAGTACCGAGTAATGCTCGCAAGATACAGAGGAAAAACCCTCTGCCAAGACTGTGGGGGGCTCAGACTGAGAAAAGAAACCGAATGGGTAAAAATTGACGGGCGAAATATACAATCGCTCATAGACCTCCCCCTCGATGAGCTCCTCCCGCTTATTAAAAACCTTAAACTTACCCCATACGAGGAGAGCGTAGCCAAGAGATTGATATACGAAATCACCTCTCGCCTTGAGTTTCTCAATAGAGTAGGGCTCGGATACCTTAGCCTCAACCGAAATTCCAATACCCTTTCGGGCGGAGAGAGCCAGAGGATAAATCTCGCAACGAGTTTGGGGAGCTCGCTCGTGGGTTCCATCTACATTCTCGATGAGCCGTCCATCGGGCTGCACTCTCGCGATACCGAAAACCTCATCGGTGTCCTCAAGCAGCTCAGAGATTTGGGAAACACAGTCATTGTCGTAGAGCACGATGAAGATGTAATGAAAGCTGCCGACTACATTATAGACATCGGTCCAGAGGCAGGATATTTGGGGGGAGAATTGGTCTTCGCAGGTGCGTTTGAGGAATTGAAAACGGCAGATACCCTCACCGCAAATTACCTCACAGGAAAGCTACAAATAAAAACTCCAGAGCTAAGGCGCGCTCCAAAAAACTTTATACAAATACGAGGCGCAAGGCAGAACAACCTTAAAAACATCAGTGTAGATATACC
This sequence comes from Bergeyella cardium, assembly GCF_003614945.1. Classification (GTDB taxonomy): domain Bacteria; phylum Bacteroidota; class Bacteroidia; order Flavobacteriales; family Weeksellaceae; genus Bergeyella_A; species Bergeyella_A cardium. The sequence goes on from NZ_QYCZ01000001.1 coordinate 889,263, forward strand.
GCTCGAGTGCTTGGTGGTAGTCTCTGGGGTGTCGGGCTCTGGGAAATCTACCCTGATGAAAGAAGTCCTAGTAAATGATATACAGATACAGCTCGGGATGGGAGGAAAAAAAGGAGATTACGACAGCGTAGATTTCCCGAAATCCTTAGTTCAGCACATCGAGCTTATAGACCAGAACCCCATCGGTAAATCATCTCGCTCCAATCCTGTAACCTACTTAAAGGCATACGATGAGATAAGGGAGCTCTTCTCTCGGCAGAAACTGGCGAAGCATCTCAAGCTGCAGCCCAAGCACTTCTCCTTTAATGTAGATGGCGGGAGGTGTAATGAATGCAAAGGCGAAGGCGTAACCACCGTATCTATGCAGTTTATGGCAGATATAGAGCTGGTATGCGAAACTTGCCATGGAAGTAGATTCAAAAGCGAGATACTGGAAGTGAAATTTGATGAGAAAAATATTGCCGACATCCTCCATATGACGATAGATGAAGCGATAGATTTCTTTGAGAAAAACAGAGAGGCTAAAATCGTATCTAAGCTCAGACCTTTGCAAGATGTAGGTCTCGGATACTTACAGCTCGGGCAAAGCTCCTCTACGCTCTCTGGTGGTGAGGCACAGCGGATGAAGCTCGCTTCTTTTCTTGTAAAAGGAAGTGCAACTGAAAAGACCCTCTTCGTCTTTGATGAGCCTTCCACAGGGCTACACTTCCATGATATTAATAAGTTGATGAAATCCCTCCAATCCCTTATAGAGCTCGGGCATTCGGTACTCGTCATCGAGCACCAGCCCGATATTATTAAGTCCGCCGATTGGGTGATAGACATCGGGCCTGAGGCAGGAAAAAATGGCGGAGAAATCATCTTCTGTGGCACTCCTGAGGACTTGGCGACTTGCAGCCTCTCCCACACCGCAAAATATATAGCCGATAAATTATTAGTTTTAAGTAGTAAACTATAAATCTGTAGCAGGTATAAAGTATAGGCTTTGCTTTATTAGTTTTACAGGAACTTTAAATTTTTCTCCAGAGAGGTAGATACCGCTGTCGTCTACGGCTATTCCTTCTATTTGACCTACGGTAAGCACTCCTCCAAGGGTATATTTTTCATTTTTCCCTTGGAAGAAGAGTCCATCAGAGTTTTCTTCAAAGATGTAAAGAAAGGCTCGCAGACTTTTGGTATAGCCTACGATATAGAGTCTTCCATTGTAGTAAGCAGCATCGGTTGCTACAAAACCGATAGGAAAGCTCTCCAATTTTTCTGCAGCTTGCTTTTCAGTATTGTTGGGATCTATGGTATAGTGGGTGGTGTTTTTGGATTTCCATTCTTTAGTAAAGATGTGCAGTTTCCCTTTATGGTAGATGATGGATTCGGCATCAAAGTCGGTATTCCTGTTATTGCGGGAAAAGTCTTCTTGCTCGGGGTAGTAAAAAGGGAGTTTTACTATAGGGGACTGCAGGGAATCGCCTTCCATCTTTATTTTGTAGATAGTGAGGTCCTGTCTTGTCCCTAAATTATTCCCAAAATCCGCCATATAGATGTGTTGTCCATCATTGGTTATTGCTTCGCAGTCTTTATTTACAATGTCTGGATGGTAGACTTTGAGTATTTTTCCTGTTTTGGGGGAGATTTTAAACAGCTCTGAACTATTCCCACTGTCATTAAAGCTAAACAGCTCTCCATTGAAAAAATCAAGCCCCGAAGTTTCTTCTAATGAATTGGGTAAATGGGCTATAAAGTAGTTTTTTAAAGGGAATTTTTTCTCGGATTGTGCAGAAAGTAGAGCCGAAATTACAAACAGAATAATAGATATGATATTTTTCATCGGTTTTAGGATTAAGTCTGCAAAGATAGGCGCATTTGGGTGGAAATCCTTATCTTGCCTGCCGTAAAAAATTAAAATAATCGTTAATGAAAAAACTAATCTTGGTCGCTTCGGCTTTATGTTTTGGAGGATTGCAGGCGCAGAAGTCTCCGCACTATTATCAGCAGCACGCAAAGTATAAGATGGATATAGAGGTAGATGCAGAGAACTATACCTACACGGGGAAGCAGACGATTCAGTACACAAATAACTCCCCAGATGAGCTCTCTGTGGTTTATTTCCATCTGTATTGGAATGCTTTTAAGCCAGGCTCGATGATGGACGAAAGGGTGAAAAGCCAAGGAAAGAACGCCGATAAGAGATTGCAGGCAAATGGAGTGTCTAGGCTTTCCCTTATCCCAAAGGAGCAGGAAGGGAGGCAGAATATTCATTGGATAAAGCAGAACGGCACACCGCTTCGCTTTGAAGTGCAGGAGACGGTGATGAAAGTCTATCTCGATAAACCGATAAAGCCCAACACTACCACCTCGCTGAGTATGGAGTGGGAGGCTAATATCCCAATGCAAATCCGCCGCAGTGGGAGGAATAATTCCGAAGGTATCGATATGACGATGACGCAGTGGTATCCTAAAATTGCTGAATACGATTATGACGGCTGGGCAGCGTTTGACTATATCGGTAGGGAGTTTCATTCGCCGTTTGCAGATTTTGATGTGAGCATCAGGATAGATAAGGACTATGTCATAGGTGCCGGTGGCGAGCTCATTAACCCTGATGAGGTAAAGGGCTATTCTCCTACGGCTGAAATCAAGACTGATACATCGGGCAAGGCGGTATGGCGGTGGTCGGCAAAGAATATCCTCGATTTTGCTTGGTCAGCAGATAGAGACTACACCGTAGAGCAGTTCGATGTGTTGGACGGACCTAAAATCTACTATGTCTATCAGAAATCAGACAAAACGAAATATTGGGAGGAATCCAAACCTTATATCCAACGCTATTTCCAGATTATGAACAACACCTTCGGCAGGTATGCTTACCCAAGCTATGCCTTTATACAAGGGGGAGATGGCGGTATGGAGTACGGTATGTGCACAATGATGCTCGGTGAAGCGCGTAGCTTGGAGGGGCTCGTAGGGCTAATGGCACACGAGGGTGCGCATTCTTGGTATCAGCAGATGGTGGCAACCAATGAGGCGATGCGCCCGTGGCTAGACGAAGGCTTTACCAGCTACGCAGAGACCTATACGATGTATAACCTCTTCCCACCGAAAGAGCCTCAGCCCAATCCTTTCTCATCTACCCTAAATTCTTATATCCAATTTACCAAAACGGGGCAGGAAGCGCCAGCATCTTGGCTCGGCGATCATCACGACAGTGGCTCGGCATACAGCTACGCATCGTATGTGAAGGGCGAGCTCTACCTCGTGCAGCTCGGCTATATTATGGGTGAGAAAAACCTGTCTGCCGTGCTGAAAAATTATTTTAATGAATGGAGCCTGAAGCACCCAACCGATAGAGATTTCTTGCACATAGCCCAGAAAACCTCTTCTATGGACTTAAAATGGTTCCACCACTACTGGATTAATACCACCAAAACGATAGATTATGCCATTAAGAATGTAAGTTATTCAAATGAGGGCACCACCATAACCCTCGAGAATAAAGGCGGGATTCCTATGCCGATAGATTTTAGTGTATTGACTAAGGATAAAAAGATACTCAACTACCACATCCCCACCAACCTTACCCGCACTTGGAAAACCAGCGATATCTATGGCAACCATACGAGCTTGGACTATTGGGCTTGGACGAATAAGGAGTACACTTTTACTCTCCCGCTAAAAAAGTCTGAAATCTCCGTGCTCGGTATTGATTTCTCCCAAAGAATGGCCGATGTAAACCCAGAAAACAACTTCTTAGAACTGAAATAGCTCTATTGAGTTTGCTTTTTATACTTACGCCTCCTTTTGGGAGGTGTTTTTTTGTGGAGGGGTAGATGTTTATGGATTATAGTAGCAAAGCTAATAATAGATTTCCGATGAAAAATTTCGCTTATAATATACAAATTTTTATTAAAATATCAAGAATATTAGCAGATGACATTTATCTTGTCATAAAACTTGTTTTGTTACTATAAATAGGCTTATCTTAGTGGCACGAAAAAGATTATTAATTATTAACTATTTAAAATTTTAAAGACTATGAAAAAGTTTTATTCAATTTTGTCAGTGTTTGCTATTGGTGCAATGATGAGTGCTCAACAAATGCCAGCATTTGCAGGAGCAGACTTTGAAGACTGGTCTGCTTTTACAGGAGGGCTTAACAAGTATGGTGTAAAACATGCTGAGCAAGGAGTAGGTAGAGGTGTAGATGGTTCTGCTTCCCTACATATTAATAACTCTGATGGTAAGAAAAATGATTATGTATTTACTGCGAATGCACCGAAAGGGCTTCCTACTAAGGGAGAAGCGATTAGTTTTCAAATAAAAGGTACTTCAAATAAGTCTTTGTCCATAATGGTACATCATGGTGGTGGTAATTCTATCTTCAATCTTGAAAGTTTAATAGATGGTTCTAAAGATGAAGTGGAAATTGAAGCATCTTCAAAAAATGGATATACAGGTACGATTGATACCCAAGGAAAATGGGTGAAAGTTAAACTTAATCTCTCTGGTATTACTGATTTGAATACGGCAGAAGGGACTCAGTTCTTTATTGTTAAATTAGGTAAGGCAGGTACTTTTGATTTAGACTTAGACAACTTCGTCCTCCATAGTACTGAGCTTAGTACAGCAGAGCATAGCTATGCAAAAGTTGATTTTATTAAGAACACAATCGTAAGAGATAACCTATTCTTCTCTACAGATTCAGAGGTGAAAATCTTTAATACTGCTGGTCAATTGGTAAAAACAGCAAAAGTAGCTAAGGACGGTGCGCTTAATCTATCTTCTCTACCAAAAGGTGTTTATATTGTAGCAGGAGTAGTAAATGGTAAATCTGTTTCTCAGAAAATCGTTAAGGAGTAAGTTTGATATTTCATATTTTTAGATTGTTTTGAAACTCGCTATCGGCTTCCTATTAGGAAGCCGATAGCTTTTTTTAGTACTTATCTTTCCATTTTTTGGTGAGTTCATCTTTTATTTTCTTCTCGGTAGAGTTATTCCCTGGCTCGTAGAACCGAGTTCCAGAAATCTCTTCGGGGAGGAACTCCTGCTCGGTAAAGTTACCGTCATAGCTATGTGCATATTTATAATCCTTGCCATAGTTTAGGTCTTTCATCAGTTTGGTTGGTGCGTTTCTCAGGTGTAGGGGTACGGGGAGGTCTCCTGTTTTCTTCACAAAGGCAAGGGCTTCGTTGATCGCCTTATAGGTAGAGTTGCTCTTAGGTGAAACTGCCAAATACACCGCTGTTTCACTCAAAATAATCCGCGCTTCGGGGTTGCCAATAACATTTATCGCCTGGAAACAGTTGTTTGCTATTATCAGCGCATTAGGATTTGCCAGCCCTATATCCTCAGATGCGAGAATCAGCATTCGCCTTGCGATAAACTTAATGTCTTCTCCACCGTTCAGCATTCTCGCGAGCCAATACACCGCTGCATTCGGGTCGCTCCCTCGTATAGACTTTATAAAAGCAGAGATAATATCATAGTGCTGCTCACCATTTTTATCATAAACCGCCATTGTTTCTTGGAGTACGCTCAAAATATCCTCAGTTTTAATCTCCCGTTTGTGGCTGTTTTTGTATTGATTTAAAACCAATTCAATAGAATTGATAAGTTTTCTCGCATCTCCCCCAGAATACTGAATAAACGGCTGTTTATCTACGAGATTAAAGGAGGTTTGGTTGATTTCATTGAATTTTGATAAAGCAATACCTGCCACTTCTTCGAGTTTCTCATAGCTTAGGGCTTTTAGGATATAAACCTGAGAGCGGGAGAGCAGTGCAGAGACCACTTCAAAGCTCGGGTTTTCAGTGGTGGCACCAATAAGAATGAGCCACCCCTTTTCCACAGCGTGGAGCAGGGAATCTTGCTGAGATTTATTAAATCTGTGTATCTCGTCTATGAATAAAATAGGCGATTTCCCAGAGAAAAGGTTCTGTTTTTTCGCTTGCTCAATGACTTCCCTTACTTCCTTCACACCGCTGGATACCGCCGAGAGGTTAAAAAACTTCCGCCCAGATTTTTCAGCGATAATTTCAGACAGCGTAGTCTTCCCCGTACCGGGAGGTCCCCAAAAGATAAGCGAGTTCAGTGTATTGTTCTCAATCATCTTTCGGATGGGTGCGTTTTCTCCTGTCAGATGCTCTTGTCCGAGTACATCATCGAGGTTTTTGGGGCGTAAAATCTCAGCTAATGGGGTATTCATTTCGTCGGTTTAATGACTGCAAAAGTAAAGCATTTGCGCCAATATGTCATTAAATTAATTACCTTTGCGCGGCTATGAAAAAGGTTTTAAATCATATCATTCTCTTTCCTTTTCTCTTGCTGATTAAGGTATATCAGTGGGGGATTTCTCCTCTTCTGGGGCGTAACTGCCGTTATCAGCCCACCTGCTCGCACTATATGGCGGAGGCGCTTCGTACGCACGGGCTCTTCCGTGGGCTTTCTCTCGGGATTAATAGAATACTGAGGTGCCACCCTTGGGGAGGCAGTGGCTACGACCCCGTTCCGAAGAAAAAGCAGGCTACAAGCCGTAAGCAATAGACTATATGCAAGAATCACCTCAAATTCTGGTTTAAAGCGATTTTTTTTGATGAAGCTCTGAATGAATCTCCTTAAATTTAATATTCATTAGTCAAATTCTGACTATAATTTCATTAAAACACCCCTCCATTTATCAAATCATCAAAATTGGATTCTAAAATTACCGTACCGATGAGCTCTTCTGGACTGCCTGACTGGAGAGATTGGTCGGTGATGTACCAAATTTTATCGGTGAAGAACTTCGCGAGCCGCCAGTCGTGAGACGAAAAGAGGATGAGCTTGTGATATTCCTTTGCGAGCCTCCTTAGGAGCTTGAGGAGGGCGATTTTATTCTGCTCGTCAAGGTGAGTGGTGGGCTCGTCTAAGAGGATAACGGGGGAGTTTTGCACGATTGCCCTGCCGATAAACGCTTTTTGTAGATTGCCATCCGAGAGGTTTTGCAGCGGGCAGTACTTATACTCATCCAAACCGAGCAGGTGGATGGCTTTTGAGACCTCCGCCCTGTCCTCCTCGCTCAGCCTGATGTAGTAGGGATAATGGATGAACTTGCCGAGCGCAATAAGGTCGGTAGTGGTGTAAAATGCAGGGATTTCGTACTTGGAAAAGACCACCGCGATGTATTCCGCTACTTCCTGTGCCGAAAGCTCGGAGGTATCTCTGCCATCAATTGAAATTTTTCCGCTAAGGAGGGGGAGCTGGCTTAGAATCGTCTTGATGAGGGTGGTTTTCCCAGTGCCGTTATCGCCCATCATCAGGCAGACCTCGCCAAGCTCTAAGTCGGCATTGATGTTCCTAATGAGTGGCTGCCCATAGCCTACTTCTGCATTTTCCAAACTGAGAAATCCCATAGCTTAAACCTGTTCTTTATAGTTTTTTTCTACCACTCTGCGCTGCTCCTTCACTACATCGTAGATGAGGCTGAGGAGGTTCTGCACATTCTCTACTTCGGCGAGGTGTATTTCTTGTGCCTCTGCCTCATCGGGAGCTATTTCCCTTGCTCTCTGCTCTGCGAGGAGGGGAGTGAGCTTATCCTTAGGCTTTATTTTCCCTTGCTCGGGGTATTCTGCCTCTCCGAAGAAGGATAAAACCTTCTGAAACTCGAGTTCTATTTTGAGTTTCCAGTTGGTGATGTCTATTTCTTTGGTAACATCTTTATTCATCTTTGCATATTGAGACAAGGAGGCTATGTACGCCGTACTCAGGTGCGAGGTAGTTACAAACTGGTGGAGGGCTTCCATCTTGCTCTGCTGGTTTTTCGGGTCCGAGAGCATTCGCTGGAAGTTGGCAGAGAGATTGGCAAGGGCTATCATCGCGTCTTTCCTCTCCAGCCTGAATCTTTCATCATCAAATACGAGGGTTTCCAGCGCGCTCATCACTACATCAAAGTAGTTTTTATTGTAGCGCACGGATTTCTTCATCAGGTCTGCATTCTGGGTATGCTCCCAAACGGGCAGCACGAGGTAGGAGACGAGAAATGAGATAACGCCCCCTATAAAGGTATCAAACAGCCTGTCCTTAAAGATGACATCTACATTGCCGGGGTTCACGAAATTAAAGGTGAGGAAGATATAGACCGTCATAAAGAAAACTGCCGTAAAATACTTACTCCTAAGGAAAGTAAAGCAGATAATCATACTGGAAAGCAGCCACGCTAAAAGTACATTATGGTCATCTACAAAGTACAATAAGCCGTAGGAGAACACGCCACCCGCAATAGTCCCGTATAACCTCAGGAGGTTCCTGCTTTTGGTGATAGAGAATGAAGGTTTCAGAATCGCCAGAATGGTGATGAGTATCCAGTACGAATGCCCAAGGCTAAGCACATCTACAAACGAGAAAGCATAGCCTATCAGCAGGGCTAAGGTAAGCCTGATCGCGTGGCGAAAGTGTTGCGAATCTAGCGATATATTATTTTTGAGCACTTTGTAGCTGAGCTTTTCTTCCTTTGGGATAAACTTCCCGTAATCCAAGCCAGAAGAAAGGCTCTTCGCGAGCTTCTCGTCTTGGTAGAAGAAGTTATAAATCCCTTTTATATCCTTGGTTATATCATTTACTCTGATGAGAATATGCCTCAGCACGATGAAGTTTTTGTGGCTCCCGGCTTTCAGTTCGCGCTCTCGCATTGCGAAGTATTCTTTGTAGAGCTCGGCGTGTTTTTCATCCAAGTTGTGGAGGAGGCTCACCTTATTTCCCCCTTGGAGCGCGATGCCGATATTGGTCATCTCTTGGCAGAGGAGGAGGAGGAAGTCGTGTATCTTTGGGAGGAAGCCCGTCTCCCCAAAATCCTTCTGCATCGTTTCATAATCGCTCTCGGAAGTCATTAGCTTCTCGTGAAGCTCGAAAGAATTGAGGAGCATCAGCATCAAGAGACGGCTCGTGGTGGTAGATTCATTCACCAGCGTTCGGGTTTTGAATACCGTCTCTCGAGTGCCTTCCTGCAGCTCCTTAATCTGTATCTGCTTATTGATGAGCAGCCCATTAATCTTGGAAAAATTAGGATTTGGGAGGTATAATCTCGCTCGGATGCTAAGGAAATTCGCAAGCTCTATATAATTCTCACCAATCATCTGAGAGGCGAGCTTGTAGGGCTGAATTTTAGACACCACCAAAAAGATGAAAACAAACCAAAGCGAGCCTGCAAGGAAGATGAGAAGGTTCTTCCACAATGGTCCTTGTGCCAAGTGCGGGTCTATAAATATCGCCATTACGATGAGGGCGATGGAGCCTACCGACATCAGCCGCTGACCATACACGCCAATCAAGGTGAAGAACATCCCCAATACAAAAATAAGCAGGAAGACCAGCGGCACTATCTCCTTTACCAAACCCGAGAGTAAGGCGACAAAGAAAAAACTTACCACTGCGAAGAGCTGCGAATTTCTCCTCCTAATGAAAGGTCCGGGCAAGTCCGTAAGCCCCACAAAGCTCGTTGCCAATGGGAAGAGGAAATACTCCTTCAGCACTCCGAAGTAGGCAAGGACGATTGCTGGGACTACACACGCAAGCGTAATCCTCACCCCAGCATACACATACTGCCCCGTAGCAAATTTCTGTAACTCTGTCTTGTAATACATCTCATAGAAAATTTCTGCCCCCAATCTCTCCCCGCCTACTTAAAAGCCTGCCACCTCGGCACCGTTACTAAGAGCACTAACGAAAAGTAGAGGAAGAGGATAAAGACATCAAAATATAAAAACGAGGATAAAAAATAGCTGTTGAGCAAAAAATGCACAGCCACCGCTAATGGAAAAAGAAAAACGCCCAGCTTTCGGTACAGATAAATAAGCACCAGCGAGACTACCCAAAGAATATCCACTGCAAAAATAAGGTAGAAATACCCACTCGGGATATTGACCTCCCTACGCTGGACAAACTCTACCCCATCGAGGTTAAAAACCACAGTAGAGACCACAAAAGTGAAGACCAATGCCAATATAAAGCCAGTAGATTTCTTCGTTTCCATTTGGTGAAGCATTTAAAAATCGAACAAAAATACCAACTTCCATAAGATTGACAAAGAATAGGGGCTGTTTCCAATCATATTTTACCTATCTCCCGAGATGGCGAAGATGCCGTAGATAGGGGAGGAGAGAGAGGATGAGTGGGAGGAGGAGGTTGAGCCATTGCCAGTAGGTTTTTTCATCGTAGATGCGCTGTCTGTCGAGCAGTCGGGCTTCGATATTCCTGTTCCGAAGGGCGATGAGGTTGCTATCGTCAAGGAGGTAGTCAAGGGCATTTCTCAGGAACTGTTCGTTGCCGTAGTACTGGTCATTCATTATATCGTAGCCGAGTGGCATTGGTTGGTCTTTTATCACTTTATTTCGCCCTACATCTCCGTCGGAGATTAGAATCATTTTATTTTCTGAGCTTGTAGAGGCTTTGAAGTTGGGGAAAGATTTTCGCTCGCTTCGGGTAGCGTAGGCGGAGGGGAATTTCCCTTTTAATGAAACGGCGAAGATTTTCGGTGGGGTGGGGTGCTCCATCTGCCCGAGGGAGTCGGTGCGGATGATTTCATTGAGCGAGATAAGGTTGGGAACGGTCTTGAGGAAGGTTCTGTCGCTGGATTCAAAGAGGATTTCTTTTTTTATTCCTGCTCTTTGGAGGGTGTCTATGGCTGTGGGGAGCTCGAATTTCACGGGGTTGATGTTTCGGGTAATGGCACTGCTCCCTTCCGCTATTCCGAGAGGGAAATACGGCCAAAGGAAGGAGGAGTATTGTGGGTTGCCAGCGATCTGCCCTGTTTGTAGCCTTAGCAGTGCGGATTTCTTTAAGTCTTTTACCAAAGCGGAATTGATGCGCACCCCGTAGTTAAAGAAAAAGTCGGTCATATTAAGGTCTATCGGGTATGCCATTATTTCTTTGGATTGGAAGAGGGTGTCCATCTCGGCATTTACTGCGTCTATCATCCAGAGGGTTCTTCCGCCGTTCATAATGTATTGGTCGAGGATAACTTTCTCGCCATCGGTAAAGGGTTTTCGAGGTTTTGCAATGACTAATGCCTCTACTTTTTTGAGCGTAGGGAGGTCGTCTAAGGTGAGTTCTTTTTGATTCTTGGGGATGATGGGGCCAGCGTTATAGTTCTCAAGCGCCATATCCATAAATCCTTGAAATTCCTTTGGGCTTAGCTCGTCTTGATTAACGAGTATACCGATATTTTTCCTTTTCTCTTGGCTAATGTTCTTCATTGTGGAGATGAGGTTGTACTCGAGGTTCTCAATGGAGCGGTTGAGCTGGTCATCAGCGGAAATCCCCGTCTGCTGTACGATGAGGGGGATGGTAGCGCCTGCGCTTTTGTACTTCGCTACGGCATAGGGGAAGATAACGATTTCGGAGACTTTACCGTCCTTAGAGCTCGGCAAGATGGAGGGCTGCATACCCATTGCCATCAGAGTTTCCTGAGACATTTTCTTCTCTAATGGGTCTATAAACTCAAAATCTATATTCGGATTTATTCTTCGGAATTCTTCCAGCATAAAGCGGGTTTCGCTCTGCAGCTGTTTAAAGGAAGCGGGAAAGTTTCCCTCTAAATATACATCCACTTTCAATGGTTTTTTAATGCTTTTTAAAACCTTTACGGTGGAGGGAGAAAGGGTGTATCTTTTCTCTTGGGTAAGGTCTATCCTAAACTGAAAAATACCGATAGCCCCAAGAAAAATCAGGATGAGAAATATAAAGAATACGATGTTTTTTCTAAGCATTTGAATAAGTATTAATGATTAAAACTTGAGGCATTATTTCTTTTTTTCTACTAATAATACGGATGCACCTATCATCAGTGAGATAATGAAGAGGAAGTAGAAGATATCTCTGCTGTCTATAAGCCCACGAGTAAAGGCGATATAATGCTTGTAGAACCCTAAACTTTGCAGGAAGTAATCCACATTTCCGAGTAGGCGGTAGCTCGCCAGCTGCTCTACTCCGAAGAAGATGAAGAAGCACATAAATACCCCGAGCAGGTAAGCCATTATCTGGTTCCTCGCGATAGATGATGCCAAAAGCCCTACGGCGGAGAAAGCCCCTATCAGCATAATGAGCCCGAGATAGCTCCCTAAGGTAGCCCCAGCATCTAAGTTGCCCTCAGGCACACCGAGTACATATATAGTGTAGAGATACACCAGAGAGGGGAGTAGGCACATTATCCCGACCGTCCAAACTGAGAGAAATTTCCCGAGCACAATATCCCTAACCGATACAGGCTGTGCAAAGAGCCAGATTAAGGTGCCTTGCTGCTGCTCTTCGGCTATGGTTTTCATAGACAGAGCGGGGATGGTGAATAGCAATAGCCACGGCGCAAGCACGAAATAAGCCTGCAAGGAAGCCGTACCTATATCAAAAATATTAGAATCATTCTCAAAGAAAAAGAGAAATAGCGCTCCTAATATCCCAAAAACTCCAATGATAATAAAAGCAGTAAAGTTCCCAAAGCTCTCAAACAGCTCTTTCTTATAAATACTCAGCATATTTTTAATTCTTTTTCTTACGATTAACCTGTTTTACAATCATCATTATCACAAAAACTAAAGCGAAAAACCCGAGCAACAACTGCCATCCATAGTCAATTACCTGTTGCTTTAATATCACAGTGAAGACAATTAGAAAGAGTATAAAGGTGGCGATTTCATTGTATTGCCTCAGCTTGATATTCGGTGTTTGCAGGCTTTCCCCCTGAAGATTTTTTAGTTCTAAAACCTTTCTCCACGCCCAGTAGTGATAGCCAGCGAGGGCAATCAGTCCCGTTAGTTTCAGGTGGAACCAGGGCATTTTCATCAGTGTAGGGTTTAGCATTATCAGTATTAGTCCAAAGACGAGCATCAGTACGCCAGCAGGGGCGAGGATGATGTTCCACAAACGGCGAAGCATATAGATATATTGCTCGCGGAGGATGGTTTTCTTCTCCTGCGGAAAGCCTTCAGTATCTTTATAATAAACGAAAAGCCGAACGAGATAGAAAATCCCTGCGAAATAGCTCACCATAAAGATAATGTGCAATGCCTTGAAAATACTATATGCCATTAATGAAAATTAAGGTTGCAAAGATACCTAAAAAGGTACAAAGCCTCTGAATTTGTATCTTCGCCGAGTGAAAATTTAAAAGCGATGAAGAAAATTAGTTGGTTTGCTTTTGCAATGATATGGGGGAGTTTTACTGCCCAAACACTTGAAAATACAGCGAATCTGCAACCATTTTGGGATAAGCTCAATACAAGAAAATCGGTGAGCAGAGTGCTCTTTTTGGGTGATTCTCATATACAGTCAGGCTATATCTCTCAGGTTTTGAGGCGAAAGTTTCAGCAGGCGTATGGCAATGCAGGTAGGGGAGTGGTTTTTCCTTATCAGCTGGCAAATTCTAATGGTTCATTGGATTTTGTAGCCAGTTCAAACCAAGCGTGGCAGACTTTCCGTATGGTTTATGAGCAAGATGTATTCCCTCAAGTAGGAGCTTTGGGCTTTGTGATGGGAAATAATGCAGATTCGTTGATAGAAATGGATTTTAAAGACCCAGAAGACGCCTTTGATGAGGTGAGAATCTATAATGATGCGTCTCTAAACGGAGAGGCATTTAGTGTTTATGAAACCGAAAAGAGGCTGAGAGATTTTGTTAAAATTGAGAAAACTTTGCTCAATTATACGGTTCAAGAAGGGGAGACCTATCCCGAACTCGCAGCGAAATTTAATGTGGTAACCACTCGACTGGCTCAGCTCAATGGTGATAAAGTGAAAAACCCAAAGGCAGGAATGCTCATCAAAGCCGAGAGAGCAACGCCTGTGTATAATACAAATTTTGAAGAGGGGCTTAGGAAGATTGCCAGTCATCATTTTACAGGAATTGAAACGAGTTTTCGCTATCCAAAACCTACTCAGCACCTGCTTCTAAGACTCAATAGCAGTAAAGGAAATATCCTGTATGGTTTTCAGCTCCTCAAAAGCACGGCAAAATCTGGAGTAGTCTTTAATACAGTAGGGGTAAATGGCGCTACTTATGCCGATTTTTTGAAATATCCGCTTCAATTGAAGCAGCTCAAATCTACAATGCCAGATTTGGTAATGATTTCCTTAGGGACGAATGAAGGGATTAGCAGCATTACAAAGGAAGATTTTATAAAGAATGTGGGGAATCTCATTTCAGCACTTAGAGAGGAAAATAAAAACCTCTCAATCTTGCTCATTAGCCCTACCGATAATAATTTAAATCCCAAGAAAACTGCTGAAGTGGTAGATTGGATTAGCGAAGCCAGTCTAAAATATAATACAGCATTTCTCAATATGTATAAGGCAACAGGGGGTAGAGGCTACTTTACTAAAGCATTAAGCCAAAAGAAAGCAAGTGCAGATAAAGTTCATTTTTTGCAGGCGGGCTATGAAGAACAAGCAATGAAAATATGGAGAGCACTTGAGGAGTATGATGATAGATACAAGGTGATATGTGTGGATACCAACTAAAAGTTTTTTCTGCTTTTAAACTAAAATTGTATTTTTGCACCTCAAAATAAAAAGAAACAATGCCGAATATTAGCCTTCCAGATGGAAGTATCCGAGAATTTAAAGAAACTGTAACACCTTTAGAAGTAGCGCAATCTATAAGCGAGGGGCTTGCAAGAAATACCATCTCTGCTCTCGTAAATGGCAAGCAAGTGGAGGTAACTACCCCTATTACTGAAGATGCTACCGTACAGCTTCTTACTTGGAATGATGACCTCGGTAAAAAGGCATTTTGGCACTCTTCTGCACACCTTTTGGCACAGGCAATCTTAGCGTTTTATCCCAAAGCTAAACTTACCATAGGACCAGCTATTGACAGTGGTTTCTATTATGATGTAGATTTCGGCGATGAGACCCTCTCTGAGAAAGACTTTGAGAAGATTGAAAAAAAGATGATTGAAAATGCTAAAAAGAATTCTACTTTCAATCTCTATTCGGTTTCAAAGGCAGATGCTCTTAAAGAATATGCGGATAATCCTTATAAAACAGAGCTTATACAGAATCTGAATGATGGGGAGATTACTTTCTGCACCCACGATAATTTTACAGACCTCTGTCGTGGCGGGCATATCCCATCCACAGGGATTGTAAAAGCGGTTAAAATACTCAATGCAGCAGGTGCCTACTGGCGAGGAAATGAAAACAATCCGCAACTGACAAGGGTCTATGGTATTTCTTTTCCTAAACAAAAGGAACTTACAGAATATCTTGAGAGATTAGAAGAAGCAAAACGAAGAGACCACAGAAAACTCGGTAAGGAACTCGGGATTTTTGCTTTCTCAGAAAGAGTAGGAGCTGGGCTCCCTCTTTGGCTTCCAAAAGGTACAGCATTGAGAAAGAAACTTGAAAACTTCCTTTCTGCAGCACAGAAAAAAGCAGGTTATGAGTTTGTAATAACTCCACATATTGGGAATATAGAACTCTATAAAACCTCTGGGCATTATGAAAAATATGGAGCAGATAGCTTCCAGTCTATTAAAACTCCACACGAGGGAGAAGAGTTCCTTCTAAAACCGATGAACTGCCCTCACCACTGTGAGATATATAAGACAAGCCAGTGGTCGTACAAAGATTTGCCTAAGCGCTATGCAGAGTTTGGAACCGTGTATCGTTATGAGCAAAGTGGGGAGCTCCACGGGCTTACAAGAGTAAGAGGATTTACCCAAGATGATGCTCACCTTTTCTGTACTCCTGACCAGCTATTAGAAGAGTTTGAAGGAGTGATAGACTTGGTACTTTATGTATTTAGCTCATTAGGTTTTGCAGATTTTACTGCTCAAATCTCACTTAGGGATAAAGAGAACCGAGACAAATATATCGGTTCTGAGGAGAATTGGGAAAAAGCTGAAAGTGCAATTATTACCGCAGCAGCTAATAAAGGCCTGAAAACTGTGGTAGAATATGGCGAAGCTGCTTTCTATGGTCCTAAACTCGACTTTATGGTAAAAGATGCCTTAGGCAGAAGTTGGCAGCTTGGGACTATTCAAGTGGATTATAATCTCCCAGAGCGTTTTGACCTTACTTATGTAGGTAGTGATAATGAAAAGCATAGACCGATTATGATACACCGAGCGCCGTTTGGCTCTATGGAAAGGTTTATTGCAATTCTTATAGAGAATACAGCGGGAGATTTCCCTCTTTGGCTAAGCCCAGAGCAGTATATTGTGCTTCCAATTAGTGAAAAATATGCAGATTATGCTAAAAAAGTTTCTCAATTATTAGAAATTAACGATATTAGCGGCCTCGTAGACGAAAGAAACGAAAAAACAGGCAAGAAAATCCGAGATGCAGAGTTGAGAAAAATTCCTTTTATGCTTGTTGTAGGTGAGAAGGAGGAGCAGGAAGGAAGCGTTTCTGTAAGAAGAAGAGGAGAAGGAGATTTAGGCTCAATGAAGCTCGATGACTTTGTTCAGTACTTTAAAAAAGAAGTAGATACAGGAATAGAGTTCGGGGAAAAAGATTTGAATTAACTTTAAAATTATAATACAATAGCACAGAAATTTAGTGGCAGGGGTAGAGGGCCGATGCGCCGTCCCGTGCAAGAAGATTTACACCAGATAAACGAAAAGATTAAAGCGAAAGAAGTTCGTTTGGTCGGTGATAATGTAGAGCCAGGAGTTTATCCAATTGAGAAAGCAAGGCAGATAGCCCAAGAGCAGGAATTGGATTTGGTTGTAATTTCAGATAAAGCAGAGCCTTTCGTAGCTCGTGTTTTGGATTACAAGAAGTTCCTTTATGAACAAAAGAAAAAACAAAAGGAGCTGAAAGCTAAGCAAGTTAAGGTTGTTGTAAAAGAAATTCGTTTCGGGCCTCAGACGGATGACCACGATTATGAGTTTAAGAAAAAACACGCAGAAAAGTTCCTTGAAGAGGGTTCTAAGCTCAAAACCTATGTGTTTTTTAAAGGGCGTTCTATTATTTTCAAAGACCAAGGGGAGATTCTCTTGCTTCGTTTAGCTCAAGATTTAGAGAATGTAGGGAAAGTAGACCAAATGCCTAAACTCGAAGGTAAGAGGATGATAATGATGATGAGCCCAAAGAAAGCAAAGTAAAATAAAAAGGATAATCATTTCATTCCTTATTATTTTTTTAAGTATATCGCTATAACAGACATAAAAAGAATATTGATAACAAATATTAAAAGCAAACAAAAATGCCAAAGTTAAAAACTAAATCAGGTGCTAAGAAGCGTTTTGCTCTTACCGGAACAGGAAAGATCAAAAGAAAAAATGCTTTCAAAAGCCACATTTTGACTAAAAAAGAAACCAAGCAAAAGAGAAATCTTACGCAAACTTCTTATGTCGCTTCTGTGGATACAAAGAGCGTTTTGAGACAATTAGCAATTAAGTAGTTTTTATAAATCGGTTCGGTTTATAAGAATTTAAAGTGTAAAATTCAACAAAAGAAAGTTTAACCCTGAAAAGGCGCCCCTAAGAGAATGAAAAAATACAGTTCCGCCCTTTTCAAAAAAACAATTAAATTATGCCAAGATCAGTAAATGCTGTAGCGTCCAGAGCACGCAGAAAAAAAGTTTTGAAGCAAGCCAAAGGTTTCTTCGGTAGAAGAAAAAATGTTTGGACTGTAGCTAAAAACGCCGTAGAAAAAGCAATGCAATATGCTTACCGCGGTAGAAAAGAGAAAAAAAGAAATTTCAGAGCCTTGTGGATTGCAAGAATCAATGCAGGTACAAGAGCACACGGAATCTCTTACTCTCAGTTTATGGGAGCTCTTAAAAAGAACAACATCGAGCTCAATAGAAAGGTTCTTGCAGACCTCGCAATGAATCATCCTGAGGCTTTTAAAGCTGTTGTAGATCAAGTTAAATAATGTAAAACTGTTTTGTTATCAATAGAAAAGCTCAGTTCTCTGGGCTTTTTTTATGCCTTTTTTTCAGTAGATTTGCAACCCTAAAATAAGAAAATGAACCAAGAGCTTACCGAGACCACTACCACTCAGCAGAATCATAAAACCTCCACTTGGGCTATCATCAGGCAGCTGTTTGGGATAGGAATGAAGCTCAGAGCTTGGTTTATTTTAGCCCTCACCCTATCTGTTGCGCTCTCGCTCGTATCCACTTACCGCCCTTATCTCAGTATGAGAATTGTAGATGAAGACATCATCAAGCTACAAGATAAGGAGCTTATGCTTACCCACATCTATCTCTTCGTAGGTTTGGTCTTTTTGGAGACGGTGCTCAACTTTTTCCTCGTCTATTTCTCCAACTTTATCTCCCAAAATGTCATCCGAGATATCAGGGAAAGGCTCTTCAAGAAGCTCATCTATTTCCGTACAGCTTTCTTTGATAAAACCCCAATCGGCCAGCTCGTAACCCGTGCCGTAGGCGATGTAGAGACCATATCCACAGTATATACCGACGGATTTCTAATGGTTTTTGGTGATATCCTCCGCATCATTTTCGTGCTTGTGATGATGTTCGCCGTAAATGCTCATCTCAGCTATATCTCGCTCGCTATCTTGCCTCTAATGGTATTCATCACCCGATTATTCCAGAAAAAATTAAAAAAAGCCTTTGGCGATGAAAGGGGGTGGACGGCCACTCAGAACTCCTTCGTGCAGGAAAGGCTCGCAGGGATGCCCATCATCCAGGTTTTTGGCAGGCAGGAAGCTGAGTTTAAGAAGTTTGATTCCATCAATCAGAGCCTCAAAGCTGCCCTCCTCCGCACCGTCTTCATCTTCTCGTTATTTTTCCCAACGGTCGAGCTCATCTCGTCCCTGTTCATCGGTTTTGTGCTGGTGTATGGCGGTTATATCACGATAACGGCAGGGGAGGTCATCGCCTTCATCCAGTTTATCAATATGCTCATCCGCCCTTTAAGGCAGATAGCCGACAGGTTTAATAACATCCAGCGCGGCATCGTAGGGGCAGAGCGAGTGCTCGGAATAATGGAAGAAAACGAGGTGATAGAGAACCTCGGCACAGTGGTTAAGGACAATTTTGATGGGAAGATAGAGTTTAAGTCCGTGCATTTCTCCTACGATGACAAGCAGGAAGTGCTCAAAGGCATTGATTTTACCGTGAGCCCAGGCGAGACCGTTGCGATTATCGGTGAGACGGGTGCCGGCAAATCTACCATCATCAGCCTGATTCCCAGACTTTATGAAATACAAAAAGGTCAGATTCTCATCGATGATATTGAGGTGAGAAGCTACGAACTCCAGCATTTGAGGCAGAATATCGGGGCGGTTCTCCAAGATGTTTTCCTGTTTCACGGCAGTATTCTCGAGAATATTTGTTTTGGGAATGAGGATATTAGCCTTGAAAAAATAAAAGAAGCGGCAAGAGAAATCGGGATAGACAGTTTTATAGAGCAGCTCCCTGGCGGGTATGATTATGTGGTGAGCGAGCGCGGCTCGTCCCTCTCGCTTGGGCAGCGCCAGCTCATTTCCTTTATGAGGGCATACCTTTCTGACCCGAAAATCCTGATTCTGGACGAGGCAACCTCCTCCATAGACACCGAAAGTGAGCGGCTGATACAGCGGGCAACCGAGAAAATCACGCAGAACCGTACGGCAATCATCATTGCACACCGCCTCTCTACGATAGAGAATGCGGACAAAATTATCGTGATGGAGCAGGGGAGAATCGTGGAAATTCGCTATCCTCGCTCGTGAGCGGCGCTGCTTTTTCAAGGCTGAAATTTAGCCTTTAATACTGCTACTCTTTTGTAGGCTTATGGTAATGAGCTGTGAGAAAGAATCTAAAATTTATTTGTATTTTTTCATTCCTCCTAATGAGTTGGGAAATTTGTGTGTATAATTTTATACGCTCTTAATCGGGAAGAAGGCGAGAAAAAATAAGCACCTTATTAGGTGCTTTTATATTTTAAATTCTGATTATTTTCCAATTTTGGCAGAGAGTTCTTTTACATACTTTTTTACTTGCTTGTCCATCTCTTCAAGGTCTTTTATAGTCTCGCAGGCGTGCATCACGGTGGCATGGTCTCTACCACCTGTCTCGTCGCCAATCCTTTTAAATGTAGCATTGGTTAACTTCTTTGCGAAGTACATAGACAGCTGACGGGGTAGGGCAATTTCTCTTTTTCTCGATTTTGAGATGAGTTTTTCCCTATCGAGCCCGAAGTATTCGCAGACTACATTCTGAATATAAGGGATATTGACGATTTTCTTCTGATTGGTCGTTATTTTATTGATGGTCTCTTTTAGCAGGTCGAGGCTCAGGTCAGATTTATAGACGGTGGAGTGTGCTATGACTGAATTAATCACTCCGATGAGCTCTCTCACATTAGAATTGACTTCACCAGCCAGAAAATCCACCATATCATCAGTGAGGACAATGCCGTCTCTGTTCAGCTTCTCGGTAATGATTTTCCTCCTTGTATCAAAGTCTGGAGATTTAATTTCAGCAGAAAGCCCCCATTTAAAACGGGAAACGATGCGCTCCTGTATGTCCTGTATATCTGCCGGTGCTTTATCTGAGGTGAGGATGATCTGCTTATCATTCTGATGCAGATAGTCAAAAATATGGAAGAAACTCTCCTGTGTAGCCTCTTTCCCAGAGAGGAACTGTATATCATCTATGATGAGTACGTCAATCATCTGGAAGAAGTTGTGGAAAGCTGCCTTATTCTGCTCCTTTGCTGCTTTTACGAACTGCTGGGTAAATTTCTCACAAGACAGATAATGCACCACTTTATCTGGATGAAGGCTCTTTACCTCCAAGCCAATAGCGTGGGCGAGGTGAGTTTTTCCTACCCCTACTCCTCCATAGATGAACATTGGGTTAAAAGCCGTAGAGCCAGGTCTGTGGGAGATGGATTTCGCTACATTGGTTGCGAGTTTATTACTCTCGCCCTCTACATAATTACTGAAAGAAAGGCTCGGGATAAGGTTAGATTCTATATTTACCTTTTTTATTCCTGGTGCTATAAAAGCATTTACGGGATTTTTTACCTTGGGAGAAGCCTGTTGTACCTTGGGCGATTGTACAGAATTTCCTTTCATATTCTGTACTACTGGTTTTTTATTTCCCGAAGGTTTATTCTCCATTACCGAATACCAAAGTTTCACCCCTTTCCCGATGTGCTTTCGGAGTGCCGCCGAGAGTAGTGAGAGGTAATTATCCTCTATATATTCTTTATAGAAGTCACTTGGCACGAGTAGGGTGAGGTTATGGTTTATCAAAGATATAGGTTCTACTTTTTCAAAAAGTAGATTAAAGTTTTTAGCTAATTTTTCAGGATCTTTCCCTTCCATTGCATTCAGATTGTCCTTCATAAATTGGAGACACTTTTCCCATATCAATGACAACTCTTGATTCATATTGTACTCGCTTTGAAAAATTTATCGGGTTAGAACTTATTGATGAAACTCAACCCTGCAAATATGAAACTTTAATTGTGGAAAAAAAAGATTTGGCACTATTGGTTTTTTAAAAATATATTTGTATGATTGAACAAAAGTATTTAAATGATATTTACAAAGCATTATTTACGAGTTCGTTATGGAGAAACCGACCCTATGAAGTATGTCTATTATGGTAACTATGCAGAGTATTTAGAGGTAGCCAGAGTAGAGCTGTTCAGAAGTATAGGAATCTCTTATAATGAGATAGAAAATCGTGGGATTTGGCTCCCCGTTTCGGAATATAAAATTAAATATTTAAAGCCTGCAAAGTATGATGATATATTGGAAATTCATACCCGTGTGAAGAAACTTCCAGCCGTGAGAATCGAGTTTGAATATGAGATTTTCAACCAAAAGGGTGAGAAGCTCTCCGAAGCAGTTACTACGCTCTTCTTTTTAGATGCTGCTACCCAGAAAATAACCAAATGCCCAGATTTTATAATGCAATACCTACAAAAAAATTGGAAAGATGAATAAACCTAATTTTATACTCGCCTCCACTTCTACGCTTTTCGGAGGACAGTACTTGGAATACCTCAGAGCACCCATCACAGAGCTCTTTAAGGGTATAGATGAAATCGTATTTATCCCTTTTGCACGCCCTTCGGGGATTTCGTATGAAGATTATACCGCTAAGGCAAGGGCATTCTTCTCTACTTTAAATATTAAGGTGAGAGGCTTGCATGAGTTTCAGGATATGAAGGAGGCTATCCGCAGTGCTAAAGGCTATTTTACAGGAGGCGGAAATACTTTTCTCCTTGTGAAAACCCTCCACGAAAACGCTCTGATGAACCTCTTAAAAGAGAATGTAGAGAGCGGAAAGCCGTATCTGGGGTGCAGTGCAGGCAGTAATATCGGTGGGGTGAATATGAAGACCACGAATGATATGCCCATCGTCTATCCTCCGAGCTTTGATACAATGGGTTTGGTACCTTTTAATATCAACCCTCATTACCTTGACCCTCAGCCTGATTTAAAACATAATGGCGAGACTCGAGAGACCCGAATTAAGGAGTTTCTCAGCCAGAACAATCTCCCTGTTGTAGGACTTCGAGAGGGCAACTGGATACGAAAATCAGGAGATATTACCACAGTGGAAGGTGAAAAATTGACAAGGATATTTCTCCCTGATACTGAACCTTATGAGGTAGAAAGCGGTACTGTACTTTCATTTTAGGCATTGAATTTGTAGAGAAGTTTTCATTAGAAGCTTTATATATTGTGAATTAGATAATTAATAGATTTAAAAACTAAATAAAAATTAAGATTATAATTTAAAATTTACATACAATGAAAAACTTACTATTTGCCACAGGAGTGGCACTGTTATTAATGAGTTGCTTGGGAAGCGACTTTGATCAAGGTATGCAAGACATTGCTGTAAAGACCATTACTGAAAAGACTTATATCGGCATTGAAGAAGCTGGCAATATAAGGAAAGGGGATTTGGAAGACCACAATGTAAAAACCTACAATAGAAAAGGTCTACTGATTGAAGATGCAGATTATAATGTATCCAATGGAAACCTCTCTCAAAAGACGACCTATACCTATAATGATAAAGATTTAAAAGTGGAAGAAGCCTTTTGGGATGGAGATGGTTCATTGAATTACAAAAAAATATTTACTTATAATGATAAGAATTTGTTAGAAGAAGAAAAAATGACTAATCCTGACGGAAGTCTTGTTTCTGAAAATGTTTATAAATATGATGCTAATGGTTATTTGATAGAAAAGTGGAACTATGATAGTAATCGGAAGCTTGAATCTAAAGATGCTTATGAGTATGATGCAGCAGGAAACCAGATTGCTTGGTCTCAGTTTACAGCTAAAAATTTCCTTAAATTTAAATATGTTTATCGGTATGATTCGAAAAACCGAAAAATTAGTGAGCAGTATTATAATCCTGATGATACAAAAGGGAATGGTACTACCTATGAGTATAATAACCAAGGAGATATTATTAAAGAATCTACATATAATGAGTTCGGAGTCCTTATTGCACAGGAAGAACAAAAATATACTTATGGTTATCTTGGAATTTGGAGTGTTAAAATAACACATATCCGTGATGCTGGTTTCTCTGTAACAGAGAGAGAGATAGCTCTTTATTAATTTTTAAAGCTAACTGAAAATAGAAAAGACTGCAATAAATGCAGTCTTTTTTTATGCAGGAGATATAGATTTTATTTTTTCATCATCATTTGTTTGAGGTCTTTTAAGGCCTGCTTAGCTCCAGTATCTCCTGTTTTTGCTGCCATTTCATACCAGTATTTAGCTTTTGAATAATCCTGAGGTACACCTTCTCCAGATTCATATAGAGCTCCTAAATTGTACTGAGCATCTGCTATACCTTGCTCGGCAGCCTTTTGATACCAGTAAATAGCTTGGGTTTTATCTTCTGATATACTTTTGCTGTCGTACAATAAACCAAGGTTAAACTGAGCTATAGCATCTTCCTGTTCAGCAGCTTTTTCGTACCAGAATTTAGCTTTCATTATATCCTGCTGTATGCCATCACCATTCATATAGAGAGAACCAAGGGCAACTTGTGCTTTGGCTACATCTTGTTCGGCAGCTTTTTGGTACCAGTAAAAGGCTTTTGTTTTATCTTTTGCTCCACCATCTCCATTTTCATACATTAGTCCAATATTGTATTGGGCAACTTTATAGCCGTGTTCAGCAGATTTTTCCCACCAATATTTTGCAATCGTAAGGTCTTTAAGTACGCCATCTCCCTTTGCATACATTGTTCCCAAGCTGTATTGTGCCTCGGGGAGCCATTGCCGTGCGGCTTTTTCGTACCAGAATTTAGCTCTTATAAAGTCTTTAGGCATACCTTCACCATTTTGATACATTTGCCCAAGGAAGTGTTGAGCTTTGGGATTCCCTTGCTCAGCTACCTTCGTCCACCAATATTTGGCTTTCGAGTAGTCCCGAGGTATACCTTCGCCGTAGTAGTACATCTGCCCGAGAAAGTGTTGGAGTTTTATATTCCCTTTTTCAGCAACCTTTTCCCACCAGTATTTGGCTTTTTTATAATCTTTAGAGGTGCCATTGCCCTCGTAGTACATCAATCCGAGGTTAAACTGAGATATCAGGTTTCCCTTTTCGGCTTCTTTTTTTATTTCTTTAAAACTTTTCTGTGCTAATAAAGTGCAGGAGAGTAGGGAAAGTGTTAGTAGATTTATTTTCATTCGTTGTCGATTAGTAGTATTCTATTATTTGTTCTGAGGTTTCGGAGAGCTCTTCATTGGTATAGGTTTCTCGTCTCGTCCAGTTCCCTTTTTTATCAAAGGAAAGGTATTTAAAATTCGCTTTTATCGGACCAAAAGGCCACTCGATTGAAACCTCTGAAGGAAGTTTTTTATCATTATACTTTATCGCAATTTCAAGGAGTTTGGTTTCAGTAGCAGGGGAGGATATCTTTAAGCTTGTGCAGAGATCTCCATCGTATTTAAAGGTATAAACCGCCTCTAAACTATCGGTAGGGGTATATTCTATAATCTTGGAGGGAATCCCCTTCATTGCACTAAAAAATACTGTGGATTTTGAGGTGAGATTTCCCTTGCTGTCATAGGTTTTGGACTCTGCTTCGTGGTCGTTATTAGGGTAGGTAATCAGTGTTTTGGCGATCAGTGCTCCTGTGCCGTCATATCCCGCCTCTTCAGAAGGGAGTTGCTTATCATTATACTTATAATGATAGGTCATATTGGTCTCTTCATCTTCGTTTTTATTGTATTCTGTTTTTGAGATGAGATTGCCATTAGCATCATAAGTGAAAGTTTGTTTTTCCTTTAATTCATTATTTGCATCATTAATGATAAGTAGGGTTTTATTCTTTTTCTTGTTGTAGTGGGTAGTGCGGGTAGATTGCAGCATAGGTTTTTTGCTATCGGCTGAGTCTGTGTATTTATAAGTAATTTCTTTTACGGATTTTATGTTTCCAATGAGGTTATTGTACTCCAAATCACCCATATCCTTTGGTATTTGAGAGAGGCAAAGAACTGATAGAACCGAGAAGAGGAGGCTTACTATATTTTTCATCATTTGATTTTTTTTATTAATGAATGGAATTATTGGTCATATTCATTAGGGTGGAGTGTTTTTATTTCATCTATGGTGTGGAGGACTTTCTCTTTTAAAGATTGCTGATAGGCTTCTAATTTTTTTGAGATTTCAGGTTCCGAAGCACCTATGATTTTAGCGGCTAAAATCCCAGCATTTGTAGCGCCGTTTAGGGCAACTGTTGCCACAGGGATGCCAGAGGGCATTTGCAGGATAGACAGAACAGAATCCCATCCATCAATAGAGTTGGATGAGAGTATAGGCACCCCGATAACGGGTAGTGTAGTGCAGCTGGCAACCATACCAGGGAGATGTGCTGCACCTCCTGCTCCAGCGATAATGGCTCTCAGCCCTCTTGATTTTGCAGATTTTGCATACTCAAACATTCTCTCAGGGGTGCGATGTGCAGAGACTACCGTAAGCTCGTAGGGGATTTCAAGGCTTTTTAAAAAATCAGCGGCTTGTTGCATAACGGGCAAATCACTCTGGCTGCCCATAATAATACCTATCATTTTATTATTTTTTTAGATTTTAAAGCCTCAAAGATAGGGTTTAAATTAATACGGTTTATAACCTATATCTTTATTTATATAAATAGAGCAAATTTTTATTAAATAAGCAAAATTGTTGTTCTTTGGGAGGGCGTTTATCAATGTATTATAAAAGATGATTTTTATTCTTTTTTGTCTCTTAATTAAGATGGTTAGTATAGTTGTATTTCCTTTTTCTTTCCTTCATCCGTAGGAGCTCTTCCTCCATCGGGAGGAGCTTCTCCTTCACATTTTTTTAAATGTCCTACTTATTGATTATAACAGGATTTTAACTAAAAATTATTTCAAACAGATTGCTAATAAAACCCTACCCAATACGGAACAAAAAAAAGACTGCTTTTATGATAAAAACAGTCTTTCGGGTTTCTAATTTCTAGTTTAAGCACGCTCCATACGAGTAGCTAAGAATCTCACCGACTACGGTGTAAGTGCTTGCCACGCTGTGGTCTGCTTCACCGGCTACGATATAAGTGTCTCACCGGCTACGGTGTAAGTGCTCGCCACGCTAGTGGCTGCCTCACCGGCTACGGTGTTATTTGACTTGTACGAGTTTTACATCGAAGATGAGCCAAGCGTTTGGAGGGATTACACCTCCTGCACCTCTGGTGCCGTATGCTAAATCTGGTGGGATGATGAAGGTAGCTTCATCGCCTTCGTTGAGGAGGAGGAGCCCTTCGTCCCAACCGCGGATTACTTGCCCAGTACCTACGGTAAATTCAATGGGCTCTCCTCGTTTGAAGGAGCTGTCAAACTCATTACCATTGGCTAATCTTCCTGCGTAGTGTACGGCTACATTTTTACCTGCTTCTGCTTTTGCACCGCTTCCTTTTTTGGTGATTTTGTAGAGGAGACCAGATGCGGTTTGTGTCATATCTTTTTTCAGATTTTCCAATTGTTTTAGTGCTTCCTCTTCCTGTTTTTTGATGAGTGCGGCGTTGTTTTCTTGAATTTTGGTTTTACCTTCTTCAAAAACTTTTGCAGCGTCGTAGTGCTTGTATTCATCTCCTTTGCTGAATATGGAAACTTTTTGGAGGACTACATTTTCTTTGGGTTTATCTCTTTCGTCTCTTTCTACGCTTGCAATGCTTTCAATTACTTCCTCTCCTTTTACCACTTTACCGAAAACGGTGTGCTTGCCATCGAGCCAAGGCGTAGCTACTTCTGTGATGAAGAACTGAGAGCCGTTGGTATTAGGTCCAGAGTTTGCCATAGAGAGGTAGCCCTTTCCGAGGTGTTTCAGGTCGTTTTTCTCATCATCAAACTTATAACCAGGCTCGCCCATACCCGTACCGAGAGGGTCTCCTCCTTGAATCATAAAATCCTTAATCACGCGGTGGAAGATGGTACCATCGAAATAAGGTTTACCTTTTAGTTCTGCCTTTACAGAAGTGTTTTTACCCTCTGCAAGGCTGATGAAACTCGCTACTGTAACGGGAGATTTCTTGTCCTCAAACTTCACGAGCATATTCCCTTTGGAAGTTTGGAGGTTTGCATAAAGCCCATTGTCAAGGCTTTCATAAGTTGCTTTGTCTACATTCATTTTCTTATAAATTGGTGTGCAGCTCACTATGGAAGTGAGAACCGCAGCGGTTAAAAATTCTTTTATTTTCATTACTATAAATATTTAATTTCTTTTTAATCTGATGATGAGAGGCAAGTCTGCTGGGATTTTATCTCCATCGCCTAAAATTCCATACGCTAATGATGAGGGTACGAGCAATACCGTTTCTTCATCGGTTTTCAGATATTTTAAAGCGTCTTCTACGGCTTTTAATTCTTCAATCTTAATAGGAGAAACCTCTTTCTGTACTACCGCTGGTGAGGGATAAATAGCCGTTGCATTAAAGTCTGAAAGGCTGTATTCATAAGAATATAGTGCTTCATTAGAGGCTTTTCTCCCTTTGAAATCTATACTTGACCAGTAGTTCATCGCAGTGGGGTAGAAGTTCTGCTCTGCTTTCTCTTTTATCCAGTTTTTAATGAACTCCCGCTCTTGCTGGTTTCTGTTTTTGTTTTTTTCTTTAGATTGTTCCATATCATTTGCAACGGGAGCATTCATCCCATTTGCAGGGGAATATACTTTAGGCTTCTCACAAGCGGAGAAACATAGGGTACCCAGAGCAATGATATAGATTTTTTTCATAAACGATGGCAAAAGTAGTGAATTTAATCTTTACCTCCACACACGATTGGGAATTATAAAATATTCCTTAATTTTGGCGAGATTTTTCACAAATGAAAATATCGCATTAGAAAGAAATGGAAGAACAAAGTACGCTTACCAACAAACCTAAATGGATACGCGTAAAGCTCCCAACAGGAAAGAATTATCGTGAGCTTCGCAGTTTGGTAGACAAATATAAGCTCAATACCATTTGCCAAAGTGGGAGTTGCCCAAATATGGGAGAATGCTGGGGATACGGTACCGCTACATTTATGATTCTCGGGAATATCTGTACCCGAAGCTGTGGTTTCTGCGGTGTGAAAACAGGAAAACCCCTCGATGTAAACTGGGATGAACCAGAAAAAGTAGCTCGGTCTATAAAATTAATGAAGATTAAGCACGCTGTACTTACTTCGGTGGATAGAGATGACCTAAAAGATATGGGCTCCATACTCTGGGCAGAAACCGTAAATGCCGTTCGTAGAATATCACCAGGAACCACTATGGAAACCCTGATTCCAGACTTTCAAGGGGTGAGGAAAAATATAGACAGGCTGGTAGAAGTAGCACCAGAAGTTATATCTCACAATATGGAAACCGTAAAAAGGCTTACCCGAGAAGTGAGAATACAAGCTAAGTATGAGAGAAGTCTTGAAGTCCTTAAATACTTGAAAGAAGCAGGGCAGAGACGAACAAAAACAGGGATAATGCTCGGATTAGGAGAGGAGAAAGACGAAGTCTTCCAAGCGATAGAAGACATTAGAAATGCAGATGTAGATGTTATTACTCTGGGACAGTATCTTCAGCCTACTCGTAATCACTTACCTGTAAAGAGATTCATCTCTCCAGAAGAGTTTAATGAATATGGAGACTTTGCCCGCAGTCTTGGTTTTAGGCATGTGGAGAGTTCCCCTCTGGTGAGGTCTTCTTACCACGCAGAAAAACATATTCATTAATGGTAAGTTATTGTATAAGAAATTAGAAATACTTATTTTTGGCAAAATTTTAAATAGAAAATTAAGAATAATGAAAAAAATAGTTTTAGGTTTATCCTTAGTGGCATTGATGGCTGTTAGCTGTAAAAAACTCCCTGAGGGAGGGAATAAAAACATTCTGAAGCTGGAGGATGGTGTAGAAAGATACACTGATGATGCACAATCTCACTCCGAAGCAGAGCATACCGCTCCTGAGACCCCAGAAGTAGAAGCAACACCAGCAGATTCCACTGAGGTAGAACAACCAGCTCACTAAGAAAAAATCTCAATAATGCCTCCTGTTTATCAGTGGGCATTTTTATTTTAACTTAAATTAATAAATAATGCAAAAAACATTAGATTATATTCATCAGAATAAAGACAGATTCGTAGAGGAGTTATTTGATTTATTGAAAATAGCTTCTATTTCTGCTGACCCAGCATATAAAAATGATGTACTTAAGTGTGCAGATAAAGTAGCAGAATACCTCCAAAAAGCGGGAGTAGATAATGTAGAAGTTTGCCAAACAAAAGGCAATCCTATCGTATATGGGGATAAACTCATTAACCCAAACCTGCCTACTGTTTTGGTTTATGGGCATTACGATGTGCAGCCACCAGACCCGATAGAGCTTTGGAATAAACCTCCTTTTGAGCCTTATATTGAGAAAACGGATATCCATCCTGATGGCGCTATCTTCGCCAGAGGTGCAGCGGATGATAAAGGTCAGTTTTTTATGCATTTAAAGGCATTTGAAGCAATGATAAATACCGATGCTCTGCCTTGCAATGTTAAGTTTATCATAGAGGGAGAAGAAGAAGTCGGCTCCGTAAGTTTAAGTGATTTCGTCAATGAAAACAAGGAAAAACTCTCTTGTGATTGCATCCTTATTTCAGATACCAGCCTCTATTCTATGGAGCAGCCTACTGTAACTACTGGGCTCAGGGGGCTCAGCTATGTAGAGGTAGAAGTAGAAGGTCCTAATCGCGACCTCCATTCGGGTTTATACGGAGGTGCAGTGCCCAACCCGATCCATACCCTCAGCAGGATGATTGCTCAGCTGATAGATGAAAACGGTCATATCACTATCGATGGATTTTATGATAATGTACAAGTTGTTTCCCTCGAAGAAAGAGCCGAGATGAACAAGCTAAAAGATAATGTAGAGGAATACAAAAACGCCATCGGTCTTAGGGGGGTAGAGGGCGAGAAAGATTATACTACTCTTGAGCGAACCTCCATTCGTCCTACTTTGGACTGCAATGGCATCTGGGGAGGCTACACTGGCGAAGGGGCAAAAACCGTTATCCCATCTAAAGCCTATGCTAAGATCTCTATGCGCCTCGTGCCTTATCAAACGCCTGAAGAGATTACAGAGAAATTCACCCAATACTTTCATAAAATCGCACCTGATAATGTGAAAGTAACCGTAAATCCGCATCACGGTGGGCTTCCTTATGTTCTTCCAATAGATACTAAGGAGTTTCAATCTGCCAAAAAAGCTATGGAAACGGCTTTCGGTAGGGAGGTTCTCCCATTCAGGAGTGGTGGTAGCATCCCAATTACCACAATGTTTGAGCAAGTTCTCGGTTCCAAATGCGTCTTAATGGGCTTTGGATTGGCGTCAGATGCTATCCACTCGCCAAATGAGCATTATGGGCTCTCCAACTTCTTTAAAGGTATAGAGAGCATTCCTCTCTTTTTTCAAAATTATGCTAAGCAATAAATTTTAGCTATGAGTCATTGGTTTTCGGTTAATAGCTGAAAGCCAATGGCTTTATAAAAAACTCAATAAAACAGATGAAAATAAGAATCTTACTTTTTCATACAAAATATTATTTATAGACCTATATTTTGTCCCCCCCATTGCTTTGAAAACACTAAAAAAAGCAATACTTTTGAGGAGTTTTTTTTACAAACATCACCCTAAAAATGAAAAACCTCATTTCAATATTCTTCATCACCCTTTTGCTCATCAGTTGCAGCAAGCTCAAACCCGAAGGAGATATCCAACAAAAACAAATCCCACTAAAAAATTTCTCCTCTATAGATGCTAAGGGCAAATTCAGAGTGTTTTGGCTGAAATCCGAACAAAATCTATTAGAAGTCGAGACTTATCCCAACTTCATTGATAATCTGAATATCAATATAAAGGATGAAAACCTCACCATCTCCGAGAAAAAGGAAACTTTTGGTAATGGATTCTACAGTATCACTATTTTCTCCAAAAATACTCCCTTAAAAATCACCCTTAGAGACTCTATCGAGTTCAATGTTTCAGGGCAATTAGCATTAAAAAACCTAAAATTATCCCTTAGTGATAATTCAAAATTCATCGGAGCAGTAAAATCTGACCGTACAGAGATTGAAATGCGGCATTTCAGCCTTGCCAACTTCAAAGGCTTCACCCGAGAGGCATTAATTAAGATAAAAGATACAGCGGGAATCATTGCACCTTATTGGGAAGTTAATACCCTTAGTATCAAGGCTTATAACGGGGCTTATGCGGAGGTCAATACACAAGATTCCATAAAAGCAGACTTAAAAAACACCACGAAATTCGTTTATTATAATAGCCCTGTAAAGATTTTTAAGGCAGATAAAACCGTGAAAATCCAAAATATTAATCCGAAATAAAAATTAAACCCCTTACTCGCTAAGGAGTATCTTAAAACCAGATAATAATAACTAAAATCATAGATTATGACAGCATTAGAAAGAGCTAAACAATGGCTTACAGACGCTTTTGATGAGGAAACCAGAGCTCAGGTTCAGAAGCTCATCAATGAAAACTCAGCAGAATTAGAAGATTCCTTCTACAAAGCCCTCGAATTTGGTACTGGGGGGATGAGAGGTATTATGGGCGTAGGCACCAATCGCCTAAATAGATACACGCTTGGGCAGGCTACTCAAGGACTTGCCAATTACCTCAAGGAGCAGTTCCCTGGTGAGGAGATTAAGGTTGCTGTGGCGTTTGATGTTCGAAATAATTCTCCAGAATTCGGAAAAATCGTTGCCGATGTCCTTACGGCAAACGGTATTAAAGTCCTCCTCTTCAAGGAGCACCGCCCTACGCCTGAGCTTTCATTTACGGTGAGAAATAAGAAGTGTAATGCGGGTATCGTCCTCACTGCATCGCACAATCCACCAGAATATAATGGCTATAAAGTCTATTGGAATGATGGCGCACAAGTCGTACCTCCCAATGATGAAAACATTATCAAAAATGTATATGCTGTAAATTTTGCAGATATTAAATTTAATGGAAACGACTCACTTATAGAATGGATAGGAGAGGAGCAAGATGATGTATACATTGATGCTTGTATGCAAAATTCCCTTTATCAAGAGGATAAAATCGGTTATGATAACCTCAACATCGTCTTCACTTCCATACACGGTACTACTTACACTACCATCCCTAAAGCACTTGCAAAGGCAGGTTTTAAAAAGGTAGATTTAGTCTCCGAGCAGATGATTCCGAGTGGCAATTTCCCTACTGTTGAGAGTCCTAATCCAGAGGAACCCGCTGCTCTCAGTATGGCGCTCAATCTTGCAGAGATAACCAATGCAGATATCGTTATCGGTTGCGATCCAGATGGTGACAGGCTCGGCATTGCCGTACGAAACCTCGATGGTAAAATGCAGCTCCTCAATGGCAACCAGACCAATACTGTTCTTTCGTATTACATCCTTGAGCAGTGGCAGCGTCTCGGTAAGCTCCAGCCTTCGGATTTCATCGGTTCCACCATCGTTACCTCAGATATTTTCTTTGATATTGCTAAAAAGTTCGGTATCGAATGCAAAGTAAGCCTTACAGGCTTTAAGTGGATTGGAAAAATGATTCGAGAGGTAGAAGGTAAGCAGAAATTCATCTGTGGAGGCGAAGAGAGCTTTGGATTTATGACGGGTGATTTCGTGAGAGATAAAGACTCTTGTGGCTCCATCCTCCTTGCCTGCGAAGCAGCAGCTTGGTGCAAGGCTCAGGGCAAAACCCTCTTCCAATATATGATTGATATCTATAAAGAAGTTGGCTTCTACTACGAAGGGCTCGTTAATGTGGTTAGAAAAGGAAGAACAGGTGCTGAGGAAATCAGCCAGATGATGACGAATTTCAGAAGCAATCCTCCAAAGCAGATCGCTGGTTCTCCTGTAGCCGAAATCCGAGATTATAAGGAGAGAACCCGCTTCTCTGTAGCTCAAAATACCACTGAACCTATCACCGATGTGCCTCAGTCTAATGTTCTCATCTTCTATACTGAGAATGGAAACAAAATCTGCGTCCGTCCTTCGGGTACAGAGCCTAAAATTAAGTTCTATGTATCGGTTAAAGCAAGCATCACCTCAGAAGAAGACTTTAGAAAAGAACTCCCAGTCTTGGAAGCTCAGATAGAGCAGGTGAAAAAGGACTTAAACCTCATCTAAATATTCATTCTTGTTGAATTTTAAAAAAGCCGTATTTTTACACACCTAAAAAAAATCTAATAAGATGAATAGAGTATATCTTGATAATGCTGCTACCACTCCTCTTTCTGAAGAGGTCGTTGATGCGATGGTAGAGGTGATGAAAATTAGCTATGGAAATCCTTCCTCTACCCATAGTTTTGGGCAAGAAGCAAAGGCTCTTATAGAGGGCGTTCGTCGCAATATTGCCGATAGTCTTAAGGTTCAACCTGCCGAGATTGTCTTTACCTCTTGTGGTACGGAGTCTAATAATCTCATCATCAAATCCTGTGTAGAGCATCTCGGTGTAGAGCGTATCATCACTTCTCCACTGGAGCACAAGTGCGTGGCAGAGTCTGTCCGAGATATGAAAGCTCGAAAAGGGGTAGAGGTGGTCTATATCCGACCGAATCATCAGGGAGATCTCAGCCTTGATGATATAGAAAAAGCTCTCCAAAGCTCCGATAAAAAGACTCTCGTTACCCTTATGCACGCCAATAACGAAGTCGGGAATATCTATGATATAAAGGCAATAGGTGAGCTATGCAAAAAGTATAATGCCTATTTTCACTCAGATACGGTGCAGACCATCGGGCATTTGGACTTGGATTTTTCTAAGATGAATATAGACTTCGCTTCCTGCTCTGCTCATAAATTTCACGGGCCAAAGGGCAATGGCTTTGCCTATATTAGGAAATCTACTAAGCTAAAGGGAATGATTTCTGGTGGTGGTCAGGAGCGAGATATGCGGTCGGGTACCGAGAATGTGGTTGGTATTGTAGGCTTAGGCAAAGCCTTTGATTTGTGTATCCAAAACCTTGAAATCTATAAGAATAAGATTCAAGAGATAAAGGATTATACCATTCATCAGCTCATAGATAAAATTAAAGGTGTGAAGTTCAACGGTCGCTCCTCAGAGGCGGAGAACAGCCTCTTTACACTGGTGAATGTCCTTCTTCCGTTTAAAGACCCGCTTATCGGTTTCAAACTGGATATGAAAGGCATTGCTATCTCGCAGGGGAGTGCTTGTTCATCGGGAGCAGCAAAACCCTCTACCGTTATGCTAATGCTCCTCACCGATGAGGAAATGGAGAGTTGTACGCCGCTTAGAGTGTCTTTCAGCCATTATACTACGAAGGAGGAAATAGACAAGTTGGTAGAGGCTCTTGTAAGCATTCAGCAGGATTTTAAATAGATGAAAACAATGTTTCAGATAGATGTAGAAAAAGATAATTGTGTATTATTTTACTACATTTGCAAAGTTAAAATAAGAAAAGAATAAATTATGGCATTAGAAATTACAGACAGCAGTTTCAAAGAATTAGTTTTAGATTCTGATAAGCCCGTATTGGTAGATTTTTGGGCAGTATGGTGTGGGCCTTGCCAAATGCTTGCTCCTGTTATTGATGAACTCTCTCAGGACTTTGAAGGTAAAGCAGTAGTAGGCAAGGTAGATGTAGATAACAACCAAGAGGTATCCGTACAATATGGAATCAGGAATATCCCTACGCTTCTTATTTTTAAAAATGGGGAAGTAGTAGATAAAATCGTGGGTGTAAATCCTAAATCTGTTATAGCAGAGAAATTATCTGCACATTTATAGGAAAAAAACACTATTGAAAATCAATACCCTTTTATCCAAAGGGTATTTTTTTTGGAAAAAAGTTTTGGAGGTTTGCAGAAAAACTATACTTTTGCACTCGTCAAAAAGGAACAACGCTCTTTATTAACACTAATTGATCCGGTAGTTCAGCTGGTTAGAATGCCGCCCTGTCACGGCGGAGGTCGCGGGTTCGAGTCCCGTCCGGATCGCAGAAATAGATTTTTCTCATAAGTTTATTGATCCGGTAGTTCAGCTGGTTAGAATGCCGCCCTGTCACGGCGGAGGTCGCGGGTTCGAGTCCCGTCCGGATCGCAGAATCTCACTAATGATTTAGTGAGATTTTTTGTTTTTTAATCCTACAAAAAGAAATTTTATTCTTTCGTTTTAAAATCTTAAATTTGGGCAAAATTTAATTATTCAAATACATTAAAAAAAGAAAAATATGTCAAAAGCAATTTCACAAGTTCCTATTGCGATTAATGAGCCAGTAAGAACTTACGAACCAGGAAGCCCAGAGGTGAAAAACCTTATTTCCACTTACCAAAAAATGTGGAATGAGAAAGTAGAAATCCCAATGATTATCGGTGGAAAAGAAGTAAAATCTGATGAAAAAGTAAGATTAGAATCTCCACAAGACCACCAGCACGATTTGGGATTTTTTTATAGAGGTAATGCAAGCCATATAGACCAAGCTATTGAAGCTGCTTTGGCTGCAAAACCGAAGTGGAATGCTCTCGGTTGGGAGCAGAGAATTTCTATTTTCCTTAAAGCGGCAGACCTTATTGCTGGCCCTTACAGAGATAGAATAAATGCAGCTACAATGATCGGGCAGTCTAAGAATGTGCACCAGGCAGAGATAGATTCCGCTTGTGAGCTTATAGACTTCCTTAGATTTAATGCAGAATTTATGACGGAAATGTACTCCGAGCAGCCGGTTTCAGATAACGGAATCTGGAATAGAGTAGAGTACAGACCACTTGAAGGTTTCTGTTTTGCGCTTACTCCGTTTAACTTTACTGCTATTGCGGGCAATCTCCCTTCTTGTATGGCGATGCTTGGGAATGTAGTCGTTTGGAAGGCTTCCGATAAGCAAATCTATGCAGCAAGTGTCATTATGGAGGTATTCAAAGAAGCGGGACTTCCAGATGGGGTGATCAACCTCGTATTCTCACCAGGTAAGGAAACAGCAGATAAGGTTCTTACCCACCCAGATTTCGCGGGCTTGCATTTTACAGGCTCTACCGCAGTATTCCAAAGTATGTGGAAGAAAATAGGAGAGAACATTCATAACTATAAATCTTATCCGAGAATTGTAGGTGAAACGGGCGGTAAAGACTTCGTTATCGCTCACACTTCTGCGGATGTAGATGCCGTAGCTACTGCATTGGTAAGAGGTGCGTTTGAGTATCAAGGTCAGAAATGCTCTGCAGCTTCCAGAGCTTACATCCCTCAATCTCTTTGGGCAAAAGTAAAAGAAGCCTTAGCAGCTCAGCTCAGAACGGTTAAAGTAGGTACGCCAGAAGACCCATCCAACTTCGTAAATGCTGTGATCGACAAGGCATCTTTCGAGAAATGCAAGGGGTATATAGACAGAGCAAATGCCTCTTCTGATGCAAAAGTAATCTTCGGAGGTAAGTGCGATGGCAGTAAAGGCTGGTTCGTGGAGCCTACCATCATCGAAACAACCAACCCAAAATACGAGAGTATGGTAGAAGAAATCTTTGGCCCAATCCTCACCATCTATGTTTATGAAGATGAAAAGTGGACTGAAACGCTCAAATTGGTAGATACCACTTCTCCTTATTCATTAACGGGGTCTGTATTCGCGAGGGACAGATATGTGATAGATGAGGCTTTCAAGGCATTAGAAAACGCTTCGGGTAATTTCTATATTAATGACAAACCAACGGGTGCCGTTGTGGGTCAGCAGCCATTCGGTGGCGGTAGAGCGTCTGGAACCAATGACAAAGCAGGCTCTAAAATGAACCTACTCAGATGGGTTTCCGTTCGTTCGATTAAAGAGACTTTCGTAAGCCCTAAGGACTATAAATATCCTTATTTAGGCTAATATAAACGCGAATAATCTTAAAAGGTGGAGATCTAATCTCCGCCTTTTTTGTTGGATAAATAGAGATTATCTATTGTCAGTTTTAAAATTAAACTCATACTTTTGTCCATCAAAATAGTTAAAAATTATGAGTTTGATTAAAGAATTTAAAGCATTTGCATTCAAGGGAAATGTGATTGATTTGGCTGTCGGTGTCATCATCGGGGCAGCATTTGGTAAGATTGTATCCTCGCTGGTAGATGATGTCATCACGCCGCTGCTACTCAACCCCGTATTAAAAGCAGCGGGAGCGGATAATATTGCAAAACTCTCTTGGAATGGAGTTACTTACGGCAACTTCCTTTCATCGGTTATCAGCTTCTTTTGTATTGCGCTCGTCCTTTTTTGGTTGATAAAAGGAGCGAATAAGCTGAACAAAAAACCAGAGGAAGCACCCGCGCCACCAGCTGGTCCTACGCAGGAGGAGCTCCTTGCAGAAATCAGGGATTTGCTCAAAAACAAATAAGAACTTCACGACCGCTGAAAGGCGGTTTTTTTATTTATATTTGGCGCTTTAATTTTTCGTATGGAGTTTAAAATACACCGATTAGAGGAGTGGAATGAGGTGATAGATGCCCTCCTCCCGCATATAAAGCACAATATTCTCCTGATGAGGGGAAATCTCGGAGCGGGGAAGACTACCTTTACGCAGTTTTTACTAAAGAAGCTCGGCAGCGCAGATGAAGTCTCCTCGCCCACTTATGCTATCGTAAATGAGTATCATTCCCCGAGAGGCAGGGTTAATCACTTCGATTTGTACAGGATGAAGTCCATAGAAGAGGTTTATGATATAGGCATAGAGGAATATCTTGATAATGCTTTTCTGAACATTATCGAGTGGGCAGAGATTTATGAGCCCGCGCTCGAAGGTATCCCTTATCATAGCCTCAGCATAGAGGTGGAGGAGGGCGTGCGCAGGGTGGTTTTTGAATAACCCCGAGCCATAATCTTCTAAAAACTTATTAAATTTTATCAATATGCCGCCAAAGGAATGATTTTTGCCTCTGGGCTGTGCATTATAAAAACAGAAAAATTAATCAAGTTATGTCTCAAAAGGTTCTTATCGTAGAAGATGAAAAAACGATTTCTGGGGTGCTTCATAGCATCCTTTCGGATGAGCTTCCAGAGTATGATTTCACCATTGCCGAAGATGGCCTCGAAGGTTTAAAGAGGGTAGAAAAAGAGGAGTTCAGCTTAGTGATTTCGGATATTAAAATGCCTAAACTTTCGGGTTCAGACTTTCTCAAACAGAGCTTAAGCATTAATCCAGACCTTACATTTATAATGATTTCTGGGCACGCAGATATAGATACTGCGGTTTCCTGCTTAAAGGAGGGTGCGTATGATTTTATCTCAAAACCGATAGACATCAACAGGCTGCTGACGAGTGTGAGGAATGCTCTGGACAAAGGAAACTTGAAGAAAGAGAATAAAACCCTCCAAAGCGAGAATAAAACCTTAAAGAAGAAAGTCAATAAGAAATACCAGATGATTGGCGAGAGCGAGCCCCTGAAAAAAATACAGCAGATGATAGATAAAGTTGCTGCATCGGATGCAAGGGTGCTCATCACAGGTCCCAATGGAGCAGGGAAGGAGCTGGTAGCCCACGCGATTCATTCCCAGAGCGAGCGCTCCAAAGGTCCTATAGTGGAGGTGAATTGTGCAGCCATCCCTTCCGAGCTTATCGAGTCTGAGCTTTTCGGGCATATAAAGGGCTCTTTCACTGGCGCTATAAAAGATAAATCTGGGAAGTTTGAGCAAGCAAATGAGGGCACTATTTTCCTCGATGAAATAGGGGATATGAGTCTTATAGCCCAAGCGAAAGTCCTCCGAGCTTTGCAAGAAAATAAGGTTTCTCCTGTGGGCAGCGATAAGGAGATTAAAGTTAATGTTCGCGTACTGGCAGCGACCAACAAGGATATGAAAAAGGAAATTGCCGAAGGGCGTTTCCGTGAGGACCTATACCATAGAATTTCGGTAATAGAAATCTATGTACCTCCATTGGATGAAAGAAAAGAGGACATACCACTTCTCGTAGAGCATTTTGCGAAACTCATTGCAGATGAGCAAGGAAATACCCCGAAAAAATTTTCTAAAGAGGCGATAAAAAAACTTCAATCTTTTTCGTGGACGGGCAATATCCGAGAGCTGAGAAATGTGGTAGAAAGGCTTATCATCCTCGGTGGGAACCCTATCTCAGAAGAAGATGTGGTAGCGTTTGTTCGTTAAGTATTTTTTAGAAAAAACATTTTGCCCTGCACTATATGCAGGGCAAAATGTTTAAAAAAAAGAGGGGGATTAGAGTAGCCTTACTTCTACAAGTTCTTTTCCGATATTCCGAATACCTTCCTGTATTTCATAAAGCCTTTTTTCGGAGGCTTTAGTCTTTCCTGTAGCGTATTTTCTCATCATTACAGGGCTTATTTTTAATCGTCTTGCCAGTTCTGATAAATTAATCTCGGGGAGTTGTTTGCATATTCCGTTAAGTTCAATTTCATATACG
Source organism: Bergeyella cardium (assembly GCF_003614945.1). GTDB lineage: Bacteria > Bacteroidota > Bacteroidia > Flavobacteriales > Weeksellaceae > Bergeyella_A > Bergeyella_A cardium. The sequence continues at coordinate 929,076 of NZ_QYCZ01000001.1, forward strand.
AATTCTACTCCTTTTTTATATTTTTTTACGAAGCCTAAATCACCATCTTTTTCGCATTCCTCTAAATGAAAATCAAAGGCATCTTGTAAATTTTTTTTCATTTCATCAAAAGTATTCCCATCAGCTACTACAATACCTTCTATGTTTTCAGTATTTGCCCAATAAACTCCATTTTCTTTACGAACGGTTACTTTTATCTTTCTCATTTTTTTATTTTTTTTTTCTAATAATAATTTAATAAACAACGGTTCTATTTCAGTCCTGCCTGTTTTAAAATTGCATTTATAGTCCCTTGGGGTAAATCTTTTTTAGGGTGAGGTATCGTTACTTTACCTTTTTTAGTTTGGTGCTTAAAATGATGATGGCTTCCTTTAACATTAACCAAATACCATCCGTCATCTTCTATAACCCTAATTAGCTCTGTACTACTCATTGGGTATTGTTTTAGTATTGCAAATGTAGGTAACTTTTTTGTACCCCAAAATATTTTAATCAGTATTTTATGTAATATTAATATTATTGATTTAAAGATATTTTATAACAATCCTTCTAAGATTAAGAAGAGGTATATTCCTTCTTTCTCCCTTCTTTCTCTCTGCATTGTCCTTTGCTGTATTTTGGAGGTTATCTTTTATTCCCATCTTATTTTATAGAATAAATTTATAATATTCATTGTTTTTTTTTACGATTGTAATACTAAAAAGTTTGAGCTACTTTTGCCGCAAATTTTTATTTAATGTCTTTTTTAAATCCCGTTTATACAAAACAAACATTAAAACTCGCTATACCTGTAATGCTTACTCAGCTGGGGCAGGCTTCTGTAAATTTATTTGATAATATTATTGTGGGGCGCTTGTTAGGAGCTAATGCCCTTGCTTCGGTTTCGCTTGGGAACTCGGTTTTTTTTAGTGTTTTTGTTTTTGCATTGGGGATTTCACTTGCGATTCCACCCCTCGTGTCGGAAGCGAATTCGCAGAACAATCATTCGCAAATCAATAAGGTTTTTAGCCACGGTTTTGTGATTAATTTGGCTATCGGTATTCTTCTCGCCGCATTATTGCTGCTGATTTCTCCCCTGATGAAATACGCCCAACAGCCACCAGAAATCATTCCCGATGCTATGCGGTTTTTAAACATTATGGCGATAAGCATTATCCCCTTTATGATTTTTCAAACGATGAGGGAGGTATCAGAGGGGTTGTCCTATACCATTGGTGTTACGGTGGCTACAGTAGCGGCAAACCTCATTAATATCGCACTTAATTATACCTTTATCGAGGGGCTCTTCGGTATTACTCCTATGGGCGTAGCAGGTTCGGCGTATGCCACCCTGATTTCAAGGTTTTTCATCATCATTTTTCTCTATTTTATAATGAGGCGAGAGTCTAAAACTCAAAAATATTTAAAGGAATTTAGCCTTAAACTCGAGATTTTCTCAAAAGAAATGTTTCGTAAGATGCTCAAAATAGGTGTGCCCATCGCTTTTCAACTTTTCTTTGAGGTAAGTACCTTCGCTGGGGCATCGTTTATATGCGGACTGGTTTCTGCTACCGATGTAGCAGCACACCAAGTAGCGATGACAATGGTCTCCTTCACCTATAACCTTTGTGTAGGTTTCAGCGTGGCTTCCACTATTATGGTGGGCAATAAGTTTGGCGAGAGAGATTTCTTAGGTGCTCGGAAGATCGGTGTTAATAATATAAAAATCGCCTTTATATTTATGAGCCTCTGCTGTTTGATTTTTATCTTGGGCAAAGACATCCTGCCGACTTTCTATACCAAACCTGGTGAGACCAATGTCGTGGTGCTTGCTTCTATGCTGCTCATCATTGCCTCACTTTTCCAGTTGTCAGACGGCATCCAAGTCGTAGCGCTCGGTAGTCTTCGCGGGCTTCAAGATGTGAAAATCCCGAGTATTTTCACTTTCATCGCCTATTGGGTCATCACCATTCCGCTCGGGTACTATCTCTGCTATGTGCGAGGGATGGGCGCCGTAGGGATGTGGATAGCTTTTGGTGTGGGGCTCACCATCTCCGCCGTTCTGCTCGTTCGCCGCTTTCTGATTCTTACTTCTCGCTCTGATTTTGCGAGCGCTTCTTAACCGAAGAAGGCTACATCTTTTTTACTCATTATGATGAATGGCAAATAGCCTCCTCCCCCCTTCGGAGGCTCTATTTATCGTAATATAAGCCTATATTTTATAGATAAATTTTAATGAACAAAAAAAATGGAAATCTCTTTTCAGGTTGTTTGTAATCAATTTCACGTGAAATTCATCTTGCGCAACTTGTTTGAGACTACTTTCACATGAAATTTTTCTTACGCAATATGCGCAAGATTAATTTCTTAAACACTTATAACTATTCAGGTTATTTTATTATTAATTCCTCAAAGAAATAGTGATAAACGATAAATATTATCAATCGGTTTACTAATAGCTATTTACCAAAAGCCCGCAGCTCATCAATTGTCTATTACAATCGTTTTATTTACTTTTGTGCAATTCAGTTTTAAGATTTCATCTTTATGAGCACAAAAGAGCAGACAAATTATTCGGAAGAAAATATTCGTACGCTGGAGTGGCAGGAGCATGTGCGGCTGCGACCAGGGATGTACATCGGGAAATTGGGCGATGGCTCTTCGGCAGACGATGGAATCTACATACTGCTGAAAGAAGTCATCGATAATTCGATTGACGAATTCCGAATGAAAGCTGGAAAAAGAATAGAAATAAAGCTGGATGAGGATAAAATCACTGTACGAGACTACGGAAGAGGTATCCCGCTCGGGAAGGTAGTAGATGTGGTCTCCAAAATGAATACAGGAGGGAAGTACGACTCTAAGGCATTCAAAAAATCAGTGGGGCTAAACGGGGTAGGTACAAAGGCGGTGAATGCGCTCTCGACCTACTTTAAGGTGAAGTCTGTAAGAGAGGGGCAAACGAAATCTGCCGAGTTCTCAAAGGGTAACCTCATAGAGGATTTCCCTACCGCTGAAACCAATGAAAAGAACGGTACGGAGATTAGTTTCGTACCCGATGCCGAGATTTTCGTGAATTATAAATTCCGAAATGAGTACATCGAACGAATGCTGAGAAATTATGCTTATCTGAACCCTGGTCTTAAAATTATTTTCAATGGAGAGGCTTATTATTCGGAAGAGGGGCTAAAAGATTTGCTAACGGAGGAGATCGGCGAGGAGATTCTCTACCCAATCATCCACCTAAAAGGGGAAGACATAGAGGTTGCGATTACCCATTCTGATAAATCACAATCCGAGACCTATTTTTCCTTCGTCAATGGGCAGAATACTACCCAAGGCGGTACGCATCTCAACGCCTTTCGTGAGGCTTATGTAAAAACGATTCGTGAGTTCTTTAATAAAAATTTTGATGCTTCGGATGTGAGGAAATCCATCATTGCAGCGATCTCTGTAAATGTAGAAGAGCCTGTTTTTGAATCTCAGACCAAAACGAAGCTCGGCTCTAATGAGATGGCGCCTGGTGGCACAAGCGTGAGGTCATTCGTTATTGATTTTCTAAAAAAAGAGTTAGACAATTTCCTCCATAAAAACCCTGAAATAGCAGAAGCCATCAACAGGAAAATCTTGATCTCCGAAAGGGAAAGAAAGGAGCTCTCGGGCATACAGAAATTAGCTCGTGAGAGAGCAAAAAAGGTCTCTCTTCATAATAAAAAACTGCGCGACTGCCGACAGCATTACAACGACCAAAAAGCACAGAGGAAATCCGAAACACAAATCTTCATCACTGAGGGTGATTCTGCTTCTGGCTCCATTACCAAGTCCAGAGATGTAGAAACTCAGGCGGTTTTCTCGCTAAAAGGTAAGCCGCTAAACTGCTACGGACTGACCAAAAAAGTAGTCTATGAGAATGAAGAGTTCAACCTCTTGCAGGCAGCGCTCAACATAGAAAACAGTCTGGAAGACCTCAGATACAACCAAGTTATCATCGCTACCGATGCCGATGTAGATGGTATGCACATTCGCCTGCTGATGATTACTTTCTTCCTTCAATTTTTCCCTGATGTGATAAAAAATGGGCATCTCTACATCTTGCAGACGCCGCTTTTCAGAGTGAGAAATAAAAAAGAAACCCGCTACTGCTATACCGAAGAAGAGCGGATAAAAGCCCTCAGCGAGCTTGGGAAAAATCCAGAAATCACGAGGTTTAAAGGGCTTGGAGAGATATCACCAGACGAGTTTAAACATTTCATCGGAAAGGATATCCGCCTCGAGCCTGTAGTCATTGGTAAAGACCAGACCATAGACCAACTATTGGAATTCTATATGGGGAAAAATACACCCGATAGGCAGTCCTTTATCTTGGAAAATTTAGTGGTAGAAGAAGCACTGAGCTAATTCTACCATCAATCTTTATAAAAAACACAACACAGATGAGATTAAGTAACAGAAAAAAAGAACCATTGTATAATTTTATTAATACACTGGTGATATTTTCTTTCGCGATGAGTATTCTGATATTCTTTGCAGATAGGTTTGAGCTCCATACCCTCGGGTGGAAAGCTAGCCTCTTCCTGCTTATTAATATCGTGGCCTTTGGGCTGCACTTCATCCGAAGAAAACAGATTTTTGAGTACGACAGCGATGGCGAAGCTCTCAATTTCAGAAATTACAGCATAATTCCTTTTTTAGGAAGAGAAGCAAGAGATGAATTTCCTAAATACAAACTGATTTCTTTTGATATTACTGATGCTGTTCTGTTCAAAAGACTTCACATAAAAATAACGAGCAGAAAGAAAAATGAAATTGTCCTAAAATACGATATTTCCTACCTTACAAGCAGTGAAATAAGGGATTTGAAACTTTCTTTACAACGAACAATAAAAGCCAACAAAGAAAACAGCGATAACGACGATAACTAAGCATGAAACGACATAATTTATTTAACTTACACGAAGGAGAAGAGAAACAAGAAAAAGTCCTACAAGATGTCTTAAAAAACATTTCATTCAAAGGGGCTAACCTTTGGATTTTGGCATGTGCTATATTCATTGCATCTATTGGGCTAAATGTCAATTCCACAGCCGTAATTATCGGCGCCATGCTGATTTCTCCACTTATGGGACCTATTGTAGGAATTGGGGTTGCCCTTGCCATTTATGATTTAACTCTTCTAAAAAAATCAGGAAAAAACCTACTTACGGCTACTATCGTGAGTCTTTTAGTCTCTGCGATTTACTTTACTCTCAGTCCCTTTAAAGAAGCTCAGTCTGAGATTTTAGCCAGAACATCACCTAATATTTATGATGTTCTAATTGCTTTCATTGGTGGAATTGTAGGAATAATTTCCATCACCCGTGTAGAAAAAGGAAACCCTATCCCTGGGGTAGCTATTGCCACAGCGCTTATGCCGCCTCTTTGTACGGCTGGTTTTGGGCTGGCAACTTTTAATTTTAAATTTTTTGCTGGAGCTTTATATTTATATTCTATCAACTGCTTCTTCATCGCCATTGCTACATTTACTATTGTTAAATTCCTTAAATACAAACCTGTTTCTACTCAGGATAAAAAATTTGACAGAAAAGTAAAATATTCCATCTATATTTTGTTTACTATTATGATTGTTCCAAGTATTTTCTTGGCTTACCGTCTCATTAGTGATAATAAATACACAAAAAATGTAGAAAATTTCATCAAAAACGAATTTACAGACAGAGGGCACACGGTGATTTATAAGAAAATAAATCAAAATGATACGCCAAAAACCATAGAATTGGTTTTACTAAATCAGCGAATGGACAGCATTGAAATTCAAGCGCTTAACAAAAAACTTGCCGACAGCTACGAAATCAAGGATACAAAACTCCTGATAAAAAATAATTCATCTAATCTAAAAAGTGAAATTTTAGCTGAAATCAACCAGCAGAACAAGGATTTCTCAGAAAAAGATATTATCATCCAAAATCTTACTTCGGAACTGAATGAATACAAATTTGATGACCGACAGCTCATCAAAGAACTTAGAATCATTTTCCCAGAGGTAGAAAATATATCTATCGGTAAACTAAATAGTTACGAAAAAGATTCTCGTAAACAACAAAATACTGTCATCTACCAAATCAAAGAAAAAGAGAAGCTGGATGAAGAAAAGCTGAAAAAATGGCTTCAATCTAAGTTAAACGACCAAAATATCAGACTGATAAACACAAAATAAATGCAAGAAAACGAACATAAAGAAGAAACTTTAAAAAAAATATCTGGGCTTTATCAAGATTGGTTTCTTGATTACGCCTCTTATGTGATTTTAGACCGAGCGATACCGTCGGTATACGATGGTTTTAAGCCCGTACAGAGGAGGATAATGCACTCTATGCGCGAGCTGGAAGACGGCAGATACAATAAAGTTGCAAATATCGTCGGTAATACGATGAAGTATCACCCTCACGGGGATGCTTCCATCACCGATGCTATGGTGCAGATTGGTCAAAAGGAACTGCTGATAGATACCCAAGGGAACTGGGGAAATATCTACACTGGAGATTCGGCAGCTGCAGCCCGATATATAGAAGCTCGTCTCACGCCTTTTGCATTGGAAGTGGTCTTTAATCCAAAAACAACCGAATGGGTAAAATCCTACGACGGGCGAAATAATGAGCCCGTAGATTTACCTGTAAAATTCCCTCTTTTGCTCGCTCAGGGAGTGGAGGGCATTGGGGTAGGACTTTCTACAAAGATTCTCCCGCATAATTTTAATGAGCTCATCAATGCGTCGGTTGCCTATCTCAAAGGGAAGAGTTTTGAGCTGTTTCCAGACTTTCAAACGGCGGGTCTTTTGGATGTCTCTGAGTATAATGACGGTAAGCGCGGAGGCAAAGTAAGAGTCCGTGCCAAGATTACCCAGCAGGATAAGCATACGCTCATCATCTCCGAACTGCCGTTCTCCAAAACCACAGGCGATTTAATAGACTCCATTATAAAGGCAAATGAGAAGGGGAAAATCAAAATAAAAAAGATAGAAGATAATACATCGGATAAGGTGGAGATTATCATCCATTTGCACAATGATGTCTCTCCAGATAAGATGATAGATGCGCTCTATGCCTTTACGGACTGCCAGGTAACCCTTTCGCCTAATGCCTGCGTCATTATCGGGGATAAGCCTGTCTTCACCTCCGTTTCGGAAATCCTGAAATTGAATACCGACCACACGGTTTCACTCCTTAAAAAAGAATTGGAAATAGAACTCGGAGAGCTACAAGAGAGCTGGCATTTTGCATCACTCGAAAGAATCTTTATCGAGAACAGAATTTATCACGATATAGAAGAAGTAAAGAGCTGGGAAGAGGTACTCACCACCATAGACAATGGACTAAAACCGCATACCGGGCACCTCCTCCGCAAGGTTACCACAGAGGATATCATCAAGTTGACAGAGATTCGCATTAAGAGAATTTCACGATTTGATTTGGATAAGTTCAGAGAAAACATCGCAGCACTTGAAGACAAGATAGAGAAAGCAAAATACAACCTCGAGCACCTTGTGCAGTACGCCATAGACTATTACCTCAGCATACAGAAGAAATTCGGAAAGGAAAGGGAGCGCAGAACCGAGCTAAGGATTTTTGACACCATAGATGCCACAAAAGTAGCCGTAGCCAATATTAAATTCTATGCCAACTATTCCGAAGGCTTCGTTGGAACAGCGTTGAGAAAAGATGATTACTTGTTCGATTGCTCAGATATAGACGACATCATCGTCTTCCGAAAAGATGGCACAATGCAGGTAGTAAAAGTAGATCAGAAAACCTTCGTCGGTAAGGATATTCTCTTTGTCGGAATATGGAAGAAGAACGACTCCCGCACCGTTTATAATATGATTTACCGTGAGGGAAAGCTCGGTCCGTACTATATGAAGCGCTTCTCCGTAACCTCCATTACACGAAATACCGAATATCCTTTAGCATCGGATAAAAAGGGTTCCGAAGTCTTGTATTTCTCTGCAAACCCCAATGGAGAAGCCGAGATTGTAAGCGTCATTCTCAAGCCTAATGCAAGGATTCGCAAGCAACGATTGGAGATAGACTTCTCCGAGCTTGCCATAAAGGGGCGAAACTCAAGAGGCAATCTCGTAACCAAATATGCCATTAAGAAAATCGATTTAAAGGAAGAGGGAATCTCCACCCTTGCCCCGAGAAAAATATGGTTTGATGATACCGTGCGAAGGCTCAATGCCGATGGTAGAGGTACCCTGCTCGGTACTTTTAAAGGGCAAGATAAAATCCTTAGCATTACCTCCAAAGGCGAAGCCAAGCTCCTGAGCTTTGACCTGAGTAATCGCTTTGATGATGAGTACCTCATCCTCGAAAAATGGAAACCACAGCAGCCCATCTCCTGCATCTACTATGATGGCGAGAAGAAAATCTATTTCATCAAGCGCTTCCTGCTGGAGAACACCCCCAACCTCCAAACCTTTATGCCGAGCGAGCACCCTAAGTCTTTCATCGAGTTTGTAGGCACTTCCGATGGCTGTTCAGCGGAGATTATCTTCGCTAAGGATAAATCGGGCAAGGAAAAAGAACCCGAAACCGTGAATATAGACGACTTCATCGCCATAAAAGGGATTAAAGCCATAGGTAATCAGTTCGTCAAGGACAAGATAAAATCCATCAACATCAATATCCCAGAACCCAATGAGGAAGACCTCCTTACAGAGGACGAAACCTCCCCTCATTCTTCAGATGAAATCCCCGAAGAAGGCATTATAGGCGAGCTGTTTGATGAGCCCACACCGTAGCCGGTGTGGCTCCCACAGCGTGGAGAGCCCGTAGCACGGCAGGCATTTTTTTATAAAATCCCGTCCGAGCACTCAGATAACCCATCAGAGGAGTTTTAAATCCATTTTCCACCTCAATTTCCATTCAAAAAATCAGCAAAAACCCCTCCTCACAGCAATAGAAGGGCGATTTTTAGTACGACAGTCAGAACGAGCTCGCGAAGAAGGTTTCGCCAACAGGAAATTTCCCGAACGAGCTCGCGGAGAGACTTTCGCCATCAGGAAATTGCTTGTCCGAGTGCGCGGACAGACTTTCGCCATCAGGAAATTGTTTGTCCGAGCAAACGGACAGACTTTCGCTAAAGAATTATTCATCGTCCGAGACCTGTTTGTATGAATATTCATAAAAATCTATCTCTTTTTATGGAAATTTCGTAAAAAAGTAAGTCTAAGTGCCTCACCGGCTATGGTGCGGAGAGCCGTAGCACGGCAGGCAATTATTCGTCCAAGAACGCGGACAGAAAATTTCCTGAAATTAGTTAGAAAAATAACCTCCCGTGCTACGGGTTTCATAAAATTAATAGGGAAAAATCGCCTGCCGTGCAAGTGGCTAAGTCCCTCAGCTGGAAGCTGTGCTCCCCACGCTAGTGGGTTTCCTGAAATTAATAAGAAAAAGAGCCTCCCGTGCTACGGGTTTCCTGAAATTAATAGAAAAAGCCCCTCGCGTTAACGAGTGCCAATTGCTTTAGAATTCCTTACTTTTGCGCAGTTTTAAAAGAATAATGCGTATGACTTTAGCGGGATTAGTAATTATAGCCATTACGGCGATTTTTTCTTACAGAGGTTTTAATGAACCCTTGTTTTTTGAGCAGTATAAGTTTAGCGTAGGGGCTATTCGCCAGAAGCGGGAGTATTACAGGCTTATCAGCTCGGGATTTCTCCACGCTGACTGGATGCACTTTATATTTAATATGCTCTCGCTTTACTTCTTCCAAGGGATTGTGAGCGCTGCATTCGGAGCGGGTGGCTTCCTCATTATTTATTTCGGTTCAATGCTCTTGGGGAATGCTTTCAGCCTGTTTTTATATAAGGATCAGCCTTGGTATTCCGCTATCGGTGCTTCGGGAGCGGTCTCTGGGGTTATTTTTGCTGCCATCGCCCTCAATCCAGATGGTATTAGTGTGAATTTTCTCCCTGGCTGGCTGTTTGGCACGCTCTATTTTTCCTACTCGGTTTATATGCTCCTCCGCCCAAAGCCTTGGGACAATCTGGGGCACTCCGCCCACTTGGGAGGTGCAGTCTTCGGACTGGTTTATATATTCATTGTAGCTACTCAATCGGCGATAGAGAATGGATTATACCTCATCATAATGCTTATCCCGATACTCTACCTCGCCTATATCCTCTTTAAGAACAAACGAAGATGAGCAGACCAGTACAAGCCGTTATTATTTGCATAGGAGATGAGCTCCTTTCGGGAAATACTCTCGATACGAATTCTCATTATATAGCGAATGAATTAAGGGGCATCGGGATAGAAACCAAGCAAATCTATACCATATCCGATGAGGCTGAAACCATAGAAAAAACCTTGAAGGAAAGCCTTTCCCTCGCTGATATTATCATATCTACGGGAGGGCTTGGGCCGACCAAAGATGATAAAACATTAGAGGCATATTCACGATTCTTCAATCGCAAGCTCGTTTTTAATGATGAGGTGTTTGCTCAGCTTAAAATATTCTTGGAAAAGAGAGGCAGAGCCGAGATTTTAGACCTTAATAGAAATCAGGCATTGGTTTTAGAGGGCGCCGAAGTCTTGAAGAATGAGCACGGCACTGCTCCCTGCCAGCTGATAGATGATAATGATAAGCTCATCTTCTGCCTGCCAGGCGTACCCTTTGAAGTAAAGCCTCTCATCAAAGAGAAAATCATCCCGCTTCTCAAATCTCGTTTTGGGCTGCATTCCATACTCACTGCCGTAGTTTCGGTTGTAGGAATCCCCGAGAGTGCATTGTCCCACAAAATTGAAGACTGGGAAACCCACCTCCCCAAGAGCCTGTCCCTCTCATACCTTCCCGTAGGAAATAGGATAAAACTGCGAATTACCGCAAAAGGAAGCACAGAAATCGAGCTCCAAAAACAGCTCAAAATCGAAATACAGAAGCTGAAATCTCTGCTCGGCACCAGCATTATCTCCGAGGCTAATGACAGGATACAGGATATCGTAAAAGACCTCCTCATCTCAAGGAAAATGACCATTTCCACTGCCGAGAGCTGTACGGGAGGGGCGATCTCTAAACTGCTCACATCGGTTTCTGGCAGCTCGGCTTATTTCGCTGGTGGCGTTTGTACCTACTCCCCCGAGATGAAGGCGAAAATACTCGGTGTAGCGCCTTCCATTATAGAGAAGCATACGGTGGTTTCGGCTGAAGTATCCCAAGCGATGGCAAAAGGCTGTCAGCAGCTCTTCGGCACTGATATTTCTGTATCCACCACAGGAGTTGCAGGTCCTAATACCGACCAGTACAATAATTCCATCGGTTTGGTCTATTATTCGGTAAGAATTGGTGAGAAAGAAAGCACGCACAAGCTTTTTTTACCCCACTTGGAGCGGGAAGACTTCATTAATTTCGTCAGTGAAAAGGTCTTGCAAACAGTGGTAGAAGAAGTGCTTAAAAGTTAGTATATTTGCTTGCTCATTACAGAAAATATGATTAGAAGTAATAAAAAACTGGCTATTGATTTTGATGGTACCATCGTAGAAGATGCTTATCCAGCCATCGGAAAGCCCAAAATATTCGCATTTGAAACCCTTAAAAAATTACAGAGCGAAGGCTACAGACTCATTCTTTGGACTTACAGAAGTGGCAAAGCATTAGACGATGCAATTGATTTCTGTAAAAAGAATGGAGTAGAGTTCTACGCTGTAAATTCTTCCTTTGAAGGTGAGGTATTTGATGCCGAAACTCAATCTCGAAAAATAGACGCCGACCTCTTCATCGATGATAGAAACCTCGGAGGCTTCCCAGGCTGGGGAGAAATCTACAACATCATTAATGAGAAAATAGAATTCCGAGTAGAAGGGCGAGAGGTTCTCCCTTATTCCAAACTCAAAAAAGAAAAAAAGAAAGGATTTTTCTGGTAAAATAAACGATGATACAACTAAAAACATTAGAAGAGCTCTACCTCATTAGAGAATCTGCTCAGCTCGTCTCCAAAACACTGGGGATGCTCGCAAAAGAAATAAAACCTGGCGTTACTACGCTGCATCTCGATAATCTCGCCTACGAATTTATTAAAGACCACAATGCCGAACCAGGCTTCTTGGGCTTGTATGACTTCCCTAATACCCTTTGCATCTCTCCAAATGAAGAAGTAGTGCACGGGATTCCCAACAAAAAGCCCCTTGAGGAAGGAGACATCATCTCCGTAGATTGCGGTGTCTATAAAAATGGCTTTTATGGCGACCACGCTTATTCGTTTCAGGTAGGCGAGGTGAGCCCCGAAGTGAAAAAACTCCTCAAAATAACTAAGGAATCTCTCTACAAAGGTATAGAACAGTGCATACGAGGCAAGCGGGTAGGGGATATTTCCTACGCTATACAGACCTATTGCGAGAAGGAAGGCTATGGGGTAGTTCGCGAGCTCGTGGGGCACGGTGTAGGTAGAAAAATGCACGAAGACCCTCAGGTGCCTAACTACGGCAAGCGAGGAAGTGGCAAAGTTCTGAAAGACGGTATCGTGCTCGCTATAGAACCTATGATTAATATGGGGACTGAGAAAGTTATTTTCCATCAAGATGGATGGACGGTTACCAGCCAGGACAATAGCCCTTCTGCGCACTTCGAGCATGATGTAGCAATCATCAAAGGAAAGCCCGTTCTCCTCTCCACATTTAAATATGTACACGAAGCGCTTGGTATTTCCTCCGATGAAGAAGAACCTTTCCAGTACGATTGGTAATGTTTGTATTTCATAATATTAATATTTATTTGTTAAACTTGAAATCCTCGTTTTAAACGAGGATTTCTTTTTTGTCTATAATAAACCAAAAGAAATCAAGGTGTATCATAATATTGAAACACCTTGATACTATTTTCTATATTTTTTATCTTAATAAAAACGATGCCTCAAAATTGCAGGTAGATAGGCATTACTTGTTCGGACGATTTAAAGAAACCGTAGAGGATGAGAAAGGCAAAGAAAATGAGGATATATAAGCCTAATGAGAACTTGTTTCGCTTTTCTACGAGTTTGTCTATAAAGTCATCCGGGATAAAGTGGATAAGCATTGCGAAAGCAATCATCCAAACCACATATTTGTAGTTTTCATAGAAGGGCATCCACACGCTGAAATCAAAGTTGAAAGCGATTTGCCGAATCATTGCCAGTGCGATATCAAAATCCTCAGCCTTAAAGAATATCCAGCAGAAGCAAGCGAAATGAAAGGTAAGAACAATCATTATGAAGTTATAGAGCTTGGAATTATTAAAGCGAGCAAATGCTTTCCCAGTCATCATCATCCATATTTTATGAATACCGAGCGCAATGCCGTGCAGTGCGCCCCAGATAATAAAATTCCAGCTTGCACCGTGCCAAAAACCGCCGAGGAGCATTGTGGTAAGGAGGTTAAAATTAGCTGCGATACCTTTATTATTTCCCTTTAAGAGCGGTGGGAGTACGAATATCATCAGCAAACCGAAAGTAATAAGCCCCGAGTAAAGATAAGACAGGCTAAAGAGATGGTTGAGCATCATAAAACTCCCGATGAGGAATAGAATAACGAAGAGGTAAGAGCCAAATGTAGCATTTCTATTCCCTCCCAGAGGGATGTAGAGGTAATCCTTTAGCCAAGAAGAGAGCGAGATATGCCACCTTCTCCAAAACTCTGTAATATTCGCACTTTGGTAAGGCGAGAGGAAGTTAGGCGGTATCTTGAAACCGAGCCAGAGAGCCATACCGATAGCCACATCGCTGTAGCCACTAAAATCGCAGTAGATGACCATTGCATAGCCGTAGAGGGCGATTAGATTTTCCAGACCTGTATGCAGTGAAGGGTTATCAAATATATAATCTACCAAGTTGAGGGTGATATAATCGGAGATGACCAATTTCTTTATTAACCCCGAGATAATGAGGTAGAAGCCTTTTGCAAATTCCTTCTCATTGATGTAATAAGGTTTATCCAGTTGTGGTACGAAGTCGTGCGCCCGTACGATAGGACCCATCATCAGCTTTGGGAAGAACGAAAGGAAGAGCAAATAATCTACAAACTTATGAGCAGGCTTAAAATCTCCTCTGTACACATCTATCGTATAGCTCAGGTTCTCAAAAGTGAAAAAAGAAATACCTATCGGCAGGAGGATATGGAGCGGATTAAAGCCTGTATTAAAAATCTCATTGGCAACCGAGATAAAGAAGTTGGTATATTTAAAGTAGAACAGCAGCCCGAGATTGATAACGATACTCACCACTAATGTAAGCGTCTTTGTCCGCTTTTCTTTGAGCTGGTATATCGCGTTTGACAGCAGATAATTGACCACCGCTGAGAGGATGACCAGCAGTACAAACGAGCCACTTGCCTTATAGAAAAAGTATAGAGAGAAGCAGGAGAATACATATTTCCTTGCTGTAGGCTTATGCCTCAGGAGGTAGAAGAGCAGGATAAATAGAAAGAAGAAATAGACGAAGAAGCCATTGTTAAAGAGCAGAGGGTTCTTGGGGTCGTAGAGAAACTGGCTGAAAAAAGCCTCTGCATTAAAGCTGTTGATAAGGTTTAGGAATATTGTAATAATCATTTTTCTATCGTGTGGTTAGGTTTATTTTTTCTTAGCTACATCTTTTTGGATTGCCTCAAAGAGCCTTTGTGCGAGGATTTCTGCCCCTTTGTGGTTGGGGTGTATATAGTCTTTATTGGCAAGTGCGGGTTTTTCATTTGCCCATTTCACTATTGAGTTTTCTCCGCCCATTGTCTCAAACTGATTATAGAAAGCGATTTTATTTTCAAAAGCCATCAGTGCTTGGGTCTCGATAAGGTTGGGTAATCCGATAGCTGTTTTAAACTCGCCATTGTACTTAAAAGCGCGGTCAGCCGAGCTGATGAGTAGAAATTCAGCCCCCTCAAAAGCGGTTTTCATCTTTGATAGGACTGGGGAAAACATCTTTGAGTAGAAGGAATAATCGGTGGTTTTTGGTTTAAAGAGTAGATTAACGCCGTACTGCAAGACGATGAGGTCGTATCTATTGTTTTTCTGTACCGAGCGCATAAAATCTTCATCAATTTTGTTCAGTTCTACGCCTGTAATCCCTCGGAAGGAGAAGTTATCCACAAAAATGCCACTCTCGCTCTCGAAACTAATACCGTACAGTGGTGTTTGAACATTATTCCCCGAGATTTTTATTCGGTTGGAGCTATCTTTCAGCAGCACTTTTCGGTTGAGCTTTTCGGTGGATGATAGCTGCACCGCTGCGCCATTTACCAGTACCTCTGATGCTGCACCACTACCAAAAATAAGGGCTTTTTCTGTGTTTGCTGAGTCCTTTATCGTGTTGTCGGTATAGCTCCCGGCACCTGTCCCTGTGTATTTATACCCCGAGATGTAGAGGTTTTGTGCGGCTTTATCCATAAAATTCGTCCCCTGCCAGCCTTTTACAGAAATCGTGGCCGACTGTCGGAAGCCCGCCACATTAGAATTAATTGGCAAGAAGCCCACGCCAGAGCCACCGTATTCCCCTTGTAGAAGAGCTCTCAGCGTCTGTGTCATCAGGTCACCTTCAATCATACTATCCCCGAAATAGGCAATCCGTATTTTCACTTTTTCTCCCTTTTTCAGTCGGTGTAGTTTCTCCGCAAACGAGGGTAGGGCAGGAGAGGAGCTCTCTCGGAAATCGGTAATCAAATTTCCTTTTCTGTAAAGTTCAAAATTCTCTTTTGCCTCGCTTTTCCCATTTTGAGAGGCGATTAATGAATCTTTTTTCTTTTTCAGCTCAGCGCTGGCGGTTGATTTTTTGCCATCAGACTTGATGAGTTCAGAGATGAGATTAACCTTATCAAATGGCTCCCAACTGAGGTTGAAAGCGGTGAAAATAACCGAAGCCACGAAATAGATAATCGTACAAATAGCGGTTAGCGATATAACCTTTTTATTAACATTTTTCAAGGTGATAAATCATTTTACTGCAAATTAACGATAAAATCTCTCTTTTATCCTAATAAATCCTAAAATAGCTTATAGATTTAGGATTTGTTTATAGTCCTAAACTAGAACGACAAGGTCAGAGACCCGAATAATAGGGTTAAAAACCCCGTCGTTGCGGTTAAAGACCCCGCCGACCCGGTTAAAAAGCCCGTTGACCTGGTTAGGAACCAGGAAAACGCGGTTAATAACCTAAAAATTGATAAAAAAAGTATGATTTTTTTATTAAAACAATAATTGAGGGCTGTTTAAAAGCCAGTAGTTAACTACCCAATTATACTGTGCTTGCTGTCTGTGATATCTTTCATTTTTGGGCTGAAAGGAAAAAAGCATTACTTTTGCGCTGATTTATCAATTGGGGTTGACTGGTTTCGACAGCAAGACCAATGGGTAAGTAAGCACGCAGAGAACCGTAGCGCGATCTCTATAATCCCTTGCTACAAATTTTAACTGGCAACGAAGAGTATGCTCTTGCTGCTTAATCTGAAGTATAGTAGGATAAGCGTTTTTCCCGAAGTAGAGTAAGGAAACAAGATGTCTCACGGAAGCTCCGTTCTGCGGCGTCCGAGTATGAGGCATAGGAAATGCAGAAATAAGCCTTTGGAGGCTTCGGCTAAAGGACGAAAACCCGAGAAGATAAGCTGTAAATTGAGTGTCTGTTCTCTGTTTGCAGACGAAAACTAAAAACAGAATAAGCGTGTAGAAAGCTTATGTATTGCTTGTTTGGACGAGGGTTCGAATCCCTCCAACTCCACAAAAACCTCCATAAACTAAATATTTACGGAGGTTTTATTTTTTTTAGCCTAATTAATATCTTAATTAGGTATAAAACATTCAATAGACCTAGCCGCCTATTTTTATCATACTTCTGTTGGCGAGTTTTTCTTCCTCTATGTTTTGTAGATGAATGAACTGTCCGCCTTTTTCTTTATGCTTTCGCCAGATACCTTCTTTTATGGCATTTTCAATGCTTTGCCCTTGGCGGTAGAGGGAAAGCAGATCAAATTCCTCTGCTCCGAAAAGACAGTTTTTCATTTTACCATCGCTGGTGAGTCGTATTCTGTTGCAACCCGCACAGAAGGAGTCCGTCATTGTAGAAATAAAGCCAAAGCTACCTTCGCTATCAATTCTCAGTTTGTATTTTTTTGAGGTATCGTTTTTAGCATCAAAGAGTTTAAGATAATCGTACTTCTCTCCAATGATGCTGAGCATTTTTCTAATGGGGAAAACCTTATTTCGCTCCCAAGAATTACCATTGAAAGGCATAAACTCTATGAAGCGCATTTCTATCGGGTAGCGATGAGAGAGCTCGGCTAATGGGAGGATATCATCTGTATTCATCCCATCTATGATGACTGCATTGAGCTTAATATTAAAGCCTTTTGAGATGCCTGTTAGTATATTTTCCCAGACTTTTGGGAGGGAATCTCGCTTGGTGAGGAGCTTGAATTTTTGACGATTGAGACTGTCTATACTGATATTGATATCTCTGATGTTTTTTTCTTCTAATAGGTTAAAATATCGGTCTAAAAGCACTCCATTAGTCGTGATAGCAATTTGAACATTGAGCTGAGAGAGGAGTTCTATGATTTGTTTAAAATCTTGTCTTACGAGGGGTTCACCACCCGTAATTCTTATTTTCTTAATTCCAAATTTTTCTACAAAGACTTTGGAGATATTGAAAATTTCTTCGGCGGACATAAGCTCTGCGATAGAGCTGCAACTGAAAGGCTCATCGGGCATACAGTATAGGCATCTAAAATTACAGCTATCTGTAATGGATAGCCGTAAGTAATCGTGTTTTCTACCGAAGGAATCTAATAAATCAATACTCATATTCTTCTTCTTTCTCGTCTCCTTTCATAATATTACCTGTTGGTATTCTAGGGATGTATCTTAAAAAGAAGACTAAGCACAGAAAAATAACTACAGAGCCAATTGCTGACCAAGTAGCAAACGGCTGTACTTCTATTTCTGTATTATATAGGTATAATGCCTTGTTAATCGTACCAAATAAAAGCCACATCTGGAGAGCGACGAACATAATATAAATTGCAATAACGAAAGTTAGCATTTCATTAATTCTGAATGTAACTTTCTTTATGGGTTTCTTTCTAATAGCCATAAGGTTCAGTATTTATTTTATCCGTGATGTGCTTTGTGATGCTTTTTCTTTTGATAAGCATATTCTTCTACATAGATTCTGTTCTCTTTTACTACAACGCCCAGTTGCGGTAATGGTCTTGGTGGAGGTCCCTGTAAAACTTCTCCATTCTCTGGGTCAAAAAATCCGTGATGGCAAGGGCATTCTATAAGGTTTTCATCGTGTTTATAGATAACTCCACAAGAGAGGTGGGTACATTTTTGCTCGAAAACTTTCCATTTATCTTTTGCCATTCGAATGAGCATATAAGGGTTTCTGTGGTCTCCATCTATATAGAAGGTTTTTTGCTGCCCTACTTCCAGCTCATCAGTAAAGCAAACGAAATAATCTTTAATGACTTTTTTCTTATGGAAATAATTAAATACTGGAATGAAAACATTAGCAAAAGCCAACAATCCAGAGAATAAGGTTACGACTTTTACAAATTCTCTACGGGAGACATATCCTGCCTCTCTTTTCTTAATAGGGAAATCTGCTTTCCAATCAGGGATATTGTTATTATCAGACATTATTAATTGATTTTTATCATTAGAATACTTTTAATTCTTTACTGCCTTTCGGCATCATTATATTAACCTTAGTGGTTACGACCTCTTCACCGAATATAAAACGGTTAACGGGAGTACTGTTTGGTCTTTTCTTAGCTACATTTTCTCGGGTATCAAAGGTGAGCGCTCCACTTGGGCATACGGTAGCACACATTGGTTTAAGACCAATGCTTGTTCTATCGTAGCACATATTACACTTCATCATTAGCAGTGCATTCTGATCAGGGATTTGAGGTACTCCGAATGGGCAACTCATTACGCAGTTGGCACACCCAATACATTTAGAAACATCTGCAGAATGTACAATACCAAATTCATCTTTTGTGATAGCATCGGCGGGACATACATTTGCACAAATAGGGTCATCACAGTGCATACACACCTGAACCGTAGTTTGGATGGTTTCTGCTCTATCTACATAGTGTATGTGTATCATAGTCGTCTCTCCATTGGTTTCGCACTCTGCACAAGCCATTTCGCAAGAGTGGCAACCTATGCATCTCTGCATATCGAGGAAGAACTCCATATCATTAAACTTCTCGAACTGTTCTGCCATAACTTTTATAACTTCATATATCTTTATTACTGTTTAAATATCTTTTTGATTTGTATTTAATAGTGAATATCCCTACTTCTGTAAGCTAATTCAACGGACTCCTCTGCTCGCTTCCTGCCTGTTTTCTCTATTTTGCAGGCACAGACCTTAAACTCTGGCATTTTAGAGATTGGGTCTAATCCATCAAATCCTACGGTTAATTGATTCACTGCATTAACTCCTCCCCAGTGGTATGGGATAAAAATAGTATCTTTTCTTATGGTCTCCACGACATTGGCTGGGAATAAGGCTTCTCCTCTTCTGGTGATGACTTTAATTAAATCATCGGTCTCTATATTGTATTTAGCTGCCAGCTCAGGGTGGATTTCCATTAAGGGCTCAGGGTATATATCTACCAATTTTCCAATTCTCCTTGTTTGGGTTCCACTAAGGTATTGGCTTACTACTCGCCCAGTTGTTAATACGATAGGATATTCCTCATCAGGCTCTTCTACTGGGGTAATGTATGGAGTAGGGTTGAAGTGAGCCTTACCGTCATTGGTTTTAAATTTTCTATCCTCCCATAATCTCGGTGTACCAGGGTGGTCAAGGCTTGGGCAAGGCCAAAACATTCCCATATTTTTTTCTATTCTTTCGTAAGTAATTCCGTAATAATCGGCATAGCTCCCCCTAGTAATATGTCTTAATTCATTAAAGATGTCCTCAGATTTGGTATAGTTGAATTTATCTTCTACTCCTAATCTTCGTGCTAACTCCTTAAAGATATCAAGGTCTCTCATTGCATTTCCAGGAGGCTTTACAGCTCCAGTAATACGGATAACCCTACCTTCGGAGGAGGTAGTAGTTCCATCTTCCTCTTCTTGAAGAGACCCTGCCAATATGATATTTGCGTGGCGAAGAGTCTCGGATAAGAAGAAGTCTATACCAGCGTAGAACTCCAATTTTTCTAATGCACTTCCATTATCACGGGAATTGCACTTTCATTTGCGCACTGTATAGGCGAGTTTGGAGTGGTTATTATGGTCGGTGGGAATATTGCGAATGAAACCAGAATCGCTTCCGTAGCTATTTATGACCAGGTTCAGGCACTGAATTTTGAGGCAGCCAATCGCTATGCTTTCGTCCTTTTCATCTTCTCATTTCTTATCCTGCTTTTGATTTTCAGTATTAATAAAAAGTTCAAAATACAGTTCTAATCCTATGGAAATATCCATTAAACACCCTATTCTCACTTCCGAAGGAGAGAAATGCTTAGAGGTAGATGCTACGATTGATGAAGGGAGCTTTATAGGCGTATTCGGTAAGTCTGGAATAGGGAAAACTACTTTTTTTAAAATTCTTGCAGGCATTATACAGCCTGATTTCGGTCGGATATCCACCTCCCAAACCCTTCTCGATACTCAGCAAAACCTGTCATTACCACCGCAGAAAAGGGATATTTCGTTGATGTTTCAAGATTATGCCCTCTTTCCTAATATGACGGTAAAAGAAAATATCGCTTTTGCACAAAAGGTGAAAGATAAACCCTTTACCGATGAATTATTACAACGTTTTGAGCTCTCACCACTACAAAACCGATATCCTTACCAGCTCTCTGGTGGGCAGCAGCAGAGAGTAGCACTGGCTCGCACACTGGCACAAAAGGCAAAAATTATGCTTTTAGATGAGCCCCTCTCCGCCGTCGACAGGCAGATGAGACCAGTAATGATAGATACGATTTTTGAGCACTATAAGACCTACGAGCCAACGGTCTTTATCATCAGCCACGACCCCTCCGAATTTGAGAAACTGATCAGCGGTAGCATACAAATCTAAGATATTACCTAGACTTTATTTTATTCAATGAAAAGGATATTCCTATGTTTTCAGAAAATTTTTAATCTATTAGAGTAGCAGAATTATCATTTTTTTTTCTTTACTCCATTAGAACAGAATCATATAGTATGTTAGAGTCTATATTTATCCTTTTAAAGCTATATTGGAAAGTAAAATTATAAATCTACCAACAAGAGGAAACCTAATAAAAACTGGTTAGGAATTGGAAGGGGGGATAACTCATAGAGAAATTTTTCAATTAATCCCTTCGTCTAGCAGCCTATGCAGATCGATAATTCCAAAATACTTACCGTTTTCTGTTACAATCAACTGCCCAATATTGTTCTCCTTCAAGAGTTTCATCGCTTCTTTCGCAAGAGCCGTTTTCTCTATCGATTTAGGGCTTTTGCTCATAATATCTTTTGCCCTCAGATGAGATAAATCCTGCGTATTAATCAGCATTCTCCTAAGATCTCCATCGGTAATCACGCCCGTTATTTTCCCTCCATCGGTTACCACCGTAATCCCGTGCGAAGAAGCACTAATCGATATAATCACCTCTCGGATACCCGCCGTTTCAGGGACTTCAGGCTTTTGTTGGGAGAGGAATTGCTCCACCGTAGCCGTAAGATTCTTGCCCAAACTCCCCCCAGGGTGGAATTTTGCAAAATCAGTGTCCTTAAACCCCCTCATTTCCATCAGACAAATCGCCAAAGCATCTCCCAACGCCATCTGAACCGTCGTAGAACTCGTGGGGGCCAACTTTATCGGGCAGGCTTCCTTCTCCACATTCGTGTTGAGAATGATATCTGAGCCCTCGGCTAACTTACTTTTAAGATTACCCGTCATACCGATTAAGGCAGAGGAGTAGCTTTTCAAGTAGGGAACGAGGCTTACAATCTCAGGCGAATTTCCCGAATTGGAAATACAAAGCACCACATCTTGCTTCTGGATAAGCCCAAGGTCGCCGTGTATCGCCTCTGAGGCGTGGAGAAACTGTGCAGGAGTACCTGTGGAATTCATTGTAGCAACGATTTTATTGGCAATGTGTGCGGACTTACCTATCCCCACAATAATAAGTTTCCCTTGTGCAGAGTAAATTGTCTCTACTGCTTTCAGGAAAACTTCATCTATGCGCTCAGTGAGTCTGTGCAGTTCGCTGATTTCCGTTTCAATGGATCTTTTTGCTAAATCAATAATTGAGTTCATCGTAAGGAGATATGAGAATATGCAGATTTGCAGTGTTTCAGTGGGAGGCTATAGTTTTTCTATCTTGTCAGTAAGGCTGTTAATGAAGTTTTGAAGAGGTTTCTCTACCATCATCTTGATAAATGGATTGAAGTTACCTTTAAAAAGGAGCTGCACTTCGGATTTGTTGTCGCTCATAGGTTGCATCTGACCTATTAAGGAGAAATCAAGCCCTGCTTTTGCAGATTTTAGCTCTATGTTTCCATCAATCGTCTTATTGATGTCTAATGCAATCTCTGGCATCCCTTTTAGGCTGAATTTAAATCCCTTCTCTGTAGTCTCAAAGAATTGCAGACTTTCTGGCATTAAATACTGATAGTCCGAGGGATGTTTCAGCATTTCTTTAAGCTCTTGTACTGACTTATTTACAGTGATTTTTCTTCCTTCTAAGTTCATTTTTTATATTTTTGTGCATTAAATTTTCAAATACCTCACAAATGTATAAAGTTTTTATTAACGAAAAAAAAATATCACTCACTAAATCTCCCGAAAGCACGGTCAAAATTCTTCCTTACGAAGGTGCTCATACCATAGAGATAGCGATGGACCTTATTAAAAACACCTCTACACAAGAAATCAATATTTATTCTACCGATATAGGAGCTCTGTGGCAGAATTTCAAAAGCCAATTCAGAATAGTAGAAGCTGCTGGTGGTATAGTAAAAAATACAGAGGGGAAAGTACTTTTCATCTATCGGCTCAACAAATGGGATTTACCTAAAGGAAAGATAGAAAAAGGCGAAACCTATGAAAATGCGGCACTGAGAGAGGTCGAGGAAGAAACCCATCTTCGCCATCTTGTATTAGGATTACCTGTGATGACTACCTACCACATCTATACTGAGAAAAACGGAGATAATGTCTTGAAAATGACCCACTGGTTCCAGATGGAATACACAGGAAATGAGCAACTCATCCCCCAAACAGAGGAAGGCATAACCGATGTACAATGGCTTGATGAAGAGGATATCTACCTTAAAGTCCTCCCCAATACCTTTAAAAACATACATCTTGTATTAAATCAAAGTGGGGTAGCAGAAGATAAGTGAGACCTTGGATCTTATTTTTTATTTAGCCATATAATCAAAAGGTATTATAAAAATATTATTTCTTAATCTTCCCAGAGCTATGAACTCTGGGAAGAGATTTATTATAATAATTCTTTTTATACAGAGTAAACGCTCTTTAATATAATACTAATAAGAGCTTTACATAGTAGATTAAAACAAGTCTTTACGAATAATATTTTGGTTTCGCTCTGGACCTACGGATACGAGATAGACATTAATACCGAGGTAGTTTTCTATAAAGGAAATATATTTCTTGGCATTTTCTGGAAGTTCATCGTAAGAGCGTACTTTGCTGATGTCTTCATCCCAACCCTCGAGCTCGTGATATATAGGCTCATACTTATAGAGTTTGGTTGTAGATGAAGTAAAGTAATCTATAATTTTACCGTCTTCGGTCTTGTATTGGGTAACGATTTTCAATGTTTTAATGCCTGTCAGCACATCGAGTTTAGTGATAACAAGATTGTTGATACCATTAATCATACAAGCGTGTTTCAGAGAAACGAGGTCAAGCCAGCCTGTGCGTCTTGGTCTGCCTGTCGTAGCCCCGAATTCGTGCCCTACCTGTCTTATTTTCTCGCCGAGTTCATCATTAAGCTCGGAAGGGAAAGGGCCATTACCCACCCTCGTACAATAGGCTTTAGCCACACCGATAAGGTTTTGAAGGCTGGTTGGAGGTACGCCCGCACCTGTACAAACCCCACCAGTAGATGGAGAAGAAGAGGTTACAAATGGATAAGTCCCAAAATCAATATCCAGCATTAGGGCTTGCGCACCTTCAAAGAGGATATTCTTTCCAACTCTTATAGCTTCATTGAGTTCAAGTTCGGTATCTACGATTCTATTTTTTAGCTTCTGACCGATAGCGAGGAATTCTTCGTAGAGTTCATCTACATTAAGGGCGGGTTTGCCAAAATATTTTTCAAAAAGAGCATTTTTTACTTTCAGATTTTTCTCAATCTTTTCTCTCAGTACTTCGGGGTTGAGTAAATCTATCATACGAATACCCACTCGAGCGATTTTATCCTCATAGCAAGGACCGATTCCCTTTTTTGTAGTCCCGATTTGTGTTCCACCTTGCTCTTCTTCTCTATAAGTATCCAAGAGGATGTGATAAGGCATAATCACATGAGCTCTTCTACTGATGAATACATGATCAGTTCTGAGTCCTTTGCTCTCAATTTGCTCGATTTCTTTAATAAAGGACTTAGGATTTACCACTACGCCATTGGCAATAATACATTTCCCTTTGCATTGGAGAACTCCTGAGGGGAGGAGGTGGAGAACGAACTTCTCATCGCCCGCATAGACAGTGTGCCCGGCATTATCACCACCTTGGAAACGAACTACATAATCAGATTTTGCGGATAGAACATCGGTAATTTTACCTTTACCTTCGTCTCCGTATTGGAGACCTACAACTACATAGGTAGACATATTTTCTTTACTTTTTTTTAGATGCTCACAAAAGTAAGTTAAAAATGCATCAGCCACAAAATTAAATTCACACTAATTTATGATTAAATACTACTTTTGCAGCCCAAATGTGTTTCAATGAAGCAAATCTTTTTCAAACAAAAACAGCTATTCTTATTTATTATAGCGGGCGGTCTTAGTGCGATGATAGAGGTGAGTAGTTTTAAAGGACTAAGCCTCATTCTCCCTTCAATCATCTCCTCCGAGACCAATTTCTACGGCATACATTTCCCTTTGAGCAATGTTTTTTCTACCTCGCTCGGCATTATTACGAACTATTTCTTCAGCATTTGGTTCGTATTCCAGAGGGGGAAGCACTCCAAAAGGAGGGAGTTTGCCTACTTTATGTTGGTTTCATTGCTAAGTACTCTTCTGAGTTTGGTTTTCTTTCAAATATTTTTTACTTTTGTTTTCAAGAATCACTTAAAACTCATCATTTTCACATTTAGCGCGGAGGTTTTAAGCAAAATATCTGCGATTATTCTAACCTCAATACTGAATTATTTCGTGAAAAAGAAAATGATTTTTAATGGATAATACAAGATAATGCTGAGAGCCAAAGGAAATACTGCCCTTTTGATGTTTTACAATCTGGAGAATTTATTTTATCCTCTAAGTTCTCAGAATATTGATAATCAATTGAGAAATTGGTCGCTCAGCCGATACCAAAAAAAGCTAAAAAGCATTTCAGAAACACTCCTATTAATACAAAAAACCTACGGGAGCCTCCCGATCATCATTGGCGTATGCGAGGTACAGGGCATACAGCCTCTGGAAGACTTAATACAATATCCGCCGCTTTCTAGCTACGGCATTATACATTACAAAGGCCGTGACAAAAGGGGCGTAGATACCGCTTTACTCTATGATTCTAAGGAAATAGAGGTCCTCCATTCCGAGCCTCTTCCCGTTTCGGAAACCAGAAGCATCATCTTTACTAAAATACAGTATTGCAACTCAATATTCAATGTTTATACCCTCCATCTCCCGTCCCGAAGAGGGTCAGATGAGGCAAAAAACAAAAGAGAAATCATACTGAACACCCTCAAAGAGCATCTGATAAACAATCTTAACGCCCAAAAAGAGCCCGTCATCATTCTCGGTGATTTTAATGCCAATCCTAATGATGAAGCCATAAGAAATCTGATGAATATAAGCCCTCGTTTCCAGCTGATAAACCCTTTTTCAGAGGTTTATGCCAATAGGTCGTTTTCCAATTTCCATCGCTCAAAGGGTTTGTTGTTTGATCAGATTCTCTTCTCCGAACATCTCGTGTCAGAAAACTTCCCGTTAGCGTTTGTAAAAGCAGAAATCTTTGCTCCAGAACAACTGAAGCAGCACGGAAAGCCCTCGCGAACCTTCGCCGGAAGCAGATACTTGGGCGGACAAAGCGATCACTTCCCCGTCATCATACAAACTAAGACAATTATTAACTGAATTATTAACATAAAAAATTAGTAAGCTATGAATGTAGAAAATTTTTTAGATTCCACTTATCTAAAACTCCCAGAACAGTCTGGTCTCACCACAGAAGAGACCCGTAAAAAGGTAATTGAGCTCACCGACGAGGCCATTAACTACCATTTCTTCGAAGTGATGATTCGTCCAGAATATGTCCACTTCATCAAGAACTATATCAAGGAAAAGAGTGCCTCCGTTAAGGTTGGTACCGTTATCGGCTTCCACGAGGGCACCGCATCTGTAGAGGCGAAGCTCGCAGAGGCAGAAAAGGCGATTGCCGATGGCGTAGATGAGCTCGATTTCGTCATTAATTTCGAGAAATTTAAGGCAAATGAGCTCGCTTATGTAAAAGATGAGTTCCTAAAATGTACCGCTCTCGCGCTCAAACATCATAAAACCGCGAAATGGATTATCGAAATCGCCGCTCTTACCGATGAGCAGATTGCCAGCATCACTTCTCACATTCGCCAGTGGGCAGAGGAGAGTTTTGCAGGTAGAGAGCAAGAGATTTTCGTTAAATCTTCCACAGGTTTCTATAAAACGGAAGGCGGAAAGCCCAATGGAGCCACTCCAGAAGCCATTAAAATAATGATTGCCCACGCGGGTAAGCTCCCCGTAAAGGCTGCGGGAGGCGTTAGAACCCACCAAGAAGCCCTTGATATGATTGCGCTCGGTGTCAAGAGGATTGGTACTTCCTCTGCCCTCGCTCTTTCGGGTAAAGGTACTGCTCCTTCAAGCGCAGGATACTAAGCTATCATCATTCAAATACAAAATCCAGAGCCTGATAAGCCTCTGGATTTTTTTTTCATCTCTTACCAACCTCATATAATTAGTATTTTTGCACAGCTAAAAATTAAAATTCAAATGATTTCAATATTAGATACTCAATTTTCTCTACTGAATTTGTATTTGTCTGAGGCTTTACCAACTAAAATATTCATCCTTTGTGATGAAAACACAAATGAGTACTGCTTGCCTACGCTTTTACTCAATATGCAGACCGATATTCCTTTTGAAATTATAGAAATAGAAGCAGGTGAGGAAATGAAAACCATAGAAACGGCAAAGCAACTGTGGGAGATATTGGCAGATTTCGGTGCGGATAGGAAATCATTGCTCATCAACCTTGGCGGAGGGGTTATTACCGATCTTGGTGGTTTTGTGGCATCTACTTATAAGAGAGGGATTCGCTTTGTAAATATGCCGACAAGCCTCCTCGCAATGTGTGATGCTTCTATCGGTGGTAAAACGGGGATTGACCATCAGTTTTTGAAGAATGTAGTGGGGACTTTTGCCCATCCAGAAGCTGTTTTCGTTTATCCGAACTTTTTAGATAGCCTTCCTTTTGTAGAGCTTAGGAGTGGCTTTGCAGAGATGCTTAAGCACGGTCTTATTGCCAGCCGTTCGCATTGGGAGAACCTCTCCTCTCTTTCGGAGATTAATGTAGTAGCAGTTTCGCCCTACATCAAAGAATCTATGATGATAAAAGAGAAGGTGGTAAGCATCGATTTTAAGGAAGAAAATATCAGAAAAACACTGAATTTCGGGCATACTATCGGGCACGCTATTGAGAGCCTTTTCTTGGAACAAGGAAGTTTGGTTCCCCACGGAGAAGCAGTAGCAGCAGGTATGATTTGCGAGACTTATCTCTCTTGTCTTGAAGGATTGATTAATAGAGAAACCCGTGATAATATTATAAACACGATAAGAAAATTCTATCCAGTGCTCAATATCCAGAATTTTACAGATGAATCCTTGATTTCCCTAATGACCAATGACAAAAAGAATGCGTCTGGGAAGATTAATTTCTCCCTTATCTCTGCGGTGGGAAGCGGTATTTATGATTATCAATCCACGGAGAAAAATATCATTGAGTCTATTGAGTTTTACGGGTCGTTGCCTAAGGATTCATTTTATTAAAAGGAAGAAAAGAACTACTTTTGCACCCGTATGAAAAGATGGTATCTCTATCCTTTTTCCCTCGTTTATCATTTGGCTACGGCTACCCGAAACTTGGCGTATAGCATAGGAATTCTTAAGTCCACAAGGTTTAGAACCCCAATCATTAATGTAGGTAATTTATCCGTAGGAGGCTCTGGAAAGTCTCCAATGGTGATGTATCTTGCCGATTTGCTTTCTCAATATTACCGAACGGGAGTGCTCTCTCGTGGTTATGGCAGGCAGACGAAAGGCTACAGGATTACCAATTACGACAGTAATTACAGGCAGGTAGGTGATGAAGCTATGCAGCTCTTCGAGAGGTTTAAAAATCGTTTCGTTATTGGGGTTTGTGAAGATAGAGTAGAGGGAGCAAAGAAGATGATTCCCGATATGGATTTAAAAGTTCTCCTTTTGGATGATGCCTATCAGCACCGTGCGATAAAAGCAGGTTTTAACATTCTGATGACGGATTATAACGACCCTTACTTTAAAGATTTCCTATTGCCAGCGGGCAACCTTAGGGAGAGCCAAGCAGGAGCCAAAAGAGCACAAGTTATTATGGTTTCCAAATGCCCAGATAACCTTACAGAGGAGAAGAAACAGTATTATATCTCTCGTATAAAGCCTACACAGAATCAAAAGGTGTTTTTCTCATCTATTAGCTATGATGAAAAGGTGTTTGGTAAAGATGGGCTGGGAAAACCTACCGAGCTCCCCGATAATAATCTGGCGTATTACGACATTCTCCTCATCACGGGGATTGCCAATCCTAAGCCCCTTTTGGAACATCTTTCCAAGTTTAACAAGAATTTTAAACATTTAAAATTTAAGGATCATCATAACTTTACAGATGCTGATATAAAGAAGATTATGGATGAATACCGAAAGCTTGGAGATTATAAACTCATCCTCACTACCGAGAAGGATTATGTAAGATTGAAAACTTTTGATTACCTTAGAGGTCTTATTTTTTACTGGCCGATAAATCTATCCATTGATAAAAAAGAAGAGTTTAATCAAATAATTATAGACTATGTTAAACAAAATTAAAGAAACCGCAGAATTTATTAAGGGAATCATCAAAGAAACCCCAGATTTCGCAATCGTATTAGGCTCTGGGCTTGGTGCTTTGAAAAACGAAGTAGAGCCGATACATACATTGGAGTATAGCGAGATTCCAAACTTTCCTCAGACTACCGTTGTAGGGCACGGAGGCAAGCTCATCTACGGAAATCTCGAAGGCAAAAAAGTACTGATGATGAGCGGTAGGTTCCACTACTACGAAGGGCACGATATTAAGACGGTAGTTTTCCCTTTCAGGGTTTTCCACGCGCTTGGTATCAAGAATCTCATCGTTTCCAATGCTTCTGGTGGGGTAAATAAAGACTTCCGTGTGGCAGATGTAATGATTATTCGCGACCATATTAATATGATGCCAGAGCACCCGCTCAGAGGTAAGAATATAGATGAATTCGGTCCTCGTTTCGTAGATATGAGTGAGCCTTACAGCAGAAAAATGATTGAAATAGCAGAGAAAGTAGCTGCAGAGAAAGGCATCAAAGTACATCAAGGAGTATATGTAGCGCTTCAAGGGCCTACCTTCGAGACTCCTGCCGAGTACGGTCTTGTAAAAGCAATCGGTGGAGATGCTGTGGGGATGAGCACTGTACCAGAGGTTATCGTGGCTAAGCATCAGGGGATGGACTGCTTCGGAATCTCTATCATCACCGACCTTGGTGGGCCAGACATTGCCTTTACCGTTTCCCACGATGAGGTTCTACAAGCCGCCGAAAAAGCAATGCCTAATGTCATCAGCATTGTAAAAGGCTTGGTGAAGAATTATTAGGGGATATCGTCTCTTTCTTTTTTAAAGAAAGATTCATTTGAATACTTATTTTGGGGGCTTTGCCCCCTTTTATTTTTTCTGGGTAGTATATCTTAGAAAAAGACTTCCATCAAATACTTAAAAATAATGCAAATCTTGTAAAAAGAGGATATTGCTTTAGATTTTAGAAATTATAATAGATATTCAGTTTTATTTATTTTTGGCAAAGACTTTGTAGAGTAGATAATCATTGGATTGAAATACTGAAAATAATCTTAAAAATTATAATAAATAAGACGAGTTTAATAAAATTAAAAACAGATGCAATGAAAAATTTATTTAAAAAAGAAGAATTCCTCTTAGATGAGGTGATTTTTCAAGGGAGAAACAAAGAATATGGCGCTTATGACCTGCGCTATCAATCAGACAAAATGCTGACAAAAGCAATGTTTATTGGAGTGGCATTTTTTAGCTCGGTATCCATCATTCCGTTGGTAACAAGTCTTTTTAAAGAAGAGCCTAAGGCTACGGTAGAGGTCGTTGCTCGCCCTATGGATATTGAAAATATAGAGAAAAAAGAGGACGAGAAGCCTCTCCCTGAAAAATCAATAGCTCCCCCTAAACCCCAGAAGGTAAATACAGTAGATAGCCGAGTGCCTGACCCTAAACGAAATGCGACAAATGAAAGCTCAGTCCCTACCAATGAAGAATCGCTAAATGCAATAAGAGGGTTGGAGACCATACAGGGGAAATCACCGGATATTAGACTTAATCGGTCTTCAAATGAGATGAATAACAGCGGTAATACAGGAGAAGTGAAATTTGAAAAACCTGTTATAATAGATGATTCACCAAAGACGAAGGTAGATGTAAGCGCAGATTTCATAGGTGGGATAGATGCTTTTAGAAATAAGGTGATGAGCAGTTTTGATATTTCCGAATTTGAGGAAAGTAATGAAAAATTAAGTACAGAAATCACTTTTGTCGTTGAAAAAGATGGTAGTATATCTAATATCAAGGCAAGTGGAAAAGATGATGCTTTTAACAAAGAAACCATCCGTGCTATCAAAAGTATAAAAGGAAAATGGACGCCTGCAAAAATTGATGGACGACCTGTTAGGAGCTATTTTAGATTCCCTGTTTCTGTAGTATTTAACTAAGGACATAGCTGTTTTTTTTTATAGTTTTATCCACATTCTATAACCGAATGTGGATAATTTTTTATTCTAATAATTTTTTGGTTTGTAGAGGATTAAATATTGCTATATCAATATCAATTTATTGCAAGAATAAAAAATTTGTACTTTTGGGGAATTATAATTTTTAGAATGGCTAAAATAATAGGAATTGCAAATCAAAAAGGAGGTGTAGGAAAAACGACGACTGCGGTAAATTTAGCCGCTGCACTCGGTGTTCTTGAAAAAAAAGTACTGATTATTGATGCTGATCCACAAGCAAATGCAACCTCTGGTCTCGGTGTAGAAGAAGTGAGAAATTCTACCTACAATCTCTTAGAGCATAGTGAAAAGGTGGAAGATTGCATATACAAAACCAGCTCCCCGAATTTAGATATTATTCCTTCTCACATTGATTTGGTTGCTGCCGAAATAGAATTGGTAGATAAGGAAAACCGAGAGTTTATGCTCAGAACTGCCTTAGAACCCATTAAAGACCAATATGATTTCATTATCATTGATTGTGCTCCGAGCTTGGGGCTTATTACCATCAATGCGCTTACGGCATCAGACTCGGTCATTGTTCCTATACAGTGCGAATATTTTGCATTGGAGGGCTTGGGTAAATTGCTCAATACCATTAAGAATGTGCAGAATATCCATAATCCTGATTTAAGCATAGAGGGGCTCCTCCTTACGATGTATGATAGCCGGCTTCGCCTCTCAAATCAAGTAGTGGAGGAAGTGAATATGCACTTCCCAGAAATGGTTTTTGAGACGGTTATCAGCAGGAATGTAAGGCTTAGCGAGGCTCCGAGTTTTGGTGAAAGCATCCTGATGTATGATGCCGAAAGCAAAGGTGCAGTACAGTATATACAGCTGGCAGAAGAGGTGCTTCTTAAAAATAAAAAATAGAGAAAATGCGGTTTTAAGCGCTATAAAAACTTAAAAAATGAAAGACAAAAAAAGAGCAATGGGCAGAGGTTTAGGGGCAATCCTAAACTCTGAATCTAAAAATACAATACACACCGCTACCGATGCAGGTGCCGAGAAGCTGGTTGGAAATATTGTGGAGGTTCCAATAGAGGATATCTACCCCAACGCCACACAGCCGAGGACTTATTTTGATGAAAAAGCCCTTACCGACTTGGCTCAGTCCATTAAATCACTCGGTGTTATCCAGCCCATTACCCTGAGAAAGGATAAAGATAAATTTGAGATTATCTCTGGTGAACGGCGTTTCCGTGCGTCTAAGCTCGCAGGCTTAAAAACTATCCCTGCTTACATTCGCCTTGTGAATGACCAGGAGCTTCTGGAGATGGCGCTCGTAGAAAACATCCAAAGGGAAGACCTCGATGCGATAGAAGTTGCCCTTACTTATCAGCGACTTTTGGAGGAAATCGGTCTTACCCAAGAAAACCTCAGCCAAAGGGTAGGGAAGGAGAGAAGTACCATTACGAATTCTCTTCGTTTGCTCAGACTAACTCCTGAGGTACAAAATGCCATCCGTAGTGCTGCAATTTCAGCGGGGCACGGTAGAGCCATCCTTAGTCTTGATACTGAGGAGGAGCAGCAGCAGCTTTTCGAGCAGATTATAAAAGAAGGCTTAAATGTTCGCCAAGCTGAGGCATTAGCATCAGCGATAAAAAATCCGAAGGAGAAGAAAATCAAAGCTCAAAGGGAGATTTCTAATTATCATAAGAAAGTTCAGAAAAACCTCAGTGACCTGCTGGATACAAAAGTGGAGATTAAAACTTCTGCCAATGGTAAAAAAGGAAAGCTGGTTTTGGATTTTAAAAACGAAGCAGTGCTGGAAGAGATTCTCGCTTACTTTAACCGATAGCCACCGCTTATAAATATGAAAAAACTTTTGCTCATCATCTCTTGTTTTATCATTCATCTTGCCTTTTCACAGGAGGTAGATACCTTAAAGGTAGCACCTCAAACCGTGCAGGATATAGAGCGAGACATTCAGATGATAAATAAACCTTTAAAGATTACTCCTAACAGCCCTGTGAAGGCGGGTTTATACTCTGCAGTTTTACCTGGGCTCGGGCAGTATTATAATAAGAAATACTGGAAGATTCCTATTGTCTGGGGAGGGATTGGCACAGGGGTAGGCATCGTTCTCTGGAACCAGCGGAAGTATGATAAATACCGCTCTGCCTTTATTGCAGAGCTTAATGGGCAGCCTCACGAGTTCTCTGGTTTTCAGGGAGTGAATGAGGAGGTTTTGGGGCGCATTCAGGATAAATTTAAAAGGCAAAGAGACTATGCCATTGCCATTACGGGGCTTATCTATGTGCTCAATATTATAGATGCAGTGGTAGATGCGCATCTTTATGAGATGAAGCGAGACCCAAACCTGACTCTGAAACCTACCGTTATCTACGATGAGTATGCCGAGCAGAATGCAAAAGCAGGAATAAGCCTTAGTTTTAGATTTTAATACATACAGAATATAAAATGAAAATAGCATTAGTGGGTTATGGTAAAATGGGGCAGATTATCGATAGAATCGCGACCGAGAGAGGGCACGAAATCGTTGCCAGGCTCAACCAAACCCCGACTTCCGAGACGCTGAATAATGCCGATGTGGCAATAGAATTCTCCCAGCCAGAAGTGGCTTTCCAGAATATAAAAACCTGCCTTGAAAACCATACGCCTGTGGTCTGCGGTACTACGGGCTGGCTCAGCAGGAAGCCAGAAATAGAGCAAATCGCACAGGCACAGCAGTCCGCTTTTCTTTATGGTTCTAATTTCTCTCTCGGTGTGAATCTTTTCTTTGCTCTGAATGAGAAATTAGCATTGATGATGGCTCATTTTGATGAGTATAATGCCCAGCTGGAAGAGATACACCACATTCATAAGAAGGACGCACCGAGCGGTACGGCAATTTCCTTAGCTGAAGGGCTTATCGCTCATCATCCGAAGTTTCATTTGTGGAAATTAGATGAAACCGAAGGTGCCCAATTAGGAATTTTTGCCATTCGGGAAGATGAAGTTCCAGGTACGCACTCGGTATTCTACCGCTCCAAAGTAGATGAAATCGAGATAAAACATACGGCTTTCAGTAGGGAAGGCTTTGCGCTCGGGGCGGTAGTTGCCGCCGAGTGGTTAAGAGACAAAAAGGGCATTTTCAGTATGAAAGATGTCTTAGGAGTATAAAAAATGAGGAGGCGAAAGCCTTCTTTTTTATGAAATTAATAAAATTATCTCTGTTTTAATGCGTAGTTTATCTGTTTTTGAAGAAAATCTTAGTAAGATTACTAAGATGGAGCATTAAATTAATGCTCTATACCTCTAAATTAGTGCTCCAGAGGTCAAATTTTGACCTCCATCGCATTAAAATAGACCGACGACGGTCTAAAATTGACCTCCATCTCATTAAATTAATGCGTCATCGTATTAAATTTGACCTCCGTTGTATTAATAAATAATACTATGAGCCAATTAATATTGATTAATCGGCTCAAATATACGATAATTTTGATTCGATTACGGGAATTAATCGGCTCACAAAAGAATCCAAAAGAAAAACAGTACAACCATAAGTGGCTGTACTGTTTCATATTAATTTGCTCAATCAGAGTTTTAATCTTTAATGATTTTCTCTGTATAAGTAGCGTTTTGGGTATTGATTTTAAGGATATACACACCTTTGGAAAGGTTGCTTACGCTTCTTTGGTTTGTGCTGAGTGTTTTTACGAGGCTTCCGTTTGCGGAGTAGATTTCTATGCTCTTGATGCCGTCTAAGCCTTGAATGTGAAGCTCATCTTTTACTGGTTTTATGATGAAGAACTGTGGTTTTTGCGCTACATCTTCGGTTGCTAAGTCGGCAGTACAGCCTGCATCAAATGTATCGCCAGAGATTTTCCACCATTTAATGTCGATAAGTTTTTGTCTGTAAGGCTTAGCAGCAGCACCATAAGTAACGGCTTGAGAAGAGAAGACTACATCACTTCCTGTATTTGGGTTTTCTGCCCAGCCTTTGAGGGTTTTGCTGTAGTTTTCGCAATCCATTCCAGAGAAGGAGAATATACCGCCGAGTTTAGCATCCGTTGGAATAGTCCAGCTTCCCAAGTTTTGGTTAAATTTTCTTGCACCTACGAACATTCTGTTCATATTTTTAGCTTTAGATACATTCCAGTTAGAGAGGTCGCTATTAAATTTCTCTGCTCCATGGAACATAAACTCCATATTTTCTACATTGCCTACATTCCAGTTAGAGAGGTCGCTCTCAAATTCTGCTGCGTTCCAGAACAGCTCAGTCATATTGGTAACGCTCCCCACATTCCATTTAGAGAGGTCGCTGGTAAATACTCCTGCTCTGTTAAACATCCTTCTCATATTGGTTACATTGGTTACATCCCATTTGGAGAGGTCTTGGTTAAATGCTTTTGCATTCTCAAACATAGAGCTCATATCTTGCACTTTACCTACGCTCCATTCAGAGAGGTTGGAGTTGAAAGCTATAGCATTAAAAAACATAGAGTTCATATGCGCTACATTGTCTACCGTCCATTTAGAGATATCGGAGTTGAACTCAGAAGCACCATTAAACATAGAGTTCATATTGGTTACCTGCTCTACATCCCAGTTGGAGATATCTCCGTTGAATTTTATAGCACCGTTGAACATATTTGCCATATTTTTCACTTTTCCTGTTTTCCAGTTTGGCATATTTTGGTTAAAGTTGACCGCATCGCTAAACATATACTGCATATTGTTTACATTGCTCACATTCCAGTTGGAGAGGTCCTGGTTGAATGCCGTAGCGCCATTAAACATATAGCTCATATTTTCTACCTTGCTCACATCCCATTTGGAGAGGTCTTGGTTGAATGCCTTAGCTCCTTCAAACATCCCTCCTTTGTAGAAGTTAACTCCTCCCATATTCTTTACATTGCCCACTTTCCAGTTGGAGATGTCTTGGTTAAATGCTTGTGCGTGGGCAAACATCCCGCTCATATCTTCTACTTGGGATACATTCCAGCCAGAGATATTGCCGTTAAATTTAGCAGCATTGTTAAACATATTCTTCATATTGGTAACCTTACTTACATCCCAGTTTTCTATGCCAGGGATATTATCGATTTCCCTACAATAGTAGAACATATGGCTCATATTGGTTACATTAGAAAAGTTCGGCTTATCAGTTGCGGTTATTTTAAGACCAGAGCATCCTCGGAAGAGGTCGGATAAATCATCCGTCCAATTTATTTCTCCCCATTCTTTTAATTCAATGATGCCGCTAAGATTCTTAAATTTAAAAGCCTCTGTTGGTGTGATGGTGATTTTATATTCTCCATTTGCCAAGTTGAGGGTTGTTTTTGCAGGCACACCTGCTCCTGAACCTGTTACACTTGGGTCGCCTACTTTTTCGTAGGTATAGTTAAAGTTGCCCACACTTCCAAAAGAGATTTCCCCTTTCTTATTTGTTTTCCATACGCCTACGAAAGGCTTCTGTGCATACGCCACCATTGCGACGAATAATGCGAATAAAATTGAAATTTTTTTCATTATAAATGTATTTAATTATGCTTCTAAAATATAGACAAAAGCCTCCAAAGTTGACCTCAGGGGCTATTAAATTAGGTTTTAATCTTTAATGATTTTATCTGTATAAGTACCGTTTTGGGTATTGATTTTAAGGATATACACACCTTTGGAAAGGTTGCTTACGCCTCTTTGGTTTGCATTGAGTGTTTTTACGAGGCTTCCGTTTGCGGAGTAGATTTCTATGCTCTTGATGCCGTCTAAGCCTTGAATGTGTAGCTCTTCTTTTACTGGTTTTATGATGAAGAACTGTGGTCTTTGCGCTACTGTTTCTGTTGCTAAGTCGGCAGTACAGCTTGAGTCGTAGCTATCGCTATAGATTTTCCAGTCTTTCTCATCGATGAGTTTTTGTCTGTAAGGTTTTGCACTATCTCCGTAGCTTGCGGTAGAGTAGAAGTGGATTTCCTTACCTGTGTTAGGATTATCTGCCCAGCCTTTGAGTGTCTTGCTGTAGTTTTCGCAATCCATTCCAGATTCTTTGAGGAAGTTCGTCATATGGGCTTTATCTTTTATCTTCCATCCTGCAAGGCTTTGGTTAAATGCCTTAGCATCTTCAAACATAAAGTCAAGTACTTGTACGCTACTTACATCCCAGTTAGAGATATCTTTATTAAAATTTTTTGTACTTTCAAACATAGAGCCCATATTGGTTACCTTGCTTACATCCCATTGGGAGATATCTTGGTCGAATGCCTCTGCTTCTTTAAACATATTGTTCATATCGGTTACCTTGCTCACATCCCATCTGGAAATATCGCTATTGAAAGCTGTAGCACCTTGGAACATACTCCAAGTTCCTGTAACATTACTCACATTCCAGTTAGAAAGGTCGGAGTTGAATAGCGGAGCTTTGGAGAACATAGCGTACATAAGGGTTACATTACCTACATTCCATCTAGAAAGGTCGCTATTAAACTGTAATGCTTCATAGAACATCACTTCCATATTCTTAGCTTGGGATACATTCCAGTTAGAGACATCTCCACTAAAGGCTTTTGCTCTATAGAATACGCCTTTCATATTGGTTACAGTGCCTACATTCCAGTTAGATACATCGCCATTAAATGCAAATGCTTCTCGGAACATATACTCCATATTTTCGAGGTTTTTGAATTCCCAAGTATGGATATCTCCATTAAAAGTGCTTGCTTCCTGGAACATATAGCTCACATTTTTTACATTGCCCATATTCCATTTGAACAGGTCTTGGTTGAAATGCGTAGCACCGCTAAACATATAGCTCATATCTTGAACATTGCTTACATCCCAGTCGTTTAATCCATTGATGGTTTCCAATGAAGAGCAGCCGCTGAAGAGCCCGCTAAGGCTGGTTACCCCAGATAGATCGGGAGTATCGTCAGCGGTTATTTGGAGTTCGTTACAGTTAGCGAACATCCCTGAGAGGTCATCTGCCCATTTCACGCTTCCCCATTTTTGTACTTCGAGGAAGTTGTTAAGGTCTTTAAATCTAAATTTATTATTGTTTTTTGGTACGATGGAGATTTTGTATTTACCAGGGCTTACGAACAGTTCTGTTCTATTAGGCCAGCCATCTCCTATACCGTTGATACTAGGGTTTCCTACCTTTTCATAGGAGTAACTAAATTCTCCTTCTGTTGCGAAGACTATTTGTCCTCTTGGGGCATTCCACACTCCTACGAAAGGTTCTTGCGCATACGCCACTATTGCGACGAATAATGCGAATAAAATCGAGATTTTCTTCATTATTGAAATATATTAATTATGTTGTTTTAATTTAATGATGAGATGGATTATCTCTGATGATTATTCTTTAATAATTTTCTCTGTGTACTGATGATTTTCTGTATTTATTTTTAAGATATAGAGCCCTTTTGGTAGGTTGCTTACGGCTCTTTGTTTTCCTTTTAATGTCTTGATGAGTGCGCCAGAAGCGGTATAGATTTCAATGTTTTTTATCTCTTCTGGGCTTGAGATAATGAGCTCATCTTTTACGGGTTTCAGTACTTTGAGGGCTGGTCGGGTAGGGGCATCAGCTATGCCTAAGTCTACGGTACATTTATCGTCATATTTATCGCTACTGATGGTCCATCCTTTCTTTTTAATGAGCTCATCTCTATAAGGTTTTGCTGCATCTCCGTACTTGGAGTTGGTAGAGAGGTTTACGCCTGTTCCTACTTCAGAATTTTCTGCCCAGCCTTTGAGGGTTTTGCTGTAGCTTTCGCAATCCATTCCAGAGTTTCTAAAAATCCCTGCCAGCGTGGCACCTGTTTTTATCTTCCAAGCGC
This sequence comes from Bergeyella cardium, assembly GCF_003614945.1. Taxonomy (GTDB): domain Bacteria; phylum Bacteroidota; class Bacteroidia; order Flavobacteriales; family Weeksellaceae; genus Bergeyella_A; species Bergeyella_A cardium. The sequence goes on from NZ_QYCZ01000001.1 coordinate 968,129, forward strand.
CTAAGTCTTGGCTAAAATTCGTTGCGTCATAAAACATACCGCTCATTAGCAAGATATTTTGCACTTTCCAGCCAGAGATATCTTTATTGAAAGCCTTTGCACCTCTAAACATACTTACGGTTTCGGTAAGGGCTTCGGTATCCCACTGGGAGAGGTCTTGGTTAAATGCCTCTGCTCCTTTAAACATAGACACCATTGTTTCCACTTTGCCTACCTTCCATTGGGAGATATCGCCGTTAAACTGCTTTGCTCCTTCAAACATAGATTCCATATCGGTAACCTCGCCTACTGCCCATTCGTTTATGTTGGGTACATTTTCTAATTGCGCGCAATTGAGAAACATCCTGCTCATATCGGTTACTTTGGAGAAGTCTGGGGTATCGGTAGCGGTTATTTTCAGTTGGCTACACTCTCTAAACATTCCCGAGAGGTCTTCTGCCCAGTCTATATCTCCCCATTGGCTGAGGTTTCGGAAAGCATCGCCTCCATTTTTTTTCAGTCTAAAAACTCCCGTTGGGTTTATTTTAATGGTATATTCTCCTACGGATTCTGTTATTTTAAGCTGAAACTCAGTTCCCACCGCTACTGCCGAGCCTGAGCCCGATACACTTGGCTCGCCTACTTTTTCGTAGGTATAGCTAAAATCTCCCAAAGCGGAGAGCTCCACTACGCCGCTGGCATCGCTTTTCCATACACCGATGAGGGGATTTCCCTGTGCATACGCCACTATTGCGAGGCATAATGCGAATAAAATTGAAATTTTCTTCATTTCTAATACTTACTTATTACTTGTTCTTATTTTTTTAATCAATTGCTTACTCTATTAAGGATTTTCGGCGCTCTCCCGAGATAAAAATTCCTCTTCGGATAGAGATTTTATCTCCTGTTTCATTTTAATATTTTTTCTTCTACTTTCAGATTTGAAGGGGTAAAAGAATAAGACGAAGGATTAAAATACCTCACTATATTGGTATTTTAATCCTTCGTTGGTTAAGTTTCAGTATTTAGCAATACTGTCTGCATATCTTTTTTTATTTTATGATGGCTAATGAAAATTTCCCTTGGCTCTTTATGTCTATTTTCATAGTTACCCATGCATATTATCATACTGTTTTAGATTTTTAAATATTAAATAAAAATATAAACACTTGAAAAATAGAGGGGGGGGTCCCTTATTTTAAACGCGTCAAAGTTATATAAAAAAGTCTATTGCGCAATAGAAAAAAGATTTATTTTAAAATATTTATATTCGCACCTGCTTTTTAAGCGATTAAATACCGAAAAAACCGAAAAATATCAATGGAATATTTCGTTCAATACACTGTTTTTGTCCTCATTTTATCCGCACTAATGGGGCTCTCTACTTGGAAACTTTTCAGAAAAATGGGGCATCACCCGCTTTTGGCTTTCGTCCCTTTTTATAATTACTTCCTTATACTAAAGGTCTCAAAAAAACCGAAATGGTGGGCACTCCTTGCCTATATGCCGATTGTGGGAAGCATTATGATGACTGTTTTTCACCTCCTTTTGATGGATAAATTCGGCAAAAAGCTCTTCCCTCAAAAGTTCCTCACCGTTGTACTGCCGTTTATCTATATGGCGTACATCAACTACTTTGATGATACTGAAATAGATGAAATGGAAGACCTCTTCCTTACCGAAGAAGAGCGGCAGGAGAAGAAAAAAGATACGCTCATCGGTTCATTAACCTTCGCAGCGGTATTTGCTACCGTTATACACACATTCGTTACCCAACCCTTCGGAATCCCTACCGGCTCGATGGAAAGAACACTCCTTGTGGGCGATTTCCTCTTCGTTAATAAATGGAGCTATGGCTTCCGAATGCCTACACGACCGCTCGCTATCCCTTTTTTACAAAGCACCATAATGGATACTGGTGAGAAAGGCAATCCGAAAGACGACCCTAAGTCCTATGTAGATGTTGTAGAGCTCCCGTATCTGAGGATTTTCAGTAGTGAGCCTCAGCGAAATGATATTGTGGTCTTCAACTATCCTGATGACTCGGTGCATACCGCAATAGACAGGAAAGACCCCTATGTAAAACGACTGCTCGCCACTGCTGGTGATGTATTGGAGATAAAAGCAGGTAAGGTGTTCATCAACGGAAAGCCCGAAAAACGAATGGCAGATGCCGAAGTACAGCATTCCTATACCGTAACCACTGAGCAGCTCCTCGACATTGATGCAATATTCAAAGCCTATGGCGTTTTACCCTTCGAGGAGAAAGACGGAGTCTATGTATTTAGCGGACTTACCGATGCTATGGTAAAAGATTTTAAAGCAATGCCTGGCGTAACCTCCGTAGAAGAAAATATAGACCCCAAAGGCGAAAAAACAGTGGGATACTATATAAATAAAGTAAAATCTATGGAAGAAGGAGAGCTCGTTCTTAGTAATAAAATCAACTATTCCAATACGATTTTCCCTCATAATAAAAACTGGAACCCAGACTGGTATGGCCCACTGAGAATTCCTAAAAAAGGAGATGTTATTAGCCTTACCGAAGATAACCTACCAGAATATCAAAAGCTCATTACCCAATACGAAGGCAATACATTGGTGCATAAAGACGGTAAATTCTTCATCAATGGCAAAGAGACCGATCAATACACCGTAAAATACAATTATTATATGATGATAGGGGACAACCGAGACAATTCATTAGATGCAAGGTTCTTCGGTTTCGTTCCAGAAACGCACATTATGGGTAAGCCTATGTTCGCTTGGCTAAGCCTACAAGGGCTGTTCTCAGATTCTGAGCGAGGGGTATCCTATTCGGAAGGAAAAATCTACCAAGCACCATTTAAAATCCGATGGGAAAGAATGTTTAAAGCCGTAAATACAGGCGATGCTAATAAAACATCCTACTGGTGGCTTGCGGTGCTCATCCTGACCCTTTTCTTCGGCTGGGATTATATTATGAAGATATTCAAAAAGAAAAAAGAAGACGAATAATGAACCTCTTACCTGTATTCTACCTCCCGCCTGTGAGCTGGTTTGCTCGGTTTATCGCTCAGGAAGATATTACACTGGAACAGTATGAGAATTTTCCTAAACAAACCTACCGAAACAGAGCGAATATCTATGGTGCTAATGGGAAATTATCCCTCATTATCCCTATAAAACATACGGGAGACAGGCTGATGAAAGATATACAAATCTCCTATGCTGAGAATTGGCAAAAGCTCCATTGGAAGTCTATTAAGACTGCCTATCAATCCTCTCCCTACTTTGAATATTACGAAGATAAGCTCCAATCAATCTTTGAGACTCGTGAGCCTTCATTACTGAAATTCAACCTTAGGGCGTTGGAGGTTTTGCAGCGTATTTTAAAGACAGATAAAGGCTTTTTGCTTACTGAGGAGTATATAAAACAGCCTCAGATGAATGATTACAGGGAGAAGTTTAGTGCTAAAAAACCTCTGCATTATGGTTTTGAAGAGTATTATCAAACCTTTTCGGATAAAATGGGCTTTATAGAAGATTTATCGGTGCTGGATTTAATCTGTAATAAAGGTCCAGAAGCATTGGCATACTTGCAGAATATCTAAAATAGCTAAAAGAAATAGCTGAGCAATGGAGCAAAAACAAATACTACAGCTCATTCAACTGGCGAGAGAGAAAGATCAGAAGTCCCAAACCGCTCTGATTAATCTCTATTGGGTAGAGGTCTTTTCCTTTGTGATGAAGAAGGTACAGCACGAGAACTTAGCAGATGAAATTACTGTTAATGTCTTCTCCAAAGTACTCTCTAAATTACATCTTTACGACTCTGATTTTCAGTTTAAGACTTGGGTGCTTACCATTGCTCAAAATACGATTATAGACTACTGGCGGAAGAAAGCCCGAGAAGCTGAGGATACAGATGGAAACCTCGAAGAGGTAAAAAATGAATTTGCAAAATCTCCAGAAGAGCTCCTGATTTCCGAAGAAGAGCATAAAAAAATTCAGGATATTGTCTCTACTATGGATGCAAATTACGCTGAGATTATCCGTCTCCGCTTTTTTGAAGAAATGAGTATAAAAGAAATTGCTGAAGTGCTCAATATCTCAATAGCAAATACCAAAGTGAGAATTATGCGAGCAAAAAAAGTCTTAGCACAACTCCTTAAAGAAAATGATTTTAGTCATTAGTCTATTTTATTGATAGGGAAGAGGATTTTTACTAAAAAAAGAGCTCCGATAATCTATCGGAGCTCTTTTTTATCTTATGTATTTGCTTCTTTTATCTTTTTAGTCAGCTCTGGAAGCACTTGGAATACATCTCCTACCACTCCATAATCTGCTGCTTTAAAGAAAGGAGCTTCGGAATCGGAATTAATAACTACAATTGTTTTAGAGGAATTTACTCCTGCCAAATGCTGAATAGCTCCAGAGATTCCTGCAGCAATATAGAGGTTAGGGGAAATCGTTTTACCCGTCTGTCCCACATGTTCGCTATGCGGTCTCCATCCCATATCGGAAACGGGTTTTGAGCAAGCTGTAGCTCCTCCAAGTGCAGAAGCTAATTCTTCAATCAAGTGCCAGTGTTCAGCATCTTTCAGCCCTCTACCGCCAGAAACTACGATATCAGCATCTTTTAAATCTAATTTCCCTATACTTTGTTCAGTAGAAATCACTTGTACATCAGTATTCTGAACGGTGGAATTGATTATTTCCTCTGTTCCTGCTGATGATTGCGGATTTTCTTTTACCCCAAATGAGTTAGTAGCTAATGTAAGCACTGTTCCAGTAGTTTCAGATTGCACAGTAGCAAATGCTTTTCCAGAAAAAACTTTTCTCTTTACTCGTAGAGGGGATAAACTTTCCGGTAATTCGGTTACATTAGTGATAATAGAAAATCCTTTTTGTACTGCGAGCATTGGCGCTATTGAGGAAGAATCTACCGTATTTGGAAGGATAATCAATTCTGATTGTGCTACTTCTGCCAGAATTTGTGAATATGCTTTTGGGCTGAATTTTAAACCTTCATTCTTTATGGTTAATACCTTATCGGCACCATACTGATAAAGTTTTTCTACTGAATCTGTTGGGTTTATGGTAATTGCTGTTACATTTCCTCCATTGCTTTCAGCGATAGCTTTTGCAAAGGAAATCGCTTCAAAAGTAGTCTTCTTATAGCTACCATTATTATTTTCAGCATATACGAATATTGTCATTTCAAATATTTTTAAGAGTTCAAATTAAATTACCTTAGCTTCTTCTTTCAACAGCCTTACCAATTCATCTAAGTTATTGGCTTCTATGAGTTTTACATTTGCGCGGGCTGGAGTTTTTTCAAATGATAGGGTATTTGCTTTTACCTCGTTTGAGGTCGGTTCCAATACTTGCAAAGGCTTCGTTCTGGCGCTCATAATTCCTCGCATATTTGGGATAATGATATCTTTCTCGCTTACCAAACCTTTCTGCCCACCGATAACGGCTGGGAGCTGAACGGCTACAGTCTCCGTACCTCCATCTATTTCCCTTGTAATTTTTGCTTCATTAGCTTGAAGTTCAATCTCAATTGCCGAATTTACAAAAGGATAGCCCAGCAATGCTGCTAAAATCCCTGCAACTGCACCGTTATTATAATCCATAGATTCTTTTCCGCATAAGATTACATCATAATTGCCAGACTTTACCACTTGTTCTATTTCCTTTGCGGTAGAGTAGCTATCTTTCGGTGAGAGATTTACGCGAATTGCCTCATCAGCCCCTATTGCAAGGCACTTCCTTAATACAGCTTCCGTTTCTCCCTCCCCGATGCAAAGCACACTTACTTTCGCTCCCGAAGATTGTAATTTCACCACTTTTGATAAGCAAACTTCATCCACAGGGTTAATAATCCACTGAATTCCTGATTTATCTAATGCAGAGCTATCTGCCGTAAAGTTTATTTTGGAAGTAGTATCAGGCACACTACTTATGCACACTAATATATTCATACCAAGATTATTGTTATTAAATTTAATTTTGAAAGAGTCCAAAAGTACAAATAAAAATTCAGATGAGCATAGATTTTAAATAAAACATTAAAAAAGACCAGCCTTTTTCGGTGGTCTTTATTGTTGTATTTTATGCTAATTCGCCATAGAGGTCAAATTCCTCTGCTGAAGTAATTCGGATATCGGCAAATTCTCCAATTGGGAGGTAGAGATTTTCTGCGGATACCAATACCGTATTATCCACATCTGGTGAGTCATACTCCGTTCGTCCTACGAAGTAATTCCCTTCTTTACGGTCAAAAATACATCGGAATACCTTGCCAACTTTCTCTTGATTTTTTTCCCAAGATATGCTTGATTGCAGCTCCATAATTTCGGAGACTCTTGCTTCTTTAACCTCTTGAGGCACATCATCCTGCAAATCAAAGGCGGTTGTATTTTCCTCATGGGAGTAGGTAAAACATCCAAGGCGGTCAAATCGCTGTTCCTTTACCCATTCCTTCAACTCTTGGAAAGCCTCTTCCGTCTCCCCAGGATAGCCTACGATAAGTGTTGTTCGCACTGCCATATCGGGTACTTTTTCGCGGAATTTATTTAATAAAGTATTGGTTTTCTCGCGAGTAGTTCCTCTTTTCATCGATTTGAGGATTTCGGTATTAATATGCTGAAGCGGGATATCAATATAATTACAAACCTTAGGCTCGTTCTTAATAATTTCGAGAACATCCTCTGGAAATCCCGTAGGGAATGCATAATGCAGGCGAATCCACTCGATTCCTTCTACCTTTACCAGCTCTTTTAGCAGGTCGGCGAGTGCTCGTTTATTATAAATATCGAGTCCATAATAGGTCAAATCCTGTGCAATGAGGATTAATTCCTTTGTTCCTTTTTGGGCGAGCTTCTTCGCTTCTAAAACCAATTTTTCAATCGGTACAGAAATATGGTTTCCTCTCATCAGAGGAATTGCGCAGAAAGAACACGGCCGGTCGCAGCCTTCCGAAATTTTCAGGTAGGCATAATGTTTTGGGGTGGTCGTCATCCGCTCTCCAACGAGCTCGTGTTTATAATCGGCGCCGAGGTGCTTCAGAAGTATGGGAAGATCCTTCGTACCGAAATATTCATCTACATCTGGGATTTCTTTCTGCAAGTCGGGTTTATATCTCTCGGATAAGCAGCCCATTACAAACACTTTTTCCACATCTCCCCGTTTTTTTGCTTCTATATAATCCAGTATCGTATTTACCGACTCCTCTTTTGCAACATCCACAAAACCACAGGTGTTAATCACAATAATATCACCGTTTTTCGCCTCGTGGCTCACTTCCTTTCCGCTCGCTTTCAGCTGACCCATTAGCACTTCAGAGTCATATAAATTTTTTGAACAACCTAAGGTTACGATATTAATCTTCTTTCTGCCGACAGATTTTGTACGCATTTGCTTTATTTTTAATCAATAGAATTTTTAAAACTGCTTTCCTTCAGAAGAGAAGAGAGCAAAAAAATAAGGCGGCAAAGGTATTAAAAAAGCACCCAAAATCATCTGATTTGGGTGTATCCAAATTAAAATTATATTTAGTATAAATCTAATATTAAGATATTTACTTTATTGTTTTAAGTAATTCTTTTAGTTCGAGTTGAAGTTCCTTCCAATTGGGGAGTAATTGTGCTGAATTTACATAGATTAGGTAGTCTCTCAGCGCTTTCTCCAAAGATTTTCGGATGGCAGAAGCACTCTGTATCTCCCTCAAATTCGCATTAGCTTCCACTTGCTCACTGTATAGGATATCAAATCTTTCTTGTGTGTCTTTTAGCTTGCCGATGGAGGTTTCCAGAAGAAGTATTTTAATTCTTTCTTTATTAATTTTCAACTCTAAGGCTTCGAGGAGCTCGCGTAAAAGTGTGGACTTATCCTCATATGGAAGGCGGTTAAGATAAAGATCATGGAACTTAAATACCTCATAAAGTGATTTTGCTTCCTCAGAAAATGGATGAATAGGCAACTTTATACAACCTTTAAGAAAACTTTTAATTCCATTAAATAAATAGTCTCGTTCTCTGTCAGTTTTTGTAAGTTCTTTTTCCTTTCCATTATGTGTCTGTTTTGTGTGAGATTTTTTGTAAATATTGTATTCGTTTTCTATATCTTTCAGATAATGGTTTTCCGTATCAATTTTATACTTTTCGCTTTTGGAAATTTTAATAACTAACTCAGTAAAAGCTGCTAGATTTACCGTACTTATATGGCTCAAAACTGAAATTTTCATAATTTGAATCATTAAAATTACGGTGCTAAATTAGAGATTTATTTTTATTAATAATCAAAATTAATAAATTATATTTATTGAATCATCATGCAATGAATTGTATTTTATAGAACATTTGTTATTATACTGCTTTTTTTATAACATTCCATCATTGAGAGTATTTACTATAAGAAATAAAGAAAACTATCATCAAATAGATAGGTGTATAAATAAAAAAGGGGGGGCAGAGCCCCCTATATTAATAACAATATCCCTAAAAAAGGGGCGATGCCCCTAGTGGAGAAAATGCCTGATACCAGTAAACAGCATAGGGATACCGTGCTCGTTGGCCGCTTGTATGCTTTCGGAATCTCGCATACTTCCACCAGGCTGTATGATGGCTTTGATGTGATGCTCGGCGCAGAAATCTACCACATCGCGGAAAGGGAAAAATGCATCTGAGGCAAGAACCAAATCTCCGCTAAATTTTTCTTTTGCCCTTTCGATGGCTTGCTGAGTAGCCCAAATTCGGTTGACTTGTCCGCCCCCGATGCCTAATGCCTGAGTTCCGTTGGAGACTACAATTGCATTGGATTTCACATACTTTACAACGCGCTGAGCGAAAAGCAGTGCATCGCGAAGCTCAGGAGAAGGCTTTTGTTCAGTTACGACCTGTATTTCGTTTGAAAAATGATGGTCACAATCCTGTACGAGGAGCCCGCCATCGATTTTAACCCAAGTTTGTTTATCGCTCACAGGGTTTTTTATCTTAATGATTCTGAGGTTCTTCTTCTTTCGGAGGATGTCAAGCGCTTCTGTACTGAAGTCTGGTGCCATTACGATTTCAAGGAAAGTTTTATTGAGCTCTTCAGCTGTGGGCGCATCTACCGTAAAGTTCATTGCCACAATGCCCCCGAAGATGGAAATGGGGTCGCATTCAAAGGTTTTTGAATAGGTTTCGAGCGGGGTAGAGCCGATGGAAACGCCGCAAGGGGTAGAATGTTTCACTGCACAGCACGCCAATTGTTCTTTAAACTCGGACACAACTTTCCAGCAAAGATCCATATCTCGGAGGTTATTGAACGAGAGCTCCTTACCGCTCAATTGTTCAAAATCTTTCATCGCACCTTGCTCCACAGTAGATACATAGTAGGCAGCGGACTGGTGGGGGTTCTCGCCGTAGCGGAGATCTGCAACTTTCTTGTACGAAGCGTTGAGATAGTCTGGATATTCGCAGCTGAGCAACATTTTGGAGATGGCAGCATCGTAAGCCGAAGTGAGATTAAAAACTTTGCCTGCTAAGTACTTACGAGTTTCTAAGGTAGAATTTCCTGTGGTTTCTATTTCTTGCTGAACTTTCTGATAGTCCGCCACATCGGTGATGACCGTTACCGATTTGAAGTTCTTCGCCGCAGAGCGGAGCATAGAAGGCCCACCTATATCTATAAACTCTACTTTCTCTTCTAAATCAATGTTTTTCGTAGCATTTTCAAAGAAGGGGTAAAGATTAACGATGACCATATCTATGAGTTCGATACCGTGCTCGGCTACGGTCTGGATATGTTCGGGATTATCCCTTAGGGCGAGCAGTCCTCCGTGAACTTTTGGGTGGAGGGTTTTCACTCTACCGCCAAGCATTTCAGGAAATTGGGTAACATCATCTATCGGGATGGGATGTGCGCCAGATTCCTTTAAATACTTGAAAGTGCCACCAGTGGAAATAATTTCATACTTGTTTTTCTCCAAGAACAGTGCAAATTCTGCCAATCCGCTCTTATCCGAAACGCTGATTAGGACTCTTTTTTTCATTTTACTTTTAATTATATGTTTAATTTCTAAAAAATATCTCGCAAATATACTAATTTAAAGAGGATTTTAGCAATGAAAATATCGGTTGAGTTAAAATTCTTGAACTTGAAATTCAGAATTTGTATTGGGTATTGCAGCTGAATTTCAAACTCTTGATAAGATTTAAGACATATCAGCGTTTTATAGATAAATAATTTTGAACTTAATACGAATCTAACGATGAAAAAGTTGTTTTTGTGCTCGTATTTTGCAGAAGTGGGAGAGCTTTTTAGGGATTTTGTGGATGGAAGTCTATATGGTAAGTCCGTAACTTTTATTCCCACAGCAAGTTTTTACGAAGACTACAGAGCTTATGTGGATGAAGGTAAGATGGTTTTAGAGAAAATGGGACTTGAAATAGAGAACCTTGAACTGAGCCAGAGTACTGCTGATGAAATCAAAAAGACAATAGAAAGGAACGATTATATTTACCTCTCAGGAGGAAATACTTTCTTCCTGCTTAGTGAATTAAAACGCTCGGGAGCAGACAAAATTATAAAACAGCAGGTTGCCAATGGAAAAATATATATTGGTGAGTCTGCAGGTGCAGCGGTAGCCTCTGAAACTGTGGAGTATATGAGAGGTATGGATGATGTTATAAAACCTAATCCACAACCACCGGATTTTATGGGCTTGGGCTTGGTAGATTGCTGTATTGTACCGCATTATAAGTCGTATCCCTTTGAGAAAAAATGTGAGAAAATACTTTCCCAGTATTCAGACTTAAAATTAATTCCCATAACGAATAAACAAGCAGTTAAGATTTTTGGAAAAAGAATGGAAATTCGTACCAGAGACTGATCTCTTCTGAGAAAAGAGATTTTTTTGTACATTTGAAAGATGAAAAAAAATGATTTGCTCATAGAAGAGCTGAGTGCCAGGTTGAAAGAGCTCAGTCTGCGGCAAGAGAGCTTTGGGCGGGAGATAAAAGCGATAGAAGAGCAGATTGCTGCTTTGGTGGGAGATGTGCATCCTGTACAAGTTCAGCCAGCCGAAAAGCCAGCGCCAGCAAAGGCTGAAATGGTGATAAGCCTACAAACTGACGCGAAGAAACCAGAGGCAAAAATCTCTGTTCCTAAGCCTAAAAAACCAGAGAAAACATTCAATTGGGAGAAGATTATCGGTGAGAATTGGATTAATAAAGTTGGGATTTTAATTCTGATTATCGGTGTGGCATTGGGTGCGAAGTATTCTATTGAGAATGACCTTATCAACCCTCTTACGAGAATCGTTTTAGGTTATATTTCTGGGGGAATTTTATTGATTTTTAGTTACAGACTAAGGAAAAAGTATGAATCGTATAGTGCTGTACTCGTGAGCGGTGCGATGGCGATATTCTACTTATTAACTTATTTTGCATATGATTTCTATTCGCTGATACCGCAAGTGCTGGCATTCGTATTAATGCTCGTTTTTACTGTATTTACCGTGCTGGCATCGCTCAGCTATAACCGCTCAGTGATAGCGCATATTGGTTTAGTTGGCGCTTATGCCATTCCTTTTATTCTCTCATCAAATACAGGGGATATTGTAGTGCTTTTCAGCTATATTGGATTGATTAATCTCGGTATTTTAGCGATTTCGATTAAAAAGTATTGGCGGTTATTGTTCTGCTCTTCGTTTTTCTTCACTTGGATAGCTTGTGCAGTTTGGTTAGTTTATGATAGTGATAATATTCATTATCAGAGCATCGCATTTGGTTTCGGGACTTTATTTTTCTTACAATTTTACATTTCTGGGATTGTGAATAAAATCATCAGCAATAAAATGTTAGATGTTGGTGATGTGATTTTCCTGTTGCTCAACTCATTTATATACTACGGGATAGAGTTTGGCGTGCTCTCGCAAGAAAATACAAGCCGATATATAGGGCTTTTTACGGTGTTTAATGCGCTGATACATTTTGTAGTAGGCGTTATTATACGAAATAAAAAGCTGGCAGACCGCAGTATTTTCTACTTGGTGCTCGGGCTGGTTTTTGGATTTATTACGATAGCAATCCCGATAGAATGGGATGGCAATTGGGTTACGATGCTCTGGGCGGTTCAGGGGCTGATTTTGTTCTGGGTAGGGCGAAAGCAGAAGGTGAAATTCTATGAATATCTGTCGTTTATCATACTCCCACTGGCGTTTTTTAGCCTTTGCGAAGATTGGTCAAATTACCATAATGAGATGTTGATTTTCATCAATCCGATTTTCTTTACTACACTGCTGGTTGGCACGAGCTTATCCGTTGTTCTCTCTATTTTTCATAAGAAGAACGATTTTGCAGAAAAAAATCAAAAGGAATTGCTTGAGATTGTGAAAGTAATATTTTCGGTTTTATTGGTGATTGTGGCATATTTCAGTTTCTATAATGAGATGAAATTATATTTTAGCCAATGGGAAGCCAGCACAATTTTGCATACAAGGAGTGAAGGGATTCGTTTTAATCCTGTAATTGAGGATTATACAGCGATTTATAAAATAAGCTATGCGCTGATATTTTTTAGTTTGCTTTCCTTCTTTAACCTATTGAAAATAAAAAGCAAAGCGCTGGGAATCGTAGCCGCAGTATTGATTTTATTTTCGTTGGTTTTAGCACAAACGGCTGGATTTTACTCACTTGGCGAGCTGAGAGAGGTGTATATCCACAGAGCAGAGGAATTGTATTATGATATAGGGCTGAAGTATGTACTGGTGCGCTATCTGCTTTTGGTTTGCATTGCATTGGCGCTCATTAGCTTATGGATGAATATAAGGCAATTGCCATTTAAGGAAAAGTCCGTACAAACCAGGATATTAGCAGATCTGGTGGTTTATACCTCAGTCATCAGCTTTTTGAGTAATGAGCTGATTAATTGGCTCGCCATCAATCGATATGAAGATGTTTTCAAGCTGGGGCTAAGCATTTTATGGGGAGTTTATTCGCTCGCGCTCATTTGCATCGGAATAGCAAAACACAAGAAACACCTCAGAATAGGAGCGATTGTTTTGTTTTCTTTCACCCTTTTGAAACTCTTCTTCTACGATATCAGTGATTTAGATACGATTTCAAAAATAGTGGTGTTCATTATCTTAGGAGTGCTTTTATTAATCATATCATTCCTTTATAATAAATTTAAAGATAAAATATCAGAAAGTGAAAAGAATAATTAAATCGATAATTTTTGGCGGTTTTATTTTGCTGTTTGCTAATGGCACAGCACAGACAAAAATAAGCTATAAGAGGAAAATCAATGCAAAACAAAATTCGTGGAACTACTTCAGAATCCCCGATAATCTCTATGAAAAAGCAGAGCCCAGCCTTGCAGACCTTAGGATTTATCGCATTCGCCAGAAAGATAGTTTGGAGGTACCTTATCTTATCTCAGGAATTTGGGGAACTGAGGCTCAGACGGATGAGTATTTTGAAATTCTGAACAAAACCAAAACCGATAAGGGCTATTATTTCACACTCCAAAGAGAGGATAATCAGTCTGAAATCAGTGAGATTAATCTCTCATTTGATAACAAAAATTTTGATTGGAGAATTGATTTAGAGGGCAGTAATGACCAGAAAGAGTGGTTTGGTATTCTGGAAAATTACAGGGTTTTGTCCATCCAAAATTCCAAAACAGATTTTAGTTTTGAAAATTTGATTTTTGAGAAAACACGATATAAATATTACCGCATATTAGTGAAAACCAATGAAAAGCCATTGCTCTCAGAAGCTGCTTTTCAGAATGATGATGTTCTGAAATATCAGAAATTCAATGTTCATAAGATTCAGAACTTTAAGGTTAAAAATGATAAAAAATCAAAGACGAGTACAGCTGTTTTTTCATTGAAAAATAGCTTGCCCATACACTCATTCCGCATAAAGGTTGAAAATAAAAACGATTTTTATCGCCCAATAAGCATTTATGCAATCGATACTATTGCTACGGAGAAAGGCAAGCTGGCGGAGTATTCTGGCATTGCGGATGGTACGCTTTCCTCATTGAAGGGGGCTGACCTGAAATCTTATAAAGAGGTGCTCGCCAAGCAGATGATGATTGTAATTGATAATGGAGATAATCCACCACTGAAAATCTCTGAAATAGAAGTGAAAACCTATGAAAATGGGATCGTCTTTAAAGCCGAAAAAAGTGGAGATTACATTCTTACCTATGGTAATCAGCAGATTATCGACAGACCAAACTATGATATAGAAACCTTTGAAGAGAAAATTAGCAGAGAGAAAAAAGATACCGTAAGCCTATCAAATGAAATGATTGTGAAGCAAGCGGATAATAGAAGCAAACCCCTGATGGAGAGCGATTATTGGCTTTCAGGGATAATGATAGTTCTGATTTTGTTTTTAGGTTATTTCAGTTATAAAATGATAGCTAAAAAATCCGAATCAGAAGAAAATTAAGCGCAAAAGTGGATAAATTTATCCACTTTTTGTTTGCTTATATGCTAAATCTTTGAAGTAAAATTCTTTGTCGTTCTCATTGATTTCGCGATGGGCTTTACAAGGATTTCCGAAAGCCACGACACCGCTGGGGATGTCCTTCGTAACAACGCTTCCCGCCCCGATAACGGTATTATCACCGATGCAAACATTTGGATTGATCACCGTATTGCCACCAATCCAAACATTATTTCCTATACTGATCGGCAGTGCGAATTCTACTCCTGAATTTCGTATTTCTGCATCAATCGGGTGCCCTACTGTAAATAGAGAAACATTCGGTCCAAAGAATACATTATCCCCGATCTGAACTTTTGCACAGTCTAAAATTGTGGTATTGTAGTTTGCATAGAAGTTTTTACCAATCTCTATATTTGCTCCATAATCGCAGTAAAATGGTGATTTTATATAGCAATTCTCTCCAATTTTCCCCAATAATTTTTTGAATATTTCCCGCCGTTTTTCCTTCTCCAAAATATTGAGGTTATTCAGTTCAAAGACCAGTAATTTGGCGATTTTCCTCTCTTCTACTAAATCCTTATCATCAGAGAAATAAAGCTTTCCTGAAAGCATTTTTTCTTTTTCTGTCATTAGTGTTTGTTTTATTGAGTTTAATTTTGATTTTTCGAGTTGCTAAGTTCAGAATCTAATATCAACCCTTGTTTTCTAACATATTTTTCACGAGAAATTCCTATAAAGTGTCCTAAAAATAAACCTAAAATAATCCCCATATAAATATTTGTAAAAACTCCTATAACCAGTCCTGATAATGAAAGGTATATAAATGTTTTCCAATAGATTACATTTTTATGAAGATAGCCGTATTCTTTTCGGATATATTTTCTAAAGTTATAATAATGAGTAAGGTATTTTCCATAGCGAAGACTCCCATTTCTCTTAGTTGGAAACATATTTATAATAAAATCAATTCTATCTACAAAATCTCCATAATTATTATAAGCTAGGGTATCCATTTTGCTAATAAGAGCCATAAGATAGTAATATCCTGTTGTCTGTTTCTCTAATCGGGTGAAGTTTGATGACTTTTTATTTAAAGTACTCTCTAAATGATGAATCACACCACGGATATTCTGTTTTAAATACCAGTCCATTGAGATGTTTTTATAAATTTTAATCCAATAATTTGTTCAGAGTTGTTTTCAAATAGTTGTTGAATATCTCTTTCTAATTTAAAAGGGGAGATTTTCTCCCAGAAAACAATAGATTTTTTTGTTTAAAAAGCCTCATTTGTTATCCTATTAATCTTTTAAAAATACTTCCATATCTATTTTTAACCATTTCCCTTCCCATTCTTTATGGGTAGCTTTAGCATAAAACTCTTTGCCAGCATCCATTAGTCTGGCAATAGTTTGGTTCTTTGCTTTGGGAATATATCCGAGTTTATGCTCCTCAAATAGAATACAGATTGCAAATTTATCATACTCATTATCAGGTTCTCGTTTTAGTTTAAGTATGGATTCTTTTATAATGATCTTATCTTCTATCTCGCTGAGATTTTGGTGTGATGTGCCTGCTATAACAGATGCTAAAGCAAGAATATCCTCCTCAAATGCTTTAAAAGATATTGTCCCTCCGCTTACTAATTTTAGTAATGCAGGATCTGTTTTGCTAAGTTCAAAATTTTCTTGATTACTCATAAGTTTCTCTTATTAGTTTATAGATTTTTTCTTTTTCCTTAATTACTTTTTTTATTTCATCTATCTCATTTTTTAATATTTCCTGCTGTTCCTCTACCCATTCTTCATCACGAATTTGGTCAGCAATATTAAAAGGAAATTCCTTTTCAAGATTTGCAATATCTTCTTCCAACTCTTTTATACCTTGTGCTAAGGTAGCGGTTTGTAATAAAATTTCTTCTTCTGAGAGTTCCTCATTTTGTTCTTCAGATTTTTTCAAATCTTCTGAAAAAGCTACTTCTAATGCTTTAAGCCTATCTAAATCGCCACTTTTATATGCCTTATGAAATATATACCATAACTCTTTTTGATATTCTGTAAGATGAGGATTGATATCTGGATGCAGTGATTTTGCAATATTTCGATAGATTTTGCGGATTTCTGCACTGTCAGTTGGCGAATGTAAATTTTTAAGAAATTCTTTCCCCATTACAATCTTTTGCTTTTCTAAATGTACTTCTTCATATGCTTTCTTTATCATCGCCTCTACTTCTGCTTCTATCTTATCAAATGCTGGCTCTTTGTCCTGATTGATGTATTGATGACAAAACTGTATTTTCTTTTTTAGTGCTTTTAGTTGAATATTGAGCTCCAGCAATTCTATTTTATACTTTCCAATTTTAGTAGCATAAAGGGATTCCAGTTGTACTCTTCCCCAATTCATCATTATTTCAAGAGTATTGATAGAAGAAATATATCCCTTTTTAAGTTTATCTAATGATTCTAAAAGTTCTTTTCTATCCATAGTTTTGTTTTTAAAGCTAAATAATAAACTAAATATAGTAATTTAACAATACCTTTAATTTATAGGCTCTTTATATAGAAAACTTCCCCACGATTGAATATCTCTTTCGGGTAATCCAGAGTGATAAAAAAGTTCTTTGAATATATCTACAATTTTCTCTAATGCTCCTTCATCTGTGGTTCTTATTCGGGTTTCAAAATTATCTTTGGTACCGTTTGCTGTGAAGTTTAGCGATCCCATATAAGCAATTTCATCATCAATGATATAGATTTTACTATGTATATACATATTTTTATACATATTGAAATTTTGAGGAGAGACATATACCTTGAAAGGAAATAGCTGAGAGTACTCATAATTGTAAATCCGTTTGGATTTTATTTTCTCTTTAAAATAACTTCTAATCAGGAATATTAGAAGAATTGGGATTAATCCATAAATTAGTTTCATATCCCAGTAAAAAAATGCAGAGAGTGATAAAATACAGATTAATCCAATATTAGCAAAAAGGAGATATTTTACAATATCTAACCATTTATTTCTAATTCTTTCAGCTTCTTTATCTATGATTCTGGTTTGCCGAATAAGTTTATAAATATTCTTTTCGTAAGAAGAATCATAATAGTCTTCGATATTATCTGTGGTGATTAGATGAACATTGACACCTCTTGTATACAGATAAATAAGTTCTTTTATTAGAAAAGGAGATAAAAATGGGGAAACAATCTTTACACTTCGTTTGGCATTGGTAATATCATCTAATAGTTTCTTGCCTGCACCTTGACCAATGTATATATCGCAATTGGCTCCATTAAAAAAAGTACGCATAGTCTATTTATTTAATAAATTATTATTCTTGGTTTGTATTGTTTTTTTTATTTTCCTAACACCCTTCTAATCCCCTCTGGGAAGATTTTATGCTCTATCTCGTGGATTTTCTCAGCGAGGCTTTCTGGGGTTTCATTGGGAGAGAGGGGCACGCTACCTTGTATGATAATTTCCCCTTCGTCTATACCTGCCGTCACGAAATGTACTGTTGCGCCGCTTTCAGGTTCATTAGCATTGATGACAGCCTTGTGTACATTCATCCCCCACATCCCTTTACCACCGAATTTGGGCAGGAGAGAAGGGTGAATATTGATGATTTTACCCTTGTATTTCTCCGCAAAATCCTTTGTGATAATGGAAAGAAAGCCTGCCAATACTATCAAATCTGTGTTTTCAGGTAGAATCTCTTCAAGTTTCTCGCAGAAATCCTTCCCACGAGGGATGAGCTGATTGGATATCTCGTGATTTTTTGCCCGTTGGAGAGCATAGCAATCCCTGTCGGCTACTACAAGGCGCACTTGGGTATTGGGGATTTCACCATTTTGGGTACATTCTATAATTCGCTCTAAATTAGAACCCGATCCTGATGCTAAAACAACGATATTCTTCATTTCTCTAAGGTTTATTTTGGGGTTAGTCTCCGTCCTCTGGGCTTGCATTTTCTACGATTGCAGATGTATTCCCGTGAATATCCACCGCGTATTCCTTGCCATTTTCTACGAGCAATCCTTGGGTTTTACCGCCTGCGTGATGCACATCTATATCAATTACTTTCTTATCGAGGAGGTAGGTAATAGTTGTATGCAGTGTATGCCCTATAACGAACTTATCAGCACCCATTTTTTGTCTGATTTCTTCAAAATCTGACCTGTCAATATCTGCTTTCCCAAAGCCTCTGTACCAAGTTGGACTTTTAGCATACATATAAAGTCCATTGGCGAGTTTATCAGAGCTAGTTTGTGCTGATTTTGTATTGAAATAATACCGCCTTGCGATGCTGTTCATCTCTGGAATGGATAGATTAAGGTCGCTCACCTCTTTAGAGATACCCGCGTGTACGAATACATAAGAACCAATTTTTTCAATGATATTTTTTGTGCCCAGCCATCGACCAAGCTCGGTATTTGGCTTGTAGAAATTGATGTATTCCTCATTCATTAAGCGGGCATTTTCAAAATATTTCTTGCGCACATATCGGAAGTCGTGGCTCATATTCATTATATCGTGGTTTCCGAGTATAAAATGTACTTTCCCGCCTGCTTTTTCCGCCTGTTCTTCGAGGGAGTAGATGAGCCAGAGGGTTTGAGTTACCAATAGCCCTCTATCGAAGAAATCCCCAAGTGTAATCAAGTGCCCAGAACCGAAAATCCACTGATTATTCTTGTCAATGACTTTATTATTAATGAGGAAGGTACGAAACGCATTATATTCCCCTTCTATATCGGATATAGCGATGAATTTCTCTGGCATTGGGTAGACCGATGGTTGGTTTTGAAGCTGTTTTTGGATGCGGGTAGGGAAATGTTCCTTATCATTCACCAAAATCTGAAACTTTTTACCCGTTATACTTTTTTTGAAGTGCTTTGTCTTTACAATGGGAGTTCCGTTTTTCTTAATGACTTGCTTTGCGACTGCTCCCTCATCATTATAAAAGATATAAACCCCATCAATATCCGCTTTTGAGGTGTCTTTGCTCAATCTTTTCTCGGAGATGTGGGGAGTTAGTTGTGAGTAGAATAGGGTAGGGGCGCTCATCATAAAAAGCCCTAATGCGAGTAGTAATTTTTTAGTATCCATCCTTAAATTTCTCATTACGCAAATATATTTTATTTAGTTGGGAAATGCACGAATAAGGAAAACCTCCTTTTTAGGGGAGGTTTTAGGCTATTTTATAATCTGAGTTTCCCAGCCATCGTATTCTCCATTATGATCAAGGGCGATGTCAATAAGATTCCAAGTATCATCATCTATATCCTGTGGAGAGTTTATTTTTGAGGCAAGGATTTTAAAACCTACGGGCTCCGACTGTGGCTCTTCATTCTCTAAGTCTATCTCTCCAGCTTCTAATATTTTAAATCCAAATTCTTCTATTTTGGCCAGAGCGTTTCTCATATTTGTTTCAGTTGAGAAATAGAGCCAATGCTGTATCTCTCGTTCGGTACTAAGCTGGTCACCGGCCTCTTTGCATTGCTGACGAACCCTGTCATTCTGAATACCTTGCATTTCATAGATATTTGGGAAGAGGTACTGGAAATATGCTTCCCAGTTGGCATCATCAGAAATTTTAGTTTCTAAATTATAACCGAAATCCGAGGTCTTTATATCGCTTAGAACTTGCTCAGCACTGCTTTTATCCTGAGTATAATAGTACCAACACACCTCGCCTTCGCGAGTAACTACACCACACAAAATTGCTCCTTTGTCCTCCAATATTTGTGAAATTCTATCTTCTATTTGATAGATTTCCTCATACTCACTCTCTTGTGAGAAGCCTTCTTCTGTTGGGCTTTTCAGATTAGTAGTTATACTTATTCTATGGAAGTAGTCTGTAATTGGAGCCAACTGTGCTAGTCCCAAATCTACTCTGAAAGCGGCAGGTTTTTCAGCTACACTGCCTATATAGACTACCCAATCTTGTTCTAATTCCTTATTTTCCATTATTTTATTCATTTTTGTATAGTTTATTTATTTTTCGGTTATCATATGTGGATGAAAATCTGCTGTATTTAAGATTATTAGTTTTTAGGGAGTGGTAATAAAATTAGTTTTTTTCTCTAAAATTATTTTTTATAGTTAAGAATTAGTAGTTTAGTCTTTTTTTTGTCATAAAGTGTAATTTCTTTACTAATTTAAAACACTGTAAAGATAGTATATTTATAAAAGAATCAGGGTTTAATCCCTGATTCTTTGTACTTCCAGTGCTTGTGGCTGACCTTTTGCAGCAGCTTTTATGAGAAATTCTTCTGCTTTCTCAAAATCCCTACTGGTTCCTAATCCCTTAGCATAAATAATGTAAAGATTATATAATGCATCTATATTACCCTTGTCTGCCGATTGCTGAAACCAATATAAAGCCTTGTTATACTCTTGCTGATTAAAGTACATACGCCCTAAATTATTCTGTGCAGTTTCATTACCATTCTCTGCAGCTTTTTTATACCATAAAAATGATAACTCATCACTCTGCTCCACCTCAAAACCTTCTTCATATAAAGCACCTAAAATCCCCTGCGAGGTAGCATTTCCTTGCTCAGCAGCTTTTTCTGACCAGAACCTTGCCGAAGAATAGTCTCCCATCTTAGCATAGAGAATAGCCAGATTATTTAGTGCTAAATCATATTTTTTTTCTGCAGATTCCCTATACCATTTTATAGCTTTATTATAATTTTGCTTTACACCTAAACCATATTCGAATAAAGAGGCTAAATTATTTTGTGCTTCTCTATCGCCTTTCTCTGCAGCAATTTTTATCCAGAATTTAGCCTTGCTGTAATCCTGCTTTTGGCTGTAAATATAACCTAATTTACTTTTTACAAATTTTTGATTTTTCTCTGCTGCTTTTTGATACAAAGATTTTGCTTTTTCGTAATCCTGTTTTATACTTAAATCCTTAAGATAGGTAGGTTCTACATCGTATTGAGCAATGATGTGTTCCTCTGTATCATCACTAATAATTTCATCTGGATTTTCCTGTGCTTGTACATAATGATTAATAAATAAAGTAATAATGGTTAAAATTAGTTTTTTCATTAATTATAAGTTAAAGAAAAGCAAAGATAAAAAAAGTCAATAATTATGCTGGCTTTTAAATATCCTTAGGTCTTCTAATCCACTTTCTTCAAAAGCGCGGAAAAATCCTCCTGCGCCGAAACAAAAAGGGCGAAGCACGCCTCCAAATATTAAATCAATTTTTTCATTTTAGGCTTATTTTTCTATGGTTTTGCTTATCTTTTCTAGCAGTTCTATGGACTCCATATGCCCTTTACTTGCTGCTTTCTCCAGCCACTGGATAGACTTTGTATAGTCCAGCGGCACTCCTTCTCCCATACCATACAACAGACCCAACTCATATTGTGACAACACATAGTCCTGCTCCGCAGCCTTAGTATACCAGTAGACAGCTTTTTCGTAGTCCTTAGTAACGATTTCTCCATTGTTATAAAAATAACCTAAGTTATGCTGAGCTGCTGCTGTTCCCTGCTCTGCTGCTTTGGTAGCCCAATATACTACTTTTTCGTTGTTCTTTGGTACGCCATAGCCATTATAATACATAAATGCCAAATCATTCTGAGCATCGGCGTAACCTTGCTCCGCAGCTTTTGTATACCAGTGTACAGCTTTCTTATAATCCTGTGCAACGCCCTCACTGCTATAATAAAGATTCCCTAAATTATACTGAGATTTTGCGGAACCTTTTTGGGCAGCTTTAGTATACCATGCGATAGCCTCAGTGTAGTTTTGTTCTACACCCAATCCATTTGCGTACAGCATTCCTAAAACATCCAGTGCCTTTACATTGCCTTTTTTTGCCGCCTTCTCATACCATTCTATAGCAGTCTTATAATCTTTTTTCTCTAAGATAAAATGGCTTCCTACTTCATATTGTGCGGTGGCGTCCCCTTTTTGGGCTTTCTTTAAGAGGTCATCAAAATTCTCCTGTGCAAACATAAAAGGGGCAGACAATACCGCTAAAGTTAAAATCAACTTTTTCATTAAATATAATTTTAGGGGAGCAAAGATAAGAAAGCCAGTATAATTTCTGATTTTTAGATCGGTTTAATTTTCTCTGTAATTAGAAATATTTCATTTTTTCTAATAGCTCTTTTTTCTGGGACCAGCCATTAGAATGCATTATTTTAAATTAATAGGCTTTCTTCTCTTCTTGTGCTGTGGTTGTATTTCTCTGCTTTGTTTTCTTTAAAAACTTAGAAAAAATTATTGTTTTTTTAGTACTTCTAGTCCTTCTTGAGCACCCTTATGTCCTTTATCTGCTGCTTTTTGAAGCCAATATCTAGCTTTGGTAATATTCTTTTGTACTCCTTGCCCGAAATAATACATACCTCCTAAACTAAACTGAGCCTCCGCAAGCCCTTGCTCAGCAGATTTTGTATACCAATAAACAGCTTTGGAATAATCATACGACACACCATATCCATCATAGTACAACAGTCCTAAATTATACTGAGCATCTGCATTGCCTTGCTCTGCTGCTTTCTTCATCCAGAAAAATGCTTTAGTAGAGTCCTGTGGAGTAGTTCCTTCTACATAATATATCATAGCCAGAGCAAACTGAGCATCTACATTCCCCTGCTCAGCGGACTTTGTATACCAATGGACAGCTTGGGTGTCCTCCTGCACCATGCTTTTGTCCTTTGTGTATGCTTTTGCTACTTCATACTGTGCGGTTGCGTCCCCTTGCTTTGCTTTTGCTAAAAGCGTATTAAAATTCTCTTGTGCAAAGATAAAAGGAGTGGATAACAGCGCTAATGATAAGATTAATTTTTTCATTTTATATTTATTTTTGTTGTTTTTTTTCTTGATTTTAATTGATAAATCGCTGTTTGTGCGCTATACTAAAGCTATTTTCTCTGAGTTTTCGGTGATTTCGCCAATGAGGTAGGCGTCGTCTAAGAGGTTGAGGACTTTCTCGGTGTCGGCTTCGCTCACGACAACAGTCATTCCCACGCCCATATTGAAGGTTCCGTACATCTCCATTCGGCTAATATTGCCCCTCTTCTCAAGCTCGAGCATTATGTTTGGAATGCGGATTTCCCCAGTGCTGATGGAGGCACAAAGCCCTTCGGGAATGATTCTCGGTACATTTTCTATAAGCCCGCCCCCTGTGATGTGGGCAATTCCGTGGAGGCTCACCTCTTTTAATAATTTGTGAATCGGTTGGTAATAAAGCCTTGTGGGAATGAGGAGGGTTTCGTGTAAAGGTTTGCCATCGAAGGTTTCATTAAAATCGGTGAAGACTTTTCGGACTAAGGAAAAGCCATTAGAATGAAAGCCAGAGCTCGGGAGAGCGATGATTTTGTCGCCTTTTTGAATCTTAGAGCCGTCGATGATTTCGTCTTTTTCTACAATCCCTACGCAGAAGCCCGCAACATCATAATCGCCTGGCTGATACATTCCTGGCATCTCTGCCGTTTCCCCACCGATGAGGGCGCATTGGTTGTCTTTGCACGCTTTGACCATACCGAGCACGATTTCCGCAGCAATGTCGGAGTCGAGCTTCCCACAGGCGAGGTAATCCAAAAAGAAAAGCGGCTTGGCGCCGTGGCAGAGGATATCATTGGCACACATCGCAAAACAATCGATACCGATGGAGCCATACTGCTTGGTGTCGAGGGCTACTTTTAGTTTGGTGCCTACGCCATCGGTACCGCTGACGAGCACGGGGTTTTTGTAGCCTCCGATTTCGTAAAACGCCCCGAAGCTCCCAAGGCTATTGAGCACGCTCGGATTATGAGTTTCGGCAACGGCTTTCTTGATTTTGTCTACCGTTTTGTAGCCTTCCTCCTTGTCGACCCCCGCAGATTTGTAAGTGTTGTTCATTTTTTTTTTTTACTTTTTACTTTTATTTCAAACTTTCTTACTTAGATTTTCTTCAATAAAAAAGCCGACAATCTCGCAGATTATCGGCCTGTATCTTCACAGCAGAGTTTAGAGCTTATATTTCTCATCATAAAAACCGTAGTGCAGTTCTCTAAAATATGCTTTGTTTTGATCACTATTTTGATTTATTTGCCCACAAAAGTAAAAAATTATAATGAAAAACCTAAGATTTTTTTGGTGAATCACTATCTTTTTCCCTTGATGAGCATCATTAATATCACAGGAATACCGAAAATAGAGCTGATAATGTTGAGCGAAAGGCTCAAAACCTCCGAGAGCGCAGAAAATACCTCCATAATGAGAACGCCTAATGCCATATTAAGCAGCCACTGATGCCAGAGCCTTGACGGGTTGTAGAGGAGCCTGCTGAAGTGGGGAATAACGATGCCAATGAACAGAATACTGCCCATAAATGCCGTAACCGACGCCGAAAGCAATGAGGTAGTGATGATGGCGAGGAATTTTAGCCTGTGGAGATTTACGCCGAGCGAAAGCGCATAGTTCTCCCCAAGGCTGATGCCCATCAGGGGCTTGATGACCCTTATGCAAAGGGCTAAACCAACTAGGGTAGTGCCACCCAAGATGAAAATTTGGCTCCCCGAGAGCTGATTATTCGCTCCAAAGCTCCAAAGGATGTAGTTTCTAAGGCTTTGGCTATCGGCGTAGAACTGCAAGAGCGAGATAACAGCCCCCGCCAGCGCAGAAACCAAAAAGCCGAAGATGATAAGGAATGATTTATCGGCAATCCTCCTTGAAAATGCGAGGAGAATGAGGAGCATTAAGACGCTACCGACAATGGCGGATAGGTTTAGAAGGTTGTTTTGAAGAAATTCTGGGAAGAGGAGGTCCTTAGAAAGAAAGATGTACAAAGCTACGGCAAGGCTCGCCACAGCGCTGATTCCCAAGACCTCCGCACCCGCAAGGGGGTTCCTGAAATATTCTTGAAGCACAAAGCCTGCAGTTGGAATCGAGACACCCGCAATAAGCACAGCGATAACCCTGTGAAAGCGAAGTACCGCAATGTCATAATTCGGGCTGTTGGTGTATAAAAAATCACTCGTAGAGAGTGAGATGAAGCCCGTATTCAGGTTGAGAAATGCCGCAAAAAAAGCAAGGGCTACTAAAACACCGTAAAATTTAGTAAAGCCCCTGCCCATTGTTTAATTTATAAAATGAAGAGATAAATTTTAATTTAAGCTGCTCATCTTTTTTACGAGGATTTCCTTAGAAACACCTCCGCCTATTTCTTCTACTTTATCGCCCTTCCTCAAAATAGTAAAGGGGATGAAGTTTCCGTCCCAAGTTTTGAAGTTGGAAGAGAAAAAGCCCTCGTTTAGCGACTCGAAGTTTAAGAGAACAGTATTTGCAGTGATGCCTTTTGTATCAGCAAAAGGGAGGACTTTAGTCTCCCAGTCGGCTTTCTCATCAAGGGACACAAAAGTGAATTTCACGGGTTTGTCTTTGTTCTCGTCCATTACCTCTTTAAAATGTGGGATTTCCTTTACACACGGTCCGCACCAAGTAGCAAAGAAGTTGGTTACATAAAGCGTGTCATTCTTAGTGCTGAGAAGCTCGGAGACCTTCTCAGGAGTGTACTCCTTTAAGCTGAGTTTCGGGCTTTCGGTAGTGGTTTCAGTTTTGTTTTCTGTGGTTTCTACTGGCGCTTCTTTTTTACAAGAAACAACCGCCAATCCTAATGCTAAGGGTAGAATAAACTTTCTCATTTCAAAAAAATCTTTAATTTTGGATATCTAATTTATCGTTTATTTTTCGAGGGCTAAAAGTAGAAAAAAATTAGCACTTAACAAAACACAAATCAAAAACCCACTTATATTGAAGATATTAAAATTCATATTCAATTTCATTCTCAACCTTTTGGAAGTGCTCCTTATTTTAATGATACTGGCAAATATGTGGGTTTTCGCACTGACCAATGGGCGTACTTATAATAAAATCTCTAAAATACCACCAAGGGAGACCGCCCTTGTGCTCGGCACTTCACCAAAGATGAAGTCTGGAATTGCCAATCCTTATTTCGTAGCGAGAATGGAGGCCGTTGCAATGCTCTATCACCACAAAAAGATAAAAAAAATCATCGTAAGTGGAGAAAAAAGTGAAGGTTATAATGAACCATTAGCGATGAAACACTACCTAATAGAGCAAGAAGGCATACCCGAAGATGTCATCATAGAAGACCCAAAAGGTTTCCGTACTCAGGCATCTATTATCAACTGTAAAAAGGTTTATCACCAGAAGAATATCATCATTGTTTCACAAGGCTTTCATAATCTCAGGGCTTTATTCTATGCCCGAAATCATCAGATGAATGCCCTTGCATTTGATGCAGAGGATGTCCTTAAAAAGGAGAATTTTTACCGAAATCAGGCACGCGAGTTTTTAGCAAAAGTAAATGCCGTAGTCTATTATTTATTAGGTTTAGAATAAAATATGAAGCCAGTAGAATTCAAAAAAGCAAAGCCAGAAGATGCACCAATGATTTGGGAAATCCTCCAACAGGCCATTCTCCGCCGAAAATCTGATGGAAGTAGCCAGTGGCAAGATGGCTATCCTAATTTTAGTACCGTAGAATCAGACCTGCAAAAGGGAGTGGGATATGTGCTCACCGAAGGAGATAAAATCATAGGCTATGCAGCACTTTGGGCAAATGATGAACCCGCTTATAAGCAGATAAAAGGTCAATGGTTGATCGGTGGAGATTTCTTAGTCGTTCATAGGGTTGCAATTTCCGATAAAGTATTAGGCAGAGGATTTGCACAAGAAATTTTTCTAAGAATAGAAGCGATTGCCCTAAAAATGAACCTCCCAAGCATACGCGTAGATACTAATGAAGATAATTTCCCAATGCTCCACATACTCCAAAAA
Organism: Bergeyella cardium; assembly: GCF_003614945.1. Taxonomy (GTDB): domain Bacteria; phylum Bacteroidota; class Bacteroidia; order Flavobacteriales; family Weeksellaceae; genus Bergeyella_A; species Bergeyella_A cardium. The sequence continues at coordinate 995,356 of NZ_QYCZ01000001.1, forward strand.
CTTAATTATACCTATTGCGGAGAAATAAAAATGAGAGGCACCCCCAGAAAAGCCTTTGAGAAACTCGTTAGCACGAGGGGCACACCGTAGCCGATGAAGCAAATAATTTTAAGTGCCTCACTGGCTACAGTGTCACGCAGTGGGTGGGGAGATTATTGATTCTTTATATTTCATAAATACAGCTTTAACATAAATTTAATAGTTTTAGTTCGGCTGTTTCCGAACTAAAATATATTTTTGCCCAAAAATTAGGTATGCCACATCTGTTTGATGTAGATAATGACCTCTGCCACCGCTTGGCAGAACTCTATCGGAAGACCTTTAACCTCTCGCCTCTCTCGGCGAAGATGTATGCCTTTCTCATCTTTGATTTTCAGGGTGAGGGGCTTTCATTTGAGGATTTTGTAGAGGTGTTTTCCGTGAGTAAGAGCTCGGTTTCTACGAGCATCAATCTGCTTTTGGATAAAAAATTAGTGGTAGATTTCTACAAAGATGATAAGCGTAAGAGATTCTTTAAAATCAATTGCGATTTCGTGAAAATCCGATTTATGGAAATTATGAGCAGGCTCAAGGAAGAACGAGAAGTTCTCATCTCTCTCATTGATTTCAGTAAGGATAAAAACCCAGACATCAGCGGAAAGATTGGTATCCACAAGGTGTTATTAGATGAGAATATCAGCAATATAGAACAGACAATAGTAAACTTATAATATATATGAATAATAGATTTTTTATCGCTGCGCTATCGGTACTCTCGATAGTATCCTGCTCTAAGCAAGAAGAGAAAAGAGCTGAAGGAGCAAAGGCGCTGCCTGTACTAAGTGCAGAGATTCAGAATGTAACCGCTTATACTGAATACCACGTCAATATACAAGGCGTAATCAATAATGATGTGCGAGCAAAGATACAGGGATATATTACCCAAGTTTTGGTAGATGAAGGTCAGTTTGTATCTGCTGGTCAGCCCTTGTTTCGTCTTGAAACCAATATGCTCAACCAAAGCGCAGATGCCTCAGAAGCAGGTATAGGAGCTGCAAAAGCATCGGTAGAGGCTGCTCGAGCGGCTGTAAGCTCTGCACAGGTAGAAGTAGATAAGCTCAGGCCTCTCGTGGCTCAAAATATTATTAGCAGCGTACAGCTACAAACCGCAGAGGCAAATCTGGCAAAGGCAAAAGCTCAGCTTTCACAAGCCGTAGCAGCTCAGCATCAAGCATCGGCAAACTACCGAAGTGTAAGAGCGAATATTGATTATTCTATCATCCGTGCACCTATTAGTGGGGTAGTGGGGAGCCTTCCATTTAAAATTGGAAGCCTTGTGGGTCCTAATGACGCTACTCCACTTACGACCGTTTCAGATACTAAGCAAGTCTATGCTTATTTCTCTATGAATGAGAAAGAATACTTAGACTTTTTGAAAGATATCCCTGGGGCAAGCGTACAGGAAAAACTCAAAAATATACCTTCCGTAGAGCTCCTCCTTGCGAATGGACAAGCCTATTCAGAAAAAGGAGTGGTGCAGACGGCTACTGGGCAGATCAATCCTACTACTGGTAGCATACAGTTTCGTGTAGCCTTTCCTAATGCACAAAAACTCATCAGCAACGGAAGTAGCGGGCGCGTAAGGATTCCTAAACTCTATAACGATGCACTCGTGATTCCTGAGGCTTCTACCTACGAACAGCAAGGGAATGTTATTGCTTTCAAGGTAGAAAATGATACTGCAAAATCTGTTATCCTTGAAGTAGAAAATCGAGTGAATAACAGGATTATCATAAAATCAGGGCTTAAAAAAGGAGATGTCATCGTAGCCTCAGGCGTTTCTACCCTCAAAACAGGAACAGCTATTAGTCCGAAGAAAGTTTCCTTCAGCAGCGTAGCAGACAGCATACAAGCAGCTTTTAAAACCCATTAATCGTGGTAAATATATCTGCAAACTCAGGCAAAAACATAAGCAATACTTACAACCAATGAGATTAAAAAAATGGTAAAAAACTTTATAAACAGACCTGTATTATCTACTGTGGTATCTATTCTTATTGTGATACTCGGTATTTTGGGTCTTACGGCGCTGCCTGTTACGCAGTATCCAGATATTGCACCGCCTACGGTAAGTGTATCGGCGAATTATACGGGTGCCAATGCAGAAACGGTACTTAAATCGGTCATCATCCCACTCGAAGAGCAGATTAATGGAGTAGAGGGGATGGATTATATCACTTCATCGGCTACGAATGATGGTGGCGCGAGCATTCAAGTATATTTCAAGCAGGGAGTAGATGCAGATATTGCTGCCGTGAATGTTCAGAATAGGGTGAATAGAGCTACACCCCTCTTGCCGAGCGAAGTTACCCGTGCGGGGGTTGTTACCCAGAAGCAACAGACTTCTGCACTGATGTATCTTTCGGTTTATTCTGAAAACCCTAAGCACGATGATGTTTTCATTCAAAATTATGTAAATATAAATGTAGTTCCTGCCATTAAAAGGATAAATGGAGTAGGAGATGCAAATGTAATGGGAGGAAAAACCTATTCTATGCGGGTATGGTTAGACCCAGATAAGCTCGCTGCTTATGGCTTGGAACCCTCAGATGTAAGTGCTGCGATAAATGACCAAAGCCGTGAAGCCGCTGCAGGTCAGCTAGGGCAAAACAGTGGTTCTGCCTTTGAGTATGTGATAAAGTATCAAGGGAAATACAGCAGTAAAGAGCAGTATGATAATATCGTTATCAAGGCTTTGGGAGGAGGGCAGTACCTTTATCTAAAAGATGTAGCAAAGGTGGAGCTCGATGCGCTTTCCTATGCTGGTTCGGCAAAGAAAGATGGGCTACCCGCAACTAGTCTTGGTATCCAGCAGACACCAGGGTCTAATGCTCAAGAGATTGCCAAAGCCGTAAAAGCCTATTTGGAAACCGCACAGAAGGACTTCCCAGAAGGGATGAATTATACGATAAACTACGATACTACGAACTTCCTCGAAGCATCGATTAATAAAGTTATAAGCACGCTGATAGAGGCATTCCTCCTTGTGTTTATAGTGGTTTATATCTTCTTACAAGACTTCCGTTCTACGCTTATTCCTGCTATTGCAGTGCCTGTTTCCATTGTGGGTTCGTTCTTCTTCCTCAATCTTTTTGGTTACTCGCTCAACCTGCTTACCCTTTTTGCTCTCGTTCTGGCGATAGGTATTGTGGTAGATGATGCAATCGTAGTGGTAGAAGCCGTACACGCAAAGATGGAGACCAACCACCACCTCAGTGCAAAGCAGGCTACTATTGAGGCGATGCACGAGATTACAGGTGCAATTATTTCCATTACATTAGTAATGGCAGCAGTTTTTATTCCCGTTACTTTTATTTCTGGTCCTACAGGGGTGTTTTATCAGCAGTTTGGGATTACCCTCATTGTCGCTATTGTGATTTCTGCTGTGAATGCTCTTAGCCTTAGTCCCGTTCTTTGTGCTTTGCTTCTAAGGCCTCACAACCCAGATGAGGATTATAAAAAGAAGAATGTAATTCAGAAGTTTTTCCACAGGTTTAATCTCGCTTTTGAAGCGGGAACCAAGCGATATGGAAAGGCGGTGAATTTTGTCTTGAAAAGAAAGTGGATTGCCGTGCTGATGATTCTAATCTCTGGCGTGCTTATCTTCTGGTCTTCTAAAACGATGAAAGGAGGTTTCGTACCCAATGAAGATATGGGGGTAGTCTTTGTAAATGTAGAGCTGCCCGTAGGTGCTTCTATTGAGCGAACGGATAAAGTACTCGCTCAGATACAAACCAAAGTAAAAAATATAGAGGGGATTAAAGGGATTTCATTCTCCTCAGGGAGAAATTTCTTCTCTGGTACGGGAAGTAATAATGGGATGGCGTTCATTATGCTTAAGGACTTTGAGGAACGGGCGAAAAACCCTGCCGAAAGCATTGAGGCGATAACGGGCAAGCTCTTCGGGGCGGTAGGAGATATCTCCGAAGCACGAATCGTTTTCTTTCAGCCTGCGGGCGTGCCTGGTTTCGGTATGAGTGCAGGTGCGGAGTTCGTCCTCCTCGATAAAGCGGGTCAGGAGATAAAGGAAATAGATAAAACCGCACAGGAATTTATGGGCGCACTGATGCAAAGACCCGAAATACAATATGCGCAAACCTCTTTTAATACCAACTATCCTCAGTATGAAATGGAGATTAATGTGCCTCGAGCTATGGAGTCTGGCGTATCGGTTAGCAGCCTGCTCTCTACGCTTCAAGGGTATATCGGAGGGCTTTACGCGGCGGACTTTACAAAATACGGAAAGCAGTTCCGAGTAATGGTACAAGCCCTGCCAGAAGATAGAAAAGATGCTTCAAGCCTCGATGGACTCTATGTAAAAACCAAAGGTGGAGAGATGGCTCCCATTTCCCAATTCGTAAGTCTTAAAAGAGTATATGGTCCTCAGTCCATCAACCGATATAACCTCTTCACTTCGGTGAAAGTTACAGGAGCGAATAACCCTGGTTTCAGTACAGGAGATGTAATTAATGTAGTGCGAGAAGTAGCAGATGAGCACCTGCCTGCAAATTATGGGATAGACTTTACTGGACTTACGAGAGAGGAAATCAATGCAGGTTCACAAACTATCGTAATTTTTATGCTCAGTTTGGTGTTTGTATACTTCATCCTTTCGGCGCAGTATGAGTCTTATATCGTACCGCTTTCGGTGATTATCTCCCTCCCTCTCGGTGTGATGGGGGCGTTCATCGGGCAGAAGTTTGCCGGCTTGGAAAACAATATCTACTTCCAGATTGCACTGATTATGCTCGTCGGCCTATTGGCAAAGAACGCTATCCTTATCGTAGAATTTGCCTTGCAAAGAAGAAGACACGGCGAGAGGCTTGCCATCTCTGCCATTAATGCAGCAAAAGCGAGGATAAGACCGATATTAATGACTTCTCTTGCATTTATCGTAGGGCTAATGCCTCTCGTACTCGCTAATGGAATCGGTGCAGTGGGGAACCGCTCAATCGCGACAGGTGCAGCTATTGGATTGCTCATAGGTACCGTTCTCGGATTAATTGTAATCCCTGTGCTCTATGTCGTTTTCCAATGGATACAGGAGAAAATTTCCCCTTTAAAGAAAGAAGAGCAGGTACACCTCTCTGAATAATAAACTCAATGATAATTAAAGAATATGAATAACACTATCATCACCATACTAACAGCAGTGCTTATAACCTCCTGCGCAGCAAGGCAGGAGTACAAACAGCCCACTGAAGTTGCCACTGAAAACCTCTTCCGAACCGATAGCCTTACCCTAAAAGGCAGTAGTATTGAAAGTACGGAAACCAGCATTGCTACTACCCCTTGGAAGGAAATCTTCACCGATAGCCATCTCCAAAACCTTATAAGCAAAGGTTTGGAAAATAATTTAGATGTGCTTACCGCAGTGCAGAATATTGCTTCCGCAGAGGCATACTTAAAGCAATACAAGGCAAGCGTATATGAGCCTACGCTCTCCCTCGTTGCAAATTTTAGCTACCAGACGCCTTCCCTTAATTCAGCTTCTGGGCAGGGGAGGGATAGGACTTATCTTCGGCAGTATGACCTCACTGCAAGTCTCAGCTGGGAGGCAGATATCTGGGGCAAGCTCAATGCACAAAAGAAAGCACAGCTCGCTACCTACCTGAGTACCGTTGCAGCCCAGCAGGCGGTAAAGAGTACTTTGGTAGCATCATTGGCAACGGCATACTTCCAGCTCCTTACCTATGACAAGCAAAAGCAAATCATTGAGCAGACTATTGAGCTTCGCCAAAAGAATTTAGAGACCACCAAAGCGCTGAAATCTGCAGGCTCCCTCACCGAAGTTGCCGTAAAACAAAGCGAAGCCTTAGTTTATAATGCTCAGGCATCGCTCATCAGTATAGAAAATCAAATTGTGCAGTTGGAAAATTCCATCTCTCTCCTCCTCGGGGAAGCGCCTCATAAAATAGAGCGAGGGAGTATAGACGAGCAGGTTTTAAACATTAATACATCGCTCGGCTACCCAAGCCATCTGCTTACCCATCGCCCAGATGTAAGAAAAGCGGAGCTCGACCTTAGGGCAGCCTTTGAGCTGACCAATGTAGCCAATGCACAGTTCTACCCGAGCCTTAAAATCACCGCAAACGGAGGGCTTCAATCATTAGACATAGATAAGCTCTTTAGCACCAATTCCCTTTTTGCGAGCATCATTGCCGGTCTTACCCAGCCTTTGCTCAACAAAAGACAGATACGCACCAATTATGAAGTGAGCCTCGCCAATAAAGAAAAAGCCTACCTCGCCTTCCGCAAGGCAGTCCTCACCGCAGGAAAGGAAGTCTCCGATGCGCTAAAAATCTATTCCTCACAAGAGGAGTTCATCAGCTTAAAGAAAAAGGAGCTCGAAGCCTATACTCATTCCGTAGATTACTCCCGCGAGCTTGTGAATTACGGTATGGCAAATTACTTAGAAGTCCTCAACGCTGATGTAAATAAACTCAATGCCGAGCTCAATATCCTCAATGCTCAATACATAAAACTACAATCTGGCGTAGAACTCTACCGCGCTCTCGGCGCCCACTAACTTAAAAACTCCATCGTTTGGGTCAGAGACCCCATTTTTGGGTTAAAAACCCGAACGATTAGGTCAAAGACCGGAAATTTTGGGTCAGAGACCCCATCGTTTAGGTTAAGAACCGGAACGATTAGGTTGGTTACCGTATTCAATTAGGTTCCAGACCTAAAATTTTAGGTTAAGAACCTAAAAATTGATAAAAAATAGCCTATTTTTTTATTAAAATGATAATTAGCGGTTGGCTACTGGCGATTAGCTAATAGCTATTTGCCAAAAGCCATAATCCAGTGGGGTCGGAGACAAATTAGAAATAAAAAATCCTCCTCAGATATTTCTGAGGAGGATTTAATTTGTAAATAATCAATTATTTCTTAGCCAGCACAGATACGAGGACTTTAATCTCGTCTTTAATTACTTTATCTGCTGCAAGGTCTTTAATTACAGAACCAGAGTTATAGTTTACATTCCACTTTGTTCTGTCGATTATAATTTCATCAGAAACGAGGCTTGCATTATCTCCATCTACCTTCACTTGAGCAGTAAATTTAATAGGGTTGGTCTTATCTTTTATCGTGAGATTACCTTCTACCACTTGCTTACCGTTCTCTTCTGCCACGCTTGTAATTTCAAAAGTCGCGGTTGGGTATTGGGTTACATTAAAGAAATGATCTGCTTTTTCTTTGTCCTCAGCGGTGCCTTTGAGGTGTCCGTCGAGCATTGTTTTCATTTCAGGGTCGTCTTTAATGTCTGTACTCTCGATGGTATTCATATCCAAAACGAATTTACCACCCACTACTTTTCCGTCTTTTACAAGAACTTCCCCTTCTTTAAAGTTGATGAATCCAGAGTGTTTATCACCAGAGATTTTACCTCCTTCCCAGTCGAGTTTTGAATCTGCTGGCTGAACTGCAAACGCCTCAGCGCCTTCTACTGCTGGAGCATCAGAATTAGATACTGCCGTGGAATCTACCGTATCTTCTGTAGCGGAAGCTTCCTTTTTACAAGATGTAAGCACAAGAGCCGTAAGGGCAAATACCATTAAAATGCTTTTTTTCATAATAGTTAAATTTAAAATTTAGTTGCCAAAGATATAAGTTTTTCTGAAACATCCAAATTTTCTGTATAGAATGCAGGGAATAACTTTCATTAATCATTCATTAAAAGGGGCTTTATTTTATCAGTTTTTGATATTTATTTGCTCAGTATAGGAAAAAGGTATATTTTTGCCCCCGAATTATTAAAAAACAACATTATGAATCATTATGAAACTGTTTTCATTTTAACTCCCGTTCTATCTGACGCACAGGTGGAGGAAGCAGTAAAGAAATTTGAAAACTTCTTAACCGAAAGAAACTGCGAAATCGTAGCTAAAGAAAACTGGGGGCTTAAAAAATTAGCGTATCCTATTCAATTAAAGAAAAATGGTTTTTATACCTTAATTGAATTTAAAGGAGAAGGAAGCATCGTTGCAGATTTAGAAACTGCTTTCAAACGAGATGAGAGAGTCATCCGTTACCTCACTACTAAACTGGACAAACACGCAGTAGAGTATGCTGTAACGAGAAGAGCAAAACTAAAATCTGCAAAAGCGTAATCATTAACCCTTAAAAAAATTAAAGAAATGGCAATAGACGAAATGGCACAACAAGCCGCAGCAGGAGGAGAATCTGAAGTAAAATTCCTTACTCCGCTTGATATCAATACTAAAACTGAAAAGAAATACTGCCGATTTAAAAAATACGGTATTAAGCATATAGATTATAAAGATGCTGACTTTCTTCTTCAGTTCGTAAATGAGCAAGGGAAAATACTCCCAAGAAGATACACAGGTACCTCTCTTAAATACCAAAGAAAAGTAGCTGCTGCTATAAAAAGAGCAAGACACCTTGCACTTCTACCGTATGTAGCAGACCTTTTAAAGTAATACAAAATCAAATAAAAGAAACAAGCTGCTCGAGGCCTGTTTCTTTTGTTGCTGAATTAAATAAAATTAAATTCTAACTGTTTTTAGACCTATCTAAAAATTAAAAAACAAGACAACAACAAAATGGAAATTATTCTAAAAAAAGATGTAGAAAACTTAGGACTTGAGTTTGATACTGTAAGCGTAAAACCAGGCTATGCAAGAAACTTCCTTATCCCGCAAGGATATGCAGTTCTCGCTACACCTAAAAACAAAGCAGTTCTTGCAGAAACATTAGAAGCAAGAAAAGAAGAGGAAGCAAAATTAGTTGCCGCTGCTAATGCAAAAGTAGAGCAACTGAAAAAAGTTTCTGTTACCATCGCTGCGAAAGTAGGTTCAGGAGACAAGCTCTTCGGTTCTATCAATAATGCAAACCTTGCTGAAGAATTAGCAAAAGCAGGAGTAGAAATCGATAGAAAATACATTAAAATCCCTGGAAATACAATTAAGAGAACAGGTAAATTCTCTGCTCTTATCAGACTTCACAGAGATGTAGAGTATACTTATGAGTTTGACATCGTTTCCGATGCTCCAGTTGAAGCTCCTAAAAAAGAAGAAGCTAAATCTGAAGAAAACTAATCTAAGTAAGAGATAAATAAAAAGACACTTCATCAAATGGAGTGTCTTTCTTTTTTTATGCTTTCTTATGGATGTATCGCGAGAGTTTAATCCCCAAATCCGTCCAAACGATTTTAGCATTTCCGTTTCGGGTAAGGTGCAGATTGGCTTCGCTTATTTCTTCGAGTATAGCTTCTATATTTGCTCCGTGAATAAATTCTGAAAATTTCTCCCAGTTAAATTTTTCATCTATCCGCTTATAAACAAGCCCTTCACTACTATAATTCTGAAGCATTGCAAGGCGGAAAATCTCAGTGCAATATTCTAAAAACTGCTTTTGTTTCTCCTTATTCCAAAGGCTTATCTCAGATGCCCAGTGGATAATCTCCCTAAGGTATTGAGGCTTTTTCTTTACTTGAAAAGCATCTCTCACCCATTTCACAAAATAATGTTCAAACTCCTCATCAGAATGGGTATGCTCTAAAAGTTTAACGGCAGTATTCCAATTCCCTTGCGCTTGGTAGATAATGGCTTCTACTTGCCGCTCATCTAAGCTGGCGCTATGCAGCAGTGCTTCTTTTATATCCTCATCTTTTATACGGGGTACATCGTAGATTTGAGTTCGGGAGAGAATCGTTTGTAGAAAGCTGTCCTGAGATTCAGAGGTGAGGATAATAATCGTTTTTTTAGGAGGTTCTTCTAAAAGTTTTAAGAATTTATTAGAAGCCTGCACATTCATTTTATCGGCTCGCCAGATGACGAGTATTTTATACCCTCCTTCGTAGCTTTTAAGCATTAGTTTAGAGGTAAGCTCCTCGATTTCGTCTACGGAAATAAAGAGTTGTTTATTTTCAGAGTCGAGTTCGTTTGACCAGTCTTCATAATCAAAATAAGGATTCCTCTGTGCTAATTCCCTAAACTGAGGAATAAAGTTTTTGCTTAGGCTTTTACCAGAAACGGAATAAGTAGGAAAGCTGAAATGCAAATCGAGATGAGAAAGGTGGTCTATTTTTGAGCCAGAATCTGGATTTTCATTAATGAAAATCTCTTTACAAAATGCTAAAACCAAAGGCAGAACTCCGTAGCCTTCATTACCTGTGAAGAGGAGTGCGTGCCCCACTCGGTTGTCTTTTATACTTTGCTGAAGCTGAGTTTTCAGGTCATTTTGCCCGATAATACTATCCCAATTCATAGTCCCAAAAGTAAGGATTATTTTAGAATTGATGGGCTCTGTGGGGCTTATTTCTTAATCAAAAATCTGCTTTACCACATCTAATGATTCAGGTTCTCGGAAGTTCGGGATATGATGCTGATAATAAATGATAATACTTTCGAGTAAATTTCGTCGCTCAGAAGAGGGGATAGAAAAATCATACGGCATATCTGATTGCAACACCCCTTTCCAGATTCTAGAAATCTCTGCACCGAAGTATTTATTATACATCGCATTTGTAAACCGCCCTTCTTCGGGGTTGAGAAAATCGCCTTCGCTTATATAAGGGCTCGCACCTAAGTTTTTTAGAAAATTTATCATAAAAATAAGGTGGCACTGATGGTCTTTGGCTTCTATTTTCGTTCTCAGCTCGCTTATTTGCTCATAAAGATAGTCGGAGGGCGTTTCATTTTTTAGAATAATATTCAAAAAATCGGCAACAAAAAGCACGATGGACATAGCGCTGAAATCTTCATTACAATCTAAAATCCAGCAAGGCTCTACCGAAGAAATCGTCTTTAAAACATTGGATTTCTGCTGATGATTTATCTTAAAATACAGCTCATTTAATGGGCTTAGATACGGCTTTTTCTTATTTTTCTTTGCATAGATATTCTTCACAAAGAGGCTCATAAAGCCCTGTTCTTTGGTAAAGCAGTTGAGTACAGCATCTTGCTCGCCATACTTTATTGCCGAAAGCATAAATCCAGTGCATATTTCCATCGGAGGGGGGTAATTGAATTAAGGGTTCCAAAAATAGTTTTTTTTATCATTTCTCAGCAAAAATCCTTGCATTTGTACTATATTCATCAGGGTTTTGCTAGTGATAGCCGATTGTTTATATTTGCATCCGTAAAACTCCAATATGAAAAGAATATTCGCTTGCACCCTTGCAATTTCCCTCAGTCTAGCGTCTTGCAATAGAGATGATGACGATAGAGAGACCACAAAAGAAGTAGAAACCCTTGCAGAGCAAAATGCAAATGATGACCAAGCCATTGCTAAGTATCTCGACGAGCATTATCTCGATGCCCAAGGGCTCATCAAGGCTTTCAGCGCCACAGATACTTCAGATGATAATGAAACCAAGCTCTCTGCCCTCAACCCACAAACCCTTCCAAGTGGCGTAGTTTATATCGTAAGGCAAGGCGCACAGCCAGCGAGCGGAACTCCCATTGGCGAGACGGATGTAATCCACTTAATGACAAAAACCACGACCTTCCTCTCTCGCAGAAAAGACGATGGAACGATGTCCTACGGCTCCGAGGGTACATTCATCAATACCATAGATAATTTTGGCACGCCCGATAAAGACCCCTACTATTATTATGTGAAAAAATCTGTGCTCGATAAGGCGAGCAGCGATATCCAAAAGCAACGAAGCTATTACGAAATCGAGGGCTTTAAAGAGGCGCTAAAGCATTTCCAAGCATTTGACCAGGAAGATTCTGCGCCCTACAATCTTCAAGGGGTGATTATCGTCCCTTCTCGTGCGGCCTACGCCAGAGACCTCCACTATCCGAATAATATCTACCGAAACCGAAGTTTTGTATTCAACTTCCAAGTCTATAAATCTAAGGCGCGAACTTCGGCGGAGGAATAATATCTTAACAGGTGAGATGATTACTCTCTGTATAACAAATATTTATAGCATATATCCAGATGATATATGCTATTTTTTTAGTGAATTTTTTAGACATCAAATATAAATGAAAGACTTATCAGTATATTTTAATATTTAAAAAAATTAATTCTTTTTAGTAAGTGAGGATTCGTCTATCCATCGCTCTTTTGTATTGAGATCGAGAAGGTAGAGGATTTGCTTTTGCTCAGCCAGTAGGAGAGCTTTGGTGAGGGGGACAGATAGTGGTTTGGATTCTTGCTTATCCAGCCTTATAGAGATTAGATTTTTATTTGTCCTTACCATATCACCAGTAAAGATTTTAGAGGTAGTTTCTCCAGTTTTTTTATCATCAAAAACCTCTACCATTGTTACCAAATTACCTTTTAAGATGATAAAATTTCGTTCTGTATACTCATCAAAGTCTTTTATGAGGACGAATTTTTTATCGCTAATGTTTACATCAGTTTTAGCTATACGGAGACCTTTTTTAGCTTCAAGTATGGAGAGCAACTCATCAAGTCTGGAAGATTGTGCCTGAGCAGAGAGGCTTGCAAGTAAAATAAACAGAAAAGCAAGAGGTTTTCTCATTCTATTATTTTTTGCAATGATAAATATTTTTTGTATCATTACACAAAATTTTTATACTAAAATCAATCACCATAGAAACGAGTTATCAATGAAGAGAAAAATATTTATTCCTACCGCTTTGGGTATATTTTTTATGAGCTTAATTTCCTGCAAAAAGGAACAAATTCTCACCGAGAAATCAGAAGATAATCTTACCGATACTGCCTCTGTTGAGCACCTTGCGATAGATACAGCTACCTCTGCAATAGAGTGGAAGGGATTTAAGGTTTTCAAAACCGATAATATGAGCCATTTTGGTACGCTTAAATTCTTAGAAGGAGAGATAAAATTTAAGGATAATAAAGTAAAGGGAGGTGTATTCAGTGCAAATATGAAGACGCTGAAAAACACAGATCTCATTACAGATGAAGAGGGTAAAGCACAGCTGGAGGCTCATTTGAAATCCGATGATTTCTTTGCGGTGGAAAAATTCAGCACAGCGACTTATGAAATCACTAAACTAACGCCAACTGAAGGTGGAGACTATAATACCATACTCGAAGGGAAGATGACTATAAAAGGAATTACAAAACCTGTCAGTTTAAAGGCAAATATCATCATTGATGAAAGCTCGGTATCCATTTACTCTGAGCCTACCGAAATTAATAGGAAAGACTTTGGAGTAAGTTTTCAGTCGCCCGCAAAAGATCAGATAATAAAAGATGTAATGGAAATACAAATCGCCATAAAAGCACCTAAGAAATAAACAAAAAAAATAGATAATTATGAGTTTAATAGGAATTGAACCAAAAGAAATCTGGAATAATTTTTCTGCGCTTAATGAAGTACCTCGCCCTTCCAAGAAAGAAGAGAAAGTAATAGCGTTTATCAAGAATTTCGGTGAGCGTTTAGGATTGCCAACTACCGTAGATGAAGTCGGAAATATTATCATCAGAAAGCCAGCAACTCAAGGGATGGAAGACAGAACTCCAATCGTCCTCCAATCTCATATCGATATGGTCTGCCAGAAGAATGCCGATGTAGATTTTGACTTTGAAACTCAAGGGATACAAATGTTCATAGATGGAGATTGGGTTCGTGCAAAGGGGACGACCCTCGGAGCAGATAACGGGCTTGGTGTAGCTGCAATGATGGCTATCCTCGAGGCTAAAGACATCGCTCACCCAGAGCTGGAAGCCCTTTTTACCATAGATGAAGAAACAGGAATGACAGGTGCAATTAACCTTAAACCGAATGTGCTCAAAGGAGAAATCCTCTTAAATCTCGACACAGAAGAAGACGATGAAATAGACATCGGTTGTGCAGGTGGAGTAGATGTTACCGCTTTCCAGACCTATAAAACATTTGCCTCAATAGGTGAAATAGTAACAATCAGCATCAAGGGCTTACAAGGCGGCCATTCTGGGATGGATATCCACAAAGGGTTAGGAAATGCCAATGTCATTCTCGGCAGATTGCTTTTCAAAGGCTTAGAAGCAGGAGCTATACAGCTTATTTCCATTGATGGGGGAGGTCTCCGAAATGCGATCCCAAGAGAAGCCGTAGCTGTTCTTTCAGTTTCTAATGCAGCAGAGTTTATCCAAAAAATCAATGAATTAAAACTTGAAATCTTAGAAGAATTTTCATCTCTGGAAAAGGACTTAAGCATAGAAATTGAGAAAACTCAATCGGCATTGCAAGCCCTTTCGGCTGAGGATTCTCAAAAGATTATCCGAGTATTAAAATCCGCACATAATGGAGTTTACCGAATGTCTCCCGATGTTCCAGATCTTGTAGAAGCATCTAATAATATTGCAAGAGTAGAGCTCAATGAGGGTAAATTAAAAATCTTAAACCTTACGCGCTCTTCGGTAGATTCTTCTAAATATGACACCGCCAATCAGCTCAAAGCCACATTTGAATTGGGAGGCTTGGAAGTAGAATTTACAGGCTCCTATCCTGGATGGAAACCAAAGCCAGACGCAGAGATTATCAAACTAATGAAATCCATCTATGAGGAGAAGTTCGGAAGTTTGCCTCAAGTAGTGGCGTGCCACGCAGGTTTAGAATGTGGCATTATCGGGGCAAATTATCCTAAAATGGAAATGGTGAGCTTCGGACCTACAATAAAAGGAGCCCACTCGCCAGACGAAAGAGCGAGCATCTCTTCTACCCAGAAGTTTTGGAGCTTCCTGAAAGATATCTTGGCGAATATCCCTAAAAAAGCCTAAGAAATGAGCATTAAATCTCCTTTGGAATCTTTCCTTCGGGAGATTTCTTTTTATTAACATTCAATTAAAAACAATTGCTCCGTAGCGCATTTTCGTTTAATTTTGCACAAACCTAATCTAATGAGTAAAAAAAATACAAAGTACATCTTTGTAACAGGAGGTGTTACTTCTTCTTTGGGAAAGGGCATTGTCTCTGCATCCCTCGGCTTACTTCTAAAATCCAGAGGCTATAAAGTTACCATTCAAAAACTCGATCCGTACATTAACATAGACCCAGGTACGCTAAACCCCTACGAACACGGAGAATGTTATGTAACAGAAGACGGTGCCGAGACCGACCTAGACCTTGGGCACTACGAGAGATTCTTAAACTCGCCTACTTCTCAGAATAATAATGTAACGACGGGCAGAATCTACCAAACCGTTATAGAAAAAGAAAGAAGAGGCGACTTCCTCGGGAAAACCGTGCAGGTCATCCCACACATTACAAATGAAATCAAAAGGCGAATCACTATCCTCGCAAAGGAGGATTATGACATCATCATCACCGAGATTGGCGGCACGGTGGGAGATATAGAATCCCTGCCGTATATAGAGTCCGTTCGCCAACTCAAATGGGAGCTCGGCGAGAATAATTCAATGGTCATCCATCTCACCCTCCTGCCTTTCCTCGCTTCAAGCGGCGAGCTCAAAACCAAACCCTCTCAGCACTCGGTTCGCGCCCTTATGGAGAGCGGGATTATGGCGGATGTCCTCGTTTGCCGTACCGAGCACGAACTTACCAAAGATATCCGTGCGAAGCTCGCACAATTCTGCAATGTAGGCCTCGAGAATGTGATAGAATGTAAAGATATGAGCACCATATACGAAGTGCCTGTCTATCTACAAAAACAGAATTTTGATGATGTAGTTTTAAAGGAACTGGGGCTTAAATCCGATAAAAAGGCAGACCTCAGAGACTGGAATACCTTCCTCAAAAAGTATAAGAACCCTAAAAAAGCCGTAGAAATAGCTCTCGTGGGCAAGTATGTAAGCCTCCAAGACTCCTATAAATCTATCGCGGAAGCCTTTATTCATGCAGGAGCCGACTTAGAAACCGAAGTGAAACTCAGGTGGATCTACAGCGGAGACATTACAAAAGAAAATGCCTCAGAAATCTTTAAAGGAATCGACGGAATGCTCATAGCACCAGGTTTTGGAGACAGGGGAATAGAAGGAAAAGTCGTTGCCGCACAGTTTGCAAGAACCCACAATATCCCGCTGCTCGGCATCTGCCTCGGTATGCAGATTATGACGATAGAGTTTGCCCGAAATGTACTCGGACTAAGCGCCGCCAATTCTATGGAGTTTGATGTCTCCACCCCAGAGCCCGTAATCTCCATAATGGAAGAGCAGAAAAATGTGATCGATAAAGGCGGAACTATGCGGCTCGGTGCTTGGAAGTGCAAGCTAAAACCCAGCTCCCGACTTTCAGAAATCTACGGCACAAAAGACATCTCCGAAAGGCACAGACATAGATATGAGTTTAATTCCGAATACCAGTCCGCCTTCGAGAAGCACGGAATGATGCTCTCAGGAACCAATCCAGACACCGAACTGGCCGAAACCATCGAGCTGAAAGAGCATCCGTTCTACATCGGGGTGCAGTATCACCCAGAGTACAAAAGCACCGTAGAAAAGCCTCACCCCCTCTTCAAGGCATTGATAAAAGCCGCTATAAAAGACTAGAAACATAAGAAAATCGCCTCCTCAGAGGTGATTTTCTTGATTGATGAAGATTTGTCCACTACTTTCAAAGCAAAAATGAAATATTGATAAAAAATATAAAATTTCAGTTACTTCTATGTGGATTTTTATCTTTTGGCTATAAAAAAGTAGTTTTATATATTTGCTAATCAACATTAAATATTTATCGCTATGAAAGGTATTACTCCTGCTGTACTGGTTGCCGCTCTTTTCTTTAACTCCTGCGCTACCACCTCAAAAACAGCTAAAACTAAAACGGATAAAATGACTGCTACACAAGAATCGAAACAAAGTGAAAACCCTCTGATGAGGAAGAGTTCGCTTCAATTTGAAGCACCTGAATTTGATAAAATCAAAACTGAACATTTCAGGCCTGCATTTGATTTTGGATTGAAACAGCACAATTTGGAAATACAATCCATCGCTGATAATCCACAGCCTGCTACATTTGCCAATACACTGGAAGCATTGGAAAAAAGTGGTGAGGTACTGAAAAGGGCACAGATTATTTTTGGCAACCTTACAAGTGCAGATACCAACCCTGAACTTCAAGCGTTAGAGGAAGAGTATGCGAGTATTTTTGCGGCTCATAACGACAAGATTTATCTCAATGAAAACCTCTATAAAAGGATAAAATCCATTAGCCCACAAGGTCTAGATGCTGAAAGCAAAAGGCTTTTGGAAGTTTATCTTCAAAATTTTGAAATTGCAGGTGCTGGGCTTTCAACTGAAGCTAAAGAGGAGCTAAAGAATATTAATCAAGAACTCGCTACGCTCTCTACGCAGTTTGATTCTAAACTTTTGGAAGCAAGGAAAAATGGTGCACTTCTCATTTCTGATGTAAAAGAACTGGACGGATTGAGCCAAGATCAAATCTCTGCAGCAGCAAATGCCGCAAAAAAAGCAGGGCATCAAGGTTATCTCCTTAGCTTGCAAAATACTACTCAACAACCACTGCTTTCCAGCTTAAATAATCGGAAGACAAGAGAAAAACTCTTTAAAGCCTCTTGGCTTAGAGCAGAGAAGGGCGACAGTGCAGATACCCGAGAAGTAGTGGAAAAACTCGCAGCCCTTAGACTGAAAAAAGCTAATCTACTCGGTAAAAAATCCTTTGCCGAATGGAAACTTCAAGATCAGATGGCTAAAACTCCAGCAGCCGCTACTCAACTAATGAAGCAAATAGCTAAACCCGCCGTAGAAGCAACCAAAAAAGAGCAGGCTGAAATTCAAAAGCTCATAGATGCAGAAAAAGGAGGCTTTAAAATAGAGGTTTGGGACTGGAATTTCTATGCAGAGAAAGTGAGAAAAGCAAAATTTGACCTCGATGAATCCGAAACAAAACCCTATTTTGAAATTTTTACTGTATTGGAAAAAGGTGTTTTCTATGCAGCAAATAAATTCTATGGGATTTCATTCAAGAAAAGAACAGACCTGCCAGTTTATCATCCAGATGTAGTGGTGTATGAGGTTTTTGATACTGATGGGAGCTCACTTGCGTTGTATTACCTCGATTTCTATACTCGGGAGAGCAAAAGGGGAGGAGCTTGGATGAATAACTTTGTGGAGCAGTCTTATCTCTTGGGAACCAAACCCGTAATTACCAATTGCTACAATTATGCAAAACCAACTGATGGGAAGCCATCGCTCATCAGTTTTGATGAAGTAGAAACCATTTTTCACGAATTTGGTCATGCAATACACGGGATATTCGCTACTCAGAAGTATCCATCGCTTTCGGGAACTAATGTGCCGAGGGATTTTGTAGAATTTCCATCTCAAATCAATGAACACTTTGCTCTTGTACCCGAAGTACTGAAAAACTACGCTATTCACTACGAGACCAAGCAGCCTATTCCGCAATCACTCATAGATAAAATTTTAAAAGCGAGAACCTTTAACCAAGGATATGCTACTACGGAATTGGTTTCTGCTGCAATGACAGATATGGCATGGCATACCATTACCTCTGAACAGGAGCTGAAACCTACTTTGGAATTTGAAAAATCTACACTTCTCTCCAATGGGTTTACACTTCAAGCTGTACCGCCGAGATACCACACACCTTACTTTGCCCATATATGGGGAGGAGGCTATTCTGCAGGATACTATGCTTATCTTTGGTCAGAAGTAATGGACTTGGACGCTTGGGAATGGATAAAGCAGCACGGTCTCCTCACAAGAGAAAATGGTGACAGATTCAGAAAATACATTCTCTCCGTAGGGAATTCTATGGACTTAAACAAAGCTTACCGAAACTTCGCAGAGAGAGACCCAGATATAAAGCCCCTCTTACGAAGCAGAGGATTTATAAAATAACTCTCATCTAAATAAAAGAGCAGGAATCTCATTCTGCTCTTTTTCTTCGCTTATTAATTATTAAATTATGAATTTATACATCATCAGCGGTTTAGGGGCAGATGCCAAAGTATTCAGCCGAATAAAATTTAATGAAAACATAAAGCCCATACATATAGACTGGCTCATTCCCGAGAGGGAGGAGGATTTTTATCATTATATCGGTCGAATGGCAGAGAAAATTGATACCTCTGAGCCGTTTTACCTTTTGGGCTACTCGTTTGGGGGTATCGTGGCTCAGGAAATCAATAAACTGAAGCCCGCCGAGAAGGTCGTTATCCTTGGGAGCATCCGCTCGGATAAGGAAAAATCAAAACTCATAAAAGCAGGGATGCTAACCAAAATACCAAAGCTCTTGCCCGAGTCGGCTTTCGGCGAAAAGGCGATTCTCACTTATTCCTACCTGCGAAAGATGATTGAGCCGAAAAACCCAAAACTCCTCGAATATTTCCGAGTGCGAAATGCCTACTACCTGAAATGGTCTATGGAGAAAATAACCGAATGGCAAAGCGAAGAAACCAAAGGCGTAGTGCAGATAATGGGCGATAAAGACATCGTGTTTCCACTCAAAAATTGTAGCCCCGACTATATTATACGGAATGGTACTCATCTCTTCCCACTAACTCATTCTGCCGAAGTTTCGAGGATTTTAAGGGAGGTTTTGTCCCCTTAAAAGACTTTATTATTAAATATAAAAAGAACAGCTGCTCATCAGAGCAGCTGTTTTCTTTTAGTTTGGAGAGATTACTTTGCGGTAAGCTCTACCGTCATATCCACTTCATCTTTTATCACTAAATCTTTCATTGATGATTTATAAGTGATATCAAATTTCTGTCTGTCAAAGCTGAATTTATTAGACTTTATCTTTACTTCACCATTATCTACCGAAATCATTGCAGGGAAAGAGATGGTATTGGTTTTACCTTTTACAGTCAGTTTTCCACTGATGGTATGGGTAAAGTCCGTGCTTTTATTTTTCTTTACGGATGTAATCTGAAAGGTTGCAGTTGGGTACTTATCTACTTCGAAGAAGTCTCCATCTTTTAGGTGTGCATTAAGTTTTGTTTGCATATTTCCCGTTACATCTACAGCATTGATGCTCGTCATATCCAATACAAAAGTACCGCCCACTACTTGATTTTTTTTCAAGGTTACAAATCCTGATTTTACATCTACTGTACCATCGTGAGAAGAGCCTTCGGATTTCATTACCTTATACCCCCACCAATGTACATTAGATGATGTTACTTTTTTTGACTGACCAAATGCCAGTGTGCTTACTAATACTAAGCCTAATGCTATTTTTTTCATTGATTTTTAATTTTAAACTGATGCAAATATACAGCCTTTTTATGATTCTGATAAAAGATCGCTGGCTATTGCCGTACAAGCTCTATCGAGGAGTTGATATACCTTTTCAAAGCCTTCTTTACCGCTATAATATGGGTCTGGAACTTCGCTAATACTATCTTCCAGTATATCTAAAATCAATGAGACCTTCTCCTTCTGCCTATCATTCTCAGCCATTGAAAGAACATTACTAAGGTTGCTCTTGTCCATACAGTAGATTCTATCAAACTCATCAAAATCCCATATTTGCAATGGTCTTGAGCGTTGATTAGATATATCGATTCCCTGTTCTTTTGCTATAGATATTGCTCTTTCATCAGGTATTTCCCCTTTGTGAAAGGCACTTGTACCAGCCGAATCTACTATAAAATTTTCAGGGAGTTTAGATTTTAATATCCCTTCTGCAAGCGGACTTCGGCAGATATTTCCTAAGCATACCATTAATATTTTCATTCTTCTGATGTATTAATTTTTGCCCTCAAAAGTACTTATTTCTATCTAAAAAATCACCCTTAATACTGATAATGTGAGTTTAATTACAATTTAGCAAATGAAGATTTCAATTATAAACTTTAATAAAATGCCTTATCTTATAAAGGTGATATTTACCTATATTTGTGCCCTATATTAGTAAATTATGAAAACATTAGACAGTATAGATTTACAGATATTAGATATTTTACAAAGAAATTTTTCTACCCCTATAAAAGAATTATCAGAAAGGGTAGGACTGTCTTTCACACCCACTTATGAGCGTATAAAAGCTCTTAAAAAAAGTGGACTTATCCTGAGAAATGTAGCTGTTGTAGATAGAGAAGCTCTGGGCTACAACATTATGTCTTACTGCTATGTAACGCTTAAAGAGCAGTCAATCGATAGAATCCGTGAATTTGAAACCAAAGCAAGCGAGAAACAACAGATATTGGAAGTAATCCGCCTCTCTGGACAGTATGATTATATGATGAAAATAGTTGCCAAAGATATTAATGACTACAATAATTTTATGATGAAAATCATTGCTGAGCTACCGAATATCGGAAATTATAGCAGCTCAATTGTACTTTCTGTAGTAAAGAGCGAAACCAGAATACCAGTAACAAACCAAGAAAAAGAATAGAACAAATGAACTTAATTATTCGCCTGCTCATCACGGCGGGAGTGTCGTATGGGCTTACTTATTTTATGTCAGGAGTAGCCTTTAATGATGGATTTAAAACCGCAATCATCTTCGCTGTGGTTTTAGGGCTTGTCAACACCTTTATAAAGCCCATCCTCAAAATCATCAGTATGCCGCTTACTGTTATTAGCCTTGGGCTATTTGCCCTTGTCATCAATACCGTTACCATCCTCATCGCAGATTATTTTATAGATAATATGAAGATTGATGGCTTCGTAACGGCGTTTATTTTTAGCGTTCTCCTATCGATTTTTACCTCCATACTCAATGGAATTTTTGTAGATGATTAAAAAACTTTAATAATAAAAATGAAACTAAAACATAGCATCGTAGCTCTTGCAGCTCCTTTTCTGATGAATGCACAGCAGGTAATGACACCAGAAATCCTCTGGAGTCTTAATAGATTAGGTGTAGAAACCGTTTCCCCATCTCAGTCTGAACTGATTTATAAACTGAGCAAAACCGATATCCAAACCGAGAAAACCAAGTCGGAAATTTATTTTCTCAATCTTCTCAATGGAGGAGCTTCGCATAAGATAGATTTAGGTAAAAAATCATTAATCCAATGGGATAAAAATGGAATTTATGCTCAGGAAGGCGGGAAGATTTACCGCTCCAAAGACAAGGGAAGTTCTTGGGAAGAATTTTACACCATCGGAGAGGTAGATCATATTATTATCTCCCCAGATGCAAAGAAAATTGCTTTCAGCAAAGAAGTTTTGGTAGAAAAACTTTTGGGTAAGGACAAGCATTCTGACCTTGAAAAAACTTCGGGTCATATTTATACGGATCTCAATCACAGGCATTGGGATTATTTTAATGAAGGCAAGTACAACCATATCTTCGTTGTAGAAGTTTCTCAATCGGTAGATACTGCTAAAGACTTGCTCGAAGGTAAGGCTTGGGACTCTCCTCAGCGACCTTTCGGTGGAAAGGAAGACTTCCTTTGGAGCCCAGATTCTTCACATCTGCTCTTCGTGATGAAACCTCTGGAGGGCATTCATTACGCCAAATCTACCAACACAGATATTTTCTCCTATAGCCTTTCTTCGGGGGAAATAAAGAACCTCACCGAAACTAACAAAGGCTATGATACAGACCCTAAATTCTCTCCCGATGGGAAGTATTTGCTCTGGTTTAGTATGGCGAATGATGGCTATGAATCCGACAAAAAAGACATCAAAATAATGAACTGGGCTACGGGCAAAGTCATTAATCTTACTGAAAACTGGGACGAAATTGTAGGTGGAAATGCCTTCTTTGCAAGTGAAAAGATGATTTACTTCACCGCAGCAATGAAAGGAAGCGTTCAGCTTTTCTCATTGGATATTCAGACTAAAAAGATTAAGCAAATCACCAACGGAAATTTTGATGTGAATGCAATCTATGCGCTCAATAAAAATCAGCTTTTGGTCAGCAGGGTAGATATTAATCATAATGCCGACTTGTTTTCCGTAGATTTGAAAAACGGTGCTATGAAGCAGATTACCGCTGTGAATAAAGATACTTATACCAAGCTCTCTCAGGGTAAATCTGAGCTTAAAATGGTAAAAACTACTGACGGTAAGGAGATGGGGGTATGGTTCCACTATCCACCGAACTTTGATCCGAACAAGAAATACCCTGCATTGCTTTATTGTCAGGGTGGCCCACAGTCTCCCGTTACCCAGTTTTTCAGCATTAGATGGAATTTCGCTCTGATGGCAGCTAATGGATACATCATCATCGCCCCTAACCGAAGAGGAATGCCTGGCTGGGGAGTAAAGTGGAATGAGGATATCTCCAAAGACTGGGGCGGCCAGCCAATGAGAGACTACCTCTCTGCTGTAGATTATGCGAAAACCCTCCCGTATGTAGATGGCGATAGAGTAGGGGCTGTGGGAGCGAGCTATGGAGGCTATTCTGTGCTAATGCTCGCAGGGATTCACGAAAACAGATTTAAAACCTTTATCTCTCACAACGGTTTATTTGATATGAAATCTTGGTCGCTCACCACTGAAGAACTTTGGTTTGCCGATTGGGATTTGGGAGGGAACCTCTACTCTCAGCCGCTTCCGAAGTCGTTTACTGATTTCAATCCGAGCAACTTTATCTCCAAATGGAATAAACCGATAATGATTATCCAAGGCGGGATAGACTATCGCGTACCTTATGAACAGGGGCAGGGAGCCTTCCAAGCAGCAAGGCTGAAGGGATTAAAATCTAAATTCCTTTACTTCCCCAACGAGAACCATTGGGTACTCAAACCTCAGAACGGTATCCTTTGGCAACGCGAATTTTTCTCTTGGCTAAAAGAGACTTTGTAAATATCAGCTACTAGATTAAAATAAATAATTATAAAAAAGATTTCAATTTTAATGTTCCTTGCTTCGGCAATGGTTTTCGGTGCTCATTCTATTGAAAAAAATGCTGAAACATCAGCAGGCCTGATCTCTAAAACCTCCGATTATGCTACTTGTCCTGCGGAGAAAGCATCTGTTGATATTCAAAACATTGGGCTTTCTACCTCGCCACAGATAAGCGGAGAAGAATGGCTAAAAAGTATTTTCAAATGCAAAAATTCATCAAAATATTGCTTTCCAAATCAAGAAAAAGTCTGTACCAAGCGCTTCCTCCGCTTTATGAAAGATAAGATGGAGATCTTCGGGCCTTCTAATATGACCGATAGAGAGCTTCGTCAGGCTTTAAAAAAATATAAATCCACTTGGGGGGGGATCTATGATCTTGATAATGAGGAATATTACTTCTTAGGTAACCCAAGTGAAATGGAAACGGGGATTAGTAAATTAAAATCTGTAAGTATAAAGCGCTTAGCTCCTACCAAGTATCGAGTAGATATAGATTTCGTAGAAGGTTATAAAAGCACCAATGAAGTCATCCTAGTCCCTGACGGAAAGGCTTATAAAATTGATTTTATAGCATCCGAAACCATTTATGAATACGAAGATTAATATGTGAAAGCAAAGAAAACATTTATTGCAATGTAAATAAATGAGATTGTAATGCAAAGAAGTGGGATTGTAATGCGAAAGAGGACCAATTAGCCTCTATCCAATAGCTAAAACACAATAATTCATAGTATTTCTAAACTTTACTACCTAAACCCTACCATCAAGAATTACTACTTTTGTTTCCGTGAAAATAGATAAGACAGATTTACAAGAGCTGGAGTTTCCCGAATTACTTTCGGAGGTAGCGCCTTTTGCCTATTCCCCAAAAACGGCAGAGCAAATAATGAATTTAGCACCAATGCCACAAGAAAAAGCAGAGGTAGCGCTGAAGAAAACTTCAGAATTCCTTACGAGTTTTGAAAGTTCAAATGCGATCCCTTTTAATGAGTATGAGGATATAGAGGCAGATCTCAAGCTGATGATGATTGAAAACTTTCGCCTTGAAAATAAAGCCTTCATACGGATTAAGAGCATTTCCGAGCAGGTGGGTAGGTTACAAAAATTCTTTCCAACGCTTGCTGAAACTTTCCCCACATTAAATAATGAAGTCCAGCAACTCATCTTCCGAAAGGAGATTATAGATAAGGTAGATAAGGTCTTCAACCGATTTGGAGAGGTAAAATCTGAAGCATCAGAAGTCTTAAAAACCCTCCGAATGGAAATAGGGCAGGCGAGGAAGAGCATAGATGAGCACTTTAATAGGACGCTTAGCACTTATGCACAGCAAGATTTTTTAGACGATATCCGCGAGAGTATAATTGAAGACCAGAGGGTGCTCGCCGTGAAATCTACTTTTAAGAAGAGGGTTGCGGGGCGTGTGTTGGGTATCTCAAAAACAGGTTCCATCACCTACATACAGCCCGAGAGCGTAATAAAACCTTATTTCAAACTAAGGGAAAGCCAAGAGGAAGAAAAAAAAGAGATTGACAGAATCCTACGAAAGCTCACCGCTGAGCTTAGCAAGTTTCAGCCCGAGCTGAGTGCCTACCAGCAGTATATTTTTGACCTTGACCTCACCCGCGCCAAAGCGAAGTTTGCCGAGAAGATACACGGCGTACTTCCGAAGATTAATAAGCACCCTACGCTCAGGCTGATAAACGCCTTCCACCCACGGCTCTGGATTCGGAATAATGAGGAAAACAAGCCGATCTATCCGCAGAGCCTCACCCTTACCGAGCACAGCAGAATCATCTGCATCTCTGGACCCAATGCAGGCGGTAAGTCCATTACTTTAAAGACAGTTGGGCTCCTCCAGCTGATGATACAATCGGGGATTTTGGTGCCCGTACATCCCAAATCGGAGATGTTTTTCTTTGATAATATAATGACCGATATCGGAGATAATCAATCCATAGAAAACCACCTTTCCACCTATTCCTCTCGATTGAAAAAAATGTCTGGGATGATTCGCAGAGCAAGCGCACAATCATTACTCCTCATTGATGAATTTGGTACAGGCTCAGACCCCGAGCTCGGTGGAGCACTTGCCGAGAGTTTCCTCGAGTTTTTCTACGAGAAGAGGAGCTTTGCCATCATTACCACTCATTACACCAATATCAAACTAAGAGTAGAGCAGCTATCAGCAGCGCAAAATGCCGCTATGCTCTTTGATGAAGACAGCCTCGAGCCGCTTTATAAATTGGAAATAGGGCAGGCGGGTAGCTCCTTCACTTTTGAAGTAGCGGAGAAGAACAGGATACCGAGGTTCATCATTAAATCTGCTCAGAAAAAAGTGGAGAAAGATGTGGTAAATCTCGATAAAACCATCGTAAAACTCCAGCAGGAGAAGTACGAAGTAGAAAAGCTCAAAACCGATTTAGCAGAAAAGAAAGAATCCGTAGCCGATAAGCGGGAGAATTTGCAGCGACTCAATCAGCAGCTCGAGCAGAAGCTCTACAATTTCCAGAAACTCTACGAAGAGGAGCATAGAAAACTTCAGTTTGGGAATAGGGTAGAGGCATTTATCGATTCTTACATCAAGGGAAAAGCACGGAAGGAAGTGGTTAAAGATTTCATCAAACTCCTCGAGCAGGAGAAATACCGGAAACTCGGAGCGGATAAAGACGAGACGAAGCGCTTACAAATCATCAAAAGAAAAATTACCCAACAGCTGAAAAGGCAAGATATAATAGAGAAAATAGCCGAAACCAACGAGAAACTCGAAGAGAAAAAGCGAGAAGAGCGGAAGCTCTGGCTAAAGGAAGGTCAGCGCGTGAGAATTATCGGAGGTACAAGTGTAGGTACGATAGAGAAAATCTCCAAAAACAAGGCGATTATCAATTATGGGAATTTCAAAACCACGATAAACACCGATGAATTGGAGAGGATCTAAGGCTACATCTCAGTTTTTTCCTACATTTACGCATTCAAAAAATAAAAATTCTTTATAATGAAAAAGACTCTAATCCATTTAATGGCGCTCTCTGGCATCGTTGCGATGACCAGCTGTGCTGCAAGTAAAAAAGGAAAGAATCTCCACGCCAACTGCAAAACAGAATGTGCTAAGGAGAATAAAACCTGTAAATCCAAAGACAACCAATGCTGCTCTGCTAAAGATACAGAGAAGTACGATGGTATCAACCCTGCGTATATGGACACTTCCGTTCGCCCGCAGGATGATTTCTATAGCTTCGTTAATGGCGGTTGGATGAAAAATGCCGTTATCCCAGCTGATAAAGCCTCTTGGGGTAGCTTTAATGAACTCAGAGAGAAGACCGATGAAGATTGTATGAAAATCCTCAACAATCTACTTAAAACAAAATATGAGGCAGGCTCCGAAGGAGAAAAAATCCAAAACCTCTACGAGGCATATATGGATATGAGCAAGAGGAACCAAGAGGGATTAAATCCTGTAAAGGCAGATTTAGCGAAGATAGACGCTATTAAAAATCTAAAAGATTTGCAGAGCTACCTCTCCAAAGCGGTACAGTCTGGTGATAATCCACTCTTTGGCTGGGGGGTATATTCTGACCTCAAAAACTCAAAGATGAATGCCGTGTATATCGGTGCTCCAAGGCTCGGAATTGGTAAAGATTATTACCAAAAAGAGAGCAAAGCAAATGATGAGGTGATCGCAAACTATACCCATTTCGTAAGCCAGCTCCTCACTGTATTGGGTTATAAGAATGCAGATGATACGGCGAAGAAAATCGTAGCCTTTGAGAAGTCCGTCGCTAAAAAACTCCTCACCAATGAAGAGGGGAGAGATGCCAACAAACGCTACAATCCTAAAACAATGGATGAGCTCGCTACTCTTTCTAAAAACATCAATTTGCCTGCATACCTCAAAGCATCGGGTGCAGATATCAATATCGCCATTGTAGGTGAGCAAAGATTCTATGAGAGCTTTGATGCTTTCATCAATCAAAAAAACCTCCCTCTTCTTAAAGATTATTTAAAACTTAGATTAATTTCAGGGGCAGCGTCCGAGCTTGATGAGAAGATGGACAAAATCTCCTTTGATTTCTATGGAAAAACAATGCAGGGGCAGCAGGAGCAAAGGGCGAGGAATAAAAGAGCACTCTCGCTTATCAATGGCGTACTCGGTGAGGCATTCGGCAAGCTCTATGTAGACCAATACTTCCCTGCGGAGGCTAAGGCAGAGATGGAAGTGCTCATCAGCTACTTGCTGAAATCTTATAAACAGCACATCTCTAACCTCGACTGGATGTCCAGCGAAACCAAAGTAAAAGCACTTGACAAGCTCAGCAAATTCACCGTAAAAGTAGCCTATCCAGATAAGTGGAAGGATTATTCCGACCTCCATATACAAAAAGGGGAATCCCTCTACACGATGCTAAAAAAAGTCTCAGAATGGAGATTCCAGCGAATGCTAAAAGAAGACCTCAACAAGCCAGTGGATAGGTCTAAATGGGGAATGACACCGCAGACCGTAAACGCTTATTACAGCGCTACGAATAATGAAATCGTCTTCCCAGCAGCTATTTTGCAAGCGCCTTTCTTCGATTTCAAGGCAGACCCAGCGGTTAATTTCGGAGGCATAGGAGCCGTTATCGGGCACGAAATCTCTCACGGATTTGATGATGGAGGAGCAAGATTTGACGGCAATGGAAACCTCAACAACTGGTGGACGGATACCGACCGAAAGAACTTCGATGCAAAAGTAAAACAGCTCGCCGACCAGTACAGCAGCTACGAACCTGTGAAAGGGCACTTCGTGAACGGGACATTCACCAGTGGAGAAAATATCGCTGACCTCGGTGGCGTAGCTATCGGAATTGATGCACTGAAAATGTACCTCAAAGATAATGGCGAGGTAGGGAAAATCAATGGATTTACTCAGAGCCAGCGCTTCTTTATGAGCTGGGCAACCGTATGGCGCACAAAATCTACTGAGAAATATATGATGAACCAAGTAAAGACCGATCCGCACACCCCTGGCTATTTCAGGAGCTTCGGACCGATAGTAAATGTAGATGAGTGGTACAAAGCCTTCGATGTAAAGGAAGGCGATAAGCTCTACAAAAAACCTGCTGACAGGATTAAAATCTGGTAAGCCTCGATTTCTTTAAAATATTCGTCCGCTCCGTAGTGGGGCGGACTTTTTTTATCCCATTTCTTTTTTTAGAAACACTATTTAACATAATGTGAATTATAGTAAAATTATATTTAGTAATAAGTTTATACAAACTAATGGAGCCTTCCATAATAAATCTTTCTATTATTTCCTTTTTTTAATCAAAACAAGGCTACTTAGAATTCTAAGTAGCCTTATCAATAATATAGTTATGAAAGAAATTATTTCTTCTTCTTAGGAGCAACTTTCCTTACCGGTGCTTTCTTAGCAGAAGCTTTTCCTTTTGCAGAAGTAGTTACTTTTTTCTTAGCTACGGGTACATCTGACTTGGATAGAGCTTCCCACTCACTTCCCGTGATGTGGAGAACTTCTACTCTTCTGTCTTTTTGTCGTTCCGCATCACTTGCTGTTGCTGGTACAGTAGCTTCTTTAGAGCCCATACCTTTAGATTTTAATTGATCTGCTGGTACACCTCTCTCTTCAAGAGCTTGTACTACTGCTGCTGCTCGCTCTCTTGAAAGTTTCAAGTTGTAAGCCTCGTTACCTTTTTTATCGGTATGACCCACAAGAAGATAAGTGCCTCCTTTAGAATCTTTGATAATCTTAGCTGCAGTATCTAATTTCTTATTAGATTCTGGGTTGATGGTAGCTTTACCAAAGTTGAACAAGATATCTTTCAGAGCAAGAGTAACTTCTTTAGCTACAGTTTCGTGAGCTTTAGGGCAACCGAAGTTTTCTACTAAACCAGGTACGGTAGGGCATTTATCATCTTTATCGAGTACGCCATCGCCGTCTGTATCTGACCAAGGGCAGCCGTTGTTTTCAATAGCTCCTGCTACATCTGGGCAAGCATCGTCTTTATCGAGTACGCCATCGCCATCCGTATCTGGCCAAGGACAACCGTTGTTCTCCACTGGTCCTGCTATATATGGGCATTGATCATCCTTATCAAACACACCATCACCATCAGAATCTATCGGTGATTCTACAGGTGGCACAATAGCTTTGGCCTGCTTTTTAAATAATTCAAAATGCAATCCTAAATACGCATTAGCACCTTTTGATTCTGTAAACAATAATTTAAGGTCATCAGAGCCAAGGGACAGAGGTCCTACTCTAAAGGCTAAACCTGGTTTGAAATCTTTACTCATCAGATTATAGGATAAAGGCACGGAAACATCAAACCATTTGCTTTCGAATCTCGGAGCAACACCTACGAAATTATAATAATAAGGATTTGTAGAATTGGTTTTTACTACATTGATTGATGCATTAGCACTTATGAAAAATTTCTTAGTAATAGCATAATCTCCATAAACATTTAAGTTTGTAGGCAGGCTGGTTGTAAGCTCTCTATTTGTAGTTCTTACTACGCTAAGCCCTTTAGATTGTAAATAATCTGCCGTAGAAATAAGATCTAAAAGGTCAATACTACTCGCATCTATATTTACACCAGAGCCCTTTATAGACATAAAGTTAAGATTCTTATACTTGATAGAACCTATATCATTAACCGCAATACCAAATTTGAAAGCATAGGGCTTCTCTGCGTTATTCCCTTTAAGTTCTAATTCAGCACCGAAATCCCCGCCAAAACCTGTTCCGGCATTAGGAGAAGAGAAAGGTTTCCTAAGGGTTTCTTCAAGATTTTCATTATCTAAATTTGTATAAAATTCCCAATCTATATTATTAAAATTGATAGTTGAATTTGTAATACTGAAATTATAGTTTAAATCATACCTCTTGCTGATAAAACTATTGTATGCTAATCCTCTATAATATTTAAGAGCCGCTCCTAATGATAGTCTGAGTTTATCATTATCTACAACAATATAAGCTCCCTTTACTCCTAAATCTAAAATACCATTAGCATTAAGATTAAATTCTTGATTATCCTTTATTGCAATATTATTTTTGAAATTTTTATTGAGAACATTGATGAAATCAGAATTTATATTGTCCCCCTGTGCAAAAGTTCTTACTCTTGAACTGAAACCAAATCCCAATCTATCACCTGCTGTAAACTGGAAAGATGGAGCTAATGCCTCCCCTATTACACCAAAACTTAGCCTCTTCTGACCAGCATCATAAGATAATCCCTGACCAAGTGTATTAAGACCTAAGTCTTTAAAATTATCAACACCTGTAAACTTGTAATAATCATTATCAAGCATTGCATTAACACTAATAAGATTTACAGACAACCTCACTTTCTTATCTGCAACCTTTGCAGGGCTATACTGCCCGCCATAGACTCCTGAGTAATTGCTATTACTCAATCCTAAATACTTTTGAGCCGAGAGCTCAGTGGTAGAGAAAATTCCTAAAAGAACCCCTGCTACAATTACTTTCCTTTTCATTTTATATATAGTTTTTATCTACCGAACATTTTCCCAAGACCACCCAAGCCAGGCATATTACCGCCCATTTTGCTCATCATCTGCATCATTTGTTTTCCTTGTGGGCCCTGCATCATTTTCATTACTTTTCCCATTTGGTCAAACTGCTTCATCAGCTGATTTACTTCCTCCAACTTTCTTCCGGATCCTTTGGCAATACGGTTTTTCCTTTGGGTATTGATGATGGAAGGCTTCCTTCTCTCCTCTGGGGTCATAGAATAAATAATCGCTTCTATATGCTTAAAGGCATCGTCATTAATATCTATATCTTTCACCGCTTTCCCTACTCCTGGTATCATTCCTACAAGGTCTTTCATATTCCCCATCTTCTTGATCTGGTTGATTTGTTTAAGGAAGTCATCAAAGCCGAATTCATTCTTTGCAATTTTCTTTTGGAGTTTCTTTGCTTCCTCTTCATCAAACTGCTCCTGAGCTCTCTCTACAAGGGAAACCACATCTCCCATTCCGAGGATTCTATCCGCCATTCGCTCTGGATAGAAGAGGTCAAGAGCTTCCATTTTCTCACCTGTGGAGATAAACTTAATCGGCTTTTCTACTACGGAACGGATGGTAAGCGCTGCCCCCCCTCTCGTATCGCCATCTAATTTTGTGAGGACTACCCCATCAAAGTTAAGGACATCATTAAAGGCTTTTGCGGTATTTACGGCATCCTGACCCGTCATAGAATCTACTACAAAGAGGGTTTCCTGAGGTTTAATGGTCTGGTGAACGGTCTTTATCTCGTTCATCATCTCCTCATCTACCGCGAGGCGACCAGCCGTATCTATTATTACGACATCAAAGCCGTTGGATTTTGCATAATGAATTGCATTCTCTGCAATAAGGGCAGGATTTTTATTCCCCTCCTCAGTGTATACCTCTACGCCTGTCTGGGTACCGAGTACTTTCAGCTGGTCTATCGCTGCGGGTCTATACACATCGCAAGCTACGAGCAGAGGTTTCTTTGATTTTTTTGTCTTTAAGAAATTGGAGAGCTTGCCAGAGAAGGTCGTTTTTCCCGAACCTTGAAGCCCTGCGATAAGGATAATGCTCGGCTTCCCTGAGAGGTTGATGCCCTCCTGCGAGCCTCCCATCAGCTCTACAAGTTCATCGTGCACAATCTTCGTCATCAGCTGCCCTGGCGTAAGGGAGGTCAGCACATTCTGACCGATTGCCTTATCCTGCACCCTCTTCGTAAGGTCTTTTGCTACTTTATAATTTACATCGGCATCTACGAGTGCTCGTCGTATTTCCTTTACGGTTTCCGCTACATTAATCTCGGTAATCTTCCCCCTCCCTGAGAGGCTGTGCAATGCCTTGTCTAATTTATCTTGTAAGCTATTAAACATATTTCTTTTTTAACAATTTTTAATAATTAAATGCAAATATAATAAAATCCTTATTGGAATAGTTTAGCATCTAAGGCTTTTTTTATAAAGTATCTCCTGAAATTTTTACTTAAAAAATGTAGTCTATAATTATTAACAGATATCCATCACCCCAGCTTTCTTCACCTGTCAGAATGGGGCAAAAATAAGTTTGGGAATGTAGTCTGGGTGTCCTAATAGGATAAGTACTCATCATATAACGACAGGATAATTACCTGTTGCAGTGTTTTATTATATGATAAGAAATAATTACTTTTGCCAAATGATAACAGGAGTTATTAGAAATCATTTTCACTCAAAAGACTTAGGCTATCTGTATGGAGAGATACAGATGGCTGTTTTTGTAAGGTCTTTTCAATATCAATCCTTAAAAAAATAGCATAATGACCGTACCCAGCGCTTTATTTTACCTTCTAAAAAGTTTTTCGCAGAGCATTTGGGAGGCAGTGCGGTCTTTCTATTCATCCTATTGAGAAAAAGTTAATTTATATAATCATCATTAAAAAAGTAAAAATGAACCAGAAATTAGAAATGCTTTATGAAGGCAAAGCCAAACAGATTTATGCCACTGAAAACCCAGAGGAGATCATCGTTTATTTTAAAGATGATGCCACCGCTTTTAACGCTCAGAAGAAAGGGCAAGTAAAGCTGAAGGGCGAGATGAACAATGCGATTACTACCCTTATTTTTGAGTATTTGCAAACTAAGGGTATCCCTACGCATTTCATCAAACAATTGAATGAAAAGGAGCAGCTGGTGAAGAAAGTTTCCATTATTCCATTGGAATTTGTGGTGAGGAACTATGCTGCGGGGAGTATGGCACAGCGACTGGGCGTGGAGGAAGGCATAAAATCCCCCGTTACCATCTTTGATATTTGCTATAAAGATGACGCCCTTGGAGACCCGCTCATCAATGACCATCACGCGGTATTCTTAGGTGCTGCTTCGTATGAGGAGCTCGGTGAGATGTATGCTCTGGCAGGGAAAATCAATGATGCACTCAAAGAGCTGTTTGATAAAATCAATATTATCCTCGTTGATTTCAAGATTGAGCTCGGGAAGACGGCAGATGGGAAAATCATCCTCGCCGATGAAATCTCCCCAGATACTTGCAGGCTTTGGGATAAAGACACACTGAAAAAATTAGATAAAGACCGCTTCCGAAGAGACCTTGGCGATGTTACAGAAGCCTATGTAGAAATCTACCACCGATTGAAAGCGCTTTTAGGATAAGCAAGAAAAAAAGAGATGAAAGACTTAGAAGTTTTCAAAAAAGAATACCTCCAGCGAATCAAAAAACAGAGCTACGGCAGGAATACTTTCCGAACCAAAGACGAGGAGAGATTAGATGCTCCGAATGAAGAGTGCGGGATTTTTGGGCTCTACTCCGAGAATGAGGTGGATACCTTCTCACTCTCTCAGTTTGGGCTCTTTGCTCTTCAGCACCGAGGTCAGGAGGCGTGTGGTATTTCTGTGAGCAAGAATGGGCATATCGTTAATATTAAAGATGAAGGGCTCGTTCTCGATGTTTTTAAAGGCATCAATGAGCCTGAAACCTTTATGGGCAACTCTGTTATCGGGCATACTCGATATACCACCGCAGGCGATAAGAAGAAGTATAATTATCAGCCTTTTTTTGCGAAGAATGAATGGGATCAAATCATCCTCTCCATCGCTCACAATGGGAATCTTACCAATGCTAAACAGCTCCGCACCGAACTTGAAGCCGAAGGTGTAGTCTTTAAAGCGACTTCCGACTCGGAGATTATCCTAAGGCTGATTCAGAAGAACCTCGATTTGGGGCTTCGTGGAGCGATTAAACACACGATGGAACGAATAGAAGGAGCTTTCTCGGTAGTGGGAATGACCCGCAATAAGTTCTTTGCATTTAGGGATTTTAATGGTATTCGCCCACTCGTTCTGGGGGCATTGGATGAGAAAACTTTCGTAGTAGCATCGGAGTCGGCAGCATTAGATGCGGTAGGTGCGGCTTATGTTCGTGATATTCTCCCTGGCGAAATCATCTATACTTCATCGGATGAGAAAGGGCTGAAGTCTTACTTGGTAAAGGACGACTGCGTCAATAGAATTTGTGCTTTTGAATACATCTACTTTGCACGACCAGACACCACTTTGGAGAATATTAATGTGTATGAAGTAAGGGAAAAATCGGGGATGAAAATCTGGGAGCAGTCCCCCGTGGAAGCAGATATCGTTATCGGTGTGCCGGACTCGGGGGTGCCTGCAGCTATTGGTTTTTCAAAGGCATCGGGGATACCTTTCAGCCCTGTTTTGGTTAAGAACAGATACATCGGGAGGAGCTTCATCGTCCCTACCCAAGAGATGAGGGAGAGAATCGTTAATCTAAAGCTAAACCCCATTGTATCCGAAATTAAAGGCAAAAGAATCGTAATTATCGATGACTCTATCGTACGGGGAACAACCTCTAAACGATTGGTGAAAATCCTCAAAGATGCAGGCGTAAAAGAAATACACTTCCGAAGCGTGTCTCCACCCATTATAGCGCCTTGCTTTCTCGGGATAGATACCCCCTCCAAAGATGACCTCATCTCCGCAAATATGAGTGTCGAAGAGCTAAGAGACTATCTGGGAGTAGATTCATTAGACTTTCTCAGTTTGGAAAATCTAAAAGATATACTCGGCAGCTCCGACCACTGCTTCGGATGCTTTACAGAGATTTATCCCGTGAAATCACCGTAAATTTTAGGTAGCAGGTATTTCTCCTGTTTAAATCATAATAGTGAGAACTTTGGTTAATAATTAGAAAATACCCGAAATGATAATAAAAAAACAGTGCCCTATAAGGCGCTGTTTTTTTGTCTCTATTAGTTAATCCCTATTGTATAACTCACCCCGATATGAAACCATCGGCCTGGCATTTCTATACCGAAGGCATCGGTGTATTTATTATTTGTAAGGTTGTTGATTACTATATAGGTTTCAAAACCGTTTTTCCTATAGCTGAGCTTTTCATCAAGGGTATTGATGCTGTAGCCCCCCATCTGCCTGTCTTGGTAGCGGTAAATAGTTTGGCTGTAGAAATTGCCCAAAACTCGGTTCTCCATCCTTGCTACGAGCTGGTGCCTCAGGTTTTCTAAAATGTATTTGGATTTATCGGAAACCTTATCGGATTTCAGCTCATTGTTAAGGTAGGTATAGCTAAGCCCAAAAGTGGTATTAATGAATGGAAGGCTCAGCTCGGAGCTGGCTTCAAAGCCTGTAACTCGGGTGGCAACCAAATTTTGGCTGTGCCATTTATTATCGAGGGTCTCAAAATTCCAATCAATCATATTATCGGTATCTCTACCGAAGCCGCTCACCTTAAAACTAAAATTCTTCATCTGAAAGGCATAGCCTACCTCGGCAGAAAGGGCAGATTCTGACTTTAAATCTGGATTTCCTTCCTCTGTTTTGCTCTTATAATAGAGGTCGGTAAAGGTAGGTACGCGGTGCACCTTCGCAATATTACCGTATATTTTATGGTGAGGATTAAACCTAAAACCTATATCTACCCCAGGATAGAAATAATCTCCTACGGAGGAGTATTTAGCCCAAGTAACCCCTGGTGTAATCTTTAAATTATCATTAAAGAAAGAGAAATTATGCTCAAAGAATACTTGGGTGATAAATCGGTCTCTCTCGCCTAAGTTGTTGGAGACAATTCCCTCGTTTCTCACCTCCGTACCCAAGCCCGTAGTACCGAGCAGCCACTGATAGCTGGCATTGAGCGTACCCCCGATATTATGGGTGATGTGCATATTTCGGTAGATCTCGGGCTTTTGTCGGTTATAGAGGTACATATCCTGCCCCCTACGCCAGTACACCGATGAATTAAGAGCAAAGTGCTGAAACTTCTGTGCATAATTAAAGCTCACGAGCGAGGTTTGGACTTCTTCATACTGCTCGGTAGCCTTTCTGCTCGCATAGAAACCATTTGCTCCGAATTTTTTCTCGGAGAAGCCTGCTTGTACGCCAAAGTTCCCATTATTGAGAGGGATTTTCCCTTGGTAGAAAACATTCCTCACGGTATAGTCGGTATTGTGCTTATAACCTTGCGAACCTGTGGAGGTAGCTTGGAGCAAGTTCTGGAATTTATCCCCTCCAAACGAGGAAACCACCCCCAA
Source organism: Bergeyella cardium (assembly GCF_003614945.1). Lineage (GTDB taxonomy): Bacteria > Bacteroidota > Bacteroidia > Flavobacteriales > Weeksellaceae > Bergeyella_A > Bergeyella_A cardium. The sequence goes on from NZ_QYCZ01000001.1 coordinate 1,032,119, forward strand.
CGCATAGGTCTGGAAGTCTCCTCCCTCTGCTTTTATCTTTACTTTTTCCTCCGCAGACGGTTTTGTAATGATGTTAATAGCCCCAGCATAGGCATTATTTCCGAATCTCCTTGCTGCTGGGCCTTTCACAATCTCTATTTTTTCTATTGCCGAGAGGTCTATCGGGAGATTCATTACATTATGCCCCGTTTGAGCATCATTCATCGGAATACCATTAACGAGGATTAATACCTGATCAAAAGTACCCCCACGAAGGGATATATCGGATTGTACGCCATTCGCTCCTCGCTTACGGATATCTAATCCGGAGAACTGCTGAAGCAGGTCGTCTATGCTTTGAGCAGGGGAGTTCTCGATCTCCTTTTTAGAAATCACTTCTATATTCTCTACAATCTTCTGGTAGGGAGTGCTGAGGAATTTCCCCTGTATGGATACTTCTTCTACTTCTTTGGTATCTTCCTGAGCGAAAGATACCGCTGCTGCGAGCATTAATACGCTTAAAAAAGTCTTTTTCACGGTTGATTTTTTCAATTAAACGGGGCAAATGTAATAAAATTTCTTTTCCAAGATTTATCTTTGCAGGCATTAACCCCTTTCCCAATGGCGAAACTTAAAACTTCTTATTTCTGTCAGAACTGTGGTATGCAGTACTCCAAATGGCTTGGGCAGTGCCAGAACTGCGGTGAGTGGAATACGATAGTAGAAGAGGTTGTGGAGAAGAAATCAAAGTCCATCCTTCCCAAAACTAAGCAGCACATCATCAATATTATTGAGGTAGAAACCAGTGAAGAGCCTCGCATTAAAACCCCTTCTGAGGAGCTCAACAGGGTGCTTGGTGGAGGCATTGTTCTCGGCTCGGTTACCCTTATCGGTGGGGAGCCCGGCATTGGTAAATCTACTTTACTGCTTCAGCTGGCACTCAAAATGAAGAAGAGAATCCTCTATGTATCGGGGGAAGAAAGCGCTTCGCAAATCAAAATGAGGGCAGACAGGCTTACGGAACTTCAAAACCCGAACTGCTATCTCTTCACCGAGACTTCCATAGAGAAAATCATCTACGAGGCAAAGAAACTCCAGCCCGACTTTATGATTATAGACTCCATTCAGACCCTTCATTCGGCGGAGATAGAGAGTTCGGCAGGTTCGGTATCTCAAATCCGAGAATGTTCTAATGAGATTATAAAGTACGCAAAGGAGAATAATACCCCCGTTTTCCTCGTGGGGCATATCACGAAGGACGGTCAGATTGCGGGTCCAAAGGTTTTAGAGCATATGGTAGATGTAGTCCTCAACTTTGATGGTGATAGGAACCACCTTTTCCGTCTCCTCAGGGCGAATAAAAACCGTTTCGGTTCTACCTCCGAGATTGGTATCTATGAAATGATTTCTCAAGGGCTGAAAGAGATTAAAAACCCATCGCAAATCCTTATTACCAAGAAATTAGAAGAGCTTTCGGGCAATGCTATTGCTGTAACTTTGGAGGGGAACCGGCCGATGCTTCTGGAGATTCAAGCATTGGTGAGCACAGCAGTCTATGGCACGCCACAGCGGAGCAGTACGGGTTTTGATGCCAAGAGGCTGAATATGCTCCTCGCCGTTTTAGAAAAGCGCGCGGGCTTCCAGCTCGGAGCGAAAGATGTTTTCCTCAACATTACGGGAGGCATTAAAACCGATGACCCCGCTCTTGACCTTGCCGTTATCGCCTCTATCCTTTCCAGTAATGAGGATATTGCCATCTCCGAGCGCTATTGCTTTGCGGGAGAGATTGGTCTTAGTGGAGAAATTCGCCCTGTTTCTCAGATAGAGCAGCGCATCTCCGAAGCCGAAAAGTTAGGGTATGAGAAAATTTTTGTCTCCTCCCTCAATAAAATTTCCAAAAAGAAATACGGCATCAAGATAGAAGAAGTAGGCAAAATAGAGGATTTCGTAGAACTGCTTTTTTAACCGATGGGCTTATTCTTATTAATATTTATCCTGCAAAAGCCTACTGCTTATTGCCTACCGCCTAAAGCAAATTAAAGTGAATTACTTAGCACATTCTTACCTCAATGAAACGGAGGAGCAGCTCGTAGGGCAGTTCTTGAACGACTATATCCGAAACCGAGACCGCCACCTCTTGCCCGAAGGCATACAGGACGGCATCCGCAGGCACAGGGCTATTGATTCTTTTACCGACACCCACCCCGCTATTATAGAGGCTAAAAAAGTATTTGCCCCACTCACGAGGCTCTATGCTGGGGCTTTTGTAGATGTAGCGATGGATTACTTCCTCGCCAATGACCCAAAAATCCTCTCCACAACCGAATGGAAAGCCCATTCACAAGCCACCTACGCCACCCTCCGAAACTACCTTTACCTCTTTCCAGAGAACTTTAAGACTGTGCTCCATTATATGGAGAAGGACGACTGGCTCTACAACTACCGTACGGATTGGGGGATGAAGCACAGCCTGCAAAATGTGCTCAACAAAGCGAAATACCTCGATAAATCCCTCCCCATCTTTGATGCTTTCTTAAAAGAAAAACCTTTCCTCCAATCCTGCTATGATGCCTTCTTCCCAGAATTAAGAGCAACTGTGGTTGTTTTAGACTTTAAACCGTAGTAGGCAGAATATTTAATTAATAAACACCTCACTTACTAAGGTGTGCTGTGCTATAGCTGAAATGATTAATCAATAGTCGGATTTCATGGAACTCAAATTCGGGAGGGAGGATTTTTTTCCAATCGGTGAGCGTGGTGGGATGAGTGGGCTTATGAAATTCCTGCTCGAAAAGGAGGAGCTTCTCTTGAGTCACGATTCTCCCAATATCCAAAACGCCTTGCTCGGCAAATTTTGCAAGATGTCCGTATATAGTACTGATTGCTAATCCTCTCTCCTTAACTATTTCTGGAATACTCTTCTCAGCCTCGAAGAGTTGGTAAGTGATGATATGGGTAGGGATTTTAGCAATTTTCTTGGAAACTTTCACCTCGTTCTTTTCCTCAAAGAGCTTCGTTTCAAGGAGGCGTATCTGTTTTAAATCATTCAAATAGTCTTCTAAATCATCTATTAAAATTCTTATCTCCTCATTGTAGAGTTTTAGCCCTTTTACGCCTTTGGTTTCTGCATAGAACTGCTTGAGCTCCTCAAAGATTTTGGAATAAATGGTGGTAAAAAAGAAATTAACTGCTCCTTTTGCCTTGCTCTCTATCTCCTGCCAAAGTATCTCTCCATAGATGAACTTTTGGAGCTTCTGCAAAACTATTTTCTCAAACTTTGTATAAATCTGGATGAGGTTTTTATTCTCTTGGTTAATGATATGATAAAGGGTTTTTGCCTTGTCTTTATCCAGATTCTTGCTGGTAATGGCAACTGAATACCAGCGCTCCAACTGCTCTTGTAACCAATGGGAGTCTATGCTCATCAGCATTTTATTTATCGCATAATCGTACTTTTCAGATTCGAGGATTTCCTCTATCCGCTCATTAGCATTAGTGGCGTATTGGAAGTTGTCTACTTGGTAATTGGCAAAAATAATCTCGGGAGTTATCTTGGATTTGAGGACGATGCCCTCCAAAGTACGGCATCTGGAGAGAGCTACATAGACCTGTCCAGAGGTAAAGGACTTGCCAGCATCTACAATCACCCTATCGAAAGTGAGCCCCTGAGATTTGTGTATGGTAACCGCCCAAGCGAGGCGTATCGGGTACTGCTCGAAGCTGCCCAGCACATCTTCCACAATGTTTTTTTCGGCATCTAATGAATAGGCTTTCTGCTCCCAGCTTTCGGTTCGGAGTTTAAATTCCTCATCGCTGTCTTCCAGCCTCACCCAAACCTCATCCTCTGCAAGGCGGGTTACCTGTGCCAGCTTTCCGTTATAGTATCTTTTGTCTCCACTTGTATCATTTCGTATGAACATTACTTGTGCACCTACTCTTAGCTCTATCTCAACATCATTCGGGTATTGAGTTTCCTTAAAATCTCCCACTACTCTCGCTCCATAGAAATAACTTTTACCTCCGAGCTCGGAGAGTTTTTTCCTATTGACCTCGTCCGCCATTCTATTGTGGGAAGTGAGATAGACAAAGGATTCTTTTGTAGGTTCAAAATCGGGGTCATAACGCTCATTTAGCAGGTTGAAATCTATTTTTTCCCGCTCTCCATCTCGTATGGTATTGAGGAGATTGACGAATACTTCATCCGTCTGCCGATAGATTTTCGTGAGCTCTACGGTGATGAGGGGGAGCTGCTGAAGGGCAAGGCTACTGAAAAAGAAACTCGAATCGTAGTACTGCATCAGGATATTCTCGTCTCTCACCACTGGGGGTAGCTGGTATAGGTCGCCTATAAAAAGCATCTGTACTCCTCCGAAAGGTTTGGTACTCCTTCGGGTAAAGCGTAGTGAGAAGTCCATCATATCTAGAACATCGGCACGAAGCATAGAGACTTCATCTATAATAATAATTTCCAACTCGCGGAAGAGCTTGAGCTTATCTTTTCTATACTTGAAATGATGGGTAAGGTCTGCGATATTATTTGCCAGGTTTTGATCTATCCGCTCGGAAGTTGGCACAAAGGTTCGCAATGGGAGCCCAAACATAGAGTGAATGGTTACCCCACCTGCATTAATCGCTGCAATCCCCGTAGGTGCTACGATAATGTGTTTTTTCCGTGTCTTTTGCACAAAATTATTGAGGAAAGTTGTCTTCCCTGTGCCTGCCTTTCCCGTCAGGAAGATGCTTCTATTCGTATGCTCTATAAGCTGAAAAATGGACTCCTGCTGATTCATAGCCTCAAAAGTAGCTATTTTTTAAATATTAATTTTATATTATTTATAAAAAAAACAGCTGCAAAAAACAGCTGTATAAAAATTTTAAAAACCAAATAGAGCATTAATAAATAAACTTATAGGTTAATGCATCTATGTATATATTATATTTTTCCTGTTGCTTTGCTTTTTTTTGTCTATCATTTTGATCTATTGTAGCTACAATACCTCCTATCAAACCAAACATACCATAAGTACTATCTACGGGAACATATTCCAATTCTCCACGATTACTAACTAAGTAAAATCCTTTTTCATCTTTTTCTAATGGTAAAAAGCCAGATATAGTATTTAGATAGGCTTTGTTATCTTCTACATAAGCAAATATTTTTCGTACACTTACCTTATCTTTATTAGATTTTGCCTGGGTAATTTTACCTTTATCATTTCTTTCTAATACATAACCTTCCTTTGGTAATTGATTAAAAAAATCTTCACCCGATAAATATATTCCATCTTTTAAAGATTGAGTATAGGCAGGCAAACTTTGTGTAAGTTTAGTCCTATAATTTGGAAGTTCTATCTCTGAAATACCAATACTGCTTATGTTTTTTGCTTTATAGGAAGTTTTCATTAAAGCTGAAATATCCCGTCCTACAAAAAGAGACATTGTTTTAGGAGTCTTTCCTGCTTGCTGCTGTTGCTCACCAATATCTTTATTAATACTTTTTATGTAATAGTATAAATCTCCTTTCTTCTCAAAGGTGGCAGCCTGTATGCGAGCATCAGCCACAGTTTTTTCACCTGCTTTTCCTTCAAAAACCTCAAATTTTTCTAAAAGTAATAATAATTCTCTTCCTTCTCCATCAGGATTATCTTCTTTAAATCGCTTTTCTATAGCTATTCCAAAACTTTGGTCAAGCACCATTTGATAATCTTCTTTCTTAAAATTAATAACCGCTAATTTTTTGTTTTCCCTTACATCTTTATAATACAAAGTGGATACCTTCTCTGTAGGGTCTACTAAGTTTGAATTGAACTTTATAGGAACAACCTTTTGTGTAAATCCCAAAAAGGGAATAAATAATAGTATAATCTTTTTCATAAATATAAATTTGTACAAAGATAACTATAAACCTTATAAAAGAAATCGGTTTTTTAATTAAATATTTTAACTAATTTTTAGACATTGGCACTTAAATTGAAGGGAGGGAGAAGTGTTTTTTAATTAAATATTTTAAAATGAGAAAAAAAATCGCAGTAGCGGGTTTACTTTTAGGTATGCTTTCCGCTCATCAGCTATCCGCTCAGAAGTATTTAGGACTGAGCAATAGTAATTATTCTGGCGTGTATGGTAGCCAGTACAACCCAGCTAAACTGGCAGGAAACAAGTATGTATTCTCTATGAATTTCCTTAGTGTAAATGGGCTTGTGGATAATGATCTCTACAAGTTCAGCAGCATTGAAGCATTTAGGAATATGAACCTGAATAACTTTGGAAATATTGCTTCTAAGGAAAATCAAAATTTAGTTTCTACGCTTTATGTAGGTGAAGTATTAGGTCCATCATTACAATTTACCGTGAATGACAGGCTGGGCTTTGGAGTGAGTAGCAGGCTGAGAACCTTTGGTCAGTCTGATAACCTGACTTCTGATTTCGTTAATATCGTAAATAGCAATAGGGGAACTACTTCTGCAACAGGGCTTTTGAGTAACTCAGCAGGTGGCTTTACGGCAAGCTCTCTTTCAGACTTAGGCGTGAGTGGTGCTTATTCTGTTATTAATAATGATAAATTCAGATTAACATTAGGTGCTGGCGTAAAATTATACAGAGGTTTAAAACTCAACAACTTCAAATCTAACAACTACAACCTTGATTATAACTATAACAGTACTACAAATACCTCTACATTTGATGTAAATAGTGCCAATTGGGAATTCTATACCAATGTGCCTTCTGGAGGTAGTATAAGCAACCCTCTGGGAAGCATAGCTACTTCTATTGGTGATATGTATGATTTCAGCTCTGGTTCTACAGCTGTAGGCGGAAACTTTGGTGCAGAGGCAGTATTTAAAGGAAATAACTCCGAAAAGCCTTATGCTTTTAAATTGGGAGCTGCCATCCATGATTTGGGTTCTATTACCTATAAAGATATAACCAAATATACCGTTCAAGGTAATGGTTCAGGTATTAATCCTCTTGAATTTAATCTTGCAGATGTTAATTCTACCGTAAATTACTTACAATCTAAAGGGCTTACAGTTACTAAAACTGCAAATCAAGAATTTAAATCTGATCTACCTACTCATGTAACAGCTTATGCTGATTATGCATTTACTAAGAAATTTTTTGTTAGTGCAAATGCATTGGTAAACTTGGCCGAAAAAGGAGCAAATTCTGTACATTATAATAGCTCTGTGAGCTTGGCACCAAGATGGGAAAGCAAGTGGTTTGATGTTTCTGTACCACTTACATATCAATTAGATAACAGTGATTTTAAACCAGGTTTAGCCTTTAGAGTTGGTCCTCTATCTGTAGGCTCTGATGATATAAAAGTACTCTTTACTGATGCAAAAGGTGCTAATGTATATGCTGGATTGAACTTCTCGCTTGGTAGGAAAAAAACAGCAGAACCTGAAGTTGTACCAGCAGAACCTGTACGAGAAGTAGATTCTGATGGTGATGGTATAGTAGACAATAAAGATAGATGTCCTTATGAGGCTGGTCCAGCAGAGAACCAAGGCTGCCCTTGGCCAGATACAGACGGCGATGGCGTACTCGATAAAGATGATAAATGCCCTACCGTACCTGGTTTAGCGAGCAATCAAGGTTGTCCGAAAGCTCACGAAACTGTAGCTAAAGAAGTTACTCTTGCTCTGAAAGATATCTTGTTCAACTTTGGTAAAGCTACCATCAACCCAGAATCTAATAAGAAATTAGATACTGCAGCTAAGATTATCAAAGATTCTAAAGGAGGTACTTATCTTCTTGTGGGGCATACCGATAAAAAAGGTAACGAAGCTTACAACTTGAAACTTTCAAGAGAGCGAGCAGCAGCAGTAGTACAAGCTCTTGAAGAGAGAGGAGTACCAGCAGATCAATTAAAATCTAAAGGTATGGGCTCTAAAGAAGCTACTGTACCAGCAACAGCAAGTGATGCGGAACGACAAAAAGACAGAAGAGTAGAAGTTCTCCACATCACGGGAAGTGAGTGGGAAGCTCTATCCAAGTCAGATGTACCCGTAGCTAAGAAAAAAGTAGCTACTTCTGCAAAAGGAAAAGCTCCTGCTAAGAAAGCACAGGTAAGGAAAGTTGCTCCTAAGAAGAAGAAATAATTTCTTTCATAACTATATTATTGATAAGGCTACTTAGAATTCTAAGTAGCCTTGTTTTGTATATTTTTCCATCTCAATTATAAAAAAAATAAAGCCTAAAAAAATCATCAAACTGCCCTGTTAGAAAATAAAAAACTTTAAATTTGGCATTCTAATTATTTCCGTTATGAAAAGTTTAAAAGGTCTTGGTGTAGCTCTTGTAACACCTTTCAATGAAGATTTATCAGTAGATTTTAGTTCGCTTACTCGTCTTGTAGAGTATAATATTGCAAATGGCTGTGATTTCCTTGTGGTTTTAGGAACTACGGCAGAGGCTGCTACCCTATCCAAAGAGGAGAAAAAGCAGGTTACCGAGCATATTATAAAGGTTAATAATGGTAGATTACCACTCGTGCTGGGTATTGGTGGGAATAATACCGCTGAGGTAAAGAAACAGATAGAGGAAACCAACCTCAGTGCTTTTGAGGCAGTGCTTTCGGTATCGCCATATTATAACAAACCCAACCAAGAGGGGATTTATCAGCATTATAGAGCTTTGGCAGAAACAGGCAAGCAAATCATTATCTATAATGTACCTAGCAGAACGGGGCAGAATGTAGAGGCATCTACCACCCTAAGGTTAGCAAAAGATTTCACTAACCTTTCCATTATAAAAGAAGCGGCGCCTAACATCGCCCAGTATTTTGATATCCTAAGGAAAAAGCCTGCTGGGTTTAGCCTACTCTCTGGGGATGATGAATTTACCCTCCCTGTAACCTTAGCTGGGGGAAGTGGAGTGATTTCTGTGATTGGGCAAGCCTACCCTAAGCAGTTCTCCGATATGCTGAAGCTCGCTTTTGAAAGGAGAGTAGATGATGCCTATGCCATCCACAATTCATTAGTAGAAATCACCCGACTGATTTTTGCAGAAGGCAATCCAGTGGGGATAAAAACAGTACTCGCAGAGATGGGGCTTATAAAAAATGTGCTGAGGCTCCCCCTTGTAAAAGCCTCTAAAGACTTAGAGGAAAGAATCAAAGCTGAAATGAAGAACCTCTAACCCTCCGCCATCTAAAGAAATAAAAAGTGAAAGCAGATAAAAGGCTTTCACTTTTTTATTTATAAGGTTGTAATGTTTCGCCCTAAGGCTTGGGATTTCAGCTCGGTTTCTCGCCACTCTTTCTCTGGGCTGCTCATACGGGTAATCCCCCCACCAACGAAGAGCACTGCCGAGTTCTTATAAAACTTCCCACAGCGCAAATTCACGAAATAGTAAATCTTTTCATCTATCTCCACTTTGGAGTATCCCGCATAAAATTCCCTATCAAAGCCCTCTATCTCTCGGATTTTCTCTTTACAGAAGTCCTTCGGGATGCCGCAGACGGCAGGCGTAGGGTGGAGGTCATTAATTACATCATCGAGGGAGCTCTCCTCTATCTTTATGCTGAAATCTGTCCTCAGGTGCTTGATATTCCCTGATACGAAATCATAGGTCTCTGAAGTTCTCACTTCCTGAGCATAGCGGCTCAAGATATTGTGGATATAGCTGCTCACGGGCTTTTGCTCTTCGATTTCCTTCTTCGTCCAGCTTTCTTCTACGGGGAGGGTTCCCGCAAGGCTCATCGTCTCAAAGAGGTGGGATTTCTTATCGTACTTTCCTAAAACTTCAGAGAATGCCCCCATCCACACACCTCCTTTGTGCTGAAAGGCATAGACGAATGCCGAAGGATAAAATTCTGCTAAGTTTTTAAGAGTTTGCGGGATATCCACCTCATTAATATTGATGATTTTTCGCCTTGCGATGACGAGCTTGGGCAGTTGATGAGCATTAATCACCTGAATCGTTTGGCTGAGTTTATCAAAATATTCCTCCCTGCTCTCCCCTGCTTCATCATTATTTTCGGGAAGGATGAAAGGCAGCTGCCCCACTTCATCAAGAGGAATTTCTTTAATATTTCCTTTGAAGCTGAGGGTTTCGGATAAATCAAAAGAGGAAAAGCTCACGAGAGACTCCTCCCCGAAAAGGTCTGTGCTAAGAAAGCGAGCCTCAAACGGCATTCTAAATACGAGCATTGCGGTGGTTTAGTGTGAGAGGATGGTATTGGTCATCGTCGTATGGTTGATGAGCTTGCCTTGCTCATCTCGAATTTCAATCTGGGAAATGTGCATCGTTCGCCCCTTTCGGATAAAGGTTGCCCTACCTGTAACGGTGCCTTCTTTCTTGGGTCTGAGGTGGTTGCTATTGATATTCGTGCCCACAGGATAAAACTTCTCTGGGTCTATGCTAAGGAAAGAGAGGCAGGAGCCTAAGGTCTCTGCCAGTGCCACGCTTGCGCCGCCGTGCAAGATACCATACGGCTGGTGAATTTTGGGGTTTACGGGCATTGTAGCCGAAAGCGAGTCCTCACTAACATCTGTAAATACGATTCCGAGTGTTTTTGCAAGGGTTTCGGTGCCCCAATTGTTGAGCCTTTCTAGAATCTCTTTTTTGTTTTCTTCGTCCATTACTATTCTTTTTGCAAAAGTAATGATTTTGTTGCTGGCTATTGGCTTCTGGCTTTTAGCAGTAATCTGTTTGAAATGATTTTTATGCAGAAACCTTCCCTCATCAACAGGTAGGATATTAAAAAAATGTGTAGGAGGAGTTCCTACACCTGTCGGGGGAGTACCGACACCTTGTAAGGATATAAGTGCCTGCCACGCTGTGGCTCGGGGGATAATTGCGGCTAAGTGCGCTCCCTGCAAGGGGCCACGCGAGTAGGGAGATAAAAAAAAACACCCCAATCTTGGGGTGATTTATATTTTAGAAATGGGTGGGAGATTATTTCCCTTCTTCCATTTTCTTTTTAAGCTCTGCAAGAGCATCGATGTCTCCGAGGGTTGTTTTCTCTTCGGAAGAAGATTTAGCTGCTGCGTCTTTCACATTCTTTCTTTCTTCTTCACGGAAGATTCCTGTGTGAGAAACCACTACTCTCTTGAATTCTTTATTGAATTCTATCACTTTGAAGTCTGCCGTTTCTCCTTTTTTGATTTTAGAACCATCTTCTTTTTCTAACAATCTTGAAGGGCAGAATGCTTCTACTTCGGCATCTTCAAACTGTACTTGAGCACCTTTATCAAATACATCAAGAGCTACACCAGAGTGTACAGTACCTTCTGCATATTTAGTCTCGAATACATCCCAAGGGTTTTCTGTAAGCTGCTTATGACCAAGAGAGATTCTTCTTGCTTCTTTATCAAGCTCGAGAACTACTACATCCATTTTATCTCCTACGGAGCAGAACTCTGATGGATGCTTGATTTTCTTAGTCCAAGAAAGGTCAGAGATATATACAAGACCATCGATACCCTCTTCCAACTCTACAAATACACCAAAGTTTGTGAAGTTTCTTACAGCACCATTGTGCTTAGAACCTACTGGATACTTAGCTTCAATATCTGCCCAAGGGTCATTGGTTAATTGCTTAATACCAAGAGAGATTTTTCTTTCATCTCTGTCGAGGGTAAGGATTTCAGCTTCTACTTCATCTCCTACTTTTACGAAATCTCCAGCGCTTCTAAGGTGGGTAGACCAAGACATTTCAGATACATGGATAAGCCCTTCTACACCTGGAGCAATCTCTACGAATGCACCATAATCTGCAAGAACTACTACTTTACCTTTTACTTTGTCTCCTACTTTCAAGTTAGCATCAAGAGCTTCCCAAGGGTGTGGCTCAAGCTGCTTCATACCCAACTGGATTCTTGTTTTCTCATCATCGAAATCGAGGATAACCACTTTTACCGTTTGACCATCTTCCAAGATTTCTGTCGGATGATTTACTCTTGACCAAGAAAGGTCAGTGATATGGATAAGACCATCTACTCCGCCAAGGTCTATAAACACACCGTAAGAAGTGATGTTTTTAACAGTTCCTTCAAGAACTTGACCTTTTTCTAGCTGAGCGATGATTTCTTTTTTCTGATCTTCGATATCAGCTTCGATAAGAGCTTTGTGGGAAACTACAACATTTTTGAACTCAGGGTTAATCTTCACCACTTTGAATTCCATTGTTTTTCCTACAAACTGATCATAGTCTTTAATAGGCTTAACATCGATTTGGGAACCAGGCAAGAAGGCTTCAATACCGTGTACATCTACAATCATACCTCCTTTTGTTCTTGATTTCACAAAACCATTTACAACCTCGCCAGACTGGTGCAGTTCATTTACTTTATCCCACGCTCTAAGCGTTCTTGCTTTTTTGTGAGAAAGCTGAAGCTGCCCTGTTTTGTCTTCTCTTCTATCTACCATTACTTCTACTTCATCGCCTACTTTAAGGCCAGCATTGTAACGGAATTCGTTAAGAGAGATAACACCTTCGGATTTGAAATTGATGTCTACAATCGCTTCTTTGTCTGTAAGTCTTACAACTTTACCTACTAAAACATCATTGTCTTCAAGGTCGTTTAAAGAGCCTTTGTAGATTTCTTCAAGATCAGATTTCTCTTTTCTTGCTTCTGCATCAAGACCAGATTCAAAAGAATCCCAATCAAATTGTTCAGGTGCCACATTTTGGTTCATTAGAACCTCTTCTTTGTTTGTCAATTCAGACATAAAAAAATAAATTTTGTATTCCTTAGTTTCTAATGGTTTGATGATTTACAGTTTAAAAACTCAGGAAGATGTTAATTATAATTCATTCGCTTTCCAAACCTCTACTGCAAAAAAGCGGTGCAAAAGTATTAAAAATAATTGATAATTATACTTTTAATTCAAAATTATTTCCCTACAAAGGTTGTACAAGTTGGAGGAACCAGTCTTTTACTTCCCCATCGAGGTGTTTAGAGAGTTTTTCTTCGCAGAGTTTGTGGTAATTATTCAGCCACTGAATTTCTTCTTCGGAGAGGAGTTCTCTTATGATAACATCTTTGAAGAATGGACAAATGGTAAGGGTTTCAAAGCCGTAGAACACACCGAAATCTGTAGTTTCAACTTCTCTTACTGCGATGAGGTTTTCCAAACGAATACCATATTCTCCTACTAGATAGAAGCCAGGCTCGTTAGACACCACCATACCTGGCATTAGCTCTACGGGGTTAAGGTCTTTCCTAATATTTTGAGGACCTTCGTGTACATTCATAAAACTACCTACACCGTGCCCTGTACCGTGGTTGTAGTCCTTCCCAGCCTGCCAAAGAGGGAGCCTTGCAAAGGCATCGAGCTGTACGCCTCTCGTCCCTTTAGGGAACTTCACCATAGAGAGGTTTATCATTCCTTTGAGTACAAGGGTATAATTTATTTTAAAATCTTGGGATACATCATTTCCTAAGGCAAAAGTTCGCGTGATATCTGTCGTGCCTTCTAAGTATTGTCCCCCAGAATCCACTAATATTGTCCCAGAGTTGGTTATTTCCTTACTCCCCTCAGATTTTGCTGAATAATGGATAATTGCACCATTTTCTTTATAACCGATAATACTATCAAAGCTCACTCCTACGAAATTCTCTTGCTCAGCTCTTAGGGAGGTGAGTTTTTCTCCTATGCTGTATTCATTCATCTCGATTTTCCCTGCGTTATGAGTAAGCCAGTGGAGGAATTTTACCATCGCAACGCCATCTTTCTCCATTGCGATACGGAAGCCTTCCAATTCTGTTTCATTCTTTTGGGCTTTCATCAGATTTCCTGGCACTGCTGCTTTTATGAAGGTATTTTTAGCTTTTAGTGCTTCAAATACGAGCTGATTGGTATTAGGCGAGATGAGAATTTTCTCCCCATCAATTCCCGAGAGGAAATGGAAGAAATCGTGATAAGAAACCGCTTTTACGCCCGATTTATCGAGCTGTTCCTTAGCATCGGTTTCCAGTTTTTCTAAATCTACGAACAGCACCGCATCATTCAAACTGAGGTAGATGTATCCTAAGAATACAGGATTTGCATTCACATCGCTTCCTCGGAGGTTGAGCGTCCAAGCGACATCATCGAGGCTGGAAATAATATGCGCCGTAGCTCCGGCTTCCTGTACTTTTGCTCTAATGGTGGAGAGCTTGTCTTGTACGGACTTCCCAGCCCTCTCTACGGGTTGTGTGAAGACTTTGTTTTTAGATGGAGCCGGTCTATCGTGCCATATTTCATCAATGAGGGGGAGGTGGATGAGCGATGCACCGCCATTCTGTAGCTTGGAGGAGATTTGCTCCCAGTTTGCGTGGGATGTCGCTAGTGCGTTTACGGCTACCTTACCGCCCTGCGGAATATTCTCGAGAATCCAGTCGATGTAGTTTGGGGTGCCTTCTACTCCATCTTTCATCAGGGTGATTCCGGTATCCTTCAGCTCTACTCCCGCTTGGGTGAAGTACCTTCCATCCGTCCAAAGCCCAGCTTTATCTCGGGTGAAGACCACAAAACCCGCAGAGCCCGTAAAGCCCGATACCCACGCTCTTTCTTGCCACTCGTGTGGGAGGTATTCGCTCATATGAGGGTCGGCAGAGAATACGATAAACGCATCTACATTATTGTCTCGCATTTTTGTACGCAGTACTGAGATTTTTTCTGTTGTATTCATTATAATAGATTTTTTAGTATCATTAGAAATAAGTTATTTACCTTTATTTGGGAACAATGAGATGTGGTTCATCTGCTGCATTATCCACTTATGTTTTTTGTTGAGTTTTTTGGTCGGGTTCTTTGGGTCGTATTTTTTGGGATTGGGGAGTACTGCCGCTATCCACGCGGCTTCGCTTTTGGATAAATTCTTCGCCGGCTTATGAAAATAATAATCTGCCGCTGCCTCGATGCCGAAGACCCCTTGCCCCATTTCTATTGAGTTCAGATACCTTTCGAGGATGATTTCCTTCGTCCAAACTCTTTCTATAATAAAGGTATAGATTGCTTCCAGACCTTTTCTCAGCCAGCTTCTTCCTTGCCAGAGGAAGACATTCTTTGCCGTCTGTTGGGAGATGGTGCTCCCGCCCTGCATCTTTCCTGAGGTAGATTTCTCATTAAACTTCATCGCTCGCTCTATTGCTTTGAAATCAAAGCCTTGATGTACAAAAAAATTCTGGTCTTCGGAGGCAATCACAGCTTTTTTTATATTCTCGCCCATTTCATCGTAGGGGATATACTCGCGCTGGAGCTTTCCGTAGTCTAAATACCCTCCGATTTGGGTAATGGTAATGGGCGGATTAAAAAACCTACCCCAAACGATAAAGAGAATATTCGCCAGAATGAGGATGAGGATTAATCTTTTGAGGGTTTTCCACATATTATTATGAAGGATTTAAAGCAATGCAAAAAAACGAAAAAATCTCGTCTTTCAAAAAAGAATTTCACATCTTATTTAGCTTAGTATGTGATAAAAATCATATTCGATTTTTTGAGAACTTTATGGATATTCTTATTTTTGTACAAATTCTAAATAAAAATTACAATGAAAAAAATCTATTGCTCAATTGGATTGTTGGCTTTCATCGGTATGAAAGCTCAGGTGTTTGAAGAAGTAACCCCTTCACCATTTAAGAACTCTTATTACTCCTCAATAGCCGTCGGGGATTATAATAATGACGGATATAAAGATGTATTCTTCGCAGGTGCATTAGATACTGATAATGACAATGATGTAGATACCACTATTAATGAACTCTACAAAAACAATAATGGAGTTTTCGAGCTTGCCCAAGTTATTGAAGATTATCCTGTGCATTTAAGTTCGGTTAAATTTATAGACTTCGATAACGATGGACTTTTAGATATTATAGATACTGGGCTTAGCTATAAAAATGTAGTTGATTACAGGCATTATCGCTTCAAGAATAATGGAAGTTCTTTTGAATTAGTCGATAATCTCCCAGGTAAAATTTATGGAAATATAGATGTATTTGATTTTAACCACGATGGTAAAATGGACTATTCCTTAAATGGAGTAAGATATGTGCAAGGTGTGGGATTTACTAAGTATGTAGATTTATACACAAACAGTAAATCTGGATTTACAAAAGAGGAAAATTGGATATTGGGAAGCCAGAACGGAAAAATGAAAGCGTTTGATTTCAATAATGATAATGAACTCGATGCCGTAGTAACAGGAGTAGATAATAAGAATAATTTCAGCTTCTTTATTTACAAAAATAATGGAAAAAAAATGGAGCTCCATTCCGAGCAAAAAGGCTTAATATCGGGAGATGTAACCTTCGCAGACTTTAATGCTGATGGATTCTTAGACATCGTAGTATCTGGTAAGGATAGCAATCATGACTCCCACCTAATAGTCCTTTGGAACGACGGTAATGGCAACTTTACAGAATCTGAAATTCCTAATGAAGGTTTAGAAATGGCTTCAATAGATGTAGGAGACCTTAATAATGATGGCTACTACGACTTTATTATCATTGGTAACGCTAAAGATGCAAACTCCCGCTATGTTCCAAACATTAATGTATTTATATACGACCCTAAAGGAAATAATTTCTCCAAATTTGATGATACTGATATCTATCACTTAGGCAGTAATGGCAGTATTGAACTCGTAGATTATAATAATGATAACCACCTCGATATCATTGCTACTGGCTTTGACTGGAAACTCCCTGATACACCCCTTTTCAGTAAGTTATTTAAGAACAAGGAAACCAAACCTAACGAAAAGCCTAATCCGCCTAAAAACCTCTCTGCAACAGTAAAAGATGACAGAGTTGTATTTGAGTGGAGCGGAGCTTCGGATGATAAAACCCCGGAAAAAGCTCTCAGATATGAAATAAGCGTAGGAAGCGAATCTGGAAAATCAGACATCGCCAAATATGAAGTAACCACCCCAAGTTGGTATTTGAAAAAAGAAAACCTGCCAAATACCATTTATTGGAGTATAAAATCTATTGACGCATCCAAAGTATTATCTGTAAGTTCCAAAGAGCAAGTGGCTTATGACCTATCTGTAGATGACAGGGATATAAAGCACAAGGCACTCTATCCTAACCCTGTGAAAGATATTCTCAACATCAGCACAGATGCTAAGGTGAAATCTTATAAACTTACCAATATGTTAGGACAAACGGTAAAAGAAGGCAGCCTATCTGGTAAAGAGATTGACTTATCTGTATTAGAAAGCGGAATCTACATCATTGATATCCAGCTTCAAAATGGAGAGAATATCAATCAGAAAATTATTAAAAATTAATTTCATAAAACTCTAATATTCTTAAAAAGACTGCTGAAATCAGCAGTCTTTTTTTTTATTAATAAAATCTTATTCAGCCCATTATATGATAAAAATCATATTCGGTTTTTTGGAGACTCTATATATATCCTTATTTTTGTATAAATTCTAAATAAAAATTACAATGAAAAAATTCTATTGCTCAATTGGATTGTTGGCTTTCATCGGTATGAAAGCTCAGGTGTTTGAAGAAGTAACCCCTTCACCATTTAAGAACTCTTATTACTCCTCAATAGCCGTCGGGGATTATAATAATGACGGATATAAAGATGTATTCTTTGCCGGCGCACTGGATACGGACGGTAATGGCAAGGTGGATACTACTATTAATGAACTCTACAAAAACAATAACGGTGTTTTTGAACTTGCTCAGGTTATTGAGGATTATCCTGTGCATTTAAGTTCGGTAAAATTCATAGATTTTGATAATGATGGGCTCTTGGATATTATAGATACTGGGCTTAGCTATAAAAATGTAGTTGATTATAGACATTATCGTTTCAAGAATAATGGGACTTCATTCGAATTAGTGGATAATCTGCCTGGAAAAATCTTCGGAAATATAGATGTATTTGACTTTAACCACGATGGTAGAATGGATTATTCCTTAAACGGAATACGATATATACCTGGAGTAGGATTTACTAAGTATGTAGATTTATACACAAACACTAAATCTGGTTTCACGAAACAGGAGAACTGGATATCAGGAAGCCAAAATGGAAAAATGAAGGCATTTGATTTCAATAATGATAATGAACTCGATGCTGTAGTAACGGGAGTTGATGCTAAGAATAAATTTAGCTTCTATGTCTATAAAAATAATGGGAAGACGATGGAATTCCATTCCGAACACATAGGCTTAATATCAGGAGATGTAGCTTTTGCAGACTTCAATGCCGATGGATTTCTAGATATGGTGATTTCAGGTAGAAACAATAAATATACAGAACAACTCGTAGTGCTTTGGAATGACGGTAATGGTAACTTTACAGAATCTGAAATACTCGGCGAAGGTATAGAAATGGCATCAATAGATGTAGGAGACCTTAATAATGATGGCTATTACGACTTTATTATTATCGGTAATGCTAAAGATGCAAACTCTCACTATGTTCCAAACATTAATGTATTTATATACAACCCCAAAGAAAATAAATTCTCCAAATTTGATGACACCGATCTCTACCACTTAGGAAGTAATGGCGGTATTGAGCTTGTAGATTATAATAATGATAATCACCTTGACATTATCGCTACTGGCTTTGACTGGAAACTCGATGATAATCCTCTTTTCAGTAAGCTATTTAAAAACAAGGAAACTGAGCCTAACCAAAAACCTAAGCCTCCTAAAAATCTCTCCGCAACTGTAAAAGATGATAGAGTTGTTTTTGAATGGAGTGAGGCTTCAGATGATAAAACCCCAGAAAAAGCCCTCAGATATGAAATAAGTGTAGGCAGCGAGTCGGGTAAATCAGACATTGCCAAGTATCAAGTAACCACTCCAAGCTGGTACTTAAAAAAAGATGCTCTTCCAAATACTATTTATTGGAGTATAAAATCTATCGATGCCTCAAAAGTACTATCCGATAGCTCCAAAGAACAAGTAGTTTCTGATCTATCAGTAGATGATAGGGATATAAAACACAATGCACTCTATCCTAACCCAGTGAAAGATATTCTCAACATCAGCACAGATGCTAAGGTAAAATCTTATAGACTAACCAATATGCTAGGACAAACGGTACAAGAAGGTAGTCTGCTTGGTAAAGAGATAGATTTATCTGCATTAGAAAGCGGTGTTTATATCATCAACATCCAACTTCAAAATGGAGAGAATATCAATCAGAAGATTATTAAAAATTAATTTTATAGGACATATATTCTTAAACAGACTGCTGAAATTGGCAGTCTGTTTTTTATTAGTGATAATAGAAAGAGTTCCAAAATTTTGGAACTCTTTCTATTATTATAGCATTAAAAATACATTACCTCGCTATATTTACCGCTCTTGTTTCCCTGATAACGGTAACTTTCACCTGACCAGGATAGGTCAGCTCGTTTTGGATTTTCTCAGAGATATCATAAGAGAGTTGTGCTGCTACTTCATCATTTACTTTACCGCTTTCCACGATTACTCTGAGCTCCCTACCTGCTTGTATCGCGTAGGCACTGGATACTCCATCGAAGCTGAGGGCAGCAGCCTCAAGGTCTTTTAACCTTTGGATATAAGACTCGAGAACCTGTCTTCTGGCACCTGGTCTTGCCCCTGAAATAGCATCGGCAACTTGGACGATAGGCGATAAAAGTGAAGTCATTTCAATCTCATCGTGGTGCGCACCGATAGCGTTGAGAACCTCTGGATGCTCGCCGTACTTCTCTGCCCACTGCATACCGAGTAGGGCGTGCGGAAGTTCGGATTCCTGCTCTGGAACTTTCCCAATATCGTGAAGGAGACCTGCTCTTTTGGCTAATTTTACATTCAGACCGAGCTCGGCAGCCATAGTTGCAGCAATATTTGCGACCTCTCGGGAGTGTTGTAGGAGGTTTTGACCGTAAGATGAACGGTACTTCATCCTACCGACGATTTTCACAAGCTCTGGGTGTAGCCCGTGGATACCGAGGTCTATAATCGTCCTTTTACCGACTTCTATAATTTCCTCTTCGATATGTTTTCTGGTTTTCTCCACCACTTCTTCAATCCTTGCGGGGTGTATCCTGCCATCGGTTACGAGCCTGTGGATAGAAAGCCTTGCAATCTCTCTTCTGACAGGGTCAAAGCAGGATAAAAGGATGGCTTCTGGGGTATCATCTACGATGATTTCTACCCCCGTAGCTGCTTCAAGAGCACGGATATTTCGTCCTTCCCTACCGATGATTCGTCCTTTTACTTCATCAGATTCTATATTAAAAACAGAAACTGAATTCTCAATAGCCTGTTCGGCTCCTATTCTTTGAATGGTTTGGATTACAATTTTCCTTGCCTCGTTCTTGGCATTCATCTGCGCTTCCTCCATTATACTCTGTACATGAGCTTGGGCTCTTGTTTTAGCTTCAGATTTGAGAGATTCTACAAGTTCGGCTCTAGCTTCCTCTGCTGAATAATTAGAAATTTTCTCTAAAATCTCCACTTTCTGCGCCGTAATAGCGTTGAGCTCAGCTTGCTTCTTTTCTACAATCTCATGCTTTTTAGTATAATCAGAAATTTGCTTCTCAAGGTCTTTTTCCAATTTGCTGGTTTTAGAAAGCTCATCTACCAGCTTCTGTTCTTTTTCTTTTGCTCTCTTTTCTATCTCTTGGATTTTCTTTTCACGAGCTTGAATATCTGCATCGTGCTGAGATTTTAATTCTAAAAACTTTTCTTTGGCTTGTAGTTGTTTCTCTTTCTTGATTGCTTCTGCTTGTACTGTCGCTTTTTCTACTAAATTTTCTGCATTCTTCCTGGCATCTTCCATCATAAATTTCGCCTTAGAATTAAGGGAGCTTCTGGAAAATAGAATTCCTGCTGCAACCCCTACAATAAGGCCAATAATGCCCGCTATTATCTCTATCATAATTCAATTATTTATATCTCTTTTTTTAATCTTATTTCATAAAAAACCTACAATAGTTCAATGATTGAGAGTAAACTCCTAATCAACACGATTTGAGCTTATTTCTATCTTCTGTAATCTGGGTTACCAGCACGCCATAGGATAGACTTTTACTCGGTAATTGTTTAGCGTTGAGTTTACCTTTAATGTGTTAGAACTATTGTAGGCAATTCCTTTATAAATGACACTAATCTTCCTCAAAAAGTGAAAGTAAATGATCTACTTTCTCTTTAGAGGCTGAGATGATATTGTCATATTTCTGTTTATTAACTTCTACATTGGTACCCAATTGTAAGATACACAATGCCAAAGCATCTTGTTTATCTTTTATAGCATAATTTGCTTCAAATTTTTTAATCATACCCTCTACTTTTTTCTCTAAGTCTCTCAATATTTCCTCTTCTTCTGAAGGTATACTAAGCGGATAAAACCTTCCTCCTACCTTTATGTTAACTGATTTATTTTCCATAACATTATAATCCGCTATTTTGAAGCTCCGCAATACAGAAATCCACTTCTTTAATCAATCGGTTGAGATGATTCTTCATCAGTCTATTGTGCTCTGGATTGCCAGATATACTCGCTTGAAGTTTTATCTTTTTATTCTCTTCTTCCAATTCCTGATTCTTTTTTCTTTCATCTTCATATTTCTTTTTCATTTGCTCAAATTCCTTAGAAAGTTCTGTGTAGTCGTAATCTAAATTTTGAAAATTCTGCTTCATTTTCAAAATTTTTCTTTCCAACATCAAAAAACTATTTCCTAATTCCCTGGGCATATATCATCAGGTTATAATTCTAACTGTATGCAAAAGTAAAAAAAAAATGCATTTTATACCTTATTTTTTTATTCAAATATTCAGTATTAGTCCAAAATAAAAAGAGAAAATGCAGTCAATTTTCTCTTCCAATGATATTTATAATAAAATATAAAACTACTCAAATTTAAGCACAAACATAAATGCTCTACTGCTAAGGTGGTCCATTGCCCCCGCCCAATAAGGAGGCGTACCTGGGTTGTCTGGCACCAATTCATTATTGAGGAAAAAAGTACCTCTAACGGCTGGGGTAAGTTTAAATCTACTGAAATAGAACTGTATCCCAATCTCTCCCGTATAACCAAAATTATGAGTCTTTGTACGGAAAATCTGTTGCTGATTATCACTCTCAGAATTTTCATTACTCTGCAAATTCCCCAAATAATTCACCCCTAAAGCTACATAAGGGCGGGAATTATACCATCTGTTCCCGTGAAATTCTACAAGTAATGGCACATCTACATAAGTAGATTTTACATCTCTCTCGAGGTCTGTAGTGACTGCACTTGGGTATAAGTCCTTAATATCAAAAGTTAATTTCCTTTGTACAAACTGCAAAGAGGGCTCAAGGCGGAGATCTATATATTCATTCACCCTCATTTTACCGATAAGCCCTGCCCCGAAACTTGCAGAACCTTTGGAAAGTACTCTGTTTTGATTCTTATTATTGAGTCCATTCTGAGGGTTCAAGTCTATTTTGTAATCAAAATAATTACCCGCGAGGAAGAAACCCCAACTGAATTTCTGATTATCAAAATCCACCAGATTGTCCATCCTATCCCTTGTACGGAAGAGCTGTGCATCTACTGAATTAGAAAACAAAGCAGTAATGATGAGGGCAAGCACCCTGAATTTTCTTTTCATTTAGAGTAAAATTACTTCGTTGCCTTATATATCGTTGCAATACCGAGCGTAAGTTTTTTATATACTACAGTAGTAAAGCCACAGTTGAGGAGGATTTTCCTCATTCCCTCTCCGTAAGGGAATGCCTGTACGGAGTCTGGCAAATAGGTATAGGCTCTACTATCTTTGGAAACCATTTTACCGATTCTTGGCAGTATATTTTTAAAGTAAAACATATAGAAAGGTCTCATAAATCCTTCTACTTTGGAGAATTCCAGTATATAGACACTTCCTCCTGGTTTTACTACTCTTTTCAGCTCGTTGAGCCCTTTTTCGAGGTTCTCAAAATTTCTTGCTCCAAAAGCAACGGTTACAGCATCAAAATTATTGTCCTCAAAGGGTAGATTTTCAGCATCGCCCTTCATCATTTTGATTTTTCCGTCCAGCTGTAGCCTTTTCACTTTATCTATTCCTACATTGAGCATTTGTTGGGAGAGGTCTAGCCCTACGATATCTGCCCCCGTACCTCTTTGAAGCGCTATCGCAAGGTCTCCCGTGCCTGTTGCTACATCAAGGATGGTTTTCGGCTGGTCGGCACTCAACCATTTTACTAATTTCTTCCTCCAAGATACATCAATATTCATCGAGAGGGTTCGGTTCAGGAAATCATATTTCTCGGCTATGTTATCAAACATATCCTCTACCTGCTGCTTCTTACTGCTATCGGTATTATATGGTGTTACTTGTTTCAAGGTCTAAAATTTATAGTATTCATTATAATAATTAAGGAAATCTCCTTTCCTAAAAATCTTGGTTCGGGATTCTAATTTGTCTATATTTTTAATGACTTTATCATAGTCTTCATCTACATTATAATAGAAATCCTCAGTATAGAGATTATGGAAATGTATAGGGTTTCCGTAGTATTTCTTACCGTCTATTTCGGTTTTTGGGAGTGCTGCAAGGAGGGAGTCTCTATCCACTCCATAGCCATAGTACTGCCGATTGATATAATAATCCGATTGGGAAATATTCAGTAGCCCACGAACTTTTTCCACTTGGAAGGTGGAGTCATAGAGGGGTTTCTTATCTTGGTCAAATACCTCCACTCTGTTTTTCCCTCTTCTGAGGTCTATTTTCAAGGACTGCCCCCCTGCAATAATCCTCTCCTCACCTCCATTAATCTTAAAATAATAGGTATTGGTCGTAGGATTATCTACCACATACTCATTTTTCTTGGCTAAGAACAAAAAATATATCCCAAACGCTACCATTAGAGCAAGCACTGAGATAATAAAACCCGAAACCGATGGATTCTTTTTAAGCATCAAGAAAATCTTTCGGCAAATGTAAGAATTATATTTACAATTTGCTTTATCCTCTTGTACCAAGAGACTTTTTTAATAAAAAACCACAGTAGAAATTCAGCTACTGTGGTTTAAAAATTAATCTTATGAAAATTGTATTATATCCTTCATCTTCTCATTTTCTTCTGCTACAAGCTGGTCATCTACCAGTATTTTTCCAGAATGCTCATCTATAATAATTTTTTTCCTTTGAGCGATTTCCATCTGCCTTTGTGGAGGTATCATAAAGAACGAACCTTTTGGCGCTCCTCTTTCTATACCTACTACTGCGAGACCATTTTTTGAATTATTACGAATTCTATTATAGGAAGCGAGCAATCTCTCATCGATTTTCTTAGAGAAATCTTTGGACTTTTCTACTAAATACTCCTCTTCTTTTTGGGTTTCAGCAATTAGGTCATCGAGTTCCTCTTTCTTGAATTTCAAATGCTCTTTAGAAGCAGAGATTCTATCATCAACTTGAGCAAGAGATTCATTTTGTTGAGAGATTTTAAGGTTAAATTCTTTTATTTTTTTCTCTGCAAGCTGAATTTCCAAGTCCTGATACTCTATTTCCTTTTCCAGAGACTCAAATTCTTTATTATTCCTTACATTATCCTGCTGAGATTTATATTTTTCAATAAGGGATTTTGATTGGTTAATCTCCTCATTTTTCCCTTTCACACTATCTTTAAGGTGTTTTATATCTTTTCGGAATTTATCGGCTCTCTTTTCAAGCCCCTCGATTTCATTCTCTAAATCTTCTACCTCTATCGGTAGCTCTCCTCTTGTATTTCGGATTTCATCTAATCTCGAATCGATGATTTGAAGGTCATACAATGCTCTTAGTTTCTCTTCAACTGAAATTTCGTTGCTCTTTTTCGCCATAATTTATAGAAAATAATTTACAGGGTTTGTATTCAAATTGGATTTTAAGACGGCAAATGTAGGAAATTTTTCCAATAAAATCTCAAAGATTTGTTGTACTACAAACTGTTCGGATTCGAAATGCCCAATATCACACAGTAGAACCTCCCCTTCAGCTTGAAAAAAATCGTGATATTTATAGTCGCCCGTGAGGTAGGCATCACAGTTTTTTGCTTTTGCAGCTACTATTCCTGAAGTTCCGCTCCCTCCGAGCACTCCTACTCTTTTTATTTTCTTTTTGGTGAAGTTCGAGTGGCGAATCACCTTTAAACCCAACTTCTCTTTTACCATTTTCAGAAAGTCGATTTCCTCCATTTCCTGTACTAAATCACCATATTTTCCTAAGCCAGAGTACGGGTTTTCATTATCTATTGAGATGATTTGATGCGCTACTTCCTCATAAGGATGCGCACTGTACATCGCTCTAAGGATTTTACTCATTTTATACTCCTCAAAGATGCAGGAGATAAGTTTCTCCTCCACATATTCCCTCTCGTTTTGCTTGCCGAGGAAAGGATTTGCCCCTTCCTTTGGGCGGAAACTCCCCTGCCCTTCCACTGAGAAACTACAATCATCATAGAAGCCAATCTCCCCTGCTCCAGCTTGTAAAATAGCATCTCTCACCGCTTCTGAATGCGTTTTGGGAACATAGACTTCCAGTTTTTTTAATGATGAAAATTTTGGCATCAATATCTTCTGATGATGAAGCCCAAGTGCATTGCAAATCGCATAATTCACTCCAAAATAATCGTTATCAAATGCCGTATGAATCGCATAGATTGCAATTTTGTTTTCAATCGCTTTCAAAACGGCTTTTTCTACATAATTTTTTGCTGTGATGGATTTCATCCCCGAGAAAATAATCGGATGAAAGGCAATGATAAGGTTCAGATTTCTCTCGATAGCTTCATCTACCACTGTTTCCAAAGCATCGTGGCAAACGAGCATTCCACTGATTTCCCTCTCTGGATTACCGCAGAGCAGTCCTACATTATCAAAATGCTCTGCCGTTCTAATCTTAAAAATCTCATCAAGTCTGTGGGTAATTTCTCTTAAAATCATATTTAAAAGGTTTCAGCAAATATAAATATTTAGGTATAAAAGAAAACGGAATACCTTAGCAACACCAAATATAATTTGGTAATAGATTTATAAATAAGCTACACTATATATTAGAGACAAGTAGATAATCAGACTTTTAAAAGAAATACGCCTATTCTCTAAAATATTCGGAAAATTATAACTACATTTGTAAGCGTTCAACGAAAATGAAAAATAAATAATTAATAAAACAATAAACTATGGCTAATAAATCCAGAATTTACTACACGCTTACAGATGAAGCTCCTATGCTCGCAACACATTCATTTCTACCTATGGTAAAAGCATTTACCCGACTTGCAGAGGTAGAAATTTCTGTTCCAGACATCTCCCTCTCAGGAAGAATTTTGGCAAACTTCCCAGACTTTTTGAAGGATGAACAAAAAGTTCCCGATGCCCTTGCCGAACTCGGCGAACTCGCAAAAACACCAGAAGCAAACATTATTAAATTACCAAATATCTCGGCTTCCGTACCGCAACTCGATGAAGCTATTGCCGAGCTTCAAAAGAAAGGATTCGCTGTACCGAACTACCCTTCCGAACCGAAAAATGAAGATGAAAAAGCAATTAAAACACGATATGCAAAAGTATTGGGCTCTGCCGTAAATCCTGTGCTGAGAGAGGGCAACTCCGATAGAAGAGCCCCAAAAGCAGTGAAAAATTATGCGAAGACCAACCCACACAGAATGGGTAGCTGGGCAAAAGACAGCAAAACCGATGTAGCCTATATGAGTAGTGGTGATTTCTACGGCACGGAAACTTCCACTACCGTTGAGAATGCTTGCGAATTCCGTATTGTATTTAAAAATGAAAATGGTGAGGAAAAAATTTTGAAAAACCTCGCTCCACTAAAAGCAGGAGAAGTGATTGACTCCTCTGTAATGAGTCTTAGGGCACTGAAATCTTTCGTGCAAACAGCCATTGAGGAAGCAAAAAAACGAAATGTACTCCTCTCTGCCCACCTGAAAGCTACAATGATGAAAGTCTCCGACCCGATTATCTTCGGAGCGATAGTAGAGACCTATTTTAAAGAAATTTTTACTGAATTTGCAGAGACTTTTAAGGCATTAGATATTAATCCGAATAACGGACTTGCTGATTTATTTGAGAAAATAAAGGGAAATACTAAAGAGGCAGAAATAAAATCAGCAATTGAGAAAGCCATCGAGAGCTCAGCAAGACTGGCAATGGTAAATTCCGATAAGGGCATTACCAATTTTCATATTCCATCAGATGTTATCGTAGATGCATCTATGGCAGCACTGATTCGTGGTGGTGGTAAAATGTGGAACAAAGAAGGAAAAGAGGAAGACACGGTTGCTATTATCCCAGACCGCTCCTATGCCCTCTTCTACCAAGCTGCAATTGATGATATGAAGGCAAACGGTGCATTAGACCCAACTACGATGGGGTCAGTGCCCAATGTAGGGCTAATGGCTCAAAAAGCCGAAGAGTATGGCTCCCACGATAAGACTTTCCAAGCAGAAGGAAACGGAAAGATAGAAGTGCAGGACGAAAATGGAACAGTCCTCCTAAGCCAAACTGTAGAAAAAGGCGATATTTTCAGAATGTGCCAAACCAAAGATGCCCCTATCCAGGATTGGGTAAAACTCGCGGTAAACCGCTCCCGACTCTCCAACACACCTGCTATTTTCTGGTTGGATAGCAACAGAGCGCACGACAGAGAAATCATCAAAAAAGTAGAAAAATACCTCAAAGACCACAACACCGAAGGCTTAGACATCAAAATATTAGATGTAACCGATGCAATGGCAGAAACCCTCAAAAGAGTAAGAGAAGGTAAAGATACCATCTCGGTTTCTGGAAATGTACTGAGAGACTACCTTACAGACCTCTTCCCTATTTTGGAATTAGGAACTTCGGCTAAGATGCTCTCCATTGTGCCGCTAATGAACGGTGGCGGCCTCTTTGAAACAGGTGCAGGAGGCTCTGCTCCTAAACATATAGAGCAGTTTCTGGAAGAGGGCTACCTCCGCTGGGATTCCTTAGGAGAGTTCCTCGCTTTACAGGCTTCTTTGGAGCATCTGGCACAGACGCAAGGCAATGAAAAGGCTCAAATCCTCGCTGATGCCTTAGATGAAGCCAATGCCAAATTCCTCGCTAATGATAAATCACCTTCCAGAAAATTAGGTGGGATAGATAATCGAGGTTCGCACTTCTACTTGGCAATGTATTGGGCAGAGGCTTTGGCAAATCAGACCAAAGACACGGCACTCGCAGCACATTTTAAACCTGTCGCTGATGAATTATCATCAAATGAAGCTAAAATTAATGAAGAACTTATCGGCTCACAGGGCAAAGCCCAAGACATCGGCGGGTACTACAAGCCCGATGAGGAAAAAACCTATTCAGCAATGAGACCAAGCCCTACTCTAAACTCAATTATAGATAAGATTTAAAGATGAAAACAAGACTCATAGCACCATCACTCCTCTCCGCAGACTTTGGAAACTTACAGAGAGATATAGAGATGCTCAACCGCTCGGCTGCCGACTGGCTACACATAGATGTTATGGATGGGCGGTTTGTACCGAATATCTCCTTCGGATTTCCTGTGATGAAAACCGTGAAAGAGCACAGTCAGAAGTTCATAGATGTACATTTAATGATTGTAGAGCCCGAGAAATATGTAGAAGAGTTCATTAATAGTGGTGCCGATTTGGTTTCTGTGCATTACGAGGCTTGTACCCACCTGCACAGAACGGTGCATCTCATCAAGAGCAAGGGTGCAAAAGCGGGTGTGGTTCTCAACCCCTCTACTCCCATTAGCTTTTTGGAGGATATTATTACCGATGCCGATTTAATCCTTCTAATGAGTGTAAATCCTGGGTTTGGAGGGCAGAAATTCATTGAGAATACTTATAAAAAGATCGGTCAGCTCCGAGATTTAATCGCCAAGACTCATTCTCAAGCCCTGATAGAGGTAGATGGTGGGGTAAATATGGAGAATGCAGGCAAGCTCTTCGATGCAGGAGCCGATGTTTTGGTGGCGGGCAATGCCGTCTTCTCGTCTGAAAGTCCAGAAGAGACCATCAAGCACCTCAAAGCCTAATAGAATAGGAATTTAATCTGTCTTAAATCCTATTATAGAGATAAAAAATAAATTCTCTATCATCCGCTGAGCAATATTGCCCAGCGGATGTATTTTTTACCCCTCTCCTATTCTACTATAGGAGCATTTTTTTTACATATAATCACCAAAATAAAATATCCAAAATTATTAAAAAGTATTTTAAAAGGTTTTGATTCTCATTTAATTTGTTTAGTTTTTGATTTGAGAGAGTAATATCAAAGAGGTGAAATATATAGAAGTAATAGTAGATAAAAAGATTATAAAATTACAAAGGTAGCCTTTCAGCTACCTTAAACCTTTATTTCAAGGGGGGCACAGTGGGAGGCATTACCCTGTCCCTCTGTGCTGCAAAGATATATAAACTTTTTTAATACCCAATTAAAAGTCTTTTAATTAGTAAAAAAATACAAGATATACAAAATGAAAGAAAAGAGATGAGATAAGTTATTTTAACAGTGTAGAGAAGAGAAAGTAATTTTATTAAATAGTAATTACCTCCTATGTTACAAATTATCCTTAATTTTTTAAAAAAAACATCAAAAAAAGGGATAAAAAAGATGAGGAATATCAGATGGAAATAAACCTTAGCATTAATAATAAGGAAGAGGAATTTATTATCTTTGCAAGCAAATAATTAATAATAATGAAAAATAGAAAATATGTTTGGCTACTATCATTAGCGATGTTCGCTTCGTGTAAAACGCACTTGGGCATCAGCAATATAAAGCCTTACGAGAACACAAAGATTACGGCAGAACTGACAGAAGATCAGGAAATGCTGAAAACCATTATCCCGTATAAAAAATCAATGGAAAAGCAGATGGGCGAGAAGATTTCTCACACCAGCGTAGCCCTTACTAAGGACGGGGACGACAGCAATATGGGGAAAGTCTTGGTAGATTATACTTATGACGCCGCTGCAGAATGGGCAAAAAGCAATGGACTGCCAAGAGTAGATGCAGCGGTTATCAATATCGGGGGGATAAGGACGACCTTCGCACCAGGAGATATTCTACTGAAGCATATCTACGAAGTAATGCCTTTTGAGAACGAAATAGTTGTAATTGCAATGAAAGGCTCCGACCTGCAAGGGCTCTTTGATTATTATCTCAAAACTCAGGTAAACAACCCAGTATCTCGCCTTACAATAGAGACTAAGCAAGGGAAAATTACTAAAGCATTAATCAACGGCGAAGTACCTATAGCTGATAAGACTTATTATATTGCAACCACTGACTACCTCGCTCTCGGGGGCGACCGTATGTGGTACTTTGGCAAAGGCAAGATGATTCCCACAGGGCTAAAACTCCGAGAAGTCTTTATAGAAAGCTTTAGAAAAAACCCAGAAGTAAGCGTACCCACAGATGTAAGACTCAGATTTAATAAATAAAAAAATGAACCGTAAGCAATTTATAAAAACAGCCATAGGAGGAGGGATAAGCCTTTCCCTCGCTCCGAATTTGATATTTGCAAAAGACAGCGTTGCCCTTAAAAAAAACGGGCTAAAGAAGCTGACAATACTCCACACCAACGACCAGCACAGCCGTATAGAGCCCTTTGACTCGTCTTATACCAAAAACCCTAATCAGGGCGGCTTTGCGAGGAGAGCGTCATTGATAAAGAACATACGAGAGCAGGAAAAAAATGTATTACTACTCGACTGCGGAGATATTTTCCAAGGCACACCTTATTTTAATATGTTTGGTGGAGAGCTGGAATTTAAACTGATGAGTATGATGGGATATGATGCCGCTACTATGGGGAATCACGACTTTGATAACGGTCTTGAAGGTTTCCTTAAAGCCCTTCCAAATGCGAAATTCCCTTTCGTTACCTCAAATTATGATTTCAAAAATACCATCCTCGATGGGAAGACATTAGACTACAAAATCTTTAATAAAGATGGGATAAAAGTAGGAATCTTCGGACTGGGAGTAGAGCTCGCTGGCTTAGTAGGTAAAAAACAATATGGAGAAACAGTGTATAATGACCCTGTGGATGTAGCTCAGCACTATGCCGACTTCCTAAAAAAGGATAAGAAATGTGATATGGTGATCTGCCTGTCTCATATCGGCTACCAATACCCAGAGCGAAAAGACAAAATCTGCGATACCCTCCTCGCTACTAAAACCGATAATATAGACTTAATTCTCGGTGGGCATACCCATACCTTCCTCCCCGAGCCTCAGAAATATACTAACAGAGCAGGGAAATCCGTTCTTGTAAATCAAGTAGGCTGGGCAGGTCTCCTTCTCGGCAGAATAGAATTTTTCTTTGACAAGGATAAGAATGTACAACACATCGCGTGGAATACCCACATTATAGATGACAAGATAAAAGTATAATCATCTAAAACGAGAAATCAATAAGATGTATAAAAAGTACAGATTATACATCTTATTTTTTATTAACGAAACAAAATATTTGTGTAATGAGATTTATATACCCTTTAGTATTTGGTTTATCTGTTTCTGCACTGCAGGGGCAGGAGATTTCGTCCCCTCGCTGGTCAGATCTTTTTTCATATAACAACATCCTCCAAATTCGAGAAGATGGTGAAAGCCTACTGGCAGCATCCGAGAATGGTATCTTCCGATATACGCTCTCCTCTGGTGAGGTATCCAAATACCTTTCAAAAGCCAATGGGCTCCATAATGTGAATATTACTGCATTTGACTATAACCCTAATACTAAGACAGGTCTGGTAGGCTACAAAGACGGGAGTATAGATGTAATTACAGAGCGTGGTGTAACCTATGTGATAGATATCCCAATGAATAATGGATATACAGGCTCCAAAAAGATTAATCATATCTCTATTAATGGAAATCTTGCTGCTGTATCTACCGACTATGGTATCTCTATCTTTAAGCTCGATAGGAAGGAGTTCTCCGAAACTGCCTTTCTCCCCCACCCTGTAAAGGAAGCCATTATTAAAGACAATAAAGTATATCTCATTACCAATACAGGGATTCTTAGCCATAATATCGATTCTTCATTTGCCATAGCATCAAGCTGGGAGACTTTAAGAGCTGGGGACTTTAATAATATTGTCTCCGATGGGAATCTCATCTCTTTTTCATCATTGGATAAAGTCTATTACGGCGATGGAAATTCGTTCTCTGAAATCGCTCAGACCTTTTCGTCTGTAAAGGATATGAACATCAGTAATGGGCAGATCGTAGTAACCGACAGCAAGACAAAAGGAGGGAATGCGCCTTCTGCTATCTATGTCTTTAATGCCAGTGGAAACCTTGTAAAAAGCAAAACCAATTATACAGAAGAATTAAACACAGGCTGGATAAAAGACAATCATATCTACGCGGGAACTTTCCTTTCTGGGGTTTATAATGAAAGCCTGCAATCCATAAAACCCGATGGTCCTTACGCCAATAAAGCCTACAAAATGTCTTTCGTAGGAAATAAAATCTTAGTGTCAAGCGGTGGGGTATACGATTTCTATCAACAGCCTATCCTCTCCGATAGATTATTGGGCTTCTATTACTTTAATGGAACTAAGTGGGTTTATCCCTCCTTTTTCATCGATAATTACAACAATGCCAAAAAGGTTTTTAATGTCCTCGATGTCGTGATGAACCCATCTAACCCCAAAGAAATCTTCTTTGGGAGTTTTGGAAACTGGAACTATCGCTTCACCGATGGTATGTACAAAATGGAAGTAAATAGCGATGATATAGTACTTAAGAACTTCTACCCTACTTTTGAAGCAGGAAAAAAAATCACCAGCATCTCAGGTCTTACCTATGATGACAAAGGAAATCTATACGCTGTGGGAAGATACTATAATATTACTGGAGCAGTACCTCCTGAACGAACAGAAATCTTCTTCTATAACAGAAATAATGATAATTTTTCATCTATTCTTTCTTCAAAATCAAAATCTGCTCAGAAACCTTATTATAAAGAAGGTTTTCTCTGGATACCCACACCTCGTTCCAACTCTTTTCTAGCTTTAAACACTCAGAAATCTACAGCTATCAATGAAAATGACATCTTTGTTTTGGAAGGAACACAAAGCGGACTGCCAAACACTGCAGAAACGATAAGTACCGCTATGGACAAATCTGGCGACCTATGGATAGGAACATCAAAAGGGCTCAGAGTACTACGAAATGCCTCTTCGGCAATCAGCAGAAACCCAAAATTAGAATCTATCATCATTGAGGAAAAAGGTATAGGAGAAGAACTGTTCAGAGATGCAGAAATACTCCAAATAGAAGCTGACTCTGGCAATCAAAAATGGTTTTCTACCAATGGAGGAGGAGTTTTTTACCTCAATGCAAGCGGTGAAAAGACCATTCATCACTTTACCAGTAAGAACTCTCCCCTACCTAATGATATGGTAACCGATATTAAAGTAGATGAAAAGACAGGTAAAGTCTATTTCGCTACTTCGGAGGGAATTGTGGTTTATCAAGGAGATGTGCAGCAGGTATCTGACAAGTTTGGAAATGTACTCGTATATCCTAACCCTGTGGTTTCATCTCAATACAAAGGTAATGTGAGAATTAAGGGATTAGCAGAGAAAACCAATATCCGGATTACCGATACCGCAGGAAATTTAATCCACCAAGGTATTGCCAAAGGCGGTTATTACGAGTGGGATTTAAATTATCGTGGCAAGAGAGTAGCTTCAGGGATTTATTTTGTGCTAATGACCAATGAAGACGGCTCCGATACCGCAACTGCAAAAATCGCCATCATCAACTAGCCACAGCTTCCAGCTGACGGACTTAGCCGTAGCACGGCAGGCACTTAGCTAATTACCAAAAGCTAATCGCTATAAGCCTCCTGCACAAAGATACCTCTCTAATATCTCTCCCCCGCTGCGGATGGAGTTTACTGCCCATCGTATCTTCAGCCTCAGCCGTTTTTCATCGTTTAAGAGATGAGGCGTCTGCGTTTTCACTAGCTTTTGTTTAAGTTCATATAAGCAAATCGCTGCTGCCACCGATACATTAAAACTCTGCGTAAAGCCATACATCGGAATCATCAGCGTCTCATCGGCAAAGTCCAATATCTCTTCCGAAATCCCCTCCCACTCGGTACCGAAAGTTAAAGCAATTGGCTCATCAATCCTAAAGTTTGGGAGGAGGGTCGCATTTTTCTCTGGAGAAACGGCTACAATTTTATAACCCCTCTGCCTGATTTCTTTCAATGATTCTATCCGTGCAGGGAGTTTTTCCACCTCTACCCAAGTATCTGCTCCTTTAGTAACTTCCAGATTAGGGTTAAAGACATTATGCTTTTGCAGTGCCACAATCTTATGAAAGCCACAAGCCTCCGAGCTTCGCACAATAGCTGCCGCATTTCTAAACTGATAAACATCCTCCATCACAGGAAGTACAAAATCTGAGCTCTGAGCAGAAAAATGCTCGATTTTCCTTAGCCTTTCCTCCGTGAGAAACTGCTGGAGATATACATAAGTCTGCTCCAATAAAGTATCTGGGATTGTCATAATATATATATGGCAGTTCGTCTTATTTATTTGTTTTATTTACCCAAAGGGATGTTATAAGAAAGCGTTACACCAAAGTTAGCCGCACTGTATTTTTGCTCTCCAATCTTGCCTTTATTTGCAATAAAAACTTTCTGATAATGGATTCCTAAGTTCCAGTCCCTATTATGGAAACCTATTTCTGGTTTGAAATAAATCCCCCCCTTTGGTCTCTCTATCTCATTATTTTTAGCAACTTTATCATTTCCTGTAATAAAGCCATAACCAAGGTCTCCACCCAGATAAAAGCCCAACTGCTTAGGATACAATCTGAATAATAATGCAGCAGGAATCACTCCAAAATCATTATTATCTATCCCGTTATTCTCCTTACCAAAGTGGTGAATATAGCCTGTAGCAAAGCCCCAGCCAATTCCAGCGACAGAAATATTCTGATAGCTAGCATCTATTCCCATAACAAATGAAGAGTTATTGGAAGGTAATGATGCCCCTGAATTTAAACCTAATTTTAAGATATTTCTCATATCAGCACTCTGTGCACTAACAAAACTCATTGCCACAAGACCTATAGCCAAAGCTACTCTTTTAATCGTTGTCATTTTTTTATTTTGAAAACTAACGACAAATCATTATAAAAATTGCCTGAACAGCTTATACTTGCTGTACTTTATTAGCTTTTTTAGGAAAAAAAAACTTTCCCAAATTCAAGAGAAAGTTTTGACTTTATGCTGACTTAACGGATACCGTACCGTCGGGTTGTATTTTGTCTAAGGTGAGGAATTCTATGGTGTTGCAGGAGGCTTCATCGTAGGGTTTTTGTACGCGTACATAGTTTTCGGTAAAGCCAAACATCAGCCCATTTTTATTCTCATCCTCCCAAAGAACAGGGAGCGTACTGCCGAGCTGAGACTCGTAGAACTCCCGCTTTTTCTTTTCGGAGAGTATTCTTAGCATTTTATTTCGTCTTTTCCTTTCGGCTATGGGAACGGTGCCTTCCATTTCTACAGCTTCGGTATTATCCCTTTCGGAATAGGTGAAGACATGGAGGTAGGAAATCGGGAGCTGGTTAAGGTAGCGGTAGGTCTCGAGGAAATGCTCTTCGGTCTCCCCTGGGAATCCCACGATGACATCTACACCGATGGCGCAGTCCGGGATGGTTTCCTTGATTTTAGAGATGCGGTCGGTATAGAGTTTTGTAAGATATCGGCGCTTCATTTTTTTAAGGATGGTATCGCTACCACTCTGAAGCGGGATGTGGAAGTGCGGTACGAAACTCCTGCTGTGGGATACGAGCTCTATGGCATCATCTTTAAGGAGATTGGGCTCTATGGAAGAGATACGAATCCTCTCTATGCCCTCTACTTTGTCGAGCTCTTTAATAAGGTCTAGGAAGGTATGCTCGTGCCTTTTATTGCCAAACTCACCCTTGCCATAATCCCCGATATTCACGCCTGTGAGTACGATTTCCTTAATGCCTCGTTGGGAGATTTGGGTAGCATTTTTAATGATATTCTCTATCGTATCCGAGCGGGAAATCCCCCTCGCCATAGGGATGGTGCAGTAGGTACATTTGTAATCGCAGCCGTCTTGCACTTTTAGGAAGGCTCTGGTTCTTTCGCCTACCGAGAAACTGCCGATAAATGAGTTTGCCTCCCCTACTTCGCAGGAATGCACTACTCCATTGTTGCTGGTTTTCTCTAAATCTTCCAAATAGCTGAGGACATTGAACTTTTCCTTAGCTCCGAGAACTAAATCTACGCCGTCTATACTGGCAATCTCATCTGGTTTTAGCTGTGCATAGCACCCGATGACCACTACGAGCCCTTGAGGATTTGCCTTCATTGCCCGTTTGATGTGGAATCTGCATTCTTTATCTGCATTATCAGTTACCGAGCAGGTATTGATGACATAGACATCTGCCTTTTCATCAAATTCTACCTTATTATAGCCCGCACCTTTTAGCTGGCGAGCGATGGTTGAGGTCTCTGCAAAGTTGAGTTTGCACCCGAGAGTATGATATGCTGCTGTTTTGTATGTTGCTGTTTCCATAATATTTAAGTGGGCAAATTTAATTAAATAGATTTTGCTACCAAAAAAAGGAGGTATGGGGATGGGCTGAGGCAAATATTTATTATCATTATAAAAAAAGAAGATAGCACACTGGCTATCTTCCTTAGGGATTAGTTGTCTTTTTCGGGCTTTAGATACAAGTCAAAATAATCGGTGATTTTCTGCATCAGGTGTACCCTGTCTCTCCCCATTACATTGTGTGCGTGCCCTGGATAGACGAAGTAATCAAGCTGCACATTTCTATCTACTGCAGATTTCAGGAAGTTGATGGAATGCTGCCAAACGACTACATCATCCTGTGCACCGTGTATTAAGAGGAGTTTTCCTTTCAGGTTCTCTACCTTATCAAGGAGGTTGGATTGTTTGTACCCCTCTGGATTATCCTGCGGAGAAGCCATATACCTCTCGGTATACATTATTTCGTACATATTCCAGTCCATTACGGGGCCTCCTGCTACTCCTACTTTAAATACATCGGGGTGTTTTAGCATCAGGCTGGTGGTCATAAACCCACCGAAGCTCCAGCCGTGTACGCCCATTCTGCTGGCATCTACATAAGGGAGCGTTTTGAGATACTCTACTCCTTTTAGCTGGTCTTTCATCTCGGTTTCTCCCAAGTTTTTATATACTGCCTGCTCAAATTTAAGCCCTCTGTTTGAGGAACCTCTACCATCCATAGAGAATACAATATAACCCTTCTGCGTGAGATAGTCATACCACAGGTTTCCAGACTTAGGGAATGAATTGGTGATGAGCTGTGCGTGAGGTCCATTGTAGAGATAGACAATAACAGGGTATTTTTTAGTGGCATCAAAGTCCTTAGGGAGCATTAGCTTGGCATAAAGAGGGGTGCCATCTTCTGCTTTTAGTGTGATGTTTTTCACTTCCGCCTGAGTGTAGCCTGTGAGAGGATTGCTCGCTGTAAGTAAATTGGTATTTGATTTCTTTTGAGTCTCTATAATATCTATTTTCCTTGGGACTTCTTCATTAGAATAAGAGTCAAAAAGATAATCTCCATTGTCTGAAAGCACACCGTAATGCGTGCCCGCCTCTTTATTGAGCTTTTCTACCTTACCAGAAGACCAGTTTACCTTATACAAATGCCTTTCAAGTGGAGTTTCCTTAGTAGAAATAAAGTAGATTTCCTTTTTCTTAGCATTAAAACCGAGGAGATCGGTTACCAACCAGTCGCCTTTGGTAACTTGCCTTACGAGGCCTTTATCTACATTATAATGGAAGAGGTGATTATAGCCCGTTCTCTGGCTTTGCCAGATGAAATCTTTCTCCGAATTCGGAAGAAAAACAAGAGGCTGCTGTGGCTCTACATACTTATCGGATTTCTCTTCAAAGAGGGTTTTAATGAATTGACCATTACCTGCATTGTAGAGGTTCATCTTTAAGTGGTTTTGCTTTCTATTGAGCACCCCGATAAACACATTCTTAGAGTTTGGTTGCCACGAAATAACGGTTAGATATTGCTCCTTATCACCTTCTGTATTCATATAAGTCGTCTTTCCCGTAGGGATATCATACACTCCCAAGACTACCTGATGAGAAGTTCGCCCAGCCATAGGGTATTTTATATTTTGATTCTTAGCCGCTACTACCGACCAGTCAATGACAGGATAATCTTCCACCATCGTTTGATCCATTCTGTAAAAGGCGATTTTGGTTTTATCTGGCGAAATAAAAATCCCTTTATCTATGCCAAATTCATTTCTATGAACGGCAGAACCATTTACGATATTCTCCTCCTTATCTGAGGTAATAGCCACCTCTCCCCTTTCTGTTTTGTAGTAAAGATTATTCTTTACGGTGTAAACGACCATAGATTTATCCAAAACAACCTCTTCATTCTGTGCATCGGCAGGGACTTCAAGCCATTTCTCCACCGACCACTGAGCATTATTTCTCTTAATTTTATAATAAGTATTCTCATTCTTGAAATAGCCAGAATCTGCGGTATTAAATACTACCAAAGGTAAGTAGCTCAGCTGCTCCTGCTTGGGCAGATGAGTATTAATATCATTTAATGTAAGTAGAGTTTCGGTCTTTTGAGTCTCTGCATTGGTGAGCAGATACTCCCCATTTTTGAAATAAGTAAGGCTGTTAGAATTCTTTATCCACGCAGGATACCAGTAATTCTCTACCCTAAGATTTGAGCGAAGCCCAAGTATGGCTTCATTCATCGTTAATTTTTGTTGTGCAAATAATAAACTCCCCGAAAATAATAGAGTTAATGCAATTTTGTGTATTCTCATCTTGATGATTTATTGATTTTCTTTATTTATTAAACTTCGTTACACAGTTTTTAACCTGATGTAAAATTACTTCTCCCCATCGCGCAGAGCAAAAGAATGATGTAAAATTTTTTCATCTTTTTTACTCCTGAAAAAACTCCCGAAAAATACCGATAGAATAATGAAAAACAGATTAAAGCCTCCAAAAATATAAACAAAGTACTCAAAGGAAAACATATCTTCTTTCTTATTCTCTTTCGCTTCTATTCTCAGCTTTCCTTCTGCATATTTTTCCTCCAAATCTTTCATTTCATCGGTATCTGGTTTAATGATTTCTTTGGCTTTTTGGTATTCATCTTCGAGAGATTGCTTATAGCTCTCTATATATTGATGATTAAGCAAATCCTTCGTGTCTGTATCTATATAGCTAATGTAGGTATAGATAAAGGATAAGGAGAGCACACCTGCTACAAACATCGGCATAAATGCCCTACCGAAAGCCTCCTTGAAAGATAAAACTTTCTTATACCTGCTGTAAGCCGTTACAGAGAGGTACGCCCCCACTGCACAAATGAAAGGCACAAAGAAAGCATTGAGCAAAACACTTGTATTATAATAATGAATATCTCTGAAAAAAATATTGGTAATAAAGAATACGGCTATGATGATAATAAATATCAAAAAACCAATAGTGTAAACATTCTTTGTCATAGTCTAAATACGATCTTTATTAGTGAGTTTATAATTTTTGATTTTGTTTTTTGAATTTTTGATTTATATTTGCACCGGCAAGTCCTAAACAACCAGCTCCTGAGAATCCTCCAGGGTGGGAACGCAGCAAAGGTAATCGGTCGTAGCGGTGTGATTTAGGTAGCTTGCCATTTTTTATTTCCCTTTGTTCAGATTGATACAAAAAAGCGAACTTCTCAGAGTTCGCTTTTTCTGTGTCTATCCTTCTACACTTAGAACTTCATTTATCTCCGGTGCCATTTGCTTAATGGTGGTCTCTACACCGAGCTTCATAGTAGAGAAACTCACAGGGCAACCGTTGCAGTTCCCGAGAAGCCTTACATAGACCTTATCGTCTACTACATCTATCAGTTCTATATCCCCACCATCTTTATGTAAGAATGGACGGATACTTTCCAATGCTTCGAGGACTCTCGTTACCGTTTCTTCGTGTTCCTCAAGGTCTTTCTCTTTTCTCATAAAATTATTGTTTGAATTTGCAATTTTACAAAATTATTTTTTAGTAGAGCAACCTGCCATAGTGGTAATCTTTACCGCTTCGGTAGGTGGTAGATTAGTATTTCTCTCTACAAGGCTTTCCACCATATTCTGTGCAGTTTCCTTATAGATATTTGCTACCAATGTTCCTTCTTGTAATGCTGCAGGTCTGCCCACATCTCCCGACTCTCTCACACTCTGAATAAGAGGAATCTCTCCAAGCACTGGAATATTTAAATCTCTGGCTAGGTTCTGAGCTCCTTCCTTACCAAAAATATAGTATTTATTATTCGGAAGCTCCTCAGGAGTGAAGTAAGACATATTCTCTATAAGCCCCAATACAGGGATATTGATGCTCTCCATTGTAAACATAGCGATACCTTTCTTCACATCTGCAAGAGCTACATGCTGTGGAGTGCTCACGATAACCGCTCCTGTAACCGGCACTTCCTGAACGATGGACAGGTGAATATCTCCCGTACCTGGTGGCAGGTCTACAAGGAGGAAATCCAGCTCACCCCAATTAGCATCACGGATAAGTTGCTGAAGCGCTTTGGATGCCATTGGTCCTCTCCACACTACAGCTTGGTTAGAACCAGAAAAATATCCAATAGAGAGTATTTTTACACCATAGTTTTCCAATGGTTGCATCAGGTTTTTACCATTTACATTTACCGAGAAAGGTTTTTCTCCTACGGTATCAAACATTGTAGGGATAGAGGGACCGTAGATATCGGCATCCAACAGTCCTACTTGGAAGCCCATCTTAGCCAAAGTTACAGCAAGGTTTGCTGCTACGGTAGATTTACCTACGCCTCCTTTTCCTGAAGCTATGGCAATGATATTCTTAATACCTGGAATTTCTTTTCCTTTAATCTGATTCTTCTGAACTTCTGATGGCTCAGGGGAATTGATTTTCAGTTTAAGGTTGATATTCTCTCCAAATTCTGCAGTGAAGGCCTGCTTCATTGCTACTTCTAACTTTTTCTTTTCGTGCATTGCTGGGGAGTGTGCTGTCATATCAATATACACATCATCACCCATAATCTGTATGTTATGCACGAGGTCATCTACTTCTATTTCTTTCAGGAAGTCCTGAATTTTTGCTTTCGTCAACATCTTATTTTTAAAATTTAATTACAAATATACAGTATTTCTTTCACTTTAAATGATAAGCCCATCCTTCATCACCAGCTTCCTGTCGGTAATCTCTGCAAGTTCTTTATTATGGGTTACAATGACGAAGGTCTGATTGTATTTATCCCTCAAATCAAAGAACAGATGATGCAGGTCATCTGCATTTTTAGAGTCGAGGTTTCCCGTAGGCTCGTCGGCAAAGATAATTTTTGGAGAATTAATAAGTGCACGGGCTACGGCAACCCTCTGTGCTTCCCCTCCTGAGAGCTGATTTGGCTTATGGTGGAGCCTGTCTATAATTTTCAAATCTTCAAACAGAGTAAGGGCTTTATCGATATAATCATTCCACTTGTTGCCAGAGATTCTAATCGGTAAGACTACATTTTCCAGTGCCGTAAATTCTGGCAAGAGCTGATGAAACTGAAAAACAAAGCCTATATTTTTATTTCTGAATTTGGAGAGTTCCTTATCTTTCATCGTGAGGAAAGATTGCTCGGCAATGCTAATCTCAGTACCATACAGCTGAGGATTGCTCGGCAGGTCTAATGTCCCAAGAATCTGCAAAAGAGTAGATTTCCCCGCTCCCGACTCCCCTACTATGGAGACCACTTCTCCTTCTTTTATATGTATATCTACGCCTTTCAGTACCTCTAAATCTCCGTAGAATTTATGGATATTCTTTGCTACAATCATAGCCCCAAAAGTATGTTTTTTTTATTCGCTTTGCAACTTATAAGTGATAAGCAGTAGGCTTGAGGTTTTAAGCGAAGGATTTTTCTTTTAAAACTCTTGCCACAAATCCCCTCACGCACCTCGCAGATGATGAACTTAAAAATAAAGGATCCCCACGCGAGTGGATAGATCCCTCAGCTGGAAGCTGTGCTACCCATTTGGATATTTTTTCCGAAATTCGGCGCTCAATTTTGCTGGGATGATAGCATTAGACACTCGGATAGAATTTTTAAAAGGTATCGGTAGCGAGAGAGCAAAGCTCATAAAATCGGTACTGGGCATAGAAACGGTGGAGGATTTACTTAACTTCTACCCCATTCGCTATGTGGATAAAAGTAAAATCTATAAAATCCGAGAGCTGACTGAAAACAACACCCTCGAAATACGGCTGAAAGGGAAAATAACCCACCTCCAAGAGGTGAAAACAGGAAAAACCAAACGGCTAACCGCACAGTTTATAGACGAAACAGGAGCTATGGACTTAGTATGGTTCCAATATTCTAATTGGTTAAAGGAGCAGATTCCTCAGCACAGGGAGTTGTACATTTTTGGTCGGGTAAATGTCTTTAATCAGCACTTTTCTATGCCTCACCCAGAGATAGAACCCATCGGGAAAGATGAGGGAGAAAATCGCCTACGACCGATTTATCCAAGCTCGGAGAAGCTCACAAAACGAGGGCTTAACCAAAAGTTTTTCCAGACAGTACTCAGGAGCATTTGCCAAGAAATCCCCAACCTCATACAAGAGAACCTACCCAATGAGCTGATGAAAGCCCTCAACCTGATGCCTCGCCAGCTCACTTATCTCAATATTCATTTTCCTAAGGATATCGAGCATTTCAACAATGCCGAGAACCGATTGAAGTTTGAAGAAGCCTTTTTCTTTCAGCTCAGCTATGCACTAAAAAAGCAGAGACATCATATATCAGCAGTGGGGAATCCTTTTCCAATTGTAGGAGATTACTTCAATGATTTCTACCAGAATCACCTTCCTTTTGAGCTTACCAATGCACAGAAAAAAGTCTTAAAGGAAATCCGCAGTGATATGAAAAAACCAATACAAATGAACAGGCTCCTGCAAGGCGATGTAGGCTCTGGCAAGACGATGGTCTCCCTGCTCTCTATGCTTATAGCGATTGATAATGGCTTCCAAGCCGTGCTAATGGCACCTACGGAAATCCTCGCACAACAGCATTTCAATGGGATTTCAGACCTGTTAAAAGATACAGAAATAAAGGTAAAACTCCTCACGGGCTCTACAAAAACTGCAGAGCGAAGAGAAATACACGAAGAACTGCAATCTGGCGAGCTATCCATACTCATCGGTACGCACGCTGTACTGGAAGACCCTGTACAGTTTAAAAACCTCGGGCTGGCAATTATAGATGAGCAGCACAGATTTGGCGTAGCACAGCGGGCAAGGCTATGGGCAAAAAACAACCCGCCTCCACACATTTTGGTAATGACGGCAACCCCCATCCCAAGAACGCTCGCAATGAGTTTCTATTCAGACCTCGATGTATCCGTTATAGATGAGCTTCCAGTGGGTAGAAAGCCCATTATCACCGCTCATAGAAGGGAGGCAGACAGGCTTTCGGTATTCAACTTCGCAAAGGGAGAAATACAAAAAGGCAGGCAAATATATTTCGTATATCCACTAATTGAGGAGTCCGAAACATTAGACTATAAAAACCTGATGGCAGGCTACGAGCAGGTAGCAGAATTCTTTAAGGACTATAATGTAACGATGGTTCACGGAAAGATGAAGCCCACCGAAAAAGACGAAAATATGCAGTATTTCGCTTCGGGAGATGCGCAAATAATGGTTGCCACTACCGTAATAGAAGTCGGTGTAAATGTACCCAATGCCTCAGTGATGATTATAGAAAATGCCGAACGATTTGGGCTCTCTCAGCTCCACCAGCTAAGAGGGAGAGTCGGTAGAGGTGCCGAGCAGAGCTTCTGCATACTGATGACTTCCGATAAACTCTCACCCGATGGACGAAAACGAATCAAAACAATGTGCGAAACCAACGACGGCTTCAAAATATCCGAAGTAGATATGCAGCTTCGTGGTCCAGGCGATATTCTCGGTACTCAGCAAAGTGGTGTGGTAGATTTCAAGAAACTCAACCTCGTAACCGATGCTAAAATCATTAAAACCTCTAAAACCGTCGTAGATAAAATCCTAATCTCAGACCCCCTCCTCTCCCTGCCTCAGCATAAAATAATGAAAGACTTCCTCGCAAAAAACTTCAGAAGACAACAGAAATGGGGAAAAATCTCCTAACGCCGTAGCCGGCGAGGCACCCACTGGCGTGGGGAGCACTTAGTGATAATGCGAGAGGAGGTACATTAGTACAATGAACTATTAAAGCCCTATTAAAACAAAAAAGATACAGCGCTAAGTCTGTATCTTTTCTTATCATTGAGTTCCGATATTATATAATCAGCATTGCATCTCCGTAGGAGTAGAATTTATATTTCTCTCTAATGGCTTCCTCGTAGGCTTCCATTACGAAATCTTTACCCGCAAAAGCCGCAATCATCATTATAAGGGTAGATTTCGGGGTGTGGAAGTTTGTAATCATAGAAGTAGCAACACCAAAATCATACGGCGGATAGATAAACTTATTCGTCCAGCCATGGTATGGACTCACCTTTCTGTTAGATGATACAGAAGATTCCAAAGTCCTCATCGTAGTAGTACCTACAGCACAAATTTTTCTATTTTCATCCACTGCTTTATTGATAATAGCAGCGTTTTCTTCATCTATCATCGCTTCTTCGCTCTCCATTTTGTGTTTGGAAAGGTCCTCCACTTCTATCGGATTGAAAGTTCCTAAGCCCACATGAAGCGTAACCTCCGCGAAATTAATTCCCTTAATCTCCATTCGTTTCATCAAGTGTTTAGAGAAGTGCAGGCCTGCCGTAGGTGCTGCTACTGCACCTTCGTATTTCGCATAGATGGTTTGATATCTCTCAGCATCTTCTGGTTCTACGGCTCTTTTGATGTATTTAGGGAGAGGCGTTTCTCCGAGTTCGGTGAGCTTCGCGCGAAACTCCTCGTGCG
This sequence comes from Bergeyella cardium, assembly GCF_003614945.1. Classification (GTDB taxonomy): domain Bacteria; phylum Bacteroidota; class Bacteroidia; order Flavobacteriales; family Weeksellaceae; genus Bergeyella_A; species Bergeyella_A cardium. The sequence continues at coordinate 1,077,047 of NZ_QYCZ01000001.1, forward strand.
AACCTTCATATAAGAATCTGAGCGTTCTCCCTCTTGATGTGGTATTATCTATTACCTCGGCTACTAAGGATTCATCTTCGGTAAAGAAGAGTTTATTCCCTATTCTGATTTTCCTTGCAGGGTCTACCAGTACATCCCAAATACGATTTTCTTTGTCGAGCTCCCTGAGGAGGAATACTTCTATTTTAGCTCCTGTTTTTTCCTTATTTCCATAGAGCCTTGCGGGGAACACTTTTGTATTATTAAAGATGAAAAGGTCATTTTCATCAAAATAGTCTATAACATCTTTAAAGAGTTTATGCTCTATAGTTTGGTTTCTTCTGTTGAGCACCATTAATCGTGCATCGTCTCTGTGGGTGGAAGGGTGTTCTGCCAATAGTTCAGCAGGCAGATGGAAATTAAAGTCTGATGTCTTCATCTTTTTAAATTACGGTTTAAAATTTAGCCTGCAAATATACTATATTAAAATATCGTTTGTCAATTTTTTTGTAGAATATGCATTTTGAATCTCCATTTTTAAGTAAAAAATAATATGTATCTTTACCCGAATTAAATTTTAAATAAAAATAATATGTCATTAGTAGAAATTTTGAAATCGGGAAATTACCGTGTAATCGATGTTCGCGAGCCATTAGAATTGGAAATGGACGGCAGCGTAGAAGGGGCAGAAAACATCCCTCTCGGTGAGGTAGAAAGCCGTAAAGATGAAATCCTGAGCAAGGATAACGAGACCAATACCATTATAATCTGCAAAAGTGGCGGGAGGAGCACCAAAGCGCTGGAATACCTCCAAAGCCAAGGACTAAAGAATGGCTACAACGGCGGTGGTTTTGCAAGTTTTAGAGAAACCCTTGAGAATTTGTAAACCCGATTTCAATTAGAAAATAAAATCTCTGTACCTTATATACAGAGATTTTATTTGATAAAAATATTATTGGAATAGTTCATAATTAAACCCAAGAGTGAACATTCTAGAATCACAAAATGAAAAACTTAAATTTCCAAGCAGACTTTCCTTTGTTTAATTGTTAAAACAAAGACTATATTTTAGTAGTCTGATTGTTTATTTTTTTACGAAGTAATTGATACATCGGGGGGAGGAATGCTGATTAAATTCATTAAGGTGATAATCTCCCCAGACTTTTATCCTTTCAAAACCAGTAGATTTGGCGTATTGGTTTATTTGCTCTGGCGTGTGGAGCTTTACTCGCTCGGTAAATTCAAAATCTTGCCCAGCATCGGAGAAATTAATCGTCTTCACTACATAATGATCCTCGATTTTTTTATGGATGTGGAAGAGGATTTCGCCCCTTTTTTCGGTAGAATTTTCTTTAAAATCCTGCTCTACGAAACCTTTGTTTAAGTAATCTAAAATGAAAACACCGCCAGTTTTTAGCCCTTGATGCACAGAAGTAAAGACGCGCAAGTCCTCCTCCTCTGTTTGGAAATACCCAAAGCTGGTGAAGAGGTTGAGGACGGCATCGGCATCAGAGGTAGGGAGGGCACACCTCATATCGTGCACTTGGAAGTGCAGCGAAGGGCTCTCGAAGCGCTTATTATGTGCGATGCTCTGCTGCGAAAGATCCAATCCTAGAACTTGATATCCCATTTTGCTGAGGAAGATTGAGTGCCTACCTTTCCCACAAGCCAAATCGATGACTTTATCCCCCTTCGGAAGTTGGAGAATATTCATTAGTTTTTTGATGAAAATTTCTGCTTCTGTATAGTCTCTATTGCTGTAGAGGATGTGGTAATACGGTGTGTCGAACCACGATTCAAACCATTCCATAGCACGAAATTAGTTATTTTTGCCCAATGAAAAACAAATGTTCGTACAAGGAACAGCGAAAAATATAAACCGAAATGAAGACAGAAGACCTACAAATCCAGATAAAAACGCTTTTCGGATTGGAAGAAGCCCTTGCAGAGGAGGTGAAAAAACTCGGGGGGAAAAATGTGGAAATAAAAACCCGCGCGGTTACTTGTGAGGGCGATTTAGGTTTCCTTTACAAAATCAACTACTCTTCGCGATTGGCGATGAAAATCCTGGTACCGATTTTTGAGTTTCGGGCATTTAATGAAGATAAATTCTACCAAAAATTACTAAAATTCCCTTGGGATGAGTATCTGAAGCTAAGCCAAACATTTGCAATAGATGCTACGGTGCATTCGGAGCGGTTTAGGCATTCGAGATTTATGACGCTGAAAATGAAAGACGCAATTGTGGATTTCTTCGAGAAAAAATATCATAAACGGCCGAATATTAGCACTCAAAATCCAGAGATTAAACTCAACCTTCATATCGATAGGGACTTGGTTACCATCTCGCTTGACTCCTCCGGCGAGCCATTGTATAAGCGGGGATACAGAAGAGAGCAGGGCGAGGCGCCACTGAATGAAATTCTCGCCGCAGGAATGCTCCACCTAGCGGGCTGGGACGGAAAAGGAAATTTCCTAGACCCAATGTGCGGGAGCGGAACCCTCCTGATAGAAGCCGCAATGATGGCAATGGAACTGCCAGCACAGATTTTTAGGAAGGGATTTGCCTTCCAGAATTGGAGGAATTACGATGCCGAGCTCTTTAAAAAAATAAAAGAATTCCGAATAGCTCGGATAAAAGAATTTAGCGGGAAAATCATCGGTTATGATATAGACCCGAAAATGCTCTCCCACGCCAAAAAAAATATAGAAAACGCAGAAATGGAAGATGTAATAGAAGTGCGAAAACAAAACTTCTTCGAGAGCCAAAAGGAAGTTTTCCCACTGCTTATCGTCTTCAATCCTCCGTATGATGAGCGAATCAGCATAAAACAAGACGACTTCTACAAGAAAATAGGTGATACATTTAAGAATAAGTATCCCAATACGCTCGCGTGGCTTATTAGTTCGGACTTGGAAGCGGTGAAAAAAATCGGCTTACGACCTTCAAGGAAGATTAAGCTCTTTAACGGCAAGCTCGAAACCCGATTCCTACAATACGAAATGTACGAAGGCACGAAGAAAGCTCACCGCTCCGCTGAACAATAAAAAGGAGGGCTCAGATGGGTGTTTTGTTGGGTGAAGAGGCTTGAAATTAACAGTGTTTAACAATATTTAAGTGTAATTTATTAGCTTGCTACCCACCTTCTATACAATATTTAGCTATTTTTGCTTGTTCTTTATCCGATAATACCACAAAAGGAAGTGGTTGGATTTTGTTTTAATCTTCAAAAACTTATTGATATGATGAGATTTAAAAATTTATATGCGGGATTATCCATCATCACAGCTACGATGGCTTTCGGGCAAACGCAGTCTCTTACCATCCCCAATGCTGGAAATTTCTTTTCAGAAAGGATAGAAGATGCTTTTATTAGCAGCCTATCTCCAAAGCAATTGGTAGATTTTGGGGTGAATAATATGCTGTGCGACCCCGTGCTGAAAGATGCCAACTGGGGATTTGTAATCTACGACCCAAAGACGGGGAATATCATTAACTCGTACAACGAAACTACGCCGCTCATCCCTGCATCTACAACAAAACTGCTCACCACAGAAGCCGCAGTAGCACTCCTCGGAACTAAATTTAAATGGACTACCCAGCTGGAATATTCTGGTGAAATCGATGATAATGGAGTGCTGAACGGTAACCTTTACATCGTAGGAAGTGGAGACCCATCGCTTGGGACGGGCAAAGCAGGTGCATTGAGGTATAGTGCATTGGTTAGTGAATTTAAACGGGCAATCTCCGAAAAAGGAATAAGAAAAATTAATGGAGATATTATCATCCAAACTGCAGTATTCAAAGACAATAAAAGAGATATTTTACCCGAAGGAATCGTTTGGATAGAGCACGGGAATTATTATCTTCCCGCTGGTGCTACTGCCGATGTGGATCCGCAAAAAGAACAATCCGTAGCTAAAGGTAAAAGTTGGTTTAACAACAGTGAAAAAAGGTACTTCTATGTATCTCCTTTTACTGGGAAAATGTCTTTTAGTAGCGAGTTTAATGGTGATATCGTAACTTCAAAAATAGCAGAAGCCCCTGCTTATCTCGCAAATAATCTTAGGACGACACTCGTTAAAACAGGGATTGGGGTAACGGGAAAAGTAAGCCCAAAAATGATCGATAAAGAGCCAGAGAAGAGAAATTTGATTACGGCTTATAAATCTCCACTGCTAAAAGATATAGTTTATGATACCAACCAAAGGAGTGATAATGCCCTTGCAGAAGCGCTCCTCCGTACTTGTGGTTTCCAGAAATATGGAAATCAGACTTTAGAAGCGGGTAGAGAAGCTGTAAGAAATCACCTCCAAGATAATGGTTTTGATATGGAAGGCTTAACTTACTTTGATGGCAGCGGACTCTCACGAAGCAATGCCGTAACGCCTATCTCTCAAGTAAAATTCCTGACGAAACTGATGAAAGAACCTTATTTTAAGGATTACTTTGAGTCGTTACCTATCGGAGGACAATCAGGGACGCTTAAAAGGTCGTTTTCAGGCGCTGGTTATGGTCAGGTCTTTGCAAAAACAGGAACGCTCAACCGAGTGAAAACCTTAGCAGGCTACCTCAAAACAAATTCTGGAAAAACGCTTGCCTTCTCATTGATGATTAATAATTACAATGGTAGCGTAGCACAGGTAAAATCCAGAATGGAAAGCCTTTTAGCTCCCGCGATGAACTTATAAATCAAAAATTTTGCTCATAGAAAAAAGGATAATGAAAATCTATTATCCTTTTTTTATCTCCTAAATATCCATTAAAGAATGAAAATAATAGCCGTAATCCCTGCCCGATACGAAGCAAGCCGCTTCCCAGCGAAACTAATGCAAATGCTGGGAGAGAAAACCGTCATCGCAACTACTTATCAGAATGTGGTAGATACAGGACTCTTTGATGATGTATTCGTAGCAACAGATTCTCTATTGATATTTGATGAAATAAAAAATATCGGTGGTAAAGCGGTGATGACTGGGCAACACGAAACAGGAAGCGACCGCATAGCAGAGGCTATTCAGAATATAGATTGCGATATCGTAGTGAATGTACAGGGAGATGAGCCTTTCCTGAAAACCGAACCACTAAAAAAACTGATTGAAGTCTTCTACCAAGACCTGAAAAAAGAGATTTCATTGGCTTCATTAAAGATAAAAATCAATGAAGATGAAGAAATACAAAACCCCAATAATGTAAAAGTTATTACCGATTTAGATGGTTTTGCAATGTATTTCAGCCGCTCAGCCATTCCTTATCACAGAGAGAAATCATTACCCGTAAGCTACTATAAGCACATTGGGGTTTATGCTTTCCGAAAAGAAGCCTTATTGAAATTTAGCAGTTTGGAAATGTCTCCTCTTGAAAAATGGGAAAAAATAGAAGCCATACGGTACCTCGAGCACGGAATGAAAATAAAAATGATTGAAACCGACTTCATCGGTGTAGGGATAGATACTCCTGAAGACCTTCAAAAGGCAAGAACGATGATCAATTCATCAAAATAAACTATTTTTGGACCTCCAAAATTCTATTAATGAAGAATATTATTGTTACTTTCCTGCTTGCTATTTCATCTGTCCTATTATACGCACAAACGGCAAAGGAAATTATTGATAAAAATATAGAACTCTCGGGTGGACTTACCCAGTGGAAGCTCCTCAATTCCGTGATATTATCTGGAAAAGTAAGTCTTGGTATTAAAGATGAATACCCTATAAAAATCTATCAGCAAAGACCTAATCTCACCAAAACGAGTATCATTATCAACAGAAAAGAAACTCCTATTGAAGGGTTTGATGGCAAGAAAGGCTACGCAATGAACTATGCGACCAACAAACTCCAAGACTACCCAAACTATACACCAGAAAATTTTGATAACGACTTTATAGACTGGGAAAATAAAGGCTTTACAGCAAAATATCTCGGGAAGGAGAAACTCGGGAATACTCTCTGCCACAAGGTTGAGCTCATCAAAAATGTAAATAAAACCCTCTATTTTTTCGATGCTGAAACCTATATGCTCCTAAGGGAAATAAAAAAGGAGGAGATCATCACTTATTCCGATTATAAGAAAGTCGGTACCCTGAGTTTTGCCTTTAGAATCGAAGGCTCAAACCCAAAACAAAATACCGAATATGTGATTATCCTCAATAAAATAGACATCAATAGAGTTCTCCCTGAAAATACTTTTAAATTCTAACCTTTGCAAGGCAAGCACTTAGAGAATAAAAACAAAAGAGGCAAAAGCCTCTTTTATTTTATGGATTGGTGGAGAAAATAGAACCATTGGCAATCATTGCGCGTCGGTTCATTTTTAAGATATCTCTCACCCATTCTGCGAAGTCTTCTGGCTGTAGTACTTTCTCTGGATTACCATCCGTAAGCCCTGTATTAATACTCATATCCGATGCTATAGTACTTGGCGTAAGGGTAAATACCCTGATATTAAACTTCCGAAGCTCTGCCATTAGCGATTGAGAAAGAGAGATAACAGCAGCTTTGGATGCTCCGTAGGCAGACATATTAGCACCTCCTTTTAGCCCTGCTGTAGAAGCTACATTTACAATATCTCCTTCAGATTTTGCTTTTAAGAAAGGAAGAACCGCTTTCGTTACATAATATACACCAAAGAGATTGGTCTCTATAATTTGTTTCCAAGTATCAGAAGGCATTTCTTCAAAACTTCCAAACTCTCCTATGCCTGCATTGTTAATAAGTATATCAATCCCACCCAGCTTATCTACAATTGCAGAAATTCCTCTCTCCACTTCAGTACTATTGCTTACATCAAAACTAATATACTCTGATTTTACACCAAGGGCTCTGATTTCTTCAGCTACTTGTTTCAAATTAGCTTCATTTCTACCAGTGATACCGATATTTACTCCTTCTTTTGCAAGGGCAAGGGCTACAGCTTTGCCGAGACCTCTACCTCCACCTGTTATTAATGCATTTTTTCCTGCTAAATTCATTTTTTATTGCTTTTAATTGATGATTTTTTATTCAGATACTACTTTTACTAAAGATTTAATGTGGATAAGACGCTCCATAAGCTCTTCCCTGGAGTCTGCAAGTACATTAATATGCCCCATTTTTCTTCCAGGTTTGGTTTCTGTCTTTCCATAGAGGTGTACATAGGTTTTGGGGAGCTTCAGAATTTCTTCTAACCCATTGTATTTCACTTTTCCAGAATAGCCCACTTCACCAACGAGGTTGAGCATCCCCGAAAAACCTTTAGCCTCAGTATCTGCGAGTGGGAGGTTCTTAATCACACGATAGAACTGCTCAAATTGGGAATTAAAGTTCCCTTCTTGGCTCTGATGTCCAGAGTTATGAAGTCTAGGAGCGGTTTCATTTACCCAGACCTTACCTTTTTTATCAAGGAAGAGCTCTATAGCAAAAAGCCCTGCACCTTCTACGCTTTGGATAAAGGTTTTTGCAATTTCTTCTATCTGTTTTTCTGTATCCTGGCTAATATCTGCAGGGCAAATGTTAAAATCCAACAGGTTAAGCTCGGGGTCTGCCACCATTTCAGTGATGGGGAAAGCTTTTACCTCGCCTTTTTCGTTTTTTGCGAGGATAATGGAGAGTTCCTTGTCTATATCCACCAAATCTTCCACTACCGAAGGTGCTTGCCAGAAGTTCAGAAGCTCATCGGTGTTTTTAATTACTTGTACCCCTTTGCCATCATAACCTCCTGTGTTCATTTTTTGTACAAATGGAGGCTTCAGAGCAGAGAGATTTCTCTCGCCTTCCCAGAAGACTGAGAAATCTGGGCTTGGGATACCGTTATTTTTATAAAATTCCTTCTGGAGAATTTTCTGCTGTATGGTTTTAATGATACTTGGGCTGGGGATTACCTTTACGCCTTGCTTTTCAAGGTCTTCGAGGGCGCATACATTAATATGCTCTATCTCTATGGTAACTATATCTTTATCTTTTCCAAAGTTGAAGACCTCATTATAATCATTAAAGTCGCCTATTGTATGATGGGCGATGTTCGCACAGGGACAGTCCTCGCTTGGGTCAAGAACGAAGAACTCATCATCGTATTTCAATGCCTCTTGTATCAGCATTCTTCCGAGCTGTCCGCCTCCTAAGATTCCTATTTTCATTCTATTTTACTTTTTATCGTGATTAAAATATTATTATTCAATATCTTTAAAAAGGAAAGGCTCTCGATACAACCTTTCTATTTCTTATTTACTTTTTCTAATGTCTGGAAAAAGACCTCATCTTTACACTTCTTAAATCTAATGATGTACTGAGGATTTTCCTTTGGTGAGAGCATCAAGTACTCTGGACAAGGCTCTTTCTGGGCATCGCTTTTATCAAAGTCAATCTCTCCAAGTGGGATAATGCTGTCTTTTACCTTAGCTTCATCTATCCCAAGACGCTGCATTTTGGTTTGAAACTCGGGACTGTAAATCATTTTTTTGCTTAGTGTTTCTGCGATAACACGGCTGTTGGGAAGATAACCACTACAGCTTGCTCCTTTCTGATTGAGAATAAAAAATACGAGCAACAGACCTGGGATAAACCCCGCAATGTAGAATTTAAGTTTGCGCATTGAGTTGTAGATTAAAAAATAAGAAGGTTGATATCGTGATAAGTAAGGTCAAAGCGGTCGCAGATGATTTTCTTTGTATGCCTGCCTTTGTACATATAGAGCGATTGCTTCATTTCATTATTTTTTACGAGCATATTTTCCAGTCCGCCTTCTTCATCATAAGCGAGTATATAGCTCAGGAAGAAATTCGAGATGGCTTTGGTTGTAGTTCTCGGCATTCTGGATGTTAAGTTGGGCAGTCCGCAGTGGATTACATCGTGTTTTACGATATATTGCTCTGCCATAGTCGTAAGCTCGGAAGTCTCGAAGACCTTACCATTATCTATGGCTACATCTATAATTACGCTTCCTTTCTTCATCATCTTCACCATATCTTCGGTTACTACGGGAGAGGCATTAATGCGGGGGAGCGCTCCTATAACCACATCTGCCCGTCTTAGGGCTTTACCGAGCTCTTTCGGGTCTATAATGGAGGTGGGCACACGGCTATCAACAAGGGTATGAAGCCTTCTGAGCTTGGAGAGGGAGTTATCAAATACGCGTACGCTTGCACCAAGCCCAATAGCGGCTTTGGTAGCAAACTCACCTACGATACCCGCACCTATAACCACTACTTCGGTAGGGCGAACGCCCGTAATACCACCGAGCATTAGTCCATTAGATAAAGACAATAATTCCGATGCGTAGAGGATAGATGCCGTGCCTGCAATCTCACCAATGAGGCGAACGAGAGCAAGCTGCTTGTATTCATCCTGTATAAATTCAAAAGCGATAGCATTTATTTTCTTTTCGCTGAGTTTTTGGAAATATTCCTTATCTCTCAAATTGATTTGGAGGGCAGAAACAAGATAGGAACAAGGCTTTAGGTAGTCCATTTCCTCCAATGTGGGAGGGTTTACTTTCAAAATTAAATTCTGCTGAAAGGCTTCCCTCGCGGTTTTTACAATTTTGGCACCTGCTTCGGCATATTGCAGGTCTGTGAAGAATGAGCCTTTGCCCGCCCCCTCTTCTATAATGATGCTATGCCCCGCTGCGGTGAGCACCTGTACCGCATCTGGAGTTATGCAGGTGCGCCTCTCATTAAGACAGGTTTCTTTTGGGATTCCAATGCTGAATCTCCTTTCTTTTTTCAGTACCTCGAGCTTTTCTTCTTTTGGGAGGAGTTCTTCTTCCTTAAATGGTGTGAAAATGGATTGTCCGCTCATCTCGTGTATTTTTATTTACCTTGAAATTTCTCTTCCAATAACTAATTTCTGGATTTCTGATGTGCCTTCACCAATGGTACAGAGCTTCGAATCTCTGTAGAATTTCTCCACTGGAAACTCTTTGCTGTAACCGTATCCACCGAAGATTTGTACAGCATTATTGGCAATTCGTACACAGGCTTCAGAAGCATAATACTTAGCCATTGCTCCTTCTTTTGTCATTACTTTATTTGCCATTTTCATCTCGGCAGCGCGGTAAATCAACAATTCGGATGCATCGATTTCGGTAGCCATATCCGCAAGCATAAAATTAACCGCCTGAAATTTATTGATGGGCTGGCCAAACTGCTCCCGCTCTTTGGAGTATTTAAGGGCTGCTTTGTAAGCTCCTTTCGCAATGCCTAAGCTGAGGGCAGCAATAGAAATACGCCCACCATCTAAGATTTTCATCGCCTGCTTAAAGCCTTCGCCTACCGCTCCTAACCTGTGAGAATCTGGCACTCGCACATTATCAAATATAAGCTCAGCTGTTTCGGAAGCACGCATACCGAGCTTGTTTTCCTTTTTACCAGACGAAAAGCTGGGCATACCTTTTTCCAAAACGAAAGCAGTGGCATTATTCCTCGTGCCTTTTTCTCCCGTTCGCGTCATCACAACTGCTATATCACCGCTGATGGCATGGGTAATAAAGTTTTTAGCCCCGTTGATGACCCAATCCTCCCCATCTCTTACAGCTGTGGTATTCATACTTCCAGAATCCGAACCCGAATTATGCTCGGTAAGCCCCCACGCACCTATGCTTTTACCAGACGCGAGCTGAGGGAGCCACTTCCTTTTCTGTTCCTCATTTCCAAATTCAAAAATATGGTTTGTACAAAGGGAATTATGTGCCGCGACCGACAGCCCAATAGAGGGGTCTACCTGAGAAATCTCATCTACAATCGCCACATATTCATTGTATCCCAAGCCAGAACCGCCGTACTCTTCTGGGACTATAATGCCCATAAAGCCCATCTGCCCGAGCTCTTTAAAAAGTTCTACGGGAAAGGTCTGAGCCTCATCCCACTCCATTATATGCGGTCTGATGTTTTTCTCTGCGAAGTCTCTTGCCGTTTCGGCGATAATCCTAATATTATCCATCTTTATCGTTTTTTAGACGACCAAAAATAAATATTTTTTTCAGACCGCCTCTACTTTTAGAGAATAAACCTTCTATATACACTCAATCTTAATTAGCTACTGGCTTTTGGCTGTTCGCTACTGGCTTGGTGGAGCGTGTTTTTCTTTTCGTAAAGAAGCCCACTTGCGTGGGGAGCACTTATACCATAGCCTATGGAGAATAAGGAAACTCAGAAATTATTTCTTTTAGAATAAAAAAAATTATAAAATAAAAAGGTGAATTGCAAGAAAATATAAATTGTCAACCAATTAATATAAATAAATGATATCATACTATGAGCTAATGATAAGTAGATTATTCGTTTTTTATCATAAAGAAGAGCTTATTAGTTGTACTACTGCCTAAAAGCTTACTACCTACCGCTCACTAATGATTTTATATATTTGTAGCTTCATTGGAGGGGGGGAATTAGAGCGTATTTTAGATTTTAGATTCTTGAAAAATGAACGCTATCATTATCAATAAACCGAGTATAGAAGTGCTTTCCGAAGGAGTGAATGCACCCTATTATTTTATCTTCATCTTTCAGGGGGAGGCGAGTTTCAGTATAGACTTTACAGAATACAAATGCAGTGGCAGGAATTTAATTTTCCTCACCCCCTACCAAGTGATAAAATGGAAGGAAACAACAGCAAAAGAGATTACTGCACTGCAATTTCACGGAGATTTCTACTGCATAGAATATCACAAAAAGGAGGTAGCCTGCAACGGAATACTCTTTAATAATATCTATCAGCAGCCTTTTATCAGTGTAAATAAAGAGGTTTTTGAGGAAATCAACAGCATTTGCGAGAAGATGAAAAACCTTATAGACCTCCAAAATCATTATGATATTTCAATTGTAAAGACCTATCTACAATTGATTTTAGCACTCAGTAGCAAGGAAAAACAACAGCTCCAGCAGGTGGAAACATTGGATGAGCATTTTAGTTTTGAAAATATTACCAACTTCCAGAATATATTAGAAGAGCACTACCTGCAAACGCGAGAGGTGGGCTTCTATGCAGAGAAATTCGGTTTGTCTATCAACACCTTTTCAAAAAAGATAAAAAAACACTTCGGGAAGTCCCCTTCTAAACTCATTCAAGAGCGCATCGTTCTTGAAGCAAAGAAACTCCTGCACCTTACCTATAAGCCGATTAAGGAAATCGCTATGGAGCTACACTTTGAAGATGAATTCTATTTCAGCAGGTATTTTAAGAAAGAAACAGGCGTCTCCCCAAAGAAGTTTCGAGAAGATGTAGGCATCTCCATAGTGGCAAAATAGTCTATGTAATATCATTTTTTATCCATTCTTTAAGACTGAAGAGTGGATTATTTTTGCATCATCATTTATTAAAATCATCAATACAATGAAAAATCTTTTAGAATTTGTAGCCTCAGGACAGAGGAATTTTATCAACTTTATCAGAGTTGCAATATTTATAGTAATGGCTTGGATCGGTGGGCTTAAAGCCTTCCAATACGAGGCAGATGGCATTGTACCCTTTGTAACGAATAGCCCTTTTATGAGCTTTTTCTATCACAATACAGGGAAAATGGCAGTGAATGACGAAGGAAAATCTGTCCCTGAATATACACTGCACAAAAACCCAGAAGGGAAAATGGTAAAAGCCAATATAGAATGGCACAAAGAAAACGGTACTTATGTATTCTCTTACGGATTGGGAACAATGATTTGTAGCATCGGTATTCTGGTATTGCTTGGGATATGGTTTCCAAAGGTAGGGTTCTGGGGCGGACTGCTCACTTTCGGAATGGCAATCGTTACCCTTTCTTTCCTCATCACTACACCAGAAGTCTATGTACCCAACCTTGGAGGAGACCTGCCTACACCCAACTACGGCTTCCCTTACCTTTCAGGGGCAGGCAGGCTCGTACTGAAAGATATTATTATGATGGCAGGAGGGCTGATTGCAGCATCTGATAGTGCCAAAAGGATATTAGGAAAGTAGAGTTTTTCATATATATTTATTTAGTTAACACCAAACACCCTTATCATAGATGAGGGTGTTTTGCTTTGTCATCAGCAGTATTCTATATAAACCCGCTCGCCTACGCTAAGCCCGAGAAGACTCTGCGCACCGTTGGTTTTCATCCCTTTATAAATGGTGATTTCCAGTAATTCTCTGTTATTGAATACCGCCACAGCTTTACCTACACCATCTTGTTCCTCTTCCCAATTGGTGATAAACTCCGTGTAATAATTGTAGATTTTAGATAGAGAAAGCGTTCTGAATTTAATTTTGAAATCTGAAAACCCTGCTTTGGTTCGCATAAACAAATCTTTGGATATATTGGTAACCACATTCCCGAAATTATCTATATAAATAACTTCACCTATAATCATTTTCTCCTGAGTTTTGTAGGTAGGTATCGGAAGTTTGAGCTCTTTCGGATTGCTGAAACTCCTGCCGATAACCTCTGGGAGCCCTCCACTACACAGATGTACCGCAATGGGAGCAAAGACATCTACCGAGAGGAGATTCACTACATCATCAAACCTGTTATTAAAGGTGATTTCATAAATGCCCTCTGGGTTTATATCTGGAAATACAAGGCTGAGAATGCCATTATCTGCCGATATGAAATAATGCCCATCTACTTTATAGACGAGGCTTTTGACTTCCTTTCTGTAAAAGCTATCCACCGAAATAATATGTACAGAGCCTTTGGGAAAGTGCTTATAAGCATCTCTCACGATATAGGCAGCTTGCTTCAGATCGTATGCCTGTATGTCGTGGGTAATGTCTATTACTTTCACGCCTTCGTTCAAAGAGGTAATAGCACCTTTTATAGCTGCCACTCTGTAATCTACCAAACCATAATCGGAAGTAAGGGTTATTACCGCCATATTGTATTATTGAATATCAGGGTTCCAGTTTTCAGGGACTTTTGCTACTACATTGTGCTTTTTTATATAATCAGAAATCTCCTTCAGCACCTCTTCATATTTCATATGGATGAGTCTTTCGTAAGAGATTTTATAGCCCAATCGCATTGTTTTGGTTTTGAAATCGCCTACAGCGAGAACTATCGGCACTTTTGCTGTAATTGCCATATAGTAGAAACCTTTCCTCCATTTCTCTACTCTGCTGCGCGTACCCTCTGGGGTAATGACGAGGCTAAAGTCCTCCTTCTCAAATTCACGAGCCACAAAATTAACCAGATCATTTCTCTGGCTTCTATCTATGCCTATCCCCCCAAGAGCTTTTACCACAAAGCCATACCACGCTTTAGTATGTGCATCTTTTATAATGATTTTAAGAGGCTTTCCGAGTACCCAATACGCCAAGTTTCCCAGTATATATTCCGAGTTGTGGGTATGAGGGGCTACCACTAATATACACCGATTAAGGCTATCTTCATCGCCATCCAGCACAATTTTCCAGCCGATCAATTTAAGGATAAGTTTCGCTAAAATTTTCTTCATTCTCTAATAAAAAATTAAAAGCCCGACAAAGATAATTAAATAATCATTTCTCTATCGGGACTTCTTATGATTAAGGTTCCTCTATTTAAAGGTTTAATATCACACCAAAGGTTCCTGCTGGCTGAGGCAATGGAAACTGCCAAGCCCCCAAATAATCTCGGTGGAATCTATCCCCACTACCTTTCTATCTGGGAAGCACTGCTGGATAATCTCTAATGCCACAGCATCTTTATTGCATCTGTAAGTAGGCACAATCACGGTTTTATTAGCAATATAGAAATTGGCATAAGAAGCTGGGAGTCTCTGCTCTTCCCAATAAACAGGGTCTGGCATTGGAAGTTCTATAATATTGAGCGGCGTGCCATCTAATAAATGCATCTCTCTAAGCTGCCTGAGGTTGTGCTGAAGTATTTCATAATTCTCATCCTCTGGATTATCCTCTACTACGGCAAGCACTGTATTCTCATTTACAAATCGTATGGTATCATCTATATGCCCATCGGTATCATCGCCTATAATACCATCATCTACCCATAGAACCTGCTCTACCCCGTAATAATCTTTTAGATATTGCTCTATCTGCTCCTGATTAAGATATGGATTTCTATTAGGATTTAAAAGGCAGGATTTAGAAGTGAGCACTGTACCCTTACCATTGAAATCTACTGAACCTCCCTCCATTATAATCTTAGGATAGAAGACAGGCAGGTTTAGCTCCTCTCCTACTTTGGTAGGAATATCATCATCCAAATCAAAAGGTGGATACTTTCCTCCCCATGCATTATAGTCCCAATCTACAATCACCTTAGTCTCTGTTTCTTTGTTGATGAGAAAAGCAGGGCCGTGGTCTCTACACCAAGCATCATTAGTTGGATGTATATAGATTTCAATATTTTCCAAATTTGCTCCTGCCTGCATTATAGCATCCATTGCGGATTTATGCATCTCCTCATCGGCTACATTTATTCTTACGAATTCGTTTTCGGAAAGCACCTTTATAAACTCACAATAAGCGGGGTAAATGGTATCAATTTTACCTGGCCAAGATTCCTCTTTATGTGGCCAGCTGAGCCAAGTTGCCTCGTGCTCTTCCCATTCAGCAGGGAAGAAATAACCTTGAGATTTCGGGGTTTTTGTAGTATCTACCTGAGTATTCATTTCTTTATCGAGTAGGGATTAATCTTCGTCTATAAATCTTTTAAGAATAGGTTGATAGCTATCTATTCTTCTGTCTCTAAGGAATGGCCAATGCCTTCTCATATAATCGGTTTGCCCGAGTTCTACTTCGGTTACAGCTACCTCTTCCTCATCGTGGGAAGCAAGATAAAGGAGCTTGCCTTGTGCATTGGTTACAAAACTTCCTCCCCAGAATTTCATTGCTCCATCCTGCTCATAACCCACTCGGTTTACGGAAACTACAGGCAAACCATTCGCTACCGAATGCGAACGCTGAATAATCTGCCACGCATTATACTGGTCTCTATTGGTCTCTTCATCCTGATCTGTAGCCCAGCCGATAGCTGTAGGATAGAAAAGAATATCTGCTCCCATCAATGCTGTAATCCTTGATGCCTCAGGATACCACTGGTCCCAGCAAATAAGTACTCCTACCCTACCGAATTGAGTTTTAAAGACTTTATAACCCATATCACCTGGTGTAAAGTAAAATTTCTCGTAATAAGCAGGGTCATCAGGTATATGCATTTTGCGATATTTCCCAAGGTATGAACCATCTGCATCGAGGATAGCCGTAGTATTATGGTAAAGCCCCTCAGCCCTTTTCTCAAAAAGCGAAGCGATAATTACCACCCCCAGCTCCTTTGCTACTGCAGAAAGTGCATCTGTGGAAGGTCCAGGTATAGATTCCGCAAGGTCAAAATTGTCATAATCTTCCACATCACAGAAGTATAAAGAAGTAAATAACTCTTGAAGACAAACAATCTGAGCACCTCTCGCTGCCGCTTCCCTCACTTTTTCTATGGCTTTATTCAGGTTTTCCTGCTTATCCTTTACGCAGGACATCTGTACTGTTCCTATTTTTACTGCTGACATAATCTATTTTTTGAGCTGCAAAAATAGAATTTTTAATTCAAAGCCAACCACCCTTATAGCACCATCACCAGTAAGACACACCGTAGCCGGTGAGGCTCTCATAATAAGCAAATTAGCCCTCAATACTAAATACTGAGAATTTCATCACTACGAAATTATATTTTCATCACTACGAAATTATATTTTCATCACTATGAAATTTCTTTTTCATCAGTACGAAATAAAAAGAATTCAATTATAGATTTTTCTACTTCCAGATATAGAAAATGCCTTAACACAGTAAAAATTTTTCTTAATAAAGTTCATAGATTTCTATTGAGAAAGCTCTTCAATAAAAAAAGGCGGAACTGTTCCGCCTTTTTCTTTAAATAAACACCTCTAAAGGGCGTTTATTTTGTGGTCAAAGAATGTTTTAAAAATGTTAGATTTTCTTCTCAAACTTTGTATCGTTCATCAACTTTTTGAGTCTTGCTCCTGCAGTAAAGATGAAATTCAATGCTTTAATACAAGATGCGTTTACTTCCTTTTCCTCTTTCTTACCTTCGCTGCTAAAACTCAGTCGCAGAGAACCTAAATCTCCCATTCTTACGATTTTACCCTCTGAAAGTTCAAGAGAAATTACATCTACCATCGAGTAAAGCACTGCGCGTACATCAGCACCACTTACTGTAGAGATTTTCTCTATTCTTGCTGTGAGCTCATCCAAATCTAACTCACCTGAATACACTGGGGAAGCGTAATACTTTTTTTCTCCGCCACCCACTACTCCGGGTTTTCCCTTTTTAATGATTTTAAACTTCATAATAATATAATTTAAATGGTTTAACTTAATACTTACCCTGCAAAAAGCAATTAGGCTCACTTGCATATGCAAGAAAGCCTAAGTACTCACTAAATCTCTTATATCTATCTCTATATTTTTAGGAATAAAAGAAGCTACTCGGAGGGATTTCATCCTCTGAAAATAGAACTCCATATGTATAGTTCCAGCCATAACTTCTTATATTTTTCTGCATATTTCCCTTTAAAAGTGAGACAAATATAGAAATTATTTTTGAAACATGATATTTTATCTATTTTTTTTCATTATTTTTTTGTACGGAGCTACTACCTACTCACCAGAATGTATAAAACTAAAACTAATATTCCCATACTTTCGGGTGGAGGAGATATTGGGGTGCTCCAGTTTCAGTCTACTGTTGTGCTCCAATACAAATACTGCATTTTCTTTCAGATATTTATTGCTCAGCACTTGGGAGATAAGCTCCTGATATTTACTCTCATCTGTAGAGTCAAAAGGTGGGTCTGCAAAGATAATATCATACCGCTTCCTGCCTTTGTTTTTTTTCAGCCAGTCATAGACATCTGCACGCTGTATATTCATTTGAAGAGACATTTCTAAATCTGCCGCTGTAGCATTGATAAAGGCAGTATGCTTAGGATTGAGCTCTACAGAGGTGATATCCTGACAGTCGCGAGAAGCGAACTCTAATGAGATAGAACCAATACCCGCAAATAAATCCAACACCATACAATACTCAAAATCGTACTTATTCTCCAATATGCTAAACAGAGCCTCTTTAGCAAAGTCGGTCGTAGGTCGTACTTCAAAATGCTTGGGAGCAGAGATTTTCTTAGCTTTCCATTTTCCAGATATAATTCTAAACATTCTAATTCATCATTTTATAAAGTTAAAAAACAGAGATTTTGGTTCTCGTAGTAAAGTCTTCGAGAAACTTCATCCCGCGATAGGAATTTCCTTTTGCATTAAGACTGGGGCTCCACACCACAATGCTGTAATGGTCAGGCATCACGGCAGCAATCCCTCCGCCTACACCACTCTTACCAGGTAGCCCTACACGAAAGGCAAACTCTCCAGACTCATCATAAAATCCACAAGTCTGCATTATAGCATTTACCCGCTTGGCAAAGCTGTTATTCAGCACAGTTTTATTATCGTGTAAGGTAATTCCATCATTTGCCAAAAAGGAAAAAGTGTAGGCAAGCTCCTCGCAGGTCATCTCTATGGAGCAGAGATTAAAGTAAAAATCCAGTACCTCCTCAGGGCTATTATGGATATTTCCTAACGATTTTAAATAGTAGCAAAGGGCATAATTACGGTATCCTACAGATTTTTCAGACTCTGCAATTCTTTTAGAATAATCAATATTGCTGTTATTAGCAAGATGCCTTACGAAATTCAGAAAACGCTCTGGAGCATCATTAAACAGGGAAAGAAGGATATCGCATACCACAATAGCCCCTGCATTGATGAGTGGATTTCTGGGGATTCCTGCATCTGTTTCCAGCTGAACCAATGAGTTGAAAGAAGTACCCGAAGGTTCTACATTTACCCTATTCCAAATATCTGCACCCAGCTCTCTGTAGGCGAGGGACATTGATAGTACTTTGGCAATACTCTGTATGGAGAACTTCTCTTGATAGTCTCCTATCCCGAAAGATTCTTCTTTCAACCCGAAGAAAAATACACCAAATTTATCTTTGCTCACCGAAGCCAGCTCGGGGATGTATGAAGGTAGGCTGCCCAAGTTTTCCCCTGCGAGAACATCGTTGTATATCTCGGTAGAAATTTGCTTATAATCCATCTAATCTCTAATTATAATACGGAATAAAAAATGTGGCAACTCTATTATTACCACATTTTAAGTTAAGGAAGTACTTGTTATTTCTTAGTAGAGCAACAAGCCTTTTTCTCTTTTTTGTTTTTGGTCTTGCAACAAGCTGCTGTCTTACCTTTTGCATCTTTCTTGCAGCAGTCTGCTTGCTTACCTTCGTTGTCTGCCTTGCAACAATCTTTATCTTTCTTTGCATCAGCTTTACAACATTCTTTTTTCTCAGTTTCCTGAGTTCCTTTTTCTTGCTCTTGTGCAAATCCGAAACTTAATCCAAATCCTAAAAGAGCTAAACACATTAACTTTTTCATAATTTATAAAACTATTTTAATGCTGCAAATGTATTAATTTCCGATTTAAAAAATATGACAAATATTATAAAAACCTTATTTAATCAATTTCTTTATCTCTTTTGCTTCGGATATAATATCTGGGTAATCGGTATAATTCTCTATCAGCTGATCTACCATATAGCTCGCCTGATATTTATCTTTTAGACCGATATAATTTCTTGCCATTACAAGTAGTGCTTTCGCTCCCCAATACTCTTCAGAGGAATAGTTATTTGCCAGTTTAAAGACCGTCTCGTTTGAGGACTTATATGCCTTTGCTTTATTTTGGTAGAAAGCCTTTACATAGAGCGCCTCTGCTGCCACCTCAGTATTTAAAGACTTTTCTAATGAAGCATAAGCCTTTTGAGCCTCTTTATCTCTACCGCTGTTCATCAGAGAACGAGCCTTAATGACTTTTGCTATTTCCAGAGTAGAGATAGAATTATTCGGGGTAGAGATAACAATATCAGCATATTTTTCAGCTTGTTTAAAATCTCCCTGAGTAGCAAAGAGCTTCATCAGTTCCACAGAGGCAAAGGTTTTAATATTTGTATTTGCGGACTGGCTAAGCACTTCCAGATATTGTTTCGCTTCATTGGTTTTGTTTTGAGAGAGATAGATTTGTGCTATCCTCGTCTGTGCATCTTCCTGATAATCGTTTTGCACCTCTGCCACTTGATGAAGCACAGCAAGGGCTTTATTAGTATTCTTGGTTTGATACAGAGATTCTCCCAGCTCATACTGCGCCTGATAAAGTCCCTCACCAGCAGGATTCTTAGAGAGGTATTTCTCATAATGGATGATGGCATTTTTATAGTCCTTCTTAGCATAAAGACTCCTGGCTGTACTGAGATTGATTTCATCTATATCTGAAGATTCTACACCCACACCTAGACTGCTTGCAAAAGTTTCATAACCTGCTACATCTCCTTTCTTTATAAACACAGGACGCGCAGCCTGTACTATTTTGCTGGCATAAGCTGAGTTTTTATATTGGCTCCCTAAGGTTCTCAATTCATTTAAAGCCTTCTCGTCCTGACCTTGTGAGATGAGATTTTGAGCCTTATAAATCTGTGCATTTGCAATTAAATCCTTATCAGAACTGCTTTTAATCACTCGGGAGAAATACTCATTAGAATGAGTGAAATCATCCTGCGAAGCATAAGCCGTCCCAAGCTCGTAGAGGGCATCATCTGTATATTCAGAGTTTGGATGCTTAGTGATGAGGGTTTTCAAGCTGTTGATTTTCGCTTGTGTATCACCTTTAAAGCCCAGCGCCATTGCTTTTTGGAAAAGGGTATAATCTTCAGAAGCCTCGGTTTTATCGTAGATGGCTATGGCTTCATTCAGTTCATTATCGGCATAGAATGTATCTGCCAGCCTGAGCTCTGCATCGGATTTAAATTCAGGCTTAGGATTTTTGAGATATTCCTTAAAGTATTGCTTCGCTTTATCAAATTTCTTCGCTTTGAAGTAGGCATATGCAAGGTCATACGGCAACTGCTGCCTCTCTGGGAAGTCCTCCTTCAAAATTCGTTCATATCGCTCAATCGCAGAAGGATAATTCGCCTTATTATAATAGGTCTGCGCAAGCCAGTAGGTAGCTCGAGGGGTTATTTCCTTATTCTGATGCGTTTCCAAGCTACGGAGAAAGTATTTCTCTGCTTCATCAAAATTACCTTTATTAAACTCCTCCGTACCGAGTAAAAACGATACTTCTTGGTCTATTTTGTCGGTTTCTGATGTAGAGTTCGGGAGCTTATCAATAGCCTCCAAAGTCTCTCGATAGTTCCCCGAATAGAGGTAAGACTTCACGAGTAGGGACTTCATTTCTACCACCTTTGGGCTTTTAGGATACTTCTGAATATAACCTTGTATCACCGCAGGAGCAGACTCAAAAGGGTTCCCTATATCATAGCTGAGCTTTGCATATTGCTCATTGGCGAGTTGCTGTACTTTGAGGTCATAATCCATCTGAAAAGCCGAGCGAAATGCCGAAAGCGCCTCTTGCTTTCTTCCCGTTTGCAGGTAAGCATTCCCCAGCTGATAGTAGGCGTTTTGTGCCATAGCAGAACTCGAATGGATGAGCTGATTATAATACGAAACCGCCTCTTCATACTTCTGAAGCTGGGAGCAAACGAAGCCCATCTCATACAAATCATTCTCCGTAGGGCTCTGCTGAGTATTGAGATAGAGTCTCAAATGAGGATACGCCTGCTCATAATCGCCTTTCATAAAGTAGCTCTCCCCTATTATCTTGTGTACTTCGGCTTTGTATTCATCTGAAATATCATAGCCCAGCAGTTCATTTCCTTCGGCTATTGCCTTATCATAATTCTTCTCATTAAAGTAGAGCTGCACATAGTAGGGTCGCACGAGCTGTACATATTTCTCATCCTCTTTTATGCTATCAAAATATTGGAAAGCCTCCTTATTATCCCCCTCGGCATAGTGCAAATGCCCGAGCATATAGGCTACCTCTGCCCTGTGCTCTTCATCAATCTGATGATGCGCTTGCTTTAGGTCTCGGATTGCTCCTTTCGTATCGCCCATCATAAATTTTGCATAGCCTTTTTTAAGGATGTAGTCCGTATTTTCTTCCTTTGAAAGCTGATGCCCATCTACCTTCTCCAAAGTTTCTAATGCCTTAGCAAAATCTTTTTGCGTGAGGTAATAATCTGCCAGCGGAAGGCTTGCTTTTGCGAAATAGGCGGACTGAGGATAGTCCCTCATAAATGCCTCTAAGCCTTTCTCCGCATAATTTTTTTGGAGAATGACGCCCACAATCGC
This sequence comes from Bergeyella cardium, assembly GCF_003614945.1. Classification (GTDB taxonomy): domain Bacteria; phylum Bacteroidota; class Bacteroidia; order Flavobacteriales; family Weeksellaceae; genus Bergeyella_A; species Bergeyella_A cardium. Next base: position 1,099,221 of record NZ_QYCZ01000001.1, read on the forward strand.
ATCAAAAAACTGCGAAGCCTCCTGCCGCGAGTGCGAAAGATGCGAACTAAAAAAATATTGCCTCGCATACTCGTACTGCGAAGCGCTATAGATTTTCGTTTGATAAAGATTCTCTGCTAAACCCCATCGATAATTTTCCTTATCGCTGAAGTATTTTGACTGCTGTGCACCGCCCAAAACAAAAGAAAGCACCGCCACAGAAAGAAAAATTTTATGAGTATTCATATCCTCTTGTATCTTTTTATTTTTTAGGACAACGAAAATAAGAAAAACTTATTACCCAACCACAATTAGCTTTTGGCTTTTAGCTCTTAGCTTCTAGCACACCTTGTAGGTGATGCACTTAGACACTCGTATGGGGAACACTTGGTGTGGTATATGGTGCACACGCATCATAGCCAGTGAGGCGCACCATAATCTGAGGAGCATTTACTTATTCGAGGGATGATTATTCATAGCATAAAGTAAGGTTTTTATACAAATTCACTATACACTAAGATACAATCTCTAATCGCTCACCTTGCTACTGCTATTATGATTAAGCTATAAAATATGATTTAAATAATCTCGTAAGATAGGGGCTTGTGAGTGCTGCTCATCTTTAGCTGCAAAGACTAAGGTAACCTTTTGCTGGTCTTTTACTCGGGTAAGGAAATCCTCTACAGCAGAGGAATTGGTTTTGAGCTCGGCATTATATTTTTGTACAAAAGCCTCCCAACGATTGATACTATCCTCGTGAAACCACTTTCTAAGTTCATTGGAAGGCGCCAAGTCTTTATTCCATTCATCGAGCTGCGCTTCTTCTTTTGTAATACCACGCGCCCAAAGTCTATCGATTAAAACTCTGTATCCATCTTCTGCGGATGGTTGCTCATAAATCCTTTTGATGAAAAATTTTTGCATAGTTTCTATTTTGTGTTTATAATAAGTTTTAAGATTTATTTACATTTGAAAATTATCGTATAATAAAGAATTTCTTGGAGATTAAAAAGAGATATTCACACTACCCACAAGCTCGTGAGAGGTATAAATAATGAGCTTTTTACCAATTAGTGATAACTTACTTCTATAAAAGGATCCAGAAAAACGAGACTCTAATACCTCTGCTTCCCAACCACCCTTTTCTATCACTCTCAATTCTGATGGATAATACATATTTTTACTAATACCCAACCTGTTTCTCTCCTCCTCTGAAAAGATATTAACCTCTCCAAAAAGTTTAGCTACATATTCATTTACGGGCTGTTGATACACAATTTCAGGAATATCGTGCTGTACAATTTTGCCTTGTTTCAGTATAATGATTTCATCCAACCAAGGCATTATTTCCTCAATTTCGTGAGTAGAGATAAGCATAGAAATTTCCTCTTTCTGTGCATATTCAAAGAGATTTTCTCTAAGCTCTACCTTTCTTGGATAATCGAGATTACTAAATGGTTCATCTAATAATATCAGTTTTTGAGGAACAGATAACGCTCGTGCAATAGCAACTCTTTGCTGCTGCCCACCACTAAGAAATTTGGGTTTCACATTTGTAAACTCTTCCATACCCACTACTCTTAACAGTTCATTTACCCGCTCTCGTTTGTAGTTTAAATCAATATTAGAAATGAACTTACCTACATTATCTGCCACGGTTGCATAGGGCATTAAATCATAGTCCTGCGCTACAAATTTCATCTCCAGCTCACCAGGAACAAGGTTTCCTTTAGGTCCCCAAAGAGGTTTCCCTTCAAGGAAAATCTCCCCCTCCTGCCAGTCATAAAGCCCATAAATAAGACTTAAAAGTGTGGATTTTCCACAGCCACTTTCACCTGCCAGTGCGATAATTCTCCCTTTATCAAAACTGAGATTGAGATTTTTAAAGATGGGCTTATCTTCCTCATAGGAAAATGAAAGATTTTTTATTTCTAATAACATAATATCAATTTAATATCCTGATAACTTATACTATATCAAAATTTTGTGGAGAATCGAGCTTTGGGAAGAGGCTTTCACTCTTAAAATACTTATCAGTACAATCAATTTCTTCCCAACCTTTCTTTCTGCTACAATCACCAACTTCCACTACAATAGGTACAAAGGAAATCTCCTGATTTCCTTCCAAAATCTGCTCCTGGTACTGTACTGCAATATCCAGTACACAATCATAATCCGTATTGAGCTTTACATTCCTATATATAATGTCAAAATGGTCTTCTTTATTTTCTGGCAAATTAAAATAATCCTCCCAGTCTTTGGTTGAATTTATGAGCTCTGAAATGGCTTTTAAGCCGTAATACAATGCTATGGTATAATACTTTCTGGTTTGATGTCTTAAATAATCTTGCTCAAAATGACCACCCTCAAATAAAATTGTAGGGATTCCCATTTTAGTAAAGTTATCTCCTGTGGAAGTGGGGTAAAACTCATCTGTATACCTCGCGATATGGTGGGGGATAATCCTCTCCATTTGCTTAGAAATATAGCTGATAACAGCCATACTTTTTTTCCTCGTTTCGGTAATCTCCCGCTCTTCATTCTCAGATGGCGATAAAAAAGACATCGTTGCAGGGTGAATACCATCCGTACTGTATATTGTCCTTTGTTCGTGGAGATTAAATGCATAATCATAATGCAAACTTGATACAGTTTCTTTTAGAACACGGATCTCCTTACTTGATTCTTTAAAAAAATCTCGATTCACATCTATATCAATAGCATTTCTTCTTGTCCACCTCTCAGAGCCGTCAGGATTGAGCATAAAAATAAAATCTAACTGTACTTTTTGGAAGATTTCATCTAATAATACAGGATGTTTTTTCCAGGTTTCCAATAAATCAAGCATAGCAAGGGTAGCATTACTCTCATTTCCGTGCATCTGAGACCAGGCAATTATTTTTATTTTTCCAGTACCAAAACTCACTTTATAAATAGGTTTTTCTAAATGTGAACTCCCTATTTCTTCGTAATTGCTGAGATTCTCCCGTATAAATTGAAACAACTTATTTGGGCGAATATAACGATAGGGAAAATTAGGCGATTGTATATAATTTTCTTCAAAAATCATTTTAACAATGTTAATTAACTTTTCAAAGATAATCTATTTAGCTTTAAAAAGAACTTATTTACATTTGTAATACAACATAAACGCCAATATGTGACATTTTGTCTGTTAATATTTTTGTTAATTAAATTATATTCAATAACAAACACTACAATAAATTAAATCAGTTAATTACAATTTTTATATAAAGCTATAAATAATATTAGCTTTATATAAAATACAAGTCTCTATATACTGTATAGTGATAAATTTGATAAACACGGCATACTTTCCAAAAAAATCTAATTAATCTATGTTTTACAAAAGTTAATCACAGAGAAATATTTAGTTTTTGTATCTTTGGTAGCTTAAATTTTAAAAATGTCGCACGAAAATATATTCTTAATAGGCTTCCTACTTCTTGTAGGTTTTATATTGGTTTTAGATTTAGGGGTTCTAAGCAAAAAAAATAAATCTATATCTGTAAAACAGGCAGCTTTTATGAGTGTTTTTGTAGTTTCGTTAGCAGCAGGATTTTATATTCTCTTACGATACTATGGCTTTTACATTCATAATATTACAAGCATTGAGAAATTAGAATATATCGTAAACAAGCACCACCACCCTATCCAGATTATTCCAGATAATTTAGATAAAAGTATCAGTATATATAATCAAAATCTTGCTGTGGAATTTTTTACAGGCTATATAGTAGAATATGCTCTTTCTGTGGATAATATTTTTGTTATGCTGCTCATATTTACCTCCTTTAATGTAGCCAAAGAGAATTATCACAGAGTGCTTTTCTGGGGGATTTTAGGAGCGATTGTAATGCGTTTTATCTTCATATTCTTAGGGGCAACCTTAATTAGTAAATTTGACTGGATACTCTATATTTTTGGAGGATTCTTAATTTATTCTGGAATTAAAATGTTTTTTGATAAAGATAAGAATGAAGAAATAGATATTCATAATCACCCTGTTGTAAAGTTTACAAGTAAATATTTTAATATACACCACACTTTTATTGAGCAGAAATTCTGGGCTAAAATTGATGGGATTTTTAAAATCACTCCCTTGTTTTTAGTACTTATAATCGTAGAATTTACAGACTTGATATTTGCTGTAGACAGTATTCCAGCTATTTTCTCTGTTACAAAAGACCCTTATATTGTATTTTTCTCTAATATATTTGCAATAATAGGGCTTAGGTCTATGTTCTTTTTACTTGCAGGTTTTGTTGATAAACTGAGATATCTCAAACTAGGTTTAGCAGTATTACTTACTTTTATAGGACTAAAAATGCTTTTCCATACCTATTTGGAGCATATAGGATTTAAAACTTTACATTCGTTAATAGCCATTATCCTTATATTATGTACAAGTATTATTGCTTCTCTACTAAACCCTGTAAAAAATTCTAATCTTGATTAATTTACAATATTATACACTATAAAAGTCTACATATTAGTTATATAATTTATTATTTCACATAACTAAATAGGGTCTTCCTCTGTTTATTTCACATTTGTATTCTTGTGATTTTGTAAATTATGTTACATTTGTAATATAATTAAATTTTACAATTATGAATATCAATAATAGGATAGCTAAAATTATTGAGCATTTCAGACTTTCCTCCTCCGAGTTTGCGGATGAGATTGATGTGCCTCGCTCTTCAATTTCTCATATCACTTCTGGGAGAAACAAGCCTTCCTTAGATTTTATAACTAAGGTAAAAGGACGCTTCCCTAGTCTACAATGGGACTGGCTGATTAATGGAGAGGGAGAAATGCTCATAAATGAAAAAGATTCTCAGAAAAACATTTCGCCATCAGATTTATTTTCTATTATAGATGATGAGAATTTCGGCAAAGAAGAGATCCCTACGATGCCCACAGAAATTTCTGATAAATCTGAAAACATTAGCCCTTCCAAACCTATTTCGCAAGAATTTCCTATTCCCATACAAGATGTGGAAAAGAAAAATATAAGCGATTCTCAGCCATTAGAAATTTCTCCTAAAAAGGAGGAAAATCCATCCCCTTTGGCTATGGAGCAAAGCAAAAAGGAAGAAAGTAAAATCAAAAAAATCATTTTACTTTATGAGAATGGTAAGTTTGAGAGCTTTGAGCCTTAAATAATCAATCGATTTTAATTTTTTATTTTATCTTTAAGCCCCAAAAAAAGATAAATTATATGTTTGAACTTGCCTACGAACTCGTAGATATAGACATAAAAGCATTTTACGGTATTAGAAATCAAAATTTTAATCTAATAAAATCATTCTTCCCTACACTTAAAATCACGGGGAGAGATGCTCATATTCTCGCTTTAGGAAATAAGGAAACCTTAGCGATTTTTAAGGAAAAAATGGATGATATTGTCGCTTTTCTGTCAAGGAATAATAGTATAAATATCAATGATATAGAAAATATCTTAGCTTTAAAAGACGAAACTGAAAAGGCATTGATTTTCGATCAGGATATTATAGTAAAAGGGGCGAATGGTAAGAGCATAAAAGCAAAGACTACAAACCTGAAACGCCTCGTGCAGCAAGTAGAAAAGAAAGATATGGTTTTTGCTATTGGGCCTGCGGGCACGGGGAAAACCTATACAAGCGTTGCTCTTGCAGCTAAGGCTTTAAGAGATAAAGAGGTAAAAAGGATTATTTTAACCCGTCCCGCTGTAGAAGCAGGTGAAAATCTCGGCTTCTTACCTGGTGACCTTAAAGAAAAGCTCGATCCTTATCTGCAACCGCTCTACGATGCCCTTCGGGATATGATACCTCACGAAAAGCTGGAATCATTCATAGAAAAGAGAATAATAGAAGTTGCCCCTCTTGCTTTTATGCGCGGGCGTACTTTAGACGATGCTTTTGTAATCTTAGATGAAGCTCAGAACACTACCCACGCACAAATGAAAATGTTCCTAACAAGAATGGGAATGAATGCAAAATTCATCATCACGGGAGACCCTTCACAAGTAGATTTACCACTAAAACAAAAATCAGGTTTGAAAGAAGCCATTAGGATTTTAGATGGTATAGAGGAGATTGGTTTCGTATATCTTACAGCAGAGGATGTAGTAAGGCATCCCGTTGTGAAAAAGATTATCAATGCTTATAGCGAAGAAGAAAAACGCCAAAGAGAAGCTGAAGAATAGCTGCTTAATAAACCCCTAAATATATATTCTCAGGCTAGAATGAAAGAAAAATATTTTTGGATAAGGCTCTGTATTTTTAATTTTCTAATAGTTTCCCTACTCGGAGTGATAATGAGGTATAATCTGCTCTATCCTATTAATGGTGTAGAGCATAAGTTTTTCAGGTTCTCTCATTCTCATTTTGCATTTTATGGCTGGGTAACTGCCTTGCTCTACTTCCTCGTGGCAGAGCATCTAAGGGATAGCCTTGGAATCCATATCAAAAAATATAAAAAACTAATGGTCATCAACCAGATTGCCTCCTACGGAATGATGTTTTCGTTTATGTACAGAGGCTATTTCTGGCTTTCGATTATCTTTGCTACCCTTGCCCTATGCGTAGGCTTTGCCTATTTTTCCTTCATAATGAAAGATACTAAAGGGAGAATTTCCTCCGAGCTCCCTTGGCTCAGGATGGGGAGTTTCTCTGCTTTATTCTCAGCAATCGGCATCTTCGTTCTCGCGTATATTATGGCGAGTAAGAAATCATTACCAGAGCTTTACAGAGCTGCTACTTATTTCTATATGCACTTTCAGTACAATGGTTTTTTCCTTCTCTCGTGCATTGGAATTATGCTGATAAGCCTTAGAAAAAAAGGAATCCAAATCTCTGAAAAGGCAAACGATACTGCTTTTCATCTATTGACAGCGGGCACGCTCGTGGGCTATGGCCTATCGGTGCTATGGCTAAGAGGAATCCCTACTTCTGTAAGTATTTTTCTTGGGTTCGTAGCTATTGCGCAGCTCTACGGATTTGGATTAATAGTAAAACTCATAAAAAAACACTGGCCCAAAATCTCTGAAGATTGGTCGGCGGTGCAAAAGCTGGCATTCCTCGTCTCTGGCACTGCACTCATCCTGAAATTCTTATTTCAAAGCATTTCCGTGATTCCAGCTTGGGCTTTTATATTTGATAATCTCAATTTTGTCATTGGCTTCCTGCATCTCGTTTTACTAATGGGAATCAGTCTTTTCCTCATCTGGAAAATCCTTGAGATCCGTATTTTTGAATTAAATAAAGGGGTAAAAGCAGGGATTTATCTAATGATTTTTGGCATTATCCTCAATGAAATCATACTCGGCATAGCGGGGCTCTACCCCATTCCCTATCTTTTGGCTCCGAAAGGCCTGCTCCTCGCCTCTCTTATCATAATGACTGCGCTCATCATCCTGAACCTAAGTATTAGAAGAAATAAAAAACAGCCTTAGAAGTATATCTAAAGCTGCTTTTTGTTGAGAACTTATTCCCATTCTATGGTTGCTGGTGGCTTGCTGGAAATATCATAAACCACTCTGTTAATCCCTTTTACTTCGTTGATGATTCTACTAGATACCGTCTCGAGGAGGTCATAAGGCAGTCGGCTCCAAGTTGCCGTCATAAAGTCTATAGTATTTGCCGAGCGCACTGCAGCGGTATATTCATAGGTTCTCTCGTCTCCCATTACCCCGACAGATTTCACAGGGAGGAGTACCACAAATGCCTGAGAAACGCTATCGTATAGACCGCTTTTATAGAGCTCTTCGATGAAAATATCATCTGCTTCTTGCAAGATTTTCACCTTTTCTGCATCTACTTCACCTAAAATTCTGATGCCTAAGCCCGGCCCTGGGAACGGATGCCTATGCACCAAGTGATGCGGAATGCCGAGCTCCTCACCTACTTTTCTCACCTCGTCTTTAAAGAGCTCTCGAAGAGGCTCGAGGAGTTCTAGCTTCATATCTTCTGGCAGCCCCCCTACATTATGGTGAGATTTGATGACCGCAGAAGGGCCTTTCACCGATTGGCTTTCTATCACATCTGGGTAGATTGTACCTTGCGCTAAGAACTTTGCACCCTCTAATTTATTGGATTCCTCATCAAAAACAGCGATGAATTCATTGCCTATAATTTTTCTCTTTTGCTCTGGATCTGAGATGCCTTTGAGTTTATTGAGAAACCTTTGGGAAGCATCAATCATTTTAATATTCATATTGAAATGCTCGCCATAGTTTTCCATTACTTTTCTGCCTTCATCTTTTCTGAGCAAGCCTGTATCTACAAATATGCAGGTGAGCTGGCTGCCAATTGCTTTATGGATAAGAACCGCTGCCACCGATGAATCTACCCCACCCGAAAGCCCTAAAATTACCTTCTCACGGCCTACTTTTTTGCGGATTTCTTCTATGCTTCGGTCTATATAGTTTGTAAGTTGCCAGTTTTTCTCTGCTTTACAAACCTTAAAGATAAAATTCTCTATCATCTTCTCTCCTTCTTCTGTATGAGAGACCTCAGGGTGGAATTGTAGGGTATAAATCTTCTGCTCTTCATTCGCCATAGCAGCGATGACACCTGATTTTCCAGAAATCTCAAAGCCTGCTGGAGGAGTTTCTACTTCATCAAAATGGCTCATCCATACTGTAGAAGTCAGGGAGATTCCTTCTAATACGGAATTGGTTTTCAGTATTTCAAAATTAGCTTTTCCATACTCGCCTTTCTCGCCTTTCTTCACCTTTCCACCGAGGAGATGTGCAGTGAGCTGCATTCCGTAGCATATCCCAAGCACTGGAACTCCTGCTTCAAAAAGGGCTTTATCTACAAGGCAGGCATCGGGTACATTTACGGAGCTGGGCCCACCAGAAAGGATAATCCCCACAGGCTTGCGCTCTAAAATCTCATCGAGAGGAGTATCAAAAGGCAAGACTTCTGAATACACGCCTAAATCCCTCACTCTCCTTGCAATTAGCTGATTGTATTGAGAACCAAAATCAAGAATAATAATTCCGTTATTCATTTTATATTTTTTATTAAATTTTAAAAATTGCCCAAATGTAAGGCTTTAAGATGGAAGGATAAAATCACTTATTTTATAAAAAAAGCACTCAATACTGAGTGCTCTTGTGTTTTCATTAAAGGATTACTTTTTAAAAGCAACATCTTTAATTCTTGCTTTCTTACCTCTAAGGCTTCTGAAGTAGTAAATTCTTGCTCTTCTTACTTTACCTCTTCTTTCTACCTCAATTTTTTGAAGTGCAGGCATATTGATTGGGAATACTCTTTCTACACCTACATCACCACTCATTTTTCTGATGGTAAATGTCTTGGTAGCACCTGTCCCTCTCAACTGGATAACAACACCTTTAAAGAACTGAGTTCTGGTTTTGTTACCTTCCTTAATTTCATAATACACTGTGATGGTATCTCCCGCTTTGAATGTAGGGAAATCTTTTTTTGCGATGTACTTGTCCTGTACGTACTTTACTAAATCCATTATTAGTTAAAAAAAATTGTTAAAGCTAAACAACATACACGGCTCTCGTCAGAGGTTGATTAACAGGTTGCAAAAATAAAAACTTTTTCCAAACCTGCAAAAAATATTTCATTTAATATTTATTACATTTGTGCGGCTTTAAAAACAGCCAGCTTTTAGGGCTTTCACAAGTATTGAAACATAAAACAACTTATATAATGAATAAAACAAAACTCACACTCGTTGCATTACTTTCATTGGGAAGTATGCTATTTGCCCAAGACAATTTGGTAAATAGCTTGAAAAACAATCAATCTGAAAATCCTGATTTTCAATTTACGATTATCAAAGAGAATGGTGTAACTTCCGTAAAAGATCAAGGCTCATCTGGCACTTGTTGGAGCTATTCTGGCAATTCATTCTTAGAATCTGAGATGATTAGAATGGGAAAAAAACCAGTAGATTTAGCAGAAATCTTTACAGCAAGAAATGCTTACCACGATAAAGCTAAACTCTATGTACTCAATGATGGTACTGGAATCTCTTGGGGAGAAGGCGGTGCTCTACACGATGTTATCAATATGTACAGAAAATACGGTGCTGTACCTCAGGAGGCTTATACAGGTCTGAAAGACGGCAAAACCAGAAACAACTTCTCTGAAATGACTGCCGTATTGAAATCCGTACTCGATGCTTATGTAAAAAATCCTGCCAAGAAGCTCTCTCCAAACTGGATGGACAATGTAGATATGATTCTCGATTCCTACTTGGGGCAATACCCTTCCTCTTTTACCTATAATGGAAAGAAATATACCCCTCAGTCCTTTGCTAAGGAGGTAGTAGGCATTAATCCAGATGATTATGTAGAGCTCACTTCTTACAAGGACTATCCTTACTACAAGCCGTTTGTGGTGCCCGTACCTGATAATTGGAGCCACGACAGGCTTTGGAATATCCCTATGGAGGAGCTTACTACTATTATAGACTATGCCGTGAAGAATGGCTATACCATAGGCTGGGCTACCGATGTCTCCGAGCCTTATTTCTCCTATAAAAATGGAGTAGCTTATGTACCCGATATTGATTTAAATAACATTAATGCCGCTACCAAGGCTGAACTTTTCAAAGGTCCAAAGCCCGATAAAAAAATCACTGAGGATATGCGTCAGTTGGGGCTTAATGACCTCACAACTACAGACGACCACGGTATGCAGATTACAGGATTGGCAAAAGACCAAACGGGTAAGGAGTATTATGTAGTAAAAAACTCTTGGGGCACTACGAATGACTACGATGGCTATCTGTATGTAACCAAGCCTTATGTACAGTTTAAATCCACCGCTATCTTGGTTCATAAAAATGGTATTCCTAAGGACATCCTCAAAAAGCTAAAACCAAACACCAGTCTCAACTGGCAATAATGAAATAACGCCCTCAGTATCTGGGGGCTTTTATTTTTTCGTTCGGTTGATGAAGTCTATATTTCTTTTAAGTCCAGCGAGCTTAGCCCTCTTCACTGCCGACTTTCTAAAAATCTCCGAGAAGAGTTCCTGAGTAATCTCCTCCCACTCTATCTTATCTGCATTTTGAAGATGATGATTCGGGCTAAATCTCGGCTGGTTATGAGGCAGAGAAAACCTGTTCCAAGGGCATACATCTTGGCAGATATCACAACCAAACATCCAATCCTCAAGTTTATCTTCAAATGCGGAGGGAATTTCATCTTTCAGCTCTATGGTAAGGAAGGAAATGCACTTACTCCCATTGATAATCTTATCAGACACGATGGCTCCCGTAGGGCACGCATCGATGCACTTTCGGCACGAGCCACAGTGATCGGTAGTCGGGTAGTCGGGCTCGAGATCCAAGTCGCAAATAATCTCCGAAAGCACAAAAAAAGATCCTCTCTTCTTGGAGATGAGCAAAGAGTTCTTCCCTATCCATCCGAGCCCTGATTTCCTTGCCCAAGCCTTCTCCATCACGGGGGCAGAATCTACGAAAATCCTAAAACCAAAGTCGCCAATCTCCTCCAAAAGCTCGGAAACCATCTCCCGAAGCACAGATTTCACTACATCGTGATAGTCCTCACCGTAAGCATACTTGGCGAGATTATAAGCCATCGGGATTTTCTCTTGGGGGAAGTAGTTGTATTTTAAGGAGATTACAGATTTTGCGCCCTCTACCAATAGCCTTGGATCGAGGCGTTTGTCTATATTATTTTCCAGAAAGCTCATCGTGCCGTTATAGTTATTTTTGAGGTAATTCTCAAGGCGTGGAGCTTCCTCCTCGAGGAATGCTGCTTGGGAAATACCACAACCATCAAAACCAAATTTCTCGGCTTTCTCCTTTATCAGTCTCGTGTATTTCTCGGCATTGCTCATCATTATTGCCTGCAAAACTACATTATTTTTATGAAAGCCCTCCTCGTTTTCCTATCTTTGCGCCTTGTATTTTAAATGGATATGACAACAATTATCGTGGCTATGGGGAGGAATAATGCCATCGGGAAGGGGAACCAGCTTCTCTGGCATCTCCCTAAGGATTTAAAACATTTTAAGGAACTTACCAGCGGGCATCCCATCATTATGGGGAGGAAAACCTACGAGAGTATTGGCAAACCTCTGCCAAACCGAACCAATATTGTGGTGTCTCGGAAGAAGGACTGGTTTCAGGAGGGCGTCCTCATTGTGGGAAGCCTAAAAGAGGCTCTGAAATTTGCCAAAAAGATAGATGAAAATATCTTCATCATCGGGGGAGGGAAGGTATATGAGCAGACTATCAATCTTGCCGATAAGCTGGAAATCACCCTCGTAGATGCCGAAATAGATGGCGATACCTTTTTCCCAAAAATCAACCCAGAGAAATGGATAAAAGTTCAGGAAACCCATCACCACAAAGATGAAAAACACGCTTACGACTTCAGTTTTCAGACTTTTATTAAGAAAGAGGGCGATATCCATTTAACTAAGGATTAATCTCATCTACCCGAAGAGAAAATCCATCTGGATAATGTGCTCATCTATGTGGATGGAGAGGAAATCCATCTACCCGAAGAGAAAATCCATCTGGATTATAGATAAATCCATATGACTATTCTTCTCGTCCATCTAGCTTATCTATCATCCCTGATAGATGTATTTAAATATAAGGTGGGAAGCTCCCCCATTTAAATGGAAAATGGTAATAGGAAGAAAACGGAGCAATGCCCTCAATTTGCTTTAAATAAAAGGTAGAAAGCCTCAATTTTTTTTATCTTTGCGCCACTTAATTTTATAAGATGAATAAGAATATAAAACTGATTTTTGCAGTACTGATGATGGCTCTTGGGCTATGGCTGATGCTGGGAACGAGGAGTATTGGCTGGGGCATTGTGGTCTTCCTGCTTTCGGGCTTCCCCATCCTGTTTTACTTTAAGAATGAATATGTTTTGCTCGCATTCTGGCAGCTGAGAAAGCAAAATATGGAGAAAGCGGGTGAATGGCTCATAAAAATAACGGATTATAAGGTGCAGCTCCATAGATCTCAGTTCGGCTACTATCATTATCTTCAAGCCCTTACGCTGGCACAGGACAGTCCTGCAAAAGTAGAGCCTCTGATGAGAAAAGCTCTCGAGTATGGGCTCAATATGAAGCAGGATAGGGCTTTGGCAAAGCTGAATTTAGCCGCCATTGCCATCTCCAAAGGGAGAAAACAGGAGGGGCAAAAGCTCCTCGAGGAGGCTAAGAGCTTGGACAGCGCAGGGCTAATGACGGAGCAAATAAAAATGATGAAAGACCAGCTGAAAATGCCGTCTATGCAGAAGCATATCCACAACCCGAATATGAGAAAAAGAGGGAAGTATTTCTAAAATCTCCTGTTTTTTAACGCTCTTTTTAAATCCTTTAACAGATGCGTCGGTTTCAGTATTTCCTGCTCGTCATCCTCCTTGTCTTCGGTGGTTTTGCAGTTTTCAAACATTATAATACCGCTGGGGAGATTCATATTTTTGTTGTACAAAAGGAAATCCCTTATCCATTAGAAAAGGTTTATCCTCAGTTTAGCAACTTCCAAAATTTCACGAGGTGGAACCGCTATTTCTCAGATGAAAAGAATCTTGGGATAGACTATTTTCAACCTTATGAAGGCGTGGAGAGCTCTATCTACTTTAAAACAGAAAAAGGAAAACGAAACGGGGAAATGTACATCCGTGCTGAGAAACCTTATGAGCTTTTAAAGTATGAACTCTTTGATACCAATACCTCTAAACCTTACCTTATTACAGTAAGATTTACAGAAACACCATCTGGGAACACAAAAATAGTATGGAGGATACGAACCCCAAAACGAACCCTAATTGAAAAGTATTCTGACTTCTGGGAAGATAAAACCAGCATCATCTACCTCGATAAAAGCCTGAAGAATCTGACAGATATACTGGCAAATAAGGTAGATAGAGACAGACAAATCAATACAATAAAATACGATAGTATTATTGTAGAACAAGGTAAGGAAGGTGTATTGCTCGGCATTAATTCTGGTGCGAAAAATAAGAAGGAAGAGCTCTTCCCATCCATAGTGAAAGACTATAATAAGGTCTATAATTTCGTAACCACCGACCTTGAAAAGCGAGAAGACGAGGTGGGATTTCCCGTGCTCATAGCCTCTACCGACAACTTCCACCAGAAAGAGGTTTCGTACTACTTGGGAATCCCTGTATCCCAAAAGGTAGAGGTGAATGATAACAATTTCAGCTTTAGAAATATGAAGGATGAAAAGCTTTACTCGATATTCTACAAAGGAAAGTACGAAAACCGAAAGCCAAGCATAGATAAACTCCTCCAAAAAGCGAAAATGGACAACCTGAGACACGGCAATATAATGGAGACCTTTATCTCCCACCCCGAAGAAGACAAAGATGTGATGATAAAATTCTCAATTCCTGTTTTCAGGTAGGTGGATTTCCTTCTTGGGAATGTTGCTAAACTCGTAAGAGACATCACTTATATAAAGAACCTCCTTCTCATCATCGAGAGGGAGGTTTCTTATGATAAAATAAGCCTGTTTTTAATCTTGGGCTTCGTTGTTTTGCTTCTTAGCCTTAACTGATGAATCCTCAATTGCTTTACTTTCCTCCTTTCCTTTCAGGTATTCTGGGAGGCTAAGCCCTGCCATATTAAATAAATCATTGAGCGGAGGTACGGTCTTCATCATTCCAGAGACGAAGTTCGCAGTGGAAGTATTTCCATCGGCATTGGTTCCGCTATCCCAAACCGTAACCTTATCAATCTTAATGTTTTTAACAGCTTCCACTTGGGTTTTAACAAGCTCTGGCAATTTCTCGATGAGCAATAACTGGAATGCGGAATTGGTATCACCACCCGCAGCTTTTACCACTTGGTCGTACCCCTCAGCCTGTTTGGTAAGGATTTCAAGGAGACCTTTTGCTTCGGCTTCCATCTTGAGGTAGATAGCATCCGCCTCACCTTTGGCTTTGAGCCTGATCTTCTCGGCTTCGGCTTCAGCGTCTATAATGGCTTTCTGCTTGGAGATTTCAGCAGGCACCACGATATTGGCATTCTGTGTAGAGCGCTCTCTTTCGGCTCTTGCGGTTTCTGCTTTTTCCTCTGCGAGGTAAGATTCTTCCAGAGCTCTTGCTGCTTGTACCTTCTCGGCGGTAATGGCTATTTTAAGGGCTTCGGCTTCTTTCTCTCTCCTTTGAGCATCGGAATTGGCAATGGTAATTTTTGCCTCGTTCTCCCCTTTTACAGCCAGGGAATTGGCAAGGGAAGTCGCAATCCTTGATTCCTTCTCTGCCTCTGCCTTACCGATGGACTCGTCCTTAGCCGCAGAAGCAATGCTAATCTCTCTATCCTTTTGAGTGATGGCGATTTTTACATCCCTATCCCTATTGGTTTCTGCGATTTGTACATCTTTTTCTCTATCGGCTTCGGCTTTCCCTGTCTCCCCTATTTTCTCCTGCTCGGCTACGGAAATCTTAGCTTCGTTGATAGCCTTAGCAGCTGCCTCTTTACCAAGTGCCTCGATATAGCCTGACTCATCTTTAATATCGGTTACATTCACATTAATGAGCTTTAAACCAATTTTTTTGAGCTCTGTATCTACATTCTTCGAGATATTGTCGAGGAACTTATCTCGGTCGGAATTAATTTCCTCAATCGTCATCGTAGCGATAACCAAACGAAGCTGCCCAAAAAGGATATCCTTGGAAAGCTCTTGAATTTGGTCAGGAGTAAGCCCCAAAAGCCTCTCAGCAGCATTGCCCATAGTATCTGCCTCCGTAGAAATTGCGATAGTAAAGCGGCACGGAACATCTACACGGATATTCTGACGAGAAAGTGCATTGGTGAGATTTGCCTCAATGGAGATGGGTTTCAAATCCAAATACGCAAAATCTTGAATAACGGGCCACACGAATGCGCCCCCACCGTGGATACACTTGGCAGAACTACCACCTGTTTTCCCATAAATAACTAAAATCTTATCCGATGGACATCTTTTATACCTTGAAACCAAGGATACAAAAGTTACAAACAGCACGAATACAAGTGCTAAAATTAGAATGAATACTGGCATATTGTGAAATAATTAATGATTGATTTATATTTTTTCTACTACTAAGATTTCATCTTCTATTTCTACTACTTTTACAAACTCACCAGAGGAAATATCTTCTCCTGAACGGGTAATAGCATAGAGCTCGTGATGAGTGCCCTTTAATGAGATGAGAACTTTTCCTTTAGCTGCATTGTGGGCAGGGATTTTAAGATAAACCTCTCCTACTTTGCCTTTTAAAGCGGATATATTGAAAGTATTGTCTTCCGAGAGTTTTAAAATCTGCTTTAGGATGAAGAAAAACAACAGCACAAAACCTATACCTACCGCTCCTGCGAGAAGGCTTAGGAGAATCTTATTCTCAAAGGTTGGATAGAAGGCAATACCTGTCCAGCTAAACCCTAAAAGGAAATTTACCAAATTCCTAAGAGAAAAAAGCTGAAATGGCGCATCTGTACCATCGAAATCTCCATCAAAATCAGTATCTATACCGTCTGAACTATCGCTCCCAATGAAAGTAAGCACCATCTGAACAACAAACACCAAACTACTCCCCAAAGCGATATACCAAAAAGCCTGATGTAACGCATCTAAATGATCTAAAAACTGAAACATATCCCTATTTTTAAATGCCTAAATATAGAGTTTTTTGGGGATATGGGCAATTTATAGCAAGGTGATCTTTATAAAATTTTTCTTTCTATTAGAGGAGAGAGAATTACATTATTAATCTTTTTAGTATAGGAATTTTACTCAAAGAAATAATAATAACTGTGGAAATAAAAAGTGTAAATAATGAACACAAAAATATAAATAATAAAATGCTGATAGAAACTGATTCTATATAAACATATGAATATAGTATCTTATACACATAATGTAAGACAACTACATGAATAAAATAAATCCCAAAAGAATAATGCTCTATTAACTTTACTAATTTTAACATTTTTGGCTGCCAATATTTCATCAATAAGAAAAGGCTTGTGGACATTATTGCCACATTAAAAGTTTGATAAAGGGTATAACCGGTATAAAATCTATTTTCTAAATGAGATAAATAATAAGTCATTAAAAAAGTAAATATGACAACCAGAAAATAGATAATTGCGTGTATGTATGTATGTATGTAAAACCAAACTTACTCAAGTAATAACCTAATATTAAATAAAAAATATAACCATCAAAATTTATAAAACTAATAGTTATTTGACTAATTCCATATTGCCTTGCCAGCATAACGATAAAACTAACTACAAGTAAATATTCCAAAGACCTCTTAGATGCTGTAACAGTAAATTTTCTCAAAATTGGAATAAAAGCATACAGCCCAATAATCATATACAAATACCAAAGATGATATGCACTACCATTTAATAAATTATTGATAAATACTTTAAGCAATTCTATATCAAAACTTAATAAGCGATCTTTATAATACCAACAAGTATAAATTAAACTCCAAAAAATAAAGGGAATAAAAATTCTATTCAGTCTTTTAGTAATAAATAGTTTAACAGACTCATCTTTTCCCAAGAGTAATGCTCCAGAAATCATAATAAATACAGGCACACAAAACCTTACACTACTATTAATAAATGTAGCCAATGCCCAAGTCTCATCATTTACATTACCATAATCCATAGATATAAAGCCCACCGTATGCAAAACAATAACAGCAATAGTTGCTATTACTCTTAGGTAAGAAATATAATCTTTTTGATTATTCATTGGCTCTAATACTCTTTATTTTATAATGTTTAGATACAGATATGTTAATATAATGCTTTGTATCATCTGTAATATCTTTAAATAGAATAGTTCTTGGCTCTTCTTTTATTGGAGGGACAATACATTCATCACAAGTTTTTACTAGTTCTTTTCTTGCTTCTAATTGCTCTTTATATCTTCTAACTTTTCCAGAGAAAATATCAGAATAAATAAGTTGGAGGTTACTCTCAATCTGGAAAGAATTTTTAGGTATAAATAAATAAGCAGCTAATACCCCTGTCCCAATAATAAAATACTGCAACTTTGAAATTCTATGATTATAAGTCTCATAAAAAAGGTAGGATAGTATAAACACAAAAATCATTGAAAAGAATATTAACAGATTCTCTACGCGAGGAGGTGGGTAGTAGGTTAGCTTATAAATCGTAATGAATGAACCTATAAAAAGTAAAGCATTATAAAATAAAAATATAAATAAAGGATTTCTAAGATTCTTATGAAGCCTAATCTTAAGTTCTGTAACCCTAAAAAGAAGGAGAAAAAGAATAAAAGCAAAAATGAGATATCTGAGATTAATAGCTAAAATCTTTCTTAAAGCCATTATAAAAACATCTAAAAGAGATAAATCAGCCTCTTTTATCGTAGCTCTTGCAGCATTACCTGGACTCAGAGCTATAAATAGAACAATACAGGCAATCCAACTCGTTAACAAGAAATAGTACCTGCTAATCTTTTTATTCTCCACAAAATAAGCTAGCATAAAAAAGAAAGTAATAATCCCTGAAAATGCGATTAGTAATTCACTACAACCACCTATTATAAAAATACAAAATACCCCAAAAAAGAAATTTTTCAGCAGACTTTTATGTTTATAAATCCTTAGCAAACAAGACAAATAAAAAATGAATACAATAGATGGCAAGAAATAAGTAGCACTCCCCGCCAGCCAAAAATAATTCTCCACAAGAGAGGTTTGCAATAAGGTATAAATAGATATAATACTCAGATTTAACAAGAAGCGAATTCTATTATTTTCTACTCCTGCATCTTTCAATACTCGTAGATTTGCAAAATAAAAGAGGATAATATAAAAAATAGGATAAATCCCAAAATACTGATCAGTACCAAAGCTTAAAGGGCTTGTGATGAGGAAAGCTGTAGCCATATACCGAGAAGACCATCTATTATAAAAATCAACTTGCGTTTGTATAAATCCTTCAAAACCTTTATAAGATTCCATTCCGTAGGAAAAATCATCAGAAGAAGGATAAGTGTAAAAACTTAGATAAAACAATGGTAAGATAACGATAAGATTGATAATAAACAATACCGTTAGTTTATTTAGTTTCATTTTTTAATAATTTTTCTACAATATATCTCGGTCTTCTTTTTACTTCCATATAGATTCTACCGATGTATTCTCCGAGTATCCCGATACCAATCAACTGTACCCCACCGATAAAAAATACCGATACAATAATAGATGCATAGCCGTGTTCTTCGATGCCAAAAAAGAATTTTTCAATAATAACTTTTGTACCTAGAATAAAGGATAAAAAAGCAATAAAAGAACCAATGTATAACCATACACGAATCGGCATTGTAGAAAAAGAAGTAATCCCATCTAATGCCAGATTCCAAAGTTTGAGACCATTAAATTTAGTATTTCCAGCTACTCGTTCCTCACTGTTATATTCTATAATTGTAGAATTAAAACCTACCCAATTGAAAATCCCTTTCATAAAGAGCTGATTTTCCTTGAGCCTTAATATCTCATCTACTACTTTCCTTGTCATCAGGCGAAAATCTCCTACATTAGGCTCCAATTTTACTTTAGAAATCTTGTTATAAACCTTATAAAACTGTCCCGAGGTAAACTTTTTTAAGAATCCATCTTTCTCTCTTTGTTTTCTTTTTGCTAAAACCACATCATAGCCTTCCTCATATTTCTCTATCATTGTTTTTGTAACCATCAGTGGATGCTGTAAATCTACATCTATTGGGATGACAATATCTCCCTCTGAATGTTCCAAGCCAGCAAAGAGTGCATTCTCCTTCCCAAAATTTCTGGATAAACTAACGATTGTAATATTAGGCTGTGTATTATACAACTTCTTTAGTATTTCTCCTGTCTTATCCTTACTTCCGTCATTTACAAAAACCAGCTCATAGGAATATAGTTTATTATTAATTTCAGTATGAAAGAAATTATGAAATTCTCTATAAAAAATATCAATGGTATCCTCTTCGTTATAGACAGGAATTACAAAACTTATACGCTTCAAGATTTATTATTTTCTTATGGATGGGCAAAGATAAAACAAAAATGATTATTCAACACTCCTATTAATACCATCAACAGTAAGGTAGCCGTAGCTTAACTAATATAGATTTTTTCAGGAATTATTAAGAACACCTATTCCCCACGAATGTCGGGAATAGGTTTATTATTGTCTAAGTGCTCTCCACCCAATAAGTGCCTCATCGGCTATGGTGCATCGTTTCCATTTTGAAGGTCATACTTTCGATGACTTTCAGGATGGCTTCTACGGTGTCCATAGAGGTGAGGCAAGGGATGCCGTTTTCTACCGACATACGGCGAATTTGAAAGCCGTCGCGTTCGGATTGCTTGCCTTTGGTCGTAGTATTCACCACATACTGCACCTTTCCTTTTTGAATAAGGTCTATAAGATTGACATCTTCTTCGCTGATTTTATAACCGATTTTTGCCGTTACACCTTTCTCAGCGAAATATTTTGCTGTGCCTTCTGTAGCCCAAATTCTAAAGCCGATATTACTAAACCTCCTCGCCAGTTCTACTGCTTCGGCTTTGTCTTTATCGGAAACGGTGAAGAGGATTGCACCATAGGTTGGCACCTTTCTGCCTGCCCCTACAAGACCTTTATACAAGGCTTTTTCAAGGGTTTGGTCTTTGCCCATTACTTCACCTGTAGATTTCATTTCTGGACCGAGAGAAATGTCCACCTTTGATAATTTACTGAAACTAAACACAGGCACTTTTACATAAACACCCTCTTTATTTGGTACGAGACCGTTTTGATAACCTAAATCTTTGAGTTTTGCACCGAGAATAGCCTTTGTAGCGAGCTTTGCCATTGGTACGGCGGTGATTTTGGAGAGGAAAGGCACGGTACGGGACGAGCGCGGATTCACCTCAATGACGAATACATCCCCATCCGAAATCACATACTGAATATTCATCAGACCGATGATATTAAGACCTTTTGCTAGCCTTTGGGTATAGTCCACGAGGGTATCAATTTGCTTTTGACTGAGGTTCTGAGGTGGATAAACTGCAATGGAATCCCCCGAATGCACTCCCGCCCTCTCGATATGCTCCATAATACCTGGGATGATGGTCGTCTCTCCATCACAAATGGCATCTACCTCAACTTCCTTACCTGTAAGGTATCTGTCGATAAGCACAGGATGCTCAGGGCTTGCCTCTACGGCATTTTCCATATAGTGGGCGAGCTCGTTTTCATTATAAACGATTTCCATAGCGCGGCCACCGAGCACATAGCTCGGGCGAACGAGTACTGGGTAGCCAATCTCATTAGCAATGTGTATTGCCTCCTCTTTTGAGGTGGAAGTTTTGCCTTTGGGCTGAGGGATGGAAAGGTCTTGGAGCGCTTTCTCAAACTTGTCGCGGTTCTCGGCACGGTCAAGGTCTTCGAGGGAAGTTCCGAGAATCTTAACACCATTGGCAGAGAGCTTATCAGCGAGGTTAATCGCCGTCTGCCCACCGAACTGCACCACCACACCTTTGGGCTTTTCAAGCTCGATGATGTTCATTACATCTTCTTCGGCAAGGGGCTCAAAGTAGAGCTTATCCGATATTGAGAAATCGGTAGAAACGGTTTCTGGATTATTATTAATGATAATCGCCTCGTAGCCCATCTCCTTAATTGCCCAAACGGAATGCACAGTGGCATAGTCAAACTCCACCCCCTGACCGATGCGGATAGGCCCAGAGCCGAGCACGATAATCTTCTCCTTAGTACTGACGATGGACTCGTTTTCGTCCTCATAGGTTCCGTAGAAGTAGGGTGTTTCGGATTCGAATTCGGCAGCGCAGGTATCTACCATTTTGTAGGTAGGCATTATGCCGCTTTCTTTTCTAAATGCAAAGACCTCGTTTTGGGTAGTCTCCCAAAGGTGCGCGATATTAAGGTCGGAAAAACCGAGCTTTTTCGCTTTGAGGAGGGTGGTTTTATCAAATTTATTTTGCTTAATGGTGGTCTCAAAGTCAATCAACTTTTTAATTTTCCAGATGAAGAACTTATCAATTTTACTCCACTCGACGATTTGCTCCCAGCTGTACCCCCTTCGGAGGGCGTCTCCAATGATGAAAAGCCTCTCGTCGTCGCAGATTTTTATTCTTCTTTCAATCTCTTCATCGGTGAGGGCATCGGCTTGTTTTTTCTTTAAACCAATATGACGAATGCCTGTTTCAAGGGAGCGAATCGCCTTTTGCAGCGATTCCTCGAAGGTTCTACCAATGGCCATCACTTCACCAGTGGCTTTCATCTGAGTGGAAAGTCGGCGGTCGGCGGTTTCAAACTTATCAAATGGGAAGCGAGGGAATTTGGTTACGACATAATCCAGTGCAGGTTCAAAGCAGGCGTAGGTCTTTCCAGTAACGGGATTCATTATCTCATCGAGGGTAAGCCCAACGGCGATTTTCGCAGCGATTTTCGCGATGGGATAGCCTGTAGCCTTGCTGGCAAGGGCTGAGGAGCGGGATACTCGGGGATTTACCTCTATCACATAATAATTAAAGGAGTGAGGGTCGAGGGCGAGCTGTACATTACAACCGCCTTCTATGCCGAGCGCGCGGATGATTTTGAGAGAGGCATTGCGAAGGAGCTGATACTCCCTGTCGGAGAGGGTTTGCGAAGGCGCCACCACGATAGAATCCCCCGTATGAATGCCCACAGGGTCTATATTCTCCATATTACAAACGACGATGGCATTGTCATTAGAATCCCTCATCACCTCGTATTCTATTTCCTTGAAGCCCGCGATGGACTTCTCGATGAGGCATTGGGTAACGGGGCTGTGCTTGAGCCCGAGCTCAACGATTTCTGTTAATTCTTCTTGGTTGGAAGCTATTCCTCCCCCTGTTCCTCCCAAAGTAAAGGCAGGGCGGATGATGAGTGGATAGCCGATTTTATTAGCGAAGTCTAAGGCGCCTTCTAATGTATTGACGATTTCTGATTCTGGGACGGGCTCGCCGAGCTCGTTCATCAATTCGCGGAAGAGGTCGCGGTCTTCGGCGCGGTTGATAGCGGAGAGTTTAGTGCCGAGCACTTCTACTTTGCATTCTTCTAAAATGCCTGATTTTTCGAGCTCGACGGCCATATTAAGCCCCGTTTGTCCTCCGAGAGTGGGGAGGAGAGCGTCGGGTCTTTCTTTTCGGATGATTTGGCTTACGAACTCTAATGAAATGGGCTCGATGTAGACTTTATCGGCGATTTCTACATCGGTCATAATGGTTGCGGGGTTGGAATTAATGAGGATGACTTTGTAGCCTTCTTCTCGTAGTGAGAGGCAGGCTTGTGCGCCTGCGTAATCAAATTCTGCTGCTTGCCCGATGATGATAGGCCCGCTGCCTATTACGAGGACTGTTTTGATGTCTGTTCTTTTCATTTTACTTTTAGCCTTTGAGGGGGCGGTTTTATTTAATTTTTTTTCTTTCTCGTCAGTTGATGAGAGCCTTGTTTTTAGGATGAGCAAATATATTGATTTTAGAGATTATATTGCTTATGTTTTCTATAAAGAAAAATTACCTTGCCGTGATATAAGAAAACCCGTTAAAAATGAGATTTTAATCTATGAGTATAGAGCTCGGAAGACTTTTTAAATCTGCCACGATAGGAGACTCCAACAGATAAAAAAGGTTCTGAATAAGGTGAAAAGATAGGCTGAGCAATGAGAAAATCAAACTGTATATCCGGCTTGAAAATGTAGGCAAGCCCTAAATCGATATTATGACTGGGAGCAGAGCCATTAGAAAAAGTAGCAAAATATTCGGTGAGGAGGTTGATTCTTTTCGAGAGGGAAAAGCCGAGCTCAGTAACCATATCATAGCGAGAAAAATGGGTATCAGCACCGAAATTAGTACCCAACGAGAATCTCGGAGAGAGGGCGTGCTTGGTAACGATGAGAAAATTGGCGGTATATTTTTCGGTTTTCTGAGGCTCGTATTGTAGATTGGCAAAAAGGCTGATGGCGGGTAGCAACCCACGTTGCTCAGTAACGCCATACTTGGCCGTGAGGGTAATGGCATCTACCTCGGTGGAGGATTTCTGAAAGGAAAAATCCGCAGAAAGTTTTAGCTCTACCCCACTTCCAACGCCATAACGAAAGGCAAGATTATCGGAATATGAAGATTCACTAAAAGTAAAAGCATTCTCTATATGAAAGAGATTTTTGGGGAGGATGTAGGGGTCTTCGCTCTGGCTTGGGTTATCGGCATTAAGGAAATCCTCCTCCTGAGAAAAAGCAAGAGCAGAGAGAAATAGAAAAGAAAAAAAGAGGAGAGAGCGGAGCATATAAAATATTTATTGGGGTTCCAATTCTATAAAAGTATCATTAATAAGCCCATTGGCTCGAAGAATAGTTTTCGAGTCTTCCTGGGCAATCTGCCACTCAGCAACTGGCATATGAGTGACAATATGATATTGTAAGCTATATGTATTCAAGTACCAAAGTTGCATTTCCTCTTGCTCCATAAGAGGGTATGAAATAAAGAAAATTCCATATTCCAACTCGTGATATGTATAAAAATATCTGTCCTTAAATAAATCCAAAGGAGGGTCTGATCTAAACTGAAAAATACATTCTAAATCATTGTCTACCATATCAAAATCAGAGAATTCTATTTCTGATTTTTCATTATCTGATAAAAAATGTTTTTCTATACGGATATGCTTATTCTGAAAAAAAGGAGTAAAATCTTCCTCTTCATAATCAACATTTTCATTCTTTCCAAAAAGCCACTTTGGAATATAGAAAATAAAGAGAACTAATATAAAAAGGAGAATAACAGGAATAAAAATAAGAAATAGAGTTGGCAATATATACTTTTTTAGTATATATGACCATAGTCCTTTTTTCTCTGCATATAAGTTTATCTTAAAGTTCATATTTTTTAATAAAGGCTATTCCCTTGTAAGAAAATAGCCCCTTTGAATTACAATCTAAGTACGGTGAGGCTTTGCTCGTAGCTATGATTATCAAAATCTACCCTAAAATGCCCATCTTTTGGACCTATTCCTGTAACAATGAGGCTTACATTATAATCATTGGCTGTAGTAGTAGCTAAATAATCTAAGGAAATGTATTGGGTATAGGTGTAATCATAGACGCTAGTATCATCTTTTACCCCATTAAAAGCGATGATTTGCTTTGTTTTTTTAAGGAGGGTATTTCCTTATATAAATAAAGTGTGAGGACTACCTGGCGGTCTCCATTAGCAGAAATACTCGCAAGGGGAGTTCGGCTATTGGAGGATGTATTTCTATATATGGCAAAAATGGTATTCGCTGAAATCCTAATGAGCTCACCTGCCTGAGCAGAAAATTGGGTATTTTTATATGTAAAAGTTCCTGAAGACTCTGGTTTAATCCCTTCCCCTTTATTACCAAATATTAAATAATTAGGAGACTTACTGGCGTCACCCCCATTTCCTTCCATTGCTGTAGATGTTCTAAAATGAAGGCCATTAGCTTTATGACTCTGCAAGTTTATAGAAACACGAGACACCCCCGTACTATAAGCAAGAGTACCATCGGCTTTGGCAACAACAGCTCTTGAATAATCAGCATCACCTGTTTTATCAGGGAGTTGTCTTGCTCTAATATTCCCGTCTACATCTAAGACTTCAGTAGACTGCTCAGTATTAATGCCTACTTTACCATCATAGGGAGACTGTGCATAGAAAAAGCTACTAATTGTAGCTAAAATAAATAATAGAAATTTATCCTTCATATTTCATATACTTTTTGCAAAAATAAAATTATTTATGAAAAAATATAATCTTAAATATAAGTGATAGTGATTTATAAGGTCTATTAATCGGAATATTAATTACTACATAAAGGTAATTGATGACCTCAGTCTGTCTGAAAAAGTGCAGTTTTTAAAGGTTTGAAATCTTATGGAAAACTGTACCGTATTATTCCTATTCTCCTGAGTATATTTTTCTTTTTAAATTTTTAGATTCTCCTTCGCATTCGGCGTGAAAGAGAGTAGTTTTTAAAGGCTTGAAATCTTGTAGAAGAGAGTGTTTAAGAGGGATTTTTTTGTATTTTCCATTCTTCTTCTCATCGAGTTGGCGCTCGTATTGTGAGTAAGAGAATTCTTTTGGGAATAGTATTTCATCGATGAGCTCTATTCTAAAGTTTTCATCTAAATAGAAATTTTGTGTGGGAGCTTTTTTTAGAAATTCAAGGTCATCTTCAGAGAATGTTTCTTGTTTTTCTAATGGTTTTCCATCGAGATTTATAATACCCTTTGCCCCTATTGGAAATCGAAAAATCCCAGAGTTTTTATCATCTGCCGGCATATAGTCTATTATAAAATCATTATAACCATCCGTTTGAAATGAAAACTGGTCGGTGTATTTTACCTCACTTTTTTCGGAGTACCTCAATTCGTGAGTATTTAAGTCAGCCAAGATGAATTCTTTTGGTAGGTTTTTGCCTTTATAAGTATCCTTAGTGCTACTGAAACAATTAGGTGAAGGGTTGTAAAATGCCTGCATTTGAGACAATGAGCCACCGATATAAACGCTATCGGAAATCATTTCTTTGTCGGTAGTACTGTATTTAATTTGATACCCTGTTTTTATGTTAGGATTTTTTCGCCCAAAAACAGAAAATGGAAGCTCTGGACGGTAGGGAGTGAGCTCAATGAATTTCTGATTTTTTATCTTCTTTTTAGTTTGGATTTCTTTAAGCTCCCAAGTTCCCGTAATGAAAGTCCCAAAGCCTACGACTAAAAAAGTTTTGTCTTTTTTGAGGCAGAAATTTGTTCCTTTATCCCTATAACAGTCTATAAAATCAGGTGCATTCTTCTGTGCGAAAGTTATGCTAAATATGAATACCCCGAGTATTGAAAATAAATTTTTCATTTCAATTTTATAAATAAGGTAAGCTCTTTTTCTTAAAATCCTCCATCATTTGGATGAAGTCATCAAAGAGGTAGTTGGCATCTTCTGGACCAGGGCTTGCCTCTGGGTGATACTGAACGGAAAAACACGGATGAATCTTATGGCGTAC
The DNA here is from genome assembly GCF_003614945.1 of Bergeyella cardium. GTDB lineage: Bacteria > Bacteroidota > Bacteroidia > Flavobacteriales > Weeksellaceae > Bergeyella_A > Bergeyella_A cardium. Next base: position 1,126,268 of record NZ_QYCZ01000001.1, read on the forward strand.
GCCCTCATTAGTGCCATCGTTGAGTGCAATGTGGGTTTCCACAAGGTCGGTATGTTTCAAGCTCTCCTGGTCAATGGCATAACCGTGATTCTGAGAAGTGATGGAAACTTTATTAGCTTTTAAATCAAGAACGGGATGATTGCCTCCGCGATGCCCAAATTTAAGTTTAAAAGTCTTTGCACCACACGCAAGACCGATTACTTGATGCCCCATACAAATGCCGAAAATAGGGATTTTACCGAGTAGCTTTCTCACGGTTTCGTGAGCGTGAGGAACATCCTGAGGGTCGCCAGGTCCATTAGAAAGCATAATGCCATCTGGGGATATCAGCAGGATTTCTTCGGCAGTGATATTGTGGGAAACCACAGTGATGTCACAGTTTCTCTGGGAGAGCTCTCTGATAATACCGAGCTTAGCTCCGAAGTCTATCAGTACCACTTTGAAACCTCTACCAGGGTTGGCATAAGACGTTTTGGTAGAAACCCGCGCAATCTGATCCGTAGGGAAAGAAGTAGCTCTAAGTTCAGCAATAACAGTAGCATCATCCGCTTCGGATGAGACGATTTTGCCTTTAACTGCACCCTTGCTACGAAGCAATCGGGTGAGCTTGCGGGTGTCTATGCCCGAAATCCCTGAGAGGTTTTTCTTTTTGAAGAGCTCATCAAGGCTAAGCTGTGAGCGGAAGTTAGATGGCAAGTCGCAGAGCTCTTTCACAATAAGCCCTTTTATAGCAGGCTCTATACTCTCGTAATCATCTCGGTTAATCCCATAATTCCCAATAAGCGGATAGGTCATACACACGATTTGCCCACAATATGACGGGTCTGAGATGAGCTCCTGGTAGCCCGTCATCCCCGTATTAAAAACCACCTCGCCAGCCGTATCTATATCTGCACCAAAGCCCTCGCCATAGAAGACTTCTCCTGATTCTAATATGAGTTTCTTATTCATTTTTTCTTTTTATTATATTGGGATTAGTTAAATTCTACACCGATTTTCTCCAAAGCAGCCTTGATAATCGCCATACGGGCATAAACGCCATTTTCCATTTGTTTAAATATTCTGGATTTAGGACTTTCTACAAGCTCATCGGCAATTTCTACATTTCTATTGATAGGTGCCGGGTGCATAATGATAGCCGTAGGTTTCAGATGCTTCTCTCTCTCGGGAGTAAGCCCATATCTTCTGTGGTAGCTGGAGAGGGAGAGCTCCATTCGCTCATCGTGTCTCTCGTGCTGTATTCTTAGAAGGATGAGTACATCTACCTCCTTAATCAGCTGGTCGAGTTGAAGGAAAGTTCCGTTGATAATTGCCCCCTCATCAAACCAAGCAGAAGGTCCAGAGAAATAGACCTTAGCACCTAATTTTCTGAGAGCTTCAGCATCGGAATTGGCTACACGGCTGTGTTTTACATCTCCTACGATACCTACTTTAAGCCCTTCAAACTTGCCATACTCCTGATAAATTGTAAGCAAATCCAGCATACACTGAGAAGGGTGATTACCCGTACCATCACCACCATTGACAATAGCTCCATTTATAGATGATAATTCTTTATAATATTCGTTCTTTCTATGCCTGATAACAAATAATTTAACACCTATGCTCTCCAAAGTTTTTACTGTATCATAGAGGCTTTCGCCTTTATTTACAGAGCTTGTAGTAGCATCAAAAGGGATAACATCCAAACCGAGACGGCGCTCAGCAACATTAAAACTGGTTTTGGTTCTGGTACTGTCTTCAAAGAAAAGATTGGCAGCAAAGACCTGACCTTTCACTTTAAGCTCCTTACCTTTTGAAAAATCAATAGCATCATCAAGGATTTGTAGAATTTGTTCCTTAGTTAAATCTGAAATTGTAAGCATATCATTTAAGTGTTTAGTTTCAAAAAAAAGCGAAGCCCAAAAAAGACTTCGCTAATATAAATTATATTTCTCGGCAGAGCCTGCCTTCTAAAAATTCATTAAAAAATACATTTGCATTCATTGGGCACAAATATAGGGATTATTTTTTATTCTCCAAGCGCTTTACTTTAAAGAAAGAAAGCACCGAAAGTAGCAGCATAACCCCAGAGCCAATATATACCCAAACAGGTACTGGTACAGGGTCTCCCGCTGCATAGGAATGCAAGCCACTGAGGTAGTAATTTACCCCGAAATAAGTCATAATCACCGAAGAAATAGCAAACATAGATGCAGAGTGAAACAGCCACCTCCCTCTAAGCCCTGGAACAAGCCTTAGGTGAATCACAAGAGCATAAACCATCACAGAAATGAATGCCCAAGTTTCTTTTGGGTCCCAACTCCAATAGCGTCCCCAAGATTCATTAGCCCAAATCCCTCCAATAAAAGTACCCATCGTAAGAGCAAAAAGCCCAATGGTGAGCGACATTTCAGAAACAATCGTAAGCTCCTTAATACTCCTGTTGTTATGATATTTAAACAAATCTTTGCCTGCAAGGATGTAAAATAAAAGGCAGATCACCGAAATAACAAACGAAAGCCCAAAGAAACCATAGCTAGCAGTAATAATCGCCACGTGAATGATGAGCCAATAAGATTTCAGTACAGGAACAAGGGGCGTAATCTGAGGGTCTAATGCAGAACCACCGTGTGCAAAGCCCATCATAAGAACCGCAACCATAAATCCAGATGCGGGAATAAGCGCATTAGAGTTTTTATAGAGGAAAAGTCCAGCACTAATACCCACCCAAGAGATAAAGACAATTGCCTCATAGCCGTTGCTCCAAGGGGCGTGCCCGGAGATATACCACCTGCCTACCAAACCGAAAAACTGTAAGACATAACCTATACAGCCTATAGCAATGAGGGTTTTAATCGCCTTATTGAGGATTTTATTCGGTTTAAAAAGTTCTATAAAGCCGAGTAATGTGAGTAGTCCTCCGATAACGGAATAGAATATCATCAGAACAAAATTGATATTCACCTTATTCATAAAGACCTCTACCTCTACTTTATTCTTAGAAGGCACTACACTTTTACCCCAAGTTTGCTGGTACTCGGAGAGTTTTTTTAGCTCGGCATCTGCTGCTACCCAGTTGCCCGACTTCTGTGCTTGAATTACAGAGTAGAAATAAGGTCCGAGAATCTTCTGCGCTTCTTCATCGGGTTCAAAATTAGAATTGAGCCAAGAGTTCCAAGTATGGTTTGGATCGTTTTTCACAGGAACGATTCTCACGAACTGACCAGAGAAAAATTCATTAAAAATCTGTACTCTCTCATTCACAGAAATCACTTCCTTGTCATAATTAGACTGCTCGGAAGGTTTCTTAGCAAAGGCCGTATTAAAATCTTCCTCTAATATATAGGTTAGCTTTCCTGTTTGGGGATTTACGGGGAAGAGGTTCATCAGCGAGGTATATCCCTCATCATTTGCTTTTGTCTTTGTTTTGAGGAGCTCACCGCCTTTGGTCCCTACTTTTATGAGTGGCACCATCGTCCAGCTTTCGGTATCGGTATTTATGGCGAGGAACCATTGATTTGCATCGAGCGATTGCCCCTCCGAGCCTCTGAACTTATCCCTCTTATAGAGTTTCCTTAAAACCTCCAATGCTTGAGTATTTACAGGGACTATTCTCCCCTCAAAATTTTGCACCAATAGGTAGCCAAACTTATCCGCGTGTGCTTTGGAGATATTCGTCTTTGCGATAATCTGGTCTGGCGAGATGTATTTTATCTTCTGCATTGAGGAAGCCGAAGCCGTAGAATTCCCTTGTGCCAAAGCATTAAAACCAAATGGAAGCATTAGCAGAGCGATGGCTAAATTCTTATTCGTGCTCATCTTTTTAAGTGTAGCACTGAGATTCCAGAAGTGCGAGCCTTTCCAGAAGAAAGACACGAACATTCCCAAGAAAAGCACAGTATAACCGATGTAAGTCATCAGCGTACCCCACCAGTCGTGGTTCACTGAGAGCCTCGTCCCCTGCCTATCGGGGTCAAAGCCCGATTGAAAGAAGCGATAACCTTTATAATTAAGCACATTATTCATATAAATTCTGTAAGGGGTTTCTTTGCCTTCATCTACAATCTGTATATGGCTCTCGTAGGCGCTCGGTGAGGTACTGCCTGGGTAAGTTTCCATCACAAAGTCATCCAACCGAAGGTGGAAAGGCGTCGTATATACTTTTGGGCCTACTCCGAGCATTATATTCATCCCATCGAGGTTGATTTGTTTAAAGAGATTAGGGTTGCCCTTTTCCACTAATAATTCCACCTGCTGAGTAGTTCGAGGACCCTTCACTTCTAATTTTAATACATCGGGAAGGTGCTGTTCCTTCGTTTTATCACCTTCAAAAGAGGTGAGATTCCCCCGTTTTAACCCATCGGGAACTACGATTCTCAGATTGGCAATCGTATAGAGGCTTTTGAGTGCAAGAGGCTGCGCTTCATCTTTTTTAATCTCGGTTGTTTGCTGTGTAGCCATCGTAAGGTAAGAGGCATCTACAGGGGTTTTTATGTATAAATCTGCTCCTTCTTTCTTAAACTCAACCGCTCCATCAATCGCACGATTAAAGCTCACCAGTATTCCCGAAATATTCTTTGCTTCGCCAGATTTCAGATAATAATTCTCCCTTCCAGCTTCGCCTGCTACTACAAAGTGGAGGTATTCCTCACCGTTTTTATCGGCAATAAGGCTGTCTTTTTTCCTTTGGATAAAATCCACCTGTGCTACGCTGATTTTTTTACCGTTAAAATCATACGCTGCCTTAAAATTATGCGGAATGAGCTTCGCGATAAGCGGCTTATCCGATGCAAATAAAAAAGGAATGTCCCGATAATTCAGCCTGTCGCCATTCTCCTCTATTTGTATCTTGAAGAAAGATTTATCGCTAATAATCTCATTAGACATTTCCTTTTCTCTGATGAGCATTATCCCCTCGAAGCTGATGTATCGAGTAATCGCTCCACCGATAAAAATAAGAGCAAAAGCGAGGTGAAACGCAAGGACCGACCATTTTTCTCTCCTCCACAGCCTATACCTCTCGATATTACCGATGAAGTTAATGATGAGCAGCAACATCACCAGTTCAAACCATTTTGCCTCGTAGATATAGGCTTTGGCGGCGGGTGTGCCGTAGTCATTTTCCACAAAAGTAGCATACGCCATCGCTACGGCATACACCACAAGCAATACCGCCATAGTGCGGGTAGAAATAAGTATATCAACTATTTTTTTCATTAGTTTCTCTGAAGTTTCATTTCGGCGGCAAAAGTAAGGATTATTTGGACAAATTGTCCAGCAAATTATTATAATAGAGAGGCGATATCACCTAAAAAAAGGGGCGATGCCAGTCCCTCTTAAAAATTTGCTTTGAGCTGCATAGAACCTGTGTGTATGGTGCGGTCGTCGTGCATTCTGCCCTCGTAGCCGATACTAAGAGAGATAATGGAGGTAATGGCTCGATGAAAGTGTAGGCTCCAAACCTTGTTGGTACCGGCTTTTAGCCCATCGAGCATTTGATTTGCCACAACTGAAAAGCTATTGCCTGTAAAGTAATTATTGATAAGCGAAAAACTGCCCCTCAGACTGGTCTTTTGCGTCGTCCATAGCACAGCGCCTGTAAAATCAAAGCTGCGGAGACGCTCCTCGCCATCTATTCTATCCTTGTTAATATAGGCTGCAGAAAGCTCTGCCTCTATATTTTGGCTAAGTTGATAGGTTGCTTTTGGTCGGGTCTCTATGGTGCTGATTTTATAATTTCGGGTAGCAAAAATCTGAGAGAAATGGGTGCTTTTTCCCAATTTATTCTCCCAATCGGCTTTTAAATATTCATTAAATCGATAGCCTATATTGAGGAAATGCCCTGCTCTATGACTGTCTTCTATGCTAAAATTGGCATTGATAAGATTCTGATTATCGGTAAATCTGTAGCTACCACTCCAGCCTGATTTCTCATTAGAATTAAAGGTAGCAGAGGCGAGCAAGTTCTGGCTGCGCATTATATCTCCCCTCTCGAAAGGATTAAAAGCCACTGTTTTGTTATTTTTCAGGAAGGAATTATCCACCGAAAAGGAAAAATTAAAATTCCACCGTTTTAAGAAGGGGTTTTCTGAATAAAAAACTTGATGTGGATTAAGAAAAACGGAGAACTGCAATCTGTTTTTATTGCTCGGAAGGTAGCGCACCGAGTCAGTATACACCCTGATGTACTGGGCAAGGTCGGAGTACTCTGCGATTTCAAACTCATCGAGCTGTTGTATGCCATCGCCATTATAATCCGTCCATTTATAGACGCCCTGCCCATCGGTAACCTTTATATATTGGAAGGCGCGCTGTGCCTCCTGCCCATTGCCGAGCTCATAGAGCGTCTGAAAGCGCAAACCACCAGAAAATAATTGCTGATTATAGCTGATATTCCCGAGTATAAAGTCCTGGTGCCTGCTTCCATCTCCACCATTTTGATAGAAAAACTTTCGGTAATGCAATGCAGTGCTGAGCTCCGTTTTTTCGGTTTTAATGAGCTTTGCTTCTGCCTCCAAACCGAGGATGTGATTGAAATTCTGCAAGCGATTGCCCTGTATAGAATCATTATCCCTGAAATAAATTTTTGCAAGGAGCTTCGTACGGGCAGTATCACCGATTTTCTTTTGAAGAAAGACCTCCTTCCAGCTAAAACTGTTTGCCTCATAGCCTCCAATTGCTTCAATTCTCCTAAGATTATGCTCCATACTCCCCCCGATTGACCAGCTCCCTTTATCACCTTTGAGCTGTGATTCTACACTCCCTCTGATGAAATTCGTCTGCTCCTCCGCACCTTTGGTATTGAGGTAGGAGATCTTCCCTTGGGTAAGTATTCGCCCCTTCTCCCATACGAAGTCTATATCATTTTTAATCCCAGTATACGACGCCTTTTCGCTAAGGTAATTGAGCTTATAATTAATAAACGACTGGCCACTCCAGCGATTATCAAAGCTAAAAATCAATCGGTTTTGGGTCTTGTGGTTAAACTCCTGCGGGAGATTAAAGTCTCTGGAAAACTCTACACCATTTATCCTGTCAAGGATGTGAAATCTGCCGTCTATCCTTTGAAATTCTAATGAGGGAGTCCCCGTCCAATCTCCTTTTTTGAAACTTTTCTGTGCAAATATCCTCCCCGCATAGCCTGTATTCTGGTCATTATCCTTAGATGAAAAAAGGTTGATATCATAATTGCTAAGAGAGAGATCGGCACCAATTTTTCCATCGCTATCATCCAAAAGATACTCCCCATTGACAGAAAGTACCTGCCTGCGTTCTGGCGATGGGAGCTTCCTCACCGCTGAATAATCCCCCATCTGCTTGCCAACATACTGAAATACCCTGCCGTTATTCGTGGTTTGCATAAGTTTATAATCCCCCTTATCCTTCCCAAAGTAGTTGAAAGAAACTTCATAGAGTTTCTCATTTTTATCATTAGAAAATTCAAAATAATCGCCGTGTGGGCTGCTTATCTTTCGGTAGAGGATTTTATTGACATCGTATTCAGCCTCTCGAGCAGAGGGAGCGTACATCAGTTGGGTGTTATTCCCTGCAAGGGAGAGAATTTTTTCATCTTCTTTACTTAGGTTGAGCGCCAGAGGAGCGTTTTTATTATCGGTTTCGAGGAACCATTTGATACCGCCTTTAAATCTTTCCCTCTCGTGCCTGAGCCCCCCAGTTACAAGGAAGCGAGAATAATTCCTGTTGGTATAATTATACGACACGCTGATGAAATTCTGCTTATAAATAGGTCTAAGACTGGTAAAACTGAGCTCTCCAGTATTATAATTGATGATATAGTCGGCATCTTCGCCTCTTTTCATCAGTATACCATCGATAAACACCTGCTCGGAGCCTGAAATTATCGTGATAAAGTTCTCCCCATTCTTCCCTCTAAGCCTGTACGGGCCCTGATTGCCCTCCACCCCTTGAAACCTCATCCTGTGAAACTCCGAGCGGGCAACTCCTATCGACAAGTCGGTAAAAGTCTTGTTCTCCTCCCCAAATTCAGTCTGGAACTCCAAACCTAAGCTCCTCCTCTGGTACTTTCCGAAATAGGTTTTATCATCTATAAGGTCAATATGCCCTGCTCTTAATATCGTCTTGTCCTTAATATTGAGCTGAATAAAAATCCTGTCAAAATCCTCCAAAGTCTGGGTATAGCCATCTGCCTGTACAGGGAGGCTGTGGTCATAAATACTCGCGAGGATGGAGACATCTTTGGAGAGCTTGCCACCAATCTGCAAGTCCATACTGCTCTGCACTGCCGAACCTTGATTGTTTCCAAAACTCAGCCCTCGGATAATGGAGCCCTTAGAAGTGAGCTCACCCAAAATCCTTTTCCTATCAGCTTTTATCAGAACAGCATCATCTATAATCCTCTTCTGAGGATGTTTTATAAAATCTACCGTATCCCGCTTGAAGAAATCTTTATTCATCTTAGCAGAAATAAGGCTATCTACCTTCAAGCTGTCCTTAATATTCGGATTTTCCCACGAGAAAATCTGGGCGTAAGAAGAGTTTATCCCTAAAAATCCGAATATCATACAAAATAAAAACAGCCTCAAAGCCTCCTTTTTAAAATAACGCCGTAAAATAACGAAATTAGAATGAATTTTTTGCCTCTGGCATAGAAGGACAACCTACTCAAATATGGGTATTTAATTTTTTCACTATCAAAAAATCTTTTTTAGCTACCTTTGTGCCTTTCCTTACGAAACTTATGTCATTTTCTACCTCCTTTCAGTGCTATATTCTCATTTTGTTTTTACTTTTTGGGCATTATGTTTCTGCACAGAGGGGAGCAGACAGCCTCCAAACAATACAAACACTGGAATTATACAAAAGGAATTTCAAAGAGGTGATTCCTGTACAAGTGCTTAGCGGTAAGGAGCTCCAAAGACTTAATTCTCATTCGGTGGCAGATGCTCTGAGGTATTTCTCTGGTGTTCAGATTAAGGATTACGGAGGTATAGGAGGGCTAAAAACCATTAATATTCGGAGTCTTGGGAGCCATCATACGGGTGTTTTTTATGATGGTATCCAGCTTGGAAATGCACAGAACGGAATTGTAGATTTAGGTCGGTTTTCTTTGGATGATGTAGAGGAAATAGCCCTTTATAATGGGCAGAAATCCGATATATTTCAGCCAGCGAAAGATTTTGGTTCGTCGGGGAGTATTTATATTCAGCCTAAAAGGCCTTTATTTTCAAATGGAAGGAAAACCAATCTCATTTTAAGGCTTAAAAATTCGTCTATTTCGCTTTTCAATCCCTCTTTTCGGCTGGAGCAGAGGCTTTCAGCTCATACTTCTGCGAGTATTAGTGGTGAGTTTCTGGAAAGTGATGGCATCTACCGCTTCCGATATACTAAAAAGAAGCTCGATGGGAGTATCGCCTATGATACGCTTGCTAAGAGGTATGATAGTGATATTCAATCCAAAAGATTAGAGACTGCGATATTCACTAAACTCGATAGAGGCAGTTGGGAGGCGAGGGCTTATGCTTATCAGTCCAACCGAGGGCTTCCCGCGCCGATTGTGAATGGCGGTTTTAAGGAAAGAGGGCGAAGGTTGCGAGACGAGAATTATTTTCTGCAAACCACATTGCGTAAAAAGCTGTTCCCCAGCATTGAAACACAACTTAAAGCCAAACTTTCTTACGACTATACCCATTATGCAGACACGGCGACCACCACCAAGCTCCACAAGATTCAAAATACTTATATTCAGCGGGAAGCCTACTTCTCCTCATCCAATATTTACCGCATAGGTTCAGGTTGGGACATCAGCTTAAGCGCAGATTTCCAATTCAATAATCTTAGTGCCGACCTGCCACTCTTCTCTTTCCCCACCCGATACACAGAGCTCGTAGCCTTTGCTACAACTTACCAAAAGGGAGGCGTTAAGGTACTGGGCAGCCTCCTTGGCACCTTCGTTCAAGAGGAAGTAGAGCGCAATGCAGCCTCTCCCGACAAATCCGAATGGTCGCCCTCCCTCTTCCTAAGCTATCAATTGAAGAATCAAGGCGTTAGTTTCCGAGCATTTTATAAAAAATCCTTCAGAATGCCTACTTTTAACGATCTCTATTACACAATGATTGGATACTCAAACCTTAAACCCGAATACACTCATCAATATAACTTTGGGCTAAGCTTTCAGAAGGCAAACGATGCTAAAATACTGAAACAACTTCAGCTAAATGTAGATGTGTATTTCAACAAAGTAGAAAATAAAATCATCGCTGCACCTAACGGCAGTATGTTTAGGTGGATGATGAAGAACCTTGGATATGTGGAAATTATCGGTACGGATATTCAACTGCAAACTACGCTTCAGATGGGGAATTTTAACCTTCGTCCGCTCTTAAATTATACTTATCAGTCAGCAAAAAATCTCACCGATAAGTCAGATTCATATTACAACCATCAAATTCCATATACCCCCCTACATAGCGGTAGTTTTTCGTTAATTTCAGACTATAAAGGCTGGGGGCTACATTACAGTTTCATTTATGCAGGCAAGCGGTATAATGCACTTCAAAACAATATCCGTTATTATGAAATCCAGCCTTGGTATACTCACGATATTTCATTGCAAAAAGAATTTAAAGTTGGAACTAATAAATTTAAAGTATCTTTGGAAGCAAATAATCTCCTCAATCAGTACTACGAGGTTGTAGCAAACTATCCGATGCCTGGTAGAAACTTCAAACTGGTACTCAACTGGAACTTATAGGTCTTAAAACAATGAACAAGAGCCCCTTTTTTTTAATAGCTATCTCTTTGATTTTCCTCCTTTTTGGCTGTAGAGGAAATGAATACATTCCTCAGATAGAGGAAACACCTCTTCCACCAGAGGCTTCTGGAAAGATACGGGGTTTTTATCTCTTGAATGAGGGAGCAATGGGAACCAACCAGGCTACACTGGATTATCTGGACTATACAAAGGGAATTTACCACAAAAACATCTACGCTACTGCCAACCCAAGTGTAGTGAAAGAACTCGGAGATGTGGGGAATGACCTCCAAGTCTATGGTTCTAAGCTCTATGCCGTAATTAATGTATCAGGAAAGATAGAAGTACTTGATACAAAAACAGCAAAGCGCATCAAATCCATCCCTTTGCAAAACTGCCGATATATTTGCTTTAGTGGTGGAAAAGCCTACGCCAGCAGTTATAATGGAAAGATCTCTCCAGACCCAAAAGCTCCACTTGGAAAGGTGGTGGAGATAGACACTGCCAGTCTTAGTATCCAGAGAGAAGTAATTGTAGGCTACCAACCTGAAGAACTCGTCGTGGGAGAAAATAGCAAGCTCTTCGTTGTTAATTCAGGTGGCTACCGTTTCCCAAATTATGATAAAACTCTTTCTATTATCGACCTTAAAACCTTTACTGAAGAGAAGAAGATAGATATAGATATTAATCTCCATAGAATTAAAAAAGACAGATTTGGAGATTTGTATATCAGTTCACGGGGAGACTATTATAACCACAAATCCAACCTCTTTGTAGTAGATGCCAGCACAGGTGAAGTCAAAAAATCCTTTGATATTCCTGTGAGCAATATGACAATAGTTAATGACAAACTCTACTATTATGCTAATGACTTTAACTATAATACTCACACAACTAAGAAGTCATTTGGAGTGATAGATGTAGAATCAGAGACCATTCTCAGTACGGATTTAATCCCTACCGAATATCAAAAAAAGATTCAGAATCCATACGGTATCGCTGTAAATCCAATAAGTGGGGATATTTATATCACCGATGCGAGGGACTATACCTCTATTGGTTATATCTATGCCTTTGACAAAAATGGTAACTTCAAATGGGAGCAATCAGCAGGCAATATTCCTGCTCATTTTGCATTTGTTTATAAAGATTAATCAATACTTTTATATTAATTTTCAATGATTTAATCTCTATTATTAACATTTTCAATTTCCTCAAAAATCTATTCTAAATAGACTAATAAGGTATTTTTTATTATTTTTCTACCTTTGTGGGACAATGAAACCGAAACACTTAATCTTTTTATTGGCTCTTGGAGCATGTACTGCGGATGACTTTCTGCAACCCGATATCCCTATTGGAATTTTAGAACCCTCCTATACGGTCAACAGGTTTAAAGTCCTGGAGATAAAGCCCAACATCCCGCTTTCTGCATCTTTCATTTGGAAAGTAGATGGTAAAGAATACTCTAAAGCTCCTGTCTTTGAATTTATTTCCACAGAAATAGCTCCTCATACCCTTAACCTTGAGGTTTCTTATAATGGCAAATCACTTACCTATACTTCAACCATTAATGTAACCGAGGAAGACAAGAAATTTAGCGAGTATATTGCCGATGTATTAGAGTATCGCCCTGCTGTGGGGCAGTTCATCAACAAACTCCCAGCCTACGAAGACCAAAATACCGAACAACATCTCCTCGCTAAGGCAAAAAAAGCTCTTGTGGGTGATACAAAAGACCTTATTAGTCTTGGGGGATATGGTGGTTTTGTTATCTTTTCGTTTGACCACACCATTCCTAACCTTACGGGGAGAGATTTTAAAGTTTTAGGCAATGCCTTTGCGGGCAGTAGTGAACCTGGAATCATAATGGTAGCCTATGACAGAAATAAAAACGGAAAGCCAGATGATAATGAATGGTACGAAATTGCAGGGAGTGAACACTCTTCTTCGGAGACGGTGAAGAATTACCAAATCACCTATTTTAAACCTGAAAATGAACCTTCTGGTGAAGAAAAAAACTATATAAAATGGGAAGATAATCAAGGAAATTCAGGTTTTAAATCAAAAAACAGATTTCATTCTCAGAGCTATTACCCTCTTTGGCTCCATCAGTCCACACTATCATTCTCTGGAACAAAGCTAAAGGATAATTACACCCAAAATGGCGGAGCGAATGCCCATTGGACAGGCAAGGCTTATGATTTTGGCTATGCTGATAACGCTCCCAACGAATCTGAGGCCTCTAATATAGACATATCTTGGGCAGTAGATAAAAATGGAAAACCTGTACATCTCATCGGGATTGATTTTATAAAAGTCTATACCGCTATTAACCAGGAGGCTGGCTGGCTGGGTGATATATCAACCGAAATCAGAGGTGCTTATGACCTTTGGATGAAAAACTCAACCAAAAATAACAAATAAACTTATTATATACAGATGACTACAAGAATTTTCAAAAACCTTTACATTAGGATCTTTTTACTGACAATCAGTACTGTGGCACTTACATCCTGCCAAATGGACAATGAGCCTATCCAACTCGTAGAGCAGGGTATTACGACCTTAGACCTTTCCAAATTTGATCTCTCCGATGGTACTGCAGTTACGGGTGGAAAAATCTGGAAAGACACCTATACCGAAGACAAAGCTTTAGAAATCGGCATTTTCAAGTTCAACCATACCGCTGTTCAAAGCTGGAACTACTGGAGTGGCTTCACGGTTTCTAACAGCAATGATAATACAAATCATCTCAACTCCCAAGGTGGTTGGGTAAAAAACCAATGGGGTACAATGCCCAAAGGAGGGGTAAATGGTGAAGGTACTCCTTTTCTTATCTCCTATGCTGATCATAAGCCTGCACAAGGTGTATTAAAAGCAGGAGAAGTAATAGATTTAAGCAAATTTTCCAGCAGTGTAGAGATTGCCGATAATTCCAAAACCTATACAGCAAAGTCTGTAAGTCTTGCAATAAGCCCTTGGTCATATTACGGTATCTTAAATGGTGATTCCTTTGCAAGAAAATTTGAAAAAGGTGACTATTTTGCAATTCATATCTATGGTTTAGATAAAGATAAAAAACTCACAAACAATGCAGAACCGATTATTCACTATTTTGTAGATTTTAGAAATAAAGTAGATAGTATAGACACCTCTTGGAAAAAGGTAGATTTATCTCCTCTCGGACAGGTGAAGTATCTTCTCTTCTTCTTAGAGACTACCGATGTAGGACAATATGGTGCCAATACCGCGCTTTATTTCTCTATGGATAAACTTTCTGTAAAAGAATAACTCAAACACACAAAAAACAAAAGAGGGAGTAGATACTATTCTATTCCCTCTTTTGTATATGAAATATTAGGTCTTTTATAATAAATTTCGTCTTGTTCAATATAAAATTAGATTGAGAAAAATTACAACAAGTTTCATATTTTCCCTCTTTCCTATGCATAATTTCTATATTTGCCGAGATAAATCCTAAAAACAAAGTGTAAATAAATGAAAATTTTAATAGTAGAAGACGAACAAGGGCTTCGAGAAACGATAACGACATTTTTAGAAAAGGAAAACCTCCGTGTAGAGGGAGCAAAAAACGCAAAAGAAGGACTGTATAAGGTTATAGACTATGAGTATGACTGTATTTTGCTAGACATTACCCTCCCAGACGGCAACGGTCTCGATATCCTCCGCTCATTAAAGGAAAATAAGAAGACAACCCCCGTTATTATCCTCTCTGCAAAGGATTCTATCGACGACAAAGTCAGTGGTTTGGAGCTCGGAGCCGATGATTACCTCGCGAAACCCTTCCATCTCGCCGAGCTTTTCGCTCGGATAAAATCGGTTACCCGAAGAAAGCTACAGCACGGGAATTCTTGGATTAGCTATAAGAATATAAGGCTTAACTATGAGGATAGGCAGGTTACGGTGGGTGATGAACCCCTCCAGCTCAATAGAAAAGAGTTTGATATGCTTTACCGATTCATCAGTCGCCCCTCAAAAACCTTTGAGAAGACTTCTTTGGCAGAAATGGTCTGGGGAGATTATATTGACCAGTCCGAAAGTCTGGATTTTATCTATTCTCAAGTAAAAAACCTCCGCAAAAAACTGAAAACACACCGCTCCGAAGCAGACATTATTGCCGTCTATGGCATAGGATATAAATTTGAGTAGATGATTTCCCTAAAAAACTACACCCAGAAGCATCTTTCGCTCTTCATTTTCCTGCTTATCGCCTTGTGGGCGGCACTTTTCTATGCCTTTATCCTCGATGAGGTCTATGATAATGTAGATGACGGCTTGAAGGACAGGAAAATCGCTATCATTCGCGAGGCTTACGACAACCCAGAGATCTTAAAAACAGATGAATACGGCATTGGACAGTTTAAGATAACTCCAGTGCCAGACGAGGAGTTTAGCCAATGGAATAGACTCCGCAATGAGATGTTTTATATGCCTTATGACCAAGAAATGGAGCCTTACCGAGTGCTAACGACCCATTTTTTGGACAAAGAAGGGCGCTCTTACCAACTGGAGATCCGTACTTCTACTGTAGAAGAGGATGATTTGCTCATCAACCTCGCTGTAGCCCTCGCTGTACTCTATGCTGTGCTGGTGATATGCGTTTATTGGGTCAATAGAATCGTTCTGAACCGAGCTTTTAAGCCTTTTAGGGAGATTATTTCCCAGCTTTCCGCCTACCGATTCGGAAGTAAAAATACCTTTGTAGAACCTGAGACCTCCATCTCCGAATTTAAGGACTTATCTAAGGGAATTTTGACAATGCTTAACGATAATCAAGAGGTGTTTATGCAACAAAAGGCATTCATAGAAAATGCTTCCCACGAGCTAAAAACCCCGATCAGTATCATTCAAAATAAAATAGACCTCCTTATAGAACAAGGCAGTAAGGAAGAGGAAATTCAGCAACTCATCCAGATAAAAAGCACGGCTAAACGGATGTCTGACCTCATCTCATCGCTCCTTACCCTCTCCAAGATTGAAAATAACCAGTTTCAAGAAGAGGAAAGCATCAACGCTAATGAAATAATTGATGAAATGGCAGAAAATGCCGAATCCTTAGTCCAATATAAAGAAATTCAGCTCGATATTAAGGAAAAAGGAGTCTTTCAAGTAGAGTTTAATCGTAATCTTTTCCACATTATTTTGGCGAATCTCTTCCAAAATGCCGTGAAATACAGCCCTCCAAATGGAGAAATCTGCATTGAAATCTCTCCTAATGAGATTGTTTTCTCAAATACCGCTACAGGTACCGCTTTGGACGGAGATAAAATCTTTAATAGGTTCTATAAACAGTCAAACGACAGCCTCTCTACAGGTCTGGGGCTTGCCATTCTCCAAACGATCATCAATAATGACCCTAGACTTAAAATAGACTACTCTTTTTCTAATAATAAGCACTTTTTTAGGCTTTTAAAAGCTAATATTGAGTATCTTTTTCCCTTTTAAAGGATATAAAATCCTTCACTTACCACTTAAAGCCTACTACTTACCGCCTTAAGCCTGCTGCTTATTATAACTTTTATAGACTTAAGTATAAGAGAGATTAGATTTGATGATTTAACTTTGCAACTTAGAAAATCATTAAACCAAATAAGAGATGACAACTAAATACAAAGTCTTAGGAATGAGCTGTGGAAGCTGTATGCAGAAGATTTCTGGCGTGCTGAATGGCATTGAAGGGCTTTCAGCTAAG
Organism: Bergeyella cardium; assembly: GCF_003614945.1. Lineage (GTDB taxonomy): Bacteria > Bacteroidota > Bacteroidia > Flavobacteriales > Weeksellaceae > Bergeyella_A > Bergeyella_A cardium. The sequence goes on from NZ_QYCZ01000001.1 coordinate 1,142,698, forward strand.
ATTGACCTCGCAAAGTCCAGTGCAGAACTCATTTCAGAGCGAGAAATTGATATTAATTACCTTAATTCTGAGCTTCAGAAGGTGGGCGATTATGCTCTGCAAGCGTTTGAAGCTGAACAGCCAACGGAATATACGCCTCCACAAGAGAGAGTTTCCCCAAGCTCGGTATATTATTGCCCAATGGAGTGCGAAGGAGAGCGCGTCTATTTCCAAAAAGGGCTTAGATGCCCGATCTGTAATATGTACCTCGTGCCAATAGAGGAACAGGAGGCAAACAGAGCGAAAGGCGTGCATCTTCAGCATCATACGATGGGCAAAGAAGGGCATCATCATCAAAATATCAGCACAGAAAGTGAAAATGAGGGTAAATATTACTGCCCGATGTTCTGCGAAGGCGATAAAGTCTATAACGATAATGTAGGATGCCCAGTCTGTGGAATGGATCTCGTAATGATACCCTATAAAGACGGCAGAAAAACCGATACTACCTATCAGAAACTCAAAAAGAAGTTCCTCATCAGCTTAGGATTCACCTTGCCTGTTTTTATCCTCTCAATGGGAGGGATGTGGATAAGCTGGGGACTCCCAAAAGAGGTCATCGGATATGTAGAGCTCCTCTTCTCTCTCCCCGTTATCTTCTACTCTGGCTGGTTTCTCATCAAGAGAGGCTTTAATTCCTTCCAAACTTGGAACCTGAATATGTTCTCACTCATATTTTTGGGAACGACAGCCGCATTTTTATTTAGCATTGTGGCATTATTCGCCCCTCAGCTCCTCCCCCACGAGCTAATGCACGATGGTGAGCTCTCACTCTACTTTGAGTCCGTCTGCGTAATCCTTACCCTCGTAATTATGGGGCAAATGCTCGAGGCAAAAGCCCATCAGAAGACAGGGAAAGCTATTGAAGAATTAATGAACCTCTCGCCAGAGACGGCTAACCTCATCAGAGATGGTAAGGAGGAGAAAATCCCCCTCTCGGAAGTGAAAACAGGAGATATCCTTAGGGTAAAAGTAGGAGAAAAGATTCCCGTAGATGGTAAGATTCTGGAAGGAAGCTCTTCGGTGGATGAATCGATGATTACAGGCGAGCCTATACCCGCTGAAAAAGGTCTAAACGATAAAGTAAGCTCTGGAACGCTCAACGGAAACGGTAGTTTTCTGATGCTTGCCGAAAAAGTAGGAAGCGATACCCTCCTGGCGCAGATCATAAACCTCGTAAATGAAGCCAGCAGAAGCAAAGCTCCCATACAAAAGCTCGCCGACCGAGTTTCAAAAATCTTTGTACCAACTGTAATCGGTATTTCAGTACTTACCTTCGCTTTATGGTACCTCTTCGGGGGAGAAAACAGGCTCATTTATGCCCTTGTAAATGCCGTAGCGGTTCTTATTGTGGCTTGTCCCTGTGCATTAGGGCTTGCTACCCCAATGAGCCTGACCGTAGGCATTGGAAAAGGCGCTAAAAACGGTATCTTAATAAAAAATGCCGAAGCATTAGAACAAATGAATAAAATAAATGTGCTCATCACCGATAAAACAGGAACCCTCACCGAAGGTAAGCCGAGTATAGATGGAATTTTTGCCATCAACTCCTCCCAAGAAGAGCTCCTAAGCATTGCTGGAGCACTTAGCCAAAACTCCGAGCACCCCCTTTCTCAAGCAATACTAAAAGCTACAAGAGAGAAAGGGCTAATGAACTTCAAACTTTCCTCTTTTGAGAATATTTCTGGGAAAGGTGTTTCGGGAATATCGGGAGACCATCGGCTTTTATTGGGTAATGAAGCCTTGTTAAAACATTTTTCTATCCCTGTTTCGGATGAGGTTTCTCAAAAAGCGTCTGAACTCCAGTCTCAAGCAAAAACAGTCTCCTTCGTAGCGAGAGGGAATGAGGTTTTAGGGCTTATCAGCTTCTCGGATAAGATAAAGGAGAGCTCTAAAAAGGCAGTTAAATTCCTTCAAAGCCACAATATAGAGGTTGTAATGCTCACAGGAGACCATCAGCAGACCGCAAGAGCCGTAGCGGAGGAGCTCGGTATTAAAAATTACAAAGCAAGCTGCCTCCCTGCCGATAAGATGAATGAAATTAAAAGGCTACAAGCTGAAGGGAAGGTGGTAGCAATGGCAGGGGACGGCATCAATGATGCACCAGCACTGGCACAGTCGGACATTGGAATTGCGATGGGCACAGGAAGCGGTGCTGCGATAGAATCAGCAGAAATCACCCTCTTGAAAGGAGATATTTGGGGCATAGCAAAAACAAAAATCCTCAGCGAAAAACTCCTGAGGAATATCAAAGAAAACCTGTTCTTTGCTTTTGTGTATAATACGCTGGGGATACCCATTGCAGCAGGTATTTTGTATCCTTTCTTTGGAATATTGCTCAGTCCGATGATTGCTGCTGCAGCGATGAGCTTTAGCTCGGTATCGGTTATACTCAATTCGCTAAGGCTTAACAGCACGAAACTCTAAGAAGCCTATACTATACCTCTTCGGAGGTATATTTTTTTGGCAAAAAGTATTTCATTACACCTTCATATTAGAAATAAAATCTACTGCATATTTAATACAGTAAAAAGAGTTTTACTTTTTCTTTCGGCTCTTCCTAAAATCCCAAGGTGCTACCGGTGAAGGCTCTACCCAAAGCCCTACTTTATTCTTTCGGGCTTCATTTTCAAGATGGGCATAGCTCTTATCATTAGAATATCTCTTAAAATGCCACGCCAGCCCCAAGCGCACCAGCTCTTTATTCACACATAAATTATCTACATAGACTTCTGCCAATAGTCTTTTGTATCTGTCGGTCTTGCTACGCGCTACCAGCTTCACCTCCTTACCAAAGCACAGGTCAGATACCTTCTGCTTAGCCCTCTTCCCAAATGCTTGCTTCTTTTCTGGGCAATCAATATGCAACAAACGCACACTTACCTCCTTGCCTTTTATCAATACCTTAAAGGTATCTCCATCTTTCACCCCTACCACTTTTCCTGTGGCTACCACTGAGGTTTTGGAAGCCTGAGAACTCCCCAAAACCGCAAAAAGCATCAATAAAACAATGAAAACTCTCTTAAACATTTCTAAAAAATTAAAATAATTGCGGGCAAAGATACCTATCTCCTCAAAATTAGCCGTACTGATGAACTAGCTCCCCATATAAAAACCATAAGAAAATACTATCTTTGCGGGCTGAAAAGAAAAGATTTTGAAAGATATTCGTACGCTCAGCCTTGAAGACTTAAAGGAGTATTTTATACAAATTGGTGATAAGCCCTTCCGTGCAAAGCAGGTTTATGACTGGCTGTGGAGCAAGAATCTCCACTCATTTGAGGAGATGACGAATCTCTCAAAAAATCTCAGAGAAAACCTATCAAAAGACTTTGTGATTAATCCCATTGCCGTAGATACCCTACAAAAATCCAGCGATGGAACGATTAAAAACGGCGTAAAGCTACACGATGGGCTCCTTGTAGAATCAGTACTCATCCCTACCGAAACGCGAACTACAGCCTGCGTATCTTCTCAGGTAGGCTGCTCATTAAACTGTGAATTCTGTGCAACAGCAAAACTCAAAAGAATGCGAAATCTGGAAGTTGCCGAAATCATAGACCAAGTAGCATTGATAGACAGGCAAAGCAGACTTTACTTTGGGCGACCGCTCTCTAACATTGTCTTTATGGGAATGGGCGAGCCGATGATGAACTACAAAAATGTAGTAGAATCCATACGAAAGATAACCTCACCTGAAGGCTTGGGTATGTCTCCAAGGAGGATTACAGTCTCCACATCGGGGATTCCTAAAATGATGAAAATGCTCGCCGATGAAAACCTAAAAGTAAAACTCGCACTCTCTCTACACTCCGCTATTGAGCACAAGAGAAATGATATTATGCCTTTCTCCTCAAAATTCCCGCTCACCGAGATTATGGATGCGCTTCAATATTGGTATAGACAGACAGGTTCTCCCATTACCTTTGAATATTGCGTTTGGGGAGGGATTAATGATACCGATGAAGACATCAAGGCATTGATTAAATACTGCCGACAAGTACCATCTAAAGTAAATCTTATTCAGTACAACCCCATTGGTGAGGGTAAGTATGACCACCGTAATATAGAAGCTGAGGAGCGGTATGTACACGAACTCGAAAAGGCAGGGATTACCATCGTTGTAAGGCGTAGCCGAGGTGGAGATATAGATGCTGCCTGCGGACAGCTCGCAAACACCCACTCGCGCAAAGAAGCCAATGGCGTGGCAGGCACTTAATACAATCTAACAGCCAAAAGCTAGAAGCTAAAAACCAGCTACCGCCCGTAGCCTCCTAATCACGCTCACAAAACCATAAACCAATCCCCCACCTGCTAGCCCTGCTCCTGTTTCTATCAAGATTTCGGGGATGCGCCGGTATTCTTCTGTTATATGATGTATTTGTGGGATATAATGTGCAAAAATCCCCCCTGCTACTAATATTAGCGCTACCGTTCCTATGACTGCAAATGCTCGAATAATAATAGGTAAAGCACTTATCAATAAGCGCCCTATCTTCGCCAGCAGTCCTTTATTCTCAGATTTTTTTATAAGGCTAAAACCCAAATCATCCATCCTTACAATAAGGGCAACGAAGCCATAAACTCCAACTGTTGCCAGCACAGAAACCACACAAACCGTTATAATTTGCCTTATCAATGGCTCTCCGAGCACTGTTCCTAAGGCAATAATCACAATCTCCACCGAGAGTATAAAGTCGGTAGATATAGCTTCCTTCACCTTTATTTTTTCTGCGACCATAGGGTCGTTTTCTTCTGCTTTCGGGGCGTTTTTTTCACTTGCTGAGCCCTCTTTTTTATGGAAGAGATAATGGACAATCTTCTCCACTCCCTCAAATGCGAGATAGAGCCCTCCAAATACCAAAATCCACTTGATAGCAACGGGATAGATGATGTTTAACAGCAAGGCAATAGGCACTATAATCGCTTTATTTACAAGGGAACCTTGGGTTATTTTCCAAAGTACGGGCAGCTCTCTGGAAGAGACAAATCCCGTCGCCTTATTTGCATTTACGGCTAAGTCATCGCCCAATATTCCTGCTGTTTTTTTGGTCGCGACTACCACATCGTCCATCAGGCTCGCTATATCGTCCAATACTGCAAAAATTCCTGTTGCCATCTCTTATTTTTTAAATTTTTCGGGCGCTAAAATAAACCTTATTCCTCAATTTTTCTCTATACAATGAGCTAATGATTTTTTTCATTGAGAAAAACTCAATAAAACGAACGAAAAAATGCTAATACAGTAGGTAAAAACACCAATGTAACGAGTAAAAATACGAATGCAACACTCAAAAATGCGAATGCAATGGGTAAAAACGCTTCTGCAACTATCTAAATCAACAAATCAACGCTAAGATTAGTGTTACAACTAGTAAAAATGAAAAATACGCTACAAAAAATCAATTATCAACTATAAAAATTACGAAATCATCAATTTATTCAATCTCAATTATTTAAATTCCACCCCTTTTTAATAAAAAAAGGGTCTCTAACCCAAGCCAACTCTTCCCTCCCCTACCCCTCCATTCTCCTAAAAAGTCTAAACAAAGAGGCTTGCAGCTGTTAAAAAAATATAAAGTTTTTGTACGCACTAATAAATTATTTAGTTTTGATGACGAAACAGAGCAAAAAGCTCCTAAAAATCAGATATAATTAATAAAAAAACACAGATTATGGCAAAAATACTTTGGATAGATGACGAAGTAGATCTACTCAAACCCCACATCGTCTTCCTCGAAGGCAAAGGCTACTCCATCACCCCGATTAATAATGTAAATGAAGCCCTCGAGCTCATAGAAAAAGAAAAATTCCAGCTCACCCTCCTCGATGAGAATATGCCAGGAATCTCTGGGCTCGAAGCCATTCCCCTGCTCAAAAGCAAAGACTCTGCAATGAAGATCGTAATGGTTACCAAAAGCGAAGAAGAGCACATTATGGAGCAGGCAATAGGCTCACAAATCGCCGACTATATCCTAAAACCCGTCAACCCCAATCAAATTCTCCTCTCCTTAAAGAAAAATTTGCAGGAAGACAACCTCGTAGAGCAAAAAACCATCCTTGAATACCAGCAAGAATTCCGAAATCTCTCTATGGAACTCGCTTATCTGAAAACCTATCAAGACTGGGCAGATTATTACAAGAAAATAATGAATTGGGAGATCAAGTTTGATAAAGTGATGGATACCGAATTTGCCGAGCTCCTCCAATCTCAGAAAGAAGATGCCAATATTCAGTTCTCAAAGTTCATAGAACGCAACTACGAAGGCTGGCTGCACTCCTCCGATAAACCAATGATGAGCCACACCCTTTTTAAAGACCGCGTAAAACCCGAAATAGAGAAAGGAAAAGTCCTCCTCCTGATGATCGACAACCTGCGCTACGACCAATGGAAAGTCATAGAGCCCCTCTTTGCCAAATATTATAATAAGGTACAGGAGGACTACTACTACAGCATCCTGCCCACCGCTACACAATACGCGAGAAACGCCTTCTTTGCTGGGCTCCTCCCATCGGAGATAGAAAAACGCTTCCCTGATAAATGGTTTAATGACAATGAAGATGGAGGAAAAAACGAATACGAAAAAGATTTCCTCAACGATCAGATGAAAAGGCTCGGGCTGAGCGGAAAGACCTCAAAATACATCAAAATCCTCAATGCCGACTTTGAAAGAAAAATCTACGAGGACTTTAATCAATACAAAAACTACGAACTCCTCACCATCGTCTATAATTTCATCGATATCCTCTCCCACGCGAAGACCGATAATCATATTGTAGACCAGCTCATCCGAGATGATAAAACCTTCAGATCCCTTACCCTCAACTGGTTTGAAAACTCCTCCCTCATCAAAATAATTCGCCTCGCCGCCGAAGTGGGCTTTAGATTGGTCATCACTACCGACCACGGGACTATCTATGTTAAAAAGCCCAGCCAAGTCATCGGCGACCGAGAGACTTCTACCAACATCCGATACAAAACGGGGCGTAGCCTCACCTATGATGAGAAAGAAGTCTGGGCAATCACCCAACCCGAGAAGTTTTTCCTCCCAAAAGGCAACCTAAGCTCCAAATACATCTTCGCGAAGAATAATACCTTCCTCGCTTATCCGAAGAACTACAACCATTTCGTGAATTACTATCGCGATACCTATCAGCACGGGGGGATTTCTCTCGAAGAGTGCATCATCCCCGTCAGTATAATGGAGCCAAAATAATTTTTTATATTTGTAGCTCATAATAAATATATTTTTAATGATAGGCTGGGATTCTTTCCAGTCTATCATTGTTTAATATCCGCAAAACAAGCATCAGATGAAGATAATTTCCTATAATGTAAACGGTATAAGGGCTGCTTTCTCCAAAAATTTAGATGAGTGGCTGAAAATAACGAATCCAGACCTCATCAGTTTCCAAGAATTGAAGGCTATGCAGGAGCAGATTGATCATAAAGCCTTTGAAAGCCTCGGTTATCACAGTTTTTGGTTTCCCGCCGAGCGAAAAGGCTATAGCGGCGTGGGCATAGCCTCAAAAGCCAAGCCCAAAGCCGTAGTCTATGGAATGGGAATCGATAAATACGACTCCGAAGGGCGAGTAATCCGCACCGATTTCGCAGATTTCTCCACCATTTCCGTTTATGTGCCCAGCGCTTCCAATATTGAGAGGCTGGATTTCAAAATGGAGTTCTGCTATGACTTTATGAACCACATCAAAGAGCTTAGAAAGGAAATCCCTCACCTAATTATCAGTGGAGACTTCAATATTTGCCACGAAGCGATAGATATTCACGACCCTATCCGTCTAAAGAATGTCTCAGGCTTTCTTCCGATAGAACGAGAGTGGATGAGCCTCTTTATGAGCGAGTGTAAGCTGCTCGATAGCTTCAGAATCTTCAATGACCAGCCGGAGAACTACACTTGGTGGAGCTACAGGCAAAATGCCCGCGCGAGGAACAAAGGCTGGCGCCTCGATTACCACTTCGTAGCCGATATACTCGAGGAGCGGCTCCAAAATTCCCTCATCTTAAAGGATGCCGTGCACTCCGATCATTGTCCTATCCTCTTAGAAATCTAATATTGCGAAAACCTTCTCTTTCTAAATATAAGAGAAGGTCTTTTTTAGTAAAATTATCTCCCTTTTTTCTTATCCGAAGGCGTTCCGAACGGGTCCGAAGGCGTTCTAAACGGGTTAAAACTTGTTTTTTAACAGAAAATTCTCATAAAAAACGATATTTCTTTACCGATTTATTAATTTCAATGGGTTAAGTTCGCCATAGAATTTGAAAAAATAGAGGAAATTCAGCGTTATTATATCATCTATTAAGTATTAAAAAAAGAAGTATTGCCATTTATTCTTAATATCATACAAAAAAAATGGCTTCTAGCCCAAAACTTAAGACTAAAAACCCGTTAATGATAATAAGTTTATAGATGAATTAATGAGACCAGGAGCGGTTATCGGTATTGGCATCTCTTTTTACACCATTGCTCAGGTTGTAGGCGAAACCTACGCCGAGGGTTTGTTTTAGCTGCGTCTTCTTAATCTGGTTGTGGTCGTAGAGAAGGTCAAGCGTGATGACGGAAGAGATGTATTTATTGATTTTCATATTAAGCACCCCACCATAGGAGAGAACCAATCGGTCGGGATGGTCTAGGTAGTTGGAAAATACGGATGCGGTATTGGCAAGGGTGATATTCTCCATCAATTTTAGCTTATACTGGGCGGTAGCGAGGAAACCGAGCTGGAAGAGAGAAGAATCTCCATCGTTTTTCAAGCCATACAGCCCCTCTTTTTGGAGCTCTTTATCCAATACGAAAGTCCACCGTGCGTTGGCAGGTCTTAGGGTAAGGGTAAAGTCGGCAGCGGGCTTGTAAGTAAAACCAGCACCTACGCTAAGGTAGCCTGGCGCCATAAAATTAGAGGTCTTCACATCGTCTGCTGGCGGAGTGCCGTAGGTATAGCCCGGTGCGAACTGGGTAATAAGCCCTGCACCGGCGGATGCATACCAGCTTTTGGAGACTTTACGGCCATAATTGGTGGATAGATTAAGAACATCTTGGGTCTTTCGGGCTCCTGTGCCCTTAGTATCGTTTTGACCGTAGCCAAGAACGATGATATTCTCCCAAAGGTCTTTATCCTTCTGGTAAGTAAGGTTATAATTAATGCCAGCTATCCAGCCGACATTGTTGGTTCCGCCACCTACCCAGTTAGAGAACGCCGCTTGGTTGAGCATTAAGGAGTGTTGCCCCTCGATAGACCAGTTTTTAGTAGCAAGGGAATCGGTTTTAGCCTCTACAAGCTGCTCCTCCTGTGCAAAAAACAGGGAAGAAGACATTGCTAAGAGGGCAAATGCAATTTTTTTCATTATTTGATTCTTAAAAATTAGGAGGCAAATGTAGGAAAATATTTTTCACGACCTGAGCAATGCGCTCCTTGTCCTCATCGGTGAGATTAGAGCCAGAAGGAAGGCAAAGTCCGTTATTAAATAGGTTTTCGGATACGCTTCCACCGTAGTATGGGCTGGTCTTAAACACAGGCTGAAGGTGCATAGGCTTCCACAATGGGCGAGATTCTATATTCTCTTCTAAGAAAGCAAGCCTGAGGTCTTCCCTCGTCTTGCCCGTTTTCTCTGGATTGATAACGATTGCCGAAAGCCAATGGTTGGAATAATAATCTGCACTCGGCTCGGTAAAAACCTCTACTCCATCAATGTCTTTAAATAAATCTTGATAGAAAGTGTGCATCTCCCTACGGGCTTTTATCCTCTCGGGAAGGACTTCCATCTGCCCCCTGCCGATACCTGCCGAGATGTTGCTCATTCTGTAATTATAACCAATCTCCGAATGCTGATAGTGGGGTGCATTATCCCGAGCCTGAGTGGAAAGGAAGACGGTTTTATCCTTCTCCTGCTGAGTGTGGCAAACCAATGCCCCCCCGCCAGAAGTGGTGATAATCTTATTTCCATTAAAAGAAAGCACACCAAACCTCCCGAAAGTACCGCAAGCCTTGCCCTTATAAGTGGAGCCCAAAGCCTCTGCAGCATCTTCTACAAGTGGGATATCGTACTTCTGCGCGATGGACAAAACTTCATCTACCTTGAAAGGCATACCGTAAAGCGATACCGCAACAATCGCTTTTGGCATCTTGCCCTTAGCAATGCGGTCGGTAATAGCTTCTTCTAAGGCTTTTGGGCAGATATTCCAAGTCTCTGGTTCGGAATCTACAAACACAGGAGTTGCCCCTAAATAGGCAATAGGATTTGCCGATGCAGAAAAAGTCATTGACTGGCAGATGACCTCATCACCCGCCTGCACACCACACTGAATAAGCGCCAAGTGAAGCGCCGCCGTACCCGCCGAAAGTGCAGAGACCTTTACCCCATTCCCAAGGAAGCGTTCCAAGTCTGCCTCGAAGCCATCTACATTTGCCCCGAGCGGTGCTACCCAGTTGTTTTCAAATGCCTCGTGAATATATTTGAGCTCATTGCCGCCCATATGCGGAGATGAAAGCCAGATTTTTGTGTTGCTCATTATTTAATTAATTTTTATTACTGTACACTATATCCTCCATCCACTGGTAGCTCTACACCAGTAATCCATTTGGAATTATCTGATAATAGAAATGAAATAGCTTCTGCTACATCATTAGGTTCTCCTAAACCAAGAGGGTGCATAGATTCTATTTTAGAAACATTATCTTCACTGATGCTCTCCAATATTTTTATAGACATATCTGTCTTTACCATACCAGGAGAAACACAATTTACACGAATATTTTTAGGGGCTAATTCTAATGCTAAAGCTCTCATTATACCTACTATTGCATGCTTAGACATACAATAGGCGGTTTTAGCAGTTTGCCCTAAATGCCCCATTACAGAACTTATAAAAACCAAGCTACCTCCTACTGGGTCAAAATTGCCTTTCTTCAATAAAAACTTAGTAATTAGGACAGCAGGATAGGCATTTACATCCATTACTTTTTCAAGAGTTGCTTTTTTCAGCAATTTAGATGGGATTGTAGCTTCTATACCTGCAGAATACACAAAACCATTATAAGGAACCCCATCTGCTACGCTATCTGATAGTGCCTTATTTAGTACTTCTTCATTTGTAACATCAGCAGGGAAAATTTGATATTTTCCTACTTCAAGTTGAGAAGCAAGAGCATTTAATTTCTCTGTATCACGAGATATTAAAACCAAATCTGCCCCCTGCTTAGCAAGATTAAGAGCAGTCTCTCTTCCCAAACCAGAAGAAGCACCTACTATAAGGATTTTTTTACCTTTCATCTGTACTATTTTTGAAGCATTTCTATGATTTTGTCCAGAGTAATCATTTCTGATATTTCTTCTGGTTCAAAAGATTTATCAAAAGAGTCTTCTAACTCTACAATAAGGTTTAAGTGCCTTAGTGAATCCCAGTTCTCGATAGTTTTCTGGGAAATCTCTGCTGGGAAATCTGCAATAGGTAATTCAAATACCTCAGACATAATTGCAACTATTTGCTCTTTCATTGTTCTTTATTAATTATTTAAAATTTATGGTATAATAATCTTTAATTTCTATCTCTAAATCTGGGTTGAAGGAGTATTTCTTAATGCCTTCTGGGTCTTCGCTATCTATTGTAAAGCCTACTTTTTCCAAGAAATCTTTAGTCATTGCATTTTTCTTAGATGGGATGTATTCTGCTTTTACTTCTTTACCTGTTTGGGATTGCAGGTGTTTTATAATACTTAGTAGGGTGATTTTTTCTATCTCACGACCTAATATTCTACAACTTAAAAGGTAAGAATCGAGGAATAAAGTATTGTTTTGCTCTTCAACAATGCAGGCAATGGTAATACCATTATCGCCAAACTTATCCTTTACATTGGCACAGTAAATATGGCTTCCATTTTTGAGTTTAAGTTTGAGGTCTTCCTCTGTATAGCGCTGAGTTCTTAGATTAAATTGATTGGTTTTCTGAGTCATTTGAGCAATACGGGAGATATTAGCATCATTTGCAGAGATAATATCTACTACGATATCTAAGCTAGCGAGATAATCATCCATATTATTAAAGACTTTTTTGCTCTCGTTTCGGAAGAAGTTTTCTTTATACTGCTCGGTTTTATTTAAGTCCTCCTGCGAGAGCTCAAAAGCAGTGAAGTACTCATTATAGACTTTCCAAAAGAAATCTACCAAATCATAAGGCTTGTCTGGAAAATCTGGAACTTCTACCTCTGGAAGAAATTCTTTTACAATGCCCCTCTCAATAGGGTTATCGTCTATAAAGACAAAGCTATCGGTACCGATATTAAGCTCTTCTGCTATTGATTTTATATTCTCTGCTTTATTCTGCCAATTGATTCGATAAGCGGAGAGTACTTGGTCATTAATGAGATGATTAGGGTTTTCTCTCCACAGCTCTTGTACATCTGCAAGGTTGTTTTTGCTACATACAGCCAAAATAACCCCTTTTTTGGAGAGCATTAAAAGTAATTCTTGAAAACTCTTAAAGGCATTACCTGGATAATCTTGTCCGAGTTTTACACCGTGAACACCATCTTCACCTACAACGCCTCCCCAGAGTGTATTATCACAATCTAAAACAATGCACTTCTTTCTTTTAAGACTGATGAAATCCAGTTGGCTATTGAACCAATTCTTAAAAGGTTTAGCCAGTTTTGGGTTAATAATCATTTGAGATGTAAAGAAAAATCGCCAGTCTACTTTATCGATTGTTTGGTTTTCAAAAAACTGATTAAGCTCTACTACTTTTATATTATTCTGCTCAAAGGAGAGGGATTTAAGGGATTGATTAAATCTGAGGATGGCTGAACTCAGCTCAGAATGTTTTATTTGCCAATTCTGCTGATATTCCACAGGAAGAGTTAGAGCTATGATTCTCTTATCTGAAATTAGCTGAGTGATAAGGGAGATTTTAGATTGTATTTCCTCTATTTCTTCTATCTGCTTTTCTGGAGTTTTGCTCGGGTCTAGCTGATAGAAAAGGATGATGTTATCATAATCTTCCTGAGGGAGGGATACATCTCCATAACCACTGAAATGAGTAGTATTATCAAAGAGATACTCAACCGTATAGTTTCTATAAACGAAGTTTTTCATTATTTTTCTAATAGTTCTATTAATCCTACAGATGGGTTATACAAAAAGCATATCTTTCTATTGCTAAATGCAACGGCAGGTGTGGGAGGAAGGACTACAGCAAATCGTTGCTTTTTAAGTTCTTCTATTTTCTCATTAAAATTTGATATTTCATAACAGATATGGTATAATGAAGTGCCTGATTTAGCTAAAATTTTTGATACGGGATTCTCCTCTTGGGCAGGTTCTACAAGTTCTATCAGATGGTTGTTTTCATTTTTGAGAAACAATAAATTAACTCCTTGTATAGGGTCAAAAATGATATCGGAAGCTGTTTGATAGCCTAAATTAAGAAATGATTTAATGCTTTTCTCAATAGATTTGGTCGCTAAACCATAATGATGGACTTTCATATTATATTTCAATTAAATCACTGATATAAGTATCTGCTAAATCCAAAGATGCGGCAGCCCAAGAAAGCCCTGCTCCAAATCCACTCATAATAATCTTATTATTAATAGATTGCTTATCTTTCAATTCACTCACTATTGTTAAAGGAATAGTTGCTGAACTTGTATTTCCAAATTTATCTAAACTAATAGGCACTTTTTCCATATCATATTTTAGCTTTTTGCTAAAAAACTCAATCATAAATTTATTTGCCTGGTGAAATATGATAGAATCATAATCAGAAATATTAGTCTGAGTAGCTTCTAACAGTTCTTTTATACTTTTAGGAACTACTTTCAAAGTAAAATTAAATACATCTATTCCATTCATATAGATTTGTAACTCATTTCCTATGCTTCCATCTTCACGAATTTTCTCTTCTAAACTATTTTTTGTAAATGGATTTCTACAAGCTCCCCCAGGTACATTAACAGATGCCCATCCTTCTCCATCTGTATGTAAAATAGCATTAAAATTATTTCCTTCTTTTTTCTCCAAAAGAGTTGCTGTTCCTGCATCTCCATAGAGTAAAGCATTGGTTTTATCTTTTGAATTTACAATTTTAGAAAATGTTTCCCCATCAAGCAATAAAACTCTATTTATATTAGGTAGATTAAGGTATGTAAATGCTGTAGTTAATGCATAAATATATCCACTACAAGCTAAGGAGAGATCAAAGCAGATAGTATTTTTGCTAAGTCCTAAACGATTCTGAAGTATAGGAGCTGTAGCTGGTATCTTATAATCTGTAGTCTGAGACATAAATATGAGCACATCAATAGAATCTTTATCTATATTCAAATCAGAAAGTAATTTTTCTGCAGCATTATAGCATAAATCGGATGCACAAATATTTTCATTAGAAATTCTGCGCTCTTTAATTCCAACTGATTCTATTGTTTTTTTCAATTCCTCTTCTGGAAAAATATGATTAAGACTTTCGTTTTTAATCACTTGTTTAGGTACACAAGCAGAAATACCTTTAATTGTAACATTGGGAATGTGAATATAAGCCATTTACTTTTGATTTTGAACAATATTGTATATATCTTCCACAGTTACTGCATTTTTAATATCATTATGAGTTAGAGCTACATCATATTCCTCTTCTATTACAGCTAAAAGTCCTAATGCGGCTAAGGAACTCCATTCTTCAAAGTTCTTAAACTCTGTAGCCATTGTTACTTCTGATACTTCTACTTCATCAAATATTGATGTAAAGTCTTCTATAAATTTATTCTTGTCCATTATATTTTTTTTAGAATTTAACTTTTATTGCAGGGTTTCCTATATAGAGCCCTTCATCTTTTATACTTCTCAGCAGAATACTGCCTGCTCCTAATGTATTTTCATTACCCATTTTTTTATTCTGAATAATCCCACTATTAAAACCCAAAAGATTAAGGTTACCAATATGTACATTACCAGAAATTTGAACATTTGGGCTAAATACATTATAGTCTCCAACAAGATTATCATGACCAAGTGTAACTCGAGTATTAAAGACATTAAAATCACCTATTTTAGTATTACAACTGATTATAGTATTTAATGCAAAAATATTTCCATGCCCGATATTTATACTATCTTTCCCTAAAAACTGTACAGTAGGGTGAATAATATTAGGAAAAATAAGATAATTATTATTTATCAGCTGTTTTACAGTGAAAATATGCTTTGGAGTACCAATAGCAATAGCTACTTCCAATGGATAATCAATAATATTCAACTGCTCTACTGTACCTACAATCTTTCCAAAATTATTTTTGAGAAGCCCTGGTGCATCATCAAAAAAACCTATAAACTCATATTTTGTATTTTGAGCCCGTAACATATCTCTCCATATACAAAAGACCTCTTGTCCAAACCCTCCCGCACCTACGATTGCTATTTTTTTCATATATTAATTTATTAGTTTTTTCCATTAAAATTTTCTACAGTGGCGTGCCCTTCTTGGGAGATGCCCTCGCGGATGAAAACCTTTTTTATCGTTAGCAATATGATTTTTACATCTAATAAAAAGCTGATATGATCTACATACCAAACATCGAGTTCAAATTTTTTAGTCCAAGATATCGCATTTCTCCCATTAACCTGTGCCCAACCCGTAATACCAGGTTTTATTTCGTGGCGACGGCGCTGCGTTTCGCTATACAAAGCTAAATATTCTGGCAGTAAAGGTCTTGGCCCTACGAGAGACATATCTCCTTTGATCACATTAAGGAGTTGAGGGATTTCATCAAGAGAGGTTTTTCTTACAAATAACCCAATTTTGGTGAGCCGTTTAGCATCTGGGAGGAGATTTCCATTGGAATCTCTCTTATCATTCATCGTTTTAAACTTGATAATCTTAAAAATCTTCCCATCTTTCCCTGGTCTTAGCTGATAAAAGAAAGGCTTGCCATCATTAACAAAAAATAGCCCCACCATTACCAAAAAAAATAGAGGGAATAAACAGATAAAACCTATGAATGACAGGCTAAAATCTAAAAATCTCTTGATAAAAAGGCGGTACATTCTTACTTAAACCTAAATAAATTTAGTAACAAAAATAAATAAAATTTCTTGGTATCTCTCATTAATTGGGTGTTATATTTCAATATCATCTTATTTCGTTGGAAGTAAGAGCCGAGAAAGGCTCGGTATATCTTATAATAATCTGAACCTGGTTCTATATACTTTATATAGTTCTCAATGTGTTTTTTATGATAACCTCTGAGGACTTTACCTATTTTATACTTAATCGTACTAAAAGATAATTGATTAAGATGCCCATGTACATTATTATTATGCAAACGATAATGAATATAAGAATTTCCATCTATACAGACCTTAAACCCTCTACTTCTGGCGAAGAAATATACCAACCAGTCATGCGAAAACTCTTCCCAACAAGAGGAATCTACCGTAGGTATAAAGGCTTTGAGTTGCTGAGCAAGATTTTTAGTAAAAACATAGGTGCAACCAGCACTCCCCCCCTCGAAGAGGAAATCATATTTCTTTTGTGGGTAATCCTTTTTTAGCAGAAAGAAACTATTGTTCTGCATATCCCACTTGGTAAGGTTAGAGCAATAGAGCTCTGCACCTTCTGCTTCTAATTTTTCTACTGCAGCACTCAGCTTTTGGGGTAGCCAAATATCATCTTGGTCTGCAAAGGCTACAAAATGAAAGTCTTCATTAAAATCTATCTCTGTTATCATTTTAAGGAAGTTATTTGCTGCAGAACCTGTAGCAGGAGTATTTATCTTGACCTTTAATTCTGGAAATTTTTCCCTAACAAGGGATACAGTTCTATCCTCACTCAAATCATCATTAACAACAAGGTCCACAAGAACCCCTTCCTGATTTAATATTGACTGAATCTGCTCCTCTATATACTTTTCTCCGTTGTAAGATGCGAGCAGGGTTTTTATTGTTTTCATAATGCTTAGCTTATTTCGTGCGTATCATAGAAAGTATAGATAAAATGGAAAAGAATCACTATAGAAGCATAATCCATTAAATTATTAAAGCGTTTGTATTTAGTATCATCTACCCTAATAAAAATAAGCCCCGTAAGTAAATAAGGTGAATACCTAAATGCTGCGATAGGACTAATAAAAAATACCAGTATATAAAGCGCAAGTGTAGTAATAATTACTGGATGGAAGAATCGCTTCCTTAGAAAAAGATAAGCAACAAAAGTAGCAGACATAAAGACAGCAAAAAATATATAATGTATAATACTAAATATCTGTTTCTCGCTATATGCATTAAACTTACTATTTATCAACTCAAGCTCTGGTCGGTTTAAAAGAGTACCTACAAATATTACTGATACTAAAAGGGAAAAAACAATAGTAAAATAATAAAAATACTTCTTACTCTTATGAAAAATAAGCACTATTGGAACAGTAGAACTAAAGTGCATAAACGGAGTAAGATATACTAATTTTGTAGTTTTCTTATCATTATAAATCTGATGGATAAAGTATGCAAATATAACATATGGAATCCCATTCCTAAGCAAAACATAGGAGAACAACAAGTAGTAGAGGGAGAAAAATATCATTTTTTTCCAAGTACGGACATTTTCTGCCCAAATAAGCCATATAAAAAAGCTATTAACAATGATGAAATTAAAGTAAAACATCAGTTGGAAAACTTCTTTTCTGGTATCTAAAAGGTTTGAACAGAAAGTATGAAGCAAATAGAGATAAGGCTCTTTGGTAAAATAATCAAGTAATTTCTCTGGTTTCTCCATTCTATACAGATGATAGTATGCCATATAATCTTTGCCCCAACTTACATCTATAGAGAAACGTAAAATAAAACTGAAAACGATAAAAGCAAATGTAAAAAATGCTTTATGAACAGGATTCTTGTGCAGACATCCTAAATAAAAAAAAAGGAAAGTAATTCCCAAATATAAATGTAACTCATTCATTTTATCTAATAAATAAAAGAATTAATATTAATACAAAATGAGCACATATTCTACTTGTGGTAATGATGTTAAGCTCTTTTAATCCTTTACCATTATCAATAGAAGCCATCATCCTTGGATCTATAAACAGGAGGAGACTCATAGCTCCTACTGAATTCAGTACCTGGCTATAAGAACTTAGCATAAGAACTTTCTGCGGAAAATAAAATGCAATGTAGTAAAGAAAAGTCATACTAAAACCATATACAGATGAAGCTAGAAAAGAAAAACCAAAGAACAAACTGTCTTTCTTAAAATTAATAGCCTCCTTTCTAAAAGTAGGATTCAAAATAATCGTGAAATCTTTTTTATACTCTACTTTTCCAAGGAAGAAATTAAGTTTTGATATAATAAATCTTGATATAGCTAAGGAATACCTTCTACTATAAAGCATTATAAGGAGAAGAATGACGAATATGTGTGCAAGGAGGGTCATTAGCCAGATTAAGTCCTTATCTTTTACAGACTCGGTATAGTAGGCCATAATAGGTGCGAAGATAAGAATAAACCCCCGAGCAGAATACTGAAAAACATTGATAAGGGAAAAAAGATATCTGAAATTTTTATTATCGTGAAGATTAAATTTTAAATGATAGGTAAATACATCTATATAAATAGATACAGCATACATTAGTGGAGCTATAAGAAATTTAATATCCATCTTTTTTTCCTTTCTTCAATTATTATAGTTTTTCTTTAGGCTTTTCAAGTATAATATTACTCTCTTCCTATATTCTATTCTAAGCAATTTTGTGATGGCTTACTAAATTATCCTTCCATCTTGCAGATTTTTTTAGAAAAATCTCTTATTAGTTTTTAAAAATTTATTACTGATGCCAAAGGTAATGATTATCAATAAATGTACATTGTCTTCATATAACTTTTTCAGCCTAAAGATCTCTTATTCTATAAGTTTATTAATTTAATAAAATAGCAGATAATAATTTTGGAATTAAAGTCTCTTATCCACATTCTCAAAAACACCTTTTACATCATAGACTACAGTACTTGAGGTCTTTAAAGTTTCTATATCTAAATTTTTAAAATCTTTATGAGCTACCCCAAAGATAATTGCATCATACTTCCCATTAGGGAGCTGCTGAGTACTCGTGATACCGTACTCATGCTGAACCTCAGAAGGATTTGCCCAAGGGTCAAAAGTACTTACCTTCACACCGAAATCCTCCAAAGCAGAAATGACATCTACGATTTTCGTATTTCGGACATCTGGGCAATTTTCTTTAAAAGTTACCCCAAGCATTAGGACTTTAGCACCATTGATTTGAATATTCTTCTTAATCATCGCCTTTATCACTTGCTCTGCAACATATTTGCCCATAGAATCGTTCATTCTTCTCCCCGCAAGGATAATCTCTGGATGATAGCCGTACTCTTGAGCTTTCTGTGCTAAATAATATGGATCTACACCGATGCAATGTCCCCCAACGAGACCTGGCTTAAATGGAAGGAAATTCCACTTAGTGCCTGCTGCCTTTAGTACATCGTGAGTATTGATATCCATTAGATTAAATATTTTAGCCAACTCATTTACGAAAGCAATATTAATATCTCTTTGAGAATTTTCAATCACTTTTGCTGCTTCAGCAACTTTAATAGTTGGCGCAAGGTGAGTCCCTACTGTAATTACTGATGAATAAAGGTTATCCACCACTTTTCCGATTTCTGGTGTGGAGCCAGAAGTTACTTTTAGAATTTTCTCTACAGTATGCTCTTTATCACCTGGATTAATCCTTTCAGGGGAATATCCAGCAAAGAAATCTTGATTAAATTTCAATCCTGAAGCCTTCTCCACCACAGGGATACAATCTTCCTCCGTTGCCCCAGGATAAACAGTAGATTCGTAAATAACAATATCTCCTTTTTTGATGACTTTTCCTACGGTCTCACTTGCTTTTACAAGAGGTGTAAGGTCTGGGCGATTATTCCTATCCACAGGTGTAGGAACAGTGATAATGTAGATATTGGCATCTTTTATATCTTCCAGATTTGATGAGCAGAAAAGTCCGTTAGAACTTGTATTGAATGGGTTTTCTCCAACCAAAACTGACTTCAAAAGTTCATCAGAAACCTCCAAAGTTTCATCGTGTCCTGCATTGAGTTCTGTAATTCTTTTCTGGTTAATGTCAAATCCTACCACAGGGAATTTCGTTGCGAATAATCTTGCTAATGGAAGACCGACATATCCTAAACCTATAACTGCTATTTTATGATTCATTTTTTATATTCTTACTTTTTACTTTAAATTTTCCCAATACCAATCTACAGCTTCTTTTAGTCCCTCTTCAAATTTATGAGTAGGATGGTATCCTAAATTCTTCTGAGCCTTTTCTATACTTGCCAATGAATGAGGAACATCTCCCTGACGATTAGGCCCGTGGAGGATTTCTACATTAGCGATTTCAGTATCGTATGCAGAGAGATATTCTTTTAATAATTCTGCCATTTGCTTGATAGTTGTTCTGTCTCCCACCGCTGTGTTATACACTTGATTAATAGCTCCCTCATCTTCTGAAATGAGTGCAAGGAGATTCATCTGAACGACATTATCTATATAGGTAAAATCTCTGGAATAAGTACCATCTCCATTGATTGTAGGAGACTGATGATTCATCAATTGAATAACAAACTTAGGAATAACCGCAGCATAGGCTCCATTAGGATCTTGCCTTCTCCCAAATACATTGAAATACCTTAATCCAACAGTATCAAAATTGTAAGTTCGTTTAAATACATCTGCATAAAGCTCATTTACATATTTTGTAATTGCATAAGGAGAAAGTGGTTTTCCAATAACATTCTCTACCTTTGGTAATGACTGGGAGTCTCCATAAGTAGACGAACTCGCGGCATAGACTAACCTTTTTACCGCTGCATCTCTCGCTGCAACGAGCATATTGAGAAAGCCTGATACATTCACATCATTGCTTGTAACAGGGTCATTGATGGAACGAGGAACAGAGCCCAAAGCAGCCTCATGAAGCACATAATCCTGGCCTTCGCAAGCTTTTTGGCAAGTTTCTAAATCACAAATATCACCTTCTATAAGGGAAAATTTAGGATTAGAGAAAAATGGTTCAATATTATGCCTGTGTCCAGTAGCAAAATTATCTAAAACCGTAACTACAGCTCCGATTTCTAATAATTTTTCACAAAGATTAGAGCCGATAAAGCCTGCTCCACCCGTAACCAATACCTTTTTATCTTGTAATTTTGAGAAGTCCATATTAAACCTTATCCTAATAATCTTCTGAAAAATCCTTTTTTCTCTTTGCTATGGTAGCCGTAACCATATTTATTGCCATAACCGAGATTAGTCTTGCTTACATCATTAATAACAAAAGCAACATTGTTGAGCTTATGACTGTTGATATTATCATTTGCAAAATTGATAAGCTCTCGCTCAGTGTACTTAGAACGGGTAACATAAAGCGTGGCATCTGCAAGCTCCGCGAACAATAATGTATCCGTAACAAGAAGTAAAGGTGCTGTATCTACAATGATATAATCATACTGAGTGCTCAATGTATTGAGGAGCTGCTCAAATCTACCATTAGAGAGGAGCTCTGTAGGGTTTGGAGGTATCATTCCAGAATAAACTACATCACAATTTGGATTAAATAGCGACTGATGAATGATATCCTCTACCTGTATATCGTCAGAATGGAGATATTCGGTAAGACCTGCATAGGCACGGCTTTTAGGATCGTATCTCTGCAACTGAGGATTTCGGATATCAGAACCTATAATGAGCACTTTGGTTCTAGGATTAGCAAGAGTAAGCGCCAGATTGATAGAAGTAAAGGTTTTACCCTCGCCTTTTACAGAAGAGGTAACGAAAACCACTTTACCTTTGTGCTTTTTAGGAAGCATAAAGTTCAGATTCGTAATCAGTATTCTAAATGCCTCAGCAACTGGTGAAACATCATTTACTTTAATAATATCATCCTCTCCTTTCTTAATGCTTGGCAATTCTGCTATGACAGGAGTGGTGGATAGCTTTTGAATATCATGCTTAGACTTGATTTTATTATCTACAAGCTCATAAATATAAATGATAGCTAAAGGAATGAGGAGACCGATAACCAAACCTACAAGCAGGATAATCATATTCTTTGGAGCGACGGGCTTATCAGAGGGGTATGCGGTGTCTACCACCCTTGCTTTATCGGCAATAATGGATTGAGTAATGGCAGACTCTTCCCTCTTCTGCAAAAGCAATAGATAGAGGCTTTCTTTTATCTGCTGCTGTCTTTCTATCCCTCTGAAAAGTTTCTCCATAGAGGGAAGTTGAGAGATTCTGCCAGAGATTTTATTCTGCTCGCTAAGGAATTCATTCCTTGTGATTTCTAAAGCGATTTTATTCTTTTGTAAAGACTGCAATACAGAGGAACGCATCGCATTAATCTGCTTTGTGAGGTCTATTACGGTAGGATTTTCCTCAGTAGCGGATTCCAAGAGACGATTTCTCTCAAGGACGAGCTTATTATAGGTAGAAATTACAGTAGAAGCATCTGCATTTTGAAGCCCGACATTAGTTGGGAGGACTTGGTAAGCTCCTTGTTTGGAGACATAGGATATCAGCGAGTTGGTAAGCTCAAGCTGGGCATCTGCTTCGAGTTGTTTTGCTCTGTTTTCAACGGTAGTTTCGAGACTGAGCTTAGCTTCGGTAGGGATATCAGTAATTTTATAATCTACTTTGAACTGCTCTTTTTTATTTTCTACATCACCGAGTTCTATGGAGAGTTTTTTTATTCTTTCATCGATGAAATCGAGGGTTTTTTTAGACTCCGAACTCTTGTCGTCTATCGCATCAATATTATAAGCAATAATGAGGTCATTGATAAGATCCTCTGCTTTTTTGATATTAGGGTAATTCATAGAGAGCGCGATAACCGTAGCATCTTTATTGACCAAATCTACTTTTAGAATCTCTTGATAATAATTCACTGCCTTTTCAAGCGAAGAAATATGAAGCTCTAATGCAGATACATCTATGTCTTTATTGAGTTTTGGATTGTAGGTCTCGTTTTTAGTGATAATCATTTTGGCATAAGGCAGGGAGATGGTCTTCCCAAGCTCAGAGGTGATTTCTTTTTTGAGTTCATCAGAATTGAGGCTCAGTTTATTGCCTTTAACGATAAGCTCTAAAGGTTTTTTAGGGAAGTCTACATTAGGAGTTTCACTGATAATCTTCACACTAACAGGAGAAGTCTCTTTGTAAAGCTCTACCTTTCTAAAACCTTTCTTAGCAAAGAGGCTTGCTTGAAAATTATTATTCTGTACAACTTCACGCATTAGTTTTTTGGAGCTGAAAATCTGGATTTCATTATCTATGCTATTGGTTTTTAATCCACCAAAACCAGACAAATCAGCAAGGAGCCCGAGTTCTGGACTACCAGAGGAATTATCTGCATCTTTTATAAGAACGGTAGACTCCACTTTATAAACAGGAGTCATAAACTTCAATGCAAAATAAGTAAGAAATAAAGTAAGGAATATACTTATGATAAACCATTTCCAGCGCTGTAAGTAAGGCTTTATGATTTCCGCTAAATTAAATTCTTCTGAAGTGTTTGTATCTATCGTTTTTTCTGATGACATTCTTTTTTATATTAATCGTTGATGATTTTATCTAATGAAAAGGAAACAGGCTAAACCCGTGTAATGGCAAGGGATTATTTCCTGATAAACAATGCTAAAAGACCAATAATCACACTGGCTACTGAGATGTATATACCTGCATTAGGGTCAAGGCGAGAGGCTTTCTGTCTTGTTTTATTTGCAGGCACATAGATGACATCTCCTTGTTTTAAGATATAGTAGGGAGAATTAATAAAATCTGCTTTTGAGAGGTCTATCTTAGTTTGCTCTACTCTACCTTCGGTAGTTCGTATGAGGAGGACTTCATCTCTAAGTCCGTAAATGGTAAGGTCTCCTGCTAAGCTCAGTGCCTGCATTAGGGTACCTTTCCCATCTGATAATATATACTCACCAGGGCGAGTAACCTCTCCCATTACGGAGACTTTAAAATTATTAAGCCGAACACTTACGGAAGGCTCTTTTATGTATCTTCTGAGTTTATTATAGAGAGTAGATTTTAATCCATCTATCGTCAGTCCCTTTACATTGATTTTACCTAAGATCGGCATATCAATAGCTCCCTCATCATCTACTATATAAGTAGGTCCAGAAGCTGTTTGAGAGATGTTCTGAACATTACCTGTAATATTTAAATTCTGTAATGCTTTACCCGAAGAATAGCTTTGATTAAAGGGAGCAGCTACATCAGCATCTTTTGCCATCACCATAATAACAAGCTCATCACCTGGTTGCAGAGTAGTCTGCTGTAATTTATGTGCATTTTCAAGAACTATTTTCTCTATATCTTGCATATAGTTGAGGTTTTTCCTCGGCTCACAAGAGAATAAAAATATTAACCCAAATAAAGGTAAAATCTGCTTAATAATGTTCATTTATATTATTATAAAAAGTGGTGCAAATATACAATTAAAAAACCGAAGACTCATTGTGTTTATCAAGTCTCTCGTATATGGAGTTATTGCTTTTAAATTCTCTTACTATTTTCTTTATTAGCCTTACTACTTCCATTTTATCATTTTCTTTTGCTAATAATATAAGTTCATCTGTAAGACTATCTATATCAGCAAACGGCATAGATGGGTCTTTGGAAATCATTATCTTCTCGTGAGTAGTAGGCAGGTTTTTGGTATCATCGCTCAGGAGTTCTTCATAGAGTTTTTCCCCTGGTCTAAGCCCTGTAAATATAATTTTAATATCTATATCAGGTTCAAAACCTGAGAGCTTTATCATTCTTTTTGCGAGGTCTACAATTTTTACGGGTTCTCCCATATCAAAAACATAGATTTCACCACCATTACCCATAACCCCTGCGGTAAGAACAAGCTCACACGCCTCTGGAATAGTCATAAAATATCGTACAATATCAGGGTGGGTTATGGTTACGGGGCCGCCAGCTTCTATTTGCTTCTTAAAGTAAGGGATTACCGAGCCATTAGAACCTAAAACATTACCAAATCGAGTGGTAATAAACTTGGTTTTATTCCCCTCCATACCCTGCAATGCCTGCACAAAGAGCTCTGCCGTTCGTTTGGTTGCCCCCATTACATTGGTAGGGTTCACCGCTTTATCTGTGGAGACCATTACAAAGCGATTGACATTATATTCACTTGATAACAGTGCCAG
The DNA here is from genome assembly GCF_003614945.1 of Bergeyella cardium. Lineage (GTDB taxonomy): Bacteria > Bacteroidota > Bacteroidia > Flavobacteriales > Weeksellaceae > Bergeyella_A > Bergeyella_A cardium. The sequence continues at coordinate 1,167,984 of NZ_QYCZ01000001.1, forward strand.
ATTCTTAGTTCCCAATACATTTGCAAGGGTGCCTTCATTAGGATTATTCTCCACAAGAGGCACATGCTTATATGCTGCAGCGTGATAGACCATAGAGAATCTATACTCTTGGAAAAGCGCCTCTACCCTATCCTTATGGGTAATATCTGCAAGGATAAATTTAATATCCACCTCTGGGAAATTCTGCCTCATTTCGAGTTCTATATCGTATAGAGGAGTCTCTGCTTGATCAAGTACGACCAATACACTCGGTTTGTACTGTGCTACCTGCCTCACAATTTCACTACCGATAGAGCCTGCACCTCCCGTTACCAGCACTGCTTTCCCAAGATGTCTCTGCTCTACTTCTTTATTCTCAATTTTTATCTGCTTTCTGTTGAGCAAATCTTCTATCTGTAATTTTTGTATACCGAGCTTATTCTCCTTACTACCGAACTTTTCTATATCTCCAGCCTTCAATACTTGGAGTTTTTTTTCCAAGAAAAGAGCTACCCATTCATCAAGTTCCTTTTTGGAAATAATTTCTTTCAGTACAATGATTCCATCTATATCAAGGCTCTCTTTTGTACTTTTTTCAAGATCAGTCTTATGGTAAATTCTCTTTCCGAGTAATTTTGCACTTTTAGAATCTTTTCTATTGGTAATAAAACCTGTAACTACATATGGTGATTGTGAATTATCTTTTATTGCCTTTGCTATAGCTACAGACTTCTCTCCCACTCCAAGAACCAACACTTTCTTACCAAAAGTAAGATGCCCATAATCTTTTACTATATAAAACATCTCCTTTACTACCAAACGAAGAGAGAAAAGGAGCATACAGGCTATAATACTAAATATAAATAAAAATACTACTGAATGCTGTATAAGCCGAACACCCGTAAACTGTATAATACCATAATTAATAAAACCTACACTAATGGTAGAACATAAAATAACAAGTATAAGTTTTAATAAGTCAATGAAGGTAGAATGTCGAATAATCCCCGCAAAAGTTTTGAAGATATACATAAAGAAGATATTTACCATCAGAATAAAACCACCAACCCCAACACGATGAGAAAAAACTTCTATATTTCCAAAACGTTTAAAAAACCAACAAGCAGTGATTATAGCAATAAAAATCAGGAAAATATCTATCAACAAAATAGCCCACCTCGGCAGATATCTCATATCTGAAAGGCTTACAACATTATCTCCACTATAAATTCTCTTCTTTAATTCTTCAATAGCATTCATCTTATACAATCTATTTCCTGTATAGGATTTACAAAAATATAAAAAAGCACTTCTAAAATACAATATCGCTCTAGATTAATTATCTTTTGCCTAATATTTCTCTTTTTCATAATACTCAAAAGAAAGTTTTACAAAACATACAGACAATTTGTCAGCTCCCAAGCATTGGCAAAAAATTTGACTAATGGGAGCAAAAAATATTCATTATGTCTGAAAATAACGATATTCAAAACGAAGAACTCAACAAAAACGAGGAAATACAACCAGAAGAAGCCGTAGAAAAAACGGAAAATCTGGCAGAAGAAAAATCCATAGAGGAAATTTTGGCAGAGGAAAAGGACAAATACATCCGCCTCTATGCCGAGTTTGAAAACTTCAAACGAAGAACCATAAAAGAAAAGCAAGATTTCTTCCTCTATGCCAACCAAGATATTATGACCTCCCTTTTAGGGGTGTTAGACGACTTCCAAAGAGCACTAAAAGACATCTCCCAAAACGGAAACGAGGCCGACCTGAAAGGCGTAGAGCTCATCTATCAGAAGTTTAAAAGCAAATTAGTAGAAAAAGGTCTTAAACCTATCGAAGTAAAGGCTGGAGATGATTTCAATGTAGATTTCCACGAGGCTATTACCCAAATCCCTGCTCCTTCCGACGAGCTAAAAGGCAAAATCATTGATGTAATAGAGGAAGGCTATATACTCCACGACAAGGTCATTCGCTTTGCAAAAGTAGTTACAGGGCAGGCCTAAGAGCGTATAACAAACAATAGAATTAAACGATGTCTAAAAGAGATTATTATGAAGTACTGGGCGTATCAAAATCCGCCTCAGCAGATGAAATAAAGAAAGCATACAGAAAATTAGCGATAAAATATCACCCAGATAAAAACCCAGGTGATAAAGAAGCCGAAGAAAAATTTAAAGAAGCCGCAGAGGCCTATGAAGTTCTCAGCGACCCAGATAAAAAAGCCAGATATGATCAGTTCGGGCACGCAGGTATGGGCGGCAATGGTGGCTTTGGAGGCGGTGGCTTCGGTGGTGGAATGAGTATGGAAGACATCTTCGAGCAGTTCGGGGATATCTTCGGTGGAGGCGCTTTCGGTGGTTTTGGAGGCTTCGGTGGTGGAGGCAGCAGAACCCAACAAGTGAGAGGTTCAAACCTTAGGGTGAGAATAAAAGTCAACCTCGAAGAAATGCTCAATGGCACCACAAAGACCATCAAAGTAAAAAAAATGAAAGCCGCTGCTGGTGCTACATCTAAGACCTGCCCTACTTGCCACGGTACAGGAGCTCAAATAAAGGTGATGAACACAATGTTCGGGCAAATGCAAACCCAAACCACCTGTAGCACTTGCCAAGGACTAGGAAAGGTGGCCGACCACATCCCTGCAGGAGCCAATGCACAAGGGCTTATAAAGGACGAGGAAGAAGTATCCATCAATATTCCCGCAGGAGCGAGAGAGGGCATACAGTTTAGCGTAAGAGGCAAGGGTAATGATGCCCCTTTTGGTGGTGCAGCAGGAGACCTCATCGTCGTTATAGAAGAGGAGCAGGACGCTACTATCAAACGAGAAGGAGATAATCTCCACCAAGAGCTCTACATTTCCTTCGCGGAAGCAGCCCTCGGAACCAAAAAAGAAGTGCCTACCGTAGGAGGTAAGGTAAAAATCACGATAGATGCAGGTACTCAGTCGGGCAAAATCCTCAGGCTCTCAGGTAAGGGGCTCCCAAGTATAGACCACTACGGCAAAGGAGATATGTTTATCCATATCAATGTTTGGACGCCACAAAAACTCACCCCCGAGCAGAAATCCTTCTTTGAAAAACAGCTCGAATCAGGAGAAATGAAAGCTGAACCTTCAGGAAAGGAGAAATCTTTCTTTGATAAGGTTCGGGACTTGTTTTCTTAGTCTGTTATCGCATCTACAGCATACTTGGGTATGCTTTTACTGTATAAAGAAACACATAAAATCCCCCTTTTAAAAAGAGGAATTTTTTTTAATAGCCCACTATTTATTATGACTTAAAAAGTTTATATTCACAGCTAATAAGTTGGAATTATAGAAAGAGATAAAGTATTTTTACGCGATTTATTGAGATAACCGATGGAGAAGAAATCTTATACCTTTGAGGAAATCAAACAAAAAATGGCAAATTACTGTACTTACCAGGACAGATGTCATTACGAAGTAGAACAGAAAATGCGCGAATTTATCCTTATTCCTGAAGCAAAAGATGAGATTCTGCTGTACCTCATTAAGGAAAATTACTTAAATGAAGAACGATTTGTAAGAAGCTATATACGAGGAAAATTCTACATCAAAGACTGGGGGAAAAATAAGATTCGTATTCATCTAAAACAAAAACAAATCAATGATAAACTCATTAGCTCGTGCTTTGATGAGATAGATGATGACGATTATAGAAATACAATACAGAAACTCTATACCGCCTATTTCTCTAAACAGAAAGGGATGAAAGACTATCAGAAGAGGATGAAGTGCATTCGCCATCTACTCTCCAAAGGCTTTGAATATAATGAAATTCAAAACAGTATAACCGAGCAATAGCCTCGGCCTATTTCAAAGTAAAAACGGTAATCTCAGGATTTACGCCTACCCTGCCTGGGAAGCCTAAGACCCCAAAACCACGATTGACATAAAGATACTTTCCAAGACTCTCGTAGAGGTCTATCCACTTAGGGTATTTATACTGCACGGGAGACCATTTTATGTTTTTCAGGTCTAAGCCAAACTGCATCCCGTGGGTATGACCAGAAAGGGTAAGCGCAATATCCGAAGGGTGGGTTTTCACAACTTCATCAAAGTGGGTAGGGTCGTGGCTCATCAGTATTTTAGCAGCATTCTGAGGTATTCCCTCTGTGGCTTTATCCAAATCTCCATATTGAGGGAAAGGGGGAAGTCCCCAGTTTTCAACACCGATAATATAGAGCCTCTCCCCTGCTTTTTCTATGACTGTATGCTCATTTCTCAGCATTTGGAACCCTGCTTTTTCTTCCAATTCTATAAGTTTGGCAACATTGGCTTTCTGCTCCTTATTGGTTGTATAGTAATAGTAGCCGTAATCGTGATTGCCAAGTACAGCGAGCTTTGCATCTTTTGCCTTTATCTCTGAGAAAAGGGGAACAAAAGGCTCAAACTCCTCCGCTACCATATTGACCATATCCCCAGTAAAGAGCACGAGGTCTGCCTGCTGCTCATTGATAAGATTAATTGCATTTCTAAGCTTTTCGGGATGAGAAAAACTCCCACTATGCACATCGGAAATCTGAACTATTGTATAGCCCTTAAATGCTTTTGGCAGGTTTTTGATTTTAAGTTTTACGAGCCTTGCCCTATGCCTGTATTTCCCAAAAATAATCCCATCTACTACGATTCCAGAGAATAGCCCAGCCAATCCCAACCCGAGCAAACTAAGGAAATTTCTACGATGAGGATAATGCTTCTCTTCATTCCTGTTCAAATGCTGAATACCATAGTCTAAGAGCCTGAAAACATCATCTATAAGGAGGAAAAAGGCAATAAACACCTTCGGAAGAAGGAAAATGAGTGCAATCGAAATAATATACGACATCTTATGGGCATCATACTTATTAATACCAATAGAAAAGATGAAATACAGCTCTACAATATAGATAAGCGCAGTAACTGAAATATAAATTATCCTGAATTGAGGGCTTTTTAGAAGGACTCCTACTGCTTTATAAACATAAAATTCTAATAAAAAGAACAGCCCAAGGACGATAAGAATATTCTTAACCATAAAAGAATGTAGTGATTTTAAAAATTAATTGATTTGAATGAGAAATTAAGCACTGCCCGCCCTCTCCTGCTTGGCAAAAACAAAGAGGCTAAGCCTTGCAAAGAACCACCCGATAAGGCTCCCCACTACGGCACCCGTAAGGACATCCAAAGGGAAATGTACCCCGAGATAAATCCTGCTATAAGACACAAAAGCTGCCCAAAAGAACAAAATATACGGGAGAGATTTTAGTTTATTTTTGAATAAAATACTGAGAAATGTCGCTATAAAAAAAGTATTAGAAGCGTGAGCCGAATAAAACCCAAACTGCCCACCGCATTTCACCTTTCTTATAATATCGGAGATAGATGGGTCGTGGCAAGGGCGAAGGCGCTCTACTCCATATTTAAAGACATTTGCCAACTGGTCCGATACCGTAACACCCAAAGCGATAAAGACCAAAGCGAAAAGGAAACTATTAAGTCTGTAACTCTTAAAAAGGAAGTAGCAGAGAATAAAATAAAACGGAAGCCAAACCCAAACCTCCGAAACGGTAAGCCAAAAAGCATCAAAGGACTCTGTACCGAGCCCATTTAGATATACTAATAATTCTTTATCTTCTGCTATAATCTCTTGCATTATGATCTGCTTACTGGTCCTTCGTAGGTTTCATCTTCCAGCGGATTTACTTTTGGAGTGTCTGGCTCAGGAGTTTCTGCTACAACGTTTTCTATATCTTTCATCGGATTGAAATCCTTAGCAGCATCTTTTACCTTTTCTATCTCCTTTTTAATTTCTGCAACGGGATTATCTGCTTCTTTCATTATTTCAGTTTTAATATCCTCTACAGCACCGCGCATCTTGCGCACCCCCTGCCCTAAATCCCGAGCGATAGAAGGTAACTTGTCTGGACCAAACAGAACGATAATAACCAGTGCTATCATTAGCATTTCACCTATACTCAATTCCATTGCGCAAATTTATAATTTTTTATTAGAAGTTAGTCAAATCTTATCTCCACTAGGAAAGCCGAGCAGCACACCTTCTATTTCCAGAAGTTTCTGTTTCCTCAGTAAGCCACCACCATAGCCCGTAAGAGTTCCGTTAGAACCAATAACCCTGTGACAAGGAATAAGGATGGAGATTTTATTCTGTCCATTGGCATTGGCTACGGCTCGTACAGCTTTTGGTCGCCCCAAGAGATTTGCCTGCTTCTGATAGCTGGTTGTAGTGCCATAAGGGATTTTAAGCAAAGACTCCCATACCTGCTTTTGAAAGTCTGTGCCCACCGTATTTAGTGGAACGCTGAAGCTCTTCCTCTTCCCTTGAAAATACTCATTTAATTCTCTTTCTAAAAGTTTTAAATGCTCATTCTCCCCTTTTACAATCTCCCCTTGAAGTGTCTTTGAAATCTCTTTAAGCTCCTTATCCAAACCTTTACTGTCTGGGAATTCCAAAAGGCAAACACCCTTGTTATCGGCACAAGCGAAGAGCTCACCAAGAGGCGTTTTAATCTCTTTTAAATAAATCGTATTCATATTATATACTAAATATCTTGCTTTCGTTATTTATTTTTTTCACTACACTTTCTGTGCGTTCCCTGTGGGTATCGGTAATAAAAATTTGCCCAAAAGATTCGCTATTCACAAGCTCTATAAGTTGAGAAACGCGGCTATCATCAAGTTTATCAAATATATCATCAAGGAGGAGGATGGGCGACTTACCCGTAAGCTCCTTTATCCGATTAATCTGTGCCAGTTTCAAGGCGATAAGAAATGATTTCTGCTGCCCCTGAGAGCCTGTCTTCTTTATCAAATTGCTGTTCATTTCAAAGATAAGGTCATCTTTATGCACTCCTTTGGAAGTGTAGGTAAGTACTCTATCCTTTTCCAGATTTTTCCTGAGCAGGTCTTCAAAATTTCCTTCCGAAAGATGGGACTCATACGATACATTAATCTCTTCCTTAGCTCCCGAAATTACTTCATAGAAATACTGAATAACGGGCTTAAGACTCTGTACAAACGACTTTCTCTTCTCAAAAATCTCACTGCCATACTGAGTGATAGGCTCATTATAAATATCCAAAGAATCAGCATCAAAGGTTCGGTTTTTTGCAAAGAACTTCAGCAGGGCATTCCTCTGTTGAACCGCTTTCTGGTATTGTATCAAGTCAAAGAGGTACTGAGAATCGGTTTGAGAAATCATCGCATCGAGGAACTTCCTCCTACTCTCCCCAGAGTCTGAAATGAGATTGGAATCATACGGAGAGATGATAACACTCGGCAGATAACCAATATGGTCAGCAATACGGTTATAGGTTTTATCATTCTTTTTAATCACTTTCTTAGCTTCTTTGTGGAGCATTATTTTTATAGTCTCATCTCGGTCTTCATTCTGTACTTCTGCGGTAATGGAAAAGAAATCTTCCCCGTCCTTAATATTATTTAAGTCCGAATTCCCAAGAAAGCTCTTACCTACGGAGAGGTAGTGTAGGGCATCGAGAATATTGGTTTTTCCCACACCATTATTCCCCACAAAACAGTTGATTTGTGGCGATAGCTGAAAGGTTCTTTCGGGGTGATTTTTAAAATTCGCTAAGAAAAGTCTTCGTAAAATCATCGCAACAAATGTAAAAAAAAGAAGTTGCCCATAAAAACAACTCCTTTATAATATAGTCTAAGGTTTATACTCAGATTTTTATTTTGCCTCGGCAGGTTGCTCTGTTTCCTCCGGCTTTGCAAAACTTTCAGCCGTAATATACCCTGCTTTTTGAAGGATGTTATACCACTGAGCAAGTTTCTTAATATCGGATACATAGACTCTCTCTGTATCATAATCAGGAAGAGCGGAGAGCATAAAGTCTTTCAGCTCTGCATCCGTAGCCTTATGAGAAATCGTTTCTTTGTAATCATTTCCCTTTGCAATATTTTCAAATACTTGAAAAAGTGGAACTTCCTTATCAAAAGTATACATAGAAATATTATCTAACAAACTTACCTGAGAAGAATTACCAATACTTACTTTCTTTTTTGTGATAACATCTTCAATGATAAATCCGTTTCTAAGTTGAGAAACTAATTTGTAAAGTCCCGGTTTTCCAGAGATGGAAATTATTTTTTCTAACAACATCTTAAATTTATTTTATTTAATACTTAACTAATTCAATTATTTAGGAAATCTCATTTTATAGCCTACACTAATATCTCCCTGAGATATTTTATTGAGCTTCCCTTTCACTAATTTCTTTTTTAATGCACTGAGATGGTCGGTAAAGAGTATGCCCTCAATATGGTCATACTCGTGCTGAATGATTCTCGCCCTGATATCAGAATAGCTCTCCGTATGCTTCACGAAGTTCTCATCATAATATTCTATCAATATGGTTTCCTTTCGCTTTACATCTTCCCGCACATCGGGTATAGAGAGACAACCTTCATTAAACTTCCACTCCTCACCGCTTTCTTCAAGGATTTTAGCATTGATGAAGACTTTCTTAAAGGTTTTAAGCTCATCAGCAATCTCTGCATAATCCTCATCCTCTGCAAGAGGCGAAGCATCTACTATAAACAGGCGGATGTCCAGACCTATCTGCGGTGCTGCCAAACCAATACCATTAGCTTCATTCATTGTTTCAAACATATTCGCAATAAGTGTCTGAAGCTCTGGATAGTCTTTATCTATATCTCTCCCCGTCTTTCTCAATACAGGGTCGCCAAAGGCTCTGATGGGTAATATCATTTCTTTTCTAAATAATTTTGTAAAATAATCGTGGCACTTACCTTATCAATCAATTCTTTCTGCTCCCGTTGCTTCTTATTTTTACCGCTTTGGCTGATGAAATAAGAAGCCATTTTGGAAGTAAACCGCTCATCAAATCGCTCTACTTTTATCCGTGGAAACTCCCTCTCAAAAACCTCAATAAATCTGAGGATATCGATTTCTACTTCAGACATATTCCCCTTTAAATCCACTGGAAGACCTATAACTACAGTCTCAACAGCATTAGAGCTAAAATAACCTCTGAGGTAATCTACCAGCTTGGCTGTGGGCACGGTATCCAAGGTACTTGCGATAATCTGCATATCATCGGTTACCGCCAGTCCGCAACGGGCTCTTCCATAATCTATCGCTAAGATTTGCGCCATAAGGCTGCAAATTTAAAAAATTTTCTCAACTCCTTAACATAAGACAAAAGGGGCATTGTCCCTTTTTTTAGGGATAATGTGCTTTTTAGAGTTAAAATTCATTTTTTTATTTAATTAATATTTAGCTAATTAAAATTTTCTACTGTGGAAAATATTTTTCATCACTATGAAATTATAATTTTATAACTACGAAATTTCTATTTCATCATTACAAAATGGAATTTTCATCACTATGAAATATTTTTTCATCACTACGAAATAAAAATCGCCTGCTTTTGTATTTTTAATTCTGTAGGGCATCATTATTTTTTTCAATCAATATAATATATTAAGGTGTATTTGTTATATAAATAAAAGTTTTATATTTGCCGCCTAATAATTAACAGCGTTCTTTTAATGAATTTATTTACGGAATCCAACCTCAGCCCTGAAATCATCAAGGCGGTTGGCGAACTCGGCTACGAACAGCCGACAGAAATCCAGAAACTGACTATTCCTTTTATTCTCTCTGATATTCGCGATTTAATCGCTCTTGCGGCTACGGGAACAGGCAAAACAGCAGCATTTTCGCTTCCGATTCTGGATATGATAGACGACACAAGTCGTAAAATCCAGCTTTTGGTGCTCTGCCCTACTCGTGAGCTTTGCCTCCAGATTACCAAAGACATTAAAAACTATACGAAATACCTCCCAAATCTAAAAACTGTTGCAGTTTATGGGGGGAGCAGTATTGTAGATCAGATGCGCTCCTTAAAGGAGAAACCTCAGATTATCGTAGGTACTCCTGGGCGAGTTATAGACCTTATTAAGAGAAAATCTCTTGATTTCTCTGCGATACATTGGCTCGTTCTCGACGAAGCCGATGAGATGCTCTCTATGGGCTTTAAGGATGACCTTGAAACCATACTCAGCGAAACACCAGACGAGAAACAAACCCTGCTCTTCTCTGCTACGATGAATAAGGAAGTAGAAAAAATCTCTAAAAACTACCTTACAAATCCGCACAAGATTTCCGTAGGTTCTATTAATGCAGTGAAGAAGAATATCTCCCACGAGTATTATGTAGTAACCTACCGACAGAAGAAAGAAGCCCTCAAAAGGCTGATAGATGCTAACCCCAACCAGTACTCTATTATCTTCTGCCGAACGAGAGCAGAAACTCAGGATGTGGCTGACTTCCTTATGCAAAACGGCTATGCTGCCGATGCATTGCACGGAGACCTCTCCCAAGCACAAAGGGATATTGTGATGAAGAAATTCAGGCTTAAAAACCTTGAAATCCTTGTAGCTACTGATGTTGCTGCCAGAGGGCTGGATGTAGATTCCCTCACTCATGTAATCCACTACTCTCTACCCGATGACCCAGAAGTATTCGTACACCGAAGTGGTAGAACGGGGCGTGCAGGTAAAGACGGTATCTCTATGGCACTCATAAAACCAGACGAGACTCGAAAACTGAAACAAATAAAATCTCAAACCAAGATAGAAATCGTAGAGAAGCAAATCCCGAAAGGAGATATCATCATCAAAGCACAAGTGGCAGGCGTATTTGATAAACTCCTCACCAAACACGAGGATTATTTTGACTTTGATAACAGCCTCATTCCCGACCTCTCTCAGTTCACAAAAGAGGAATTGGTTCATCAGCTCCTTCAATTCCAACTGAAAGATATGGCACTCTACTATCAGAATAGAAACGACCTTTCTTCTCAGCAACTCTCTGATGAAGCCGAACCATCTGGCAGAAGAGACAGAAAACGCGGACGAGACCAAAAGAAAAGAAACAGCGCAGATATGGTACGCTTCTTCTTCAATCTCGGGAAAAGAGACAGACTGAGAAAAGTAGATATGCTGGACATCATCAATAAAGCAACGGCTAAGTCTAAAAAACGGGCAGACATTGGCGATATTGAAATCCTTGATAAATTTACCTTCTTTGAAGTAGAAAAAGATTTCAAAAACGAAGTTCTAAGCAATATCTCCTTTATGAAATTCAAAGGAAAAGAAATGCGTGCCGAAGTGGCAAATTAAAATTCTCTTGTAGAAATCAGAAATAATTAAGACAAAACCCAAAGCAGCCCCATTAGAGGTTGCTTTTTCTTTAATAAAAGTAGCTATTGAATACCTCTTTGTCTTGTTTTATCGGCAAATTATCTCTCTAAAAAATATATATAAACAATTAAAATAACGGCTCAGCTAACAAATCAAAAATTATGTTTCATCAATTCATTGGGAATTATTAACTTTGCTGGCATTAAAATAAAAAAACAATAATGAGCACTTTTGATAACACAGAGATTGCTTTTGCTGATAAAACCACAAAACAGCTGGAAAAAGCAAAATGGATGTTCACAATGATTCAGCACCCTACACTTACGAATATAGGGATTGATTTACTCAACTTCACCATCCGAAACAACTTCCCTCTCGTAGAAGGAATCGTAAGAGATACACTCTTTGAGCAGTTCTGCGGTGGAGAAACCCGTGAGGTAAGTATGAAAGTGGTAAATAAAATGCACACCCACCATATCGGAAGCATTTTTGACTATGCCATTGAGGGGAAGGAAGAAGAAGCTGCTTTTGACCAAACTCTAAAAGAAACAAAGGAGAACATTACTTTTGCAAAAGGTAATCCAGCTATCCCTTTCGTAGTATTTAAGCCAACAGGCTTCGGTAGATTAAACCTCTACGCAGATGTACAAAGCGGAAAAACCCTTAGCGATGCCGAGCAAGAAGAATGGCAAAAAGTAAGAAACAGATACGAAGAAATCTGCAAATTCGCCTACGAAAATGATGTAATCCTAATGGTAGATGCTGAGGAATCTTGGGCTCAAACAGCGGTAGATGATATTGTAAATGAAATGATGGCAAAATACAATAAAGAAAAAGCAATTGTATGGAATACCATCCAAATGTACAGAACAGGGAGAATAGAATACCTTGAAGAAGACCTCAAACGCGCCAATGAAGGCAACTACTTCCTCGGTTACAAATTCGTTCGTGGGGCATATATGGAGAAAGAGAGAGAAAGAGCTGCAAAAATGGGCTACCCATCTCCTATCCAGCCCAACAAAGAGGCATCTGATAAAAACTATGATGATGCTATCCACTTCGTAATGGAACACCTTGATAAAATCTCTGCCTTCTTCGGCTCTCATAACGAAGTTTCTATGAAGCTCCTTATGGACAAAATGAAAGAAAAAGGACTTGAAAACAACGACCCAAGAATCCACTTCGGACAGTTATACGGTATGAGTGATAACATCACCTATATGCTCGGACACCTGAAATACAACGCCAGCAAATACCTCCCTTACGGTCCAGTAAAAGATGTAGTTCCTTACCTTACACGAAGAGCACAGGAAAATACTTCCGTAGCAGGGCAAACGGGACGCGAACTCTCCCTCCTGAGAAAGGAAATCCAAAGAAGAAAGAATTAAATTATCTCAACCATTCTTAAATGGGAAATCGTAAAGCCAATTGGCTTTACGATTTTTTTTGCCACAGCGCCCCTTAGCACGGCAGCCACACCGTAGCCGGTGAGGCACCCACTAGCGTGGGGAGCACCCCTTAGCAGGGGAGGCACTTAGTACAAACTAACCGCACACCGCCAACTGCTAGAAGCTAGAAGCCAAAAGCTAGTTGCCAGTTGCCATCAGCCAAAAAAGAGTACGGCACCCCACTCGGGGTGCCGTACAAATAACAAAATACTAACAACTATAAAAACGCATTATGCACACAAGTGATAAAGTGCAAGGTTTCTATTTCTTTTTTATCATTTGAAGAACTTTATCCATCATTGATTTTTTTTGTCTATTCTTGAGCTTACTCGTTATTTAGGTTTAATAGGCTGGCTTAGCTAATGGCTATCGCTCGAGAGAGCGAGGCACCTTCGCTCGAGAGAGCGAGACACCCTCGCCCGAGAGGGCGAGGTCATCTCGCTTTTCTAATTGCCCAAGAAGGATAGCAATATATAACTTTAACAACTCTATCATAGCGAGTTAGGCAATTATCACAGGAACATTAAACACTTCTGTTCTTGGTGACTTTAGAAATACTTTGGATGTATTGCTAAACTGCGTTGTGATGCTCAGCTCGTAGTTGCCTGCGGGGAGCGAGGCGGGGATAAGCACCAAAAGACGAGATGGCTCATTCAGAACAGCCACAGCCTGGCAGGCACTTACTACATACCATAGCCAGTGAGGCAATTGAATAAGTGCTCCCCACGCCAGTGGGCGCCGAGGAATTCTACTTTGGTTTGGGAGATGGCTTTTCTTAGCTCTGCACCTTGATTTACATTTACATAGACGCTGTGCTTGTCCTTATCCCAAGTCCTATCGCGGAAGGCTCCCTTGATGGCCGGGCGCATTATCACGAGACCTGTATTCACTACATAGCCTTGGAGCACGAGCTCTGTGCTCTTGCGATTAAAGCGGGAAACAATGTCTATTACGGTCTCCTCTTTTATCTCCATACCTTCTTTTTTGAGCTCTGCTACAATCTCTGCTATGCTTACGCTCCCTACGCTCGCAGGAACGCCTACAAAATCTGATGGGTCGCTGGTAAGAGGGTTATCTCTTAGCCACGCTTTTAAAGTATTTTTCATTGTAATATGGTTTTTTGTTTATTGATTGTTTAGTGTTTAGTTATTGAGCTGTTTCCAGCCAGAAGGGGTACAGCCGTGGAAATTCGTTCCGTCAAACTTTATAGTACCTCTAGTATTAGCGTTGCAGTCACCTAAGGCATTGGCTTTCATTTTTAGATCTTTCTCTAAATAAAGAAGATTACCAATAGCTACTTTACTATAAGAAGGTCCTGTTCTGGCATATATAGGAGCTCCTCCTATAGCTATTATATGGGGTTCTGTTACAACAGCACCTATAGCTATGGAGCCAGTTGCTGTAGAGGCGGTATAAGCATTAAATACAGCATAAGAATTCGACCCCTCAGCTGTACCATCTATAGCAATAGAGTTATGCCCTATTGCTGTACCTCCAAATAAAGCTTTGGAGAAGGGCCCAACTGCATAAGTATTTCTACCTATAGCTTCTGAATATTCACCTTTTGCCTCAGTATTATCCCCTATGGCAAAAGAATAAATCCCAGTAGCCTTTGCATCAGTACCAAAAGCAAAAGACTTTTCTCCCGTAGCACCATTTTCATTACTAGGAGAAGTACTATGGCTAAAATCTATTGCTCCTTCTCCTATGTCTCCATAGTTATTAGGATCTCTGCCTATTAATCTCCAGCCTGTATTGCCATTTTCGGTTATCTTTTCTAAGCCTGTAGGAGGATTCATATTAAGTTTTTTCCATTTGCCATTTACTGCATCGTAGTAATAAAAACCTGGAGAAATAATTCCACTTACCCTTGGGTCTGTGCCTGTGTAGAATAAATTCTCTACATAGACCATAGTTGCTTCTTCTGGAGTGGTTATATTCGCTACTCTAGCTTTGGAGAGTTTAGGGATTAATAGCCCCTCATTCGTCGTAGCCGTTGCTAAGGCATTGTCTGGGTTTGGTCGGAGATCCAGAGTAGCCTTCGGCGTATCTGTGTTTATCCCTACTCTATCATCATACTGCGCACTTGCGAGAGCACTTATACTTATCAGCCCAAGTGCTTTCAATCTAAATAATAAATTCTGATGTGTCATAATTTATGTTCTACTTTATTTAATTATATCTTCTAAAAATTAGCGGTGCGTTTGGGGCATTTTGCCCTTTCGGGCAAAATGCCCCAAACGCAAAAAAGCACTGAGAGGTGCGCGGGCTTTGCCCGCGCACCTCTCAGTGCTTAATAAAGATAAAGTATTTTATCTATACCTATTTAAAGAAAGATAAAAATTTACCGCATATACGCAAGTCTATGCAGCTAATTCTTATCATATTTTGTGTTTCTCTTTCCATCTTTTTCATCTAATTGCTTCGCAAAGATGAGAGTATTTATTTATTATGCAAGAGATAGATTATAAATTTTAGCCTCCAGCCAAAATCTATTGGTGAGCAATGGAAAAAGAATTCATCAGCTAGTAATAGTACTCATTACTCCAGTAAGAAATTATTTGTACATTTGGGGGCTATTTGAAAATAACCTTTATGGAAAAGAATGCAAACGATAAAATTGAGCATATAGATCTCATCTTAAAGCAGACTTGGCTTGCGGTTTCTAAAATGTATTCAGATTTGGCACAGGAGCATCATTCTACCCCTGTGCAGGCACTCACGCTCTTGAAAATAGACCCCAAATCTGGTACAAGGAGTACAAACTTGGGCCCAAAGATGGCGATAGGCCCTACATCACTTACAAGAATTATAAAATATCTGGAAGACAACGGCTATATATATAAGGAAAAGACCTCGTTTGATAAGCGGGAAGTTATTATTAAACTCACTGAAAAAGGGCTTATATACAGAGATATGGCAAAGGAAATGGTAATTTCATTTAACAAAATCCTGTTAGAGAGAGTAAGCCCACACAAATTAGAAATCTTTAAAGAAGTAATGGATGAAATCTTTCACACCGCAGTAGAGCTCAACGCAAAACACGCCCAAATGAAATGAAAACCCTCAAGCGATTATTGATTGCTTCAGCCATTATTATGGGGCTATTAGCAGCTCTTATTATTTTCTGTAATTGGAAAATAGAAGCAGATTCTCGGGATTTTATCTCTGATGATGTCAATACGCTTCCAAAGGAGAAAGTTGCATTGGTTCTCGGGACTTCTAAAATCTTACAGAATGGATATCAAAATGCCTACTTCTACCACAGGATAGATGCAGCAGAACAGCTTTACAAAAGCGGTAAGGCAAGCTACATCATCGTAAGTGGAGATAATTCTGTAAAAGGCTACAATGAACCCGAAGATATGAAACTGGAACTCATAGCACGAGGTATCCCAGAGGAGAAAATCTATGAAGATTTCGCAGGCTTCCGCACTTTGGATTCGATTATTCGGGCAAAAGAGATATTCGGGCAAGAAGGCTTCATCATTATTTCTCAGAAATTTCATAATGAAAGAGCCGTATTTCTCGCTCGCCACTATGGAATAAACGCCTACGGATATAATGCCACCGATGTAGCTCGCTATTCAGGGCTCAAAATACAAATCCGAGAACGATTTGCCAGAGTAAAAGTCTTCATTGACCTTATCTTCGGTGTAAAACCTAAATTCGGAGGAGAGAAAATTAATATAGAACAAGAAATAAATTAAATATAATTATACGAAAGTTAAAACTATGAAAAAACTAATTTTAGCATTAGGGCTAATCTTTGCGGGGCATCAATTTAACGCTCAGGAAAAGCCAGCGGTAGATTCTACCTTCTTAAAAAACTGGATGCACTCGGATTTTGAGGCTACAGGAGTCTATGGTGTGAATACATTAAAGGCGAAGGAATTCCTGAAACAGAATAATAGAAAGCCCGTAGATATCGTGGTTGGTGTGCTAGACAGCGGTGTGGAGTATTTCCACGAGGATTTAAAGAATAATATCTGGACGAATCCGAAAGAAAAGGAGGGCAACCAAAAAGATGATGATAAAAATGGTTTCGTAGATGATATCCACGGCTGGAACTTCGTAACTGATAAAAACGGAAACAGCTATGATGACGACTCCTACGAACTCACCCGCCAGTATGCAAAACTCGAGAAACTATTCAGAGAGCAGGGGCTTCACATTAAAAATCAGAAGCTCTATAATGAATATTTAAGGCTGAAAAAAGATTATTATACCTCTATATACAGGTTTGAGCAGGTGAAGCATTTGGCACAGTCAAGGCTTGATTTCTACCAGCCGAGGTTGAAAGCATTAGCAGAGGCTCTCGGTGAGCAACCGCTCTCCAAATCTGTGGTGGATAATTTCTCCTCAGAAAATAACCTCGCTCTTGAGGGGCTGTTTATCTTCAAAGAAGTGCCACAAAAGGACTGGGAAGGCAAGACTATCTCCAATGTTATCTCCTCTTATCTCAAAAGATATCAAAGCCAGCTGGACTATGCAGAGAAGCAACTCACAAAGAGCTATGGCTTAGATTTTAATCCCAAAGCAGGCGTCATGGGCAATCACTATGGAAATAACGATGTAAAAGGGCTCTCTGATGATCACGGAACCCATGTAGCAGGGATTATCGCTGCTGAGTGGGATAATGGCAAGGGTATGCACGGAACTGGCGGTGGCAACTATGTAAAGATTATGGGCGTTCGTGTAGTTCCCGATGGTGATGAGCGAGATGAAGATATCGCTAATGGAATTAGATATGCTGTAGATAACGGAGCAAAAATCCTCAATATGTCTTTCGGAAAAAGCTATGACGATAACCATAAACTCATAGTAGATGCCTTTAAATATGCCGAGAAAAAGAATGTACTCATCGTAAAAGCAGCAGGGAACAGTAACGAAGATATAGATGTACGAATACACTATCCAATGACGCTGATTAATGATAAGCAGTTCAGCCCTACAACCATTACAGTAGGTGCCAGCACTCGCCACGCAGATAAATTAAAGGCAAGATTCTCCAACTATGGTAAAAAATCGGTAGATGTCTTTGCTCCTGGTATGGAAATCTACTCCTCCGTACCTGGCGTGAGCAAGTATGCTTTCTTCAATGGTACTTCTATGGCATCTCCTGCTGTGGCTGGTGTAGCAGCTTTGGTGTGGTCTCACTATCCTAAGCTATCGGCAGCAGAGATTAAGACCATTCTCGTTTCTTCTGTTAATAAAAACGACCAGCTAAAAGACCTCTCCGTCTATGGCGGTGTAGTAGATGCGTACAAAGCGGTACAAAAAGCTGAAGAACTCTACAAGAAAAAGAAACTTAAATAAGTTTTTTTGATAGAAATACAAAGCACGCTTACCTCAGATAGAGAAAGCGTGCTTTTTTTATTGGAGGAGAGACTAAAAAACAGCCTTAGCATAAGAATACTATCCTATTAATATAAACTATATTCAATCTATGGCTCTATGCCCCACCTCAAGAGGCTTGCTCCCCACGAGAAGCCAGCACCAAACGCTGTAAGAAGTATAATCTCTCCTTTCTTCATATCAGAGGCATTTTCCCACAGGCAAAGGGGAATGGTAGCAGCTATGGTATTCCCGTATTTCTCAATATTGACTACCGTTTTTTCTTCATCTATACCGATTTCCCTACCTACGGCATCTATAATCCTTTTATTTGCCTGATGAGGTACTAACCAATGTATATTTTCTACCGATAGATTATTCTTCTCTAAAACTTCAAGGCAGGCTTTGCTCATCGCTTCTATTGCGTGTTTGAAGACCACCTTGCCGTCCTGTTTTATATAAGATTTCTCAGCCTCATACCCATCCGCACTATAAGGGTATTGCGTACCTCCGCCCTCTATATTCAGGTATTCTCGTCCTGTACCATTGCTGTAAAGAAGTGAGTCTATTAGTCCGAGTTCAGGCGAAGGCTCCAGCCATACTACGCCTGCACCATCACCAAAGAGGATATTGGTACTCCTGTCGTATAGATTTACATAGGTGCTGATATTGTCCGCTCCTATAACGACTACATTTTTGAACCTCCCACTCTCCACAAGGCTACTCCCCGTACTAAGTGCATAGAGAAAGCCCGAACAAGCGGCATTCATATCAAATGCAAGATGGGTTTGTATCCCGAGTTTTTCACAGATAATATTCGCTGTGGAGGGCATTGGCATATCTGGGGTAGAAGTTGCTACGATAAGGGCATCAATGCTGTGAATATCCTTTTCATACTTTTCTACAAGGGCTTCTATCGCCTTTATCGCCATATCTGATGTTGCAGAATTTTCGCTGAGTATTCTGCGTTCTTTTATCCCCGTTCTTTTAGTTATCCATTCATCGGAGGTTTCAGTTTCCTGCTCCAAATCTTGGTTTGTCCTTTTATTAGGTGGCAGATAACCGCCTACCGCCGTGATTACTGCATACATTTTTTCAAGTTCTTTCGGCATGTTTAAATAAAAAAAGTCTGCAAATTTAATAGCTTTAAATGAAAAATAACAATCTATCGTAAAAATTAAGATGTTTTAAATAGCTATAGGCTTTAGGCAGTAGGCTTGCCTATTAAAACTATTGGCTAACTGCCATTAGCAAAAAGCTAGCTGCCGCTTACTGCTCATAGAGTTTATTATAGAGGGCAATATATTTTTCTTTTATGTTCTTTCGTTTGAGTTTGAGGGTTGGGGTAAGCTCGCCCCCCTCTATTGACCAGATTTCTGGGGAGAGTTCTATTTTCTTTATCTGTTCCCAGTTGCCAAGGCTTGTATTTATTTTGGCTATTTCTTTTTCTATTCGGGCTTTGAGCTTAGGGTCTTGGGACATCTGCTCTGGTGTTTCACCAATGTTATAATGCTTTATTATCGCCCAGTTTTTTGCAAAGCTAAAGTCGGGCTGTACAATGGCACAAGGCATTTTCTCGCCATCGCCCACTACCATTATTCGCTCGATAAATTTGGAAGATTTCGCAAGGTTTTCAATAATCTGAGGAGCGATGTACTTACCTCCTGAGGTTTTAAACATTTCTTTTTTACGGTCGGTAATTTTCAGGAAACCCTCTTCATCTATAAAGCCGATATCCCCTGTTTTGAAGTAACCGTCTTCTGTAAAGGCTTCTTGGGTAAGCTCTTCATTATTATAATAGCTCTTGAATATGGACTCTCCTTTTACACTGATTTCTCCATCGGGTTGAATCTTTACATCAAGGTTTTTTACTATGGGACCAACGGTACCTATTTTCATCCTGTCAAATGAATTTACGGCAACTACGGGAGAGGTTTCCGTGAGCCCATAGCCCTCCAAGATAGGTATCCCTGCATTCTGATAGATTTTATTAAGCCTTTCGGAAAGAGATGCCGAGCCAGATACGAGGGTAATAATCTCTCCGCCCAAACCTTCTCTCCATTTTTTGAAGACTAATTTATCTGCCAATTTCTCTTTTATTCCTCTTGGTTTTCCTATGCCTTTTTTATTTTCAGCAACACGGATTGCCCAGTGGAATATTTTAGATTTCAGCCCACCATTTGCCGTTCCTTTTTGGTAGATTTTGTCATACACTTTCTCCAAAACTCGTGGTACAACGGTCATATAATGCGGTTTTACTTCCTTGATATTCTCTCCGAGTTTATCAAAGCTCTCAGCAAAGTAAAAGGAGAAGCCCCTGCACTGGAAGAAGTAGAAGAGCATTCGCTCGAAGATATGGCATATAGGCAGGAAGCTGAGCACTCTTGTGTTTTTGTAGGAGAGCCCTTTTCGTATTGGGGTGATGTTATAGCAGCCCTCTATATTGGCGATAATATTTCTATGGGTAAGCATTACCCCTTTTGGGCGCCCCGTAGTTCCTGAGGTATAGATGAGCGTTGCCAAATCCTCAGCTCTGATGGCATTAGAGAGGTCCTCCACTTCATTCTGGGTAGCCTCGCTTTCGCCGAGGTCTATTATCTCTATCCAGTTGGCCGCACCTTCTACCTCCTCAAAAGTAAAAATTCCCTGCAAGCTGGGTACTTTTGCTTTAATTTCTTCTACTTTTTGGAGGAGTTTTTTATCGGATACGAAGCAGTATTTTATCTCTGCATCGTTGAAAATAAATTCGTAATCTGCTGGTGAAATGGTAGGATACACGGGCACTGTGATTACACCGATTTGCAATGCTCCGAAATCTACCGCCGCCCATTCTGTACAGGTTGCAGAGGTAATGAGGGAGATTTTATCCCCAGGGCTAATGCCCAGTTTCAGCAGACCTCTTGAGAACTTATTGCCAAGGCTTATAAACTCTGCTGTGGAGGTTTTCTCCCATTTGCCGTTTCTTTTTGTGGCAAACATATCCGCTTTCGGGAAGTTTTCAGCGTAGTTTCTGGCGATGTCAAACAGTCTTTCTATCTTCATTATACAGTTATCTTGATTTTAAGCGCCCAAAAGTACTGAAATATTTTTTTCCACTGGCGTGGGGAGCATCCACTGCGTGGAGAGCACTTAGAAATAATTGCCTCACCGGCTACGGTGCCGGTGAGGCAATTATTAAAAGAAAAAAGCAATTAGCCATTAACCCAATATGATAAAAATCTTGTTTTATCTATAAAATAAAAATATTTACATTTGACGCCTGAAAAAAGAAGCTAAACTCACTTGAAAACGAAACATAGAATTAACATATGATTAAGAGATATAAGGCGTCCCCCCCATTAATTCATTAATAAACAGCGCAAAAACCGGCCATCACCAACATAATGGACGAATTTCATCTATGGATGAAGTTCGTCCATTTTTGCGTGGTTTCTGTTCGTTTAATATTCATACCCTATTTGAAAATAACATTAAAATTATATAAATGAAAAAAGCAATTTTATTGGGGCTATTAGCCCTATCGGTAAGTGCAGGAGCGTATGTAGTATCCTCACGCATAGAAACAGAAGGAAGAAGGTGCAACCCAAATGGCATTTGCAAAGCCTGCAAAAATTGTAGTGCTTGTAAGCATTGCCACGAAAGAGGGGGAAAATGTAGCGTATGTAGATAAATTAAATAACTAAATAAATAGTATATGGATTTAAAATTAAAAAATCATTTAGTGAATTTGTATTTCCTTGCATTAAGCGATGGGAACTTTGCTCCTGAGGAAATGAATGTAATTTTAGAAATAGCCAATGAAAAAGGCATTTCTAAAGAAGAATTTGAGAGTATTATTACCAATCCAATGATGGAGATTACTTTTCCTGAAAATTTTATAGAAAAGGTAAAACTCCTCTATGATTTTGTAAGAGTAGTCTTAGCCGATGGTATTATTGAGGCTGATGAAAAGCAATCTTTCCTTAAATTCTGTGAGAGATTCCAAATAGAGCAAGATGCGGGGGAAGAGCTCTTTGAATGGTTAGTAGAATTAGCCAAACAGAACCTCCCATCTACAAAAATAAATGAAGAAATAGAAAAATTAATACAATAATTATGGCACTAGAAAAATTAAAGGATTTATTGAAGAAAAATGTACCACAAACAGAAGCTCCCAAAGTAGTTTCTGAACGGGCACCTGAAATAAAAAGAGAGGAAGAAGACACCTCTTTTGGCAAAACAGAGACACAAAGCTATGAAGACTGGGGCTTTGAATCTGCAAAAAAGCAAAACGGAAATAAACTGGCTTTTACAGGATTTTGGAGCTTAGTAAAAGAATACTACCGTAAAATTGAAATCTTAAAACAGTATGGAGATAACAAAGATGCCCAAAAAGCGGAAGTAGAGCTAAGCAAAAAAGAAAGAGAAATAGAGCAAAAGCAATCTATAATATCAGGAATTAAAGATAAAATACAAGTACTGAAAGAGAAGATTGATAATCTTAAAAAAGATATTATAAGAATTAAGGAAAACCCAGAGACCATACTCCCTGACAAAGCCAGCAAATTAGGATTTATTATTGGCTGTACCATCTTGGCTTTCCTTACAATATATCTGTTTGTGTTCTATAGTTCTGCTGCTTACTCAGCAATGTTTAAGGAATTTACTATTGATGAGTTAGGAGTGGCAAGTTCTATTTTTGACCCTAAAGCTGTAGAGATGGCTTTCAAAGAGGGAGCTGAAGCACCAGTTTATATCCTTACTCTTCCATTTGTATTTTTAGGTTTAGGATATCTTATCCATAAATTCCAAGAAGCAGAAGGCAATGCAAAATATTTTAAGATTGCTTTCCTTATTGCTATTACCTTTGCTTTTGATGCTCTCCTTGCATACCATATTACCAAAAAAATATATGATATACTTAAGGAAAATAAATTCCAAGATATGCCAGAATATAGTATACCAATGGCTATTAGTGATGGCAATTTTTGGCTTATCATTTTTGCAGGGTTTGTGGTATATATTATCTGGGGATTTGTGTTTGACCTTACTATGGAAGCTTATGATAAACTTAATATAGTAGCATTAGCTATAAAAGCAAAAGAAAGTGAAATAAGAATAATAGAAGATGATGTAGATAAACACAATAAAGAAATAGATACTATTAATGAACATATACATAAAGTAGAACTGGAAGTTATAGACCTCAAAAAGATTGTAAATGGAGAAGTCTTCAAAATCAATTGGAATAGATTCTACCAGTGCGTTGGCGAATTTACAACGGGATGGACGCACTGGATGACTGCCAATAAAAAAGAAACTGCTCTTATAGATGATATCCACAAACAAAATGAAAATCTAGTAGAAGAACATAAAAAATCAATATTAGCTATAGAACAAGAAAAAAAATAAAGACAAATGAAAAGAATAATACACATCTTATTAGCAACGGCTCTATTAGCCGTTACCTCTTGTAGTAAAGACGAAAAAAAAGAATCAGGAGCATCTACCGCTATTTCTGAGCAGGACAAGCAGCTTAATATCACCGTGCTTTTAGACCTATCCGACAGAATAGACCCAGAAGTAGTACCAGAAAAACCCGAGCATTACCAAAGAGATATAGCGGTTATTAATGAGCTTATTTCCATCTTCAAAAAAGATATGGATGCAAAAGGAGGACATAGGTCAAAAGGAAAATTTAAAGTAATCTTCAGCCCTAATCCACAAGACCCCAACATCAATAAAATAGCTTCCGAACTCAATGTTGATTTATCTCAAATGGAGATTAAAGAAAAGAAAAAAGTCTTTGATGAAATCAGTGATAAGTTTAGAAAAAACTTAGAGAGCATCTATACCACTACAATCAAAAATAAGCAGTATATAGGCTCAGATATCTGGCGATTTTTCAAAAATGATGTGAAAGACTATTGCGTATCCGATGATAAAAACTATAAAAATATCTTAGTAATCCTTACCGATGGCTATATCTACCACGAAGACTCAAAAGAAATAAGTGGCAATAGAAGTAGCTATTTATTACCATCCATCATACAACAGCACAATTTAAGAGCACCCGATTGGAAAGACAAAATGCAAAAAGGAGATATAGGGTTTATAACTCCTCGTAATGATTTAGAAGATTTGCAGATATTGGTATTAGAGGTAACGCCGTCTAAAGCCAACTTAGCCGATGAAGATATCATTAAAGAATACTTCAATAAGTGGTTTAAAGAAATGAAAGTAAAAAAATATGAAATCTATAACACCGACTTACCCGAACATACCAAAATACGAATAGAAAAGTTCTTCAAATAACACTCCCCAGCAGCCATCCTAACAGATGGCTGCTCCCTTATCCCCCCCCCCACACCTTGCAGGTAATGCTCTTACCCACACCTTGCAGGTGATGCTCTTACCCACTGCGTGGGGATTATACCATAGCCAGTGGGTATTTTAGCTAAAAGCTAGGAGCTAATTAAACTAAAAAAAGAGGCAATGCCTCCTAAAATTGACCCCACAGGGTCTGAAATTGACCCCCACAGAGGGGGGGGCCTTCCAATTAGGGATAATAAAAGAAGCAATGCCTCCCCCTTCCAATTAGGGATAATAAAAGAGGCAATGCCTCCCCCATAGGGTAACAGGCAGTAAGCCTAACCATACACTACTTACTGCCTACTGCTTACTGCCTACTGCCAAAAGCTAATCGCCAGTAGTCAATTTATTTTCTATTTTTGCCTTCAAAATAGAGGGTTTTGACAAAGATTTTATTACTTTCAGATACGCATTCTTATATGGACAGCAGGATTTTGTCCTATGCCAAAGAAGCCGATGAGGTTTGGCATTGTGGGGACTTTGGTTCTATGCAGGTGGTAGAGGCTATAGAGGAGCTAAAACCCCTGAGAGGCATCTATGGGAATATCGATGGCACACAGATTCGGGCAGTTTTCCCAGAAGTCAGCCGCTTCACCTGCGAGGGCGTAGAAGTTCTAATGATACACATCGGGGGCTATCCTGATAAATACTCGCCATTGGCAAAGGAAGAAATCACTAAAAAGCCCCCTCGCCTCTTCATCTCTGGGCATTCTCACATCTTAAAAGCGATGTATGATAAGAAATTTGGCTTACTTCACCTCAACCCTGGTGCTGCAGGAAAATCGGGCTGGCACAAAGTACGCACAATGATGAGATTTACCATAGACGGTACAGAGATAAAAGATTTGGAAGTAATAGAACTCGGAACTAAATAAACAACAATGAATATAGGCGATAAAATTTCGGTGGTAGATGAAGATTTAAAAGGCATAATAACCTCCATAAACGGCGATAGTGTAGCTTTTGAGGATGAATTTGGCTTTAGCCATCAGTATCCAAAGTCCAAACTCGTGCTCCATCAGTCGGAAATCTATGAGAACATCAAGATGCAGGACAAGTACGAATACACAAGACCCAAATCTAAAAAGCACTCGACAAATCACCTCATCTTAGACCTTCATTTTAATAAACTAGTGAGCCATCCGAATGACTACAACAGCTTTGAAAGGCTCTTTCTACAAAAGGAAAAACTTATGGATTCGCTGGACTTCTGCCGAGAGAACAGAATAAAACGCTTAGAAATCATCCACGGGATAGGCGACGGCACGCTACAAAAAATGGTACATAATACCCTGCAATCTCAGGTGGGAATTGATTTCTATAATAAAGACATCCTCCATCATCAGACAGGAGCGGTTATCGTCGAGTTTCATCATTCAATCTAAACTAATGCCTATGGAAATGCTTCGGAAAGGCATCTTCTGGTTTCATCCGCAGAAGATTCAGCTTTAGCCAAGATTCTAAAAAGCCCCAACCGTAGGAAAACATCTGTATATAAGACGAAACTACCGACAGCCCTGCAATGCTAAGATTCCTGCTCACCACCAGCGAGTGGAAGAAAATCACAAAAGTATAAAGCCCATAGACCGCGAGGAACAGTCCCCGGCCCAGTAGAAAATACTCCCACACCCCCAGCACATAACCGATAAGGAAGAAGCTCGGGAAAGCAAACGATAGCTTCACATACTTCGGATGCCTTTGGTTGAGGATGGGTCTCGCACATCCGAACTGATACACTTGCCGTGAGAATTTTCCAAAATCCGTCCGCCTCTTGTGATAAACCGCAATATCATCAAAGAATGCCGTCTTAAACCCCTGCTCCCAAAGCCTCATAGAGAGGTCAGGGTCCTCACCTATCCGCATCTCGGAGAAGCCTCCTACTGTGCAAAACACCTCCTTCTTCACTCCCATATTAAAACTTCGAGGTTGGAATTTAGACACCGACTTCCTACTCCCACGAATACCCCCAGTGGTAAAAACCGAAGTCATAGAATATGAAATCGCTTTCTGCATCAGATTAAACCCTCGATGTGCCTTATCTGCCCCTCCAAAAGCATCGCAATCGGTATTCTGTATGTTCTTTTTTATGTTGGCAATATAGTCCTTCTCGGTGATTACATCTGAATCCACAAAGACTAACCACTCATTCTTCGCCTTATTTGCGCCGTAGTTTCTGGACAGTCCTGGTCCCGAATTCTCCTTTCGGTAGAAGTGGATATCCAGCTGCTCACGAAACAGCTCTACCGTGGGTTGCAGGCTTATCTGCGAGCCATCATCTACTATAATGACCTCAAAATCCTTATCCGTTTGGAAAGACAAGGACTGAAGCAGCTCAAAAAGCTCATTCTTCCTATTATATATAGCAATGATGATGGATATACTCGGGCTCATTCTCTGATTTTTTTGAATGGCGCAAAGATAGCAATTTGGCTTCTAGCTTTTGGCTTTTAGCAGTGGGTGGATAGAAAAGCGAGATGGTCTCGCTCTCTCGGACGAGCGCCGTAGCCGGCAAGGCACTTAACCTCATAAAAAAATACAGACTTTAAAGGGCTGTATTTTTTTTTGCTTTTAGCTAATTGCCAGAAGCCAAAAGCTATTAGCTACTAATTATATCTTGATAGACGAAATTCTCACCGAGGTAGGCTTCGCGCACTTGCGGGTCATCTGCCAAATCCTGAGGCAGACCTTCTTTTAGAATTCTCCCTTCAAACATTATATAGGTCTTGTGGGTAATGGCAAGGGTTTGCTGTACATTATGGTCGGTGATGAGGATTCCGATATTCTTTTTGGTAAGGCTACGCACGATTTTCTGTATATCTTCCACAGCAATGGGGTCTACCCCTGCAAAAGGCTCATCGAGGAGGATGAAGCTCGGGTCGGTAGCGAGGCAACGGGCAATTTCGGTTCTACGCCTTTCGCCACCAGAGAGGAGGTCTCCCCTGTTTCTTCGGACATGGTTCAGGGAAAACTCTTCTATCAGCTCATCGCACTTCTCTCGTTGCTGTTTTTTGGAGAGCTTGGTAAGCTGTAAAACGCCCATTAAATTTTCCTCTACGGTGAGCTTTCTAAATACGGAGGCTTCCTGAGCAAGGTAGCCTATGCCTTTCTGTGCTCTGCGGTACATTGCATCTGTGGTGATGTTTTGCTCATCTAGAAAGATATTCCCCGATGTGGGTTTTACCAGCCCTACAATCATATAAAAAGTAGTGGTTTTGCCTGCTCCATTAGGCCCGAGCAATCCTACGATTTGCCCTTGTTCTACCTCTATGGATACGCCTTTCACTACTTTCTTTGGTCCGTATTCTTTTATTAAATTCTCTCCTCTCAAAATCATAGAGGCAAATATAAATTATTTTTTTACATACTAAAAGTTAGCCCAAAAACTGTATTTTTGCCCAATGTTTAAAAAATTAGCATTAATACCTTTATCTATGGCGGTGGCCGGCTGTACCCAAGATACAATGCCCAAGCCGTACGGAGAGCTAAGACTGGAGTATCCAAAGGCAGAATACAAGACATTTGATTCGCCGTGTGGATATCGCTTTGAGTACTCCAATTTTGCAAAGGTAGAACAGGCTAAGCAGGACTGCTGGTATCATATCAATTACCCAAAAATGAAGGCAAAGGTTTTCATCACCTATTTCCCTATAAAGAATGATTTTGACCTTCATATAAAAGAAGCCGAGAAAATGGTCTATGAGCACACGATTAAAGCCTCTGCCATAGAAACCAAATCTTTTGAATATCCAGAGAAGAGAGTCTTTGGAAATTTTTATGAGCTCAAAGGGCATTCAGCATCTAATATTCAGTTTTATGTAACCGATAGTACCAGACACTTCGTAACTGCAAATCTTTACTTTAATACCCGACCAAAGCCCGACTCCTTAGCTCCTGCAATAGATTATATAAAAAAGGATATGCTGAGGATGCTCGATACTTTTGAATGGAAAAAATAAGATGATTATTAACCGTAAATAAATATTATTCAAGAATAAATGAAACTTTTAGTAGTAGGCTCAATGGCTTTCGATGCAATAGAAACGCCTTTCGGAAAAACAGATAAAACCTTAGGGGGTGCTGCCACTTATATCGGCTTGGCATCTTCCGTTTTAGGAGCAGAAACAGCGCTGGTATCAGTCGTAGGAGGAGATTTCAACCAAGAATACTTTGATATGCTCACCAGCAGAGGTGTGAATATAGATGGTGTAGAGATAAAAAAAGAGGGGAAATCCTTCTTTTGGAGTGGGAAATATCATAATGACCTCAATACGAGAGATACGCTCGCTACTGAAGTTAATGTTTTGGCTAACTTCACTCCTCAAATCCCTGAGCACTCTCAAGAAGCGGAAATCCTCCTGCTCGGGAACCTTGACCCTACGGTTCAGCTCTCGGTATTGAAACAGATGAAGAAAAGACCACAGATGGTGATATTAGACACAATGAATTTCTGGATGAATACCGCTTGGGATAAGCTAATGGAAATGATAGCCCAAACCGATGTAATTACCATAAATGATGAAGAGGCACGCCAGCTTTCCAACGAATACTCCCTCGTAAGAGCAGCGGAGAAAATACACGCTATGGGTCCTGAATTTGTGATTATAAAAAAAGGAGAGCACGGTGCTCTGCTCTTCCACAACCATAATGTTTTTGCGCTCCCAGCACTCCCTTTGGAAGATGTTTTTGACCCAACAGGTGCAGGAGATAGCTTTGCAGGAGGCTTTGCCGCTTACCTTGCAAAAACCGAAGACCTCAGCTATGAGAATATAAAATCGGCAATTATTATAGGCTCTGCCGTAGCCTCTTTTACCGTAGAAAAGTTCGGCACCGAAAGACTTCAAGAGATAAGCAAAGAGGAATTGAAAGGGCGAATATCAGACTTTAAAAAGCTCACCTCCTTTGAAGTAAATATCTAACGCCTCAAAAGAATCAGGGCTTAATTTTAAGAAAGAATTATAATAAAAGATTTAGAGCTTTTCTCTAAGAATTATATTTTTGCACATCTTTTAAACTAAAAAAATGATAAAGAAATCTGGAGTATTCTCTCTGTTTTTAATTGTATTTGCATTATTTTCTTCGGCAGTTTCTGCACAGGTAAAACAAGGTCAACTAGTCGATGGTATCGCAGCCGTTATCGGGAATGAAATCATACTGGAATCCGATATTGATGAGCAAATGGCTTATGCAAAACAGCAGGGGATTAATGTATCCAACAAATGCGAATTTCTCAGTAGTTTAATCAACAATAAACTCCTCATCTACGAAGCGAAAAGAGATACCTTGATAGAAAACCGAAGCACTGCCATAAAAGAAATGGCAGATCAGAAGTACAATCAAATCCTCGCACAATTCCCAGATGAAAAGGAAATGCTAAGAGTATACGGCTTCCGTACGGGGTATGAAATGAAAAATGCTATCCAGAAAATAGATTCTGATAACTACTACCAAGGTGAGAAATACAAGAGAATAACAGCGGGTACAGACATTACGCCTAATGAGGTTACAGACTTCTACAATACCTATAAATATCAGCTCCCAGAAGTAAAAGATGAAGTTTCTTTGGCGCAAATCGTCCTCCATCCAAAACTCACCGAGAGCCACAAACAGGAACTTATTGACAAACTTAAAAGGATAAAAAAAGATATACAAAACGGCGAGAGCTTCGAGAATATGGCAAGAATCTACTCCGAAGACCCTGGCTCTGCTTCCAACGGAGGTTTATATACTAAGATTGCCAAAGGAAAAATGGTAAAGTCCTTTGAAGCTGCTGCACTGAACCTTCAGGAAGGTGAGATTTCCGAGCCTGTGGAGTCCGAGTATGGCTATCACCTTATCCAACTCATAAAAAAATCAGGTAAGCTCTACGATGCAAGGCATATCCTCATCAGTGCAGTGCCAAATAAGGAGGAAATTTCTACCGCTAAAAAGGAACTCGACAGTATTAGAAGCCTTATTAAAGATGGAAAAATGTCGTTTAAAGAAGCTGCTTATAAATTCTCAAACGATAAGAACACCAAATTTAATGGAGGTATCATCACCGCTAATGATGGTAGCGAAAAAATAGAGAAAACCGACCTCTCTTCTACCGAAGCCTATCAAATTGCAGGGCTTAATAAAGGAGACATTACCGATGTTTTTGAAGGTGGAGATGAGAAGAAAAAGACGGTAAACATCCTTCTTATTAATGATATTATCCCTGCTCATCAGCTGGATATTAATACCGATTACGAGAGGATTAAAAACCTTGCTCTAAATAAAAAGCGGCAAGAAGTAGTAGAAAAATGGGTAAAAGAACAGCTCCCGAATATCTTCCTCTCAATTAATAAAAGATATTCCGACTGCAACCTCTCCGACTGGCAACAAAAAGCCATTGCAAAATAAAACAACAAAGCTACTCAATAAAGAGTGGCTTTTTTAAAGACTAAAAAACAAAAAAAGGCTCTAATAAATCAGAGCCTTTTTATTTTCCTATCTATTTTAGAGATACTATTTTATAGATTAATCACCTTTCCGCTTCCACGCATTTATCATT
Source organism: Bergeyella cardium (assembly GCF_003614945.1). GTDB lineage: Bacteria > Bacteroidota > Bacteroidia > Flavobacteriales > Weeksellaceae > Bergeyella_A > Bergeyella_A cardium. Next base: position 1,198,849 of record NZ_QYCZ01000001.1, read on the forward strand.
TCTCGTTTCCCTGGTGGGCCATCTTTTTTCTCAACTTCCAAGCCGAGCTCTTTAAGTGCTCGCCTTACGCTGCCTTTGGAGGAATAAGTTGTGAGCAATGCCCCCTCTCCCATCCGTTCGGTTACAAGCTCAAACAGGGGCTTTTCCCAGAGGTCTGGTTGCACTCTTGCTCCAAAACAGTCATAATACACCAAATCAATTTTCGGAATACTGAGCTCGGGTATATCAAAGAAATCTGTATTGAATTTCGTAAAGTAAAAATTTGGGAAGAGTTCTATTTCTTCTCCCCAATCAGCTTGATGAGCTTTATTATAAATTTCTTTCACATTTTCAAAGCCAAAGAGATGAGGATAATCCAATTTTTCAATTTCGGAGGCTAAAACGGGATATTTCTCAATGGTGAAATACCTAATCGTATTTTGGGATTGATTTTTTATATAATTATCAATCGTTACTAAAAGATTAAGTCCTGTCCCAAAACCCATTTCTAAAATATGAATTTCTTCTTTTTTTACGAGATTTATTCCATTTTTAATAAAAACATATACCGCTTCCTGTAATGCACCGTGTGTGGAATGGTAACTTTCATTCATTTCACTGATGAATAGCGTTTTACTTCCATCTCCTGTGATTTTTATCTCTCTTTTCATAGAAAAAATTTGCCCAAAATTAGTTTATTTTTCGGTCTAAGAAAATTATTATATATTTGTTTCAACCAAAAAAAATAAAAGAAATGATAATTCAAAAAACCTCTTCACCAAGGTTACCAGACTTTGATCCTAACAACTTTTCGTTTGGTAACACCTTCACAGACCATATGGTTATTTGCGAATACGAAAATGGCAAATGGGGAGAAGTAAAAGTCGTTCCCTACGGTCCATTATCCTTCACTCCCGCTATGATGACGCTCAACTATGGGCAGGCGTGCTTTGAAGGAATGAAGGCTTATAAAGATAAAGACGACAATGTTTTCCTCTTCAGAGTAGATAAAAACTTCAGCAGAATCAATAAATCTGCACAAAGGCTCGCAATGCCTCAGCTTACCGAAGAAATCTTCGTAGAAGGGCTAAAAGCATTTGTAGATGTAGATAGGGGCTGGGTACCTCACGGAGAGGGAATGTCTCTCTACCTGCGACCATTAATTTTTGCTACTGAGGAAGCACTGAAAGCAAGAATTTCTGAAAAATATATGTTTGCCATCGTAGCAAGCCCTGCTAAGAGTTATTATTCCGAGCCTGTAGCTGTGAAAATATCCGACTACTATTCCAGAGCAGCGAGTGGCGGTGTAGGTTTCTCCAAAGCAGCGGGCAATTACGGAGCTTCCTTCTACCCTACCCAACTGGCAAAGGAAGAGGGCTACGACCAGATTATCTGGACAGATGATGCTACGCATACCAAGTTTGAAGAAAGCGGTACGATGAATGTTTTCGTACGAATAAATGATACCATCTACACTCCTGCAACTTCGGATAAGATTTTAGATGGAGTTACCCGAGACAGCTTCATTCAATTAGCAAAGAGAAGGGGTATAGAGGTCGTAATAGGTGATATTCTCGTAGATGATGTACTGAAAGCTCACGCAGATGGCAGCCTGAAAGAAGTTTGGGGCGTAGGTACAGCTGTGGTTACAAACACCTTTAAAGCAATAGGCTACAAAGGGCAAAGATTTGAGCTCCCTCTGCTCTCTGAGGAAGAAAGCTATGCACTCACCCTCAAGAGAGATTTGCTAAACATCCAAACCAATCTGGCAGAAGACCCATTCGGTTGGAGATGGCCTGTGGAGCGAAAGTATTAATCCATTCTTTATCATAATAAAATCCATAGCTGAATATCGGCTATGGATTTTTATTTGTCTCAGTTCTGGAGCTTATACATTAAATCTAAAATGCATTATATCCCCGTCCTGCACTATATATTCTTTGCCTTCTACCGAGAGTTTCCCCGCTTCTTTTACTTTCGCTTCTGAGCCGTAGGATACGAAATCATCAAACTTAATAACCTCTGCGCGGATGAAGCCTTTCTCAAAATCGGTATGGATAACGCCCGCTGCCTGCGGAGCCGTCCAGCCCTGTTCTATCGTCCAAGCTCTTACTTCCTTTACGCCCGCCGTGAAATAGGTTTGAAGTTTCAGCAGTGCATAGGCTTTTCGGATGAGGCGATTTACGCCTGGCTCTTCCAGACCGAGCTCTTCAAGGAACATCTGCCTTTCCTCAAAAGTTTCAAGCTCATTGATATCGGCTTCTATCTGTGCAGCGAGGACAACTACTTCCGCACCCTCATTTTTTGCCATTTCCTCTACTTTTTGTATCCACTCATTACCGTTTTTTATCGAGTTTTCATCTACATTACAAACATAGAGAATCGGTTTTTTCGTCAGCAGCTGTACGCTATCTACAATCGGTTTTGTGAGGTCATCTGTGGCAAATTCCCTTGCATTTTTCCCATCTTCTATAAATTTTTGAAGGCTTTGAAGGGTTTCATAAGTCAAAATATCCTCTTTTTTTCCTGATTTAATGAATTTCTTTGCCTTTTCTACCGCCTTGCCCAGCGTCTCAAGGTCTTTCAGCTGAAGCTCTATATCGATAATCTCTTTATCTCGAATGGGGTCTACCGAGCCTTCCACATGCACGATATTTCCATTCTCAAAGCATCTCAGCACATGGATTATCGCCTCGCATTCTCGGATATTTGCCAAAAACTGATTGCCGAGCCCCTCGCCTTTGCTCGCTCCTTTTACCAGCCCTGCGATGTCTACAATTTCTACTACAGCGGGCTGTACGCGCTCTGGTTTTACCAGCTCTTCCAGCTTCACCAGCCTTGGGTCGGGTACAGATACGGTGCCTAAATTCGGTTCTATGGTGCAAAATGGATAGTTTGCCGACTGTGCTTTTGCGTTGCTTAAACAGTTAAAAAGGGTGGATTTACCTACATTCGGTAATCCTACGATTCCGCATTTCATTGAATGATATTGATATTAAAAATTATTATTTCCGAAAAACAAAAGTAAATAATTATCGTAGAATCGGCAAATCAAGGCATATTCAGTCCATTTTTATCATTTTAGAGGCTGTTTTTTTATGATTATTTTTATGTCTTTATTACCAACTTGCATGTAATACTTGGAATTAAAATAAAAGAAAGATATTAGTTATAAAAAACTCCTGCTGTAAAAACAACAGGAGCCAAAAAAGAACAATTAAAAAGATTATTGAATGATGAGCTTTGCTGAGTGCCGTGAGCCATCATTTTGGATAATTCTAACAAGATATGCCCCTTTGGGATAGCCTGTGAGGTTAATTTCAGCAGTATTTGTCCTATTTACCGCAGGTTTGCCTTCAGCATATTTCACACTGAAATCATCTATCCCGACCCAAACATTATTTAGAGAAACTTTGTTTTGAATACCGATGTAGGCAATACCATTATCTTGAGCAATAAACTCAAATGAAAACTTTTGATGGGCTTCTTTATTTACTACCAAACTGCCTACTTTTTGTGCCATAGAAGCTATTACAGGATTTTTTCCAACAAAAATCTCGAGGGGTTCATTCTTGCCATCGTCCATTGTACGGGCATAGAATTCTATTTTATATGGTTTTCCCTTGCTGAGTTTTAGCGGATTGGAGAAAAGCCAATCATCGGACTGAGAAGCGGTAAAATTGAGTGCAAAGCCAAGTCCCGAATGTGCTGCCTCTGCCGAGCCATTGAAGATTTGCCAAGTGGTACCGTCTGGGGCATTGTCTGCAGTAGACCAACCATTCTTTTCAAACTCACTCTCGAAGCCGTATTGGTAAGCGGATTCCTTTTGGGTAAGGTCGGCAATAACGCCATAGGCACTCACTTGTTTTTTATTGTTATTCTTTACTCTATCGCCTTCGGCCACTACCTCTGCTACGATTTCATAATGAATAAAGGACTTTGATAAATCGAGATTGAATGATTTGCTAAGCATCTCACCTTTATTTATAGTTTCAAGGCTGATTTCCCCTGATGCTACTATCTTTTGAGTATCATCCTTTTCATCGGAATTGATGAGCTGATATTTAAGTTTAGCACCTGCTATTGGCTCTTCAGCAATATTCTCTACCTCTACCGTTACAGGTGTAGCAGCTGAAAATTCTATCGGCTTAGGTAGATTGATAGATTTGAGAGCTAAGTCCTTAGTAACAGCATTATTAATCCCTGTAACAACCATTGAGAAGTTTTGGCTCTGAGCATCTACAAGGCTGATACGCTCCCCTGCTTTAAATTTTTCCTTAAATCCCTTTTGGAACTCACCATAATGGTATATTCCTTACCTTCCACAGGATGGTCTATAATAATTTGCTCTACATTATCCCTTGCATTATCCTCTCTCGTAGCTGGTTCTGTGGGTTTATCAGGATTGAGTACCCAAGGGTAGAAGGTCTCGACGCCATCGGTAATGCGCAAATCTAAGTCATTAACCAAAACCGATTGCCTGTTATTAAGAGTATAAGCAGGCATATTTTCGGTGGCAGGTGCGGGATCATCCCAAACAATAGTTACCTTTAATGGTTCAGTGCTGGAATGTGCCTTCACCTTAATTTCATACTTAGACCTGTTTTGCAGAGTATTTTCGTTTATAAAAGAAAAATTATCTTTCACTGAAAGAACCTCTACTGCTTTAAGGACATTGAGCAAGCCCCATCCGAATTTATAATTAGGACCGGCATGCTCACCTGCTTCATTGGCGGTGTGTATTGTCAGGGCTTTTAATGTATTTGCCCTCATAAAAGGCTGTGCGGTAGTGCTGTAATTCTTATTGTAATACTCTTGAACCAATGCCAGAGAGCCTGTAACATTGGGTGATGCCATAGAAGTTCCACTCATCTCTTCGTAGGAAGAATCTCTATCGGAATTTGCAGAGAATACATTAACGCCAATGCCGACTAAATCGGGTTTTATACGACCTTCATTGGTAGGACCAAATGCAGAGAAGCTGGCTGCCTTTACATCTGAAGGGGTTTTATAACCGCCCACAATCTTATGAACCGCTCCTACGGTAATGATGTTTTTCCATTAGCACCTTGGTTGATGCAGTCGTAGCCTAAATCTCCTCCATTTTTTTGTCTGACTTTTCGGGAAGTCGTCCATCCACTTTGGAGATCATCAGGATCTATCAGCACGAAATGAGAGCCACCAGGCTGTGGCCCATCTCCCCTTGGATTTCCTGCAGCTCGCACAGGTAAATAATAAGGGGCATTGGTAAGCATATAATCCCAAGAGGAATCTATACTACCATAATGCCCATACCCTATATATTCAGTATCATCTTTACCTCCAAACCAGTACCATCCAAAAATACCATTGAAGAAATTTCCTTGTACGAAGCCTCCATTTACCCCATAGGAGTGGTTGGAAAGGAGCGCACCGCCTAAGGCTGCCGTTGTCATCTCTTCGAGGTCGTTATTCCAATCATAGGCATTGAGCTTAGCCTTTGGAGCCATACCCTTAGCCCGCACATTGATACCTGCACCTATGAGAGTAGCCCCTACATGGGTTGCATGGTCTATTTCCTTCTGTGGGGTCATCTTTCTGGGTAGCCCTGCCACCAAACTCTCTGTGGGAAGTACGCACTCCCCCACCATCCCACTCGTGTAGGGTGATGTTTTCGCCTTCAAGGTTATAGATTTTTAATTGGTGAAGCTGATCTGCCCCAGTACCAATAGCAGCATTTCGGTTATAAGTAGTATAATAAATAGGTTTGCCTGATGTATCAAAGCCCATCAGCTGGAAATAAGTACCATTTACCTTTCCAGAAAAAGCGAGGTTCTTCTGCATAGCTTTCTGCTGGAGTTGCTTTGCAGAAAGTGTATTCTTTTTTAATTGCCTACTGAACTTATTGAGGGAGTGCCTATCGGTACTCTTTTGTAGCAGTTTGATTTCGTCTGCGGTCTGTGCCCATAACGAAGTTGCAAATAAATAGCAAAGCGCTATAGGGAGCTTTGCCATCCGTACTGAGGTATAAGGAGTATTTTTAGTATTCATTTATCTTTATTTATTCAAATTAGTCGGCAAATTTAAAGTAATCTGCCCCAACAGGAAAATAATAAGGAGCTAAAAAGCCCCTTTAAAATGATACTAAAAGATGATTTTATCAGCAAATCTAGTTGAGCAGCTTGTCGATCGTCTGCTGAATTTCTGGATCATCAGGAGTGATGGCATAGTACTTCGCGATTTTTCCTTTTTGATCAACGATGATAAATCTCGGAATCCAGTTGAGGTCTATATAATGATTAAAATCATTCTTCCAGCCGTCTTGGAACCAATAATTCTCCTTGTCATTAAGCTTGTATTTCTCCAAGCCTTTTTTCCATTGCTCCTCATTCCTGTCCAACGAGAAATAGACTACAGCAATATTTGGATTCTCAGAGAGGAGTGTATTGGTCTTCGGCAATGCAGCGATACAATCCTTGCACCAGCTTGCCCAAAAGTCGATCAACAGGACTCTTCCCTTATGTTTTTCAAGAATTTTCTTTACCGTTTCTTTATTGCCCTTCTGGTTTAAAAGCTGCTGCTGAAGCGCCTTTGGAGAAAATTCTGTCTTTAAAACCTTGGGCACCTCCTGAGAAAAAGCCCAACTATAAATACCCAAAACCGCCGTTATAAATATCTTTTTCATCTGATGAATTTTAAAAACTGGGCAAAGATACAAAATAGCAATTGGCTTCTAACTTTTGGCTATTGGCGGTGGGTGGTTAGTTTATGATAATTGCTTCACCTGCAAGGTGCGGCAGGCAATTATTTCATTTTTACTTCCGATGCGGAGAGAAACGAAAAACCCCTTACAATACGAGTAAGGGATTTTTCATCTATAATTATAAATAACTTTGGGAACTATCCTAATAAGAGCGTGAGAGGCTGCTCTAAGTAGGTTTTCAGCGTTTGAAGGAAAGCCGCCCCCGTAGCACCATCGATTACCCTGTGGTCGCAAGCGAGGGAGAGTTTCATCGTGTTTCCTACTACAATTTGCCCCCCTTTCACAACAGGCTTCTCTATAATCGCACCTACGGAAAGGATTGCAGCATTCGGCTGATTGATGATGGAAGTAAAGGTCTCGATGCCAAACATACCCAAGTTTGAGATGGAGAATGTAGAGCCTTCCATTTCATTAGCCTTAAGACCTTTGTTTTTAGCCCGAGAAGCCATATCTTTTACCCCAGCAGAAATCTGGTTGTAGTTCATAAAATCTGTATTTTTCAGCACAGGAACCACCAAGCCGTCTGGCACTGCCACCGCAACACCGATATTGATGCTTCCGTGGTGGATAATCTTATCGCCCGCCCAAGTAGAATTTACTTGCGGATGCTTGCGAAGTGCCATTGCCGTAGCCTTAATCACCATATCATTGAAGGAAATTTTGGTATCTGGAAGGGCATTGATTTCTTTTCTCGCTTTAATGGCATTATCCATATTGATTTCTACCATTAGGTAATAGTGAGGTGCGGAGTATTTAGACTCTGAAAGCCTCTTAGCGATGACATTTCTCATCTGAGAGTTTGGCGTTTCGGTAGTTTCTCCCGCTACGAAATTCACCGCAACCTGTGCTGCTGGAGCTGCTTTAGCAGGTGCTTCGGAAGGAGTATAGTTCTCGATATCCCTTCTTACAATTCTACCATTTTCGCCTGTACCTTTTAGAGTGCTGATGTCTATTCCTTTATCGGCAGCCATTTTTCTGGCTAATGGAGAGATGGCAATTCGCCCTCCTGAAACGCTTGCTTGCGCTGCTACCTCCTGCACAGCCGGCTGAGAAGGAGCAGAAACAACCTCTTTCTTAGGTGCTGAAGCCTTGCCTCCACCAGAAATAATAGCAGAAACATCTGTACCCGCAGGGCCTATGATGGCTAATACCGTATCTACTGCTGCTGCACCGCCTTCTTCTACTCCTGTGTAGAGGAGGGTACCGTTAAATTCGGTTTCAAAATCCTGAACGGCTTTATCGGTTTCAATCTCTGCTAAAATATCGCCTTCTTTTACGGTATCACCTACTTTGAAGTGCCATTTAGCCACTTTACCTTCGGTCATTGTATCTGAAAGGCGTGGCATATTGATCACCTCTACTCCTGCTGGAACTTCCACAGATACTTCTACGAACTCTTCAGTAGCTACAGGAGCTTCAGCTTTTGCCTCTGCAGGTGTAGAAACTCCTCCACCGATAAGAGATGAGATATCCTCACCCTGCTTACCGATAATCGCCAAGATGGAATCTACTGCTGCTGCACTCCCCTCTTCTACTCCTGTATAAAGGAGTACGCCGTTGAGTTCAGATTCAAAATCCTGAACGGCTTTATCGGTTTCAATCTCTGCTAAAATATCGCCTTCGCTTACAGAATCTCCGACTTTTTTGTGCCATTTAGCCACTTTACCTTCGGTCATCGTATCCGAAAGGCGTGGCATTGTAATTACTTCTGCCATAATTTTTTTATTTCTTTTTTAAACATAGAAAAACCAAGAGTAAAAGTTTCTTGTACCTTGGTTTTTATTTGTAAATATTAGTTATTTTCTACTTTATCAAGGAAAGGATAATCTTCCTGAGCATAGACATACTCGTAGATTTTTTCTTTGTCTGGGAATGGGGAGTTCTCCATAAACTCTACACATTCTTCTACGAAATTTTTTGATTTTTCATCAATAGCTTCTAATTCTGTTTCGCTTGCCCAGCCATTAGCTAAAATCCTTGACTTCACGAGTTCGATAGGGTCTTGCTCTTTATACAAACCAACTTCTTCTTTGGTTCTGTAAGGCTCTGCATCAGACATAGAGTGCCCCCTGTATCTATAAGTTCGTGCTTCTATAAAGGTAGGACCATCACCTCTTCTTGCTCTTTCAATAGCCTCGTAAGCGCCTTCGGCTACTTTCTCTGGATCCATAGCATCTATAGCGTAGCAAGGCATTTCATAGCCGAGACCGAGCTTATAGATATCCTCGTGGTTAGCAGTTCTTTTCACGGAAGTACCCATTGCATACTGGTTGTTCTCTACTACAAAAACCACTGGGAGTTTCCAGTTCATCGCCATATTGAAAGTCTCGTGCAAAGAGCCCTGGCGAGCGGCACCATCTCCAAAGAAACAGATATTTACTGCCTTTCTATCAAAGTATTTATCCGCAAAGGCAATACCCGCTCCCAAAGGAATCTGCCCCCCTACGATACCGTGCCCACCATAGAACCTGTGCTCTTTACTAAAAATGTGCATAGAACCACCCATACCGCCAGAAGTACCCGTAGCCTTACCGCAAAGCTCTGCCATAATCCTCCTCGGATCTACGCCCATAGCCATAGGGTGTATGTGGCATCTGTAAGCGGTAATCATACTGTCTTTGGTCATATCCATAGCGTGAACAAAACCCGCCGGGATAGCTTCCTGACCATTATACAAGTGTAAAAAACCTCTGATTTTTTGTTTTAGATAGAGAGAACGACATTTATCTTCAAATCGTCTCCACATTGTCATATCAGCATACCATTTCAGATATACTTCTTTAGAAAATTCCTTCATAGTTTTTAGAAATTATGGCGCAAAAATATAAAAAGTATTTCGGTTATTAAAGATTATTTCATCTTTATTATCAATCTTATTTTTTCTACTCTTTTAATTTTTTATTAACCTATACCACAATTTAAGGCTCAGAGTTTTTTGGAGATAAAGATGATAGTATAATTAACAAAGAATAAATAATCACAAATCTAAAGATAAAGAAATGCCTCAAGGAGAGATATAATAAGTTTTAAGTAATAATCAACAAAAGCAATTCTACTTTTTATAGAGTTGCTTTTTAATTGTCTCTATTTTCACCCTCTCCCCCATTCTGCAATCGTTTCATAGAGAAGATAAAGGTTGAGGAGGATAATAATGATAGAAATCACCCAAGCGAGGATTTTTATAGGAATTTTATTGACGAAAACACCCATTTTCAACTTATCATTAGTAAAAAGTACGAGTGGAACAACCGCAAAACTCAGCTGCATAGAGAGTATAACTTGGCTAAATACTAACAAATCAGCTGTTCCTTTTTCACCATAAGCTATGGTAATGATAAGTGCGGGGATTACGGCTATCAGGCGTGTGATAAGCCTCCTGAGCCAAGGTTTCAGGCGTATGTTGAGAAAGCCTTCCATCACGATTTGCCCCGCAAGGGTACCCGTAAGCGTAGAATTTTGCCCCGATGCCAGTAGCGCCACTGCAAAAACTACGCTCGCAAGGCTGGTACCGAGTATAGGTGCCATTAGCTCGTGGGCATCGTAGATTTCTGCTACTTCGCGGTGACCAGAAGTATGAAAAATTGCTGCAGAAACAATCAATATCGCTGCATTAATAAAAAATGCGATAAATAATGAGAGAGAGCTGTCCCAAGTTGCAAATTTTATCGCCTCTCGCTTGCCTTCCTCCGTTCTCTCGTAGTCTCTTGTCTGCACGATGCTGCTGTGTAGATACAGATTGTGGGGCATCACTGTAGCACCTAAAATCCCAATGGCAATATACAGCATTGATGGATTGGTTACCACCTCTGCCCTTGGTAAAAGTCCGCTCAAAATAGGAAATACATCAGGTTTGCTAATGATAATTTCATAGACAAAGCAGCTGAGGATAATGAGCATTAAAGCCCCTACGACGCTTTCCAGAAGTCGGAAGCCTCTCGCTTGCAGAAGGAGTATCAGAAGTACATCTGCTACTGTAATTACAATGCCCCAGCTTAGCGGAATGCCAAAAAGCAGGTTTAGGGCAATCGCCGAGCCCAGAACTTCAGCGAGGTCGCAGGCAGCAATCGCAATTTCACAGAGCACCCACAGAAAAAAATTCACACTCGGGCTGTGATGGTCTCTACACGCTTGTGCCAAGTCTCTCTCTGCCACTATTCCCAGCTTGAGAGACAAATGCTGGAGCAACATTGCAAAGAGATTAGAAATAAGCACTACCGAGAGCAGTGTATAACCAAACTGGGAGCCTGCGGCAATGTCTGTAGCCCAATTTCCAGGATCCATATAGCCTACGGCAATCATCAATCCTGGACCTGCATAGGCAAGAAATTTGCGCCAAGTTTTCGTATTCTTTGGAATTCTCACAGAGGCGTGTACCTCAGGTAGCGAATGTTCGTTTTTCTCTCGTCTCCAAGCTCTTTTCATAGGTGCAAATATACAAAAAACATTAGAGAGTTAGCTTAAACTAACAATGAGATATTATCTCTTTTTTAATTAGAATGATGAATGGATATTTAATCCTAAGAAAAAAGAGACAATAAAAATATTGCCTCTTTTCAGTGTATAAGGGAGGAATGCCTTAAAACTTCCAACCTAAAGTAAAGGTTAGGATGTTTCTAATGTTTTTAACCTCAGATACAGCATAGTCTCCTGAGAAATTATTTGTAGTTTTTGTGGAGTAGTAGCCACTCTCTGCTGCATCATCGCCATAGAGAAAGAGGTTAGAGTACTTAGCATTGATGTGCTGGAAAGCAGCATCTATGTAGAAGGACTTAAAGTCGTATCCTAAACCCGCAGCAAGAGTAGTTCGCTCTCCACTGATAGGATTATTATATCGGTTATCAGAAGTGCTTCCATTGGCATTAAAAGAAGTTACGAGCACATCCTTATGCTGTTTTGTAGCATAAGCATAGCCTCCTCTAAGCCTAAACTGATGATATCTGTACTCTGCACCTACACGAAATTCCGATTGGTTTTTATTAAAATCTTTGTAATAATTCTCAAACTCGGTATCTACCCCCTTGCTTTGGGTATCATATTTTGGACGGGTGAGACCTAAGGAGTAGTCTACATTCAGAGCAAAGTTTTTGCTTGGAACATAGGCAGCGCTTATCGTAGTTTTTAGTGGAGAGATAAAGTTTCTGCTCTCGGAGTACTGTCTATCACTCTTTCCATCTTTTGAGTAGTATTGATATGTTCTATCTATCTTCCACCAAGTAGGAGACTCTACTGCAAGACCAAGACGAAACTCCTGAGAAATCTTTCCGATAATACCCAGATTCAGAGATGCACCAGAAGCCTCCTCAGCATAAGGAGTATATTGTTTGTTAAAGTACTCTATTGTACCGTCAGAGACCTTTTTCCACGCAGAAGTATCATCTTGTTTAATGTCGGCAGAGTATAGATTTGCCGATACCCCTAAGTAGATTTTGTTTTCATAATTAGCTCCACCAGCGATGCTGATCTTGGAGAGATTTCCCGTCCTGTTATAAGCGTGCCCATTAAAACGATAAATAGGAGTGTTCGTATTATCTAACAATGCTATATTGGGATTAGCAGGGGTTTCTACATAGTTTTCAATAGACTTCGCTGAGTAATTAACCGCTAAATTGAAAAACTTAAAGCCCGACTGCTCATTTGTCTGAAATACAGAAACAGCACCTACCTGACCGAGATTGACCTTACTAAGACTGTATCCAAGAGCTGCACCGTGCATTCTGCTGGTGTTTTTACTATTATCAATATTCAGAGATAGACTCAAATCATTGGTAATATAGACTCCGATACCTGCGGGGTTAGAATTCACACTGGAAATATCTCCTCCCAGAGCTCCTAATGCACCCGCCATAGCATTAGATTTAGATGTACCTGCTACCTGTATATCAGAATATACATCTGCTGCATTTTTTAGTACCGATATATCCTGAGCCTGCACAAAATAGGAAGCTGCAACGCCCAGTACTGTTAAATACTTTCTTATCATTTCTATTAATTTTTTAAGTTTAATGTTTAATTATCGTCTCATTCCACCTGTACCACCAGTTCTAAGGCTACTTCCACTGCCGGAGTTCATATGAATCCCTCCTCCACTGGAGCCACTGCTGTTCATATTCGTATTTCTAAAGCCTCCATTATCAAAGGAAGAGTTTCTCCTCATAGAATTGGTATTTGAATTATTCCTCATACCACCATTATACTGAGGTTCCTGTCTGTAATAGCCATTAGAAGATCGGTTATTGTTATAGTAACTACCCGTTCTGTATGAATCATCGGAATAATTTCTGTTAGAACCAGAATCCATTCGTATACCAGGATACTGTCTATTTGCAGGCTCAAAAACTCTGCTGTTAGAATAGCCACTTGTATTTACTCCGCTTGCTCGCCTTGGGTAATAATTATACCCTCTACCATAATAGTACGGATAATAATAACCACCATAATAAAATGGGTCATAGTAGCCATAATAGCCTCCATAATATCTCCAAGGATAGTAGTATGGGCTGTAGTATCTGTTATAACCATACCACGGGCTTCCCCAGCCCCAACTGAAACCAAAATTCCAACCGCTCCAAGAGTCCCAACCCATATTCCAACCCCAAGGATAAGAATATCCATAATCCCAATAATAAGGAGAATAGCTTCCCCAGCCCCAATATGGATTATAACTGTTGTAATTATAATAGTTGATTTGAGTACCTGTATAATCTCCCCAGTCGGAACTCGGTTTTTTATGAGAATATTTGGTTCTGTATCTGGATTTTGCTTCCTCTACATTTTCTTTATTCTTTTCTATAACTCCTTTCCCTGCATTGAAATCATAAGGCTCTCCTACTTTATTCCCAGAATCAGGATAGTAATCTTTTGGCAATGTATCCTTATTTGGGTCGTAGTACACTCCATCGGTTTCGGTATATCCTCCTGTATAGACTATACAAGATGTCATTAGAAGCGATGCAGAAAATGCCATTGTAGCCATTTTAAGCGCTCTAAACCCGAAAAAATTGTTGTAGATACCAGTTTTCATAACAAAAAATTTTTAAATTTTAATATATTTGCAATCGTTTTGAAACCAAAACTATACCAATAGATTTTGAGAATCATAGTGTAAAAGTACGGTTTTTATTTTAGATTAATGTTTAAAAAAAAGTTAAAACTATAAATGGCAAAATTAACATCAAGAAATGAGGATTACAGCAAATGGTACAATGAGCTTGTAACCAAAGCCGATTTAGCAGAAAGCTCTGGTGTAAGGGGCTGTATGGTCATCAAACCCTACGGATATGCAATCTGGGAAAAAATGAGAGACGAAATGGATAGAAAGTTTAAGGAAACAGGGCATCAGAACGCTTACTTCCCGATTTTTGTACCCAAAAGCCTCTTTGAAGCTGAAGAAAAAAATGCTGAAGGCTTCGCAAAAGAATGCGCCGTAGTTACCCACTATCGATTGAAAACCGACCCCGAGAATCCTCAAAAGCTCATCGTAGATCCAGAAGCTAAGTTAGAAGAAGAGCTTATCGTAAGACCCACTTCTGAAGCCATTATATGGAATACCTACAAGAGCTGGATACAATCCTACCGAGACCTCCCTATTCTCATCAACCAATGGGCAAATGTCGTTCGCTGGGAAATGCGTACCCGACTCTTCCTCCGCACCGCTGAATTCCTCTGGCAGGAGGGGCACACTGCACACTCTACAAGAGAAGAAGCCGTAGAAGAAACCGAAAAAATGCTGGAAGTATATGCTGATTTCGCAGAAAACTTTATGGCAATTCCCGTAGTAAGAGGCGTTAAAACCCCAAGCGAAACTTTCGCGGGAGCAGAAAAAACCTATTGTATAGAAGCCCTGATGCAAGATGGTAAGGCACTACAAGCAGGGACTTCCCACTTCCTCGCACAGAATTTCTCTAAAGCCTTTGATGTGAAATTTACCAATAAAGAAGGTAAGTTAGATTATGCTTGGGCAACCTCCTGGGGCACTTCCACAAGGCTAATGGGCGCACTTATTATGACCCACTCTGATGACCTCGGGCTGGTACTCCCTCCCAACCTCGCACCGATACAGGTAGTCATCGTACCTATATTCAAAGGTGAAGAGCAGCTCGCACAAATCAGCGAACAAGCATTAAACATCGTGAGCAAACTCAAACAAAAAGGTATCTCTGTAAAGTTCGATGATGATACCCAAAACAAACCAGGATGGAAGTTCGCCGAATACGAACTCAAAGGAGTACCCATACGCATCGCAATGGGAGCTCGAGACCTTGAAAATAAAACTGTAGAAATCGCCCGTAGAGATACCCTCACCAAAGAAACTCAACCCATAGACGGTATAGAAAACTATATAGAAAACCTCCTTAAAACCATTCAGCAGGATATCTACAACAAAGCCCTCAACTACCGAGATGAGCATATAACAAAAGTAGATACCTACGAAGAATTTAAACGAGTACTCGAAGAGAAAGGTGGCTTCATCTCTGCTCACTGGGACGGCACCGAAGAAGAAGAACAGCGAATAAAAGACGAAACAAAAGCAACCATCCGCTGCATTCCTCTTGATAGCCAACCCGAAGAAGGCGTCTCCCTCATCACAGGAAAACCTTCCAAACAGAGAGTCCTCTTCGCCAAAGCCTACTAATACAGCATAGCCGGTGAGGCACAGCTACCAGCTGACGGACTTAGCCACAGTGTGGTAGGCAATTATTCTGTCGTCATATGACGACGGTATAGTTTTGTGCCAAAAAGTCCTGTCGGCACGCCCCGACGGTATAATCTTCTGCCAAAAAATCCTATCGTCATATGACGACGGCATAGTTTTGTGCCAAAAAGTCCTGTCGGCACGCCCCGACGGCATAGTTTACTACCTAAATTGCCCCGTCGGGGTACTTATCAGCTTCTGGCTAATAGCTGATAGCTTCTGGCTAATAGCTATTAGCCATCAGCCAAAAGCCTGCTTGCCTATCGTGTACTGCTGGGTATGGCTATCGTACTGGGCAGAGATATGGTGGAGACCATTGCTGAGGATAATCTGCTCGGCACCGATAGTGGAATTATACCTTGCGACTTGCTCAAAGGTTTTTTCGCTCAGCTTGATGTGGGGAGCTTTGCATTCTATCAGGATTTTGGGGAGGGTTTTCTCGGTAATCAGCAGGTCGATTCGCTTGGGAGTACCATTGACTTCCACCTTTTTTTCGGTGATAAGAGCAGAGGGGCTGTATTTTTTCTCAGTGATGAAGAAATGTACCCAGTGCTGGCGCACCCATTCCTCTGGGGTAAGCAGGAGCCACGCCTTGCGGACTACATCATAAATAAAAAACTTATCTTTGTCTCGTTTAATCTGGAAATCAAATTTCGTTTTGAAATTAAGCACAGGAAGCTCCATACGATTATGAAAGAATTAGAATCACTCGTCAAAAATATCAAAAATAAAGAAATACTGCCGATTTATTTCCTCCACGGTGCAGAGCCTTATTTTATAGACCAGCTGGTAAAGGTGATAGAGGATGAAGTGCTCTCGGAAGATGAGCGGGACTTCAACCAAACGGTAGTTTATGGAAAAGATACCTCGTATCCAGAGGTGCTTTCGCTGGCTCGGCAGTTCCCAATGATGGGCGAAAGGCAAGTTATTATCGTAAAAGAAGCCCAAGACCTACGCCTCACTGAAACTGAAACCGAAGCGCTGATACAGTACGCTCAGAACCCCATCCCCAGTACGGTGCTGGTATTTGCACACAAAAATAAAAAGCTCGATGGCAAGAAAAAAAAGCTCAACGCCGCACTGAAACCCTACCTCTTCCTCTCTGAAGAGGTGAGAGATTATGAGCTCCCAAAACTCATCCAACAAGAATTACAAAAGATGGGCATCAAGACCGCTCCCAATATCTCCAATCTACTGGCAGAATATATGGGGAACGACCTTTCGCGTATCTTCAATGAGCTGAATAAAGTAAAAATTATCCTGAAAGATGGGGAGGTACTCGATGAAAAATTAGTGGAGCGGTATATCGGTATTAGCAAAGAGTATAATGTCTTTGAACTGCAAAATGCCATTGCCCTGAAAGATGTAACGAAAGCCTTTAAAATCGCCTACTTTATGGGTAAGAATGAGAAAGAAAACCCTATCATCAGTATTGTTTCCGTACTTTTTTCGTTCTTTTCAAAGGTGATTATCTATCATACCCTTGCCGATAAATCCAAAGCCTCTGTGGCAACAGCACTGGGGATTAATCCATTTTTTGTAAAAGATTATCAGGCTTCGGCTGGGCTTTATCCACTCAAATATGCTACGAGAATCATCACCCTCCTACGGGAAATCGATATGAAGTCTAAGGGCTTGGGAGCTAACCAAACTTCAGACGGAGAACTGCTAAAAGAGCTGGTGTATAAAATCATTAACATCGATAAAATAAAAGTGAAAGTTTAAAAAGATAGAATTATGAAAAGACTGATAAGAATAAACCTCATCTCCATTCTCGCTTTAATGCTGGTGGGGTGTGATGCTAACTCAGATGAAGTGCTGCAACAGCAAGCAGAGCAAATCATCTCTGCCTATCCCAATGCTTCGGTGGAAGTAAAAGATGGCGTACTTACCCTAAAAGGGAATTTTGACACTTCAAAAGACAAAGCAGAAGCCCTACAAAAGCTGAATAAAATTAAAGATACACAGACTGTGAAAGACGAGGCTACATCATTAGAGGATTTAATAAAGGATACCAGTATCTCCCCAGAAGATTTACAAAAGGTGATAGACCTCGCAAAGGACTTCCCCTCTATACAAGTAGAGGTAGTAGATGGGAAACTCACGCTAACGGGTAAAGCATCTTCTACTCAGGATAAAATCATCAGGCGCTCGCTCCCAACACTTGATATAGACTATAATTATACCGTACAATAGAAGGATGCAGGTACATCCTTTCTTTGTAACTTGGTTTGAAAAGCGATATATTTGCCCTCATTCAAATAAATGAATTAAAGAATGAAACACCTTAAAATATTCAGGCTTATTGCTCTTCTCTCGGTAATTACAGCATCTATTGCACACGGTATTCATTTCCTTTCTCCTATATCTGATGAAATTCTAAAAGCAGCACATTTATTTCTCGGTATAGGAGCTATTCTTTATGGAATTAGCAGGAAGCACCTCACAACTTGGATTATGGTATCCATCATCCTTGGAGTACTGGTGGGGAGCGATGCACCCAGTATAGCAATAGCCCTTCAGCCACTAAGCCAAGGCTTTATTAAGGTAATTAAAACCATCGTAGGGCCTATCTTAATCGCTACTTTGGTCTATGGAATAGCTGGGCACTCCGACCTGAAGCAGGTAGGGCGTATGGCGTGGAAGTCATTAGTCTATTTCTACAGCCTTACTACCATTGCTCTATTCATAGGTTTGGCAGCGATTAATATTTCCCAAGCAGGTGCGGGGGTAGATGCCTCCAAAATCCCACAGTACGAGCTACCATCGGCTTCGTCTGCAAAGGAAAAAGACCTTAAAGCATTAGAGCATATCGCTAAAAATGACCAGTGGATTTATAAAACTACATCCTTTTTCAGAGATGTATTCCCTGAAAACATCATTAAATCGGTGTACGAAAACCAAGTGCTTCAAATCGTAGTATTCTCCGTAATCTTCGGGATAGGATTGGCAAAGCTCCCTGAGGAAAAGAAGAGACCGATTGTAGATTTTATGGATAGCCTCGCAGAGACGATGTTTAAATATACCCACATTGTGATGTATTTCGCACCTATGGGCGTAGGCGCAGCAATGGCTTATACCGTAGGGCATATGGGTGTGGATATCTTAAAATACCTCTTTATGCTCCTCTTCACGCTCTATGCAGCGCTGATTGCTTTTATCCTCCTTATTTTGTTGCCTATTGCCCTCTATTTTAGGATTCCTATCAGGAAATTCGTTCAGGCGATAAAGGAACCCGTGTCTATTGCCTTTGCAACCACCAGTTCAGATGCTGCTCTGCCTACTGTAATGCAGAATATGGAGAACTTCGGAGTACCGAGAAAGATTGTTTCCTTCGTAGTACCTACGGGGTATAGCTTTAACCTTGATGGCACTACGCTCTACCTCTCCCTCGCCTCTATTTTTGTAGCTCAAGCGGCAGGCATAGACCTCTCTTTTGGGCAGCAGTTGCTCATCTGCCTTACCCTCATCGTTACCAGCAAAGGCGTAGCCGCCATTCCACGAGCATCGCTGATTATCCTGATAAGCACCGCAGACCAGTTTGGGCTCCCCACCTTTATTATCGCAGCGATATTAGGAATAGATGAGCTTATGGATATGGGGCGTACCTCTGTAAATGTTATCGGGAATTGCCTCGCCTCTGTGGTTATTGCTAAATGGGAAGGCGAGTTTGATGATGCCAAAGCCTTAGCCTTTGAAGAAGAATAATATTAATTACCATTGAAACCTACTAAAGCTAACCCAACTATGCTTTTCCTTATCCCAGCCTATCTATCTGATGAATCTCCACAAGCATATTTCGCACCGATAATTAAGGAATATATCCTGAAAACCAATTATTTTTTTGTGGAAAATGAGAAAACAGCACGCAAAGTCATCAAATTCTTTGCTCCAGAGAAGAAACAGGCAGATTTAAAACTCTTCCTCCTCGATAAATATTCTGAAACGGAAGACTTAAAAGAGGCTCAACAACTGATGAAACAAGGACAAGACTTTGGGCTACTCTCCGAAGCTGGACTCCCCTGCATAGCCGACCCAGGTAATATTATGGTAAGCTGGGCACACCGAAATGGGATAAAAGTTATCCCCGTCAATGGACCTTCATCCATCATCTTAGCACTGATAGGGAGTGGGTTTAATGGGCAGGAATTTACCTTCCACGGTTATCTACCGATAGATAAATCTCAGAAGAAAGCTAAAATCCAACAACTGGAACAGCAAGTACAGCGTACAGGCTATACCCAAATCTTTATGGAGACCCCATACCGCAACAATCAACTTTTTGATGACCTTACGAAATACCTCTCTCCAAGCTCAAAACTCTGCATAGCGGCGAACATCAACCACCCTGCGGAGGAGTTTATTAAAACCCTAAGCATCAGAGACTGGAAAAACCATAAACCCGAGCTCCACAAAATCCCCACTGTGTTCGTTCTCGGGAGATAAGTGCTCTATTTTCATTCATTTCAACCCTAATTTAATCTACAAACTATGCAGGCAGGCAAGACCCAAACCCTCACCATTACCGAAAAAACAAATCAAGGCTTCTATCTTTCAGATGTGAATAACGAAACTGTATTTATCGCCAACATCTTCTCAGAAAATCATTGGAAAAAAGGCGATGAAGTAGAGGTATTCATCTACCAAGAAGATGGAATTCTAAAAGCCACCAACGAGAAACCCTATGCCGAAGTAGGCGAATTTGCCGTAATGAAATGCGTGCAAACCCTGCCCTCAGGGGCATTCTTGGACTGGGGCATTATCAAAGATATTTTTGTGCCCTATAAAGAGCAAAAAGGAAAAATGGTAGAAGGCAAACGCTACCTGGTTTTTGTCTATGAAGATGAAGCAACTGGACTTATCACCGCCACTGCCAAGTTTAAACGGAACCCTTCCTACTCTCATCTCCCGCTCAAAAAGGGAGAAAAGGTCTCTCTCATCGTGATGAACGAATCTGAATTGGGGTGGAATGTGATCATCAATCAAAAATACATCGGGCTCATCTATGCCTCAGAAGTCTATACCCCGCTCTACCCCCTTTCCGAGATTACGGGCTACATAAAAACCCTGCGCGAAGACGGCAAAATAGATGTGAGCCTGCAGCCCCAAGGCTTTGAAAACATAGAAATCTACAAAGAATACATCCTCCAAAAGCTCGAAGAGAACTATGGACTGCTCCACCTCTCTGATAAATCTTCCCCTGAGGAAATAAAATCTGTAGTCCAAATGAGCAAAAAGAATTTCAAAAAAGCTATCGGTAGCCTCTACAAAGAACAAAAAATACAAATCTTTGAGGATAAAATTACCATTGTGAATGATAAGAGATAGGGTAGCTTTTGGCTACTGGCTTTTGGCTAATTATCATTTTAATAAAAAAATCCTGTATTTTTTATCAACTTTTAGGTTCTTAACCGCGTTTTCCTGGTTCCTAACCAGGTCAACGGCCTTTTTAACCGCAACGACGGGGTCTTTAACCCTATCATTTGGGTCTCTGACCCTTTCTCTATTTTTAATGTAAGCTCCCCTCGTGCTAACGAGCTCCCCTACTAAGTGCCTCACTGGCTACAGTGTGACGGCTTCGGGGACGAGGAGGGAGTAGTCTCCATTATGAGCGATAATCTCACGGACGATGCTACTGCTGATAAACGACTTCCCAGAGGAAGTAAGGAGGAAAACCGTCTCCAGCTTTTTATGGGAAATGGTTCGGTTGGTATGGGTAATCGCCTTTTCAAACTCGAAATCGGCAGGGTTTCGGAGCCCACGAAGGATATACTGAGCATTTTTTTTAGCACAGTAATCTACGGTAAGCCCTTCATAATAATCTACCTCCACATTGGGGAAGTGCTCTACGGATTTTTGTATAAATTCTATCCTCTTTTCGAGAGGGAACATATAGTTCTTCTTGGAATTTTGCCCAATAGCGATGATGAGCTTGTCGAAAAGGGGTACAGCGCGTTCTATAATATCATAATGTCCTAAGGTAATCGGATCAAAAGACCCTGGAAAGACTGCGATTTTCATTTTGTTTTTTTATTTGTTGAGTGCTTTTTCTACTTCGTTTCCACAGAGGTCGGTGATGGACATACCATAATGCCTTGCCTGCTGTGGGAGAATGCTCGCTGGAGAAAAGCCAGGATTGGTATTCATCTCCAAAAGATAAGGTGTCCCGTTCATAATGATGTATTCACTACGAGAGAAGCCCGACATTCCTAAGGACTCATAAGCCCTTTTAGCGATATCCTCTACCTTCTGGCGAGTCTCATCATCCAAGCGAGCTGGGGTAATCTCTTCAGAAGCACCTTCGTATTTGGCTTCGTAATCAAAAAACTCATTTTTAGGGACAATTTCGGTAATGCCCAATACTGTGGTTTTACCTTTATAGTCTATCACACCTACGGAAACCTCCGTTCCATCGAGGAAACTCTCAATGAGCACCTCATCATCTTCTGCAAAGGCGAAGTCAAGGGCTTTATCAAAGTCTGAAATATCTTTCACTTTTGATATCCCAAGCGATGAACCACTCTGGTTGGGCTTCACAAAAAGTGGAAGACTGAGCTCGGAGATTATTTTTTCAGCATCTACCTTCTCCCCTTTTCTGATGTATATGCTCTTTGCTGAGGGTATTCCGTATTTAGAAAGTACAGCAAGGGTATCTTTTTTATTAAAGGTAAGAGCGCTCTGGTAAAAATTGCAACCCGTATATCTCTGCCCAATGGTATCCCAATAGGCTTGAAGCTCACCATTCTCACCAGGTTTCCCGTGTATGGTATTAAAGCAGACATCAAATTTGAGGATTTTCTCTCCTCTGCTCACGCTAAAATCTGCTTTATTAATAGGTAATTTACTACCATCATCATCAAGGAAATACCATTCATCTTTCAAGATAACTACTTTAAAGACATTGTAGAGATTTCTATCAAGAGATTCAAAGATAAGCTCGCCACTTCTTAGCGAGACTTTATACTCATCGGAATAGCCGCCCATCACTACGGCAACATTTTTTTTAGCCATTTCTATTAAGGTTTAAGGCAAAGTTAATGAAATAATAAATAACTAAGCGATGAACTTCATTTTCATCAAAAGCGAAAAACATTTTCTATATTTGCCCTCATTATAATTGAGAAGAATATGCTGAAATCATTTTTCAATTGGAAGGTATTGCTAAACATCGTTATTGCAATGGTAGTTTTCATCGGACTTATATTCTTTACTTTCCGTTGGCTCGAGCATCATACCAACCACGGACAGGAAATCCCAGTACCCAACATTATCAATATGCAGATTACAGATGCAATTAAAACATTGGAAGATGCTGGGCTACAATATAAGGTAGATAGCGGTGAGTTTCAGCCACAGTATAAACCTCTACAAGTACTCCAAATATGGCCTGCACCAGGCTCTCGTGTGAAAAGCAATAGAGAGATTGAAATAAGAATCAACCCAAAAACTTGGGCAAAAGTTACCATACCTGATATTTTAGACAGATACAAAGGGCTTGCCTTTCGCCAATTGGAACAGGTAGGACTAAAAATAGGAGATACCATTTATGAACCCAGCATACAAAGAGATGCCGTTATCCGTATGCAGCTCGATGGTAAAGTATTAAAACCTGGCGACCAAGTAGCGAGATTTACACCAATAGATTTAGTCATCGGTACAGGTCCTAAAAGGAATGTGCCTATCCCTAACCTTATTGGCTTAACCGTAGAAGAAGCAGAAATGATTATCGGCAGACACCTCTTTGAAATAGGGCTGGTAGAATACGAGGATGGAAAAGGTGATAAAACAGATATCATCTACTTCCAAGACCCAGCAGGAGGCGCTCTCCGTGACCAGGGAATGCAAATAGACCTCTGGGCAAGCAAGAAAGTACCAAGTGAAATGGGAGATAAAATATCTCAACTAAACAGTATATACAGGACGAGGGTAGAAAACATCCCATCAGATGATGGTTATTATATTAACGACAATGCTTTCGGCACGGAACATCTCAGCTCACCTAAGCCCATAGACAGTCCGAAGATAAAACCTCAGCCTGAAAAACCAAAAGCTGAAACTCCTAAACCTAAAAAAGAGGACAACCCTCAGCCGAAAAAAGAAAATAAACCCGAAACCTCCAAACCAAAGGATAATCAACCAAAAAAAACAGAGGAAAAACCTAAACCAAAAGACGAAAAACCTAAGGTAAAAAAGGTAGTTGTAGAGTAAAAAACAAAGATTCTGGCATCAATATCTAAGCATCTAAAAAAATAGAAAAGATATGACGATAAAAGATAAAAAAATACTAAGAAAAAAAAGACTAACGATAAAGCAAAAGCAACGAGAAATACAAAAAATATCTCAATCCATTAATGCTGGAATGTCTAAAAGATATTTATTTGATATGCTTTTAAAAGCGTATGATACTAATAGCAGATAGCAATATAATTGTAAGCGCTCTAATATCACCAAAAGGGAAAATAGCGAAAATCTTAAAAGATAAAAGTAATATTCAGTTTATTGCTCCTGATTATATGTTTATGGAGATTGAAGCCCATTGGGATAAAATAAAAAAGCTCTCACCTTTATCTAATAAAGATTTGAAAAAAGAATTAAGCTTTTATAAAGAGAAAATAAAACAATATCAAGTAATAAATATCCCCAAAGAAACCATTCTAAAAGCATATAGATTGGTTCTTGATATAGACCAAGACGACACCTTTTTTATTGCATTGCATCTGCATCTGGGATATAAAATCTGGTCTGGAGATAAGATTTTAAAAGAAGGACTAAAACAAAAAGGATTCTCTCATTTCTTTATTGAAATAGAAGATATAAAACAAAGGCTTTATCTAAAAGGTAAAGCCTAAAAACAAACAAAAATTCAATCTCCCATAGATTTCAATAAAGAAGAACAGCTAAATTTCTACAAAATTGATGAAGTCTGCGGGAGAATCTATTTAATAATACCTATGGAACACCCAAACGAAGACCTATTTGAAGAGGGTTTTAGCACCGACGATACCTCATCAGACGATGAGAACTCAGGGCTTTTCGAGCACCTCAATATTACGGTGGACAAGAAGCAAGAGCCCCTTCGTATAGATAAATTCCTCCTCATCTACAGGCAAAACTCCTCACGAAATAAAATCTCACAAACCTGCCGAGCAGGGAATGTCCTCGTAAATGGGCAACCCGTAAAGCAGAATTACAGAGTAAAACCAGGCGATGAAATCTCAGTACTGCTGGCTCACCCTCCGCGGGAGAATGTCATCATCCCTCAAAATATCCCCATCAATATCGTCTATGAAGATGATGATGTTTTAGTAATAGACAAAGAAGCGGGGATGGTAGTACACCCAGGCTTTGGGAACTGGGACGGCACGCTCGTAAATGCCGTAGCCTACCACTTTGAGCAGAATGGGCTGAAGACCGACTTAGACCGCATCGGGCTGGTGCATCGTATCGATAAAGATACATCGGGACTGCTCGTCATCGCCAAGAATGAATATGCCCTCTCCCACCTCGCCAAGCAGTTCTTCGACAGGAAGACCAAGCGCCTCTACTGGGCATTCGTCTGGGGAAATCTAGAGAATGACCAAGGCACCATCCGCGGGAACATCGGCAGGCACCTGAAAAACCGTATGCAAATGGCAGTCTACGAAGACGGCAGCCACGGCAAGCACGCCGTAACCCACTACAAAGTCCTCGAACGCTTTCGGTATATGACCTGGGTGGAGTGCAAACTAGAAACGGGGCGCACCCACCAAATCAGAGCACACTTCAGGCACATCGGGCATACCCTCTTCAATGACGAGCGATACGAAGGCAATGTCATTCTGCGCGGCATCAACCTCCCGAAGTACAAACAGTTTGTACAAAATGTTTTTGAGATCCTCCCAAGGCACGCCCTCCACGCGCATACTCTCGGCTTCATCCACCCCACTACGAAAGAGGAAATGTATTTTGAAAGCCCTATGCCCCACGATATGCAGTCCGCCATCGATAAATGGAGAAACTATCTCTCCGCTCAGCAATAGGTTTTCAGCGGTAGGCTTTAAGCCCTAAGCAGTAGGCTTTTTATATGCTGAGAGTGCCTCATTTTATAGCGAAAGTCCATCAGCATAATAGTTAAGAGAAGGATTTTTCAGGAAACCCACTAGCGTGGGGAGCACAGTTTCCAGCTGAGGGACTTACTCACTAGCATGGGGAGCACTTAAAAACAATTGCCTGCCACGCTGTGGCTAAGTGCCCCTCGTGCTAACGAGTGCTCTCCACGCGAGTGGATGCCTCACCGGCTACGGTCTAATTGCCTGCCACGCTGTGGCTAAGTGCTCCCCACGCAGTGGGTGGAAGTTTTGGGTGAGGGAGAGGTATTGCGGGGAGTATTGTCGGGGAGAGGATTCTATTGTAAAGTTGGTGGATTGAGTGGGGAGGTTGAGTTTGGAGAGCTCGAGGAGGTTTCGCTTGAGGGTGCCACCTTGAATCCCGTAGATATTAACGATTTGTTTCAGGAAAAAACCTTGCTGGAGGGCGGTATCTATAAAACCTTCTGCCTCTGTGGAGGGGATGATGACGATAAGGGCGCCTTCGGGAGAGAGGAGTGAGGAGGATTTGGAGATGAGGGTAGGGAAATCAAGCTCGAGTTTTTGTCTGGCGAGTATATCTTTTTGTGAGGCGTTGGTCTCGAAATAGGGTGGATTGGAGACGATATAATCAAAGGGATAGGGAGGGTTTAGGGCTTTAAAATCGATATTCAATACGCCAAGCCTGTCGTTAAAGGGCGAGTTTTGGAAATTGGTTTGAGCGAGCTGGGCAGCATTGGGGTCTATATCTATGGCTGTGATGAGGCTTTTGGGGAACCTTTGGGCAAGCATCAGGGAGATGAGCCCCGTGCCTGTGCCTACTTCTAAAACCCGACCAGAGACATTTGCCATAGCACCGAGGAGCACGCCATCGGTACCCACTCGGAAGACTTGTTTGGACTGCTGAATCTCAAACTGCTGAAATCTGAAAGGCTTCATAGGGAGGAAAATTAAACGCTTGCTGGGAGGGTGATGATGAAACTCGTCCCCACCCCGATTTCGGATCGGAGGGAGATCTCGCCTTGGTAGTCGGTGACCATTTTTTTGACCATACTTAGCCCCAGACCTTTCCCAGAGCTTTTGGAGGTAAAGTTCGGCTCAAAGATTCGCTCGTACATATCCTCTGCTATACCGATACCATTGTCCTGCACAGAGATTTTCACCTTTCGGTTAATCTGCTCTATCTTGATATGAATGCGGAGGGCTCTGTCGTCCGACTTCGCTTGTTTGGCATTGGTAATAAGGTTCACGATAATCCTGTTCAGGTATATCTTATCCATATTGATAAGGATATCGCTACGGTTGGAGGAGATTTTAATATCATCTTCGTGGAAAATCTGCACGATATTCATCACCTCATCTTTTAGGTTGAAGACTTCATTATTCTTCTCTGGCAAGGTTTCAAACTGAGAGAAGGCATCTGCTACGGCGGTGATCAGGTCTATCTGTGAGACGAGCGTAGTGCAGAGGTTCTTTACTCTGTCATAAATCTTCGGGTCTTCGGGATTAAACTTTCGCTCAAAATTCTGAATGCTGAGCTTCATTGGGGTGAGGGGGTTTTTCACCTCGTGGGCTACCTGCTTTGCCATTTCTCGCCACGCACCTTCCTTCGCGGTGTGGGAGAGCCTGTCTTTCTGATACTGTATCTGCAAAAGCATCTTGTTGTATGAATTAACGAGGGAGCTTAGCTCATCATTAGGATAATAGCGTATGGGGTTCATATTCTCACCAAAGAGGGTAATCTTGGCAATCATATCCGAGAACTTCCTTATGGTCTGCGATACATTATTAGAAATAACCCAGCTCACCGCTATACTGATGAGGATAACGATAAAGTTGAGAAAGATGATATATTTGGTATACCGCTCCAAAACACTGAGATAAACCGAATCTGAATGATAATACGGTAGATAAACGATGGCAACGGGTTTCAGCACATTATTTTTTAGGAGGATGTAGGAGGAGAAAAGATTGGCTTCAAGCGCCTCATCATAAGACTGCTCATCTACTCTGTATTGATTTTGGAGCAGCCGATGAATAATCTTCTGATCTACCTTCTTCTGTGGTACTAAATCTTTCTCCTTATTTGAGAGGAGGTAATTGCCCTGCAAGTCGTAGATAATAAGGTCGTGTTTATTGATATCTGCTATCTCATAGATGGCATTTTCCAGAACTTTGGGCAAGTCTCGGGTATCCACTTCGGAGTGGCTGATGGAGTAATCTAATGCTGCCATCATTGCATCTGCCTTATTCTGCTGGTCGGTCTGGCTAAGCTGAATAGAATTATTCCTTAATATATAATAAGAAATAAGAGTAGTCCCCGCCATACTGAGAAAGCAGATAAAGATAAAGCCCCAGAAGACTTTATTTCTCAAGCTCAGGTTTAGGCCTTTGTAGGTATACATAAAGAGAGGTTATTTATTGATTAGTTTAGCGACATACTTCCCGATGATGTCAAACTCCAAATTGACGCTATCACCGATTTTCAAAAGATGAAGATTGGTATGCTCCCAAGTGTAAGGGATAAGCGCTACCGAGAAAGAATGGCTCCCACTCTGCGCTACGGTGAGGCTAACGCCATTCACAGTAATAGAACCTTGGGCTACGGTGGTGTATTCCCTACTCTCATCATAGCTGATGCTAACGAAATAGCTGCCGTCTTTATTCTCTATCCCTGCCACTACTCCTGTGCGGTCTATATGCCCCTGCACGATATGCCCGTCTAGCCTGCCTCCCATCTGCATACACCTTTCTAGATTGATGAGGCTCCCTACCTGCCAGCTTCCAAGATTGGTTTTCTCAAGGGTTTCATCTATGGCATTTACGGTATATCTATCGCCTGCGATATCTACTATGGTGAGGCAGCAGCCATTATGTGCCACGCTTTGGTCTATTTTCAATTCACTCGTAAAAGGGCTACTGAGCACAAAGTTGATATTCGTACCTTTTTTCTCTATCTGCTCTACCCTTCCCATCGCTTCTATAATTCCTGTAAACATATTTTTAGCATTAAATTAATCTACCGAGAGCGGTCTCTATACTCTCTTTCTCAATTTTGAGATTACAAATATAACAAAACCTACTTGGCTATTGGCAGTATCCACTCGCGTAGGAATACTTATTAGTATGAAGAGCACCTTAACAGGCGTAATGATTAGAGATTAGTATTCCAAAGCACCTACAGCTTAGAGCCTACTGCAAAATTCCCTATCTTTGTGCGGTTTTATTTTTAAATTTAACGATATCAAAAATGTCTAAAACACAAAAAATAAGAGTAGGAATTTCTATTGGCGACTTTAATGGCATAGGTCCAGAAGTGATAATGAAATGCCTAAAAGATAAAAGTATTACAGAATTTTTCACTCCTGTTATTTTCGGTTCTGGGAAGCTCTTTACCTCTCAAAAAAATATCTTTAAGATTAATATTAATTTCAATTACATCTTAAAAGCCAATCAGGCACAAGACGGGAAGCTCAATATGGTCAACCTATGGAAAGATGAGGTAAGCGTACAGCTGGGTACTCCTACGGAGGAATCCACAAAGATGGCAATAGACTCCCTCGAAGCAGCTACGGAAGCATTGAAACAAGGTGAAATAGATGTACTGGTAACCGCACCAATTAATAAAGATGAAATGATAAAATACGGCTTCAAGCACGCGGGGCATACGGGATTCCTCGAAGAAAAACTCGGAGCAAAAGGACTGATGTTCTTGGTAACCGACTCACTAAAAGTAGCCGTATCTACCCACCATATCCCCATTACGGAAGTAGCACAAAACATCTCCAAAGAGAAAATTGTAGAGCAGGTAAGACTTCTCAACAAAACAATGATAGAAGATTTCTGCATTCAGAAACCTAAAATCGCCATACTGGGGCTAAACCCACATGCTGGCGATGGTGGAGCAATAGGCAAAGAGGAGATAGACATCATTAACCCTGCTATAAAACAGCTTTGGAATGAGGGAATTCTCGCCTTTGGAGCTTTCCCTGCCGACAGTTTCTTCCAGCCAGAGAAATATCAAAAATTTGATGCCGTACTCGCAATGTATCACGATCAAGGACTGGCACCTTTCAAAACCCTCGCCTATGAGGAAGGAGTGAACTATACAGCTGGACTTCCATTTGTACGCACCTCGCCCGACCACGGCACGGCATACGACATCGCAGGGCAAAACAAAGCTGATGAACACAGCTTTATGGAAGCCATATTTACCGCAATAAAGATTTATAAAAACAGAATGGAATATCAGGAATTGATAGCTAACCAATTAAAAAAATCCAACATAAAAGATAATGGCGTAGATGAAGACCTGCCAGAAGCATAAAAGAATGAGAGAGAAAGCAGCCTCTCTCTTTTCTTTTTTTAAGGTAATTTAGACATCATCTATTTTATTCAGTCATTCTATAAAGGTGATTTTTATCATTAGCTCCCACTTCATTTCTTATTATACTTGCAGGGTGAAAACATTGGTCACATTTACTTTCTCTATCATCATACTGCTTGTGAGTACTCCAAGTGGTTTTCTTATGGTAGATTACCATTGCAACAAGAACTTCTACGAGACTCATTGTATCAACAAGAAAACACCAAAGTCTGACTGCCACGGGAAATGTGAGCTGAGGAAAAATTCAAAAAACAAGGAGCTAAGTACCAATTCCACCATTTCATTTCCAGAATTTAATATCATCTCCCCAGAATATATTTCATTATCCATACAAAGGGAAATCCCTCTGGGAGATAAAAAGATTGCAGACACTCAAGAACACAATTCTATCACTTCTCTATTTTATGATATCCCCTACCCTCCTCCTGAGGTTTAGGCTTTTTCTATTTAATGCTGGCTGAAATTCTTCTCAGCCACAGACTTCATTATATTATTATATCATTTAAATTTATCATTAACTTCAATGGTAAGCAAAGCGCATATATTACCATTGGTAAAACGACTTATTATGAACAAAGTATTTTTATTATTCAGTATATTATTATCGTCTTTGTATTTCTCTCAAGGAGGCGATGTACCTGCATCTGAAAGAGCAGAATTAGAGAGAATCTATAACGAAAACAACGGAGAGAAATGGCCAAAAAAAGAAAAATGGAACTCCGTATCCCCAGTGGAAGAATGGGAAGGCATCAGTGTGATAACAAATGAGAAAGGAGAAAAACATATAGAAACCATTAACCTGACCTCAAATCAGCTTACAGGAGTCTTTAGCCTTGCCAACCTCCCAGAACTGAAGAAAATCTTCCTCTCATCTAACCAAATATCTGGGATTAGCTTGGATAAAACATTGGAAAAGCTGTCTTACCTGATGATAGACGACAATAATTTGGAAGAATTACACCTTGAAAACTTCGAGCTATTGGAGCAGATTAATGTATACAGCAACGCTAATCTGGCTACGCTTTCTCTCAATAACCTCCCTAAGCTAAAAAACATACAGGCGTACTCTTGTAAATTAAACAATGTATCGCTGAGCAGCCTCGGGGCTTTGGAAACCTTAAGCCTGCATGGCAACCAGATCAGCGCTATTGACCTCAGCCCTTTCACTACGCTTACCCATTTATATTTAGCAAAAAATACATTCACTACACTTAATATTAGAGGTCTTTCCCAACTAAAATTTTTAGACATACAGGAGAATCTAAAGCTTACAACATTAGAAACTGGCGAGCATCCTGAGCTCATTAACTTCTACGCAAGCAAGTCTAATGAGCTCAAAGGTTATATAGACCTCGGCAAATCTGCAAAGCTGAAAATCTTCCACGCTTTGCATACGAAGGTGGAAGCAGTAAACCTGAAAAATGGGAATAATAAATGGATGGCGAGCAAAAACAGCGTACTCATCAGTGATAAGGTAAAATGTATCGCCGTAGATGACCCCAAAGCTGCAAGAAACCCTTCCACGCCGAGAAATAATCCTTACAAATCCAAAAACTGGGATATAATCTGGGCTACTGGATACACCCGAGAAAACGGCTTCCAAGATGATTGTACAAATGCCCTCAGCGCAGATGAAGTAGGCATACAAAAGAACAGCTTCAAGGTTGTGAGCCCAGTAAAAGAAACCCTCTGGGTACAAGGTGTAGATGGACTAAAAACCATAGAAATCTACGCTGCCAACGGCCAGCTGGTAAAAACCCTCTCTGGCAATAGAGCTGATGTATCCTCCCTCACCAAAGGGCTTTACTTCATCAAAATATTTACAGATAAAGGTGTATTAACTTCTAAAATCATCAAAGAATAAGCTATGAACAAGTTATTTTTTATCCTCAGCCTCGTTTTCTGTCTATCGCTAAGCGCGCAAGATGTCCCCGAAAATGAAAGAAACATACTCATCAGCTTCTACAACCAAACCAATGGCAATGATTGGGCAGACCATACCAACTGGGCTACTAACGAGCCCGTAGAGACCTGGCACGGCATCACAGTAGAAGAGATAGAGGGCAAAAAGCACATTACCAAAGTGCATTTGCCTGCCAATAACCTCACGGGAGAGCTCGCTTTCGGAGACCTCCCCCATCTGAAAATCCTCCACCTGAGAAAAAATAAGCTCACCAAAGTAGCCATCAATAACTTTCCAAAATTGGAAATACTGCAGATAGACTATAATGCAACGCTTACAGAAGCTACATTCAATGGCTTGCCAGAGCTCTTGGAGCTATCGCTCAACGAGGACAGGCTCACCCAAATCAGCGTTCATCCAATGGAGTTCCCAAAAATACAGGAGCTCCACCTAAGGGGCAATCATTTCAAGGAAGCTTTCTTTGAGAACCTCAAATACCTCAAATGGCTGTTCATCAACAAATGCCCATACCTCGAAAGCCTCAGCATAAGCAACCTCCCCGCTCTGGAGCGCCTCTATGTCAATCAGGACTTCAAGCTCGCAGGCTATTTAGACCTCAGCTCTTTCAGCAAGCTCAAAGCATTTATCGCGGCCTACACTTCCCTCTCGGTAGTGAATCTCAAAAACGGGAATAATATCAATGCCGAGACCTATGAAGATGCAATAAGCATCTATCACGACAGCAAGAACCTCGTAAAATGCGTAGCCGTAGACAACCCCGATGCGGCAATGAAAAACGAGCTGCCATACAAAAACTGGAAGATAAGATGGGTAGACCTAAAACCAAACTACCGCGCCGATTGCTCCGACTATATGGCGTCCGATGAAGTGAAGACCAAAGGCAGCCTCAAAATCTCCAACCCGGTAAAAGACACCCTCTGGATACAAGGCGTAGACGGACTAAAATCCATCGAAATCTACTCCTCTACGGGGCAATTAGTCAAAACCATTCTCGGCAACCAAGGCGATGTATCCTCCCTTCCAAAAGGGGTTTATTTCCTCAAAATAAACACCCCATCCGAGAGCCTCACAGCAAAAATCATCAAACAATAATGAGCTGATGGCCTCTGGCTAATGGCTTTTAGCCTAAAAATCCCTCTCTCAGCAGAGGGATTTTTTCTTTTATCTATCCATTTTTACTTTTTAGATACCTCGCACCATATGCCTGTAGCATAATAAATCACCCATCACTTAAAGCCTACTTTATTGCTTGCAGCTTTTATTATCTTTGCACCTGAAAATTTTATTAGAATGAGTGCATTGAGAGTTGTATTTTTTGGAACGCCAGACTTTGCAGCGGAATCGCTGAGGGCAATACACCAGTCGGCACACGAAGTAGTGGGCGTGGTAACGGTAGCAGATAAGGCAAGCGGACGCGGACAGAAAGTGAACCAATCCCCAGTAAAGAGATTTGCGGTGGAGCATCATCTGCCCCTATTTCAGCCCGAAAAACTTAGAGACAATGAGTTTTTGGAGAGTATCAGAGCGCTGAATGCCGATATTTTTGTGGTGGTAGCCTTCCGAATGATGCCTAAAATCCTCTGGGAGATGCCAAAGCTCGGTACTTTTAACCTCCACGCGTCATTATTGCCGGATTACAGGGGTGCGGCACCTATTAATTATGCCATTATCAATGGGGAAAGTGAGACGGGGGTAACGACTTTTTTCATCAACGAGAAGATAGACGAGGGGAATCTATTGCTCCAAGCAAAAACAGCGATTGGGGACGATGAAAATGCGGGGAGCTTGCACGACAGGCTGATGGAAATCGGGAGCAAGCTGGTAGTAGAAACCCTTGATAGGCTCTCTGAGGGGTGCATCACTGAGCGACCTCAGCCGCAGGTGGAGCATCCGAAAAATGCCTTCAAGATATTTAAGGAAGATACGAGAATCTGCTGGCAGCAGCCCTCTCAAGCGGTTCACAACTTTATACGAGGGATGTCTCCCTACCCTTGCGCCTTTACGACGCTTTCTATAAATGGCGAGAGCAAGGGGCTTAAAATATTCTCTGGGAAGTATGAGCTCCTCCCTCACAAGCGCGAGGCAGGAAAAATAGAGCTGAGCAAAAGCGAGCTCAGGATTTTTACTCAGGACGGCATTTATAGCCCAGAGGAAGTGCAGCTCGAGGGGAAGAAAAGGATGAGCATAAAGGATTTTCTCAATGGTTTCCAGTCATTGGAGGGCATCCAGCTCGGCTAAATATTAAACACTATCTTTGCGAAAATTTTTGGGCTCGGAGAGACCGAGTAACTCATTAATCGCCATAGAGAGGAGGGTTCTTCTCTGGCACATTAAACAAAATTTTTATGTCTAATATCGTTGCAATCGTTGGCCGACCGAATGTAGGTAAGTCAACTCTTTTTAACAGGCTTCTCGAGAGACGGGAAGCCATTGTAGATTCCACAGCGGGCGTTACTCGCGACAGGCACTATGGGAAATCCGAATGGTGTGGAGTAGAATTTACCGTGATAGATACTGGCGGCTATGATGTAGGCTCGGATGATATCTTCGAAGAGGAAATCCGCAAACAAGTGCAGCTCGCCATAGATGAGGCAACCTCCGTTATCTTTATGCTCAATGTAGAGGAAGGGCTCACGGATACCGACCACGAGATATATCACCTCCTGAGAAAAGCAAACAAGAAAGTCTATATCGTAGTAAATAAAGTAGACTCGAGCAAGGAAGAGCTCCCCGCTACCGAGTTTTATCAATTAGGGATAGACGGCTACTATACCATCTCCTCCGCTACGGGTTCTGGTACTGGCGACCTCCTCGATGATATTATAAAGGACTTCCCCACTAAGGAATACAAAGACCCCTTTGAAGGGCTGCCGAAAATAACCATTGCGGGGCGACCGAATGTAGGGAAATCTACCCTTACCAATGCCTTACTCGATAATGAGAGGAATATCGTAACCCATATTGCGGGGACTACTCGCGACAGCATCCAAAGCCTGTACAACAAATTCGGGCACGAGTTTGTGCTGGTAGATACAGCGGGGATGCGAAAGAAAAACCGAGTATCCGAAGATTTGGAATTCTACTCCGTAATGCGCTCCGTGCGTGCCATAGAAAACTCGGATGTAGTCATCATTATGGTAGATGCTTCTCTCGGGTGGGAATCTCAGGATATGAATATTTTCAGCATTGCACAGCGCAACCGAAAAGGCATTGTAATCCTCGTCAATAAATGGGATTTGGTAGAAGACAAAAAAGCAAATACGATGAAGGAATTCGAGGCTGGTATAAGGCATAAAATCGGTCAGTTCTCCGATGTACCTATCCTCTTCATCTCTGCACTTACCAAGCAAAGAATTCTGAAAGCCGTAGATACCGCAATGGAAGTCTATGAAAACCGAAAGAAGAAAATAAAAACTTCAAAGCTCAACGAAATAATGCTCCCTATCTTTGAAAACACCCCTCCACCAGCCATAAAAGGGAAATACATCAAGATAAAGTATTGCGTACAGCTGCCTACTCCATCGCCACAGTTTGTGTTCTTCTGCAACCTTCCGCAGTACATAAAAGAGCCTTACAAACGCTTTACGGAAAACCAGCTCCGGAAAGAATTTGGCTTCACTGGCGTACCGATAGAAGTATATTTCAGACAAAAATAAGGGGGAGATTGCTCCCCTTTTTATTAATCAATTCCTGTCTTTGTCTGTAAGTTTCATACATTTGCTAAAAATTAATATATGACCACTATTTTATCCGAAAATTTCTCATTAGTAAACTCCTGGATTAATGAACTCCGAAATGTAGAGGTGCAACAAGACCGAATGAAATTCCGCAGAAACCTCGAAAGAATAGGTGAAATTGCAGCTTTTGAAATAAGCAAACACCTTGAGCAAAAGGAAATAGAAATCACAACTCCTCTCGACAAAATAAAAGTGAGAGAAATCGCTGTACAGCCCGTTATTACCACAATTTTGCGTGCTGGTGTACCACTCTTCCAAGGCGTGCTAAACTACTTTGATAAGGCAGACTGTGGTTTCGTAGCCGCTTACCGAAAACACGATGCCAACGACTACTTCTCCATAAAACAAGACTACCTCACCTGTCCAAATATAGAAGGGCGACCACTCATCGTAGCCGATCCAATGCTCGCAACAGGTGCCAGTCTTATAGAAGCATTGAAAGACCTGCTGACAAACGGCAAACCGTCTCAAATCCACATCGTAGCGGCAATTGCATCAAAAATAGGCGTTGAAACCGTACAAAAAGCCTATCCCGAAGCCCACATCTGGGTAGGTGCATTAGACGAAAACCTCACACCGAAAGGATACATCACCCCAGGACTGGGAGATGCGGGAGACCTTTCTTATGGAGAGAAGCTGCAGCGGTAATGTTATAACAAAGGAAAGGTGTGAAAATAATTCACACCTTTGTTATTTCAATACATAACTGGAAAGCTTATCGGCTATCTTTCTATCATTCGCAAGTCGTGGGATTTTGTTCTGACCGCCCAATTTGCCCTCTGCCTTTGCATAATCATTAAAAGCATTCTTTTTCAGTCGGGTAATTACCAGCGGTTGGAGCACGCTTCCTGAAATTAAGTCATCATAATAAGGATTTCGCTTGCGCATCTCCCTATCGAGCTGAGCCTTAAACGCATCTAAGCTCTCAGGTTCCTTTTCAAACTCAATGAACCACTCGTGATACGGAAGGCTACTCGCAGGATTGACCTGCGGAGCCAGATGAAACTCAGTAATTTGCGCAGGGAATGCCATTACAGTGGCTTTCAGCGCCTCCTCTGCCTCAAAAGCGATGATATGCTCCCCAAAAGCCGAAGTATAATGCTTTGTGCGCCCAGAAACAAGGATTTTATACGGCTCTTTTGAGATAAAACGCACCACATCTCCAATGGAATACGCCCATAGACCCGAATTGGTGGAGATGATAAGTGCATAATCTTTATCAAGCTCTATTTCTTCGATTGTGAGGCGCTTAGCATCGGGGTTTCCGTAGTCTTCAAGGGCAATAAACTCGTAAAAAATCCCGTGATTGGTGAGCAGGAGCAGTCCGTCCTTCGTATAATCATCTTGAAATGCGAAGAAACCTTCAGAAGCGGGGAAAGTTTGGATAATATCGACCTTTCCACCGAGGAGCTCCTCCATTTTTTCGCGATAAGGCTTGTAATTTACGCCTCCTGTAACGATGATTTGTAGGTTGGGGAAAAGTTCTTTTATTTTCTTTCCGTTCTTTGCGATAAGTTTCTCAAAATACATTATAAGCCAAGGGGGTATACCCGAAATGAGGGTCATATTTTCGGTTTCGGTCTCCTTCACAATTTGATCTACTTTGGTCTCCCAGTCTTCTATGCAGTTGGTTTCGTATTTTGGGAGCCTATTTTTTTGTAAGTATTTGGGAATATGGTGCGCCACGATGCCCGAAAGCCTTCCTGTTTTGATGCCACCGACTTCGCTCAGCTGCGGACTTCCTTGCAAAAAGATCATTTTGCCCGTGATGAAGTTTGCATCGCCTTTCTGCGCGATATAATGGAGTAGGGCGAGCCTTGCAGCGTTTATTTGGTCGTTAATTCCTTCTTTGGAGATGGGGATATACTTTGAGCCAGAGGTAGTTCCCGAAGTTTTTGCGAAATATTCAGGTACATCTGTCCAGAGAATGTTTCTGTCGCCGTGTTTTAGCTTTTTTATAAAGGGTGAAAGGGCTTCGTAATCGGTTATAGGCACTCGATTTTGGAAATCTTCCACAGAATGAATCTCACTAAAGCCATAGGCTCTGCCAAAGAGGGTTTTCTCGGCGTTTCTTACGAGTGAGAGCAGGAGTTTTTGCTGATCAGATGCAGCATTATGCTTAAAGTGCTCGGATTTTGCAACTTCTCTTTTGGCAAAAATGAGAGCGAGCTTCTTTTTTAGGAAATTAATCATAAGCAAAAATAAATAAAACCTGCATTATAGAAATGCAGGTTTAATAAAAATAAAGTATTATGAAGAATTATTTATTTGTCCGTTTTCTCCATTGAAACAAATACCGTGCAAGAAGAAATAAATTTTGTGTATTTTAACTAAACTTTAACAAAAATCAGGTTTCCCTTAGAAAAAAGAGAAACCTGAAATGATAAATTAAAACAATGTGCTACTGAAAATACTCCACACCGTTTTTGAAGATATTGTGATAGTTTGCGGTAGGGATATTTTTGAGCAATCCTTCCGCAAAACGCTCTGGATGCCCCATTCTACCGAAAATTTTACCGCTCTGGCTGGTAATTCCTTCTATTCCAAAGGCTGAATTATTAGGATTATATGGCATTCCGTGAGCTATATTGCCTTCAAAGTCGATGTATTGGGTAGCGATTTGACCATTTTTGTACAATTCCTCCAAAACTTCCGTACTTGCCATAAAACGACCTTCACCGTGGGAAATCGGAATGGTGTAAGTCTGCCCTTTCATCCCTTTAAGCCAAGGAGAATCGTCATTAACCACCTGTATATTTACCATTTGGGAGATATGCCTGCCGATAGCGTTGTGTGCAAGCGTAGGCGAGTGCTCATCCAAGTCTCTAATCTCTCCATAAGGCAATAAACCTGATTTTACAAGCGCTTGAAAGCCATTGCAAATCCCCAATATCATCCCGTCTCTCTCCAAAAGCTGATGCACAGCCTGCTTCATCTTGTCGTTTTTAAGAACATTTACAATGAATTTTGCGGAGCCGTCAGGCTCATCCCCCGCAGAGAATCCCCCTGAAAATACAAGGATTTGAGCATTATTAATTTCCCTCACCCAAGCCGCTATACTCTCTTCCAAAAGCTGATGATTGAGGTTTAATAATGGTAAAGACGAAACTTCTGCACCCTCTTTTCGGAAGGCATTTTGGGTTTCGTATTCACAATTGGTACCTGGGAAAACAGGAGCAAAAACCCTCGGTTTCGCGATATTATGCTTTTTAATGATGATATTTTTCTCGTTGATAGAATTGAGTTTTTTGTCAATATTAATCTCAATTTTCTCAGGCTCTACGGTTGGGAACAAGCCTTCAAAAGTAGAAGTGTACGCCTTTTTCAATTCTTCCAATGAGAAGCTTTGGGCATTAATGATGAGCTCTGGATTTTCACTTACTTTTCCGATAAGTGTGAGTAGCGAATTGCTTTCCAGCTCTTCAATGGATTCTATGAGTAATCCACCGATATTCTTTTTGAGGACGAGGTTTTCATCAAGGCTTACTTCTGCGCCGAGGTGGTTTCCGAAGCACATTTTAGAGAGTGCAACTGCCATACCTCCATCTTTAATGGTCTTAACAGAAACGATTTTCCCCGCTTTGATTTGCTTATAAACGAAATCAAATACCGCCTTTAAGTCTGCATAATTTGGTAAGCCATTTTCTGCATTTTCGTGGTGGAAATGATAGATATAATTACCCGCTTTCTTCAGCTCTGGGGAGATGATATTCTTCTTCTCACCATTGGCGCAGGCAAAGGAAATCAGCGTAGGCGGTACATTTAGGTTCTGGTAAGTCCCGCTCATTGAGTCTTTCCCTCCGATGGCTGCAAGCTCAAGATTCATCTGCGCATCATAAGCTCCAAGGAGAGATGCCAAAGGCTTGCCCCACTTCTCAGGAGCTTGCCCCAGCTTTTCAAAATATTCTTGGAAACTAAGACGGATATCCTTGTAATTCCCTCCCATTGCTACGATTTTCGCAACCGATTCTACCACTGCATTTGCTGCTCCCACGAGAGAATTTTGGGTAGAAATCTCGGCATCAAAGCCCCAAGAGGCAAGGGATACGGTTTCCACGCTTTTAGCTCCTAATACAGGCAAGGTTTGTACGCTTCCCTCCATTCCGGTGAGCTGGTACTTCCCTCCGAGGGGCATTGCCACCGTAGTAGCGCCCACTGAGGAGTCGAACATCTCTAATAGTCCTTTTTGAGAAGCTACATTCTTATCAGAAAGTATTTTTAAGAGGCTTTCTTTATTAAATTCCTTCGTAGGAAGAGAAACTTTATTAAGATGAGAAACTTCAACAGATTGTTTTTTAGGGTAGCCGTTGGAATTGAGAAAATCTCGACTTAAATCAACGATTTTATCGCCTTTCCAGAACATTTGCATCCTACCAGAATCGGTTACTTTGGCAACTTCCACCGCTTTAATATTTTCCCTCTCGCAGAGGTGGATGAACTTATCTCTATCCTTTGCATCTACCACCACAGCCATTCGCTCCTGAGATTCGGAGATGGCAAGCTCGGTACCGTTAAGCCCCTCATATTTAAGAGGAAGAATGTCAAGATTGATTTCTAATGAGTCAGCAATTTCACCAATGGCAACCGATACACCGCCCGCCCCAAAGTCATTAGACTTCTTGATGAGGGTCGTTACCTCAGGATTTCTAAACAGCCGTTGAATTTTTCTTTCTTCTACGGCATTGCCCTTTTGAACTTCGGTGGAGAGGCTGTGTATCGAGGTTTCATCCTGCTCTTTTGATGAACCAGTGGCACCGCCTACGCCATCGCGCCCCGTAGCTCCTCCAAGGAGAATGACCACATCGCCTGCCTGCGGTTGCTCACGCTTTACCCAAGATTTTGGTACGGCACCCACCACAAATCCTACTTCCATTCTCTTCGCCTTATAGCCTTCGTTATAGATTTCGCTGACCATCGTGGTTGCGAGACCAATTTGATTTCCGTAAGATGAGTAGCCATTCGCTGCTTGCTTGGTGATGGTTCTCTGCGGCAATTTTCCTTCAATGGTTGATGAAATAGGCTCTAAAACATCGGCAGCACCCGTAAGCCGCATTGCTTGGTAGACAAATGCTCGCCCAGAGAGCGGATCTCTGATAGCTCCACCAAGACAAGTTGATGCCCCACCGAAAGGCTCTATCTCAGTGGGGTGATTGTGGGTTTCATTCTTGAAGAGGAGATACCAAGGCTCTTTCTTGCCGTCGTACTCTGCTTCTATTTCTATGGTGCAGGCATTGATTTCGTCTGAAACTACGAGGTTTTGTAGCTTTCCCATTTTATGAAAATATCGTGCGCAGACGGTCGCCAAATCCATCAGTGAGATAGGTTTCGCCTCTCTTCCGAGAAATTTCCTCTTTTCTAAATAATCAGCGAAAATCTTCTCAAGTGTCTCTTTAAAATCTCCTTTAAAAACGATGTCCATAAGCTCGGTTTCAAAGGTCGTATGGCGACAATGGTCACTCCAATAGGTATCCAAAACCTTAAGTTCGGTTTCGGTGGGCTGTCTTTGTTCGGTTTTAAAATAGTTTTGAATAAACTGCAAATCATCAAAGCCAAAAGCAAAGCCGTGCTGATGGTAGAACGCTTGTAGCTCCTCCGTACTGAGCTCGGTAAAGCCCTCAAAGACTGCTATAGAGGAAGGTTTTTCCTGAGTGGGAATTTCCAAAACAGAGAGTTCCTTTTCTCGGCTTTCTACTTTATTGATGAGGAGATTTTTAATGCTCAAAAGCTCAGCACTGCTGATGCCCGCAAGTGAGATGAGCTTGCCGCTCCTTATGGTAACGCCCTCTAC
Source organism: Bergeyella cardium (assembly GCF_003614945.1). Classification (GTDB taxonomy): domain Bacteria; phylum Bacteroidota; class Bacteroidia; order Flavobacteriales; family Weeksellaceae; genus Bergeyella_A; species Bergeyella_A cardium. The sequence continues at coordinate 1,240,162 of NZ_QYCZ01000001.1, forward strand.
TCCTGTGAGAAGGGAGATACACTGCTGCGCGGAGTCTGCTCTTTGGTCGTACTGCCCAGGCAGAAATTCTGTAGCGAAATAAAGCCCCGTAGCGGGGTTAGTCGTATGTAAAATATCGGTAACAGGGTCAGCGAAAGTGCTCCCTGCTATCTTCTGAAAATCCACCTCGGGCAATCCAAAAACATCATAGACATTATAGACCTTTACGCCTTCTATGTGGGGGACTATGGCTTTTATTTCATTGAAAACTTTTGGACTTTCTACATCAAAAATCGGTTTTTTCTCTACGAAAATTCGTTTATTCATTTTTAATTTTTATTTAGCTTTTTAATCTTTTAAGAAGTTATTCTGTATAATATTCATTATCCTTTCTTATTTTGGTGGCATTCCTTTACCTTTTTGGCTACTTCTGCTCGGTTAGTTTCCAAATAATCCAGCAGTCCGTAGGGTATTCTACTTTTGTCAAGGATATCAAACTGGATTTTTAGACATTTATAAAGTTGAATTTCACCTGTTTCATTCAAATATAAAAAGGCAATATCGCCTTTTTTTAAAGTATTGGTCTTGGTATCGGTTTTTATTTTTAAATCGGTAGTATCAGTAATGCTATTGAATAGTTTTTTTATTAATTCACGATTATTTTTGATATTTTCATAGTAAGAATCTTTCACAAATCTGCTCTTTGCGATATCCCATTTCAACTTAATATCCTTAGAAAATACGATTTGTATTTCCTCTTTTAAATATTCTTTTGGGGAGTTATTGAGTGACATTTGTACAGGGTTTGCCTTGCAGAACCCCAGTATCAACACCAATAGCAGAAAGGTGATTTTTTTCATTTTTACTTTGCTTATCCAGAAATTCTGAATTTTTCTGCACAAATATACAATAAATATGGATTTTAACCTCTCATAATAGTGATTGCTTTAAAGGAACTTTCGGATAATTTTACAGGGAAGTGGTTACTCAACCTTGAATGCTGATTATCTTATACTTGATAAGATGAGAAAGAAATAGCCCTCTTACTGATATAAGAGGGCTATTGATAAGCATTTTATATTTACTCTACTAAAAGTTTTTCTAATCTCTCCAATCGAGATTTTAGTTCAGCGATTTCTGCATCTTTCTCTTTTAGCTTCTTATCTTGCTCAATAGTGTGTAGATAAAGTTCTTCTATTTTCTCCACATTTTTAAGCTGAGTATCCATCAGGTCTATATAGCCTTGCTTTTTAATAGCCTCAGCAGATTTATAGCCTGGCAAATGCCCATTCTGTTTTACAAAATTCTCTACTTGAGAAAGACTTGCAAAAGTATAGTCTGGTTTAATGGTAGAATCCCCCGTATAATACTTCTGAAATACATAGTCTGGGAAAATACTTGCACCATTTTTACCTACAAATGAACTAGCTAATAGACTACCTGTATTGTCTATACTCACATCATCTCTTCCTACTAATTTTATATTACCATTATTAGAATCTTTTTCCCAAAGTTGAGCTAATGTCTGGCTAGCATTAGTTCCTGCTTTTAACACTCCATCTTTATCTACATATACTTGGCGATAGCCTGTACTTGTGCTTTTTAATGAGCCAAAACGAATATCTCCGCTTTCAGTATGAATCGCTCTATTAATTTCAGAACCCGCTTCTACATTACCTATATGAAGTCCATACATTTTCTTAATCGTCCCTCCTGTAACAGCTTGAGGATAAAAATTAAATGCCTTATAAGTATCTATATTAGCTCCTGCTTCTACAGTAGAATAAGTAGAATAATCTTCATAGCTTGTAATTGTACTGCCCGATTTTATATTTGATACTGATTGATGCCCAATAAGAGTAGTAGCTTTAGCACCTGACTCTGTTGCGATAAACTGAATAGTTCCCCTTACTCTTTCACTGGTTGAATTTTCATTTAGAGTAATATTATTTTTCTGATTATAAGAATAACTAGCTGTTGCTTGAGGTGCTATATTAACATAGTTATCAATTCCTATAATACCCTCTACATTATGCGGAGTATTACTTCCCCCCCTAGGAACGGTTTGAGTTGCAACTTCTGATGCTACCCCTCTGATAGTTTTAGCCTGTCCAAAATTATGTACTATAGCTCTCATACCATAAAGCCTTTCAACTCCACTAGCATAGTTTCTTGCACTAAATCTACCTCCTATTGCATTTTCAAGTGCAGGTCTGTAAGTACTATCAGGTGTGCCTACGGTTACTACTCCTGCTGCACCTATTACATTATCTACCTTATTGTTTGAAAATAAATCTACACTTGAGTTTGCTCCATATATGCTTCCCAATGTAGATGTAATATCTTTTGCTACCACTCTATTTTCAGAAAGCTGATAAATAGAATTAGGCTTTACTTTACTCACATGACCTTCCTTTATAATTGCATTATTCTGGAAGAATGAATAATATTCTTTATTGGTTCCAAAACCTTCCTTAGGAAGCGTATCTGAGCTTGAAAGAAAGGCAAAAGGAATCGTATTTTCTACATAACCTTTTACACCTGAACCTCTATGCCATAGTAAATCATTTTCCGTAACTCCACCCAAATTAAAGGTAATTTTTCTATTAGAACCATAAGACACTACATCATTATTACCTTCTGCTGGTTTTAGATAAGTTTTGATAACCCCATTATCTGTTCTCTGAGCCCAGAGATTACTATCTGTACTTACCCATTTAGTACCATTATAGTAGTAGAAACCCTCACTTTTCACTTCGGATACCTTAGTATCTGTACCTGTATAGGTAATGTTATTTACATACACAAGGGTAGATTTCTCTGGACTTTCAATATTTGCAAGTCTCTTTTTACTTAATCTTGGGATAAGCAATCCCTCTTTGGTTGTTGAAGTTTCTTTTGCATTCTCAGAACTAGGCTGAATATCCATTGTAGCCTTTGGAGTATCAGTGTTTAATCCTAACTTTCCATCGTACTTTTCTTGTGCACTTAGCATTACGCCAAATCCTAAAAAAGCCATTGCACCAGCTTTTAGAAATAGTTTTTTCTCCATTTATAGTATATTTAGTATTTGCGCTCCCTCCCCTTTTCCGAGAGCTTTGTTATTTAATAATTTCTTTTCACTTTAAACAAGGGGATATTTTAAAGCTTATTACTTTCTTAAAAATAGTATTTATTAAATTTTTAATTAAACTACAATTTATAATATCTTTTTTAATACTTACTATTTAATTAAAAAAATAAATGCGCGCAAATATACAGTTTTTTCTTGCAGAAATCTCAATTTTCACTATCAAAAAAAAAGAGTTTCCTTTCTTCTTATTTTCAATTTTATGCCGTCATAATTTTTTATGTAATTAATAAAAATTCTTTCTCAAAAAAAGTTTCTATATAATATATAAAGACTTCCACTAAAAAAAGTAGAAGTCTTCTATTTTCTATCAAATTTGGCAAAGCCTTTCAATTATCTTTAAGTTACTGATATTAGGCTTTATAATTAAAAATAACCTCAAACCTTCAAATCTGCTTCTAAGCCTATCAAGTCTTTGTATTTATCAAGTATAGGTTGCACTTCATTATTTACAAACTCTTCGGTTTGGATTGGAGCAAAACCAATGAAGTTTTTCGGTTCGAGGACTTCAGCGATTTTTGATTTATCCATTTTGAGGGAAGAGTCGCTCATTATTCGTTCTATAAGGTCGTTGTCTTTACCTTCGATTTTTACTTTTTTGCTCGCTTCCATCGAATGCTGGCGAATGGTTTCGTGGATTTCTTGGCGGTCGCCACCCGCTTTTACTTCCTCCATTATAATGTATTCGGTCGCCATAAACGGTAGCTCCTCCATTATATGCTTATGGATTCGGTTTTCATAAACCACCAGACCGCTCATTATATTATTCCAGATAAGGAGGATGGCATCTACGGCAAGGAACGCCTGCGGAATGGTAAGTCGCTTGTTTGCCGAGTCATCTAGCGTACGCTCAAACCACTGTGTGGAGGCTACCATAGCCGAACCAGAGGATACTGACATTACGAATTTTGCCAAAGCACCAATTCTCTCCGAGCGCATCGGATTTCTCTTGTATGCCATAGCCGATGAACCGATTTGGTTCTTCTCAAAAGGCTCTTCCACCTCTTTAAGGTTCTGAAGAAGGCGAAGGTCATTCGTGAATTTGTGGGCTGACTGAGCAATATTTGACAATAACGCAACCACCTTAGCATCTATCTTGCGATCGTAGGTTTGCCCCGATACACCGAAGACTTTCTCAAAGCCGAACCTTTTGGAAAGCTCCCTATCCAAGTGTTTTACTTTGGAATAATCTCCATTAAACAGCTCGAGGAAGCTCGCTGCCGTACCCGTAGTCCCTTTCACCCCGCGGAATCTGAGTGTTTCGAGGAAAAATTCTAATTCCTCAAAATCTAAAATCAGAGACTGTAGCCAAAGCGTAGCCCTCTTGCCCACTGTGGTGAGCTGCGCAGGCTGAAAATGCGTAAAGCCCAGCGTTGGGAGGTCTTTATATTTTAGGGCAAAATCCGATAATTTCTTCATCACATTGATGAGCTGCTTGCGGATAATCATAAGCCCGTCGCGAATCTGGATAAGGTCGGTATTATCCCCTACGAATGCGGAAGTTGCCCCCAGATGGATAATGCCCTTTGCAAGCGGCGCCACATCTCCATAAGTATGCACATGCGCCATTACATCGTGGCGGAATTTCTTTTCATATTCGGCTGCTTTAGCAAAATCAATGCTCTCCGCTTGCTCCTTCAGCTGGCGGATTTGCTCCTCAGAAATATCCAAACCTAAATCTCTTTCAATCTCTGCAAGTGCAATCCAGAGTTTTCTCCAAGTTCTAAACTTATTATTCGGTGAAAAATTATAGAGCATCTCCTCACTGGAATATCGCTCCTCCAAAGGGTTTTTGTAAGTATTCATTCTTATTTTTTTAGATTTTTTAATACAGGCAAATATAGAAAAACTTTAAGGGATATCACTGCTATAAAAGCTAATTAAGGATAACTTATAATTAATATTCTAAAAAGATAATGAAAAATATAATATATTCGCAATAAGAAAGAAGACATTTATATTAAAAATGAAAGAGAATAATCTCCTAAATAAAGCAAAAATACTACTCTTATTTCAGAGCATATTATTTTATATATCATTTTGCCTTTGTTTTTTCAAGTTCTATTCGAGCTGTGAGCTCTTCTTGGTATATAGTCATAAACTTGTTTAAGTCCATAAAAGCATACCCAACTAAGCGATAGATTAAATTCTTGTATTCGATCTTCTCTGTTGCAGTAAATAGAGTTTTACCACCTTCCTCTGGTTCGAATGTTGCCTGCGACTCTCCTGTGAACATTTTACTATCCATCTTAAAGCTGTAGAAAGAGTGTGGTATCTTCTCAAGTGTTTTAAAACGAATTGTTACACCATTAGCAGTCTCTTCCCATTCTTCAATATCCCCTTGGGTACGGATGATCTCCAAATCATCCAAAGAACTTCTGTAATGCCAATCTTGATTGTTGGTCACGATAGCAAAAACGACATCAATAGGGGCATCTAAAACACACTGCTGTGTCTTTATTCTGGTTCTCGGAAAAAGTACTCCTATGAGAACAACAACCAATACAAGCAATAAAAGCCCGCTCAATATTATGTACAACATATTCTTCATATTCTATTTGATTATTACCCACTTTCCAGCCTTTGTAGAGCCTTCGTGCTTGATGATTCCCAATTTGGTCATATTCTTAATATGATATTTAATTCCGTCAAGAGTAATACCGATAGATTGAGCCAACTCCTTTTGAGTAATTTCAGGCTTTGCCTGAATAGCTGCTAAAATCCTTTCTTGGGTAGTTTCTTGGGCTTTTCTTGGATGTTTCTTGGATGTATCTCCTCCAAAGCCTTCTTCAAAATACTTTTGAGAGACGTTCTCAACTACTCGAAAAGCTGTAATCAATGAAAAATCAAAAGAGGCTTGCCCGTTACCATTTTCTTCCAATTCCTTCTGAACTCGATAGACACCACGGCTGAATCGGTTTACATAGCCCAAGACTTTCATTGCTTCAGCAATAAAGGAATTCCGATAATCACTCTCTTGCCTGCTCATAATCTGATTTCTCACGACATGAAGATATATGGCTTAATTTTCTGTAAATTCATTAGATTTGCCTTTTAGGAGTATTCGTACCACTACTATTACCCCAATTGAAATAGCAATAACACAAATCTCCCAAATAAACAATGGCTACATATAAGAATAAGGTTTATCTAAATCTTTCAATCCATCGATAATCATCCCCTTTGGTACTCCATTGAAATTTCCACATATCACCTGTATTATCGTTTATAAGATAGTATTGATACATACTTGTCAGTGGCTGAATAGAAAATATACACCTTTTGTTATTTTCGACTAATTCGTATTTATTGATAGGAATACAAAATAGCTTGTCTAAATCTTGTGTACTATATTGAACTTGCCACAGTCTCCCATCATATGAATCCAACAATATAAATGTCCACATATTTTGAGTGGCAAACATCTGAAATCTATTAGTCCAATTTGAAGATTTCTCAGGATATGCAAGGGAAAATATATTAATTGGTGCAGCAAACATGTAATTTTTACCCTTGACACTAAACTGAACTTGCCAATTCCTACCTGTATACGTATCAAGCATTATGAATGTCCACATATTCTGTGTTTCATAAAGACGAAATCTTTCTTCTTTATCACCCAAAACTTCTCTCGCACTACAAATTTCCCAAGACTGGCCATCATCTTGAATTTGTTGAACTTCACCTGTCATCGTATTTAAGCGAAGTTGATTATGGTAGTTCTGAGTCATATACATTTTATAGACTTGGGCATATGATGTAGAAGCGATAACCATTAGAGCAAAAAACACGAAAAGCTTTTTCATTATCTGTTATGTTATTATTTGAAAATTAACGGATTATGTTTTTAGTCATAATTATACCAGACACATTTTGAATAAGGCGCATACCATTGGGTGCTAAATATCCTCTAAAATGAGATAACCATTCTTACCACTCCCCGCCATATCATTTGAAAAAGCACATATCGCCTGACAAAACTTATCCATATTGCCAGTCGATTCTGTTCTCTCAATATTGTAGCTTTCAGTGTCCTAGAGCATTTGTAGAAGTTCCTTCTTAGTGATCATGTTGCTTATTGAATCATTTCATATTCGAGATAAATTTGTCGACCTCTGCTTCATCTTGTATTAAATTAATTAGGATATCTCTAACTGATAACTTAGATTGTTTGCCACACATATCTTGACGTATTGTCAGCATGAAGGACAAAAAGGCTCCCATTATTTCTTTCTGATTACTTGGAGCCTTTGAAGATTTAGTGAGGAATGAATTAAAAGCATAGAAAACAGCATCTGAGCCATACATGAATATATCCTTTTTGGAGTCAATCATTTTATCCATTATGGACTTGTTGGCAACTCGTTTATCATTCTTTGTATCTTTCAATATACCAAAGAATACAGAAACAACATCAGCATAAGCCTTGTATTTTTTATCTGACAGCTGATTCTCCATTATTTTTATCCGTTCAGTTTTTCTGTAAATTATCCATCCCAATATCGTACAGATTATAGGAAGTAAGACAGATAAAAATTTATAAATCCAATCATTCATAATCACAACCCTTTCGGAACTAGACCTAAATTATTGATAGACTCATTTACAAACTGAAGAGACTCGTGTATTCTTAACACTTCCTCATAATCCCAAAATCGAACTTCATCCTTTATGGGTAAGGCTGCTATCTCCCTTTTTATTCTTTCGATTTGCTTTTGGTCTGTTACGGCGACTATTCCCTGAACAGCCTTATTGTTTTTAGATTTCATCAGATTGAGGATAAGACTATCAATAGAACCTGCAGTTTGAACTTCAAAAACATAGATGACACGCCCCATATTACCAATGGTAACTTCCCAAACAGCATCCACAACCGCTCCATCTGCAACTTTCTTCTCTACTTCGGCTCTAAAACCCAAGCATCTGCCAATTTCTGCAACTTTGTCCCTAATGTCATTATGTATAAAAGTCGCTTCTTTCGTAGAAGTCGGTAATGCCTCCTTGTCTTTCTGCTTTGACGTTGCTGCAGATTCTTTTGTTTCTTCCTGTAACTCCTGCCAAATAAAGGAATTAAGCGTAAGCATATCCGTCACGATCATATTCTCTGAGCACTTGATCTCGCTGATAATCTGCCTCCCGATTTCACATAATTTGGAATATTTATGCCCGTTCAATCGGGCTTCAAATCTCGGCAAATTAGCAACTTCAAGCGCAGAGAATCCATTGTAGGTTTTCTTATTCCACAGGAGGTATGAGTCCGGGTAGGTTTTACAGAGTAATTCGCTCATAATCGCAGGTCCAATTCCTTTAACTTTGGAACGAAATTCATCCCACCGCTTTTCAATAGGAGATGTACCATAAATCAAATTGGCAAACTGTTCGCGGAGCAAATCCATTCCATTAGCTTCTATGATATTATCTATCTGATAATGTTTATTGCCCCACATAGCCATTGCCCAGAGAGGAGCGATATAATCATAGAGCTGCTCCTCCGACATATTCAATAGAACTTCTCTTGTAAAGCTACGAGCTTGGATTGCAAGTTCTTCACATTCTCTATGTTCAAGCATAGCCTGCGTTTTGTTCTCAACAAACCACCTTTGGTATTTTCCCAACGCCTCAAGTAAAATCTGTTTATTCATAACCTAAATTTTGTACGTCTGATTTTCAAAAAGATGAACGGACAATAGATATCAATTCTTACTGCTAATACTTGTTACAGAAGAGTTGAGTAAGCTTCTTTATAACGATTATATCATAGGTAACCCCAACTCTTTCAAAAAAGCATTGTGTTCATCACTATATTCTTTTATCTTATCGTTTATTTCCATTAGTTTTTTATTTACTTCTCCCAAATCGACAGGCTCTTCCTCTACGGCAGTGTTTACATACCTCGAAATATTCAGATTATAGCCATTCCTTTCAATTTCTTCCATGGATACTTTGCGGGAATAGCGCTCGGTCTCTTTACGAAATTTGTAAGTCTCGACAATTCGGTCGATATGCTCATCTAAAAGTACATTTTGCCTTTTCCCTTTTTCAAAGTATTCGACGGCATTGATAAAAAGCACATCATCAGCTCGTCTACACTTTTTCAAAACTAAAATACATACGGGAATCCCTGTGGAATAGAATAAATTGGAAGGTAACCCGATTATAGTGTCGATATTGTTGTCTTTCAGTAGTTTGGTGCGAATCTTTTCTTCCGCACCGCCACGAAACAGTACGCCATGAGGTAAAATAATGGCCATGGTTCCTTCTTGCGACAAAAAATGCAAGCCGTGCAGTAAAAATGCAAAATCTGCCGCTGACTTTGGAGCCATTCCATAACTTTTAAAGCGGAAATCTTCCGCTAAGGCATCGGTGGGGTCCCAACGCAGGCTAAATGGAGGATTGGCTACAATGGCATCAAACTCCATTTTTTTTGCCGGATTCATCTCTTTTAGCATTTCCCACTGGTTCAACAATGTATCTCCATGAAATATCTCAAACTCACTGTCTTTCATACCATGCAAAAGCATATTCATTCGGGCAAGGTTGTAGGTGGTGATATTTTTTTCCTGTCCGTAAATTTTCCCGACACTCCCTTTCGCCTTTATCAATCGGTTTCTTACATTGATCAGCAGTGAACCCGAACCACATGCAAAATCCAGCACTTTATTCAATTTAGGTTTGTCTCCCGTTTCAGGGGATTGAGAATCTAAAATCACAATACGGGAAAGGATGGTGGAGATTTGCTGTGGGGTATAGAATTCTCCCGCCTTTTTCCCCGAACCCGCAGCAAACTGTCCTATTAAATATTCGTAAGCATCACCCAAGGTATCGGTGTCTGTCGAGAAGTCGGCAATACCCTCGGCTATTTCCCGTACGATTTTACAAATCTTATCATTTCTTTCTTCTTGCGTCTTGCCCAATTTTTCCGAGTTCAGATTAATTTCCGAAAAAAGACCTTTAAAGGTGCGGTCAAACGATTCGTTTTCAATATACCGAAAACCGTCTTGCAAGGTTTGAAGCAACTCCTTATTTTGGGTGCGGGACAATTCAGTGATGTTACTCCAAAGATATTTCGGTTTTATCACATAGTGTACCTTCTTGCGCATCTGTTCTTCAAATGCGTTGATATCCTTTTCGTTTTGGCTATACCAAATTTCCAATGCCGGAGGAACCACAAAATCGGGTCTTGAATCCGTAGAAGGACTGGATGGATAGTCTTTGCCTAACTCTTTTTTGGCTGCTTCTTCGTAATTGAAAGATAAATACCGCATAAAAAGAAATGAGAGCATATAATCGCGAAAATCATCGGCATTCATTGCCCCTCTCAGTTCATTGGCAATTGCCCAAAGGGTATCGCCTAATTTTTTATGTTGTTTTTTTTGTGTCATTGATCAATGAATTATAAAGTTATATTTTTCTTGAATCTTATTGAAAACTTCTTTAAGCAATTCGATATCATTATGGTTTAAGATAATAGGCTGAGGTCTTGCGTCTTTATGTGATAAGGAATTTATTTGGTGGCTTATTTGCTCGATATTGTCTCTATATCCTATCTCTTCCAAAGCCTTTTTTATACCTCCTGCACCTAAAAAAGAAGAGATAATTTCCAGAAGTTGACGAAGTATAATGATATGGTAACCTTCTATATCATTATTTTCTGTACTCTCTTGCAAAATATGCATTAGATATAAATGATATAGGAATACATCTTTGTCATGGTTTCTCAACTCTAACTCATTATTGCGGAGACTTAGAATCATTCGTTTGGTACTGTTTTTATATCTGCTATTCATCAACCTGTCTGATAATATTGAGAATAGACCTATATGATGAGTTGTTATAATAATTCTTTTTTCGGATATTGAAGATATTTTATCTTTAATCAAATTGATTATCGAGTCAGCGGTAATGAATATGTTATGCTCATCCATACTTGATACAGGATCATCTATGAAGAAGTGGGAATTTTGTTCACCTGTCCAAGCGTCAGTTTCAAATAATGCAAGAAAGAAACACCAAATAAAAATTCTCTCTTCCCCTCTAGAGATTTTTATATTTTTCTCATTATCTCTTGAAAAACGAATTGCATCGATGCCAACTTCTGGATCCGGATTATTGTCAAATTCGTAAGTGTATTTTGGAAGATATGGTGCTAACTTTTCCTCCAGTAAACTAGGATTTTCAACAATAGAACTGAAATACGGATTCAAACTACTTTTTAGTATTTCAAGCCTCATATTTTCATTATCATTATCTTCATCATTGTCCCATCTAAACAAGTCTTCACTGTAAGCATTGTAATAAACGCCCGTATGCTTATTACCATCCTTTGTTATATTTTTGTATTCAACTGATAATTTTGTTTTTCCTGTTGAGTTGAAAGCATAAATTAACACTATCGGTTGCTCATTCGTTTTTAATTGTATTGCTATTTCATTTATTGTTGCCATATCCTAATTTTTAAGTTTTGGAAACAAGCCTTGCATCAGCCCCTTTTTATGCTGCTTTAGTTGTTCTATTTTTTTGCTTTGTGCCGTAATCAGTTCATCTAAAGAAGATAGGCAAGAAGCGATTTTTTGTTGTTCTATTATGTTTTTGGGAAATAAGATTCGAATTCTTGAAATTCTTGTTGCTGAAATTCCTAAAACTTTAGCACCTTGTGCTTCTCTTTGAATTTGTTTCCTGACCCAATCTGATTTGAATAAATAACCTCCAAAACCAATTGCCAATTTTTGTTTTCTTTGTCTGGCTAATAGTGTATGTAAACCCGAAACAAGTTTCTCGTTATTTAAATTAATTATTTCAATACTTTTCCCTATATCGTCAATGTCTTCCGAAGCATCCGCAAAAATAATATCTCCTTCTATGCAGTAATTGTCCTTTTTAATTTTTACGGGAACACTATATTTTATAAAGGGAACTTTCTCTTTTGTTATATCAAACAAAGTGCTAAATGTTGTATGAATATCCCCATAATGAATGTTTTTAACTATTCCTTTCTCATAGCTTAGGTGTTCCCTTGATAATGAATTTGTAGATTTAAAATCATAAACCTTCCCCAACGTTTCTTCTTTCCATTCCCCGCTATCTTCAAACTCCTTAAACCTTAACTTGGGCACTTTTTTGCCCTCTTGCGGGAACAGATTTTGCATCAATCCTTTTTTGTGTGCTTTGAGCAGTTCCAATTTTTGACTGTGAGCGGAGATAAGTTCGTCTAAAGAGGAGAGACAAGCGGCGATGCGTTGTTGTTCTTTTCGATTTTTAGGTGCCGAACAACTAAATTCCTCCAAGTCAGAATTTTTTAAATTATTTATGTTCCCACCGCCAATTGATAAAGCAATAAAATCTTGATAAGTATCAGATTGCAAGAGGTATTTCGTAAAACTATTCTTTGGTCTTAATATGGAGCAGAATGCGCCGACAGTAATATTTCCTTCATAACCTTCTTTATATTCAGCATTTTTCCCAACTAAAGCTTTACTTCCATTGGACATACATATTACTATGTCACCATTTTGTAATTTTAAATTTTCAGGACACTCTTTGTTCACAAAAACTAAATTATTATTCAAAACAAGGTTATCATCTTGAATATTTCCTGACCTCAATACTAATAAACCGTTACTCGCCGTATCTTCTGCTCCGTATGTTAAACCTCTATAAAAAGTTCCCAATTGCTTTAGCTTAATAAATCCCCATTCCCCGCTATCTTTAAATTCGGGGAAGCGCAACTCAGGTAATATTTTTTTCATTTTACTCATTTTTCGTCTCTTTTCCTTCTCTTGCTATAGCTATTGCTTTATGCAGTTTTTCACTCAATCATCCGACAAACATCATCATATAATTCGGGAGAATATTTTTCTATTTCTTCCATATACAATTTATTCATACGCTGCTAATCCTGAAATTTCACGCCCTTGTGCCAACTTTTTTAATTGGGGTATCAAGTCTTCCATTAGTGCCAATTCCTTTACTCTGCGTTCTTTCCAGCTTAAATCCAAAGGAGCTAAAAGGTCGGTCAGCTTCTCGCCATCAAAAATCATTCGGCTTATGATATCCTCAACAAAAGCCTTTAAGCCTAAGATTTCCAATCCGTATTTGCGTGCAATGGCTGCAAGCACTCTGTTGTTTTTCTCCACTTTAAAGGTGTCATAGCCCTTACGAAGTTTTTCGACATCTTGCCCGACACTCCAATCCAGGCTGTTGATGTATTCCGTCAAATCTTCCTGTTCGTCCATCAGGTTTGAAGTGGTACTGAGCAAATTGATGATTTGAGCTTTGCTCATATTTTGCTTGGCCGGTGTTTTTTGCGTACTGTCGGCAATCAGACTCATGATATAATCGTAGTCGATAATAGCCGAAGCGAACAATACGAATTCAAAGTCCAATTCTTGAATTTCAGCAGGAGCCTGCTCTTTTTCTTTTTCCTGTATTGTTCTGAACTGTTTTGCCGTTTCGAGGTACGAGCTTCTAAAGCCTTGTAACGTATCATCCGGTAAAATTGCTTCGATGAGATTTTTTTGCTCATCGTTCAAATCGGTATATTGGTCTAATTGCGTTTTAAGCCGTTGAACTTCTTTAAAATTTCTGATAAAAGCTATTTTAGCGGCATCTCCTTTTAGGTTATAAGCCTCTTCCGGTTCGCAAACAAGATTTTGTTGCTTCATAAAACAACCTAATTTTTCTACCGCTTCCCTGTATTTTTCAATTATTACGGGAGCCGGGTCAACCAGCCATATCTCTCTGCTTCGTTCCGTGTCCTCTTCGCCCGAAAACAGTGCAATGGCTTGGTTTACGGCATCCTGTTGTAAACGGAAATCCAAGATGTTACCGTAAGGTTTGGTGGCGTTCAGTACACGATTGGTACGGGAGAAGGCTTGAATCAGACCATGGTATTTTAAATTCTTATCCACATACAGGGTGTTGAGGTACTTGCTGTCGAACCCTGTGAGCAGCATATCCACCACAATAGTAATGTCTATTTTGTTACGATGGGGATAATCGGCATTGCTGTATTGTTGGTCTTTGATACGTTTTTGTATGTCCTGATAATAGAGGTCGAATTCGTAAACATTGTGATTGGTGCCGAACCGTTCGTTGTAATCGGCGATAATATCCATCAATGCCTTTTTCTTTTCCTCGGGATTCTGTTTGTTGTCTTCTTTTTCCTGTATCAAATCCTCTTGCAATTGTTTGATATCCGTCGCATTTTTTTGACTTTGCTGGTCGCCGTTGTTGGTAATCAACTGAGCCGGCGGAGAAAAAACGCAGGCGATATTCAAGGGAGAATATTCAACATCCTCTTTCTGTTTTTGTGCTTGTATCTCTTTGAACAAATGATAATACTCGATAGCACTATTAATAGAGCCGGTTGCAAACAACGCATTGAATTTTCGGTTATTGGTCGCTGAATCATGTTTTTCTATAATAGTCTCCACGATAGCTTGCTGGGTGATCTCCTCTCCCTGTTTGTTTTTTTGCAGACCTTCTCCTTTAAAGTAATCGACATGAAAACGCAGCACATTATTGTCTTCGATGGCGTGTGTGATGGTATAGGCGTGCAATAATTTCTCGAAAACAGTTGCAGTGGTTTTGTAAGAAGCGCATTCACCCTCACGGAAATTGTACGTAGCATTTTCATCAAAAATAGGCGTTCCTGTAAAACCGAACAGTTGGGCGTTGGGAAAAAACTCTTTGATGGCTTTATGATTGTCACCGAATTGTGAGCGGTGGCACTCATCGAAAATGAATACGATACGTTTATCGCTCAATGGTTTTAAACGTTCTTTATAGTTCTTCCTATTGTTCCCGTCAAGTGCTAATCCCAATTTTTGAATGGTAGTGACGATCACCTTATCCGTGTAATCTGTAGAAAGCAAGCGTCTTACCAAGGTCTCCGTGTTCGTATTCTCCTCTACACAGCCCTCCTGAAACTTGTTAAACTCCTCGCGAGTCTGTCGATCAAGGTCTTTCCTGTCAACTACAAACAGGCATTTTTCAATCTCCGGATTGTCCTTCAGCAAGGTCGAAGCTTTGAAAGAGGTAAGTGTTTTTCCGCTACCGGTGGTATGCCAGATATAACCGTTTCCCCTATTTTCTAAAATACAGTTCACAATGGCTTTGACGGCATAAATCTGATAGGGACGCATCACGAGCAACTTCTGTTCACTTTCTACCAGTACCATGTATCGGCTTATCATTTCGCCGAGAGTGCATTTTCTGAGAAAGTTTTCCGTGAAATCCGTAAAGTTATTTATTTTCACATTCTTTTCATCCGCCAACTCATAAATGGGAAGAAACTGCTCGTCGGCGTTAAATTTGAAGTGTTGATTCTGGTTGTTTGAAAAATAGAAAGTACGGTTGGTGTTACTCACGATAAACAACTGCATAAAGCACATCAAAGAATTACCATATCCGTTACCCGTATCATTTTTATAATCGATAATCTGTTGCATGGCCTTACGAGGCGACACGTCTATCCTTTTCAATTCGATTTGTACCAATGGTAAACCGTTTATCAACAGAATAACATCGTATCGATGATTGCTGTTTTCCGTATTGATGCGTAATTGACGGACCACTTCATAGTCGTTTTTACACCAATCCTTCAGGTTTACCAAAGTGAAATGTAACGGCGTACCGTCCTCGCGCTGAAAATAGTTTGTTTCCCGTAACATCTTCGAAGCTGCAAACACATCCGGTGTTATGATTTGCTGACGCAGACGTAAAAACTCACTATCGGTGAGATGCACACGATTAAGCGCTTCAAATTTAGCTTTGAAGTTATGCTCTAAAGTTTGCCTGTCCACAATATCCGGACGATAAACGTATTTAAGCCCCTGAAGTTGCTTAATCAGGTTTTCTTCTATTTGATGTTCTCTATTCATTTCTCTTTGTTTACGATTAACTTCTTCACATCACTCCCAATACCCTATGAAGTCGCCCCCCTTTTCAATGTGAAGAGATGATTAATTCTTTTACATCCACATTCAATATCTCCGCAATCCGGAAGAGGGTTTCAAGGCTTGGTTGGCGGCGGTTGCAGACATAGGCATTGACAATGCTGAAGCTCTTGCCAAGTTTTTCGGCAAGCCATGTTTGCTTAATTCCTTTCTCCTCAAGCACTTCTTTGATTCGATTCATGGGTTTATCCATCGCGTTCAATGTTCTTTTGATAGCGCAAAGATATGAAATGAAATAGCATAGAAAAAGGGAATGAGAAAATAAATCCTCATTCCCTTAAATCTTTTCAACTAGTACAAGAAAGAAGCTTTATTTCCGTTGTTTTATAGATTCAGCCTGCTTCCGAAGTTCATTTGCTTGAGATGTGTTCAGGCGGGCTCGTTCTGTTTTTTCCACTTGCTCTTTAACTAATCGTTCGTAAGTTTCCACTTGTTCTCGGATAAGTGTAACCTGCTCTTCGTTTCTCTCATAGGTAAAGAGCGTTTCCAAATCCATTAGCCTTTCCCTATCGACTTCCCCATACATTTTGATGTAGCGATACTTCAAGTCATTATCTGATAGTTGACTATTTTGTCGCATCTGCCAGATGTTTCCAACCAGAGAAAACAAAAGAACAAACCCCATACTGCAAAGAGTGATAGCCGTTTTACTATTCTTAAAGTCAAGACTAAAAATATGTTCTTTACGAATGACAGTACGACTCTCTTTGCCCATCTCATCAATTTTTGCCTCAATGGCTTGTAGAGTCTCTTTTTTCTTTGAATCCCATCCAGCCAGCTTCTCGAAAGCTATCTCCAGTCCTGCCACTACACTCTTGGTAAGTATTTCTTCCAAGACTCTGATTTGTTCGGGAGAAAACACCTCTTGCTTTGAAAGTGTATTCATCTTCCCAAAAAGCTCTTCAATTTTACTCAAATCGATTGTTTGTGGTTCAGATCTTCCTTTTAATGAGGTAGTCATTTCAGTAAGACTTTGCTTCAATTCCTCAAATAGACCATATACGGCCGAGGTATCCATTCTATCAGTATTCATATACTTTTTCTTTTGTGATTAAACATTAGCGCAGTACTCTGCGTATTCTGATTTTGCTTTTGGCTGCCAACTTTCGGGCTTTCAGAGCCTGAATGTATTCGGCAAGCGTTGCATCATAATGAGGACTATTAAAGAGAGAGAAAATGTTGAGTTGCCCGATAAGAGAATCAAGAGCTTCCATCACACCTCCAGTTTCTGATGTTTTGAACTCCTGTTTTTCTGCCACTTGCAGTGTTTGATAGGCATTATCTTTAATCTGCCTGTCAATCTTTGAGAAGCTACATTCTCTATCTACATGGGAGCCTGAAATCCGATTGCCGTCTTTCTCAAAAATGATGCCCTGAATCTTATACGTATTGCCATTCATTTTGAATTCCAAGCCTATACCTGATTGCTTTAGGGTTGCTTGCAACTGTCCCCACGTCAAACTTTGAGGAATAGCCTTTTTGAGAGCGTCGTAAATCTCATATTTGGTTTTGTCGTTCCCTTTCAGCCGTTCACGCTTGACATTCTCTTTTCCAGAAGCAATATATAATCCGTATTTCTTGGTCAGTTCCATGCAGACCTTTGTGCTACGTAGTTTTTCATTTTGATCTGAAATTCTTCGACCATCGTTATCAATACGATTGATTATCATGTGTATGTGTGGATGGTCTGTATCGTGATGACGAGCAATAAGATACTGCGTGTTGGAGTAGCCCATTTTCTGTAAATATTCCTGTGCCACCTTGACCATAAAAGCATCCGTTAAACGCCCTTTATCTTGAGCTGAGAAATCCAAAGAGATATGGGCTACTGATTTCGTAATCTTGGGATTAAGTTTACTTTGAGTAATAAAGCTTCGGATTATAGCTTCTCTATCTTTCAGACGAATACCTTCCGCCTGCAAGAGCTGAGCACGCTCTTTCTCCAAAACATAGTTTATCACCCCTCGAAATCCTCTCCCCTGAACAATCTTAGCAATCATCTTCGATTCGTTTTATGATATTGTCCAATCTCTCAGTCATCGCAAGGTTGTCTTGATAGACTCGTGCGTATCCCATAGCATTGGCTTTGTGGGCAATCTGATTGACATTATTGGCCATTCCACTTAGCTGACGAAGGTGATTCATCAATTCGGGAGATAGTCTTTGCCTGACTATACTCGCAGCGATACAACGACGGATGTATTCACTTCGGGTAATCCCAGCAAGACGTGCTTTAGCTTTCAGAGAGTAGAACTCCTCGGTTGCCATTTTCAGTGTAACCTTATATTTCTTCTTTTCTACTGGTCGTTTGGGTGGGCGACCATTCGTATTACGATTTTCTATTGTCTTCATTGCTGTATTTGTTTTTTGATTTATGAATAGGCCAACGGGATGAGTCAATCCTCGAAGAGCAAGGTTTTGGTCAGACCAAAACACAAACTTGCTCCCTTAATAATCAAAGAACTTGCTCCCTTAATAATCAAAGAACTTGCTCCCCTAATAATCAAAGGACTTGACTCCATACCCATTCATCGTTTGAGTCCCCGACTTTTCATTCTCGGAGGAGAAATGAGGGCTTGATTTTTTCGGCAGAGAAAATCATTCAAGTCTTTATGCTCCCTATAGAGGATGGAGCAATCATTAACGGGAAGATTCATTCTCCGAAGCACTTCAAGTGTCTTCTTTCCTGCTGCATCGTTATCGAGATAAGCGTTAACAACGGCATATTTCGAGAGCAAAGGATGAGCTTTCTGGAGATTGTTTATAGAGTTCAATACAACTGCAGATTCAGCATTTCTGTCAGGATAAAGAGTACAAAAACTCAAGTAATCCATGAATCCTTCAAAGAGATTCACTGTATCCGTATTTCGATCAAAGGAGGAGAAATAGGAAGGAGGTAAACAGCCTTTGAAATAGAGATTACGAATGGCATAACCTCCCAAGTCGTTGGGCATTCCGATAGCGTAATAAGTACGCCCTTTTACTTGATAGTGAACCTCACGGCAATATTGTTTCACCACAGAGCAATCAATCTTACGGTCTTGCAGATATCTCAGCAAATTAGGATGATGCAAAGAGACGGCTTCGATTATTTTCATCTCTTCGCGCCTCTCTACCTGTCGTTCAAAGTCGTTCTGCGTAAGAGAGCTAATCTCTACACAGTTGTCTAACAGTCCAATTGCTTGAGACAGCGTGCAGCCATGTAGTTTCATTACCAAATCAATTATGCTACCACCCTCTCCACAACCGAAGTCATACCAGAGGTTTGCTCTGTAATCAACCTTGAAACTTGGAGTGCTTTCTTCCCGAAAAGGACTTCTATACATTCCATAAGTCGTATACTCCTTCACGGGGTAATGGCCTTTATTTGCCAAATAATCCTTCAGAGATAAGGATTTTATATGTTCAATATTCATCATGTTTTTTAAGTTTTGGAGATTCTCCTTACTACATGAATATGGATGGATAACTCCTTCACAGTGAAAAGAAAAAGAGTCGTAACCTATTTTCTTGTAGTAGTATCATCGGTGCGAGTAGTAACTCTGTTGTAAGACAGATTATAAAACCATACTACACGCTCAATCTTTTTTCTTTCACCGGATTAGCATCTCTTGTAGTAAGTAGTAACCGTAATTTATCAATAGGTCAAAAGGAACTCACGAATGGATTCGGAAAGACTTTCCTGATATGATAGACATACATAGAGTTACCTCCTATCCGCCGGGACTTTCGTTCAAATCCAGCTTTGCGTAGAGCTTCACCCATTCGTTTTTCGGAGAGGTTCAGCGTAGTATATCCACGTAAATAATTCAGGACTTCCGAAGTGGTCATATAAGACTCTTCCGTAGGACTTGGTTTCTCAAAGCCTTTGAGCAACATTTCGTATTCGACTGTCTGCACATGAAAGCCTTCGCTCTCTCGGTGCAACTCTGCAATCTCAGCATCATCAAACCAGTACCGATATCCACTTTTCCAATACCACCAAGCCTCCGAATAAACCTTATTGATATCAACCTGTTTAGCAGCTTCTATGTCAATAGCTTCTACCTCAAAAGGAAGAAATCGGCGGCTACCCGTCGGATCTGTAAGGAAGTCATTGCCATTTACCGAAGCCATAAAACTGGCTAAGTGAGGATACTCTTCGATGTACGTATCGTATGGTCTGCGATACTTAACCCGTGGAGTAGTGATGAGATTCTTTAACTCATTTTCGTCTCTCTTGTTGAGGGCTTTGAGTTGGTCGTCGATATTGATAAATAGGTATTCGGCTATAAGGGTCTGCGTATCCTTGTTTTGAGGGTCAATAGTACCTGTAAACAAATATGCTTTTAGCTCCACAGGACAAAGCAAGTCTAAGAAAGTTGTCTTGAACTTACCCTGCTCTCCAGTCAAAACCAGACAGGTGTGATTGCGACAGAATAAATCATCCATCGCATTCGCCACCACTGCAATAAGCCATTTGGTCAGATAAGTTTGCCACTTCTCAGGATTCCGAACCGTTACGCACGAAGCCAAGTGAATAATCTCCGAATCCTCTCCCTCGTTCCACTTCGATAGTTTTTGGAAATACTCCTGTACAGGATTGATACGTGGGCAGAAATCACTTTCCAATATCGCTCGTATATTCTCTGCCGAAGTACTGATACCTTGTGAAGAATCCAATAGCCGTCGCATGGAGTTGATGTCGAATTTACCGAGTGGGTAGAAAGGTTCATCTTTATTCGAGCCTCGAAACTCCGTGCGACTTTTTACGGTATTGAATCGAAAGTCATAGTGCTCCCTTAGAAAGGACTCTATCCGTTCATTCTTGGATTGCTTCCCTTCTGGTCGTTCATCCATTTCTTCTTTCATCGTTGAATAGATATTAGAAATGAGAGAGCTTGGCCTTCTTTTCAGAGATAAAGAGCTTTGAGTCTTCGGCAAGTTCTCGCACAGTTTTTCTACGACCATTGGCTATCCATTCGAGCAACTCATCCTCGAAGAAGTAGAGTTGCTTTCCATTCTTGTAGCAAGGGAGTAAACGCTTACGCACAGGCGTAAAATTGTAGGCTTGGCTTTCCCGATGATTTTACACGCCCATCTATCCCGATAGGAATACGTTTTGGAGAAATAACCGCATCTTGCCCTTTCTCGACCAATGCTTTGATCTCAGCTACTTCGTTCACTAAGTGAGCTACCGCCTTCGGTAGATTCTCAAAAGAAATTTCGTTGTTGTCCATGTCTATACTATTTTGAGTTTAACATGGCACAAATGAATAAAGTGTTTTCCCTGTGATTCAAAACACGGAGAAAACACTACAAATAGTGGAATTTGAAAGTGGTTGTTAGTGAATGGTGGAAGTTTTTTTCGGAAATGGAGAAAGGAGTAAAGGAAGTTTTGTAACTTTGCAGAGGTGATTTGGTTATGAGACACATGCTAGTTTGCTGGATTGAAATATGATTGCAACTATTAGAGAGTGTTTTTAAGAGATAAATATAGAAGTAAATCAAGTTTAATTATGAAGAAAATATATATTAAAAACTATAAGGGTTTTGAGGAACAGGTAATTGAGTTAAAAGAGATTAATTTCTTTGTCGGGGAAAATAGTACAGGAAAAACTTCTATCCTAAAATTGATAAACATTATTAATTCAAAAGAATTTTGGTTTAATGAACAATTTAACAACTCTGAGGTTGAACTAGGATATTTTGATGAAATTATTAATCGCAATTCATCAGATCTTTTTTTTAGAATAGGTATTGAAGTTCCTTATAATGAAAAAGGCTCTATCAGAAGAGTTTTATTGGAATTTAAGGATTACAAATCAATACCTAAAATTTCTCAAATAAAGTATCAAACCGAAACTACTGATTTTCTAATGAAGATAACTAAAAAACAAATACATTATCGTACAAGAGATTTAAGTAATTCTTCATTTCTTAACTGGTGTCAAGACTTTAATTATAGTGAAAAATATAATAGGATTGATATTCCTCAAAAACTCCCTTTATTTATACTTTTTTCTTTTTTGGAAGATAGACTTGCTTTTAAAAACAAACGAGTTACAATGCCTTTTGCAGCAGAACCACTGTTGTATAAACGATATATTTGGCTTGCGCCAATTCGTGCAAAAGCAAAAAGGATATATGAATCCTATGAAGTGAAATTTTCTCCCGAAGGTGAACATATTCCATCGCTTTTAAAAGAGTTGTTTGCAAACTCTAAGAAAAAAGAGTCTGCGAGAATTCTTCAAATTCTTAATCAGTTTGGGCGCGAGTCAAATCTTTATGATGAGTTATGCATAAAAAATTATGGAGTAAAAACAGCTTCTCCTTTTGAGATTGTTGTGAAATATGATGACACAGAAATAAAACTACCAAATGTAGGATATGGAGTTTCCCAGTGTTTACCATTAATTGTAGAAATATTATCTTCAAAAGATTTCTGTTTTTCAATACAACAGCCCGAAGTGCATTTACATCCAAAAGCGCAAGCTGCGTTCGGGTCTTTTTTGTTCAACGCTGCAAAAAAAGACAATAATACTTTTCTAATAGAAACACATAGTGACTTCACAATTAATCGTTTTCGATATAGATTATCAAAAGAGGGAAAATCTGGAGTTAATAGCCAAGTAATATTTTTTGAACGTGAAAAACATACGAACAGAATATCTCATTTAGAAATAAACAGTGATGGCTCTTTCACAAGTGAAGTCCCGAGTTCTTACAGAGACTTCTTTATCGACGAAGAACTTAAGCTTTTAGAGTTGTAGAAAAATGGCGATTATCATTGACACAAATTGTTTTGCAAATGTATTTGATAAAAAATCTGCAAATCATCAAGAGTATAAACCCGTCCTTGATTGGATAGTTAGTGGAAAAGGATTACTAGTCTATGGCGGATCAAAATATATTGCTGAGTTGAAAAAATCCCCGAAGTATTTACCTATTTTTCGACTGCTAAAAGAAGTCAATAAAGTAATTATTGGAAATACTGAGAATATTGATAAAATTCAAGCAGAGATAGAGTCCGTTTGGAAGGATGAAAATTTTGACGATCCGCATTTAGTTGCAATCGTTATCGATACTAAGTGCAGGCTTATTTGCTCTGAGGATAAGAGATCTATTCCGTTTGTAAGAAATCAAAAATTATATCCGAAAGGATTTCAAGCTCCATCATACTACACGGGTTCAAGGAATAAAGATCTTTTGTGTGATAATTATATACACGATGACATAAAACCTTTACACAAATTAAAGAAAGAAGGTTCAAGTAAGGTTAATAAAATGCTGAGAGATTAGCAAAGATATAGACAGGATAACTCTCAATGTAGAGATACCACTCATTTCTATATGCACTCTTGCGAAGTCTCACAGTTACTTTCGTATTATGTAATTCTTTTCTCATCTGTATCTAAGGTTATTTATACAGTTGGTCTATTCTGCCTTATGGGAATGGAAAACTTTCTGATATGCTTATATACCGTCCCTTCTGTAACACCAAACTTGGCTGTTATTTCACCAATTGTGTAACAATACTCGGGCTCAAGGTTGTAAAGCTTAGCCTCATTTCTTCTTCTCGCCTTTTGCTCATCAACAGGCCTCAGATTAAAGTTGCGTTCTAAATCCTCTTTACAGATGCGAGTCATCCTTTTTCCCAAGTTATAACTTCGGAGAGCCTTACTTCTAACAAGTCGGTATAGCGTATCTCTGCAAACGTCGTATAGAGCAATAGCATCGGAGATAGAAAGGTAGGGTTGTTCCTTGGGAACCTTTGCGGGGCTCTCTCGTCGGAGCTCTTCCAACTTTTCCTCTCGCTTCTTTTGTGAATACGCAGACCTTGAGCATTGTGTAGAACAATATCTCGATGTGATTGTTTTGGCAAGAAAGGTCTCCCCACACAATTCGCACTTTCGCTCAATCTGAAATATTGCAGCTGGCATACGCTTCTCTTATCTATCTGATAATCAATTTCTGTTTTTATTTAAGTCGCACTTTATACACTAATAAGTCGCGGCACAAATATGGTACAAATATACGACTAAAATCAATAGGAAACGAAGAAATATGAGAAACTCTATAAATAAAAATAGCAGTAAGTTATTATCTTACTGCTATTTACTATTTGTTTGATGCTCGTTTGTGAGCGTAATTACTTCACTTCTTCAAAGTCTGCGTCTTGAACATCATCGGTAGCTCCTGTGTTAGTTTTAGCACCATCGGTTGGGTTTGCACCCTGCTGTTCTGCTTGAGCTTTGTAAAGTTCTTCAGAAGCGGCCATCCAAGCGGCATCAAGAGCTTCAGATTTAGTTTTAATAGCTTCTAAATCTTTTGCTTCAAAGGCTGTTTTCAGCTCGGCTGCTGCAGTTTCTATAGCAGCTTTCTTATCTGCTGGGATTTTATCTCCAAATTCTTTCAACTGCTTTTCTGTCTGGAATACTTGTCCATCAGCTTTATTGAGAAGGTCTGCCTCTTCTTTTCTCTTAGCATCGGCAGCAGAGTTTTCCTGAGCTTCTTTCTTCATTCTCTCTATTTCCTCATCAGACAATCCAGAAGATGCTTGAATCTTGATAGACTGCTCCTTACCTGTACCTTTATCTTTCGCAGAAACGCTTAATATACCGTTTGCATCGATATCAAATGTTACTTCAATCTGAGGAACACCTCTTGGAGCTGGTGGGATATCTGTTAATTCAAATCTTCCGATTTCTTTATTATCATTAAACATCGGTCTTTCTCCCTGCCCTACTCTGATGGTTACTGCTGGCTGGTTATCTGCTGCGGTAGAGAATACCTCAGATTTTCTTGTAGGTATCGTAGTATTTGCCTCAATAAGTTTAGTAAATACGCTACCCATTGTTTCTATACCGAGAGAAAGCGGAGTTACATCAAGGAGTAACACATCTTTCACATCTCCTGTAAGCACACCTCCCTGAATAGCAGCCCCTATGGCAACTACTTCGTCTGGGTTTACCCCTTTGGAAGGCTTCTTACCAAAGAATTTTTCTACTTCTTCTTGAATGATTGGAATACGGGTAGAGCCTCCTACAAGGATAACTTCATCTATATCAGATGTAGATAGTCCTGCATCTTGAAGTGCTTTTTTGCAAGGCTCCATAGAGCGTCTCACAAGGTCGGCAGAAAGCTGCTCAAATTTAGCTCTTGTAAGGGTTTTCACAAGGTGCTTAGGTCCAGATGCCGTAGCAGTGATGTACGGAAGATTGATTTCGGTTTGTGAAGAAGCTGAAAGTTCAATTTTAGCTTTCTCAGCCGCTTCTTTCAATCTTTGAAGTGCAATGGCATCAGCCTTTAAATCTACACCTTCCTCTGCTTTAAACTCATCTGCAAGCCAGTTGATAATCACTTCATCAAAGTCATCGCCTCCAAGGTGAGTATCCCCATTGGTAGAGAGCACTTCAAATACACCATCACCAAGGTCAAGGATTGAGATATCAAAGGTACCCCCACCGAGGTCATATACTGCTATTTTCTGATCTTTATGGCTCTTATCAAGACCATAAGCCAATGCTGCTGCCGTCGGCTCATTAATGATTCTTTCTACTTTAAGACCTGCGATTTCACCAGCTTCTTTGGTTGCCTGTCTCTGTGCATCATTAAAGTAAGCAGGTACGGTAATTACAGCTCTGGTTACTTCCTGACCGAGATAATCCTCTGCGGTTTTCTTCATCTTTTGAAGTGTCATTGCAGAAATTTCCTGTGGCGTATATTCTCTATCATCAATCTTTACTTTTACGGTATCATTTGCTCCTTTCACCACTTCGTACGGCACTTTTGAAATCTCATTTGCATCGTCTGAATAGTGAGTACCCATAAATCTCTTTATAGAGTATACGGTTTTCTTAGGGTTGGTAACCGCTTGTCTTTTCGCTGGGTCTCCCACTTTTCTCTCACCGTCTTCGGTAAAGGCTACGATAGAAGGCGTTGTTCTTTTGCCCTCCGCATTTGGGATAACCACAGGGTCTTTCCCTTCCATAACTGAAACACAAGAGTTGGTTGTTCCAAGGTCAATTCCAATAATTTTACTCATAATATTTTCTTATTTTTTAATTAAAATTTAAATGATTGTCGTGAGGTTTCTCCTCTAAAACGACATCGCCGTATTGGCTAATTCCATACCAGAGATTTTTCTTTTCGTTTTTATGACAAAATGACATAAAATAATTTTTATTAATGACAAATGTAATAGGAAAACCTCTGCCAGCTACCGATTAAAATGCCAAAAAGTATTCTGAAAATTTTCCACGCGTGACAATTTCAATTTCATAGTGATGAAATTGGAGTTT
Organism: Bergeyella cardium; assembly: GCF_003614945.1. Taxonomy (GTDB): domain Bacteria; phylum Bacteroidota; class Bacteroidia; order Flavobacteriales; family Weeksellaceae; genus Bergeyella_A; species Bergeyella_A cardium. The sequence continues at coordinate 1,266,510 of NZ_QYCZ01000001.1, forward strand.
CGTAGTGATGAAATTAGAATTTCGTAGTGATGAAAAAAAATTTCCACAGCAGGAAATCAAGAATTCCTGCTTTCATATTTTAAAATTCATAGTTATGAAAAACATAGTATTTTGCTTATTAATCCTATTAACTTTATTTAACTCTTACATTTTGAATAGCATGAGTCATCAAAATCATAAAAAAAATAGAGATGCTGACAAAATTGTCAACATCTCTAAACCTGTATTTTATACTCTAAAACCTCTATATATGTAGCGGTCTTTTAGCTGTAGCATCAAGTGCCGCTTCTTTTACGGCCTCTGCATAGGTAGGGTGCGCGTGAGACATTCTGGTGAGATCCTCTGCAGAAGCACGGAATTCCATTGCCGTAACACCCTCAGCAATAAGGTCTGCCGCCCTTGCTCCTATCATATGGAAACCGAGGATTTCATCTGTTTTAGCATCTGCCAGAATCTTTACAAAGCCGTCAGTATCTCCAGAAGCACGGCTTCTACCCAAAGCTCTCATAGGGAAATTACCCACTTTATACTCTACCCCTGCTTCTTTTAGCTGTTCTTCAGTTTTGCCTACTCCTGCAACTTCTGGCCAAGTATAAACAACCCCGGGTATAAGGTCATAGTTAATGTGAGGTTTCTGACCAGCAAGGCTTTCTACCACGAATACACCTTCTTCCTCAGCTTTGTGGGCAAGCATTGCACCTTTCACCACATCTCCTATTGCATAGATATTAGATACATTCGTCTGTAAATGGTCATTTACCTTTACTCTACCCCTCTCATCAAGCTCTACACCTGCATTTTCCAAGCCGAGGCCATCAGTATAAGGTCTCCTCCCCACAGATACCAGGCAATAATCTCCCTCAAAACTCACCTCTCCTTTCTTATTGGTTGCAGTGATTTTTACAGAGTCTCCATTTCTCTCCACAGCAGAAACTGCAGTAGAAAGCTCAAATTTCATTCCCTGCTTCTTCAATACTTTTTGAAGTTCTTTAGACAATGAGCCATCCATACCTGGGATAATCTTATCCAAATACTCTATTACAGTAACCTCTGCTCCAAGCCTTAAATACACAGAACCAAGCTCTAAACCGATAACTCCCCCACCAATAACAAGGAGTTTTTTAGGTACTTCCTGTAGATTTAACGCCTCTGTGGAAGTAATAATCCTCTCCTTATCAATATTGATAAACGGCAATGATGACGGCTTAGACCCCGTAGCAATGATGATATACTTAGATTCAATGGTTTCGGTAGAACCGTCATTTTTAGTAATCTTTACCTTAGTAGCAGATTCAAAACTCCCCACCCCTTGGAAAACGGTTACCTTATTTTTATCCATAAGGTAATTAATTCCCTTGGTAGTAGTCTCTACCACTTCATTTTTACGAGCAATCATTCTCGGCAAATCTACCTTGGGTTCATTAATTAGAATCCCCAAATTTGCAAACTCGTGTTTAGCTTTTTCAAAATGTTCTGAACTGTCTAACAAAGCCTTAGATGGAATACAACCTACATTAAGGCAAGTACCTCCCAAAGTAGGATATTTCTCTATAATAGCAGTTTTAAAACCTAATTGTGCAGCACGAATCGCTGCTACATAACCACCCGGACCTGAACCAATAATGGTAACATCAAACTGTGACATTTTATTTATACTTTAATTTTTAAATTTCAATTGGGGCTAAGGTACAACTTTTAAACGAATCACAAGATTCTAATGCGAAAAAACTTAATAATATCATAAATTACCAAGTACCTCTTCATACTTACCGAGAATTATCTCTTTGGAAAATCGCATTCTGATGGATGCTTTAATCTTCTCTTTATCATAAATATCCTTTAGAACCTGCTTAATTCTCTCTGCAAATCTCTCATAATCTTCTATGCGATGTATCTCTCCATTTACCCCTGGCTGAATAATCTCTCGGATACCACCAGGACAGTCATTGGCAAGAGAATAAACCCCACAAGCTCCCGCTTCTAACAGTACATTCGGAAAACCTTCATATCGTGAGGAGAGGATAAACAAATCAGCATATTTAAAATACTGATAAGGGTTTGGCTGCCTTCCGTGGAAGAATACATTAGAAAGCCCAAGATGCTCCTTAAGCTGAGAAAGCTGCTCACGCTCTCTTCCATCGCCTAAAATATGCAGTCTGATAGGCTCATCACGGAGAAAAGAAAATACTCTAAGTAAATTATCAAAACCTTTGCGAGAAGAAAGGTTCCCAATAGCTAAAACATCTTTTACATCAAATTCTTCAGAGGCTAAAGCCTGCGGTTGGGAGGATATACTGAGCTGTTGGTCTATAAAATCAAAATCTACAGGATTATTAATCTTTACCATCTTCTCTTGCTTCACACCAAAATTCTCTTGAAGATCAGCTTGCATATCATCGCTCTGGCAGATAATCTTATGATAATTATTATAAAAACGATAGAACAGGCGAATCTCCTTTCGTTTCACATGTTCAGAGACTACATTAGTTTCCCTTGCTATGAATTTTACCTTAGGAAAGAGCCTAATAAAAAGGGAAAGATAAGCATTTACTTCTCCAAAGCCTGAGAATACAATATCGGGTTTTCGCTTCATTAATTCCCTAAGAATAAATGGAATGGAGTATCGTATTCGCTGAACCCCTAGGTCTATCACTTCCACATCATCTCGTAATAATTGAAGATAACCACCTTCTTTACGAAGAAGCATTAGCTTAGGTACGTATTTATCTCTTGGAAGATGATTCGCAATAGTAGTAACAATCCTCTCTGCCCCACCTGTTTCCAAGTCAGGAAGTATAAATATAATATCTTTCTTCATCAATAGACTATCTCGCCTCTTTAATATAAGAGTCAATAACTTCAAAAGCCTTTTTTTCATCTAAAATACTCACCAAGACCCTTAGAGTATTTGCTGTAGGTGTTGTAGTAAAAGACAAGTACTTATCTTCAATAAAACATTCAATGCCAGCATTCTCTAATCTCGCTTTAATAAGCTGTACTTCGGCTGTACTTTCAGACTCAAAGACTGAAACTCTCGTTTTCCTTTCCATAATAGAAGATTTTTTATAATGTGCTAAGATAAGCATTCTAATAGAAAAAACGATTTGTAATCAATTTATTTTTCCCTAAATTTGAAGCCTTCAAACACTTATAATGAAACAACTTATCCTCACACTAAGCATCCTGATGCTTGTAACAAGCTGTTCGACGACTAAATCAGCCCGCGCAAGCTATAAACCACGCTATCAGTCGAGCGAAACAAGAAATCTAACCTCCAAATTCAGCGGAAAGACCGAGAAACATATCAGGAAAGTTCTGAAAGACGCAGAAAAGTACTTAGGAACGCCCTACAGATTCGGTGGCACAACATCCTCAGGGTTTGATTGCTCAGGATTTACGCTCACGGTCTTTGCCGAGAATGATTATACCCTCCCCAGACGCTCCTCTGACCAATCCGAAATAGGAAGTTCTATCTCCGTCAATCACATCAAGCCTGGCGATTTATTATTCTTTGCCACCAGCGGAGGGAGTAGAGTTTCTCATGTAGGCATTGCTCATTCCATCGATGAAAGTGGAGAAATCAGGTTTATCCACGCATCCACCTCCAAAGGTGTCATCATCTCCTCTCTCAGTGAAAAGTACTGGAATAAAGCTTTCTTACACGCCAAGAGGATATTCTAAAACAAAGAAAATCAAACTAAAAAGAAAATACAATATAATAAAGTATAAATATATGACACTTCAAAAGAAGATAGAAGAAATTTGGGGAAACCGCGATCTACTGCAACAAGAAGAGAGTAAAACAGCCATCCGAGAAGTCATAGCACTCCTCGATAGAGGTGAAATACGCGTCGCAGAGCCTGCATCAGAAGGTTGGAAGGTTAATGAATGGGTTAAAAAGGCTGTAATACTCTATTTCCCTATTCAACAAATGCAAACGATAGAAGTAGGATGCTTCGAGTTCCACGACAAAATCCCTCTAAAAACTGATTATGCTAATCAGGGCGTTAGAGTAGTCCCTCACGCTATTGCAAGACAGGGCGCATACCTTGCACCAGGCGTTATAATGATGCCATCATATGTAAATATCGGTGCTTATGTAGATTCTGGGACTATGGTAGATACTTGGGCAACTGTAGGAAGCTGCGCACAGATTGGTAAAAATGTCCATCTAAGCGGAGGTGTCGGTATCGGTGGTGTATTAGAGCCTCTCCAAGCTGCACCAGTGATTATAGAAGATGATGTATTCATCGGCTCTCGTTGCATTGTCGTAGAAGGCGTTATAGTAGAGCGCGAAGCGGTTTTAGGAGCCAATGTAGTACTTACATCATCCACCAAGATAATTGATGTAACAAGCGAAGAACCTGTAGAACTCAAAGGAAGAGTGCCATCACGCTCCGTAGTGATTCCAGGAAGCTATACAAAGAGTTTTCCAGCAGGAGAATATCAAGTACCTTGCGCTCTGATTATAGGAAAACGAAAAGAATCCACCGATAAAAAAACCTCCTTAAATGATGCTCTCCGAGAAAACAGTGTATCAGTCTAAGAAAAAGATATAAGGTTTAATCTAACAAGGTTAAACCTTATCTTATACATTAAAAACCTCACTCCAAAGACTAAAACAGAAAACTCTAAGAGCAAATAACAACATCCAAAGAGCAAAATAGAAGCACTGAAGAACAAACAATAAAATCCATAAATCAAAAATCAAAATCCAAAGAGTGAACAATAAAATCCAACAAGCATAATAGATAATCCAAAGTCTAAAACAAAATATAATGAAAGAGAAATACTCAAAAAATATTATAATAGTCTCTATCGTATGGGTGCTACTTACGCTCGCAAGTATCATCCAGAATATCCTTATTAAGGGTCAGTTTAACAATTACCTTATCTTCAAAGGCGTATTCTGGCATACCCTATCCGAGACTGGACTATACAAAGAATATCCCTCAGAGTACTTTGATGTTAATCATTACGGCATATTCTTTTCATTGATTATCGCTCCCTTTGCTTTATTACAGGATAAAATTGGCGCATCACTCTGGATTATCACAAATTCATTCCTACTCCTTTGGGCAATAATGAATCTCCCACTCACAAAACAACAAATCTTTGGTATAATACTCATATCCACGCATGATTTGTATACTGCCGTATGTATGCAACAGTTTAACCCGAGTATTATTAGCTTGCTCATTGCTACATTTATCTTTATCGAAAAGGGGAAAAGCCATTGGGCAACCTTATTTATCGTTATCGGAACACTTACAAAGCTCTACGGAATTGTAGGATTAGCATTCTTTTTCTTTGCAAAGGATAAACTTCGCTTTATCTACTCTCTCATCATCTGGTTTATCTTACTCTTCTGCTTACCAATGCTTATCTCCTCACCAGAATTCGTCATTGAGCAATATAAAGGCTGGTTCTTAGTATTGCAAGAGAAAAACCAGCAGAATACAGATATTAGCTTTAACTTGCAGAACTTATCCCTACTCGGTTTCCTCCAGCGAACAGGTATATACAATAACAACGGGCTCGTTATCCTCTCTGGAATTATATTATTCCTCCTTCCCTATCTTAGATATAAGCAATTCAGTAGCTTAAAGTTTAGACTAATGGTCTTATCATCCATTAGCCTCTTCCTTTGTCTTTTCAGCACAGGAACGGAGAACAGCACCTATATTATCGCCTATGTAGGTATTGGCTTATGGTACACCGCCTCTCCATCAAAATATAAAATCTGGAACTTAATCCTCCTTATCCTGACAATACTAGCCTCTCTCTCTCCTACCGACCTCTTCAAACCGATTAAGGAGAACTATATCATTCACTATTCATTAAGAGCCATACCTCCTACACTCGTCTGGCTTACTCTTATATACGAAATGCTTACCCTAAACTATAAAGACGAGGAAATAAAATATAACCTAAAAACCATAGAATAATGCAAAAGAAACATATACAAATCATTATTCCTTGCTATAATGAAAGAGATAACATCAAAGTTCTCTATCAAGCCATTAAAACTGTATTTGATGAGAGCGAGCTAAAAGAAAAATACACTCATTCATTCATTTTCGTAGATGATGGAAGCTCCGATGGAAGTAAAACTCTCCTTCAAGAGCTTTCATCAGAGCATACCAACATCCACTTTCTCTCTTTCTCTCGCAATTTTGGGCATCAGCTGGCTGTAAAAGCAGGTCTTGACTATGCAACAGGCGACGCAGTCATCTCAATGGATGCCGATATGCAGCATCCTCCCCATCTCATCCCTACACTACTCCAAAAATGGGAAGAAGGGAACCAAGTAGTTGCTACACTACGCTCCTACCCTGCCGAAATATCAAAAAAGAAAGATAAAACATCAAAATATTTCTATAAACTCCTTAATCTTATCTCAGATGTAGAGATAAAAGAAGGCTCAGCTGACTTCCGACTCCTCGATAAATCCGTCGTAAGTATCATAAAATCAATGAAAGAAAGCGAACCATTCCTTCGAGGCATTGTACCTTGGGTAGGCTTTAATCAAATCTATATTCCCTACACTGCACAAGCCCGCCACTCTGGAGAAACAAAATATACATTAAAGAAAATGCTCAATCTTGCTCTCGCAGGAGCTACTGCATTCAGTGTAAAACCTCTATACTTCGCTGTATATCTCGGGTTTATTTTCTCACTACTCTCCCTACTCTATATACCTTATGTACTTTACGCTTTTCTAAGCGGCACCGAGATTTCAGGATGGGCATCACTGATTATGACAGTCGTTTTCTTCGGTGGAATACAGCTCTCTATACTTGGAATACTCGGGATATACCTCGCAAAAGTCTTTAAACAAACCAAAATACGCCCAGAATACATTATACAAGAGCATAATCTATAGTAAATACCGTACTATAGTATCAAACCATACAAGCCTCGTATTCAAATAGAAAAAGAAAATATCAAACTACTAAAAAATGATATTAAACAAAACAAATTTATTATCGCTTTATACAAAACCCTTAATAAAGTAATAATAGAATCGCCCGAATTAGAATAATTATTCATTAAAAAACTCACCCCATCGAAGAGAGAAAATAAAAATATTAAAAAAAATCTTCATCAATTATTTGGAGTATAAATAAATAATATTAATTTTACCAAAAATTTTATCACATCATAAAAATCTTATTGTTTAATATAAAAAAATTAAAAAGTTATGTCTTACAAACTCAATTTAAGAAAAGAAAACTACGCTGCACTAGCAGATTTTATCGTAGTAAGTTTCGAGCGAGACCTCGCAGATTTCACCACTGCCTTTAAAACAATGGACGCAAGCTATCTAGCAAACTTTAAACAGGCAATAGATGAAGTCCGCAAGGTTACATCAATCAGCGCAACCCGTATCCAGCAAAAGGAAACCACTAAACAGCTCTACCAAGAGGCTACAAAACTCAAAGATTTGCTCCTATTTCTTAAAAAATATGCCGATAGAGCCAAAATAGAGTCCTCAATGCTTACAAAAATTAGTAAACAACTCCGCGCAAAGAATATAGAACGCTCCGTATTGACTCTTAGAGAGTTTCTCCCTCATTTCGTAGCCAATAAAGATAAGCTCACAGATATGCCTGATGGCTTTCTAGACAAGCTAAACCTCTCAATAACAGAACTGGAAAGGCTCAATGTCCTCCAAAACTCATTAATGAACAAATCTAAGAATACAACTCACCAGGCAATGCCTGTATTTAAAAATCTCTATAATTATATAAGCGAAGTTGCTGATGCAGGAAAAATTATTTATAAAGGAACACATAAAAAAGACGAATACACTATCTCTAAGATACTTATAAAAATGAATGCAGCCGATAGAAAGCGAGATAAATCCAGCATATCAAAAGATTTTCCGCCTCTACTATAGCATCTGCTGTCCATAATAAATGCTCTGCACATTTATCTATAAAATCTGTGCAGAGTAATATTATATCTATTATATAAAACTATTTATCAACCTTTTAAACCAATGATTTACCTCTCTTTTGATATCGAAGAATTTGATATGCCAAAAGAATATGGCTACGAAATAGACTTTGACCGACAAATATCAACCTCCCGAAAAGGCTTAATTGCCATTCTCGACCTTTTACAAAAGCACAAAGCAAAGGCAACATTCTTCTCCACCGTTGTATTTGCACAAAACTGCCCTGATCTTATTAACAGACTGCTTGCAGAAGGGCACGAGCTCGCTTCACATACCTATTATCATACAGATTTTGAAATCCCTCACCTCGAGCTTTCAAAAAAGACCCTCGAACAAGACTTCCACACCCCCATACTCGGGCTCCGTATGCCCAGAATGCGAGACATCCCCGCTGAAGAAGTTAAAAAAGCAGGATATTTCTATAACTCTTCAGTGAACCCTACCATCCTGCCTGGTAGATACAACAAAAGTCATATCCCTAAGAGGTTCTATAAAGAAAAAGACCTCTGGCAAATACCTACAGCCGTTAGCCTTCTCAGATTCCCTCTATTCTGGCTATCATTCCATAATTTCCCTCTCATAATCTACAATATCCTCCTTTCTCAGTGTATAAAAAGCACAGGATATGCCACCCTCTACTTCCATCCTTGGGAGTTCACCAACTTACACCATAAAGAATTCAACTTCCCACACTATGTCAAAAGAAATACAGGCGATAAAATGATTGCAAAATTTGAAAAACTCCTTATACACATTAATAAAAAAGGATGGAAAACAGCACTCTATCGAGATTTAATTAAAAACGAATCCTCAAAGCATAATATCCATTAAGCGAAACATACTATCTATTGAGTGAAGTTAAAAATCCAACAAACAAACTAAAAATCCTATCATATAAAATATAAACCACAAAGAGTATAATAGAAAACCCATAAAACGAAAAATAAAACCCTAAGAGAGAACTATAAAATCTTATAGATATAATAAAAATTCTAAGAAGTAAAATAAAATATCCAATAAGTGAAATGAAAAATCCAACAAAACACACATAATATAAACATAGAAAAACAATGAAAATAGCTTACGATGCAAAGAGATTCTTCCATAACACATCAGGTCTTGGCAATTATTCTCGAGATTTGGTTCGTATAATGGCTCAACATTATCCTCAAAATGAATATCTGCTGCTTTCAAAAAATAGGAGCGAGCGCGGAGCAGATATTCTATCTCTCGATTCAGTAAGTTTCACTCCTATATCAAAAGGTCTCTTCAGTCGACAGCTCAATATGGGCATTGATGCACAAAATCTAAATGCCGATATATTCCACGGACTCTCTGGAGAACTTCCCCTGCGCTGGAACCAGAAAAAAATTAAAAAGATAGTTACTATCCACGACTTAATATTCGTTCGCTATCCAGCCCTCTACTCTTTCTTTGATAGAAAAATCCATTTCCAAAAGTTTAAATATGCTGCCAAAACGGCAGACCTCATTATCGCTATCTCAGAGCAGACACAAAAAGATATTATAGACTTCTTAAAGGTACCAGAGGATAAAATCCGAGTTGTGTATCAAGGTTGTCATCAAGCATTCAAGGAAAAACTTCCATCAGAATATTTAGCAAAGATAAAGGAGAAATTTTCCCTTCCAGAAAAGTTTTTACTAAATGTAGGGACAATTGAAGAGAGGAAAAACCTTCTTTCCGTCGTACAAGCACTCCACAAAACCGAGATACCACTCGTTGCGGTCGGACGACCTACCTCCTATTTCAAAAAAGTACAGCACGAAGCCCAAAGATTAAATATCAAACTCCTCCACTTACAACACATCACGATGAAAGAGTTAGCGGCAGTCTATCAGCTATCAAACCTATTCATTTATCCAAGCCTCTTTGAGGGCTTTGGCATACCTATTATCGAGGCTCTATACTCAAATATCCCCGTCATTACAAGCAATACAAGTAGTCTTCCAGAAGCTGGAGGGGAACATTCTACATACATTAATCCTCTCGATATAGAAGATATACGATCTAAAATTCTCTTTCTCTGGAATGATTCAGACTATCGAAAGATTAAAATAGAAAAAAACCTTGATTTTGTACAAAAATTTAATGATGACCAAATCTCCAGAGACCTAATATCAGTTTACCAAGAGCTTGTATAATTTATTCTATCTTTGCAATTACTCACACTAACACTATGAATGAAAAAAAAGAAAATATAAATACTCAACCCAGCTCTCATACCAAAACATCTGCTCTGTACAGTCCAAAAGGAAAGTTATTATTCGTAGCGCCTGACTATTACAGTTTTAATGAAGTTGTGCATACTGGGCTTATTAATTACTCAAACTACGAAGTACTTCACTTAAACTCAACAAAAAAGTATAAATACAAAAACTTCGGAGAGAGAGTCTATAATTTCTTCTCTAAATTATTCTTGGGTGTAAATATAAAACACAAGAAGACCAAAGACTATATAAAAAATACCATTGCAAATCAAACTTTTGATGTATTACTCATCAATAGACCAGACACAGTTCACCCATCTGATTTAGAATACATACTCTCCCGATGTGCATATTCTATTGCGATTTTTTGGGACAGTATAGAAAAAATTCCAAGTCAGGAAAAATACATCACAAAATTCGACAGATGCTGCAGCTTCGATAGCTCTGATTGCGAGAAATATAACCTCAAAAAGATAACGAACTTTTACTTTGCAGAAGATAACAGTATCGGTTCTCAAAATATGGTTTGCTACCTTGCAACCTATGATAAAAGAATTAGTGATACCTTAGCCATATTTGATTATTTTAGAGAGAAAAATATAGCATCAAAAGGGAAAATCTATACTCACGACAGGAGCTTAATAAAAGAAAATATCCTACCTCCATTAGAGATAATTGATCATATTATTCCCTTTTATGAATCGTATAAATACTATTTAGACAGTAAAATTATCTTGGATATTGCTCATAACAATCAGGTTGGGCTATCATTCCGCCCATACGAAGCCTTAGGATTGAAGAAAAAACTCATAACGACGAATAAAAATATTATAAACTACGATTTTTATCATCCTAAAAATATTTTCATAATTGAAGACATTAATAATATAAACATTGATGATTCATTCTTCTATGAAGATTATGTGGAGATAGATAAGGATATCAAAAAGAAATACCATATTAAAAACTGGATTAAAAATATTTTATCCAATGATGAAAAGCACTAAGATATACTTTGTATGCCCCAAAAATAAGTTTGCAAGTGGCGGTATAAAGCAAATTTATAGACAGGTAGAAATACTGCAAAAGAACGGCTACCAAGCATTTGTTCTTCATAAAAAGAAAACAAAAGAAAAGTGGTTTCAATCAAGTGCAGTTATAAAGAGTAGTCCATTTTTATTCAAACTACTAAAATACTTTTTAAGTGGAAAAAAACTTAGTTTTTCAAAAAAAATAAAACTATCTCTGCTCAAAAGACAGAGTGAAACAATAGGTAAGAATGATATATTGGTCTTCCCAGAAATCTATGGAAATGCTATTTACTCTGTAGAGCCAGAAGTAAGGAAAATTATCTTTAATCAAAACTGCTATTATACTTTCAATACATCATCTATAAACAGGAATAATACCTGTGCTCAGGAGAGCATTCAGACAATTATCACAGTATCTGAAGACTCCAAAAACTACTTAGAATACGCCTTTCCAAAATCCGAAATCCATAGGATTAGACTGGGGATTAATCATCATATATTCAACTATTCTGATAAAAAGGAAAAGCAAATCTGCTTTATGCCGAGGAAACTTAGCGAAGATGTAACTCAAGTCATCAATATTTTAAGGCAAAGAGCAGCATCCAAAGGCTGGAAGCTGGTGAGCATAGACAATAAGTCTGAAAAAGAAGTAGCAGAAATAATGAAACAAAGTCTGATATTTTTGAGCTTCAACCATAGAGAAGGCTTCGGGCTACCACCTGCCGAAGCTATGGCGTGCGGATGCTTTGTTATCGGTTATCAAGGGCAGGGAGGTAAGGAATATTTAAAAGCGGAATTCAGCTACCCAATAGCCGAAGGAGATATTATCAGCTTTACAAAAAATATAGAAAGGCTAATGCATAAGTACGAAAGCGACCCTCAATCTATCCTAGAAAAGGGTAAAATGGCATCTGACTTTATCCTCGAAACTTACAGCCTAAAAAATGAAGAAGCTGATATTCTCAAAATCTGGGAGAAAATTCTGCAATAATTTTTTAAAGATAAAATGCCCTGTTAAATATATTTAACACCCCCATACTCAAATATAAAAAAACAGAGACCTTAGTATCAGGTCTCTGTTTTTCTCTTTCAAAGAATGATAGTAATGATTACCCTCTTGATTTTTCAAGAAGCACCATCATTAGAAAAGATAGCACGATAAGGCTTTCATCTTCATCGGAAATATCTACTAATCTATCGAGCTGGAATCGTCTTCCAATAAAGGATGGCATTTTCTTAAGCCTGAAAACTTCCTTCCCAGAGAGGTCTCGAGCCGTATACGAAGGGTTTAGAAAATATCCTGTGAACATTCCAATAATCGGAATCTCTCCTACAATACTATCCCAGACCTTCACCCAACCGTTATCCTCTGTTATTATGAATTTTTCCTGGTCATTCTCATCTACTATTTGGTAAGTAGCTTTCCAGAGAGATTTCACACCTTTTCTCACGAGCCTTCCATATTTTTTATTATCTGGCAGTCCCATAATATCATAGCAGGCATTGAAATCCATCCATCGGTCAGCCTTTATTCTAAAAAGCTCCGTGGTCTTTTTCTGATCACTGAAAATAACAACATCTTCTTTCAGTTTAAACATTTTCTGTCTCACATAAGCTACATAATTACCGTCTTTATCGGTAATGTTAAAGTCACTCGCAAGGGTCGTAAGCTTAAATTTAAAATTAAGCGGATAATTTAGGTTTTTTAAAATCATAATATAATTTTTTATTAGTTCAATATTGGATGATTAGTATTCCTACTCCCTAATGATAAATAGCTGTAGAAGGGAGTTTTTGTTTAAGCCAAGCTAATTCTGCTGTAGAAATTTCAACTCCATTAATGCTTAATGACAATAACTGAGGCAATTCTGCAAGTGGAGAAATATCTTCTATCGGGTTATCACTCAGGTTGAGCCAAAGAAGATTTTTAAGACCCGACAGAGGAGAAATATCCTTAATATGATTAGAATTGAGATCCAAATTTGTGATTTCTGAAAGTTCTGAAAAAGCTTCAAGACTTTCTATCTGATTAGAAGCAAGCTCTACTTCACTAAGCTCCTTCATCTGCGAAAGCGCTTTTATATCTCGTATTTTATTCTCTGAAAGGTTGAGCTCCCACATCCCTGTTACAGGTGAAAGGTAGTCTATATTTTCTATAGTATTTCCCAATAAATCTATCCACACAAGGCTTTTATGATACTTAAAATCGGGGATTTCTGATATTCTATTTTCTGGAAACTCACAATAATATTTAAGGCGAACCAATTGAAAGACTTCCTGTAAATCTTCTTCGGACTGAAAGCTCTCAGACGCATTTTCTATGATGAAACTATCATTAAACCCTTTCTTCACCTCATTTGGAAAGTAGATATGAGCCGTGAATATCTTCTTCCATATCGTTGGGAGATTCTTCCACCAATTCCATTGCTCTTGTGTTTGTGTCGTGCTCATTTTACTTTTTACTTATTGAAAAGCTGCCTCGCGAGCACGAGACAGCTTTATTATTACTTCTTCCTTCTATCGTTTATATTATTTGGAATATTATCATTTGCATTAATTTCTGACTGTGGAATATCCAGATAGAATTTCTTATCATTCGGTTGAAGTGTGAGTGCCGTAGGATGGTTAGCATCTCTTGTAATCCCTCTTTGGAGTCGTTTAGCATCATACCACTCTACTCCCATCTCTGCATAGAGCTCTTTTCTTCTTTCTAAAAGAATCTCTTCTAAGAGTGCTGCTCCCGTATTGGAAGATTGTACTGCATTCGGGTATCTGTTTTTCTGCAATTGGAAAAGGAGTGCATGAGCTGTAGACTCATTTCCTAAATTATACTCTGCCTCTGCTTCTATGAGTATCATTTCTGCTGTACGGATAAGGGTTACATCTACAGCATCTGAGTAAGTAAACTTACTGGTTCTCTGTTTTGTAGTTCCATAGAAATTGTAATCATAGAAAAGTTTCCTAACATCTCCATCTGCAAATTGAGCCACAAAACTCTCATTTGCCCAAGCTGTATCGTACCAAGGGCTTGCAAGGAAGCTACTCGGAGCCGTTTTCCAAGTAACGGTTTGGTCAGGTTTCTGTATAATCCCTAAAATCCATTCTTTATTCTCAGTAGCAGAGTCAAAACCTAATGCATACGCATCCGCATCCAAAGCAGTGACTATATTAGAATTATAGGCGAGCTTAGCATAGTCTCTTGCCTTAGTCCAATAAGCAGCATTTTTAGTATTTCCTGCCATTACTTGGTATATTCTTGCAGCAATAGCATAAGCTACTTGCTTATTAAAGTAGGATTTATCTATTCTGTCATAGCTACCGTAGTCAATAGCTTTCTCTATATCAGAAACGATAAAGTCATACATTTCCTTTTGGCTACTCATCGGTAAGCCTTGGGTAGTATTCGCTTCTTTATAAATAGGAGGAGCAAAGAGGGAAGTATCGTAGGAATAAGTAGTCTGAAACTCCATACTCAGCTCAAAATAGAAAAGAGCCCGCATAGCCAATGCCTGAGCAAGAAGAGGTTTCTTCTCAGCTTCTGTTATTGTTGTACTTTTAGAAATACCATTTACAAGAGCATTAGTCTGATTAATCAACTGATAAAAATAATCCCAGGTAAAAGTAGGGCGAGCATTAATAGCATCTATACCCGTATAATTATAATCTCGGGTAAAGAAGTCTGTACTGTTTAGAATAAAGTCATTCCCCTTTACTGTTCTCGCATAATAAACAGACGCCAGATTGGTATATGCCAAGTAGTAAGCATCATCATAGAAACTCGCTCTCATCAGCCTTAAAGTTCCAGTAATATGTGCCATAGCATTTTCCACTGTGCTATATACAGTTTCCTCGATAACGGCATCTCTTGGCTGTGGTTCATTAAGATATTCTTCTCTACACGATTGCAGAGTCATCGCCACTGCTAATAGTCCTATAATATATTTCGTTATTTTCATTTCGATTAAATTTTAAATTAAAAACCAAGTGTAAATCCTGCAGAAATCGTCTTGAAAGACGGGGTTCTATCGTCGGTAGTACCAGAAACTCCCTGCTCTGGGTCTATACCTTTATGACTTTGCCAAGTCCAAAGGTTATCTGCCTGTACAAAGAATCTAAGGCTTTTTGCACCTATACCTTCAAGCATTTCTTTGGGTAAGTTATATCCAAGAGTTAAGGATTTTAGTCTTATGTAATTATTCTTGAATAAGAATCTCGTAGAATAGCTTGCGGCATTTTTATTCGCATCCTGAGTTCCATATAAAAGTGCTGGTACATCAGTATATCTATTATCAGGAGTCCAAGCATTTTTAATATCCTCTGACTGCTGTCTAACAGCTGCTAAACCAGACATTAACCCCGCATAAGTATAGTCATAAATATAACTACCAAAGCTAAAATTAAACAGGATATTCAAGTCTAAATTTTTATACTTAAAATAGTTGGTAAAGCCACCCGTGAAGTCTGGTAGAGAAGACCCTTTATAGATTCTGTTCTCTTTCTTATTTGCTTCGTTGTAATCGGTAGTGGTTACTCTGTTACCGTTTGCATCATTAATATACCACTGAGCAAGACCTGTATCAGGATTTACACCTGCCCATTCTGGAAGGAAGAAATCGTATAAAGAGCGACCTTCTTCCCATCTCTTAGTTCCCGTTAGCAATTCTTTTTGTGGGAATTTTGTGATTTTATTTTTAACGAATGAAATATTAAAGTTTGAGTTCCAAGTAAAATTATCAGATTCCACATTTACCGTATTGAGGTTTGCTTCCCAGCCATAGTTTTTTAAACTTGCAATATTGGTTACTATGGATTTATTCCCTGTAGAGCCTGGTAACGGTTTCGCGTAAATCAAATCTACAGAGCTCCTCTCGAAGTATTCTACACTACCATTTATCCTTTTTTTTAGAATAGCAAAATCAAGTCCTGCATTTACCGTTGCTGTTTTCTCCCAACGCAAATCTCTATCAGATACTCCTCCTAAAACTACCCCCGGATTTTCTCCCTGGTTATATCCTGCATTGTAGAGTGTGATGTATGGGAAGTAAGAATCTGTCTTATTATTCCCCAATTCTCCATAAGAAGCTCTTAGTTTAAGGTTATTGATATTCTTAGAGTCTTTCAAGAAGTTTTCTTTGGAGATTACCCAAGAGAATCCTCCGGAGTAGAAGAGTCCCCATCTGGTATTTTTGCTAAATCGGGTTGAGCCATCGGTACGGAAAGAGCCTTCGAGGAAATACTTACCTCCATAGTTATAAGAGAGCCTTCCCAAATACGAAACCAATCTTTCACGATAGAAATTCCCTGTAATAGATTTCTTCACACTTGCACCATCGAGTACATCTACACCTGTTAAGAAACCAGTGGCTGTAGCAGAGAATGGCTCATAAGTATATTGATATACCTCGAATATCCCTTGCCCATTGAGGTTATGTTCTCCAAAGGACTGGTTATAGTTTAAGCTATTGGTAAAGTTAATCGTCTGATTGATATTTCTCACCTGGGTAATACTTCCTTTACTTGTTGCAGCTACATATCCATATCGGTTGTTGCTGTAGCTGTAAGAGTCATAGATATAAAACTCATAACCGAGTTGAGATTTAAAGGTAAGATAAGGAGCAAGTGTAGCTTCCATATACCCATTTACGAGGGTATTGTACCTTCTTATAAGGGTTTTATCATATTTAAGATCTCCCAATATATTATCATTATTTCCTACAGTTGATGGTCTTTTAGAATTAATGCCTGTACCATTACCATAGTCAAGAATAGGATGTCCCTGTGCATCTCTTAGAGGCTGCCCATTTGCATCCATTTTATAGATTGGGTAGATGTTTGGCATTCTGTAAATCCAAGCCATACCACCTTCATATCCTGATTGAGTAGGAATATTTTCATTGGAAGCATTAAATGCGGTTCTGAGCCCTGCATTAAGCCAAGGTTTCAATTTGGAGTCCATATTCATCCTTACGCCTACTCTTTCAAAGTTTGATGACCTCACCATACCGTCCATTTTCAGGTAATCTGTTGCAAAGAAGTATCGTGTATTGGCACTACCACCACTCACATCAAAACGATGCTCCTGTTTAAATGCTGCTTTATTAAGTACAGCATCTTCCCAATTGGTATCCCATCGAAGACCTGCTCCATTTACCACATTACCATTTTCATCTATCGGTCGAGCTACATTATAAGGGTTATAGCCAAGAGTGGTTATTAAATTATCAGATGCGTACTGACCCGCCGCAGCACTGTTTCCTATGGTAAGATTACCCTGTGCATCATAAGTATAGAGCTGGCTGTTTCTAAGCGCCTGCCAAGTGTATTTCATAAAGTCTTCTGCACCGAGGAGCTTATGAAGTTTCACCCCCGGTGAGGATACCCCTACCAATGAAGTGAGATTAAATGAAGGCTTAGCGTTTAGCCTCCCATTTTTAGTCGTGATTACAATCACCCCATTCGCCGCCCTGGAACCATAGAGTGCAGATGATGCAGCATCTTTCAGCACCGTCATAGATTCTATCTGGTCTTGCGGTATGCTGCTCAGGTTACCGTTAAACGGCACTCCATCTAATATAATCAGCGGATAAGTACTCGCAGACATAGAGCCTACCCCGCGAATGTAGATAGATGGCGATGAACCTGGCTGACCGGAGGTATTATAAATATTAACCCCCGCTGTAGAGCCCTGCAATGCTGTACCAATATTGGTTGCTTGTTGCGTCTTAAGGGTCTTACTATCAACGGAGGATACTGCACCTACTATCGCTTCTTTCTTTTGTTTACCGTACGCTACTACTACTACTTCATCTATGCTCGTCACTTTCGTAGAGTCGGTTTTCTTCGTCTGTGCCATAATCATCGTCTGTCCTAAGAAAAACCAAACACCGGCACTCAATACTTTTATTCTCATATCTTTTTTATGTATCATACCTATAATTATAATATGGGTTTTGAATTCCCAAATATGTAAAAAAATATTGATAGCTCAAATTTTTAGCCTAAGTTTTTCCCATTTCATTTTAGGTTTAAATATAAAAACCTACAAATCAAATTAATAAAATTAATGCAATAAAACCTGATTAGCCCATATTTTTATTAAAAACCAATGAACCACCTATAAAATATACTATTTTAAATTTATTCAACAGTATTTATTTCCTACTCCAACTTCATTTTCAATAAATCTACACTAAAAACTATCGATTTATTTCTCCTTTTTCTATTTTAGCCATCAGTGAAGCAAAAAGTTGGAAACCCCATAGGAAATATAAACCTACCGATATAGTTTGAAAAAATAGAAAAACTCCTTCCCAATACTTCCCTGAATAAGGAAAAATATTAAGAAGGAGTTTGATAACTATTAATTAAAATCGTAATTAGATTATTCTAATGATAAAATAATTTTTCTTTCCTTTTTGGAGGAGGAGATAGCTTCCCGCAATGAAATCCTCCTCTCGAGCTACAAATGAATCTGCCACCTTCTCTTTATTTACCGAGATGGAATTGCCTTTCAGCTCTCTTTGCGCTTCGCTTTTGGATTTGAGGAAGCCTGTTTTTTCGGAGAGCAGCTCTACGATGCCAGTGCCCAAGACCTCTTCGCGGCTGATTTCTTTCTGAGGTACGCCCTCAAAGATTTCAAGGAAAGTTCGTGGCGCCAATGTTTTTATTTCCTGAGAGGCAGCCCCTCCGAAGAGGATTTCTGATGCCTTTACGGCATTCTCCCAGTCCGCTCGAGAATGCACAAGAGTGGTGATTTCCTGTGCGAGCCTCTTCTGCAAAATTCTGAGGTGCGGCGCCTGAGAATGCTCCTCTACGAGAGCAGAAATCTCATCTTTCGCGAGCATTGTAAAGATTTTGATGTAGCGCTCGGCATCGGCATCTGAGGTATTGAGCCAATACTGATAGAACTTATAGGGTGAGGTTTTCTCAGGGTCTAGCCAGATATTCCCTCCCTCGCTTTTTCCGAACTTGGTGCCGTCTGCCTTCGTGATGAGCGGGCAGGTCATTGCATACGCCTTACCGCCAGAGATACGCCTAATCATCTCCGTACCCGTAGTGATATTCCCCCATTGGTCGGAGCCGCCCATCTGGAGCGTACACTGCTTTTCTTTGTAGAGATGGAGGAAATCATAGCCCTGAATCAATTGATAAGAAAACTCGGTGAAGGACATTCCATCGGTGTTTTCATTGGGGTCAAATCGTTTCTTTACGGAGTCTTTTGCCATCATATAATTTACAGTAATGTGCTTGCCCACATCACGGATGAAAGAGAGGAAGGAGAAGCCTTTCATCCAATCGTAATTATTAACGAGCTCGGCAGCATTAGGAGCATCACTATCAAAATCGAGAAACTTTGAGAGTTGTTTTTTAATGCCCATAATGTATTGTGCGAGCATTTCCTCAGTCAGGAGATTTCTCTCAGCCGACTTACCAGAGGGGTCGCCAATCATCCCCGTAGCACCACCCACAAGGGCATACGGCTTATGTCCGCAATTCTGGAAGTGTTTTAGCATCATTATCCCAACCAAATTCCCAATATGCAATGAATCCGCAGTAGGGTCAAATCCTATATATGCCGAACGAAGCCCTTCCATAAGGTGTTCTTCAGTTTCAGGCATTATATCCTGAATCATCCCTCGCCAGCGCAGTTCTTCTACAAAGTTTTTCATTATATAATCCTATTTATTTTCAAAAATTAAGGGAACAAATGTAAGGATTAGCACAGACTTCGCAAAAATAAAAACCCCAGCAATAGGAAAGCCTACTGCTGGGAAAAATACAATTATATGGAAAATCGAAAACTAATTACCTCTTGCAATTTTAAAGTCCTGATAACCTTCGTAAGGCTTTAGATAGCCAAAATTCCAACTGCTCTGGAGAAGGTTTTCTAAAAACTCATCAGCCCTGAACCTGTGCGGGTCATACGGCTCTTTTATGTATACATCTACTGCATTTCCTTTTACATTCCACCAGAAAGCGCTCCAGCCTCCTCTAAGCTCCTTTATAATTTCATATACGGTTTTTCCGGTTGCCCTGTGCATTAGCTTGGCAAAAATCTGCCCTTCGGAAGTGGTGAGCTCCCTTAATTTAGTTTCGTACTGAGAGGCGAGCTCATTTTGCTTATTTCTTATATACTGCCTGCGTTCGCGACCTTTGTATTGTTCTAATTTGTGTTCTAAATCACGATATTGGTCAAGCGCTTCTAGAAAGAGTGGATACACCCTGCTGAGTTTTTTATTGATAAAGAAATAATAATTTTTGTCGAGCTGATTATTAAATCTAGGCTTATTGAGAAGGACTAATTCATCTAAAACCACGACCGTTTCTCCATCTATTTCATAAATTTTGGCCTTTTGAGCTTCATCATAATAATAGCGGTTACCGTGCTCATCTACTTTTATCTTATCCTGTGGATACTGGCTTAGAGACTTCACCGTTACCGCTGTATTATCATCCTGAGAATAAGCCCAAATACTTATAAAAAGGAAGAAAATGCTCGTATATTTATTAATATTCATTACTTTTACGCCTTGAATTTTCCAACGACACAAAAACCATTCCTTTCTTATGAATACAAATGAAAAATCATTAGAATTTCTAAAAAACTATCTGAATACTGCCTCTCCTACAGGCTACGAACGCAATGGACAAAAAGTATGGATGGACTACATAAAGCCCTATGTAGATACCATAGAAGTAGATCACTACGGTACCTGCTACGGGATTATAAACCCAAATGCAGACTTCAAAGTAGTGATAGAAGCACACGCAGATGAAATCTCTTGGTATGTGAATTATATCACAGATGATGGGCTCATTTATGTAATACGAAACGGGGGCTCCGACCAAGCCATTGCTCCCTCCAAAGTGGTAAATATACACGGAGAAAAAGGAATCGTAAAAGGCGTTTTTGGCTGGCCAGCCATACACACACGAATAGGAAGCAAAGACGAACCCACCCCAAAAATTGAAAATATCTTTATAGACTGCGGTGCTTCTTCCAAAGAAGAAGTAGAAAGCCTCGGAATCTATGTGGGCTGTATGATAACCTACCCAGATGAGTTCTTTGAAATGAACGATAAATACTTCGTATGCCGTGCGCTGGACAACCGAATCGGTGGTTTTATGATAGCCGAAGTAGCCCGCCTGCTAAAAGAGAACAAAAAGAAACTCCCTTTCGGACTCTACATTACCAATTCCGTACAAGAAGAAGTGGGGCTATACGGTGCAGATATGATTGCCGACACCATAAAACCCAATATCGCCATCGTAACCGATGTAACCCACGATACTACCACACCGATGATTGATAAGAAAAAAGAAGGCGACCAAAAATGTGGCAACGGTCCTGTGGTATTCTTTGCACCAAGTGTGCATCACAACATTCGGGAGCTGATTATAAACACCGCTAAGGAGAAAAACATTCCCTACCAAAGAGCCGCTGCAAGCCGCTCCACAGGTACAGACACTGATGCCTTTGCACACTCCAACGGCGGCGTACCCAGTGCCCTCATCTCACTCCCCCTAAGGTATATGCACACCACAGTAGAAATGGTCTCTAAAGAAGATGTTCAGAATGTAATCCAACTCATCTACGAAACCCTTCTTAAAATAAAACCCAAAATGAATTTAAAATACCATTAAAGGGGGGAGACATTGCCTCCTTTATTACTTAGAGGCTTTGCCTCTTTTTTTTAATAAATCACTATGAAAAAAATAGTATTCGCACCGATGAAAAATCGCCAGATATGGATAGCATTTCTACTTGCCAATGCGGTGTATTTATTGATGATTGTAGTGAGCATCCCTCATCTGCAAATGCTTTCACAGGGCTTGCCTATATTAGATATGAGACCAAAAGGCTATACACTAAACGAAGTAGAAGCGCTATACACCGCCTTAGGAAGCGAGGGGCGCAGCTATTACCTCTTCCCTCAGCTCTTTCTCGATGCGTTTTACCCAGCGCTTTTTGCCTTAGCCTATACTTGGATTATCAGCAGGCTGTTGCAACAGCTCTCCGCAGAAAGCAAATGGCTAAAAATCCTAAGCTATCTACCGCTGCTCACCAGCTTTTTTGATTATTCTGAAAACCTCTGCACCTTTATCGGACTTAAAAGCTACGACGAACTCTCCCCAATGGTGGTTCAATTCGGGAGTATTTTCACGATGATGAAAAATATTTTTGGGATGATGACTTTCAGTGCGGTGATACTCCTCTTTATAGTCTGGATAATACGGAAACGACGCCTTTACTCCACTTAATTATTAAATAAAAAAGAGGCGATGCCTCCTAATAAAAGAAACGATACCTCTAAAAAAAAGGCAATGCCTCCTCCGCTGGGCGTGCTTTTATTTATAAAATGAAAAAAGAGGCAGTACCTCCCTCCTTGCTATCAATTTTTTTAGCAAATTTGCAGCCGATATTAAATGACCGACTTAATTACCTTAATTAGAAAATGAAAATAAAGTATTCTGAGCTTATCGACCAAACGCTCTACTTCCCTACGGAGGAGTTTAATGTAGAGGAAAACAACCTGAAATTTCACAACATCCCACTAATGGAGCTGGTGGAAAAGTTTGGTACGCCACTGAAGTTTAACTATATCCCCAAAATATCGCTGAACATACAGAAGACAAAAACTTGGTTTAAGGAAGCCTTCGAGCGAAATGAATACACAAAAAGCTACCGATACTGCTATTGTACCAAATCCAGCCACTTCAAATTTGTATTAGATGAAGCCTTGAAGAATGATATTTCTATTGAAACCTCATCGGCGTATGATATGGACATCGTGAAATCTCTGTACGAAGAAGGGAAGTTTGATAAAAATATGGAGGTTATCTGCAATGGATTTAAAACCGATGACTACCTCAATAAAATTGCCGATGCCATCAATCAAGGGTTTGAAAACATTATCCCAATCTTGGACAACTACCGAGAGCTGGAAAAGCTCACCGAAAGTATAGACACTACTTTTGATATCGGGATTCGTATTGCCTCTGAGGAAGAACCAAAATTTGAGTTCTATACCTCTCGATTGGGGATTGGTTACAAAGACATCATCCCCTACTACAGCCAAAAAATAGCCGACCACCCAAGTGCAAGGCTTAAAATGTTACATTTCTTCATCAATACGGGGATTAAAGACACGGCTTACTATTGGAACGAGCTCTACAAATGCCTGAGAGTCTACGCAAGGCTCAAAAAAGTAGCACCAGAAGTAGATTCCCTAAACATCGGAGGTGGGCTACCGATAAAAACATCGCTGAACTTTGACTACGATTATCAGTATATGATTAATGAAATCGTGTTTCAGATAAAGAAATTCTGCGAAGAAGAAGGCGTAGAAGAACCGAACATCTATACCGAATTCGGGAGCTTTACTGTAGGCGAAAGCGGGGGGCACCTCTATAAAATCATCGCTCAGAAAAGACAAAACGACAGGGAAAAGTGGAATATGATAGACTCCTCATTTATGACCACCCTACCCGATACTTGGGCCATCTCTCGGCACTTCATTATGCTCCCCCTGAACCGCTGGGAAGATACTTATGAAAGGGTATTCCTCGGTGGGCTTACCTGCGATTCGGATGATTATTATAACTCTGAACAGCACATTAACGCCATCTACCTCCCAACTTATAACGATACCAAGCCACTCTACATCGGGTTTTTCCATACGGGAGCGTACCAAGAGACGATTAGCGGCTATGGTGGAGTGCATCACTGCCTGATGCCTCAGCCCAAGCACATCCTTATAGATACCGATGAGGAGGGGAACTTTACCTATACCGTCTTCCGTGAAGAGCAAAAACCCGAAGAAGTTCTCAAACTTTTAGGATACTAAAACCAAAGCCGAGACCTTTCTCGGCTTTAGTATTCCCTCTCACTTACGAGTTTTTCATATACAATTTTATCAATCGGTAGGTCAAAAGGATTTCCATCGGCTATTGGGTGCCATACGACCTGCTCTATACACGGATCCATTACGAGCAAATCTTCATCGTTTTCCAGTTCTACTTTGTAATAAATGGTAAGGAGCTGCTCATTATCCTTAAACCTGGATACCAGAAAATCCTCCTGAGTATAGAAATGCTCTGCTGATTTTATGCTGAGATTAAGCTCTTCGGCGAGCTCTCTTTGGAGGCATTCGAGGGTACCTTCGCCAAATTCAAGTCCCCCACCTGGGAGCTTTGTAAGGTATTTGCCTGCATATTCTTCATTTAAGATAAGGATTTTCTCGTCCTTTATACAGAGGGCATAGACTCGTATATTAAAACTATCTATCATTATTTAAAAATTTAGAGCAAATATACTAAGTTCAAGTTTCTATTTCAGGTTTTTGTAGTCTATGGTTTGGAGGTCGAGTTTGAGGTATTTACCTGCATTATTTATGGTTTTAGGATTTTTAACGCCCATAAGCTCGAGAACTTTTGGATAGACTACCGAAGTAGGGGTAGTTTCGGAGATGATTTCTCCTCTATTCTTTGTATGAACGGAAGCAGAGTACCAAATAAAGAGCGGCACTTGTACGGCTTCTTTATAATCACCGTGTTTATAGGTATCTTTTTCTTTAATCTGTCCGTGGTCGGAGAGATAAACGAGACTTGCATTTTGGTCTTTCAGCAGGTGGAAGATTTGCCCGATAATCTTATCGGTGTATCGTATGGAGTTGTCATAGCATTCATCTATTCCGCCTTGCCATACGGCTTCTTTTGGAGGATATTTATCACAGCAATAGGGGTGGCTCCCATTAATGTGGAGCACGATGAGTTTCTTTTTGTTTGCTCCTTGTTTTAAGATTTGTTTCAGAGGGGGGAGTAGGGCTTCATCATAGCCATTAATATACTTCTTTTCCTTAGCAAAGCTGGCAATAGCAGTAATGCCCTGCGCCCCTCCCTGCGTGCTGTACCAGTAGGTAGCATAGCCGAGGTGGTTGGCTACATTCAGGATGTTATCGCTGAGCTGTTTTACCCCTCTTCCGTAGTGCTGTATATTGATATTACTAAGGGCGATAGGTACGGCGAGGTTGGTAATCGCTGCAGGTGCATAAGCGTTTTGGTAGAGGAGCATATTGGCTTTCTCGGCGAGCTCGGCGGGGGTAGTATCTTTTTCGTAGCCGTAGAGCGACATATTCTGCCTCCTTTGCGACTCTCCTACGAGGACTACGATGGTCTCCACAGGCTCGGTATCTGTACGGCTAAGCTGATAATCTACCTTGGCATTTTTCACCTCTTCCAGTTCTTTTTTCAGGTTATTCGCTCTTAGAAAATCGGACAGATGATAGAAGGTATTTTTAATCATCACTCCCCCTCCCTTATTCTTAATATAGGTATGCTTGAGGGAATAAGCATAAGGCATCACGAGCCAGAGCAGGGAGAAGAACACAGTATATTTTCTGAATTTCGGTGAGAGGTTTTCCTTATCCTTTACCCCACTGCGGAAGAGCATCAGTAGGATGATGTAAAAAACCAAACTCGCTGAGATAGGATAGATTAAGGTGCGTACCATACTCAAACTTTCGGAGACATTGGTCTCTAAGATACTGATGGTCATCCCCACATTAAACCCCTGCTTATAGATAAAGAAGCACGATGCCGAGAGCATAAAATTAAGGCTGAGAAAAAGCAAAAGCACATAGCTCAACCCCCTTAAAACCTTAGTCTTGCTCAGTAAAAAAATACAGAACGAGAGGAAGGATAAAAACATTAGCTCATATTCTACTACCGATCTCAGGGCGCCTGTGGGCGGGGTATTGGGGTTCTCAAAATCCAGTAAATAAGGATAAGACGAAAGAAATCCTACGATGTATAAAACACTGGCTATAATGGCTAAAGCAATCGTTTTCCTGGTCATTTATCTTTTATTTTTAATAGGTTTAATGCCGTTTTCTTGGGTAGAAGAATGGAAAACTTCCCCCTGAAACTGCGGGCAAAGATAATCATTTTAGCCATAGACTAAGGCGGAGAAAGGCTTTATTTAAAATCTCTTCCGTAGGTCTTGCGCAGTTCTGAAATGCTCATCGGAAGGCTTCCGTAGGTCTTGCGCAGCTCTGAAATACCTCTCGGAAGTGTTACGGAGGTCTTGCGCAGTTCTGAAATGCAAAAAAGAAGTGCTTCCGAAGTCTTGCGCAGTTCTGAAATGCCTCTCGGAAGTGCTTCGGAGGTCTGGCGCAAACTGAAACGCATCTCGGAAGTACTTCCGTGCAATGGCGCAAACTGCGCAAGACCAAAGAACAAATGATTTCATCATTTTATTGAATATTTCGCAAAAAAGAAGACGAAAATATATCAAATCCTAAAATAAACGATTTCTGAGAACCTGCGAAAAGCGATAAACCCAATAAGAACTGTTTTTCAGGGGGATTGATACTTTAAACCCGCTTTAAATAAAGAGATGTTAGTAAAAATTAATCCCCATTTTTTCTGTATACGAAACTTATTTTACATATTTGTAGCCGAATTTTAATAAAAACAAATAATGGGACTAAGTAATATTTTCAAGGCTTTCCAACCCAAAGACAAGGTGTTCTTCGTACTTTTTGATAAAGTAGCCCAAAACCTCGTAGAGATGTCTAAATTCTTCCACGAAGGGATATTGGAATTTGACCAAAATAATGAGATTTTCCTCCAAAAAATCAGTGATTTTGAACATAAAAATGACGACCTCACGCATCAGATTTTCGTAGAGCTCGGGCAGAATTTCATCACACCGTTTGACAGGGAAGATATCTCTATGCTCAGCAATAGTATGGACGATATTGCCGACTATATGTATGCCTCCGCGAAGTACCTCTTTCTCTACAAAACCCCTGAGACGAAGGAATACGCGGAGTTTTCTTTGCTGATATACAAGGCGTGCCTGGAAATTCAGAACGCGGTAAAAAACCTTAAAGACTTCAAAAACCCCGCAGGAGTAAAGGAGTCTTGCAGCAAAATAAACTCCTACGAGAACCTTGCCGATGATGTGCTGAGCAAAGCATTGGTAAACCTCTTTGAAACGAACGACCCTATACGGGTGATAAAAGTAAATTCGGTGCTGGACTACTTAGAAGGCGTAACCGACAAGGCGGAAGATGTAGCCAATATTTTGGAGAATATCATCATTAAATACGCATAGGAAATGGATTTACCCGTATTACTGGTCGTCATCATCGTTCTCGCCCTGTTGTTTGATTACATCAATGGCTTCCACGATGCAGCAAACTCAATCGCCACGGTGGTTTCTACCAAAGTTCTCTCGCCTTTCCAAGCCGTAGTATGGGCAGCACTTTGGAACTTCGCCGCCTTTTTCATCGCCTACTACATCATCGGTGAGTTTAAAATCGGAAATACGATTGCCAAGACGGTAAACGAAAATTTCATCACCCTTGAAGTGATTTTCAGTGGGCTTATCGCCGCGATATTCTGGAACTTGCTCACTTGGTGGTTTGGGATTCCCTCATCGTCCTCTCACACCCTAATCGGTGGTTTTCTCGGTGCCGCACTGATGCACGCCTTTATCCTAGACTACAACGAAATTGTACAGGCACAGCCAGACCTTAGCCTGTGGGACAGCATCTCTGCCACGATGGACAAAGTGAGCCAGCAGAGCGTAGTGAAGTACAGCAAAGTAATCCCAATCTTTCTGTTTATCTTTATGGCTCCCGTGCTGGGTGCTTTTATCTCGATTACCATCACTTCTATTATTATTTATATTTCTAAAAATTCAAACCCTCACAAGGCGGAGAAAATTTTCAAAAAATGCCAGCTGGCCTCCTCTGCACTGCTCAGCTTAGGGCACGGGCTAAACGACGCCCAAAAGGTAATGGGGATTATAGGTGCAGCGGTCATCTACCACCATTTGAACATTAATGATGTAGCCTATATCGATGCTCCCGACAGGTTTAAATACTTCGCCGAGCACTACACTTGGGTACCGATTACATCGTTTATAGCAATAGGACTCGGAACGATGAGCGGCGGATGGAAAATCGTAAAAACAATGGGTACGAAAATCACAAAAGTAACCCCATTAGAGGGTGTAAGCTCCGAAACGGCGGGGTCTATCACCCTGTTCTTAACCGACCATTTTGGTATCCCGGTTTCTACTACGCATACCATCACGGGGTCTATCATTGGAGTGGGGCTCACTAAGAGAGTCTCCGCAGTGCGGTGGGGAATTACCGTAAGCCTCCTCTGGGCATGGATTATGACGATACCCGTAAGCGCACTTATCGCAGGGCTTACCTACCTTCTCGGGAGAATGATTTTCTAAAACAATAGAACAAAGTCTCAAAGGCAAATAAGGATAAGAATTTCTCTTGTCCTTATTTTATTGCAACTAATTTTTATCTAAATTTGCCCATCAGATTATGGACAAAAACACGCAGAAAAACCAAACCAATACCTCAAAACAAGGTAAATTACTCTCTAAAACAAGGATATTTTTTGGGATATCTTTTATCATATTCTCATTTGTACTTGCGCTCTCTTTCATCTCTTATCTTAAAAACTGGAAAGCCGACCAAAGCCAAGCGGGTACTATGCTGGACAAGTCCATACAATCCTCCAACCTCTTTGGCAAAATGGGCGATTGGCTGGGGAATTTCTTCATCTTTCAAAGCATAGGAATTGCTGCCTTTATCATCGCTTTTCTGTTCTTCGTATTCGGGCTGATTATCCTCAAAAAGAAATACTTCAAACCTTGGAAAACCCTCGGGCATTCATTATTTTTCATCTGCTGGCTACCGATATTCACTGGAGCGATAAGCAAAGGACAAGGCGCAATAAGCGGCGTTTATGGCTATCAGATAATGGAATACCTCAATGCAATTATTGGGACTTTCGGGCTGTGGGTAGTGATTACCAGTAGTATTTTGCTTTACTTTATTTTAGAATTTAACCTCCGCCCAGAAGCGATAAAAGCGAGATTTTATTCCATTAAAGACAAAGCGCAAAGCCTCCTCCCCTCCTTTGATGACGATGAAACCGAAGCAGAACCAATGGAGAACACAACCAATGATGATTTTGATAATATTACCGTAAGCAGCTCCACAGAGATTGAAATCGATACTACACCAGAGATAAGTATAAGCCCTGAAATCAAGAGTGTAAAAGATTCACCTGCAGCATTAGAAGAAAAAGCTAAGGACTCCACAGAGATAACCTTTAATTCGGAAGAGCTGATTCCAGCCACTCCTGCAAAGCCTTTACTCCCACCTGAAACACCCAAAAGCGAGAAAGATGATTTAGACTTTGAAATAGAAATAGCAAAACCCAAAGACGAAGACCTCACCGATATACAGCAGAAATCTAAACAATTAGTAGAAGAATACGGACTTTATGACCATAAATTAGAACTCCCAAACTTCCAATTTCCGAGCATTGATTTCTTGAAAAATTATGGTAATGAGGAAATCTCCATCAACAAAGAGGAGTTGGAAGAGAATAAAAACCGAATTGTAGGTCTCCTCCGAAACTTCAACATCGGGATTGCCCAGATAAAAGCAACGATTGGCCCTACCGTTACCCTCTACGAAATCGTTCCGGAAGCGGGCATCCGAGTATCTACCATTAAGAGATTACAAGATGATATCGCTTTAAATCTCTCGGCAGCAGGAATTCGTATCATAGCACCAATGCCTGGTAAAGGGACTATCGGGATAGAAGTTCCGAGACAAAAAACCTCTATGGTCTCTATGCGCAGTGTAATCGCCTCATCAAAGTTTGAAAACACTGATATGGAACTGCCTATCGTCTTTGGGAAAACCATTTCCAATGAAATCTTTATGGCAGACCTCGCCAAGATGCCACACCTCCTAATGGCAGGAGCTACTGGGCAAGGAAAATCCGTAGGGATTAATGCCATACTCACCTCTCTGCTCTACAAAAAACATCCGAGCGAGCTTAAATTCGTAATGGTAGACCCAAAAAAAGTAGAACTCACCCTTTATTCCAAAATTGAAAGACACTATTTGGCAAAGCTCCCAGATGCAGAGGAAGCCATCATCACCGATACCAATAAAGTAATTAATACCCTCAACTCCCTCTGTATTGAGATGGATACTCGGTATGAGCTCCTGAAATCCGCTTTCTGCCGAAATATAAAAGAGTATAATAAAAAATTCTCCGAGCGACAGCTGAACCCAGAGAATGGACACAGATACCTGCCGTATATCGTCTTGGTAGTTGATGAATTTGCAGACCTTATAATGACCGCAGGAAAAGAAGTGGAGCACCCTATCGCCAGACTTGCACAGCTTGCCAGAGCAGTGGGCATACACCTCATCGTAGCAACGCAAAGACCTTCCGTAAATGTGATTACAGGGATGATAAAAGCCAACTTCCCTGCCCGTGTAGCTTTCAGAGTAATTTCAAGTGTAGATTCCCGAACAATTCTGGATTCGCCAGGGGCAGAACAGCTGGTAGGTAAAGGGGATATGCTCTTCTTTAATGGTAGCGAAATCCTAAGATTGCAATGCGCCTTTGTAGATACCCCAGAGGTAGAAAAAATCGCAGATTTCATTGGTGAGCAAAAAGGTTATCCCTCAGCATTCCTCCTTCCAGAATATACTTCTGAGGAAAATGGAAGCTCAGCAGGAGGCTTTGACCCGAATGAAAAAGATGCAATGTTTGAAGAAGCAGCAAGAATCATTGTCTCTACTCAGCAAGGCTCTACTTCTATGCTCCAAAGGCAACTGAAACTCGGGTACAACAGAGCAGGGCGGATTATGGATCAGCTGGAAGCATCAGGTATTGTAGGGAGCTTCAACGGTGCAAAGCCACGCGAAGTGCTCATCACCGATTTAAATACTCTGGAACAACATTTGGAGCAATTCAGAAAATAATTAAACAATTAAAATAAAATGAAAAAACTACTCAGACTTATCTGCATTATCACAAGTACTGCTTTCATCTATGCTCAGAAAGCAGATGCTAAATCTACCCAAATATTAGATGCCGTAGCTAAAAAATACAAGGCAAATAAAAATACTTTCTTTAAATTCAGCTATGGGAGTGGGCAAAAAGGAAAAATAACCAAAACCGAAACAGGAACTTTCTACACTACCCCAACCCAACATAGGCTCAAAATAATGGGTATAGAGCAGATTTTTGACGGTAATAAAGTCTATAACATCAGCAGTGAAGACCAGGAAGTAACCATAGCAAAAGCCAATGGTAGCGAGATGATGTTCTCCCCTACCAACTACCTGAACTCCTATAAAAAGGAATATAACACTACCTACGCAGGCAAAAAGACCATAGAAGGTAAAAGCACCGAGCAGATAAAGCTAACACCGATTAAAAGCAATGGAATAAAGGAAGTGAATATCTATATAGATACCAAACAGAATCAAATTCTGAGGATAGACCAGACCTCTACCGATAATTCTTTTGCAAGGATTAGCATCCAAGAGTATAAGGCGAACCAAAACCTGAGCGCCGATACTTTCACCTTTAAAAAAGCGAATTACAAAAACTATATCATTACTGAGCTCTAAGGCTCCTCTTTCTGCCCTCTATGAAGATTCTCGATAGGTATATCATCAAGACTTTTTTCGGTCCTTTCCTTTTTATATTTAGCATTCTGGCATTCCTCTTCGTAGTGAATATCCTCTGGATACAGCTCAGCGAAATCGTGGGCAAAGGGCTTACCTATTTCGAAATTATGAAGTTTATGCTCTACGCTGGGGCTACCGTAGTGGCGATGGTGCTTCCGCTCACCATTCTTCTGGCGTCTATTATGGCATTTGGAGAGTTTGGTGAGCGCTACGAACTCGCTGCAATGAAGGCTGCGGGAATCTCTCTTGCACGGATTATGGCACCACTCTTCATCGTTAGCCTCATCCTTTCCGTCATATTATTTCTCTTTCAGAATAATATAAGCCCCTACTCTCAGCGCAAGGCTAAGAATATGATGTATAATATTACGACGGCTCGCCCTGCACTCAACTTTATCCCTGGGCATTTCATCAATCAAATCCCTGGGTATTCAATGAAGTTTGATAAAATCTATGGCGAAAACGGCGAGTATATCGAGGGAATTTTCATTCATAAAACCGCTGGGATGTATGACGACCAGCAGTCCATCATCGCTAAAAAAGGAGAGATTGTAAAGGCTAAGGAGAATAAAAATTACCTCAAACTCACCCTCTACAATGGATATATCTTTGAAGATAAATTCAGAAATAAAACCGATTCCGAAAGGCTAAAACAGCCCAACCAGTCGATTAAGTTTGATACAATGGTATCCTATTTAGACATTACCGAGCTGGTAGAGCAGGCTATGGAAAAGGAGCAGATTACCGAAGATTACAGGTTTAATTCCTACTTGGGCATCGATACCCTCATCGATAAAGGCAAGAAAAACGATGCCTCCACCTTTAAGGATTTGGGCACTACCCTCACCTCAAATGCAAATAACTATATAGAATACCTCGATAAACGGGATTTCAAAGGCAAGAAAATAGAACCTCAATACAAGATAGATACCCTAAAAAAGGAGAAAAAAATAGAGGCGCTCCACGCAGCATATGACAAGATAAAATACCTGAAAGCTGAGCTTGCATTTAAGGAAGAACTCGCTATGGATGCAGTAAAAGAGCGAAATAAAATGATTCTCTACCAGCAGAGGATTCTCGCCTACTCCTGTACCTGTATTATTTTGTTTATGATTGGTGCCAGCCTCGGTTCTATCATTAGGAAAGGGGGGATGGGGCTCCCTGTCGTCATCTCCATTATCATTTACCTCATTCTACACACACTGAATATCTCCGTAGAAAACCTCACTTGGAAAGGTGAGCTAGACCCTTATGCTGCCGCGTGGATTCCTAATATCGTACTCTTTGGGTTCAGCATCTGGCTTTCCTACAAAGCACTCACGGACTCCCAAGTCTTCGATATCGAGAAGTACAAAGCCCTTATAAAACCCCTCATCAACCGCTTCTCAAAACCCAAAGAACACCGCCGATACCAATAGTTGGCTTCTAGCTTTTGGCTTCTGGCTATTAGCCAGCTACCAGCTGACGGACTTATCTCCCTCCAAAAAGTGGTTTTTTATCCTGTTCCCTTATGGGAAGCCTTTAGCAAGGCAGGCAATTATCCTATCGGGGTACCCTGACAGGTTTTTACCAATAAAAAAGGCTGTCTTTGCAATAAAGACAGCCTTTTTTGCTTTAGGCAGTAGGCGGTATGTGTGTGGTTAGTCTACTTATGGACTATTGCTTACTGCTTACCTCTGTAATATATTTGCAAATTAAATTTTTTAGTGATGGAAGACTACTTGAAAGGGCTCAATGAAAATCAATACGAAGCTGTAACTACCCTTAATGGACCTCTAATGGTCTTGGCAGGGGCGGGGTCTGGGAAGACTCGTGTGCTCACAATGCGCATTGCCCACCTCATCACCAATGGGGTAGATCCTTTCAATATACTGGCGCTTACCTTTACCAATAAAGCTGCTCGAGAGATGAAAGATCGAATTGCGAAAGTAGTAGGCATTAGCGATGCTAAAAGTATTTGGATGGGAACCTTCCACTCAGTATTTGCAAGGATACTTAGAATAGAGGCTCATCACCTCGGCTTTCCATCCAACTTTACCATCTACGATACTCAGGACTCTCTCAATGTACTGAAAAAAGTCATCAAAGAAATGAATATAGATCCCGATTTCTATAAACCAAAGAAAGTACAGTCCAGAATCTCCACCTATAAAAACAACCTCATTACAGTAAGGGCTTATTTCAATAACCCTGAACTGATAGAAGCCGATGCACAAGCCAATATGAAACATATCGGTGAGATATATAAAAGGTATGTAGAGGCTTGTTTCAGAAATGGTGCTATGGACTTTGATGACCTCCTGCTAAGAACAAATGAATTACTTACGAGATTTCCCGAAGTGCTCGCGAAGTATCAGGACAGGTTCCGATACATTCTCGTAGATGAGTATCAGGATACGAACCACTCGCAATACCTCATCGTAAAAGCTCTTGCCTCGAAGTTTGAAAACCTCTGCGTGGTGGGCGATGATGCCCAATCTATCTACTCCTTTCGAGGAGCAAATATTCAAAACATTCTCAACTTTAAAAAAGACTATCCCGATGCAATAACAGTATCTCTGGAGCAGAACTACCGATCTACACAAAATATAGTAGGAGCAGCAAATGCCGTTATCGCCAACAATATTGAGCAGTTCCCGAAAAATGTTTTTAGTGACAATGAAGTTGGTGATAAAATAAAAATATACCGCGCCCTCTCCGATGCTGATGAGGCAAACTTCGTAGCAACCAATATCTGGAACCTTCACAACCAAGAACAGAGACAGTATGGAGATTTCGCCATACTCTATAGAACCAACTCCCAAACCCGCGCTCTCGAAGATGCCCTGAGGAAGAAGAATATTCCCTATCGGGTATATGGCGGACTGTCTTTCTATCAAAGAAAAGAGGTGAAGGATTTAATAGCCTACCTCCGCCTTTTGGTGAATGAAAATGATAATGAGGCACTGCTAAGAATCATCAACTACCCAGGCAGAGGCATCGGAGAGACTACTCAGAATAAGCTCATCGTCTTTGCAGATTCTATTAATCAACCACTCTCTCAAGTGCTGAACAAGCTCTCTCATTATGCTCCACAGCTCAAAATAAACAATACTACGCTAAATAAACTGGGAGATTTTTGGTCAATGATTCAAGCATTCCGAGTAATGCTAAAAACCGAAAATGCCTACACCGTAGCTATGGAAGTTGCCAAACGAAGCGGGCTCATCAAAATCCTGAAGGAAGACCAAACGCCAGAAGGCATCTCTCGAGTAGAAAATATCCAAGAGATAATGAATTCAATGCAAGGCTTCATAGACGAACAGCTTCAGTTAGAAGACGGCGATGCCTCGCTCTCCAATTTCTTGGAAAATATAGCCCTCTCTACCGATCAAGATAAAAAAGAAGACGATGATGAGGATAAAGTTTCCCTAATGACCATCCACCTCTCTAAAGGGTTGGAATTTCCTGTTGTGCATCTCGTAGGTTTAGAAGAAAATCTCTTTCCGAGTTTTCTCAGTACCTCTACACGGGAGGAATTAGAAGAAGAGCGCCGCCTATTCTATGTAGCCCTCACCAGAGCCGAGAAGCAGGCATTCTTCACCTACGCTATATCTCGTTTCCAGTGGGGAAAAATTACTGATTGCGAACCAAGCCGATTCATAAGCGAGGTAGATACTCGGTTTATAGACTTCATAAACCCCACTGCTGAGAGGAAAGTCATCAACCGCTCTGGCTTAAAATCTGATATTTTTGATGATACTCCACCTACTCCAAGAAGTTTTAAAAAGATTGAACCTAAGAAACCTCTTAACCTTAAAAAAGAAAGTCCTATGCCTGCGCCTAAGCGACTAAATCCTATTGCCAAAGCACAAATCAATAACCCAGCAGGAGGCTCTACTCAAAATATTGAGGTAGGAGACCGAGTAAGGCACGACAGATTTGGTATAGGCGAAGTTCTCCTCCTTGACGGTACAGACCCTCAAAATATAAAAGCCAAAATCCTCTTCGAAGGAAATGATGAGAAAAACCTCCTCCTAAAATTTGCAAAACTTATAAAAATTAGCTAATAGCCAAAAGCCTACTGCTTACCACCTATTGACACTTAACAAAAAAATAAATACTTTTGCAGTCGTGTTATTCCCGAGAGAGCATATAAAACAAGTACAGAAGATACTGGCAATACTATTGCTAAGTATCTTTACATTTGCGAATTATGGAATAAACTATACTGATTTACATCATCATCACGAGGAGGAATTAGAGTATAAGTACGATCACCACAAAGGTGCATTTCAGGCAAAGGAAGACTGTATTATCTGTAATTTCCACTTCCTGCAATATACACCTTTACTCGCGGAGTATATTAACATAAAAAATCATACAGAGCACAAGTTTATTCCTGTGCCTAAATACTATTGTTCAAACTATTTCTCAGAATTTCAGTTTCTGATTCAGCAAAGGGGGCCTCCCATTGCATAAAATCTTTTGCACAACTATTCAATGCTTTAATATAATAAGCCTAAGTTGTGTTATTCCTTATTTTCAAAGTATTACAATAATTATTAACCAGTAAATGACTTCCATTCTACGGCTAAAAGTTTCCCTATACAGAGGATAACTAAGAGCCTACCACACTGTGAGCACTATCAGTCCTCCCAGTTGGAAGCTATATCTAATGAAAAACAATAAAGTCTTATTAGCAGGACTATTCCTTTGTAGTGGAATAGCTTATGCCCAGATTAAAACGAGGAATATCGATTCCATAACTATAAAAAAATCGCTTATTTTCCACAGACCCCACATCTATTCAGAGCTAAGTAAGAAAGATTTAGAGAAAAGCAGCGGTGATAACCTTGCTAATGCTCTGAAAAGTATCTCTGGCATTACAATGCTCCAAAACGGAGGTAATATTTCAAAACCTGTTATACAAGGATTAACCAATCAACGCATTGCGATAATGAATAACGATGTAAAAATTGAAAGCCAGCAGTGGGGAAATGACCATTCCCCCGAGATAGACCCGTTCCTCGCCCATCATATAGAGGTCGTCAAAGGTGCAGAAGC
Source organism: Bergeyella cardium (assembly GCF_003614945.1). Classification (GTDB taxonomy): domain Bacteria; phylum Bacteroidota; class Bacteroidia; order Flavobacteriales; family Weeksellaceae; genus Bergeyella_A; species Bergeyella_A cardium. Next base: position 1,303,321 of record NZ_QYCZ01000001.1, read on the forward strand.
CGTAAAATACGGTGCTAATGCCCTTGGTGGCGTAGTGCTCCTTAGAAGCGAAGCTTTACCTTACGATGGTAAGGCTATCGGTGGCAAGGCTCAGCTTACAGGCGAGTCCAACGGAGAAAAATGGGCGGGCAACCTGATGCTACAAGGGAATTTCAATAAGAAAAACCCTATTGCTTGGCGTATTCAGTCGAGTGGTAAGAGGGCGGGCAACTATCAAACTCCCGATTATTATGTAGAGAATACAGGAATTCGAGAGCTCAATTATTCTGCAAACATCGGATATCAGTTACCACACGAGAAATTCGAGATTTTCCACAGTTTCTTCTCTACGAAGCTCGGGATTTTCCAAGGTTCAAGAATTGGAAGTATGAGTGACTGGGATATCAGGTTAGAATACGGAAGACCACTCGATAAAGGAAGCTTTTCCTACGATATTAATCTCCCAAAACAAGAAGTAAAACACCAGATTACCAAGCTAAAAATAGAAAGCGACAGAAATTTTGGCAAGTTCAGCTTCATTTATGCCTATCAAAGAAACCATAGGCAGGAATACGACCTTCGGATAGGGCCCTTCGCCTCCAAACCTACCTTTGATGTCCAGCTAAGCACACATACAGCATCATTAGATTTTGAAAAGGAGCATAATGAATACTTCAAAAACTATATAGGCGTTACGGGCTCTAGGCAGGACAACTATAACATCCCTGGCAATGGTACCAACTCCATCTTGCCCAACTTCATCTCCAATAATTTTGGAGTTTACCTCTCCGAAAAGTTCAAGAAAGGCTCTTGGATATTAGATGCAGGCATTCGATATGACTATAAAACCTTTAATGCTGCTGGCTACAACCGATATGGAGCTTACTACTCTGGTGAGCGAACTTTTAGCAATCTCAGTTATAACTTTGGAGTGAATAAAAGTTTCAGTCGCAGCCTCTCAATAACCTCAAACATCGGTCTAGCTTGGCGCGCACCCGAAGCGATAGAGCTCTTCAGCAACGGAGTGCATCACGGGAGTGCTTTCTATCTCTTAGGAGATGAAAAACTCAACCTTGAAAAAGGCATAAAATGGAGTTCTAAAATAGAATATGCTAACGAGAGGCTCTTTATTTCAGCAGATATCTTCCTACAAAAGATTAAAGGCTTTATCTACGAAATGCCCACAAAAGAGCTCAAAGAAACTTGGAGCGGATACTTCCCTGTCTTTGCCTACAAGCAGTCTGATGCCCTTTTCAAGGGTGCAGACCTCAGTATAAAGCTCAAAGCGCTCTCTTGGTTAGAATATTCGGCAAAAGCCTCTGCTGTATATGCTGACAACCTTTCGGAGGACTATTATTTTCCCTCCATTTCACCAGAGAATCTCTCTCAGTCCTTAAATTTCAACTTATCGAAACTCACAGGACTAAGTGGTGCCTATATCAGTATAGAACATCTCTGGGCAAATAAACAAAAGAGGTTCAGTAAAGAGGCTGATCTCATCCCAGACTCTCCACCAGCATACCATTTACTCAACCTTTCGCTAGGCACAAATATCAGTATCAATACAAAAAATGATATGAGTATGTCCCTTACTGCAACCAATCTCCTGAATCATCTGTATAAGGATTATACGGACAATTTCAGATATTTTGTGCACGGCGTTGGCAGAAATATTCAGTTTCGAATTAATTATAATTTCTAAAATTTTAAACTATTATACAATGAAAAAAAACATTCAAAAAATCATCACATTCGCCCTCTCGGCGATCATCGCATTCAGCCTTATCTCTTGCAACAGAGACAATGAGCAGCCCGCTCCTCCTACAAACGAGCACGAAGAAAAAGGGCACGATAACTGGGCAAAAGTAGAAATCATCGTACACGAAGGGCATCTTCATGGGAAGCTTTTTCACGGAAATGGACTTTTAATAGATGTCCCTATTCTTCCTAAAAAGCAATTCATTACCTATGAAATTGATAAAAACGGATACATCAAAACTACCCGTGAGGATATGAGGGTTACCCGCGACGGAAAAGATAAAAACGGAAAAGATAAATACAAATTCTACCGAGTAAAAAAAGACGATAACGCTCCAATAGTCGTTACCACAGGTGAACCGGACCTCAATGGTGAGCCAAGAGCAACCCGATACGCTATGGAAATCATCTATTACAACAGTAAAGGAGAGCGTATGAACAGCCAATTCCTCACCCCCGAGATGCTAGACATCCACCAACACTTTTTTACGGTTAAGCAATACTCTAATTGGGTTACTGGTGAGAACTTTGGTGATGGTAAAAAGTTTATTACAGACCTTTACAGCTACACCTATCGAGATACAGATCCAGAAAATGGAATGTTTAATGTTACAAAAGGTACTAAACTCACCAATGATCCTATAGGACTCAAAGGTTACTTCTTCTTCAAGAAAAATCTGGCTAAATTCAATATGACAGTACAACTCCGTCATCTTTATGTATCCAAATACAATCAGGATGGGACAACCTCTCCAGCCAATGAGCCCCATAAAAGGCTGCTAACTTCTGGAACTACTGATTTTCTTAAAGATATCCCTTTCATTGTAGTTGGATATAACGATGGTGAAGATCAATTCTTCAAAAGCCTAGCTAAATATTACAATATAACTCCTCAAAAGGTTCAGGAATATATCTTGGAAGCCGATCAAGCAGGAGAAACAGAAGGGGATCCTATCAACAGTTTCTATATGTAAACCTTTCATATTATTAACTATCAAAGGAAAACTGCAATGAAATTTATCATTGCAGTTTTTTATTTGTTTCACATAGCACAAAAGCATTTACTCCATTACTATAAAATAATACACACATCAGATACCCCCAATTTATCTACTTATCTCTTCCATAAATAACTTCCCCAGCACAACTAAAAAGGAAAAAACTATCTTTGCCCATATTTTTTTATTAGAAATGGTTATAACTTTTGCAGATTTCAATCTTTCAGATAAAATCTTAGACGCGCTTGCCGATCTCAACCTCTTTGAACCCACTTTAATCCAGCAGAAAACCTTCAGCCCCATACTTTCAGGGAGAGATGTGATGGGGATAGCCCAAACCGGCACTGGGAAAACCCTCGCTTACCTACTTCCAGTCCTCAAAAACTGGTCGTACAGTAAAAGTGGCAATCCAACGGTACTCATCCTCGTTCCGACCCGCGAGCTCGTCGTTCAGATCACCGAAATCCTCGATCGGCTCACCCAAAACCTCAGCACGAGGGTCATCGGTGTTTATGGGGGGAAGAATATCAATACTCAGAAGCTCCTTTTTAATGATGGATGCGACATCCTCGTCGGCACGCCAGGCAGAGTGATGGATCTGGCAATCGATAACGCCATTTCGCTCAAGGAAATCAAAAAACTTATCATCGATGAGTTCGATGAAATGCTCAATCTCGGCTTCCGACCACAGCTTACCCACATTTTTGAGATGATGAGGGCAAAAAGACAGAACATCCTCTTCTCCGCGACTATGACCGAAGCCGTCGATGAAATGCTCCACGAGTATTTTGCCTCTCCCGTAGAGATTTCGCTGGCAAAATCAGGCACTCCGATTGAGAAAATCGAGCAAACGGGCATCAAAGTAGAGAACTTTAATACCAAAATCAATCTTCTGGAATACCTCCTCAGCACAAATCCAGAGATGAGCAAGGTTCTCATATTCAATAACAATAAGAAAAATGCCGACTACCTCTTCACAAAGCTCAACGAACGCTTCCCAAACACCTTTGATGTCATCCATTCCAATAAATCCCAGAATTATCGCCTCCGTGCAATGAAAAAATTTGAAGATGAAGAAATCCGAGGGCTTATTACAACCGATATAATGGCTCGAGGCTTAGATATATCAAACATCACCGATGTTATCAACTTCGAAGTCCCTGAAATCCCCGAGCAATACATCCACAGAATCGGTCGTACAGGTCGCGCCGATAAAAATGGAAGGGCTCTCACATTCATTACACAGAAAGAAGAGCTTCCGCTTCTCAACATCGAGCTCTTGATGGATAAAGAACTCACCCTCCTCCCCTTCCCTGAAGAATTTGTAGCTATAAATCCTAAAAAAATAGCCTCCGAGAAAGAAGAGGTGAAGATGAAAAACCCTGTAAAACTCAAAACCAACGAAGGTGGAGGCGCTTTCCACGAAAAAAAATCAAAAAATAAAAAAATCAACCTCGGTGGGCCAAGCAAAAGAAAACCTCCAAAGAAATATGGGGCCAACAGAGCTCAGCAGAAAGCAAAATCCATCTCAAAACGCAAGAAATAACAACAAAAAAAAACAGCTGACTCATCAGCTGTTTTCCTTTTCTATTTCCCGAGATAAGACTTCAGTATCTTACTCCTCGAGTTATGTTTCAGTCTCTTAATCGCCTTCTCCTTAATCTGTCTTACCCTCTCCCTCGTAAGGTCAAAAGTCTCTCCGATTTCCTCTAGCGTCATCGGATTTTTACCATTAAGCCCGAAATACAACCTTACCAAATCTGCTTCTCTTGGTGTTAAGGTTTGTAGCGCTCTTTCTATCTCTATTTGAAGGGATTCGAGCATCAAATCCTTATCAGGGCTTGGCGACTCACCTGAGCGGAGCACATCATACAAATTAGAATCTTCCCCCTCCACAAGCGGAGCATCCATCGAAAGGTGTCTTCCACTGTTCTTCATCGATTCTTTAATATCATCTTCGCTCATATCGAGTACTTCTGCCAATTCCTCTGGCGAAGGCGGTCTTTCGTTCTCTTGTTCAAGTAGCGCATACGCCTTATTAATCTTATTAATAGAACCTATCTTATTCAGCGGAAGTCTTACAATCCTCGATTGTTCTGCCAATGCCTGCAAAATAGACTGACGAATCCACCAAACAGCATAAGAGATAAACTTAAATCCTCTGGTTTCATCGTATCTTTTAGCTGCTTTCATCAAACCGAGATTCCCTTCATTAATAAGGTCTGGAAGAGAAAGCCCCTGGTTTTGGTACTGCTTGGAAACAGAAACCACGAAACGCAAATTGGCTTTAATCAATTTTTCCAAAGCTACCCTATCTCCTGCACGGATTTTCTGAGCGAGTTCTACCTCTTCATCTGCAGTAATTAGCTCTACTTTACCAATCTCTTGAAGATACTTATCAAGCGATGCTGTTTCCCTGTTGGTAACCTGTTTTGTAATTTTTAGTTGTCTCATCTTATATTTGGATAACCCTTTTTATGGACTACAATTACTTATACGAAAAAGCCTGAGAAAAGGTTACAAAACTTTAATAAAAATAAGTCTCCCAAAAATTTGGAAGACTTATTCAATGTACTATGATGAAAATATAAATTATCTTTTTGTTCGTGGCTTATCAGAGTTCTTAGCATCTTGTGCCACACGGAAACCAATCCAGCCATAGCCTTTGGTTTCTTTTCGGAATCTTCTTTGTCCTGGGTCTAACCAATAAGCGGTATCTTTCCAAGAGCCCCCTTTTACTACACGAATTTCATCACTAATCTGAGATGTTCTCTTCACGCGATCTTTCTCCATAATAACATTTCCATTAGCGTCTATATGGAATCTTTTTCTTGGGGAGTTATACATATTATAACCCGCAGATACACTGTCTGCCCCTCTACCATAGCCTGCTTCTAAGGAAGACATAAAATCTCCATCTCTGAAGTTTCTATAATCCGCAACGGTTTGTCTCTCATACTGACCTGGAAGCCCTTTATAAATTAGCCTTCCATCAGCTAAGGTATCATAAGCAATCTTATCCTGTAAAACGATTCGGCTTGTACCATCAGGATTTTTTACTACCTGCTTTGGAGCATTACCTCGGAAGTAGTTGAAGTCATTAGCCTCATCATCTATAATAGGTCTGTATACATCGGCAGTCCATTCTGCGACATTCCCATACATACCATAGATTCCTAAATCATTAGATTGATAATGTCTTACATCAGAAGTAATGGCAGAACCATCATTTTTCCAACCAGAAACTCCAGAGTAATCTCCTCTACCGTATTTAAAATTCTCGAGGAACATTCCTCTATTCCTGCCTTTTGCTCCTCTCAGATCCTCAATCTTGGCTCTTTTACCTAAGTAAAGGTTATATTCCCTGTCTTTCTGAAGTCCTAATGCTGCAAATTCCCATTCTACCTCAGTAGGAAGTCTGAATTTTTCTACAACACCAGCAGCTGCATTTCTATTAGCAGCAAGTAATCTTTGGCTGTTGGTATTGATTCCCGTAGTCTTCTGCAATCTTTGGGTATTGAGGTACGCCTGCATCTCTGGATCATTTGCCTTATACTTATCCAATGTAAATGCAGAAACTCCCATATTATTGCTCTCATTAGAATAGAGATCCTTGGAAATAACTCCTTGGTTCATCAGCTCTTTCTCATTAGCTCTATCAGTAAGCCAATCACAATACCTTGATGCCTGAAGCCAAGAAACCCCTACAACAGGGTAATAATCATACTCAGGAGATCTGAAATAGGTCTCTGCAAGCTCGTTTCTGGAAAGCTGGTTTACCCAAACCGTAGTATCTGGAAGTGCTCCATTATAAATATCTCTAAAGCCAGGGTCAGCGGGTGGGAATACATATTTAAGCCAAGTAACATAAGAACGATAATCGTAATTTGTAGTCTCGGTCTCACCAATAAAGAAAGAACTTACCTGCATTCTTCTTGGAGTATTGTTCCAATCGTGCATTACATCGTCTTTAACAGCTCCCATAGTAAAGGTTCCCCCCTCTACATAGATCATTCCTGGCCAGCCTTTTTGCTTTTGTTGTTTGCCAGAGAAGAACCAACCTTCCTTTTCGTTTGGTTTCCAGCCCGACTGGCTTGTGAATTTTTTAGTTCCTCCCCCTTTTTTAGTGCTATTGCCTCCACAACTTACAAGAAGTAAGGCAGAACCAAGTACCAAAAAAGAAATATTTTTTATTCTTTTCATAATCTTTGATATTATACAAAAATTTCAGGTCACAAAGAAAATATAATTGAATGAATTATTCAAATAATGTCCATATTTTTTGTGTTCTCTATAGGATTTCTTTTGATTTAAAAATAATGAAGAGTCTAAAGATTTTTGGGATTTAATTCTCCTTAATATGTTTTATTTTTTCTACTTAGCCTCTTGATTTTTCCCACTGTATATTTCTTTTCTTCTGCAGATTTTCAAATTTTTCGTAATACTACTTTCAATTAAACCCAAGTAGATAGTATCTCTCCAAAAAATACATTAGCTAAACGAGGGGAAATTATTTTTATTGTACCATATCATTTTTTTATTTTTTTCGTTTATTTTGTAGCTTGAAAATTTCAGTATGAAAAAAACTACTATCTGTATATCTTTATTATTTGGTTTTTCAGCGTATCTGCACGGACAGAAAGTAAATCTGAACTGGAAGGGAACCGAGACAGTAGATTATGGATTTACAAAAATGACCTACCCTAAATTTAGCAATAAAGGCTATTCTGTAGAGGGAGGAAGCGTTTATGTAAGCCTGAGAAATAGCTCAAATGGAAAAGGTGTAAAAATTGACAACCTGCAATGGAAAACCATAAGCAGAAAAGACATTTTAGATATTCCTGATGATATTTTGGGCAGTGAAGCAACAGAAGGAGTAAGTTACTACACTGATCCAAAGACAGGGCAGGAGTTTTATGATGCAAAAATATCGGCATTTAAGAGGGAAGGCGATGTTTTATACCAGCTTCAATCCTTTGAAATAGTAGATGATGTGCGTACTGAAGCATTGACAGGAAAATTATCGGCACAAAGGCTTGGAACTACCGAAAACCCTCTAAATAATGGAACTTTCTACAAAATAAAAGTAGATAAATCTGGACTTTTCAAAATTGATAAAAAATTCCTCTCAGATAACGGGATTAATGTTGGGAACATCAATCCAAAACACTTTAAAATTTATGGAAATGGTGGGATAATACTCCCAGAACACAATGAAGATGAACGATTTTCTTCACTTCAAGAACTCGCAATACAGGTAATAGGAGAAGATGATGGTGTTTGGAACGATGGAGACTATGCTCTGTTTTATGCTCAAGGCACCGATGGATATAATCTGTACGGGACATTTGGAAATGGAAATAAAAGGAAAGACAGCAGAACCGACCGCTCCGCACACACCAAAAATATTTATGACGACTACTCCTACTACTTCATTAATTTTGATAATGGAGTTGAAGGAAAGAGAATCCAAAATAGTGATATAGCTATTAGTGGAACTACTTTTACCCGCTTTGATGATTATCAGTTCGTAGATAATGACAAGTATAACCTGATGAAAGTAGGACGGGTTTGGGTAGATGACCATTTCAGTACAAAAAAATCCATTACCTTTAATCTGCGCTCAACAATACAGCCAAGTGATGAGATTACCTACAGGACTTCTGTAGTCAATTATAATGGAGGAAGAAATTCCTTTAAAATAGATATTAATAATACCAATGAGAGGAGCTCTGGCTCACTTCCTGAAAGAGAGTTTTACAAAAAAACAGATGAAAGAACCATAAAAAACCTCTCTGGAAATAGCATCACAATAAATATTACTCCAAATATCTCTGCCAATCCGAATGGATTGCTTTACTTTGACTATGCAGAAGTAACCTATAAAGAAGACTTAAAATTCAATGGCTCACAGATGAATTTCAGGGTTTTTGATATAGATGAAAAGACGAATGATAACTATGGCTTCTCTATCTCCGATGCTTCACAAATAGAGCAGGTATGGGATGTTTCCGATATTACTAACGCAAAAAGAAAAGTAAATAAATCTGGAAATAATACAACTTTCTCCTTCGGATATAATGCCGGCAGTCCGTTTTTCAACAATGAATTTATAGCATTTAAAAGCTCTTCGGCATATACACCTTCATTTGTTGGGAGAATTGCCAATCAGGACTTGCATTCGCTTCAAAATATAGATTACCTCATCATTACCAGAGCAGATATGATGGCTCAAGGAGAGAGAATCGCTCAATATTACAGAGACAAAAAAGGCTTTAGCACCCAAGTAGTAGATATTGAGAAAATCTATAATGAATTTAGCAGCGGTAGAGTAGATATAACTGCTGTAAGGGACTTTATTACAAGGCTCCATAAGGAAAGAGGGGGCGTGAAATATGTACTCATCATTGGAGATACCAGCTACGACTATAAAAACAAAACCAAAGGCAATGATAATGTAATCCCAAGCTATCAGAGCGAAATCAGCGGTAATTACAGCTCATCTTTCGTTACCGATGATTATTTCGTAATGACGGCTCCACAAGGCAGAAATATTTCTATAACCAATAATATCCCTGAAATACCTATCGGAAGGTTAATTGCCTCTAATGTATCCGAAGCAAAACTCTTGGTAGATAAAACCTTGGCTTATTATAATGCACTACCAGGTCAGTCCTCCCCCTTTGGAGATTGGAAAATGAAACTCGACTTTATAGTAGATGATAATAACGAAGGAGGTCCTGCCTTCCACGAAATCGTAGATGAATCCATAAAAACCAATTTTGAAACCAGTACCGAAAGAAAAGAATACAATGTAAGAAAGTTGTATATAGATGCTTTTCAAGCGGAAACAGTAGCAGGAGGACAGAGATATCCACAAGTAAATCAAGCAATAGCTAATGATGTAGGACATAGCCTCTATCTCTTCTACTTTGGGCATGGAGGTATTAACGGCTGGGCACAGGAGAGAATCTTAACCTCTGATGAAGTAAAAAACTTTAATAACTACTCGTCTATTTACAGCCGATTCCCTTTCATTTCTACCATTACCTGTGAATTTACACTCTGGGACGAACCTCTGGTAAATTCCGTAGGTGAGCAGGTCATCAAACACCCTAATGGCGGTGCAGCCAATATGATTACTTCCAGCCGGGCAATCGGTGTGCATTATGGTTCTGAATTAACCAAGATATTCACCAATCATATCTTCAAAATAACGAATAATAACTTCGATACTCTTGGAGATGCTTTCCTCGCTGCAAGAAAGGAAAAAGGAGTAAGCTACGACCATTTAAAAGTAAATCTACTCGGAGACCCTGCAATGACGCTTAGTCGACCAAAACAAAAGCTGAGCATAGACAATATAGAAACCCCAGAAAATGGAAAAATCAGAGCATTGGATTTCGTGAAAATCTCGGGTAGAGTGCTTGATGATTCGGGGAATACAGATACTAACTTCAACGGAAAAGTAAGCATCAGCATATTTGATAAAAAGGTAAATAAAGAAACCAAAAACAATGATGGAAATCTCGGCACAATGCAATATACCGAGGAAAATGCTGCCATAGTAAAAACCTCTGGAAAAGTAGCTAATGGGCTCTATACCGCCGAATTTTATATGCCAAAAGATATTAACTATACCTTAGGCGAAGGTAGAATTTTAGCCTATGCAGACAACTTCGAATCTGCAAAAGGCAATGCCTATGATGTATATGAGAACAAAGCTTACCCAATAGGAGAAATCAACCCGAACCCAATCAATGACTCTACTCCACCAGCCGTAAAACTGTATATGAACAATACCAACTTTGCTGACGGGGGAATTACCCATCAGAACCCTACCCTACTCGCCTGCATTACCGATAATATAGGCATCAACTCCGCAGGTAGCGGTATTGGGCACGACATCAGTCTTGTGCTCGATGGGCAGGTAGTCAATACCGTAGTACTAAATGATTTTTACACTGCGGGCGAAGGCAATGGCTGTATCAATCCATCTCTTGCCGACTATCAGAAAGGCAGTATCTCCTACCCTCTTCGCAATCTAAAACCTGGTGCTCATCAGCTTACATTCAAGGTCTGGGATATAAACAATAATTCCACTACTACCTCGTTAAACTTCGTAGTAAAAGATGATGCAGAGGCTAATTTGACCATCAATAGACCTCTCAACTGGCCAAATCCTTTTACGGATAAAACCTATATACAATTTGAACATAATTGCGATGACATCCTTGATGTCAATGTTCAGATATACACTATTACAGGGAAGCTGGTCAGAACATTTTCTACTACAATAAGTGCCGAACCATTCAGAGAAGGCTTCCGAACGCCTAAACAGGCAATAGAATGGGACGGAACGGATGATTTCGGAGATACTGTAGCCAAGGGAACTTATATCTTTAAAATCTTGGCGAAAAGTAAAAACCAAAACAAATGTAAAGGAACAGCATCTGCCATAGAAAAGATGGTACTGCTGAAATAAAACAGATTATAATAATTAAAATATTCGTTTATGAACTTAAAATCAAAATTATTTGTAGGACTTGGGCTTGGGCTTAGCCTTTCGGCAGCAGCTCAAGAAGTAAAACCCGTACTTACAGGGGCTCCTTTCCTCAGAATAACTCCAGATGCAAGAGCAGCAGGTATGGGGGACCAAGGGGTAGCAACCTCTACAGATGCATTCTCTCAGTTTTGGAATGCCGCTAAGTACCCATTCAGTAAAACTAGCTCTGCTGTAGCAGTAAACTATACGCCTTATCTCAGCAAACTTACAAGCGATGTATTCCTCCTCTATGCTTCTTATCATCAGTTTCTGGGGCAGGAAGAGCGATCTACCATCTCTGCAAGTATCAATTATTTTAATATGGGAGAGGTGGAACTCAATCAACTGTCAGGCACACAAATCGTAACTACAGGTAAGGTAAAGCCTAATGAATTTTCTGTAGATGTAGCCTATGGGCTTAAACTCTCAGATGTATACTCTATGGCAGTTACAGGTAGATACATCCGCTCGGATTTCGGTACCTTTGGAGACAACAGCACTATAAAACCTGCCAATACTTTCGCAGTAGATGTTTCAGGTTTCTATCAGTCTGAAAAGCACTCCAGCTTTGGAGACTACGAAGGTACAGCAAGAGCGGGCTGGGCTATTCAGAACCTTGGACCAAAATTGGACTATTCAGGAGATGAAAACTCTCGTTCCTATCTGCCGACTACACTCAGATTAGGTGCTGGCTATGATTTATATCTTGATGATATGAATAAAGTAGGGCTTTCCCTTGAAGCATCAAAACTCCTCGTTCCAGGCTCTCAGCTAAATAATTCCGATCCTAACAACCCTAAATACGAAGTTCCTAATGTAGGTGTAGTAGAGGGTATAGGTAAATCTTTCAGCAATAAAAAAAGTGTAATGCTAAGCGGTGCTGTGGAATACTCCTATGATGATGCCTTTGCTGTGCGTGGTGGTTACTTCCACGAGAGCGATGAGCAGGGCGGCAGACGCTTCGCTACCGTAGGGGTGGGCTTTAAATATCAGTCTTTCGGGCTGGATATCTCCTACCTCATCAATACTTCAAAGACAAATACTGCTCTTGACAATACCCTCCGTTTCGGTCTTACCTGGAATATTGGTGGTGAGTCTTCCAACGCCAATAATTAGATAGCAGTAGGCAGTAAGCAATAGGCTATACGCAAAAAAATCGCTTCAAATTCTGGTTTGAAGCGATTTTTTTTGATAAAATTCTAATCGCCATCTCATTAAATATGTCATCTTAGTAACCTTACTAATATTTTCATGCAAACCATAAAAAAATAACATTAAAATAACTTACTGTTTATCAAATTATCAAAATCAGGATCTAAAATCACCGTACCAATGAGCTCCTCTAAACTATACAATAGGCAACTGTAACCCAGCACCCACTGGCGTGGGAGGCACTTATTACAAACTATTTGTAGACTGCTAAAAGCTAGATGCTATCTTCACAGAGCGTAGATTTTATAAGGTGGTAGGCTTTAGATTTAAGAGCTTGGAGGTCTTCGTTGGGCTCCAAAATATCATTAAAGAAAACCTTTACCCGCCCCATATACCCTTGAGAATGGTCAAAAGGAAACATTTCTTTTAAGCCAGAGAATGTAAAGACCGCAATGGGAAACTGGTGAGTAGTAGCAAGGGAGAAGGCTCCGTCTTTAAAGCTATCCAGCACAATGCGGGTATCATCTGGTACGCCACCTTCGGGGAAGATAACGATGCTGTCGCCCTCCTTCATCCGCTCTGCACATTTACGATAGACATCAGCACGGCTCCTTGCAGAGCTACGGTCTACTAACACACAAATCCGCCTGTATATCGTCCCAAAAACAGGGATTTTCTCTAGTTCCTTCTTCCCTACAAAACATATAGGGTGGTGAGGAAAGAGCAGGCAAACGAGCATAATATCCATAATAGAGGTATGATTGGCAATGATGATATACTGCCTATTTCTCTCAATTTTCTTCTGTGTCTTTGCAATAAAACTGTACCTGAACCCCATACCGTAGAACAGCCCAAAGCACCATATTCGCACAAAAAAGTAGGCATATTTGTAGTGTTTTTTACTGAAAGAAAGAAAATACACAGGCAGGAAGCAGAAAGCTGTAAGCAAACTTCCGAGGATGAGGAGCCAGCCACGCCAGAGATAGTTCAGGATTTTGGTCATTGATTCAATCTAAAAGAAATGAGAAAAAGGCTACCGAGTTCGGCAGCCTGTGTTATTATGATTGAGCGTTTTGCTCAGCTTTGGGTTTATTCTCTTTTTGAGGTCTCGGTAGGAGAACTTTTCGGGAGAGTTTCATCTTCCTACGGTTATCGTAGCCCATAAACTTCACTTCTACCACATCACCTTCTTTGTAAGGGACTTTATCGGTACGCTTCCAGTCTATTTCGGAGATGTGGAGAAGCCCTTCGGTACCTTTTGCAAGCTGTATAAACGCTCCGAAATCCATAATCTTCACTACTTTTCCTTTATAAACCTCGCCTACTACAGGTACAAAAGCGATTTCATTAATCATCGCTACGGCTTGATTGATTTTCTCTCTGTCGGTACCTGCAATTTCTATATAACCGATTTCATCTCTTTCCTCGATGGAGATAACGGTATCCGTATCTTTCTGCATTTGTTGGATAATCTTACCACCAGGACCTATTACTGCTCCGATGAAGTCTTTCGGGATTTCCATTAGAACCATCTTCGGTGCGTGAGGTTTCACATCTGGTCTCGGTGTAGAAAGGGTTTCGGTAATCTTACCGAGAATGTGCAACCTTCCCTCTTTTGCTTGGAGGAGTGCTTTCTCCATAATATCCATAGAAAGCCCCTGGATTTTAATATCCATCTGGCAAGCGGTAATACCATCAGCGGTACCTGTTACCTTAAAGTCCATATCTCCGAGGTGATCTTCATCTCCCAAGATATCGGAGAGAACCGTCCACTTTCCTGTTTTTTCATCGGTAATAAGCCCCATTGCGATACCTGATACAGGTTTTGTAATCTGTACCCCTGCATCCATTAGTGCTAAGGTGCCTGCACAAACCGTAGCCATAGATGATGAACCGTTGGATTCCAAAATATCGGAAACCACTCTGATGGTGTAAGGATTATCTTCTGGAATTACTGCTTGTAATGCTCTCTGAGCGAGGTTACCGTGCCCCACTTCTCTCCTTGAAGTACCTCTTAGCGGGCGTGCCTCTCCTGTGGAGAACGGAGGGAAGTTATAGTGGAGGAAGAATTTCTCATCGTGCTGGGTAATCACACTGTCGATAAGATTAGCATCTTTAATAGACCCGAGCGTAACTGCCGTGAGCGACTGAGTTTCTCCTCTGGTAAATACCGCAGAGCCGTGTGCTCCTGGTAAATAATCTACCTCCGACCATATTGGGCGGATGGTGAATGGATCCCTTCCGTCTAATCGGATTTGCTCCTCTAATATCATCTGGCGCATTGCTTCCTTCTGCACATCGTGGTAGTAGGTTTCAGCAAATGGCGTTACTCTCTCGAGTTCCTCTTCATCTTCTGCATAAGGAGCGAGGAATTCATCTAATATCGCTTGGAACTTCTCTGCCCTTTCCTCTTTATTGGAAGGGATTTTTGCCACCTGATACACCTTATCGTAGCATTCTTTCCAAACTTTCTCGCGGATTTCCTCATCGTGCTCCTCGTGACAGTATTCTCTCTTGGGAAGAGACTTCCCTACCCTCTCAGCGAGCCTTTCCTGAGCCTGTATCTGTATTTTTATTTCCTCGTGTGCAAATTGGATGGCTTCAAGCATTTCCTGCTCGGAGATTTCTTTCATCTCACCTTCCACCATTACGATAGAGTCCTTCGTAGCGCCTACCATAATGTCTATATCTGCTTTCAGGAGGTTTTCATAGCTTGGATTGATGGACAGCTTTCCGTCTATTCTCACAACTCTTACCTCAGACATAGGACCATTGAAAGGAATGTCTGTAATGGCAATTGCTGCCGATGCTGCAAGACCTGCCAATGCTTCTGGCATTACTTCTTTGTCGTAGGAAATGAGGGAAATCATCACCTGAACCTCTGCGTGGAAGTCATCTGGGAAAAGCGGGCGGAGTACCCTGTCTACCAAACGCATTGTAAGGACTTCGTCATCCGATGGTTTTGTTTCTCTTCTGAAGAAGTTCCCTGGAATTCTTCCTCCTGCGTAGAACTTCTCTCTGTAGTCTACCGTTAGCGGTAGGAAGTCCGTACCTGGGTTGGCTTCTTTTGCGGCAACTACGGTTGCGAGGAGCATTGTACCGCCACATTTTACTACTACGGCTCCGTCGGCTTGTTTAGCCAGTTTGCCTGTTTCGATGGTAACTTCCCTGCCATCTTTTAGCAGGATAGTTTCTTTGATTGCTTGTGGTGCATTCATAAAAAAATTAATCTTCTGTGTGTTCCGTATTGAACACGGTTACTATTTAAACTTTTTAAATATTCGCGGGCAAAGGTAATCATTTTTTAATAATCTTCTTATGCTTTCATATAAATATTGAATTTGCCTACTCAATTCACCTTTTCAATTTCTGAAAATGAAAAGAAATAGAAAAAGAGGTATAATTTTTCTGGTTCAGTATCCAATTAGGATATACTTTTTAAATATTTATAAGCTCGTAAATATTTATTGAGGCGCTCCCTATCCTTTTCTGTAATCTCTGAAAGCCTGCGAATATCCATATTATCCTGCAAGTCATTCAGCTTTACTTTTATAGCTATTGAATTGGTAATAACTCTTTGTATAAAGCTATCATAGCCCTCTCCCTCATTTTTTGTAAGACATTTTAAAGCTTCTATAATTCTTTCATCAAAGCCTTCATTTCTGAGCTGCTCAAAAGTCCAATCTGTATCTTCCACAAGGTCGTGTAGCATTCCACAAATCTTTTCCTCAGTTGTGGTACCCGCATTCATTACTCTTATAAGATGTAATATATAAGGACTACTTCCTTTATCAACCTGCCCACTATGGGCATTTATTGCTATTTGTCTTGCTTTTTCTAACATATTTTTTATCTAACTTTTTATGTAATTCCTCTTTTACAAAAAACCAACCTATAAAACCTCATGTAAAAGGACGATATTTTAATGATAATTTTTGAATGTTAAAAATTCCCTCGTCAGAAAGGGAGTTATAATTTCGATAATTCTTAATACGGATTTATTCAGCATTGTCGTTGTATCTGGAATTTTTTTAATTTGATTAATAGTATCTAAAATCTGGAGTAAAGGAATATTTTCCTTAGTAATTATATTTTTTTGCTTAATAAAAGAATTTGTAAATCTTTCTCTTTTAAAAGTAGGACGAATTTCATTTTTTCCAATCTGAATGGTGTTACTGACTTGTGTTGTTAATCCCATCTCACTATAGATACTTAATCCAGTAATAAAGCCTGTATTTTTTTCATTATCTTAAAGTAAACCTTTCACAATCTGCTTTCTTGATGGTTCCAACTTTCCAAATACAGTTTCTTCTGGTTTATAGAATTTTCCTTTAGCAATCTTCTCAAGATTCCCTGAAATTACCATTCTATTCAATGCTTTAATAATAGTTTCTTTACTTTTCACCTTTTGATTGAAATCTTTATAGGTAAAAACATACCCTTTGGGAAGTCTATTAATCTTATTTAATATGCAAACAGATGTTTTCATTATCTTTTATCAGTGTAAATATACAACAAAATGTCCTTTTTTATAAAATAAACTGGATAAGTAATAAGTAAAATTATTTGATTAAATTTACTACTCTTATATTTAGAGAATTGAGCATCTATACTATGGAAATAATTTGAAAAAATAATATCCTAGGCATTATAAATATATATAAATACCGTATCTTTGTGGGAGTAATAAAAAAATCTACTATGAGCAAAGTAAAACCAGGAGCTAGTAATCCCAATTCAGGTTTCCCTTCTAAAACAGGAAACCCATCTGGTAGCAATAGAACGAACAATCCTCCTAAAACGTCCAGTACAAATACTCATTCTAAAGGTAGTGGAAGCACTACTACTAAGAAGTAATTTTGCACTCCCAAAAGATATTTTCGGTATTTTTGCCTCCAAGCAGAGACATGCTTGTTATTTCTACATAATAGCGAGTAAAGAAACAATAATGCTAAATAATACAATTTCAAAGGAATTCCTCCCTAAAAAATAATAGTAGATTTTGCGCTTTTTTTATAGTTATCCAGAAGAAATATTATAATAAACTTTCCTATCCACTCAACTGATTAATTCTACACTCCCACCTTCTTTGAACTCTTCTATAAAGGCAATAATTTTTTGGAAGATAGTTTGTTTTTGATCAGATATTGTGGCTCATTTCAGGTAAAATTCACTAGTATATTTTCTTTTTAATGAGTTTTTAAGGTGTTTTTTTACATTGTCTTACTTATGTATATAGTTGATTTTTATTAAAATAATCAAAATATAATAAAAATCATAGTGTTAAAAATTTAAAGTAAGTTAAAATTATAATACTTTTGAAAAGTCTTTTTTATTTCTATAATATATTTACCTATAAGGATAAAAAAAAGCAATAAGTCAATAAAAAAATGTAAATATTATGAAGAAACTATACTTTTCCTTTTTTGCTATTTTTATAATATCAACTTCCTCTTTTGCTCAATTTCGATTAGTCTTTAATTATGATGAAGCAGGGAATCAAACACGACAAGAAATAATACATTCTCGAATATGCCCCCCACCTAAAACACAAGAACCAATTCCAAGAGATTTTTTTGAAAATAGAAATCATTGGATTTGGAAACAAATCAAAATATTTCCTGTTCCAGTAGAAAGTACTCTCTATTTAAGATTTTCATCAAAAGCAGCCACAACTGTATCAAAAATACAAATATATGCACCTCAATTCTCTCCTTTTATATTAAGGAATATATATATTAACAATCCTAAAGATCTATTATATGATTTTCCTATTGATATGACAATGTTTAATCCTGGAATGTATATCTTAAGATTAGAATTAACAGATGGTGCTTACACCTCTCGCCACTTTATCAAAAAATAAACTTTTAACCTAGTTCATATGAAAAATTCCTATCTTTTTTTATTTATAATTATCTCCTCTTTTTTCTCTGGTCAGCAACTATTTCCCACATCTAGTACAATAAATAAAATTATAAGTCCTAGTAGGAAATCTAATATTTTTTTTCATGATACAAAAGGAAATATTGAAGTAAATGGAATGGGGCAGCTACAATTTAGTCTTCCTATAGCTTTACCTCCTGGTATAAAATCCGTAGCTCCTCAAATTAACTTAACATATACTAGTGGGACAGGTAATGGTATTGCTGGTTATGGATGGAATATCTCTGGTATTACAGCTATTTCCAGAATAGGGAAATCCTTGGATAAAGATGGTACTAGACAAGAAATTCAGCTATCATATGAAGATAATTATAGTTTTAATGGACAAAAATTAATCCTCGTTTCTGGAGACTATGGTAAAGATGGAGCTATATATACCACCGAAAAATATTCTAATATTAAAATAAAATCAATCGGCACTAATAGTAATTGGAAATGCCCTAATTATTGGGAAGTCACTTTTGAAGATGGCTCTCAAGCATGGTATGGAAGTATAGCTAATTCTAAAAACCCTATAGAGTATAATATTACAAAATGGAAAGATGCTCAAGGTAATTACATCTCTTACAATTATATACAATTTGATAATGTTTCTTCAATATCTAGTATTCAATGGGGAGGAAATGAAAATCTCAATAAAAATCATTTTAATGAAATTATATTTAATTATGATGCTAGAGAATTCAAGGAATCTTCTTATATAGCTGGAGTTCTATTTATTCAACATCACATACTATCAGATATTATAGTAAATAGCAATAGAAAACAATTTAAAAAATATGTTATTACATATAATAAAACTGAAAATTCGGGCTATCAATCTGTAAAAAATATCACAGAATATAACTCACAAAATGAGCCTGCAAATCCTGTATCCTTTAAATATGAAAAACCTCTTAATATAGCCGAAAACACCTCTTTTGACTATGAGATAAAACATACAGAGTATAAAAAATATGGAGACTTTGACTTTGATGGTATTATTGATTTCATAGAAATGACAAATGATGGGCAGCTATTTTTTAAAAAATCTATCTATCAAAGTACAGATGCTGTTAATTTAAGTTATAACTTTTCTGATTTTAGCCATAAGGACTTTAGTAAAGCTACTCTAGCCACTATCAAAAAAAATGATATTATTAGAAATAATATTGTACTTATTGTTCCTGTAGAAAAACAAAGAGGTAATGATTTAAAAATAATAGACTACGAGTTTAAAGCTTATTCTGTAAATATCAAAAATAAAAGCCTTGATTTTCTATATTCAAAATTTCTAAAGTTTGAAGATTTTGAAGCCTCAAGTAAATTTCCAGAATATAATAATAGTAATCTTTACTGCCATAAAATAAATTCTTGGCTTGACCATATAGATGCTTATGACTATGATGGAGGTGGACTAAGCGAGCTTGTATTAAATTTTATACATAATGTAGATTGCCATAGAGCAGATCTTTTAGACCCACCTCCTCCTTCTCACTCTATTTTTTATAAAGAAATAGATAAAGAAGAGAGCTCTTATAGTAGTATTAGGTTACCTAATCTCACCTATGATAATACAGAGGTTTTTCATAGTTTATTAAATAATTCCGATGCATCATCATATCAAGAAACAAAAATATCTAATCCCATAGAATCATTACCAGATAATCTTGATCCTGGTATATATACATTTACAAAAAACTCTTCTATTCTTTTTGATATTAAAGAAGAAACTCCGTATGAACAAAGTTTTTATATGTTTGATATTGAAGATAACAAGGGGGAAAACTGGAACTTTGCTGATTTTAATGGAGATGGAATTGATGAATTATTCAAAATAGAGAACAATCGTATAGACAAGATTTTTAATTTAAAAAAAGATTTGTCTGGCAAAAAGTATATTCATACAAAACTTCATCCTAATATCTCATTAACGGGGCTTATTCATAGTTTAATAAAAGGAGATTTTAATGGAGATGGAAAAGTAGATTTTGCCATCCCTCAGGAAAATAGATCCAAAAAATGGAAATTCTATATATCTACAGGTGATGGTTTTAAAGAATTTATCTACAATGATTTTATATATTTTTCTTCTAATATTGAAAAATCAGATGAGGGAAAGCATAGAAATATCTTCCTTGAGACATACTGTCATTATGGAACCCACACTTATTATAAGTATAATTCTACAGATCTTGATGGTGATGGAAAAAGTGAAATTATTGTAACAAAGGTTATTCTTCGAGATCATAGCTGGAACAAACATAGTGACTCAGAATATACAAATGTAGAATTATTTGTTTACTCAACGAATAGTAATAAAAGAATAGGACGAACTAACCTTCCTTTTCATTTTGGGCAGACCAAATACTCTACAAATTATTTCCAAGGTAAGATTATTCCCTTTAGCCCAATATTTATCAATAGAAACAACCAACAAATCGTCCTCATAGGAAGACCTGATGATTGTCCATCCAATAATTGTGATAGAAATCATATTATACATCTTAATTATTTTAATACACCTTCCAACTATAGAATTACATCAATAGAACAAGGAGGATTATATACAGAAATAGAATATAAAGAACTTGATCCAAATAAAAATCCTAATTTCTATTCTGAAAGTAAAAAAGAAAAATATCCTTATATAGAACTTGATAAACTTGCTCAGTCCTATGTGGTTTCTCAATTAAAACAATTAATACCAGGTATAGAAGATTCTAATCTTCTTCAAATAAAACAAGATTTTAGATACAGAGGATTCATCTCTCATCTTCAAGGGAAAGGTATTATAGGCTTTAGAAAAACCGCTCGTTCTTCCTGGTATTCTTCTGAATTTGAAAAAACTAAAGTTTGGTCTGGTGTAGAGATAGATCCTATTAATGAGGGAGTACCTATTAAAGAATGGAGTATAAAAACCAATGATGAAGATTGTATTTTTCCTTCTGATTTATCTTTTAATAATAATCAGCTTCTTACCCTAAAAACCATAGAATATAAATTTGATAAACTCCTTGATGGTAAAATTATTTCTTCAGTAAATAATGGGAACAAAGCAAAGGTTGTTACTGCTATTGTTCCTACCGAGACAATAACGAAAGATTTTCTTAAAGAGGTTATCACCACAAGCACAGTAGAGTATAATGAATATTACCTTCCAGTAAAAACAATTCAAAATACAAATCAAGGTTTTGCAGAAAAAACTACAGCTATAGAGTACTATCCTCCTAATCTATCCGCCGAAGGAAAAGATTACAATATAGGAAGACCTAAATCTAAAACTGAGCTTCTCCGTACCTATGGAGACAGCAAAGGAGCAAAAGAAGATTATTTCTATGAAAACAACCTCCTTAAATCTATTAAATCTTGGAATAATAATAACTCTGGATGGATTAATGAAACCTATTCCTATGATGGATTTGGCAATATCGTAGAGAAAATTATCTCTAATAGTATTGATAACAATACTCAAATAACCAGAAGCTTTTATGAAGATAAGGGCAGGTTTGTAATTCAAAAAATAGATAATCTAGGGTTAATTACTAATATAACCTATAATGATTGGGGATTAGTTCTTTCTCAAACCGATCCTTTAGGAAATACTCTCCATAATTCCTATGATCATTGGGGAAAGCTTCTTAATACCCAAAATAATCTTTCAGGAACAGTTTCTTATTCCTATGAAAAATTTGATACAGGTACAACAAAAGTAACAGAATATACCTCTGATGGTGGAGAAAATATTTCTTATACCAATAAAATAGGGCAAACATTCCTTACAACAACAAAAGCTTTCGATACCGGAAAATATATTTCAGTATGGACTCTATTTGACCCATTAGGAAGAAAAGTTGCAATAACAGAACCCTTCTACACGAACAATAATGAAAACTTTAAATGGAATTCAATCCTGTATGATGAATATTCTCGCCCTATTAAAGCTACTGCATTTACAGGTAAAATTATTGAGACTAAATACTCTAAAAATTCAATAACAACTACTGAAACCAATGCTAATAACCAATTTAAAAAACAAACTTTTGATCCTCTAGGAAATATATCCTCTACTGAGGATAAAGGAGGTACTATCTATTTTAAATATAATGCTAATGGTGCTGTTACTGAAGCAAAATATGGAACTAATACCGTTATTACTAAGTATGATGCTTGGGGAAGAAAAATAGAATATAATGACCCCTCTAATGGTATTTACCGCTACGAATACAATAATGGATTCGGACTTCTTACTAAAGAAATAAGTCCTAAAGGAGAAAAATCCTTCTTCTATAACGATAAAGGCCAGCTTATCTCTCAAAAAGAAATCTCTACTGATGTATCTAATGCAACCGATAAAACAATATCCTTTTCATATAATAGCAAAGGACTAATCATTAATAGACAAGGTTTTTCTAATGGAAAAAGATTCAGTACATCTATTAATTATGATAATTTTGGTAGAGTATTATCCTCTTCTGAGGAAAATAATGGATATTATTTTAATACTGATAATATTAAATATGATGATAAAAATAATATTATCTCCTTTACAAAATCTCTCCACTCATTAGAAACAAAAGCTCATTTAAAAACCAATATTTTATATACATATAGCTCTTGGAATGGCGAGCTTTATCAAATCAAAGATAAAGATTCTAACGAAGTTCTTTGGGAATTAAATGAAACCAATACCAAAGGACAAGCTACTAAAACTAAACTGGGAAAAACATCTATTCAAAATACATATGATAGAAATGGATTTTTACAAAACATCCATCATACATCTCAAGATAAACCTGATATTCTTAATATATCATACTCTTTTAATGCTATAAAAAATGAACTTAACTCTAGAGTTACTGGTGGTAGCTTCAATATTTCTGAATCCTTTATCTATGATGATCATAATAGACTGGTTAATTGGAGCAACCCAAGAACTGGAGAAATGCACTCCAATAAATATGATCCTCAAGGTAGAATTATTGAGAATGACCAATTAGGAACTATTTCTTTTGATGATAATAAAAAAGTTTATCAGCCTACTTCCATTTATTTAAATTCTACTGGTAACAAATTATTCAATTATGGACATATTGAAAATATTGCTTATAATGAAAATAATGACCCTGTATTTATTAATGGAGTAAAAGGAGATGTTCTGTTTGAATATGGACTTACTCATATGAGACAGCTTGTTAGCTTCGGAGGAGAAGTTGATAATGAAAAAAGACATGGTAGATACACCAGATACTATAGTGAAGACGGAACTTTTGAAGTAACATTAGATCACTCTAATGGCTCTGAAAAATCCATTATTTACATAGGAGGCTCTCCTTATGAAAGTAATATCATCTATATAAAAGATTTTAATGAAGATTCCGAAGGCTCTTATAAGTTCCTGCATAAAGATTATCTTGGGTCTATTCTCGCTATTAGTGATGAGAAAGGAGATAAGCTAGAACAAAGACACTATGATGCTTGGGGGAATCTTACTCATCTACAAATTCGTGATAATGAAATTATCTCTGATCCTGATAAAATTGAAAAGAAAATTCTATTAATTGATAGAGGATATACCTCACACGAACATTTCCAAGAAGTAGGCATCATACATATGAATGGGCGATTGTATGCCCCACTCTTAAGAAGATTTTTAAATGCAGATGAGAACATCCAAGACCCATATAATACTCAAAACTATAACAAATATGGTTATGTACTTAACAACCCACTAATGTATAATGACCCAAGTGGGGAGTTTGTTTTTGCTATCTTTGCGGCGCTCCCTGCTTTTTGGGGAGCAGCAGCTACAGCAGCAGTTATAGGAGCTACAGTAGGGCTAGCAAGCTATACAATAGGGCTAGCTGTTACAGGGAATTTAGATCAATGGAATATTGGAGGAGCTTTAAAAGCAACTCTATTTGGAGCCATCTCGGGAGCAGCTACCTTTGGATTAGGAGAGCTTTTTGCAGCTGGAAAGGTAGTTCAAGCATTAGGGGGAGTTAAGTTTTTAGCTCAGGCAGCAGCACATGGAGTGTCTCAGGGAGTATTATCTGTGTTACAAGGGGGAGATTTCCTTCAAGGTTTTGCTAGTGGAGCTTTAGGAAGCTTAGGAGCAGAAGCATTTGGACAAATTGTAGGGTCTTGGTCTAGTAGCACTGGAGGACAAATTTTCTTTGGAGCACTGTCTGGAGGAGTAGGTGCTGAACTTACAGGTGGAAATTTCTGGCAGGGAGCTGCAATAGGAGGTATTGTCGCTGGGCTGAATCATGTGATGCATAAGATGGGAGGAGAAGACCCTATTCCATCAAGTAAAGAACGAACTTGGTATGAAAAGGCAGTTAATTTTTTCAGTGGAGGAGCATTAGATGAAGCTGAGTGGATGCTTTCTCTTAAAGATCTTTCTACTGTGGAGAGGGGGCTTGTTATAGGTGCGCACTTTTCAAAACAGGCTAGATATGAGTTTATGTATGGGAGAGGAATGGGAAGAGGTATTAAGATTAATACTTTGAAATATAGAATGGGGAGGAATGGGAAAGCTGTAGAAATAACTTATAGTAACGGTAGCAAAAAAGATATAAATGCTGTTAGGGTAAAACAATGGGTACCAAATAATCATCCTAATGCTCCTGCAGGAACATTACAAAAAGTAAAGTTTAAAAATTCATTACCAGGATCAAAAGGATATAAGAGACCTCCAACAAAAGAAGAACTAAAATATCTAAATAAATGAAAGTAAAAGAAGCAATAAATATATTTTCTAGATTTTTGAATAGAAATTGGGATATAATTTATCCTTTGTTATATGATAATCTATATTGCAATCAAGAGGATTTTATGAATGATTGGGTACAAGTTAATTGGGAATTATTGGTTGAGAGAAATGTACTAAACATAAATGAATTTTTAGAAGTATATGGAGAAGGTGCTGATTTTTACAGTGATAGCAGCAGAATGACAGATATTAAATCTCAACCAACGCATTTTATAAAAGTGATCATTCCTAAGGCTACAGATATATTAAATAATTTAGAGATTAAAAACAAAGAATACAAATTTGATAGGTTAACAGGATTTAAAAATAATTTTTATATAAACCAGCCTCCTTTTGATTATGTATGTATTGATGATATGGGGATAGAAAGAGTATTTAATTTAGCTCAAGTAAATTTTGAAATCCAAGAAACAAAAAAGAATAAGTTATGACTATAAAGATTAAAAATTTAGAATTAATAACATTGTATTTGTTTTCTAAGCTTAAAGAAAATATAGGAGATGAAATTGAAATAAAAACTGATTATTATTGGGATATTCCTGATGATTCAATATTCAATCCTTATGAAGAGCCTGAAGAATTAACATTAGGTCAATTATCTGATGATATAGAAGAATTGGAAAAATATCATATAAAGGATATGGCAACTTCATATGACATGAAAAGATTATCATCTATTTTTAGAGCACTTAGTAAAGAAAGTCAAGGAATATGGTAGAATTATAATTAGTAAATAATGGATTTAGATAATATAAACATTAATACTGAAGATATAAATCTGTTTATAAAAAGTTATAAAAATAGAGGTAGTATTAATTTTTTAGATACAAGTATTTTAGATAATTTTAATATCACATTAGATGCATTACTTTTATTGAAAAAAAAGTATAATAACAATGAAATATCATTAGAAAAATATTTGTATTTAATATCATTAATAGAATTGTATTTGCTTAAAAAAAACAATTATATCGAAGAAGATGAAATTTTTGTTTTTTTATCAAATGAAATTTTATTAGTCGAAATTGAGCTCGAAAAACAGATATAGGAAGCAAAATGTTCAAAACTATAACAAATATGGCTATGTACTTAACAACCCACTAATGTATAATGACCCAAGTGGGGAGTTTGTTTTTGCTATCTTTGCGGCGCTCCCTGCTTTTTGGGGAGCAGCAGCTACAGCAGCAGTTATAGGAGCAGGAATAAGTGCTGGGATGTATCTGGTACAAACTGCAATTACAGGTAGTTTTTCATGGAGTGGATTTGGTAAGTCTATAGGGCTATTACAGGAGCGGTTTTGGGTTCATTAGGACAGATGTTTAGTAGTAGTGGATTTTGGGCAACTGTAGGAAATGGCACATTAGCGGGAGCTGGAAGTGGAGGGGTAACAGCATTATTAACTGGACAAAACTTTTTAGAAGGTGTATTTAAAGGAGCAATAATTGGCGGGGCTATAGCTGCGATTAGTTGGCAAGTTGGTAAATTCTTTAAAGGAGGAGATAGAGTACATGAGGTAAAGAGAGAAGATACGATGAACTCGGGTTCATCTTCAGATAAAGCACAAAAATATTCTTATGGAACATTAAAAGAATTTGAAAAAGGATATGGAGGATTGGGTAATTATGGTGTGCAAAAATATTACTTAAAAAACCCTAATGGATATGCTATTGCAAAAGATGGAGCTTTTTATAAACAGAATTTTTGGGATAAGATAGGGGTAAATGGTCAAAGAGTTTCTGGTGATGTATTAGGTGTAACTATAAAAAGTGATATTTATATTTCTAAATATGCCTTTTCATCAAAAGCCCTCTTAACAGAAGTAATCACCCATGAAACGGGACATGTTATTTTAAACAATTCTAATCTTTCTTTATTGGCTAATACGGCTTTTAAAGGGTCTGGAAGATTTGGTGTTTTTTTTGATGATCTAGGGCATATTTCAATTAGAAAAATGTCTTTGGAGTTATTTAAGCATAATAGCTGGCTTCAACCAACTAATTGGATGCAAGTAATTAAATCATGGGAAATACCACAATCTCATTTAGAATTAGATAAATTATTACAACCATTAATTAAATCTTTCAAATTTTAGTATATGAAAAATGCAATTATCTTTTTCTTATCTATCGTTTTATGCAGTTGTTTTACGGAAAATCCTGAAATAGTAATTGAAACACGAATGAGTGAAATTGATAGTATGTTGGTAATGAAACTGAGAAATAATACTAATAGAAATTTTTTAATAGAATTTCCTATGCTCACTGATTTTTATTACGAAGATGAATATGAAAAAAGTAATCCTGAATATATTCAGCTGAGCCAAGTTGGAAAATTACTTCCTAATACCGAAGATAAGACATTGATGGATAGCTTAGGTTGTCAATCCTTTATCAAAGGAAATGAGTTTTTGAAATATATTAAAGCGAATAATGAAAAGGAATATTATTTTAAAATCACCAATTATAGGCAAGGAGAGAATATTGTATTAAACAATAATGGATATTTTCATATTCTAAAAAATGCAGATAAAAAAAACAAAGAAGTATTATTGAAAATAAAAAATAAGAAATGTGGTTCTTATGAATATTTCACAGGAGATTTTGAGTTTATCCCTGCAAAAATAAATCTAAAATAAAGTTGTTTATTTTATGTTTTTACTGTCTCTATTTAATAGTAAATTTGTAGGAAGTTAGTAATAAAAATTGGATGAAATTGCTGCAGGAATAATAACAGGAGCGGTGGTTGGTGCCACAATAGGTGCAGGTTCATATCTTCTAAACGCTGTAATAACTGGAAATTTTTCATGGAGTGGATTTGGTAAGTCTATATTGATGGGAACTATTACGGGAGCAGTTTTTGGGGGAGTTTATAATGCAAGTTTATTTACAGCAGGTTTTTCTTACACTAATTATGTTTTTGGTAGTATAATATCAAGTGTGTTACCTTCTTGGGAAATTAATATAGGTGATTTTAGTTTTAATATTTCGCCAAGTATTGCCATAGGAAAAGGCTGGGGATTTGGAGCAAATGTAAGTGCAACTTTTCATGCTGGAGATTTTTCTTATTCTTATGGTTTTGGGGTAATGTACTATGCAGCACATGCAGGAAGTGGACTAAGTGGATGGGAGTATAGAAAATCTGAAATGTTTTCTTATGATGATGGCAAATTTGGATTTAATTTAGGCTCTAATTGGTGGAGTGGTTCTGGTAGTATGGCAGAGTTAGCACAAAAAACAGGAATTATTGGATTTAGACATGGTGATTTTAGAATGAACTATGAAAATGATGGAGGTGCCGTAATTAAACATTTAGGATTAGGAGATAAAGGGGATAGCTATAGGACAGCCGCATTCAATATAAGTATAGGTGACTTTTCTGCAGGTATAAACCTCTTTACAGGATATAGAGATTTAGAATATGAAAAAAAGACAGGAATGTCTGATCAAAATGGGATTTTTCCAAGAGTAGAAGGAGTAACATCTTGGGGAAGAAAATATCCAAGAGGATTTGTAGCAGAAATAGGAGATAAATATAGATTAGGAGCGGCTTATATAGGTTGGAAAAATTTTAGAATTGGTACAGATAGTGAGCATGTAAGACATGCTATTCAAGATAGATTCATTCATGGATTAATAAAGGATGGGGGATTTAAGAACCAATCTTGGAAATGGAATCCATATTTTCAATCTCACACAAAAAATAAATTTACATCATGGTAATGAAAAAAATTATAAAAATAAGTCTTGCTATCATTCTTTGTATGGGATATAATTCATGTGTTTTTATGCACGAAAATATAGACTGTAGTAAAGATAATGTTTTAAAAGAAGTAGTATTAGGAAAAATAGACACAAACTCCATTTATAGATTGATAGAATTAGACAATAAGGATTTTTTTATAAATTCAAGAAAAGACACAGTCAAATTAGAAGAATTAGGTTTGGGTCTCCGATTTTATAACAATGGAAAAGTTATAGAATTTCGAAAGCAGAAAAATCAGTATAATGAGGGGAAATATTGTATAAAAAATGGAAAAATAAACCTTATATTTAGCCATAAACATGTACAAGGAAATTTCACTTCTATAGAAGAATTAGAAATTAATGGGGATACTATTATAGGTAATGTTCTTAAATCTCCTCAGACTAAAGGTTATACTACAAAATATATTAAGAAAAGATAGAATATAGACCAATCTTGGGATTGGAAGCCATATTTTCAAGCTCAAACAAAAAATAGATTTACATCATGGTAACAAGAAAAAATATCTTATTGTATATTATAATTTTACTTTTTTGTCTGGGATGTATCAATAATATAGTTATATCTAAAGGTACTTTCCAACAAGAATGTGAGAAAGAAATGTTTAGTAAAGATGTATTTTCCATAATTGATACTTCAAAATTATATCAATCAATTCCTATTGAAAATTATCTTGATAGAAAAACAAATAGTTTTCTACAATTCACAAAAGAGGGGAATATTGTATATTTTTCAAGAACAAATTATAATGATAAGATAGTTCGCGTCTCTTCAAAATATAAAAAAGGGAAATATTATCTTGATGAAAAAGGCTGTTTTATTATTAAAGAGTATTTTACACATCCACAGGGAGGAGGATGGATAAAAGAGATTCTTATAAAGAAAAATAATGGAGATTCTTTAATTTTTAGAAGTGAAAAATCAAATCAACCATTTATAAAATTGGTTCCTTACAATTGATTAAGCAGGAGTAGTATACATATTTTTCAATATCACACAAAAAATAAATTTACATCATGGTAAAAAATTTAATAAAAATAATTTTGGGTACTTTTTCTATTGTATCATGTTGTTACACGGGACTTAGATCAGAATATGGGCTTCCTAGAAAAAGTATAGAAGGATATAAAAATACTTATAATGATATCATAGATACAATGGCTGTATATTATTCTTATGCATCATTTTCTTCTAATTATTATCAATTAGGCTCAGAAAATACATATCCATATAATGCTTATTCGAAGTTTTATTCTAATGGTAAGGTGGGATTATTTATCATAGAAAAAGAAACCCCAATAGAGCAATATATTTTTGACTCTAAAAAAGCAAAGATGGGATATTATGAAGTAGATTCTGTAGGAAATATTAAGATAAAAAGATTAACTATAGGAGATTGTACTTTATATATATCTGAGAGTTTTGGTTTTGTAAGAGGTGATAGTATTATCTTGTATAGGAAATCACATCCTCAACATGGAGAAGTTTTAAAAAAAATAAAACTCCCAAAAGAAAATATAGAGGGACAGTATCCAGACTGGTAAAGTATTTAAAGAATAAATGAGATAAAAATAAACATCTTATCCGATACAGAATATTTTAGCACATTCTTGGCTATCTCCACAGCCTGGTTTTGGGGTCTTATCAAAAGGAATAAAACCCTATTTTCAATCTCACACAAAAAATATGTTTACATCATGGTAAGAATAAATAGAATTATATTTTTTTTAGGCGTATTATTTCTTAATAGTTGTATTAAAAGTGAGATTTTATACAATGGAACTAAAGTTCCAAAAGGGAATGTATTTAGAAATATCCAATATTTTCGGGAGGATGTATATAAAAATATAGATATAAATTACTTTTATAAAAAAAAATACTCATATTTTTCGGATGATAATTACAATAATATAGGTGGTGAAATTCCTGATGTAAATAGAGTAATACAATTTTATCCAACAGGACATTTTAGAACTTTAACCTCTCCTAATGGACAAAATATTGAGTATGATGATGTTAATAGAGATCCCAGTAGGTCAGGGATGAGAGGTATTATTTATACCAAAAATAATAAAATAAAAATAGACGATCAATTTGCGTTTCAAGGAGGAGGAATATATATAGCAACATTAAGTGTAAAAATAGAAGGAGATAAAATATATATATTACATGATCATACATTTAATGATGTAATGGAATGTGAAGTGTATGAAAAATGGGAGAAAATCCCAGAAGACTGGAAAAAGTATAAAGCTGATTGGTAAAAGCAACTATACACCTAAAAATGTATAGGAATGATAGTATATAGATTATTTTAGATACTAGCTGTTACAGGTAATTTAGATCATGGAATATTGGAGGAGCTTTAAAAGCAACTCTATTTGGAGCCATCTCGGGAGCAGCTACCTTTGGATTAGGAGAGCTTTTTGCAGCTGGAAAGGTAGTTCAAGCATTAGGGGGAGTTAAGTTTTTAGCTCAGGCAGCAGCACATGGAGTGTCTCAGGGAGTATTATCTGTGTTACAAGGGGGAGATTTCCTTCAAGGTTTTGCTAGTGGAGCTTTAGGAAGTTTAGGAGCAGAAGCCTTTGGACAAATTGTAGGGTCTTGGTCTAGTAGCACTGGAGGACAAATTTTCTTTGGAGCACTGTCTGGAGGAGTAGGTGCTGAACTTACAGGTGGAAATTTCTGGCAGGGAGCTGCAATAGGCGGTATTGTTGCAGGGCTAAATCATGTGATGCATAAACTTGGAGGTGAAGATCCAAGAAAGCCTATCAATAAAAGACGGCTTACAGAAAATGAAATAGAATTAATAGGTGGTAATTATCCAAATTATGATAAATATCCTGATGCGGAATCTGTTTATAAAGAAGTGGGGGGAGCTCTCTATCAAGAATATTTGAAGAATCCAAGTAAGTATGAAAACACTTGTGCAATTAGGATGAGTATTGCTTTTGAAAAGTCTAAAATTGATATAGGAGGAGATTATTATGGAGCAAAAGGTAAAAAATATTATACATCTGCAACTAGCTTTTATAAGGCAATAGATTCTAGATTCATTTCATTTAATGGAGGGGCTAATATGTCACAATTTGGTATAGCTATTCAGTTTATTAATAAATTTGAAGCAAAAGGACAGATTTATCATGTTGATATAGTTTTTAGAAATAATGGAAACCCAAGATTTGGAAATACACTTTATCTAAATCATTATAATAAATTCTACTAAGTATGAAATATATGTATTACCCTTTGATATTTATCCTTTTTATTCAGTGTTTCTCAAATAAAAAAATTAAAGAAAAAGAGGATAAAATGAAAATAGAAATTCTATTATCAAAACATAGAAGATATGCATTTATAGATTTGTATGAAAAGTCTATAAAGCAAGAAGAAAAAAAATATAATATAAAAAAGATAGATTCACTATTTGATCTATCCTCAACAGAGCTATATCATCAATATTGTCTTAAAATTGATTTTTATTCCTCAAAACACCCTTCTTATACCGATGAAAATTATGAAAAAATGATTAATAAATGGCTTATGAAAAACTATTCCCCCAGTATGCCAACAGATAACCCAAATCTTAAAACTACTATGACCTTAAAGAAAGCATTGGATTTTTATGAAAGTCCTGATTTAAATAAGTACATAGATTCTTTACGAAGTATATTTTATGAAAAATATAGAAACAATAACTTGGAAAGTTTAAATTGTATGGAAAAATGAAAAAAATATTATTAGTCCTATTGTTACCCATAATTAAATTATCAGAAAAAGAAGGTATTAAAATAAATAATATCGACACTGATTATTTAAAAGTAACAATATTTAATAATTGTGATTATGAGTTATCAATAAAAAACCAATATGATTATAAATATATTATTTATAAGAATATAAACGATATAGATACTCTTCAGGAAAACACATTTTATATTTTTATTATGTATACTAATAATAAGCCTTCTTCAAGATTTATTTCTATCTCCAATAATTACAATGAGCTATATTCATTAAAAAAAGATAACAATTCTTTTTTACTTAAAAAAAATGAAAATATCACACTAACATTCCCTATCCAAAAATATAAAGAAGCTGATTTTTACAAAAATTACTATAATAGTAAAACAAAATTTTTTAATTACCTCCTACTACCAAAGAAATCTGTTTATAAAATAAATATCATTTATAAATATAAAAAAGAGGAAAATTCTAAAATTCTATCTTCAAACCATATTTATTTAAAAACATAAATTTGAAAATCTTATAAAAGTGAATAGCATATCCCAAAAGAGACATCAGAAGGTTATCCAAGATGGTCAAAAGGTATTGCAATGTGGTTAAGAAGTAATTATGGAGAACCAATAATTTAGGAGTATTTATAGGAAGAAATTCTGCATTAATAGGTACAGATTCCATGATATATGGAGGATATAAATTTATTAATAGCCCTAAGTAAATTTTTAATTATGAGTATAGAAGATAAAGTTTTATTTTTTTTCAAAAAAAATATTTCAAAAAAAGTTCAAAAAGATTATATCATAAACCATCCTGATTATTTAGATGATGAAGCATTTTTCTTGATGAATGATTTTTTTAAAGAATTTGATATAAATTCAGGCTATTTAGATATTGAGAAATATTTCAATCCTACCCCTTCTCCCTTAGGTTGCTTATTTAGTTGGTTATTATTAAGTCCTCCTAAATACAAACAAAAACATCCTGTTATTAAAGTTTCCCATATGATAGAAGTGGCTAAGCGTAAAGAATGGTTTGATCCAGAGGAAGTTTAGGAGCAGAAGCCTTTGGACAAATTGTAGGGTCTTGGTCTAGTAGTGCAGGGGGACAGATATTCTTTGGAACATTAAGTGGAGACATAGGAGCAGAGCTGAGTGGAGGGAACTTTTGGCAGGGAGCTGCAATAGGAGAGATTATTGCTGGGCTGAATCATGTGATGCATAAGATGGGAGGAGAAGACCCTATTCCATCAATTAAAGAACGAACTTGGTATGAAAAGGCACTTAATTTTTTCAGTGGAGGAGCTTTAGTTGAATTTGAAATGATATATGCCCTTAGAGATTATCATTATATGGATAGGGCATTTATTTTAGGAGGGTACTTTTCCAAACAAGCCAGATATGAGTTTATGTATGGGAGAGGAATGGGAAGAGGTATTAAGATTAATACTTTGAAATATAGAATGGGGAGGAATGGGAAAGCTGTAGAAATAACTTATAGTAACGGTAGCAAAAAAGATATAAATGCTGTTAGGGTAAAACAATGGGTACCAAATAATCATCCTAATGCTCCTGCAGGAACATTACAAAAAGTAAAATTTAAAAGGATCAAAAGGATATAAGGGACCTCTAACAAAAAAAAGAACTAAAATATCTAAATAAATAATACCATATCCTAACTTTTGAGATCAATAATAAAAGCTACTCTCTACAGTAGCCTTTTTTGTATTAATAATAAATCAGGAATCTAAAAAGTTCCTGATTTAGTCCCCAATTTTTATAAACACATGATTTATAAAGTAGATTGTGGTCGCAGAAGGATTCGAACCCTCACTGTCGGAGCCGAAATCCGAAGTTCTATCCATTAAACTATGCGACCATTTGCATATTTCCAACTGATTTTAAAAACTGATTTTCAAACCGCCAAGTATTTGTGTTCCTAAGACCTTATACCCTTTGTAAGTTTGATAATTAGCGTTCAATAGGTTGTTTGCGAGGGCAAATATACTGAAATTTTTATGAAGTTTATACTCTGCAGAGAGGTTTATATCGGCATACCCCCCAACCTTGGTGTCTTTATCCTCTTCAAGCACTGGATAAGGAAGAGAAGAAGAAACTAAACTGAAAGAATTGCTGGTTCTATCCGTTACGAAGAAGCCTTTTACCCCTAGTTGGAGTTTCCTGCCCAACATAAAGGAGGTCGCCCCCAATTCTGCCTTAACAAGCGGCACATTATAGATATATTCGTGGTTATCAAGGGTATATTTTTGGAAAGAAAGTTCTCCATCTATCACTACATTAGCTATCGGGAAGTAGTGTATGCTGCCTTTTACAAAACTTTGACTGCCATTATCATACAATGCAGAGAAAGTATTTGAAAATTCATAAGGTTGCTCTGGACTTCTGCTATCTGGAAAGCCATTTGCCTTAAAGAAAGCTATATTTCTAAGCTTTAAAAAACCTGCAGAAACATCATATTTAAAGGCTTCGGAGATATCCCCCTTTAATCCAAAGTAGAATCTGTACTTGGTCTGTGTAGGTTTCAGCTCTTGGTCTGGCAGGAGGTAAGGATTCTCACTCAATAGACTGGAATAGGAGTTAATTTTCAATCCACCATCTACCCCACCATAGAATTTAAATGGACTCCCAACCGCAAGGAGGAACTCCACCTCTGGGAACCAATATATCTTAGAGAATTTTTCAGGCTCAGTGATTGCAAGGCTGCTATTCTTGGAACTAAAGAAGGAAAAGCCAGACCCCAAGCGAAGATGTGACTCTCCTTTGAAGAAACTCAGTTTTGGATTGAACTCAAAGTTGAGAAAACTCGAGTTATGCTGACTTCCTACCTCAAAATCGGTGTTCTGATAGAGTAAATTTAGCCCCAAATCTGCATTAAGACGGATATCACTCGATAAATCCAAGTGATGTTTTGATAAATTCGCAATCATTTCCACTGCTGATTCATTCGCCTTGAATTTATCGCTCAAAAAAGAGGATTTCACCCGAACATCATTGAGGATTTCATTGGAATAATAGTCATAGTAGGCATTGACTTTAAGGTGATTTGTCGCTTGGCTGAGGTCTTTTCCCACAGCAAAATCATTGTTATAAATTCCATAAAAGTTATAACTATTTCGGCTGTATTCTACCACTGCAGAAGCCTTTCCTTTCTCGCCATAATGCTTTGCAAAGGCTGCCAAATCGGCATTGTATTGCCCAGAATCCCAATCGTACTGCTTTTTAAGCCCACTGGTCGATAGGTAATGGATATCCCCTCCCAGCTCTATCTTGTTGTCCAGCATTTTGGATATATTTCCGTCCGCCAGCACCTTACCGTAGTTTCCAAAACCGATTCGGAAGTAGTTATTCTGACTTTCTCTCGAGAGCTTTAGGTTTATGTCTGTCCTCTGTATCGTAGATGTCTGGAAATCAGAAACCGAAGGCACATCAATAATATCATACTTCAGATTTAGCGAATCCTCCACCTTTTTTTCCTTAGGCGGATAGTTCTTTTCAAGAGGTGCAGCTGCCTTTTTCTTCTCAATTCTCTTCACTTCAGGCTCTCGTTTTCTTTCGAGTATAAGCTTCTCCTCCTTAATCTGAGAAAATGCCAGTGATGACAAAGCAATGAAAGCAAATGCCAGTATCTTATTCATTAATCTATCGATTTTGTTCTCTAATAATTGGTATAAAAACTTTATTCTGGGACTTTTATTGTATAGCCAATAGACCGCTCCCATTTTTTCCTTAATACAAAAATACATTCTTCCCCTAAATTTCCAAACAGTGCATCAGAGATATATTGATAATCATACTTTCTCCTGTTTTAAAAGATTACAAAAACATTAGAGAGTAAAGTGGCATAGATAATAATCACTCCGCTAATGAGTTTTAGAAAAAAACTTATTTTTGGGGATATTTTAAATGATATAGTGATGAAGACTGACGATAAAAGTGTGATGACAACTAAGGAGTTAATAAAAACCGCAAAAGAAATGGTAGACAGGGGATTTTCTACCGAAAGTCCAAAATATATCATAAAACAGAAGAGAAAAATACTCTTTCATAGTTTTCTAAATTTAGGTTTTGCCAAAAAGTGGTTCAGCTTTATCAGCCAGGAAGAAAACAAATGGCTTACTGAGAGCCGCCCACGACTTTTCTTTAAACCCTTTCGGGTATATCTTTCAACAAAGTGGGATAAAAATAGAAGATTAAAGGTTATCCTTGATTCATATGCCCTTGCAAACACCAATACCTTTCTTAGAAGAGTAGTAAAAAATTCATCTCCCATTAAAATCTCAGAATTTATCCTTAAAGACCAACAAACGAAAGGAGAAATCTATCTCGGCTACAATGAAAGATTCCGAAAAGAAGGTGAATTTGTAGCATCTATTAATTGCGAGCAATTAGGAGGGCTTATCTATGAAGTGGCATTCAGTATAGAGCGGGAAGAAAATGGAAATTATACCTGCCTTATCGGTTGTGTACAGGGCAACAGACTTTCAGCTGTGGAAAACAATGTAAAAGACCTTCAAAAACTGATGTATGGACTGCGACCAAAAGCTCTGGCTATCTTTATTGTTCAGGAAATTGCACGACAACTTGGTTGTTCCCAAATTTTAGGTACTAGTAACCGCATACAAGCCCATAATAAAAAGCACTTCATCCATATTGACTGGTTGCATAAACTGAGTTTTGATTATAACGCTCTTTGGAAAGAGGCAGGAGGAGAGGAATATACCGAAGGTTGGTTTAAACTCCCTACAACGCTCTACCGCAAGCCAATGGAAGAGATAAAAACCCACAAAAGAGCTCTGTATCGCAATAGATATAAGATGTTAGACGAAATTTCTAAACAGATTGCTCATCATCTATATCCTAATCAGGGATAAATTCTCACCATCAATATACTTTATTTATAATATTCATTCCCAAAACAAAAGCAAAAAAGCCCAATATTAGACTTAATACTATATAGAGGAACATTGTAATGACACTCCCCTCTTGCAGAAGGCTAATACTCTCTGCTGAGAATGTAGAAAAAGTAGTAAAACCACCGCAAAAACCTATCATTAAGAGAAGACGGAGAGATGTTGAATTTACATTAATACAAGATGATAGCAATCCCATAATAAAACATCCCAAAATATTTACTACAAGTGTTCCAATAGGGAAATGATGGAGTTGACAAAACTTCTGTGTATAATTAGACAGCCAAAATCTTAACAGACTCCCAACCCCACCTCCTATAAATACATAGATGAGTTGTTTCATTGAGTACAGATTATCTTTTTTCTATGATATAGATTTTTTTTCAATAACCAATTGTTAGCAAGAAGAACCTTGATACAGGTAATATTTCTGCATATAGTGTATTGGTTCTTTCCTTTAAGGATTCATCCTCTATCTATTGGATTTTTCACCTATGAAATCCATTGATTCTCTCCGAAATCGGGCTTTCTTTTTTCGAGGAAAGCATTTCTTCCTTCCTTAGCCTCATCCGTCATATAAGCAAGGCGAGTAGCCTCTCCTGCAAAGACTTGCTGGCCTACCATACCATCATCTGTTAGATTCATAGCAAACTTAAGCATTCGTATGGAGGTAGGCGATTTTGCCAAAATCTCCTGAGCCCATTCATAGGCTGTGGACTCTAGTTTTTCGTGTGGTACTGTGGCATTTACCATACCCATAGCCTCTGCTTCTTTTGCGGAATAATTCCTCCCAAGGAAGAATATCTCCCGCGCCTTTTTCTGCCCCACCATTTTTGCGAGATATGCCGAACCGTATCCTCCATCAAAGCTGGTTACATCGGCATCTGTCTGTTTAAAAATCGCGTGCTCTTCGCTGGCAAGGGTAAGATCACAGACCACATGAAGCGAATGCCCACCACCTACAGCCCATCCATTCACTACGGCGATGACCACCTTTGGCATAAATCGGATAAGCCGCTGCACCTCAAGGATATTCAGCCTATGCCTACCATCCTCCCCTACATATCCCTGATGCCCACGAGCCTTCTGATCGCCCCCACTGCAAAAGGCGTGGCCCCCATCTTTCGGGCTCGGGCCCTCCCCTGTGAGGAGAACTACCCCAATTGATGCATCCTCATACGCATCATAAAAAGCATCGTAAAGCTCTGAGGTTGTTTTCGGCCGAAATGCATTTCTCACCTCAGGCCTGTTGATTGCAATCCTCGCCACTCCATTACATTTCTTATAAGTAATGTCTTCGTATTCTTTCGCTGTTTTCCAATTGATGTTCATTATTATAAGTATTAATTAATGCGGTAAATATACTAAGAATTAAATGATTCACAAGGATGGCAAGGTTTATTTTGAAATGTTTATATTTGGGCATTAAACTCAACCTCTAAAAAATAATTCTATGGAAATAAGATTTTTAGGTCAAAACTGCTTTTTAATTTCTTATAACGAAAAAACGATCATTACCGACCCATTTTATAACTATCAAAAGGAAAAATCGGGCTTTGATATCGCTGCTCAGAGAATAGATTTTGTGCTAATAACCCACGCTCACGCAGACCATACCGCAGATGTGCAAGAGGTTTTGCAGCATCACCCCGATGCTTCTCTCATCGCTCAACCCGAAATCTGCGCTTACTTCTCTCATTCTAAATCAATAGACCTCAATATAGGAGGTACGGCTCATCTTGGTGAGCTGATGCTCAGTATGGTACCTGCTGCTCATACTTCTTCCTTTCCAGATGGGAGTTATGGAGGCACTGTGGCAGGTTTTGTATTGAGAATGCCAGAATATAACCTCTACCTCTCGGGAGATACTGGTGCTATCGCCGATATGGGCTTGCTCGAAGGGCTTTATGGAAAGATAAACCTCAGTATTTTGTGCATCGGTGGGCATTATACAATGTCTCCTCAAGAGGCGGCCTTTGCAGCATCAAAACTCATTAAAACTCCAAGAGTTATCGGTGCTCATTTTGATACTTTTCCTCCTATCAGCATAGATCATAAGGCTGCTGTACAGGTTTTTGAAGAGAATGGCGTAGAACTTCTCCTCCCAGAGCTTGGGCAAAGCTTTCATTTCTAATTATCGATAAAATTTTTCTGAAATAATGAAAAGGAAAGTGCTCATTATCTATACAGGAGGGACGATAGGTATGGAAAAGAACTACGAAACAGGTAGCCTTATGCCGTTTGACTTTGAACATATCTTCCGAAAGATTCCCGAAATGAATCTACTTGAGTGCGAAGTCTCTCTTTACTCCTTCCCAGAGCCTCTGGATTCGTCAGATGTAGGTACTGAGGAATGGAAACGCATTGCAGGCTGTATCCAAGAGCGATATGAGGATTACGATGGCTTTCTCATCTTGCACGGTACGGATACAATGTCCTACACCGCCTCTGCTCTTAGTTTTATGCTCAAAAATTTAAAGAAACCTGTGATTTTAACGGGCTCCCAGCTCCCGATCGGAGACCTCCGAACAGATGCTAAGGAGAATCTCCTGACGAGCCTCTACTACGCCAGTCTTTATGATGGTAACGAGGCTGTAATACAGGAGATCGCCCTCTATTTTGAGTATAAACTCCTGCGCGGAAACCGTTCGCTGAAGCATTCTGCCGAGTATTTTGATGCTTATCAAAGCCCAAACTATCCTGTGCTGGGGCAATCGGGGGTACATCTCAATATTGATAAAGAAGTGCTCTACCGCCCCCCTTCGGGTGAGGATTTTTATTGCGACTTCCACCTCTCCACTGATGTTTTATTCGTCCGCATCTTCCCAGGTATGAATCTTAAGCACTTCTCCATCCTTCCTACGGTGAAAGTTCTGGTGCTTCAAGTCTTTGGCTCTGGTACGATATTCAATAACAAAGATACTGAAGACACTTTAATGAAAATTAGAGATAAAGGGATAGAGATTGTCGTTATCAGCCAGTGTGTATCTGGCGGAATAGCCATTGGGAAGTATTCCAATTCAAATATTTTCCATAAAGTTGGGGCCATTAGCGGTCATAATATTACTGCGGAAGCTGCCATTACGAAATCTATGCACATTATGGGCAATCCGAACTATAAAAACCAGCCCTTTGCCAGCTTATTTGAGCGCCCACTCTGCGGTGAGATGGATATCATCAATATATAAGAGATATATAATAAATCTCCACTCAAAAAAACTGAGTGGAGATTCTACAACTATGAAATATAAATTATTTTACATTTTTAATGATTTCTTCTGCCTTTGCAGTAGAAATAAAGATGTTGAGCCCTAAACCAAATTTAATATTGTGGGTATAACCTCCATTACCAAAGCCCGCATTTGCATCATATTTAACAACTCCCTCTAGTCCGATGTTCGGTGTCAAGAAATAAGAGTATCCAGGTCCGAAGCCAAAGCCAAGACCGTTAGCAGAGTTTCCTCCTTTGGAAATTGATTCTCCACCTACGCCTACATTAGCCTCCAAGAACCATCTTCCGTGCTTTAGAAGGTTATCTACGCCACCTTGTCCTGGTGATAAGTAATATCTTCCCAAAGCTCCTACTGTATAAGTGAATTTTGTTTGTCCTCCGTTCGAGCCACTGAAACCTAAGTCTGCATATCCACCGACTGCTACATTATCTTCTACAAAATAAGCTGCTTTCGGTTGAAGATTGAAGTTATATCCTCCACCTTTGTTCAGTCCAAAATTAGCACCGAAGATGTCTCCACCAATTATCAAATTACCTTTTTGGATTTGTGCATTAGCATTGGAGAATAATCCTGCTCCTAATACTATAGCTCCAAGAATAATCTTTCTCATAATTCTGTATTATTAAAAATTTGAGCGGCAAAAGTATAAAATTTCATATAATCCTCCAAATCTAATGTATAATTTATAATTATAGATAGATTCTATAAGGTTTATTTGCATTAATCAGTCTTTGGTTTTGGGTAATATACAGGGCTAAGTATTGGTATGCCGGCTTCTTCGAAGGTTTTAATGAGATTTTCATTAAGGTCAGAGATAATGTAAAACATTCTATCGGGCTGTAGTGTATAGGCATTGAGTTGGTAGACTACATTGGTTTCCAGAATCTTATTTTTAAGGACATAGGGTGCAGGTGAAGGCTCTATTCCCACTGTTTCTAGCGCCGCTTTTATCATTAAATGGTTGATCGTGTGGTATGGGATATCGTGTCTCAGGCTCATTTCTACATTTAATATCAATCCCTTTTCTGGTGTGGAGGAACTGTAATTAATCGTCTTATTTGTGAGAATCATTGAGTTAGGTACGGTAACATCTTCGTTATTTATGGTTCTCAGCCTCGTTACAAGGGCGGTTTTTTCTATCACTTCGCCCGTAATATCGTTCACTTTAATCCAATCGCCCACCTTAAAAGGCCGCATATAGGTGATGATGAAGCCCGCAATGGTATTTGCGATGGCAGAGGACGAACCTAAGGAAAGAATGACCCCAAAAAAGACAGATATTCCCTTAAATGCGCTGGTATCTGCCCCTGGTAGGAAGGGGAAAACCATTATAATGGTGAAGGCAACCAGGAAAATCCTCATCAGTTGGTAAGTTGGCCTTGCCCATTCCGTGTGAAAACCTTTTATTCTCAGCTTTTCTCTCTCTATTTCTATGGTAATAAACCTCAGCAGCTTGTTTAAGTAGTTCCCGACGATAAGGATGATGATAATCCTCAGCATATTGGGAATATATTCCACAAATGAGTCAAAAACCTCCTTCAATGGGGCGGATAGCCAATGCAAAAGCATCATCATCCAGTGCTCAATGGCAGGGAAGACGATGAAAATAAGGCTAAGGCTCACGCCAAACAGGAAGATTTTGATGATGATTCTGAGCCATTTCAGGATTCTGACGAGGAATTTCTTCAGCTGGCGGTTGTTCATCACTTGATAGTTTTTCACCTCGAGGCCACCTTCTTTCCTCTCGCAAGAGCGGATGATTTTCCTTATCACAAAACCAAAAAGCCTGTCAGTCAAAAGAGAAAGGAGTACAAACCCCACTACAATGCCCAGCGCTTGCAGCCAACGGCTCACCGTATTCTCAAAAGTATGCGCCTCTCTGCTCGCCTCTAGGCTTGTTTGTATGATGTTTAGGTACCTATCTGCAAGCTCTTCCTGAGTAGATTCTTCCCAGAGGGCATCTTCTTCGGAAATACTTGTAATAATATTTCCCGAGTATAGAATATTGATATAATTATGTGCTTTTTGTGCTTTCAGTGAGTCTTTTA
Source organism: Bergeyella cardium (assembly GCF_003614945.1). Classification (GTDB taxonomy): domain Bacteria; phylum Bacteroidota; class Bacteroidia; order Flavobacteriales; family Weeksellaceae; genus Bergeyella_A; species Bergeyella_A cardium. The sequence continues at coordinate 1,346,167 of NZ_QYCZ01000001.1, forward strand.
TATAAATTTTTCCCTCAAAAACTTTTTCTATCTGTTGAGTAGCATTGAGGGCTCTATCTTTTGCTGAGAAAGGTCCCAGACCAGAATATATTTTAAAGAGTATTTTGTGATCAAACTGTACTAAATGTGGCTCCACTTTCTCCCGAAGCCTGTTAATCTCCTCTTTCTCCTGTGCCAATCGCAGAGAATCATCCTCCCGAATCCTTCTAAGCTCTTTTTTATACTTTTCGAGCTCTGCAGACTTGGGTGCAGCCAGATTTGCAAACTCTTCCCTAAGCAAAACTTCTCTCAAAGAGTCTTTTTCCTTTAAAATATTGGTTTTCTTATGTATTTTTTTCAGTTCTACATTCAATGAATCCTCTTGCGCCTTTATCAAACTTCCCCAAAGGGCTCCAAAAATCAATATAAACCTAATTAATTTCATCTTTTTCTTCAAAAAAAATCAAAGTGCAAAAATAAAAAAGCCTCACCCTCCCACCAAACACAAACGGATAGCCTCTGAAGCATTTATCCACTGCACAGAGAGTTTTTATTTAACTAAGAAAATAAGATTATCTATTGATGACTTATTAAAATAGAAGTTTAATTAATTGCCACAATTGCCTACGGTATCTATTTTCATTTTTTATGAAATTAAACTACTTTTGCACCGCAAATAAGAGGAGAAATCGTGAATCAAACCGAGCTTATATTCAACCCTGCCGATATTGCTGAAACTCTGAGCGAGCTTCACGCAGACGAGCGCGTACTTGCCTTTTTAAAAGTACCCAAAGAATATAAAGCAGAGGTTTTTTCTCATCTTGCACCAGATTTTCAAGAGGAAACCATTAGGAGAATCGGAAGTGAAGAGGTTTCGGAAATCCTTAATGCGATGACGCCAGACGACCGTACGGCACTCTTTGAAGACTTTCCCGATGAGTTGATAAAATACTCCATCAACCACCTTAATCCTCAGGAAAGGCGGGTTGCCCTCAAACTCTTAGGCTATGATGCCAATTCCATTGCCCGACTGATGACGCCCTACTACATCCAAATCCGAAAGGAATGGACAGTAAAAAGGTGCCTTGAACAAATTAAAAAGGTGGGAAAAAAAGTGGAAACAATGAACCACCTCTATGTGGTTGATGAAAAAAATAGACTGATTGATGACCTTACCATAGGTAATCTCCTCCTCTCTGAGGAAGACGCTTTGGTCTCTGATATTACCGATAACCACTTCGTGGCAATCACTACCACTACAACGAAGGAAGACGCCGTTTCCTACTTTGAGAAATACGACCGCTCTGCACTGCCCATCATCACCGAAGCAGGGGTGCTGGTAGGGATTGTAACCATAGACGACATCCTCGACCAGATAGAGCAACAAAACACCGAAGACATCCAGAAATTCGGGGGTTTGGAAGCTCTCGACCTGCCTTATACCGATACTTCTATCTGGGAAATGGTAAAAAAAAGGGGCTTTTGGCTCGTTATCCTCTTCCTCTCCGAGATGCTCACAGCAACGGCTATGGGCTACTTTGAAAACGAGATTGAAAAAGCAGTGGTACTCGCACTCTTCGTCCCTCTCATCATTTCCAGTGGAGGGAATTCTGGTTCGCAGGCAGCAACACTTATCATCAGGGCAATGGCTCTGCAAGAAATTTCATTAAAAGACTGGTGGTATGTAATGCGCAAAGAGATTATAACAGGCACACTCCTCGGAAGCATATTAGGCGCTATCGGTTTCTTACGAATTGCCCTCTGGCAAGAAGCGGGGCTTATAGATTATGGTCAGTTCTGGGTTTCCATAGGCTTCAGCGTAGGGATTTCTCTGGTGGCTATCGTACTATGGGGAGCGGTTTCTGGCTCTATGGTGCCTTTTATCCTGAAAAAACTGAAACTTGACCCCGCTACCTCATCTGCACCTTTCGTTGCCACTCTTGTAGATGTTACAGGGCTGATTATTTACTTCTCCGTAGCAGGGCTACTACTCTCTGGCAAGCTCCTTTAAAACTAAAACAGCGTTTTTTTATTGATTTAATAACAAAACAAGCAAAAACCCTTTAAATCTTCACGATTTTGATTTCGCAAAAAATTTTTGGAGCGTTTTTTTGTCATCAACCTATATAGAGACCCCTCAGAGGGCGTTTTTCCTATTTTTTTCATTATGCACGCTCCCTTTTTTGCATTGATGGGATGGGGAGGGCAGAATTAGAAAAAAATCTCTCTAATGTATGGGGTAGAAAATTCCCGTAAAAAAATAATTACTCACTAAAACAATAGTATTAAAATAAAAATACCTATTTTTGGCGTATGGAAAATTTCATTGTTTCGGCCCGAAAATACCGCCCTCAAGAGTTTGAAACCGTTGTTGGGCAGGCACACATCACTGATACTTTGGAACACGCAATAGAGAATGGGCAGATTGCTCAGGCTCTTTTATTTTGTGGTCCTCGTGGGGTGGGTAAAACTACTTGTGCAAGGATTCTCGCAAGAAAAATCAATGAAAAAGATGGCTCTACATCAGAGGATGGCTTCGCTTATAATATCTATGAGCTCGATGCGGCTTCTAATAACTCGGTAGATGATATTAGAAATCTTATAGACCAGGTTCGTTTTGCTCCACAAGTAGGCAAATACAAAGTCTATATTATAGATGAGGTTCATATGCTTTCTCAGGCAGCATTTAATGCTTTTTTAAAGACATTGGAAGAGCCTCCTGCACACGCTATTTTCATTTTAGCAACTACGGAAAAGCATAAGATTATCCCGACCATTCTTTCCCGCTGCCAAATCTATGATTTCAAAAGAATAGGCATTGAGGATATTCAGAATCACCTAAAAAAAATTGCACAGGAAGAGAATATTCAATACGAAGATGATGCCCTCTACCTCATTGCACAAAAAGCCGATGGCGCTCTAAGAGATGCACTCTCTATATTTGACAGGCTCTCTACCTTTACCCAAAAGAATATCACATTACAACAAGCTGCAGAAGTATTAAATGTGCTGGACTATGACCAGTATTTGAAAATCGCTGATTTAGCCTTTGAAACCAAAATACCAGAGGTTCTCACCGCCTTTAATGAAATCGTAAAAAAGGGATTTGACCCGCATATCTTCATTGCAGGGCTTGGAAGCCATTTCCGAGATTTAATGATGGCTCAGAACCCCAATACGCTGAACTTAATAGAAGTTGGCGAAGTAACAAAAGCTAAATTTGCCGAGCAAAGCAAAAAGTGGAAACCTCAACTGTTGATTGATGCCATAGAAATATGCAACACTGCCGATATTAATTACAAAACCTCCAAAAACCCAAGGCTGACGGTAGAAATTGCATTAATGCAGCTCTCAAGCCTGATGGCAGAAACAGAAGGGCTTAAAAAAAAAAGTTTAGAATAATCGCTCCTTTCTTGGACCAAGCGGAACCTCATCAAGAGAAAACCAAGCCCACTAAAACAGAAAGTGCCCCAAAACCAGCAGCCGACCTCTCAGAGCTTAGAAAAGAAATCTCAATTCCTAAGGCATCAAAGCCGTTGGCGGGGAGCAAATCCGTTGCTTCCAAGTTTAATATACACAACAAACTCAACAGCGAGGAGAAAACAGAGACTACGGAAACAGAGGTGAGCAATGCCCCCCTACCCAATCAGCACTTTTCTCAAACGGATTTAGAGACGGAATGGAATAAATTCTTAGAACTGCTGAAAGTGAAAAATATAGTAGTCTATGCGGCTATTAATGGCTTTGTTCTAACCAAAACTGGCGAAAATACAATTGAAATAAAGTATCCATCAGAGACGGCAAAAGATAAATTTGAAGCGATACAGCTTGAGTTCTTTAATGCTTTTAAGCACAAGACCAAGCACTTCAATATCTCTGTAGAATATACGCTTGATGTGAGTACTAAAAGAGAAATTGTAAGTGAAAAAAGTACTTTTGAGAAGTTTTTAGAGATTAATCCTCTACTCAAAAACCTGGATGATTTGGTTAAATTTGATTTCTCATAAGGTCGATCTTCACACTTCCGAAAACTTTATCAATTTCGTTTTTAAGCTGAGTGAGCTTCACGATTTTTAAGTAATCCTCCTCTTTATTTTCCGAATCTTCCAAATTCTTCTTTATCTCGTGTATGAGGCTTACTACATATTCTCGTTTGTGTCTGTAAATACTGTCGCTTATTATTTTAGGAACCACCTCTTCTTCTCGGCTGAAATAGATATTGTACTTTTCCCAATTGCTGGTATGGTATCTCTCTACCGATATATCGGCGATTTTCTTGGTAATATCTTCATCCATCAGGGTGAGAAAAAAGCTATCGGTACGGAGCTCTCCCTCTGCTAAGCCCGCCTTAATTTCATTAATAATCATCTGATTTACGGGTGAGATTACCGAATAATCATCTTCATCAAAATAGTTAATAATCTCCTCTACTGCGGTTATTTTGTAGTCATTTCCCTCCTCATCTTTTCTTTGCAGTACATAATTGCCGTATTTGAGCATCAGCTCTACCAATTTTTCTTCAAGGACGAGAAGCGGATTTACCCCCAGCTCCGAACTTTTGGATTTTATAACCTCAAGTTTTATAGTGGGCTGCCTCTGCCTCTCGGCAGAAGAATTCCCTCTGAGTATCTGTTGCTGTACGCTCAATTCATTGAAGAGCGATGGCTCACTAATCTGAAACTTTGTAGAAACCTCCTTTATATAGACTTCCTGTTTCAGGATATTTTCTATATGGGCTATAGATTTTACGATATCCCGAATTGCTTCTGCTTTTTTTATCGGGTCATTATCGGCTTCTTTGAAGAGAATTTCTGCTTTAAAATCGATAAAATCCTGCGAATGCTTATCGATAAACGCCTCTACATAATCTCTTGGATGTTTCCTCGCAAAACTGTCGGGGTCATCACCGTCTGGGAATAGCAAAACTCTAATATTCATCCCCTGTGTAAGGAGTAAATCTATACTTCTGAAGCTGGCTTTTATCCCTGCTTTATCTCCATCAAAGAGGATGGTTACATTCTCAGTAAGCCTTTTAATGAGTTTTATCTGCTCTACGGTAAGGGCGGTTCCCGAGCTCGCGACCACATTTTCTATCCCCGCCTGGTGTAGGGAAATCACATCCATATACCCCTCAACCAAAAGGCATTTGTCATATTTAGAAATCGCTTGCTTGCTTTGGTTCAAGCCGTAGAGCACATTGGATTTATGGTAAATTTCCGTCTCTGGCGAGTTAAGGTATTTCGCAGCTTTTACATTGGACTTTAATATCCTCGCACCAAAACCTAAAACCCTCCCCGAAAAGCTATGGATAGGGAAGATTACCCGCTCGCGGAATCTGTCAATCCCACTATTCTCCCTAAAAATAGAAATCCCAGACTTTTCAAGTATCTCTTTTGAATAGCCTTTGGAGAGCGCATATTCGGTAAATGCATCTTTTTTCTCTGGAGAATAGCCCAGCTGAAACTTCTGTATAACCTCGGTTTTCAGTTCCCTTTCCTTAAAGTATGAGAGCCCGATAGCTTTTCCTTCTTCCGTTTCCCAAAGTTGCTCTTGGTAGTAGGCATTGGCAACTTCATTTATTTTATAGAGTAAATCTCTCTCGGAGCGCTGATGTTTCTCCTCTTCGCTGAGTTCCTTTCGGTCTTCCTCTACCTCGATTCCATATTTTTTAGCAACAAATCTCAGTGCTTCGGGATAGCTAAAGCCCTCTATTTCCATAAGGAAAGAAAGTGCCGTCCCCCCCTTTCCAGAGGAGAAATCTTTCCAGATTTGCTTGCTCGGGGAGACTACAAAACTTGGTGTTTTCTCATCCTGAAAAGGGCTAAGCCCCTTCAATGTAGTGCCTGCCCTTTTGAGCTGAACATACTCGCCAATAATCTCCTCTATCCGCATTGCAGAGAAAATCTTATCTATCGTAGCCTGTGAAATCATACCACAAATGTAACGGTTTATTCTTCTAAATTCTTACTTTTACGCAATGAAAACAATACAAATAAAAGCTCCTGACTTTTTCGAACTCCTAAAACTAAAAGAAACTTCTATGTGGGATATTTTCTCTCAAATGATTGACGGTGAGGAAAAGCATATCATCTTCCTCAACTCCGAAAACACCCCAATTTTCAGCTATACCCTTCCCAAAACTTTGGAAAAACTCCGCAAAGACCGAGAAGTTTTCTCAGCAGAATTTCAAAAAAAGATTCAGCAGAACTAATAAGAAAACATAAAAAAGAGAGAATTTTTCTCTCCTCTCTATTTATTAATAAGTTCTGCTATTTTCAGGGCTACTTTCAGCGCTTCTGTACCGTCTTTTAAGGGGACTTGTATCGGTGTATTCTTTTCTATTGAGTCTGCAAAGGCATTAAGCTCATCGAGTATCGCATTATTAGGCTCTATCTTGGGATACTCAAAGAGAATCTGATTTTTTTCTCCTTCGGCGTTTTCTATAATCATATCAAATTCGGAAGGTTCTTTCGGTGCTTCTTTCATTCGGATAACTTCTGCCTTTTTCTCAAAGAAATCTACCGAAATATAAGCATCTTGCTGGAAGAATCTACATTTGCGCATCGCTTTCATCGATATTCTGGAAGTCGTAAGATTCGCTACACAGCCGTTTTCAAATTCTATCCGTGCATTGGCAATATCTGGCGTTTTGCTCACCACACATACTCCGCTGGCGTGTATTTCTTTTATCTCAGATTTTACAATGCTAAGGAGGATATCCAAATCGTGAATCATCAGGTCTAATACCACCGAAACATCGGTTCCACGAGGGTTAAACTCCGCCAAACGGTGGATTTCTATAAACATCGGATGGTGGATATAGCCCTTAGTCGCAATAAATGCAGGATTGTACCGCTCCACATGACCTACTTGCGCCTTAATTCCTTTCTCGGAGCTGGATTTCATTATGCTCTCTGCCTGCTCTAAGGTCTGGGTAACGGGCTTTTCTATAAAGAAATGAATACCTCTGTCTATCGCTTTTTGGGCATAATCATAATGATAAATAGTTGGGGTAACGATGTCTATTACCTCCACCTGAGAGAGCAATTCATCAAAATCTTCAAAGAATGTATAACCAAACTCAGCTTCAAGGTGCTTCCCGCTCTCCACATCTTTATCGTGAAAGCCTACAAGTTCATATTTTTCCGATTGATGGAGTAATTTCAGGTGAATTTTCCCTAAATGCCCCGCTCCTACTAATCCTACTCTTAACATTATCGGTGGAGTTAATTAAACCTCTGTATCTAAATCCCAGCTTTCAAGGTAATCATTTACCCTTTTCAGGAATAATCCGCCCAAAGAGCCATCTACCACTCGGTGGTCATAGGAATGAGACATAAACATCAAGTTTCTAATGGCAATTACATCTCCATCTTTGGTTTCAAGGACTGCGGGCTTCTTCACAATAGCCCCTACTGCTAAAATAGCAACCTGTGGCTGAGGAATGATAGGCGTCCCCATCAGATTCCCGAAGCTCCCTACATTGGAGATAGTATAAGTAGCGCCTTGCGTATCCTCCGGTTTTAATTTCTTATTCCTCGCTCTGTGTGCAAGGTCGTTAATCGCTTTTGCAAGCCCAGAGAGCGAGAGCTGGTCTGCATTTTTAATTACAGGCACGATGAGGTTACCGTCTGGCAGCGCCGTAGCCATACCTATATTGATATTTTTCTTTTTAATAATCTGGTCTCCATTTACAGAGATATTAATCATCGGGTAATCTTGGATAGCCCTTACCACTGCTCTCACGAATATCGGCATAAAGGTGAGTTTCTCGCCCTCACGCTTTTCAAACAGAGATTTATTTTTGTTTCTCCATTTTACCACATTGGTTACATCAGTTTCAATAAATGAAGTTACATGCGGAGAAATCTGCTTAGACTTCACCATATTCTCAGCGATGATTTTCCTCATCCTGTCCATTGGGATAATTTCATCTCCAGCACTTGCAGAAAGTGTTTGTACAGTCTGTGTTTGAGGCTTAGCCTCCACCTTAGGTGCTTCTTTCGTTTCAGTACGAGCTACTTCTGCTTTGGCAGGCTGGGAGCCTCTATTTTTCACAAAGGCGAGGATGTCATCTTTGGTAATTCTACCTTCCAGACCTGTACCTTTTATGCTGGCAAGCTCTGCTTCTGTAATTTTTTCCTGCTGGATGATGGACTTCACCAATGGCGATAAAAACTGCCCTGATTCCCCGCTCGCAACTGCTTTGAGCGGCTCTTCCAATGCAGCAACTACCTCTACAGCAGGCACTGATTCTTCTTTCTGAGGTGCTTCTACGGCTTCTGCATCTGCTGTACCCTCTCCTTCAATTTCTAAAATGGCAATAGGCTCTCCTACTTTTGCTATTTCGTCTTTATTTTTTAGAATTTTTACCAATTTCCCAGACACGGGAGTGGGCACATCAGAATCTACCTTATCTGTTGCGATTTCTACTACGCTATCATCTTCATTTACCCTATCGCCCTCATTCACGAGCCAAGTAATTACTGTTGCTTCCATAACGCCCTCGCCCATAGAGGGGAGTAATAATTTATATTCTGCCATTTTCTTAATTTTTGATGATGCACAAATATAAACAAATTTGCGGAATGTATAATATTAAGCTGATTTTTTGAGAAAAATTGAAAATAAAAACGCGAGAAAGTCTATAAGCCGGATTCTGTACCTCGAAACCGAGATGCCTGTTATTTATCTACGCCATACATTGCTGCATAGCTTGAGCTGATTACCCCTCGGCATTCGGAGCGGGCACTCCTATTCTGGCTAAGCCAAAAGAACCGATATACTTATCATTGCTCCGCATAGAGTTTACCTGATTTCACTACAGCCGTACTGTACATTCTTTCTGTTGCACTTGTCCTCGCCTCGCGGCGGACGGATGTTATCCGCTATGCTTCCCTGTGGAGTCCGGACTTTCCTACCCTCCAAAGTGGAGAATCAACAGGCCAACTTTCTCGCGACCGCAAATATACTATTTTGCACCATAGCATACCCTAGCCAATAAAATAACCTCAACATCCCCCCTCCCCCCACCTAGCTAGCGAAGCAACCACTCGCGTGAAGAGCACCCTCCTAGCAGGGGAGGCAACCACTCGCGTGGCAGACGATTAGCCACAGCATAGCAGGCAATTATTTCTAAGTGCTCCCCACGTAGTGGGCTTGGATGAAACTAGAAACGCTCGAATTTTCCTCCAATGAGAAAAATATTAACAAGATTCACGCGAATTTTCCTCCGATGAGAAAAATATTAACAAGATTCACGCGAATTTTCCTCCGATGAGAAAAATATTAACAAGATTCACGCGAATTTTCCTCCAATGAGAAAAATATTAACAAGATTCACGCGAATTTTCCTCCAATGAGAAAAATATTGACAAGATTCACGCGAATTTTCCTCCACACCGTAGCCGGTGGGGCAATTATTTCTAAGTGCTCCCCATAATGAACTCATAAAATAAAAGAGGAAAAGATTAGAAAAAACTCCTTCTCCACGCTAAAAGGATAAGTCCCTCAGCTGGAAGCTGTGCATCACCTGCAAGGTGGGCTATCGCTTGAAACTATGCCTTACGAGAAGGATACCGATGATAAAAAGGAGAAAAGCAAGGAAAAATGGTGCTCCTGGGAAAACAAATGGTGCATTTTCGTGGGTGAAATAATAGAAGAGGTTGGTCATTAAGGGTGGACCAATGATAGAGGTGGCGCTCATCAGCGATGTGAGGGCTCCTTGGAGTGCACCCTGCTCATCGGAAGGTACATTTTTCGTAATTCGGGACTGCAATGACGGCCCGCTAACCCCACCCAAGCAGTAAGGAATAAGAAAGGCAAACATCATCCATCCCTGAGAGGCAAAAGAGAAGAGGAGCATACCTATGGCATACATCATTAGCCCGTAGAGAATATTGTTTCGCTCACCAATCCGCCTTGTACTCCATCTGATAAGCACCCCCTGCACCAAACCAACCAGCAGCCCGATGAAACCGAGCGAAAGCCCGACCATTTTCTCCGTCCATCCGAATTGATACATCACGAAATAGCTCCAATTGCTCTGCACAGCGTGGAGGGCGATTTGTATAAGGATTAGAGCAACAACAAGCCGAGAAAGCGTAGGATATTTGGTGAGAAAATGCAACGAACCGACAGGATTAGCTCTCTTCCACTCGAATGGGCGGCGTTTTTCTTTCGGAAGACTTTCAGGGAGCACGAAATACCCATAAAGGAAGTTTAAAAAGCATAAAACGGCAGCAGCATAGAACGGCACCCGCGAGCCATACGCCCCGAGCAAACCTCCGAGCACGGGACCAATGATAAAGCCCAAACCAAATGCCGCACCTATCATCCCAAAATTCTTCGGCCTATTTTCATCATTAGAAATATCAGCGATATAAGCGCTGGCAGTGGTAATACTCGCCCCCGTAACCCCTGCGATAATCCGCCCAATGAAGAGCCACCAGATATTGAGCGAGAGGGCAAGGAAGATATAATCTACCGCAAAGCCAAAAAGCGAAAGCAAGATAATCGGTCGCCTACCATATTTGTCACTGAGATTCCCCACAATAGGCGAGAAAACAAACTGTACAAAAGCATAAGCAAAACTAAGCCATCCGCCATATTTAGCGGCTTGGCTTATATCGCCATTGATGAGTTCTTCTATTAATTTTGGTACTACGGGGATGATGATGCCCCAGCCTGTAATATCAATTAGCAGCGTGATGAAAATAAAGCCCATCGCTGCATTTTTCTGTGTGTTTTTCATAAAAATTGGGGCAAAGATAATCGTTTTCCCCTTATCTTTTTTTACTGAAAACTCTATTTTTGCACGAGAACAAATACGAATTTATGAGCATACTTAGCCTTACCTTCCACTGCCCAGAAGCTGTAATTAAAAACTGGGAAAAATACTTTAATCAGCAACTTCTCCAGTCTATTCAAGGGTTTAAAAGCGTTCATCAACATATCTTCTCCGAAATATATTCTGAAATGATAAACGAAGGCAAAAACTATAACCTCCTCTTATTCTTCAATACTTCTTCCGACAGGGATGATTTCCTAAACTCTGAGCTCTTGCACCTAAAAGATACAATAGAGACTAGTTTCTCAGGAGAAGTAATGACTTTCGCTACCCTGCTAAATGCAATAAGTAGCAGTCTTTAAGTAATAAGCAAAAGTTGTTAGGTGATTATTTATAGGTAAGTGCTCCCTACGCTATTGGGAAATTAAATTGAGGAATTCCTGCTCATCTAAAATTCTAATAGTCCCTATAGCTTGGGCTTTTTTGAGTTTGCTACCGGCCTTCTCTCCTACTACAAGATAGTTGAGATTTTTAGACACTGCAGAGATATTCTTTCCGCCGTGCTTTTCTACCATATCTTCGGCTTGCTCGCGGGTAAATAGACTGAGCTTACCCGTAAAAAGAAAAGTTTTACCCTTGAGGATATTGCTAAGAGTTTCAGTTGTGCTCTCTTTCCTCTCCATCTGCACGCCATAGGACTTTAGTCGCTCTACGAGTAGGAGATTTTCAGCGTTTTTAAAGAAGCGTATCAGACTTTCGGCAATTTTATCGCCTACATCTTCTACCTGTATGAGTTCATCAAAAGAAGCGGTTCTCAGTGCATCTATATTGGGGAAAGTTTTTACGAGTTTTTTGGCTACGGTCTCCCCGATATGCTTTATACCAAGCCCAAAGAGAACTTTCTCGAAGGGAATTTCCTTAGATTTTTGTATTGCATCTATGATGTTTTGTGCGGATTTCTCTGCCATTCTCTCGAGTGGGAGCAGTTGCTCTTTGGTAAGGGTGTAGAAATCGGCAGGGTTCTCTACCAGCTGATGACGGTAGAGGAGCTCTATGGTTTCTTCACCGAGATTCTCAATATTGAGTGCTTTTCGAGAGACGAAATGTATCATTTTTCCGATGACCTGCGGTGGGCAGTGCATTTCATTTGGGCAGAAGTGTACTGCTTGGGTGGGTATCTTAATAAGAGGTGTACCGCACTCTGGACAGTTTTTTATATAGCTCAATGGCTGCTGGAGGAGGCTTCGCTTTTCTGTATTTACCCCCACTATTTTGGGGATAATCTCCCCACCTTTCTCTACATAGACAAAGTCATCATTATGCAAATCCAGTTTCTTGATAATATCCTCATTGTGCAAAGAGGCTCGTTTCACGATAGTCCCCGCCAGTAGAACGGGTTTTAGATTTGCCACAGGGGTTATGGCACCCGTACGCCCCACTTGATAATCCACACTAAGAAGCTCAGTTTCTACCTTTTCGGCTTTGAATTTATACGCCATAGCCCAGCGAGGAGACTTTGCTGTATAGCCGAGTAGCTGCTGATGTTTAAGAGAATTAACCTTAATGACAATACCATCTATTTCAAAAGGGAGATGATGCCTTTCTTTATCCCAATAATTGATAAACTCCTTTATTTCATCTAAATTTCTACAGAGCTTTGCCTGATCTTCTGAAACTTTAAAGCCCCATTTCTTAGCCTTTGCCAGAAGCTCCCAGTGAGTCTTTGCAGGAAAGTCTTCTGCGATATACTGATAGAGTACAGCTGAGAGATTGCGCCTGCGAACCTCTGCAGAATCTTGTATTTTAAGACTTCCACTGGCAGTATTTCTCGGGTTCATAAACAAGTCCAAACCTTCTTCTCGCCGGCTTTCATTGAGCTTTTCAAAGTTCTTTTTTGTAAGATAAATCTCTCCACGAATATGGAATTTTTGAGGGAAATCACCCCTTAATACAAGAGGAATATCAGATATAGTACGAACATTTGCTGTAATCTCATCTCCCTGAATACCATCTCCTCTGGTAACGGCTTGGGTGAGTTTTCCATTTTCATAGGTAATGGAGATAGAGGCACCATCGTATTTCAGCTCTGCTACAAATGTAATGGGCTCATCTATCGCTTTTTCAAGGCGATTCTTCCAGTTTTTAAGGTCATCAAAATCGTATGAATTATCCAGAGAGTACATCCTGTACTGGTGCTGGACTGTAGGAAAATTGCGAGTAATGCCCCCTCCTACCCGCTGTGTGGGCGAATTGGGTGTTGAAAATTCAGGATATTGCTGCTCAAGCTCTTGTAATTCCTTCAACTTGGAATCAAATTCAAAGTCGGAAATCGTAGGCTCATCCAAAATATAATAGTTGTAATTATGCTGATGAAGCTCCTCGGCTAGTTGCTCTATTCGTTGCTTAATATCCATAAAATTCCACTATAATTTTGCAAGCAAATGTACAAAAACAAGGAGAAAACAAAGATGAAGAACCCTATATTTGCGCAAAAGTAAAGAGATGCCAATACATAAAAAAAGGTTTTGGAGCATAGCTCTATTAGTGCAGATTGCATTGTTTTACACATTGTCTAAAATCGGTTCTGCTATATACTTTTTTGAACTCCTTTTTGAAGTTCAGAAAGAAATACACACCAAAATATTTTCATTATTCCCTTTCTCATTTGGAGATACAGCCTACATCTTATTAGGAATTTATATTTTAATACTGATGAGCGGTTTATCAAAGCCTAAGAAGAGGAAGAAATCATTATTAAAACTTCTCATTACCTTAAATATTTTCTATTTTATCTACCAAATATTCTGGGGTATGCTTTACTTTCAAGAACCGATAATCAATAAACTCCCAGAAAAACAAATCACAACCGAAGAGCTGAAACAACTTAGCTTAAAATATCTCGAACTCTGCAAAAAAGAAAGGGAGAGGACAAAAGAGAATGCACAAGGTGTCTTCATTATAGAAGATATAAATGCATTAAAATTAGAAATAATAGAGTTGCAAAAGAGTCTCCCCAAGAATCTTATAGATAAGAAAGCGATCCAATCACAGAGTATTAAAAACAGCCTGTACTCTCCCATAATGAACTATGCGGGTATTCTCGGGTATTATAATCCTTTTAGTGGAGAGGCACAAATCTGCTCTACCCAACCCGATACCTATATCCCCTTTACCATTGCGCACGAAATGGCTCACCAAAGAGGCTATGCAAGGGAACAGGAAGCACACTTTATCGCATTTCTTACAGGAAAAGAGGCAAAATCAGCCAGTCTTCGTTACAGCACTTATTATTTTATACTGAAAAGCCTTCTGAAAACACTGTATGATAAACATACTGATTTTGTAGAAAGTGTATTGGAAAGCTATTCTCCTGCAATGAAAAGAGATCAGGCGTATGAACTTGAATTTAATGCTAAATATGGAGGAAAAGCTGAGGATCTTTTCCGAAAAGCCAATGATATATTCCTAAAAACCAATCAGCAGGAAGGTGTCATCACCTATTCTTACTTCCTCGAGCTCTTTATTAGATACGAGTCTGAACAATAAAAATGGCTCATATTTTACAATATGAGCCCAAAAACACAAATGATGAAAAAAAAATTATTGCTCCTCAAGAATTACTCTTTCAAGCGGAGCAAAATTACAAAAAAAAACTAATGAAGCAAATGTTTATTAGAAAAATACCCACCCCTATAGAATTTTAACAGAATTTAAATAATTTTAAAGATATAAAAAAAAATAAACTCCTTAACCTATTAAAAGTTAAGGAGTTTATTATATAGCCTTATTTTTCTTAGTCGAAAATATAATTTAGACCAACACTTAAAACCTGTTCGGATTTCTTTTTTTGGATATTAGGGTCTCCCCCATATTCTGTCATCAAGCCTTTATAAGTGTTAGAAAGTCCCAAATCATATCGTATACTCAGTTCTAACTTCCTTTTATAGCTAAAGCCTACACCTGCTCCAATAGCAAAGTTAAACCCATTAGCCTTCCCATTCGTATCAGAGGAAGTATGATTAGGGTCATAAATATCCTTCGCTGCATCTGTAACTTTTTGATCAATTAAAAAGTTGAATCTTGGACCTATCAATCCAAAAAACTCAGATTCTGCCTCTGAAAAGAAAGCCTTAAAATAAATTGGAATACTAATATAGTTATTAGCATAAAGAGCATTATAGCCATGTTTTCCTTTTGCTGCCTTATCTTTACCCGTTTCCCCAGCACCATAATAGACTATTTCTGGCTGAAAGTAAAACTGGTCATTTTTATCAATAGGAATTAAGGCCAAAGCTCCTGCTTGGAAAGTATATCTTGGCCCAGAAGGATTATGAGCATTCTTCACTCTTGAATAATTCATTCCTCCGATAACACCAAATCTCGTACTGCTAAAGTCTATCTGAGCAGAAAGAGATAAAGATGTAGCAATCCCAAGAACTAAACTAAAAAAAACTTTTTTCATTCTTTAATTTTATCCTAATACTTTAGCTACAGTAGAGCCTATATCGGCAGGAGAATCCACTACATGAATACCATTCTCTCTCATAATTGCCATTTTAGCCTGTGCTGTATCTTCTGCTCCACCTACAATAGCACCAGCATGCCCCATTGTTCTACCTTTAGGAGCAGTTTGCCCTGCGATAAAGCCTACTACTGGCTTAGTAGAGCCACTTGCTTTGTACCATCTTGCTGCTTCAGCTTCTAATGAACCACCAATCTCTCCAATCATTACAACTGCATCGGTTTCTGGGTCATTAATAAATAATTCCAAAGCCTCTTTTGTAGTAGTGCCAATAATTGGGTCGCCTCCAATACCAATGGCCGTAGACACACCAAAGCCAGCTCTTACTACCTGGTCAGCAGCTTCATAAGTAAGAGTTCCAGATTTTGAAACAATACCTATTTTACCTTTTTTGAAAACAAAGCCCGGCATAATACCAATTTTTGCTTCTTCTGATGTAATAATACCTGGGCAGTTAGGACCGATAAGACGGCATTCTTTATCTGCAATATAAGCTTTTACTTTTACCATATCAGCAACTGGAATACCTTCGGTAATACAAACAATAACCTTAATTCCCGCTTCTGCTGCTTCCATCACCGCATCAGCTGCAAATGCTGGTGGTACAAAGATAATAGATACATTAGCTCCAGCCTTTTCTACTGCTTCTGCTACGGTATTAAATACAGGCTTACCAAGATGCTCTGTACCTCCTTTTCCTGGGGTTACACCTCCTACTACATTAGTACCATATTCAATCATCTGGCTTGCGTGGAAAGTTCCTTCATTTCCTGTAAATCCTTGTACGATTACTCTAGAATCTTTGTTTACTAATACTGACATTTTATTTATACTTTTATTATAATTAAAATTTAGATTTTTTACCTGTTAAAAAATTTTGGTAAATGTAAGAATTTTTACTGAATAAGTCTTATGCTTGAGAAATAATATTTTTAAAGCCCATAATTCTGTGATTACAGGCTCTAAAATATACTTTAAAGTTCTTGAAGTTCTACCATTCGCTTAAATCTGTCTGACTTATCTATAAGGTCTTTATAGCTTCCAGAAGCTAATATTTTTCCTTTATCTAATAAATAAATAGTATCTACATTCTTAATTGTGGAAAGTCTGTGAGCTATAATAATCATAGTGAATTTTCCGTGGAGCATATCGATATTATCTTTAATATACTTTTCCGTTTCTGAATCTAAGGCAGATGTAGCTTCATCCATAATGAGGAGCTCCACATCTTTATAAAGCTCCCTTGCAATAGATATTCTTTGCTTTTGGCCTCCCGAAACCAATACTCCATTATTTCCTAATGTAGAATCTTCTTTATACTCCAAATTCTCCACAAAGTCTTTCATCGATACCATATCCATTACTTTATAAAACTTTTCAAGGGTCTGAGGCGTTTTTTCTGCCCAAAAAGTTACATTATTAAATAAAGTATCATTAAATATTACAGGCTCTTGGGTAATATAGCCTATCTTACTCCTATATGAGTTTAAATTAGATGTATAAAGGGATTTATTCTCTACAATTACCTCTCCCCTGTGTGGAATTTGAAGTCCGCAGATTACATTTGCCAAAGTAGTTTTACCAGCACCACTTTCTCCAACAAAAGCTATTGATGTTTTAGGAGGAATATTCATATTCAAGCCTTTTAATACTGGAGTATTTCCAAAAGTAATCTCTAAATCCTTAACTTGTATATCTTCTATCTTATGAATAGGAGTAGAATTTTGAGGTTCTTCATTCTCCTTAAACTCTTTTATAATGGTATCAATAGATTCAATAGCCGTAGAGTTTCTAACAAAACCTGCCCAAGCTCCCTGTAAATTAACCAGATAGCCTAAAGCCCTATAAAACAATAATAAGCTAACCAATATAGAAGCCAAATCCCCATTAAAAATCTTTATCTGAATAATAATAACAAGTGCAATAATCATTATAATCATTGGCTCACGGGCATTGACCATAATGGCCTCCAATTTTGCTATTCTTAAATTATATTCATCATTATCTATTATATTATCTCTTAAGCGATGATTATACTCTTTTGAGCTATTGGTTGCTTTCAGATATTTAAAATTATTTATTGCCTGAATCAGTATTTCATTAAAATTATTACCAAGATTAACTATTTTCCTTGAATATTTCCTAATAAGAGAATTAATATATTTATATATAAAATCAGTGACATAGCCTCCTATAGCAACCATAATGGCAAATTGCCAATTAGAAACCGCAGCTAATGCCAAGTAAGTAAGCAACATCGTGGCAAACTGGATAGAGTTAAGAAACATAGTCATCGCAGTGATTAGCCTACCCGCCTCTCCAAAAATATGATTCTGAATTCTCCCAACACTCATTGTAGTAAAGCCTTCATAAGAGAGTTTTTCTAAACTGTCTACAAGAGTAAATCTGAGTTTCCTTGTGGTAAGAACATTCACTTTTGCTATATAAGCAGTCTTTAAATAATTAATAACTCCCTTTGCTGTAAACAAGAAAATCATCAGCAGAAGCATATTAACAACCGTGAAACTTATTCCCAATGATTTTATAAAGTCTATAACCAATTGCAACTGACCGAGGGATTCATTCGCATTACTGCTGTCCGTAGCCGCTGAAAGTAGTGGAATAAACATCGTAAGGCCGATACCATCTAATATTCCAACAAAAGCGTTCAGTATAATAAAGGAATAGATATGCCAACCAAGTATATTTTTAAAGTACCTGAAATATCCTACTATTGAATGCCTCTTAAATCCGTCGTTTTTGCTCATTATCGCCACTTATTTATTAATCACTCTCCTACCAATACTCTTATAATAGAACCCTGTGCCTTCTACTTGCTCTAATGAGAAAACATTCCTTCCATCAAATATCGCTTTGTTCTTCATTTTTTCTGCCATCAGCTGGAAATTAGGGTTTTTAAACTCCGACCATTCAGTAGCGATGAGCAATGCGTCGGCATTTTCAAGGGCAGAATACATATCTCCCGCATAGCAGATGCTATCTCCGAGTATTTTTCGCACATTTCCCTCTGCTATTCGGTCATACGCGGTTATTTTCGCTCCTTTCCCGAGAAGAATCCTAATATTATCAAGAGAAGAGGCTTCTCTTATGTCATCTGTGTTTGCTTTAAACGCTAAGCCCCATAGTGCGATATTTTTACCATTTAGATCACCATTAAAATAGCTTTCAATATCAGAAATAAGGATGGTTTTCTGTGATTTATTAACATTTTCGGTTGCTTCAAGGAGTTGAAACGAGAAATCCTCTTCCTTACCTGATTTTACGAGGGCTTTCACATCTTTTGGGAAGCAGCTCCCTCCATAGCCAATACCTGGGAACAAAAATCTATTACCAATCCTGTCATCACTCCCCATCCCGAGGCGTACTTTATCTACATCCGCGCCTACTTTCTCGCAGAAGTTCGCTATTTCGTTCATAAAAGTGATCTTTACAGCGAGGAATGAGTTAGATGCATACTTCGTGAGCTCGGATGACTTCTCATCCATAAAGATTATAGGGATTCCTGTGTTAGTAAAGGGCTGATATATCTTCTCCATAACGATTTTTGCCTTTTCTGAGCTACATCCCACCACTACTCTGGCGGGGTTCATCGAGTCTTTTACAGCAAAACCCTCTCTCAGAAACTCAGGGTTGGATACTACATCAAACTCCACCGCCGTTTTAGCAGAAATCACTGCTTTTACCTTGTCGGAAGTGCCTACGGGAACGGTAGATTTGTTCACAATGACTTTATAATCGGTTATAATTTCTCCAATCTGCTCCGCCACATCGAGTACATACGAAAGATCGGCAGAACCATCCTCACCTGGAGGAGTTGGAAGCGCAAGGTAGATAACTTCGCTCTTGTCAACCGCTTCTTTTAAATCGGTTGTGAAAAACAGCCTCTGTGCCTGAATATTTCTTAGGAACATTTCTTCAAGGTTGGGCTCATAAATCGGAACGATACCCTGCTTCATTCGCTCCACTTTCGCTGAATCTATATCCACGCAATAGACTGAGTTCCCGAGCTCCGCGAGTGTAGTCCCCGTTACCAGACCTACATACCCTGTACCTACTATTGTAATATTCATTTGAATAAACTTTAAGAATCAAGTTGCAAAAATAACAATTTTCCAATAAAAGCCCATTGTATAAGGGTGTTTAGAGACAAGCAGTAGATGGTAAATACATACTGCTAAACACTTACTCTACGGCTAATACCTGTCAATAAAAAAAGAGGCGATGCCTCTTAAATTCTTTGGATATCTGCGCCGAGGGCTCGTAATCTGCCGTCGATGTTTTCGTAGCCACGGTCTATTTGCTCGATGTTGTGGATGATGGACTTACCCTCAGCGGACAGAGCGGCGATGAGTAGAGCATTGCCGGCGCGTATGTCGGGAGAAGTCATCGTTGTTCCACGAAGAGGAAACTCGTGGTTGAGCCCTACAACGGTTGCTCGGTGAGGGTCGCAAAGAATGATTTGCGCCCCCATATCGATGAGTTTATCTACGAAAAATAGGCGAGATTCAAACATTTTTTGGTGGATGAGAACGGTTCCTTTCGCTTGCGTAGCAACAACTAAGACGATGGATAGAAGGTCTGGCGTGAAACCAGGCCAAGGAGCATCGGAGACGGTGAGTATGGAGCCATCAATAAACTTCTGTATCCTGTAATTTTCCTGTGCGGGGATGATGATATCGTCGCCCTGCTGCTCCAATTCGATACCGAGCTTGCGGAAGGTGGAAGGAATAACGCCCAACTGATTCCAATTGACATCCTTAATGGTAATATTTGATTTCGTCATCGCTGCTAAGCCGATCCAAGAGCCTATTTCCACCATATCGGGGAGCATTGTGTGGTCGGTACCATGCAAATGGCTTACGCCCTCGATGGTGAGCAGGTTAGACCCGATGCCTGAGATGTTCGCGCCCATTCGGTTGAGCATTTTGCAGAGCTGTTGCAGGTAGGGCTCGCAAGCAGCATTGTAAATTCTGGTTTTTCCTTTCGCCAAAACGGCTGCCATTATGATGTTTGCGGTTCCCGTTACGGAAGCCTCTTCTAATAAGATGAACTTCCCGTGGAGTTCCTTTGCTTTAAGGGTGTAGAAGGCGTTATCTTCGTCGTAGGAGAAGTCTGCACCGAGCTCTACAAAGCCCTGAAAGTGAGTATCCAGCCTTCGTCTGCCAATTTTATCGCCCCCAGGGGTAGGCATACAGGCTTCTCCGAATCTGGCAAGCATTGGACCGAGGAGCATTACGGAGCCTCTGAGGCGAGCGCCGTCTTTCTTGAATTCTGGGGATTTAATGTAGTTAAAATTAACTTCATCTGCCTTAAAAGTATAGTCCCTGTGGGCATTTTTGGTTACTTTAACGCCGAAATCGCCTAAAATCTCAATTAATCGGTTTACATCATGGATATCTGGGATGTTTTTTATCCTTACTTCCTCGTCGGTAAGGAGTACGGCGCAGAGAATTTGGAGTGCTTCGTTTTTAGCACCTTGTGGTGTTATTTCCCCATTGAGTTGCTTCCCTCCCCGTATTACAAAAGTCCCGCTCATTCTGATTTTCTCTTTTTATTATTGAAGTTTTTGTGCCTATTGTTCTGTGCTTTGTACTTATTATTTGAATTATTCTTGTTCGGATAGTAGATTTTGCTCTTGTCTAATGAACTGATATTGGTTAAATCCAATCTGTTGTCCGAAAGTTCTTTCAAATGGCGGAAAATCACCTCATCAGCTACATGCTCTTTATTATAGACATTGTAAAACTTCTTCATATTATTGGCTATAACGGCTACGAGGGCGTCTTTTTCGTCTCCATTTGCGAGAGAAATCGCTTTTTCTATGAGCTGAAGGATGCTTTTACCGTAAAATTTGTATTCCCCTTGTAGTTTAGGGTATTTCATTCGGTTCGGCTGAACATTGAAGTCCTCCTTTGAGGGAATCGGGTAGGGAGAATCTACATCTAAGTCGTAATCTGCAAGTATAAACAAATGATCCCAGAGTTTGTGCTTGTAGTTTTCTGCATCTCGTAGGTGAGGATTGCGCTGTCCCATAAAATGGACAATTGATTTTGCTACTTCATTTCTTTCTTGACGGTCTTGTATGGCTTTACACTGCTCTACAAGGTTTTGTATGATTCTTCCATACTCAGGGAGGTGGAGGTTGGTCCTCTGTGTGTTGTATTCCATAGTTGCAAATATATAAAAATTGTTTCCAACGGAGTAGAATGGATATGTCTGCGGTTATCATCAATATAAAAAGTGGTAAATATTGATGATGAAATGGTTTTTACGATGAGATAATGGGGCGTTGTTTATGGATTTTTGAAAATCGGTACATTGGAGCAGGCTTCTCCGAACATTAGGGACTTCACTATGGGTTTTAGGGCTTGCACCAGCTCTACATAGGCATTCTCTGGAATTTCTTGCTCGGCACAACCTTTAACCAAGACCCTTTTACCTTTCAGAGAGGTGAAATCGTAGGACAATATAGCGTCGTGCATCAGTAGATTTTCGAGTACTTCCCTCGTTCCAAAGATAATTTTTTCGGCTACCCCTGTGAGCTTTGCTGTTAGCAGGAAATATGCCCAAAGTGGTACGATAGCATCCGCTGAATTAAAGATATAAACGAAAGCTCCTCGGTAGTCCTCTGTAGCTATCTGGCGAATGCTCTCACGGAAGTCTTTTTCTTTAAGTATTAACCCCTGAAAGAGGAAATCTTTAAGGTCTATACCAATTCTTTTACCGGTAGGAATGAGGGTTGAAATATCAAAATTGATAAGTCCGCTCTCCGATACTCGATTTTTTATTTCAAGGTCTTCGCTCATTGCTTAATCCCTTTATTTTTCTTGTCATCTATCTGACAATGTCTCGTCCTTACCTTTTCTTTGATAATCCCCTCCACTTGGAAAAGCTTCAAAATCTGCTGTGGACTGAGAATCGCCTGCATTTCTTTTGCAAATTTCCTCCTGTTGGCAATCAACTGCTCCCCCACGATGAAGCCCTGCTCTATTTTAGCCTGAGCTTCGGCATCACTGAGCTTATGAACATCAAAAACGGGGTTAAAAGTCTTTTTAATCCTTCTATTCTCCTCGTGATATTGTTTATGAATCTGCTTAAAGGCGTCTTGCTTGTCTGGTGCTATGCCCAGCTCATCTATTAAAAGCTGCTCACGGTATTTCCAGAGCTCTTCTTTCCTCTCTTTTGGGTCCTGATTATGAGATCTCTTGTCTGTTTTCTGAGCATTAAGACTCATTGCGAAAAATAACAGAAATATTACAGCTGATTTTTTCATTTTTAATAAAATATATCTAAATATACATCGGGTTCTGACTCATTTACCAACTGATTAATCTCCACATTGGAGTAAGAAGAGATAAGTTCGTCTATATTTTTATCAATATTCTTATGCATGATAGTATGTAAATTCTGAACAGGGGGATTTGTCTCGGGAATGATAGTTTTTACTGCGGTATAATGGATTTTCTCCTCCTCAATTTCGGTATGAGGCTGTACTTCTATAGCCGTATCTTCTTGGTAAGTGAGCAATACCTCCTCTCTGTTTGCTGGTAAGGTTTCCTCTCTTTGATGCTTGAATAAAACAAAGCCTCCAATGCTAAAAATAAGGACAACTGCCGCTGCTACAGCATATTTCCCAAATAGCTCAATGACTTTAGCATTAGAAACACTACTCTTATGGAGCGATAACTGAGAAAATACGCGGGATTGCACCCCTTCAAATAAATGCTCAGGAGTTTGGTATATATTTTCCCTTTTCAGCTTTTCCAAATCCAAGTTTTTCATCTTTCCAAAGTTTAAATATCCGAGTTTTGTTTGATGTATTCCTCTATTTTCTGCTTAGCATAGTGATAGTTGGTCTTCAAAGTTCCCACCGACATATTCAGTACCTTGCTTAATTCCTCATACGGCAGCTCATCATAATACCTCATCGTGAATACCAGCTTCTGCTTCTCCGGAAGGCTGTGTATTGCCTTTTGTAGCAAGATTTGTATCTCTTCTGCATCGTGTTTAGCATTATGAGCCACCCTATTCTGCAAATAAAAACTCACATCTCCATCTATTTTTTTCATTTTCTTCATCTTGGCAAGGTATTGAAGGGCTTCATTGGTAGCTATTCTGTATAACCAGGTGTAAAGCTGACTATCCTGCTTAAACTGATGAAAATTGCGATAAACTTTGATGAAGGTTTCCTGTAAGATATCTTGTGCAGACTCATTTTCTACCACCATACGACGGATATGCCAATACAAACGCTCCTGATAAGCATCCATTAGCATACGAAATCCCCTGTTACTCGTCTTTGGCTGACGCATTAAGGAGATGATTTCCTCGTCTCTATGCTTCATACTAAGCTATCGCAAGTTTTGATTTGAGAAAAATGAAAAAGTTAAATAGAGCTCTGTTCCTAATCTTGGAAATTTTGAAGTTCTACCAGTTTTTTATAGATACCCTCCTTTTGCAGAAGCTCAGTATGAGTACCCTGCTCTACAATTAGACCTTTTTCCATTACAACAATAAGGTCTGCTTTCTGAATTGTGGATAATCTATGGGCAATAATAAGCGAAGTGCGATTCTCCATCATTCTATCGAGGGCATTCTGAACCATCCTTTCAGATTCTGTATCCAAGGCAGAGGTTGCCTCATCCAAAATCATTACAGGAGGGTTTTTCAGTACAGCTCTGGCAATGGACACCCGTTGTTTTTGTCCTCCCGAGAGCTTGCTTCCATCGTCTCCTATGTTAGTATCATAGCCCTCCGAAAGCTGAGAGATAAACTGGTCAGCATTAGCGATTTTAGCTGCTTCTATCACCTCTTCTCTGGTGGCATCGGGCTTACCCATCAGGATGTTGTTATAAACAGTGTCATTAAACAAAACGGATTCCTGAGTAACCATACCTAAAAGACTTCTGTACTGGGCTAAGTTGAGATCTTTTATATTATTCCCATCAATCAGGATCTGCCCTTGGGAGACATCATAAAACCTTGCCAGAAGGTTGGCAACGGTAGTCTTCCCACTCCCCGACTGCCCCACCAATGCAATGGTTTTACCTTTCGGAATGCTGAGATTAAAATCTCTAAGGATTACATTATCCTTATCATATTGAAAAGTGATGTTTTTAAACTCAATCTTCTCCTTTAAATCTGAAATATAAACTGGGTTTTGAGGCTCTTCTATCTTTAAATCATAGTCTAACACCTCAGAAACCCGTTCCAAACTCGCTACCCCTCCTTGAATAGAAGATACTGCACTGGATAACTTCTTTGCCGGCTCTAATATTTGATAAAACATTCCTATAAACACCAGGAAAGTCTCTGGCTCCATAGATTGTTTCTCTATAATCTGAACCCCTGCAAACCACGCTATAAGGAGCATAGTAACCGAGCCCAAAAATTCACTCATAGGAGATGCCATTTCCCTCCTTCTGCTCATTCCTATAGCGTATTTCTGCCAGTTATCAGTCGTTGTATTAAAACGATTTTTAAGGATTTTATCGGCATTAAATATCTTAATCACTTTTGATGACTTCAAGGTTTCATCTACAAGCGAAAAAAGGTTTCCCAGTTCAGCTTGCGCTTGATGAGCCTGCCTTTTAAGGCTTTTACCTACCCAGGAAATCAGCCAACCCATTATTGGGAATACGATGAGGGAAAATAAGGTAAGATTAGGCGCAAGTAAAAATAGGGTAATAAGCGACGAAATAATCATAAATGGAGAGTTGATCACATCTACAAGGCTAGACATTATCCCACTCTCAACACTCCCTATATCATTTGAGATTCTCGAGAGCATATCTCCTTTTCGCTGTTCGGTAAAGAATGAAACGGGAAGTTTCAAGAACTTATCATACATCGCTGTACGGAGGTCTCGGGTAATCCCCACACGATAATTGACCAATAAAAACGCCCCTATATATCTAAACACATTCCTCAGCAGGAATGCTACTGCCGTTACGCTACACAAGACAGCCAAAACACTCACCGTACCATACTGCTCTATACTCAGCTGGATATGATAATACGCAGAATCTTTCAGATAAGAGAAATACCCACCATAATTTCCATTCCACTGAGGGGGTACAGAGGTATCAACTTTATCTACCGTACCAAACATCAGCCCTAAGATAGGGAGCATAGTACCGACGGAGAAAATATTGAGTACAGAGTATAGAATATTAAAAAACATACTACCCCAGAGGAACTTCTGATGAGGCTTTGCGAATTGCAAGATTCGTTTTGTGTATTTCATCGGGCAAAAGTACAATTTTTAATCTAAGCTCATCCCCATACCGTAAGTAATAGTATCGTTTACAAGGACGGGAATTCTTCCATTAATCGGCTGCTTGCCTTGCATAGATTGGGCAGTTGCCACCATAGAATCATCATTATTCTCATACGAGACCAATACGGTAGAAATAGGAGTGATATCAATATCTTTTAGAGCATAAGGACTACCAAATACATTCAGAATTACCTGATGATTCTCAGCTAAATTTAATAGCATCGCCTTACTCTTATCCGATATTTTATAAGGTTTATAGGCAGTAGAATTATCCTTATGAAGCCCCACAATGAGCTTTGAATTTCTTGGAATACTGGCTATTTCTTTTTCATTTTTAATGATAACGATGGTATTCTCCTTTGCAAGCTCATCAGCAAAGGCTTGATGAGGTGCTTCCTCTAACGGGAGATAATAATAAGTTTCATTTTTACTGAGGGGGAGCAAATGCTCATCATTCTTTATCAATGTAAGCGCTGCCGAGTAGAGCTTTTGAGCTAAGGCTTTATGTGCTGGCGAGCTCAATTCTCTATCGATATTCTCTGCTGAGAGCGGTGTATACTCCTTATTCAAGCCCAAATAATATTTCGTAAGGAGGATTTTCTTCACGCTTTCTTCCAATCTTTTTTGAGGGATTTCCCCAGCCTCAATCGCCTTCCTGATAAGCCTCTTCCCCTCTGCTACTCCCTGAGAAAAGAGCATAATATCATTCCCCGCCTTAAATGCCATAGCATCCAATTCTCCAGCTTTATACCTCTTCGCTACGGCACCCATATTAAGGGCATCGGTTATAATGAGCCCCTTGTAGCCCAGTTTTTTCTTTAATAATTGGGTAACGATATCATAAGAAACCGAAGCAGGAATGCCCGCCCTCTTCTCCAATGCCGGTACATAGAGGTGAGCCACCATTACCCCCCCAATACCTTTATTTATTAATGCCTTGAAAGGCGCAAGCTCTACTTCGTTTAATCTTTTGATCGAATGGCTCACCAGCGGTAAATCCAAATGAGAATCCACATCCGTATCTCCGTGACCAGGGAAATGCTTTATTGCTGCCAGAATATTCTGCTCCTGCAAGCCTTTGGAATAGTGGAGTGCCGACTGCACTACATTCCCCACATCGGAGCCAAAACTCCTATTACCGATAATCGGGTTTTTAGGATTGGTATTTACATCCACCACAGGGGCAAAGTCCCAGTGCACACCCACTTTCTTAGCGTCTGCAGCAATCTGTGCAGACATCTCGTAGAGCAATCGCTTGTCCTGAATCGCACCGAGTGTAATTGCCCAAGGGAGTTTATACGCGGTTTTTATCCTTTGGAAAAGACCCCACTCAGCATCCATACCCACCAAAAGGCGAACTTTCGCCTCCGATTGAAATTCATTCAACAGCTCTATCTCCCGCCGAGCATCATCCTGCATCAGAATAAGCCCACCAATCTTCTCATTTTTCACAACTTTCCTCACCTCTTCTATGTGCTCCTCGCCCTTATTGGTATAGAGCGCAATAATGAACAGCTGCCCCAGCCGCTCATCCATAGACAAGTGGTTATAAGTAGAATCTACCCAGTTTTTTGCTGCTTTCATCTCCTTATGGCTGTAATCTTTCGGGATAAATTGACCACAAATACCCGCACTTTGCAATGCTAAAATCACTACCAGCAGAGCCTTAACCCTATCTCTCATACCTGAAATTTCTTTTTATTAAAGGCACAAAAATACAAATTCCCCCCCTGCACACAAGTAGCAACTGGCGGTTAGCTTCTGGCGACTGGCTTTTAGCTTCTGGCTATTGGCCAACAGCTATTAGCCAATAGCCAGCGAATTGCATTATTGCCAATAAAACCCTGTTAAAATTATCAAGTTTGCACTGTTTTTGGGGTTTCACCTAGTTCGGAAGTGGGTGTTGGGTGGTCCCGAAGTGGCTACAGATGGCTGTTAGCTTTTGGCGGTAGGCGGTGGGTGGTAAGTTAAGTGCTCCCCACGCGAGTGGGTAAGTGCCCCCTCGTGCTAACGAGTGCTCCCCAGCGAGTGGGGACTAATGAAAAATTCCCAGAGCTATAGACTCTGGGAACACAGTTAATAATAAATATTTATAAAATGAAAAAATACTATTTCTTAATGATTTTCTCTGTATAAGTGGCTTTTTCAGTAGTGATTTTAAGGATATAAAGCCCTCTTGGGAGGCTACTCACCTCTCGCTGGCTTCCTACTAAGGTTTTAATCCATCTGCCATTTGCAGAATAAATCTCTATGGTCTTAATACTTCCTAAACCTTGAATCATCAGCTCATCTTTTACTGGGTTTAGCACAGAGAAAGCAGGCTTATGGGCTACATCTTCGGTTGATAAATCTGGCGTACAGGAGGGGTCATACGAATCGCCAGAGATTTTCCATTTTTTCTCATTGGTAAGGGTATTTCTGAAATCTTTTGCTCCCACGCCATAGGTTTTAGCAGAGGAAAAAGATACATTCTTGCCTGTATTGGGGTTCTCTGCCCAGCCTTTGAGGGCTTTGCTGTAATTCTCACAAGAGAGCCCTGAGCCTGTGAAAAAATCAGTCATTTGTGCGCCATCTTTTATCGCCCATCCTGCTAAATTCTGATTAAAAGCAGTAGCACCATAAAACATCTGGTTCATTCGTGTAACGCTGCTTACAGCCCATCCAGAGATATCTTGATTAAAAGCAATAGCCTCATAAAACATTTGATTCATAAATTTAACTTCGCCTACCTTCCAATTAGAAATATCGGCATTAAACTTACCTGCTCCTCTAAACATTGAGGTCATTGTTTCAACCTTACTTACATCCCATTGATTGATATTCGGTATGTTTGTTATGGAAGAGCAACCGCTAAACATACTGCTCATATCGGTTACAGTAGAGAAATTAGGGAGGTCTGTAGCGCTTATGGTCAGGTGAATGCAGCCTAAAAATGCACCTGTCAGGTCTTTTGCCCAAGTGATGTCTCCCCACTGCTGTATCTCTTTAAACTGCTCTGGGGTAGGCTGGGGTTCATCTCCATAAGAAAAACCCAACTCACCTGTCGGGCTAATGGAAATAATGTATTCCCCGTCCTGAGAGACATTGATAACCGTAGTGATATTGGGATCGCTATTTCCTGAGCCGAGTATTGTGGTTGGGAGCTCTACCTTTGCATAAGTATAGGAAAAAGTCCCTCTTGCCGGCAAGGTTATCTTCCCTTCTTTTGATTCCCATTTACCTATAAAAGGTCTCTGTGCAAACATTAGTACAGTACATACTAAATAAAATTGAAGTTTTTCTCATTGTTGATTAATTAAAAGTTTTTATCTATTATTTTATTATAAAAATAGTGGGCAAAAGTAAGAAAAATAAATAAAAAGCACTGCTGATTCTCTAAAATGAAGCCCCAAACCATCTCGGTTTAGGGCATCCAACCTTAAAAACATAATAATATGAAAACGAAGGGAGCTCGTCCCAAACCACATTACTTTCTTTTTATTCGTTAAACAGCGCTCTGCCGTCCATTAGTTGATTTACTTTTGATTTCACTTCGGCTATTATGGTATCATTAGACAGATTATCCACCACAGTAGAGATAAGCTCGGCTATGGTGTCCATATCATTTTCTTTAAGGCCACGAGTGGTAATCGCCGCCGTACCCAGCCTGATACCCGAAGTTGTGAATGCCGATTTATCATCAAAAGGAACCATATTCTTATTGCAGGTAATATCTGCTTTTACGAGTGCTTTTTCGGTTTCCTTACCATTCACGCCTTTATTTCTAAGGTCAATGAGCATCAAGTGGTTTTCCGTACCACCGCTTACGATTTCAAAACCTCTATCCATCATTGCTTTTGCAAGAGCTTGAGCATTTTTAATGACTTGCTTTGCATAGATTTCAAACTTATGGTCAAGCGCCTCACCAAAAGATACCGCCTTACCCGCAATGATATGCTCCAAAGGCCCTCCCTGAACACCTGGGAATACAGCCCCATCGAGTACCTGGCTCATCATCTTCAGCTCGCCTTTCAGAGTTTTATGCCCGTAGGTATTAACGAAGTCTTTCCCCATAAGAATCATCCCTCCACGAGGGCCTCTAAGGGTTTTATGAGTTGTTGTTGTTACGATATGGCAATACTCAAACGGATTATTGAGGAGCTTTTTCGCTACGAGACCAGCAGGGTGAGCAATGTCTGCCCAAAGGGTTGCCCCTACCTCATCTGCCACCTCACGGAATTTCTTATAATCCAAATCTCGGGAGTAGGCAGAAAAACCAGCAATAATCATCTTAGGTTTTACTTCAAGGGCTTTTTGCCTCATCGCTTCGTAGTCTATAAGCCCAGTTTCTCTCTCTACTCCGTAGAACTGAGCATTATACTGAATACCTGAAAAATTCACGAAAGAGCCGTGTGTAAGGTGCCCTCCCATAGATAAATCTAAGCCCAGAATGGTATCTCCTGGTTTAAGGCAAGCCAGATATACTGCAGCATTTGCCTGAGAGCCAGAGTGTGGCTGTACATTTACATAATCTACACCGAAAAGCTCCTTTGCCCTGTTAATAGCGAGGGTTTCTACCTCATCTACCACCTCACAACCGCCGTAATATCTCTTACCTGGGTAGCCCTCTGCATACTTATTGGTAAGCACGCTACCCATTGCTCTCATTACATTATCAGAAACGAAATTCTCGGAAGCTATAAGCTCAATTCCGTGAGATTGTCTCTGTCTTTCCTGTTCAATTAAGCTGAAAATAGGATCTTGATTCATATTTACTTTTTTTTAGTTAATAAAATGGTTTTAAAATCTATTGTCTCTTTGATTAATCTTCTTTATCATTAAACTTCTCTTGCCACTGCTGTACCCAATTAGAGAAAGTCTGCGTACCAAAGGTTTTATTTCTAATTCTGGTAACGGAATAAAGCCCTTTTTCATCTGAAACCAGAAGGATTTCATCTGCCTTTTGAGACTCAAAAGCTGCCATTTCTACCTGATCTACCTCTGCAAGATTCTGACGATGAAGGAAGGTTACAAAATTCTCCATTAAAGGAGATATTAATGCGCCTTCGGTTTGTTTAGGGACTTTTATCCTCCCCTCTTGTAGGAAAAGGAGATTTCCAGAGATACTCCTCGCGATTCGTTTATTTGCATTGAGCAGGATTACTTCATCCAAATCATTTTCCTCTGCATAGATACCTGCATAGATATTCTCTGGGCAGTGCGTCCTTATATTACTGAGGAGGCTGGTATTCACAATAACTTCTTTTATAATGTCTAATGAATACTCAGTCTGTATTTTGAGGATATCATCAATTGGGCTCACATCAAAATAATAAGATACATTTCTCTTCTTAAGGAGAGTATCTTCCACATTTCTATAAACGATTAAGTTAATGATTGCATTCTGTACGCCCTTTGCTAAAACTTCGGCATTAAACAAGTCCTGAAAATACTCTAAGGTATAGGTAAGCGGTATTCGCATACGCATCTTTCTCATAGATGCCATAAGGTAGAAGTAGCATTCTTCTGCCATAATGATAGCCCCATTTCTCACAAAAAATGAAACTTTAACGGCATCGCCAAACAAGAAAGCGGTATTAATAGCTGAAAAATCTTCTGATGTATAACTCATCTTCATTTCAATAAATAAAAATATGAACGAAAAAACAATTTCGTTCATTTATCTTAATTATGAGATGCTTAACCAGCACCCAATTTTATTCTCAAATTCTCAATGAGGTTTTCCCAGTAGATTCTGTTTTCTTCTTCATCGTCCTCATCGCAGAAATCAATAATATTAAGGGAAAGGTCTTCTGTAATCTCGTCTATATTTATGGCCATTTCAAAGAAATTCTTTGTGCCTTCGTCTTCTTCCCAACGGAATCTCACAAAACCCTCTGGCTTATATCGTATGAGTGTAGCTCTCTCTGGCTCACTGCCACCCCAAGAAAAATAAAAATCATCTCCTTTCTCTACCACCTCATCTGCAAACCACTCAGAAAGCCCTTCTGCACTTGCCATATACTCGTATAAAATCTCTGAAAGACAATGCATCGGAAACTCGTATTGAACTTTGATTTTTGCCATAATATTCTTCTTTTTTTAAGAGGTCGCAATATATAAATTAATTTGATAATGCTACAAAAAAGCCTATTATTTTTTTATAATTCTAAAATATCAGAAATCCTCACTGAGTAAATCTGGACGGCGCTCACGAGTTACTCTTAGAGCTTCCTCATACCTCCATTCTTCTATCTTCCCAAAATTACCACTGAGCAAAACTTCGGGAACTTTCAGTCCCTTATACTCCTCTGGCCGGGTGTATATCGGTGGGGAGAGAAGGTTATCTTGGAAACTATCGGTAAGGGCACTCTGCTCGTCATTAAGAACCCTTGGTAGCAGTCTGATAATAGCATCTGCCAGTACGCAAGCAGCAAGCTCCCCACCCGTAAGTACATAATCCCCAATAGAAATCTCCTTCGTGATGTGTAAATCCCGAACCCGCTGGTCTATCCCCTTATAATGCCCGCAAATAAGCATTAAATTCTCCTTTATCGAGAGGGTATTGGCAATTTTCTGATTAAGGGTTTCTCCCTCTGGAGTTAGATAAATGATTTCATCGTAGTTTCTTTGAGATTTAAGCTCAGAGATACATTTATCCAGTGGTTCTACCATCATTACCATACCTGCACCTCCGCCATAGGGCTCATCATCTACCTGCCTGTGCTTACCTATGCTCCAATCTCTAAGCTGGTGAAAATGCACCTCTGCCAATCCTTTTTCCATCGCTCTTTTTAAGATAGAGGTCTGGAATGGACTTTCCATTAATTCTGGAAGTACGCTTATAATATCTATTCTCATTTTTGTATTGATGATTTAGGCTTTCTTTTTTGGTTGAACGGTGATGAGCCTTAGTGATGAATCTTTATTAAAGTAGCTCCACATCCAGTTAAAAAATATCGCGAGCTTGTTCCTGACACCGAGGATGAGCATCAGGTGGAGAAACATCCAGAAATACCACGCAAAAGTCCCCTGGAATTTCCATTTAGGGAGGTCCACTACCGCCCTGTGCTTACCAATGGTAGCCATAGAACCTTGGTCATTATACTCATATTCTTTCCACTGAGAAGGTTGGGCTCTAAGGAAGTTTTCTGCCAAGTTTTTTGCCTGATTAATCGCCACATTTGCTACCTGAGGATGCCCCTGAGGGTATTTCGGTGTCTCCATATAGGCGATGTCTCCTATGGCGTAAATATCTTCATAGCCTTTTACTTTATTGAATCGGTCTACGGTATATCGGTTTCTTACGATGATGTCTGGGTTAAGTCCTGGAATTATATTTCCTGTAACTCCTGCTGCCCAGATTACATTTTTTGAGGGGATGACCATCCCACTCTGCATTTTCAGATTTTCGCCATCATAGTCGGTTACTATTTCTCCACTTACGAACTCTACACCGAGCTGCTTCAGGTAGAGTTCAGATTTTTCTTGTGCCTCCTTACTCATCACACTCAGAGGTTTTTCAGTAGCACTTATGAGGATAATTCTCAGCTTTGAGAAATCCATTTTAGGATAGTCTCTCGGTAGGGTTTGCTTCTTCATCTCGGCAAAAGCCCCAGCGAGCTCCACTCCCGTAGGCCCACTCCCCACGATGACGATATTCCAGTTTCCCTCTGCACTTCGGCTTTTTTCAATGATAAGTTTCTCAAAGGTGAGGAGAATTTTATTTCTGATATTAATCGCCTCCTGCGTATTCTTCATCCCGTATGCCATTTCCTCCATATGGGTATTTCCGAAGAAATTGGTCTTACAACCTGTGGCGATAACGAGTTTGTCGTAGCTAAAAGTACCATCTTCACAAATGACTCTATGCTCTTCGGGGCGAATTTCCTTCACCTCCGTCATTCTAAACTGGATATTTTTAGACTTCTGGAAAATCTTTCTAAATGGGAATGATATGTTCGACGGCTCTATCCTACCGCTCGCCAGCTGGTAAAACAGTGGCTGAAACATATGGTGATTTACCTTATCGATAATCATTACTTTCTGATCTTTTCTCCCGCTGAGCATCCTTGCGAGCTTTAGCCCTGCAAAGCCTCCTCCTATCACGATGATTTTATCTCTTTTGTCCATTTTGTTTTTAAATTTCCCACAAAAGTAGTGTTTTCTTTTAAGCTTAATAACACCTCTTCTAATGATGAAAGAAAGGATGATTTTATGGATTTAATAATTAAACAAATGTTTTATTGAGAATAATTCACGTGAAAGCACCAACCTTTTTGTCGGGAAGCCGTCAGGCGACCTGAAAACCCCAAAACTTTTGTCGAGAAGGTTTCTCGCGTGTGACTGTTTATTTTTTCCTTTTATGGAGATTTATTTATAAAAAACCACTTGGATTTATATGGCTAAAAGAGCCTCATCCCCTCATATCGCCATTTGAAGAGCTTAAAGCCAAGGTAAGTGGGCAGAGAGCAATAGAAATCCAGCTTTTTTGTGTTTTTGGAGTAGTTGGAAGAAAAATAATCCAAAAAACGAAGGCTACTGAGCGTTTTATAATTAGCGTAGGACTCCTTCCAAAGGGATTCATTCTGCTGCGCCTTCCAATTCATTTGAAGAGTGAGGTACTTATAATTGATGAAATAGGTAAGAATCCAGCGCTTTCGCGTCTCATTTTTTTCCTGTTTCAGCGCCTGATCTATGTGCTGTGCGATGGTAAACCAGTTGTCAAAATTCCTCTTATTACGATTATGAATCACCGATTTTTTATGTAGATAATAGGTATAAGTAATCCCTTTATGAATGGCGACTTTACTCATTTTTAGCATAAGGTGGAAAGTCCAAAGCTCATCTTGTGCAAAGAGACCTTTCACAAAATAAAGTTTATTTTTTCTGAGATAATCTACGATAAACAGCTTATTCACAGCATAAGTTACCATCTTTCCCTCAGAAAATGCTTTGAGCAAATTGTCATTACCATTGATAACGCTTTCTTCTGCCTGAATTTTTATACAAATGGATTTTTCGCCCGTTTCCAACTGCTCACATTCGAGCTGAGAGACTGTCATTTCAGCACCTGTTCGTTCCGATATAGCCACCAAAGTTTCAATACAATCAGGGGTAATGGTATCATCGCTATCCAGAAAAAAGATGTACTTGCCCTGTGCGGTATCTATACCCTTATTTCTAACAACTGAGAGCCCAGAATTTTCTTTCAGATGATATATTTTCCAATTTTTAAGGTTATACTTACGGATAAACTCCTCTGCAATCTGCACTGAATGATCTGGCGTTTGGTCATTAATTAAAGTTACCTCTAAATTCTGATAGGATTGATTTAAAACTGATAGAAGACATTTTTCTAAGAAGTCTTCACACTTAAAAACGGGGATAGAAACGGTAACTAATGGTTGCATAAACGAATTTTTGAACGGCGAAAATAACGAAAAATAAAGGGAGAGCAAAAGACTGCTTAGATAGAGTTCGTTTATTGAGTGGATTTGGATATTTTAAAATTAATTGTATATTTGCAGTCCGATATCGCGGGGTGGAGCAGTAGGTAGCTCGTCGGGCTCATAACCCGAAGGTCGTAGGTTCGAGTCCTGCCCCCGCTACTAAATATCGCGGGATGGAGCAGTAGGTAGCTCGTCGGGCTCATAACCCGAAGGTCGTAGGTTCGAGTCCTGCTCCCGCTACTAAGTAAGAGAATCTGTAAGGGTTCTCTTTTTTTATGCTCATTTTTATAGGATTTTAAAGGTGAATTTTGATGAGGGAGGCATATAATTAGGTTACCCAAAATCAAAATAGGTTACCCACTTTAAATACTATTAATTCTATGAAAATAAAAATCCTATTCCTTTTAAGAAAAACAAAACTAATACGAGAGGAGTCTGCCCAATAGAATGCAGAATAACCTATCAAAGTAAAAGAAAGCCTTTCTATTTAAAGGAAAAGTAAGAGTATAAAAGGCAGTCCACAACAGGATTCTACACCAATGGAAAAGTAGGATTCAGGATTGGAGGTTTTAGAAAAGAGAACAAAAAAGAGAGAAACTCCTACTGCACCGCTAAAAGCAGTAGCATAAGGATTGGGTAGATAGAAAAAACCGAGTATCTGCGCTGCGAGAAGCATCAGCAGAGCGAGAATTTTAGTATTCCTCACCCCAATAATCTTTGGAAAGGTAAGCACCTCGTCATCATTCATATCCCGAATATCAAAGGGGAGCACCAATGCCGAAACAAAGAAAAAACTAATAAAAAATACAGGGATATTCAGTGCCTCAAAGACCAGCCAAGAATTGACCAATGCCCAAACCAATCCCACATAGAAGATTTTCAGCAGAGGAATCCTCCTGATGTATATCGCAAGGAAAGAAGAGTTATAAAACAATCCCAAAATTACGATAAACACCCATTTCAGAAGAGTGGGCAAGTTGTGATTATAGATGATGAAAGCAATGCAGACAAGGGCAGAAAAGCCACAGAGCAAGAGAACAGCAAGGAAATATTTCGAGCTCTGGTACTTGGTATAGAGGTAGCCACAGAGGTAAGTAATGAAGATAAGCAAAGTAGCTGGCAAGCGGAAAACACCCTGCTGTAAAAAGAAAAATACCGCAAGGGAGGTGCCCATAAGGGAGACGAAAATCTGGCTATCTATAACAAGCCTCTTGATGAGTTTATAGAAATTCATTTGAGAATAAAAACGGCTAACGAGAAGATTTCTGTTAGCCATTTCAGGAGTTATTTTACAATCTTCATTTCGTCTATCAGCCATTTAGAATCGGCATATTTATCTATAATGAAGAGGATGTACTTGGTATCTACCATTATGTTTCGGCAGAGGTTGGGGTCGTAGTTTATATCGCTCATCGTGCCCTCCCATTGCCTGTCAAAATTCAGCCCAATGAGGTTTCCGTACGCATCAAGAGCGGGGCTTCCAGAGTTGCCCCCCGTAGTATGGTTCGTCGCTGTGAAATTCACTGGCACATCACCCGTTTTATCCTTATAAACGCCATAATCTTTGGCATTATAAAGATTGATGAGCTTTTCAGGGACATTAAATTCATAATCGTTAGGAATGTACTTTTCCATCACCCCTTTCAAGTGGGTTTGATAGTTATACGAAACGGCATCTCGAGGGGAAGAACCCTTTATCTGACCGTAAGTAACCCTAAGGGTAGAATTAGCATCTGGGAAAAATTTCCTGTCTTTATCGGTCTCCATTTGCTGAGCCATAAAGGTCTTTTGGAGCGCATCAATCTGGGTTTGATATTGTGCGAAATTAACATCAGTCGTTCGAGAATAAACCGCTTTTAGATCTCTCACCAGCGTAATGAAAGGGTCTTTTTCTAATACTTCTAAGAGCGCCTGTTGATTGCTAAATACCTTATCAATATCCGAATAAACGGTGCTTCCGTTGAGTGCCTTTCTCCCTGTGATGATGGAATTAGCTGAAAACCGCTCCATACTCTCCAAGATAGCATCTTGATTTGATGATTTAAAATCATTCTTAAAGCTTGATGGCAGGTATTCCTTCGGTGTTTTATCTCCGTAGAGAACGAGGAGTTTTGCGGTAACCTGAGCATCAAGCTGAGCATCATAATCTTTGTAGAAAGATTTAAGGTAGCTCTTTAATCTATTCAGATATTGAGCATCTGCTCTTCCATCCTTAGCATTTTGGAGGTATCCCAAGTAGATATTTGCCAGAGTAAGGGTCTCAGCATTTCTTAAAAGTTCCAAGTAATATGCACGGTTGAGGGCATACGGCGCCTGCTCATTATAAAGCCTGTTGAGCTGCTCTATGGTTGGTTTTATGGCAGGATTTTTAGCGATAAGCTGCTGTTCGTACTGCTTTTTCTTCTCTACGGCACGGGATTTTTTTAGCCCCTCTACCTCGCCAATCCATTTTTTCCAGTAGTTGGCAATCCTCGCATATTTAGATGCATATTTAATTCTGGTAGTATCATCAGCGCGCATTTTTTCATTCAAGGTTTTGAGGGCTACATCTCGCACGGAAATCATCGCTGGGTCGGTTTCATTCATTATTTTCTCTACCGCAATGGCTGGGAGATACTCGGTAGTCCTCCCTGGGAAGCCAAACACAAAAGTAAAGTCCCCCTCCTTCTTGTCTTTTATGGAAATAGGGAGGTAGTGCTTAGGCGTAAAAGGCACATTGTCCTTAGAATATTCCGCGGGTTTATTGTCTTTACCCGCATAGATTCTAAACAGAGAAAAGTCGCCCGTATGTCTCGGGAACACCCAGTTATCGGTATCCGAGCCGAACTTCCCAATGGCAGACGGCGGAGCGCCCACCAAGCGAATATCCTTGTAAGTATCAATTACATAAGCGTAGTATTTATTACCGTAGTACATTGATTTCACTACGATTTTCTGATAGCTTTCTATCTTCTGAGAGGCTTTATAATTCTGAATATTCTGATTGATTTTATCCTCTAAATCCGCCCCTGAAAGCCCTTTCGTACCTTCTAAAATCTGAGAGGTAACCTCCTTTATATCGGTAATGAAATCTACCGTTACACCAGGGTTGGGAAGCTCACCAGACATATTCTTTGCCCAAAAACCATTGGTCAGCAAATCATTTTCTACGGTGGAGTGCGACTGAATCTCTCCATACCCACAGTGGTGGTTGGTCAATATCAAGCCTTTTGGTGAGATCACTTCGGCGGTACAGCCTCCATCAAACTGCACTACGGCGTCTTTTATGCTTGGCTTCTCGGTGTTATAAATATCCTTTGCGGATATCTTCATCCCGAGCTGTTTCATTTCTTTTTCGTTGAGTTCGGTAGGCATCCACATCCCTCCATACTGCTGTGCAAAAGCGATAACCGCAGGTAATAATGCCGATGCTATAAAAATTTTTCTAATCATTAGATACTATTTTTAAATGGTTAATTCGTATAATCACTATCGTCTGTCCAAGAATTTTTCAATTGCCTTTTTTCTGTGGCTCATCTTATTTTTCTCCTCAGGAGGCATCTCCGCAAAAGTGATGCTGTGCCCTTTGGGAACGAAAATTGGGTCGTATCCAAAGCCTTTATGCCCTCTGTTTTCGGTGAGTAAATCTCCATAGACCTCGCCTTTGTAATAGGTAGCACCTGTTTCATCATAATAGCAGAGAACAGTGATGAAGTGTGCATTTCTATTCTCTTCTCCTTGCATTTCTTCGAGGACTTTAGCGATGTTTTTCTCAAAATTATGGTCTCCCGCATAGCGCGCAGAGTAGATACCAGGCTTTCCATCCAGCGCCTCTACTGCCAGACCTGAATCATCTCCAAGGCTGGGGATTCCCGTTTTCTCATAGCAGTATTTTGCTTTGATAAGGGCATTTTCTTCAAAGGTCTTCCCGTCTTCTACAATCTCATCGTGGAGGTTATAGTCGGCAAGGCTCTTTACCGTATATCGGCTACCGAGAATCTGCTGTATTTCGTCTTTCTTGTGCTGATTATGTGTGGCTACTAAAAGCTCCATTCTTAAAACTTAATTTTTTAAAGAGATAATAAAATATTCCAAAGATACTCACCCCAGCGGCGAAAAGAACCAATGGCGATACACCCAAGATTTTGCTAAAACTCTCCTCATCGGTCAGTTTGACAAGAAGGATAGAGCTGAGGTTATTAAAAGCGTGAAGTAAAATAGGCAATAATAAAGAGCCCGTCCTGTGATAGACTACCCCCAAGACATATCCGAGCAAGACTCCTCCCACAAACTGCCAAGGGTTGGCGTGTACAATGCCAAACAAAAGAGCCGATATCCAGATTGCCGCTTGCGGATTCTTTTTTCCATTGATAAGCCCTTTCTGAATGATTCCTCTGAATACCACCTCCTCAAAGAGCGGTGCCATTATCACCGCTGCAATGAACATCGCTGAGAAGCTGGACTGCATCCTGCGCATCATCTCATCAAACGACTTATACAGCGCTCCCAATATCTCTCCTTCGGTGGGTATCAGCCCTGCAATCACATCGCCAATGAGCATCATTCCGAACATCATTGGGAAGATAATAAGGTAGGACTTAAGGCTTACAGAGGAGAAATCAAACTTCAGCCTCCTTCCCGTCTGATTTTTACAAATAAGAAAGTCAAATGCGAGGATTATCGTGAGCCACATTATCAGATTAGACACCACCATCCCGATGGGCGAAGTAAGAAAATCCTTCCCTCCTGGCACAAAAAATAAAAGGGCAAGCCCGATATTGGGAACAAGCCCCCCCATAAATAAAATCCCGATTCCTGCTAAGTCCAGTTTATACTTCGGTAGTTTGTCGTCTGTCATTTACTTTATCAATTGTTTATATACGGTTATAATCATCTTCTATACGGACGATATCATCCTCCCCGAAGTAGGTGCCGTACTGTACTTCTATAAAGACCACAGGCATTGAGGTTCTGTTTTCTATCCTGTGCTTGCTTCCCTGAGGGATCTGCACCACTTCCCCTGCGGAGTAGTCCTTCACCTTATCGTCTATTGTTACAGTGCCTGTTCCAGAGACTATCGTCCATACCTCTCCTCTCTTATGATGGTATTGTAGGGAGAGCCTCCCCCCTGGGTTCACTAAAATTCTTTTCACTTTGTGGGTTTCTGCGTCTTCCAAGACCCAATACTCTCCCCACGGTCTTACATCGTGCTCCATATATTCCTACTTGTCTTTAATGTATTTCAAAAAACTATAAAGTCTCCTTCGTTTCAGATAATCTCCATCGGTTTCGTGAGCATAGGCTTCTCTTTCAAAACTAATGTTCAGATAGGCTTTGTGTCTGTCTTTATACTGCACATAGCGGAGCATAAATTCCACTATATACCAAATATAAAAGGGGATTATCAAGAGCTCAATCTGCTGCCGTAGATGGATTTTTTCATGGCTTAAAACTTTTTCATCCTGTTTAAAAGCTATATTTCTCAAGATAATAAACGGAAAAATCGTAATACCAATAAAATTTGTATTTTTGAATAATCTTTGGCAGATAATTATCATTGCACAAATATAATATTTTATTCCAAACCTGAGGGCACAATGCAAGCGAGTTTAAAAGAAAACGAAGACTTTTACTACAACCAAGAGGGCTACAGAGTCTTCACCGAAAAACACCACCTAAAGCGCGGCTACTGCTGCAAAAGTGGATGCAAACATTGCCCCTATGGTTATGATAAAAAAACCGATACATTTAAAAAGAACAACAATAATAAATAATCGTATGAAAAAGTTTTTAATTTCAAGTTTCGCAATGGCTACACTCGCTCTTAGCACCTCTTGTAGCCCGTTTCAGGTAAGAACCGACTATGCGGTAAGCGCTGATTTTACCGCCTACAAAACCTATAAACTGAGGATTGATGACCTCAAGCTGAACGATATCGACAAAGACCGAGTGCTCAACGAAGTCTCAAAACAGCTACAGCTCAAAGGGCTCTCCGTAGGCGATTCCCCAGACCTCATCGTCAATGTAAAGGCAGAGCACAAGCACATCACCGATGTACAGCGCACCTCCCCCTACGGCGCTTGGGGCTGGGGCAGCGCAGGCTGGGGCTTTGGCTTCGGTATAGAGCGCAGCTGGGCATCTGAGCACAACACAGGCAGCCTCATCATAGACCTCATCGATGCCCAAAGCCAAAAACTCATCTGGCAAGGAATAGGAAGCGGGCTTTCAGTAGATTCCCCAAAAAGAAAACAAAAAGAAATCCCAGCACTCGTCTTTGAAATGATGAAAACCTATCCTCCACAAGCCAAGTAACTAATACATAAAATAATTTACCCACAAAGCCCTCTATGAGTTTTTTTTTCATAACCCACTCCCTATCATTTTAGGCTACCGCTTAGAAAAAATCTGCCCAAGGATAATGGAGGTAGCGATGGAGACATTGAGGCTCTCGGTGCTTTGGTGCCTGCCAAAGCGAGGGATGCTCAGCGTCTGGTGGAGGAGCTGCTCGGTAGCGGGGCGGATGCCATTGCCCTCGTTGCCCATAATCAGGTTGATGTTCTCAGGATAGTGGGCGGTGTAAATATTCTGCCCCTGCATATCGGTGCCGAGATTGAGATTTTGGGTATTTTGGAGGAAGTGGGTAAGGTTTTGATAAACGATATTCACTCGGGCGAAACTGCCCATCGTAGCTTGTATTACTTTTGGGTTGTAGAGGTCTGCGGTGTCTTCGCTGCAAACGATTTGCTCTATCCCGAACCAGTCTGCCAAGCGAATGATGGTACCGAAATTACCTGGGTCTTGTATGCCATCCAGCACGATATTAAAGCGGCAGTTTCTCAGGTGCTGCTGTGGAATTTCGCAGACGGCTACGGAATCCTTAGGGTGCTGGAGGAAGGAGATTTTCTTGAGCTGGTGAGCATCGATTCTGTGTATGGGTGCATTGATTTTGTGCAAAGATTCTGGGTGGGTAGAAAATATTTCTTTGATTTTAATGTTTGAATGTAGGAGTTCGCGTATGGTTTTATTACCTTCGACCAAAAACAAATTGTATTTTTGCCTGAATTTTTTTTTATCTAAAGACTGTAAAATTTTTATTGTATGGGCTGTAAGCATATCAAGAAATATTT
This sequence comes from Bergeyella cardium, assembly GCF_003614945.1. Lineage (GTDB taxonomy): Bacteria > Bacteroidota > Bacteroidia > Flavobacteriales > Weeksellaceae > Bergeyella_A > Bergeyella_A cardium. The sequence continues at coordinate 1,388,294 of NZ_QYCZ01000001.1, forward strand.
CCAAAAGTATTATATATTTTTCTGTTCTGCAAGTACGGTATTAGCGCTCCTCGCCTGCTCTACGACGAAGAAAGTGCCCAAAGGAGAATTCCTCCTTACGAAAAATAAAATTTCGTTTAAAGACGGTAAAGTCCTTTCAAGTGAAATCCCTGATTATATCATCCAAAAGCCGAACAAGAGCGCGATACCCTTTTTGCCCTCGAGGCTTTTGTTCTACAATATGACGAATCCTAAGTATGATACCATTCTTAATGATTATATGGCTTTCCCTTCGGATATGAGGAATAGGAACCTACTGGATTCATTATTTATCAAATACAATCACCCCGAGTACAGAGGAAAATCATTGTGGGGGCAGAGATTCCTGCACAACCTCGGCTCCCAGCCCGTAATATGGAATGCCGGGAAGACAAAGGCTTCGGCAAACAACATACGGAAGATGCTCATCTACCACGGATATTGGGACGCGGAGACTACCTATAAGGAAGATTTGGACTCATCAGCCAAGAAAGCGAAGATAGATTACATCATCACCCATAAAGACCCGACGATGATTAGCGAGTATCATTACCGAATTTCAGACCCTGGAATTCGAAGTATCTACGAGGGTTCGCTGCATAAAACCATCGTTCGCGCAGGGCACAGGCTCGACCAAAGCAAACTGGAAAGCGAAGCCAAAAGAATCTCCGAACTAATGCAAAATGAGGGGTATTATAAATTTAATGCGTCCAACGAAGAAATATTCTTCACCGCCGATACCCTCAGCAGCCGAAAGAAAGTTCCCCTCTTCTTAGAGATAAGGAAGGATTCATTAGACTCGCCTTACCACAAAACCAAGATCGGAGACATCAAAGTAGTGCTGAAAGATAATGACGACAATACCCCCCTGAAAAAGGACTCGATAAGAGGAATATCATTTGAAAAAGCAAACGACCACTACAAAAGCAGTGCGCTCTGGAGAGCCGTAATCCTGCAACCTGGCGAAGTCTATAAACAACGGAACTTTGACCTGACGAAGAGAAACTTCACCCTGATGAACAACTTCAACATAAGCCAGGAGATTAAGGAAAGAGCGGGTGCCGACAGCATTTTGGATGTGCGCTATACCCTCAAACCCCTCCCCCGCTATGAATTTAAAGTTTCTACGGATGCTACCTATTCTCAAATCCTCAACTTTGGTCTCTCCCCTGCGCTGGACTTCACTTCCCGTAATATCTTCAGGGGTGCAGAGAACTTTAATGCCAACTTCTCTGGGGTTTTCGGATTTGTAGAAGACACCAAAAATACCGACAAGCGAACCCTCGCTTCCGAGATATCTGCTCAGGTGGGCGTTAGCTTCCCAAGGCTATTGCTCCCCTTCAAATACTATAAACTCATCCCGAAACGCTACTCTCCCACCTCATCCATCACATTAGGAACCTCCATACAGAATAATCTCGGCTTAGGAAGGCTAAACTTCAATGCAGGGCTTAATTATTACGCAGATGTAAATGAAATCGTCAGCCACAAACTCTCGCTATTCAATACCCAACTGAGCTTTACTCGAGACAAAGACAGTTTTTATAACTTCTTCCCACGAGATAGAGAGCTGAGGAACTCTATTTTCAAGCTGTATGATGCCGCGCTGTACCAACAGTTTGAGCAGGGGCTTATCTCTTCTAATGATTTTACAGAGAGAGTCCTCAGCGACCCTAACTTCGCCCAAACGCTCTCCAAAGAGAACCAAGAGACCTATACCTCTTTCCTTCAATCTTTATATAATAAGGAGAGGCAGACTCAGGATGTGATTATCTCCTCCATACTATACAATTTTACTTACAATGAAATTGGGAAGCAGGACTACAAACACCCATTTTACTTTAATGCTCGGGTGGAGACCGCAGGAAATCTTTTAGGGCTCTTCAGCAGAAGGAATAAATCTTCTGATGCTTTTGAATCGGAGAGCAGAAACATTTTCGGCGTGCCATATTCACAATTCGTAAAGCTCGACTTTGATATAAGAAAGTACTTTAAGCTCTACCGTAACCAAACCCTTGCGATAAGACAGCTCATCGGTATTGGGATTCCTTACGGAAACTCTCGTTCTATGCCATTCGTCCGAAGCTACTTCACTGGAGGCTCCAACGATATACGAGCGTGGAGGGTATATGGCGGATTAGGGCCCGCAGACTCCCAAATAGACCCTAAAATCCGTGCCTATGTAATGGAAAACCTGAAACTCACCACCAATATAGAGTACAGAATCTCATTCAATAAAATGTTTGAAGGGGCTCTATTCGCAGATGCAGGTAATATTTGGAGCTTAAACAATAATGACTTTGGAGGGCTCTTCAAGTTTAATAAATTCATCAGCCAGATGGGGATAGGTACGGGCTTTGGACTGAGGATAAACATCGCTTACATCACGCTGAGGATAGATACCGCATACAAGGTCTATGACCCCAACCTCCCTGTGGGCAATCGCTGGGTGTTTAAGGACTGGCGCCTGCTTGATGGTATTGTTAACTTTGCTTTTGGTTATCCTTTCTAAGAAAATATTTAGAATGAGGCAAAATTAGCTACCTTTGCCAGAAAAAACCTCATTATGAATTTCAAAAAACACATCATTTTCGGGCTTGTAGCCCTCTCGCTACTCGCTCAGGCACAGAAAAGAGACAAGCAGGAAATCATTTCGGATGACAACCTCAAGTCAAGCCTTGTCTATCTCGCATCAGACGAGCTACAAGGACGGCTCACAGGAAGTGAAGGCGAGAAAAAAGCCTCTGCTTTCCTCGAAAAAAAGCTCAAATCTTTTGGATTAAAAACCGAGCTTCAAGACTTTAGCTATTCGGTAAGACCCGACAGAAATCCGCACTCCACTCCCGTGAAAGTAACGGGCAGAAATGTGATCGGCTACCTAAACAACAAGGCAGAGCGCACCATCATTATCGGAGCACACTACGACCATCTCGGGCTTAATGAGCACAACAACTCTACCCTACCCAACTCCAAAGGAATGATACACAACGGTGCTGATGACAATGCCTCTGGCGTATCATCGGTATTGGAAATCGCGAGGATGTTTAGTAAAAACAAGACAAAGGAAAAAGCAAACTTCGTCTTTGTACTCTTCTCTGGCGAAGAAGATGGACTGATGGGCTCAAAAGCATTCGCAGAAACCGTAAAAGAAAAATATCCTAAGCCCATAGCGATGATCAACCTCGATATGGTGGGTAGATTAAATGCAGAAAAAGCCCTCACAGTGGGCGGAGTAGGCACTTCTCCCCTTTTCGGAAGCCTGATTGAGAAACATCGCCCCGAAGGAGTTAAAATCGCAATTGATAGCTCAGGAGTAGGACCGAGCGACCATACTTCTTTCTACTCGAAAGACCTCCCCGTACTCTTTTTATTCACAGGCGTACACTCAGACTATCATAAACCGAGTGATGATTCCGATAAAATCAACTACGAAGGGCTAAAAATCATTACACAATATGTTTTTGATATCGCCAAAACACTTTCGCAACGGGAAGAAATCCCCTTCACTAAAACAAAAATGAAGAAAACAGATGTACCGAGCTTTAAAGTAACCATCGGTGTAATGCCGAGCTTCATAGATGCCGATGATGGGCTACATATAGAGGGTGTTTCAGAAGGTAGACCCGCAGATAAAGCAGGAATACAGCAGGGCGATATTCTGATAAAACTCGGCGATTGCCAGATAACCAATATTTATACTTATATGGAATGTCTCTCCAAGCTGAAATCTGGCGATGAAGTCCCCGCACAGGTAAAACGAGGCGACAAAATCCTCAACCTAAGCATCAAACTCTAAACTCATTACACAATAATAAAAATCAGAAGGCAAATGCTTTCTGATTTTTTTGTGATTTATTGCAAAAGAGAGAATTGAAATTCTCCTGCTCAGTCTCATTCTTTCAGATTATCTACAAGATATTGCTTAATTGCAAGGTATTTCAATTTAAAATTCCGATTTTTGCACGCGTTTAAAATACAATATGTCAGATTTAATAAAAGAAATACAGAAAAGAAAGACTTTTGGAATTATCTCCCACCCCGATGCAGGGAAAACCACCCTTACAGAGAAACTCCTCCTCTTTGGTGGGGCTATTCAGGAGGCGGGAGCGGTAAAATCCAACAAAATAAAGAAAGGCGCGACTTCCGACTTTATGGAAATCGAGAGACAAAGGGGGATTTCGGTGGCTACTTCCGTGCTGGCGTTCAACTATCGCGGGCATAAGATTAATATCCTCGATACTCCTGGGCACAAGGACTTTGCGGAGGACACCTACCGTACCCTTACGGCGGTAGATTCGGTGATTGTAGTCATCGATGTGGCAAAAGGGGTGGAGGAGCAAACCGAAAAGCTCGTTCAAGTATGCCGAATGAGAAGCATTCCGATGATTGTCTTCATCAACAAGCTCGATAGAGAGGGTAAAGACGCTTTTGACCTCCTCGACGAAGTGGAGCAAAAGCTCGGGCTCTCTGTAGTGCCACTCTCCTTGCCGATTGGTATGGGAGCGGACTTCCAAGGGATTTATAACATCTGGGAGAACAACATCCAGCTCTTCCTCGAAGAGAAAAAACAGAAAGTAGGCGAGAGCATTACCTTTAATGATATTAATGACCCTGCCATCGCAGAAGCCATTGGCGAAAAGGCCGCACAAACCCTCCGCGAGGAGCTGGAGCTCGTGCAGTCCGTCTATCCAGAGTTTAGCCGAGAGGAATATATGGCAGGCACTCAGCAGCCCGTGTTCTTCGGTTCGGCATTGAATAACTTCGGTGTGAGAGAGCTCCTTGATGCGTTTATAGACATTGCCCCAAACCCTCAACCTAAGGAGTCTGACACCCGAATCATAAAGCCAGAAGAGAGCAACTTCACGGGATTTGTCTTTAAAATCCACGCCAATATGGACCCTAAGCACAGAGACAGACTCGCCTTTGTGAAAATCGTTTCAGGGACATTCAAAAGGAATGAAAATTACCTCCTCGTAAGGGAAGGCAAGAAGATGAAATTCTCCTCACCGAATGCCTTTTTCGCCGATAAAAAAGAGGTAGTAGATGAGTCCTTCCCTGGCGATATCGTAGGACTACACGATACGGGAAACTTCCGAATTGGCGACACGCTTACCGCAGGAGAAAAGCTCAACTTTAAGGGAATACCGAGCTTCTCACCAGAGCATTTCCGATACATTAATAATGATGACCCACTCAAAGCAAAACAGCTCGCAAAAGGTATCGACCAGCTGATGGACGAGGGAGTAGCACAGCTCTTCACCCTCGAGATGAACGGTAGAAAGATTATCGGAACGGTGGGCGCCTTGCAGTATGAGGTAATCCAGTACCGACTGGAGCACGAGTACGGCGCAAAATGCACCTACGAACCTATCAGCATCCATAAAGCCTGCTGGGTAGAGGCGAATGAAAAATCCGAAGAGTTCAAAGAATTTGCAAGACTAAAACAACGCTTCCTCGCGAGGGACAAGTATAACCAGCTTGTATTCCTTGCCGACTCCTCCTTTACCATTACAATGACCCAAGAGAAATTCCCAAATGTAAAACTACACTTTATTAGTGAGTGGGGGGAGTAGAGAGAATTAATAACAAACATATGATATATTTAATTTTAATATTCTTAGTAATTTTAGCATTATTATATGCTATAAACCCTACACGAAAAATATTTCTTAAGGCTTATACAGAAGTTATTACACTTGTAGGAAATTTTATATGTTTCTTAGTAGGAATAAAGATTGATATAGATTTTAACTCTGTTAATTTTTGGCTAATTATATTAGGGGAATCTGTACTTATTATAAGTATTGGTATTAATATATATTCCAAAAACTCTAAAAATTCTCTAACAATAGAAGAAGCTAATAAAAAGGTAGAAGAGACTAATGGTAAGTTCGAAAAAATAAAAGAAGAGTATTATAAACTGTGCTCTGATATTATAAAAGTGATGTTTAAAGAATTTTACTCAAGTGCTGAGGGGCAGGGAAGAATTAGCATATATAAACATTATACAAATGAAAATAAAGAAGATAAATTTAAATTATTAGGGAGATACGCAACCAATAATATATATAATAAATATGGAAGAGGAGAATATTCAGCTAATGAAGGATTTATAGCAAAAGGTTGGGAAATGGGAACTTTCAAAATTGAAGGTATTCCTAAATGGATAAATAAAGGGAAGGAATACAAAGATTTTATAAAACAAAAATGTAGTATTAATGATTCAACATTAAATAAGATAACAATGAAAAGTCGTTCATTTCATATCCGCAGGATTGAAAATGAAGATTCAAGACCTCCTTTAGGTATTGTTGTTTTTGAACAAATGTCTCCTCAAACTATTAATGAAGAATCAATTCAATCAATATTAAAAAATCATCAAGAACAATTAATATTCTTAATTAAATCAATGAAATCTATATCTTAAATAGTTCTTAATCATTTTTTTTCCATCACTCTCCAATAAAAAATCTAACACTTTACACATAACCTTGTCAGTTTTTCTGACAAGTTTTGATGTTTTAGGGTGAATGTTGTCAGTTTTACTGACAAAGTTGTCACATTTTGCTTGAATGTTGAGGGTTTTTGCTCAGATGTTGTCACAAAAACTGACAAAGTTGAGGCTTTTACCCTCAAAATATAAGGATGAACCTTTGATTTTGGTTCATCCTTGTTTTGTTTTTTAGTTTTACTCCTTAGTGTTTATCCTTTTGGAGTTTGTTTTTTACTTGGCGACTTCTTCGCAAACCTCTTCCCTAAATCCTCTTGGATGGTTTTAGCGTCTGGGCTGCCTGTTTTGGCTGCCATTTTTACGGTAGCGTAGTAGAGTAGGGCTTGCGCATACGCCTCGTGTCCTGTGAGCATAAGGGTTTCGCTTACATTTTCGGACAGCTGTTTCAGAATCTTAAAGACTGGCTGAAGGGATTGATTGAGCTTGAAATCTTTCTCCATTTCCTCCTTGTCCATCATCGGTGGGATGAGGTCGGGATTGGTTTTGATGTATTCCATCACTTTGGATACGAAGGATACGGATTTGTCGCTCATTTTTGGCAATTTAGTTCGCTCTTCTGGGGTTAGATTTACCAGATAAGGGCTAAGCAGCTGGCGAATTTCACTGATTTTTGTTTCGATTTGTGCTAGCGTTTGATCTGAAATGGCAGCACTGATTTGGTTTTTTGGCATAATTTTAAAATTTTAAATTGAGCCCTAAAAGTAATAATAAAATTTTAATAGCCAAATTTTATTTAATAAGATATTTTATTATTAATTTCTGAATTGTAACTGTAGCTATGGCAACCGTATCCCATTAACCGCTCTACCCAGCACAGGGTCTTTTTTCATTATCAGGTCTTCTAAGGTAGTTGGTACGGGGATATCGGGAAGTACGCCTCTACCGATGAGCTTTCGCTGGGCGTTGGGTTTTATGGTCATTACCCCAAAGCAGAAATCAGTGTGGGAATTTCTGAGTTTTGTACATCGGGAGTGCCCTGCTACGGTACCATTGAAGTCGCCCCCTGTTTCTTCGCCTATAAATGTAGCGCGACCTTCTGCCTGCAAAGATGCCGCAAGAACTGACGACATAGAGTAAGTAGCACCATTGGTAAGCACATAGAGCTTGCCTGTGTATTTATTCAGAGGCTTGGCTTTGTGGTCGCTTTTGTTCATCATTTTGTAGTAGTAGCTCCCATCTTTCCCTTTTTGGGTATTAAAATATTCGGAGGTGGAGAAAGCGAGGGTAAGAGGCAAGAATACGGTATGCTGAAAGGCATTAAACTTAGTGAAATTCAAGCCTGCCATTGCGGTTTTAGACATCACTTTTGCAGAGTCCATTATTACAGGGTGAGAGTCCTTGCTCAGATAGCTGTAGAGGGTGTTCCCGTGCCGTACATAGCCACCACCATTTCCTCTAAGGTCTAAGATAAGATACTGCACTTTGTGCTTATGAAGAGAGTCAAAGATGAAAGCATAACCTTTCTTTACACTCCCTCGCTTGAAGTCCCTTATTTTGAGCACAGCAATGCTGGAATCTCCCTTTACTGGGAATGAAATCTCCCTACTGTACTGCTTAGTTGCAGGGTTGTAGCCCAAATATTTCTTCACCTTATTCTGGTACTTTTCTAAGGCATTTCTCTTGATGATTTCCTCCCTTGTGGGGTATTTCACTGGGGTTTTCTTTACGATTTTCTGCTTCTGAGGGGCTGGAGCTTGCTTGCTTTTGGCATTTTTATGCTCCAAAAACTCCCTTTTTACAACTTTGGTATAAACCGAACCGTTCTTTTTCAGGGTGAGGATAATCGCATCCTGCACCCCCAAGACTCTGGATACATAGTTCAGATAGTTTTTTGAAATGATATAGGAATCCATTGTCTTGATGTATCCATCGCCAGGTCTTGTACCTTTGTAGAGGTTGTAATAGTCTTTATACTTAATATCATCTATGCTAATGAGCTCTGCATAGACATCTTGTGAAGATTTCTTGCCTGTGATTTTTTTGAGCATCAGCCTATCACCTGCCCCCTCTACGCTGAGCTGGGAGAGCGGACCTTTGGAGCCTTTGGTATGGTGGCGCTCTACTTTGGTCATCTTGTACGGGCGAGAAGTGAGGTAGATATGCCCGTGCCCAAACTTGGAAACCACTTTAAACAGCTCACGGGAGAAGTCGGCGGACTTCATCGGTTTTTTTACTGTCTTTTTAAGGCTGTCCAGCTTGTGAGAAATCTGCTCTTTGGTCAGGTACATATCAATATCAGGATGGTGGGCAAAGAGGTTCTTCCTTACCTTATCTATATCTTGATGTAATTCTTCCGGGGGGATATCTCTGTTCGTCACCGCATTGTATCTCTCGGCTGTAGCGCAGGAGACGAGCAGAATACTTAAGCATATTAAGACTTCTATCTTCTTCACAAGTACTTTATTTCAATGGCGAAAATATCAAATAAAATCTAAACCCACCAAGACAAAACCACTGAGGAAAGAATGCACAAAATAATAATCCCCACTGCTAAAGCTATAGTGGGGACTGATTTTTCTCGCTTAAAGATTGCTAATGATATAGTCTTTCGGGTAGCGAACTTTATAGCTTACGCGGTATTTCTTGGTTTCGGAGGGCGAGAGTTTGGTTGTCCAGAGGAGGAAGCCTTTCTCGTCGTCTTTCTTAGCACCGCTTTTTTCGAGGAGTTCTACTTTTACAGCATCGTTATTGCTTAGCGGGATACGGTCTTTCACCTCAATATTCACAGCGTCTTTCTTATTATTCTTGATAATAATGTCATAGGTTATGGTTTTCTCACGATAGGAGGAGAGGAATTTCTCGCCCGACTTATCCTGAATATTTTCCCTTCGGATGCTGATTTTAGGGTCGTTTCCGAGCGTAATGTTCAGCTCATTGGTCGTAAGATTTGGGCTAATGGTCGTCTCACCGATATACATATTCTCAAAAATCACGCTTGCAGGTGCTCCTACCAAATGATAATTACTAAAATCCTTAATCTTCGCTAAAAGAAACGCCTCACGAGTATAATTTGGAGCGGTGTAGTACTGATATTCCGCTGGTATTTTCTGGTTAAACAGGCTGATGAGGTGGTCTTCGCCATTGGAGAGAATGTCATAAGGCACATCTACATCATAGCTGGTGTTAAGTTGATTGGCATTCACTGAGAAATTAGCACCTACAACCACGACATCTGCTACTGCACCTTCCATAGCATTGGATTCATAGGCTACGGCATCTTGTTTTACAGATGCCAGACCTCTTATTTTTACTTGGGCAGACCTTTTAGCGGTTTCGTATTCTTGCTGCCTTTCTTTAGCGCTTTGAGCATAGATGAACCAAGGACTAAGCTCTGGTGCGGTGTTGTTTCGGTAGGAGTTTCCGTTGATAAGGGTGAGCTTTACGCCTTTCCAGTCCAAACCTGTTCTTTGTTTTACAATCGCTTTAAAGGTTACATCCAGCGGAGCGGAAACTTTCTCACTTTTGATTTCGTAATAAGGATTCCAAGTTACATCATTCGCAAGATAGTTGATATTGAGCTTCAAGTTGCCCGCCGTGGAAGCCATCACTTTGAGGACAAGGACGCCACTTGCGAACTCTTCGGCTTCTTTTTGCTCTTTTGTTTTTAGGCTACTTTTCAGGCGAGAGAGCTTTTTAGCGAGCTCGGTTTCGTCTTTTCTGAGAGCCACGAGTTTGTTATCGATTTCAATGCGTTTTTTAGTGTAGAAATCGGTCAGTTGGGTCAGCTGAGCCACGCTTCCAGCATTGCTCCCTACCAGTACGGTTTGGTTTTTATCGAGGAGCTCGATGGCCTTCTTATTGGCGTCGAGTTCTATCTTGTTTTTGGTAATGAGGCTTTCGACAATTTTGATGCTGTCATTCACTTTCTTTATTTGCGGATTGGTGGTATCCATCTTAAAGTCGGAGGAATAATCGTCCGTAAACTGTGAGGATAGAATGGAGATATTCTTAGCATTGACCCCAATTTGAATGGTTTTTTCGTTGATTTCTTCAGAGATATTGCCAATCACCACTTCGGAGATGCCCGCAGGTACGGTGATAGAAGCTACATTTTGCAGCTCAGCAGAGTTTCTGTACACCTTTACGGCGGTTACTTTTGCTTTGGTATAAATCGGTTTCTGTGCAGAAGCCAGCCCTGTAACAAGGCTAAATACCACGGAGAATAAAACGGATTTTTTCATCATTAAATAAATTAAAAAACTGAGAAACGAAGATATAAAAAAAATAGGATAAGACCGCTCAACGAGAGGATTTTTTATCCATAAAGAATACCTATTGAGGAGTTTTCAGTCTTTGATATCATCTCTTCTAAGGGCAAGCCTAAGCCTGCTTTCTACGATATAAAGCCCCCAAAAGCCCAAAAACTACCCTTTTTATTTTTTCTGCTTTTGGGAGTGGGTAGAGATTTCCAAGCCATAAGTAGCACTGTATCCATACTTTTTGTAGAGCTCGCTTCTTCTGAGGAGCTTGTATTTTAAGGTTTTATCGTTGCGGAGGCGTTGTTTTAGCTTGTCTACCGCCTTATCCGTTACCAATTTTCCATTGAGGATAAACAATATCCCACACATCTCATTCTTTTCAAAAAGCATATCGTGAGGATAATCAACCATCACTACATCTATTCTCTGCTTTGGTGCATTCTCGACGATAGGAGCACAATTGCTATCAAGGCTCAAGCCTTTCACAGGGCTTTCCCCGTAATAGAGGAGGTTATCCCACTGGTACGCCTGTATCTCGTAGAAGCCTTTTGCATTGGTACGCACCTCTTCCCTACCATTAGAGACAAAAATCCCTTCTAAGGGCTTACCATTCCTCATCGAAACCACCCCTCTCACCGTAATTTGCGCCATTACAGAAAACCCTAAAACCAAGCCGAATAATACCGATACTTTTTTCATTGCGTGTCTATTTCATTAATAATTTACTTGAACTGCTATAGAATTATAGATTTAATCCTCTCAATACCCCTCACAAGAATGGGATTTTGCACCTTCTTCTTCCTCTTTTATACTAAAAAACCGAGAAACAAAGCTATTAAAAAAATGAATACCGCCCTCCCCTTCTTAGCAGCAGTGAAAGTGTTTTAGTTTTGAGGAATGCCATTTTTTTTGGAAATTAGCCCGCCGAAAAAAGACTTATTAACCCTTTTAAAATTGGTGTTAATGATGAAAATTCCGATGTTAATCATAAAAAAAAACGATGTTAAAACCTTAAACAAAAGAAAGAAATGACAAAACTCAGTGTAAATATCAACAAAATTGCGACCCTTAGAAATGCACGAGGGGGAGATGTGCCCAGCGTAACCCAAGTAGCCATAGATGCCCAGAGATACGGTGCGCAAGGCATTACCGTGCACCCAAGACCAGACCAAAGACACATCACAAGAAAGGATGTATACGACCTAAAACCTCTTATAAGCACAGAATTTAATATAGAAGGTAATCCCCACCAGCCATTTATAGACCTCGTACTGGAAGTTCGCCCAGAGCAGGTAACCCTCGTACCCGATGCCGATGATGCACTCACCTCTAATGCGGGGTGGGACTGCATAAAACACAAAGATTTCCTGAAAGAAGTGGTTTCAGAATTTAAAAAAGCAGGAATACGAACTTCCCTATTCCTTGATCCCAATCCAGAAATGGTACGGCACGCAGCAGATACGGGTACCGACAGGATAGAGCTCTACACAGAAGCCTATGCCAAGCAATACAGTAGCGATAGAGCAGCAGCAATACAGCCCTATCTGCAAACCGCACAGAAAGCAGAGGAATACCACTTGGGGCTCAATGCTGGACACGACCTTAGCCTTGAAAACCTCAAATACTTCGCAGAAAACATCCCCAATCTACTGGAAGTATCCATAGGGCACGCCCTTATCTCCGAAGCTCTCTATTTAGGTCTCGAAAATACGATACAAGCCTATCTGAAACGCCTGGCAAAGTGGTAACCTCATCATCTAAAACCCATAAAAAAGCATAATGAACATTCTACATTCTAAAATCTACGGACAAGATAAAAGCGGTACTCCCCTCCTCGTGCTCCACGGGCTTTTTGGGATGCTCGACAATTGGGGTACCTTCGGTAGGGACACGAGCGAGTTCTTCCCTGTGCACCTCCTCGACCTTCGCAATCACGGCAAGAGCTTCCACTCGGCAGGAATGTCTCACGATGACCTCGCACGCGATATCCTGAACTATATGGATTATCACAACATTGAGAAAGCCCACCTCCTCGGGCATTCACTCGGCGGAAAGGCGGTGATGCAGTTCGCCATCAATACCCCCAATAGGGTCGAAAAGCTCGTCGTCGTAGATATCGCCCCCAAAGCCTATCCTCCCCATCACCAAGGAATCTTCAAAGCCCTCCACAGCATAGACTTTAACACGGTAACTTCCCGCAGCGAGGTAGAAGCCCTCCTCGCCCACTACATCCACGAGCGGACGGTGATTCAGTTCCTCACCAAAAATCTTTATTGGACCGATGAGAAGAAACTCAACTGGCGCTTTAACCTCCAAGTTCTCTCCGATGAATACACCACCGCCGTAGCCAATACCATCCGCTTCGGTACCTTTACTGGGGAGACACTCTTCATCGCTGGCGAGAAATCCAACTATATCCTCCCCCAAGACGGCTTTCTGATAAAGCAGCAGTTCCCCCAGTCCAAAATCGTTAAGATAAAAAATGCAGGGCACTGGGTGCAAGCAGAAAACCCTACCGATTTTTTCCTCACCGTAACGAATTTCCTGCTCTAAACCACCCTGCCTTTACTTATTGTAATCTCACGGAACTTTCCAGCAATATTTCGGAACTCTCCCGCAACATTGATTATAGATAAAGTGATATGACGGAATTCTTCTGCAATGTTGCGGAACTCTTCCGCAACATTGATTATAGATAGAGTGATATAGCGGAACTTTTCCGCAATCTATCTTATCTATTAAGTAACATTGATTATAGATAGAGTGATATGACGGAACTTTTCTGTAATCTATCTTATCTTATTGAGTAAGATGAATATAAATATGTGTAGTGCCGACTACGGCATCCGTAATCTAGCTTATCTATTGAGTAAGATAAATGTAAATATGTGTAGTGCTGACTACGGCATCCGCAATCTAGCTTATCTATTGAGTAAGATAAATGTAAATATGTGTAGTGCTGACTACGGCATCCGCAATCTATCTTATCTATTGAGTAAGATGAATGTAAATATGTGTAGTGCCGACTACGGCATCCGTAATCTAGCTTATCTATTAAGCGAAATAGTAAGTGAATAAGTACTCTCCACGCAAGTGGGTGGTGAGCCCGATTGTGGTATAAGCATTAAAGCAGAGCTATAGAAATGCCTTCAGAAGAGGAATAACACCATCGAGGAACATTGCAAGTACCCCAATGAAAATCCAGAAACGGAGGAGGTTCATTAGCCAGAAAATATTTTTTCTATTAAATGAGAAAATGGGAATCATAGAGAGGAGAAGCACACCCGCAGAAACCAAAAAATAAATGGAAAGCACACCCGCCTGCTGTATATAATCCGCGTAGTAGATAAAAACCGCAGTCGCAGCATTGATAAGAAGAAGGAGGAGGAGAACCACCTGAGTACCCCACTTCCCGAGCACGATAGGGAGAGTACAGTAGTTAAAGATTTTATCGGAGCGCTGAGTGAGGACATCCTTCATTACATCTACCTCCCATAGAATAAGGAAGAGGAAGACTGCCATCGCCATTATACGAACAGAAAAATGCTGATAATAGACCAGCATACCTGAGAACGGATAGAGGGTGAGAGCTACATAAGTGAGGTTATTCACAACTGCGATTTTGCTCAGCTTGTGGCTATAAAACCAGATAACGAACTGATAAAAAAGAAAGAAAAAGAAAATTCTGTACGACAAGAATAAGGCTACGACGAGAGAGAGAGCATTTAGAAATAAATAGGTATAGAGGAAATGCTTCTGAGAGACGAAGCTCTGCAACCGTACACGAAGTGGGCGCTCTACGCTGTCCTTGTCCCAATCATAAAACTGATTGATAATACCCCCTGCGGCAATGCTCAGTACCGAGCAGAAGATAATCCCATTCACTTTAATATCAAAAACGAAGTTCCTGAGGCTCTCCTCCTGATTAAACAAGAAAAAAGTAGAGACATAGAGTGTAAAAGTAAAGAACGAAAGGACGAAAACCCTCGCACCCAAAAGCAAACTGATGAACTGCGAAAATCTGTATAGCCCTTTGCTCTTCATACGCTAAAATCTATAAATAATCTCTTTGTGGAAGCCTTTAAGCATCTCTTCTGCCTTAGGATAATCCTGAGTAAAACCGAGAATATAGCCCCCACCACCGCTTCCGCAGAGCTTGAGATAGTAGGCATTGGTATCCAGACCTTTTTTCCAAGCGTTGTAGATACTGTCGGGTATCATCGGTTTAAAGTGGTCGTATGCCCAGATGGAGAGCTTCCTAAGGTTTTTAAAGAACGGATTCATATCCTTTTTCAGAAACGCTTGTATGCAGGCATTATTGTATCGTATAAACTCTTCCTTCAAGGTTTTTCGGAAACCTTCGGTCTTCATTTTCTCAAAAAAGATCTGAACCATAGGTCCTGTTTCTCCAACCATTCCAGAATCGATGAGGAAGATTGCCCCCCTGCCTTGCTCCTCTTTTGGGATGGAGACTTTATCTACATTCTCGCGGTTTTCGATAAGGATAGGCAAGTTCATATAGCAGATGAGTGGGTCTATACCCGAACTCTTACCGTGGAAATAGCTTTCCAAAAGTCCAAAGACCTTTTTGAGTTCCTTTAAATCTTCTTTGCTGATGCTTTCGGGGTTGTATTTCTTAATGGAATACTTCTCAAAGATGGCAGCAACCAATGCTCCCGAGCTACCGACACCATAACCTTGTGGGATATTGCTATCAAAATAAAGCCCCTTAGCAATATCATCTTTAAGAGCAGAGATATTAATCTCAAAACCCGCTGGAAGGTCTATACCAAGAAGCTCATCTGAATAATTGAGCAGATGCTCGTTTGATTGTTTTTCAAAATCGGTAGATAAGTCCGAAAACTTCAATGTACCCTTATAAAAGCTGTAAGGTAAGGTAAGTCCTTGCGAGTCTTCAATGATTCCATACTCACCAAACAGTAGGATTTTAGCATAGAATAAAGGATTTGTCATTTCTCTTTTCATTTAAAAGCTGGGCAAAGATAGTCTTTTTTAGTAATTGTACTCGTTTTATGGGCGTTTATTATTTCAGGAGAAGTAGTTGAAATCTATTGATATTAAAAGATATTTTCTATTAACCTCTATTGTTTAGAATGTTTTTAAACAATACTTTTGCCGGCATTAAAAATAGAATATATGATGAATAATTCATTATCCTTAGCCTTGGTTGTGGTGGGTGCCATTTGTGGAAATGCACAAACGACCAAAGACAGTTTAAAATCTAAAACAATCCCTGAAGTAGAACTCTTCGGAGAGAGAAAAAAGCAGAACAAAGGTATGGAAGTTATCACCCGTATGCCTTTGAAAGTGCGAGATCAGATACAGAGCATCTCTGTAATTTCTGATAGAGCCATCGAAGAAATGGGAGCCCTTACCGTAACAGATGCAGCAAAAAACATCCCTGGTGTAGTACTTTTCAGTACCTATGGAGATGGGGAGGAGTCTATGTCTATCCGTGGATATAGAGGAACTCCTGTACTTAAAAACGGAGTACTGATGTATTCCGATTTCAGAACAAGCTCTATACTTACCGATATGCAGGGCGTAGAAAGCCTACAAGTAATACGAGGTTCGGTAGCGATTACTCAGGGGATAGGTTCATCGCTTGGAGCTGCGGGAGGGGTAATTAACCTTACCACCAAAAAACCAAAATTCATCAATGCAGGAACAGTAGGTTTCAGGTATGGAAACTGGAATCTATTCCGACCAACGCTCGACATCCAAAGGGTATTAGACAGCGAAGGCAAAGTAGCTTTCAGGCTCAATGCTGCTTATGAAAACAAAGAATCCTTCGCCGATTATGTAAAAGGTGAGAGACTATACATCAACCCATCGGTTTCTTACAGACCTGATGATAAAACCAATATAACGGTAGAGATGGACTATATGTATAATCAAAACACACCAAACAGAGGTACAGTAAACCTCGCTCCAGATGATACAAATGCCCTCTACGAATTGCCTACAAACAAGTTTTTAGGCTTTAAAACCAATTTTAATAAAACAACTTCCCTCAACTTTGGAGCGTATGCTGATAGGAAACTCGGTGATAAGTTCCGCGTTCGCATTGCCTATCTTCAAGGTGATGTAAGCAACAATGGAGAGTCTTACTCCCTCGCAACCGTTACCTATCCAGACCCTAAAAACCCCAAAAAACAGATTATAAAAGACTACAAAGAGAGGAACAGAAGATGGACGAAGTTTAGCAGTGAAGACCACTCTAAGGTATTCCAAGCGGACTTTATCGGTCAGGAAGTGGAGACAGGTTTCTTAAAACACACCTTCCAGATTGGGTTTGACTGGAAAGAATCCTACACCCTAAGCGGTACCTATCAGCATAAATTCCTCACCGAAGTCGTACGAGGAAAAACCTCCCCACTTAGCTACATTCCAATAGATAAAATCGCTGATGTAACGGGCGAATTTACCAATGACCTCCCTGCAACCTTTAACCCTGATGATTTAGTGCATAAGGGGGATAGAATCTCTGCAAAATCTCCTATCTACGGCATTACGGCACAGGAAGTAATGGCTATCGGGAAGTATGCAAAAGCGGTTCTCGGCATCCGATACAGCTCCTACCAAGGAAATAACCAGACAGGCAAGAAAGACGCTTGGAACCCCTCTCTCGGGCTAATGATTTCTCCATTAGAGAATATGAATATCTACGGCTCTTTCACTACGACGACTGACCTTAGGGGGAACGACAGAGTCCTCGCTAATGGCGAAGGCACAATAGGGGCAACCATCACCCAACAGTGGGAAGCGGGCTTCAAATCCGATTGGTTTGATGAAAAACTCAGGTTTAATCTAAACCTCTACGCTATGAACCTTAACAATCTTTCGTACGAAGTTCTCGATGCGGCTGGAAATGGAACCAAGACTTATGACTTCGCGGGTGACCTTACCCGAAAAGGCGTGGAGATAGACCTCATCGGGAAAATCCTCCCCGAGCTCGAAGTAATGGCAGGCTACTCCTACCTCGATGCGAAGTACAAAAACAGCCCTGCGTATGTGAACGATTCCCGACCGATGATGGCGGCTGAGCATACGGCTAATGCGTGGCTCAACTATACCTTCCGAAGTGGCGCCCTTAAAGGGTTTAACATCGGTGGAGGCACGTATTATGTAGGCGAAAGACCAGTGAATGAATACACCCAGAAGGTCATAATTCATAACACGACCCCTGGCGTAAAGCCCTTTAACCTGAATGCCTACACCACCCTAAACCTCCAAGCGGGCTACGCTTATAAGAATGTTGGCGTGAGGGTATTCGCGAATAATCTAAACAATGCCTTAGGCTACAACGCCTACTACCGCGGAGGGTATATCAATAGGAATGACCCGAGAAACTTTGCCGTACAGGTCAATTATAAGTTTTAATTTTTTCATATCGTTTAAAGTTTTTTTTAGTGCATCGGGCTGGGGATTTCCTCAGTCCGATGTGTTTTTATAGGCTTATTTTGGATTGATGAAGACTCAATCAAATACCTATTTCAAATACAATACAGAAAATTTAATCTTAGTAAAGCAAGGGTCTAAGCCCCCTATTTATATTAAAATTAGTAAAGAACTGATGTGTTTATAAGGAATCCTCAATTTTTCAATAAAAAAACTGTCTACTTGAATGCCTTTTTATTCTGCTTCTTCGTCAAGAGACACCTTTCGAGCGGTTTCTAATAATGGATAGATAGAAGCTATTCCCCCGATTTTTGGGATTTTTTTATTCACTTGGTACTCATATCCTCTTGTATCGATGAGATAGTCTGTGCCATCTCTTTTTACTGCTATGTACTCATCATATGCATCAAAGTAACGATTGTGATTTACAGAAGACCAGCCCAAGTTTTCATATATCGCTGGATAGAGTACGCCATTAAGATTAGCAAGACCTTGTTTATTATTGAGATGCAATTCATAGAATTTGCTATTATAACTTTTTATCTTATCATATCTTATGGGAACAAACTCCTCTCCTTTCATATTAACTAAGCCCATTTTACCCATATTCTTCACATAGAATACAGGATTTATTTCGTATTCTTCATATTCTATATCATCGTATTTGACAGGAACTATCTCCCTACCCTCATAATCCAAAATCCCATACTTATCATTGATTTTTACCTTAATATATTCATCCTTATAGGTGTAGGCAATATCATATATAGCAGGGACAATCTCCTTCTCTCCCCTCTTTATCCCATATTTACCATCTTTATAAAAAGCCTTATTGCCTGCATATTTGTCATATTTCTCGAAGACAAAATCCGAAGTGTAAGCAACTCCTCCAGCCAAGATTAGAATATTTCCTGTATTCTCATAATAGTGCTGTATCAAGAGTTGATTTTCCTTTGTCTTGCCTATTTTAATATAGTTCTTCTGTGTATTACCATATATCAGCGGGATAAAAATATCCTCGTTCCAGTGAGTCACTTTTAGATAGTTTCTTCTTCTCTTCCCTGTAAATGTCTGCTTCTTGGTGGTGATTTCCCCCAGCTCCATCACAGGATAGGTGAGCTCCACTTTATCAGGCTCCTGAAATTTCATCTCGACCCAATTTACAGTTTCCAAATTTTTCTCACTATTAAAGAACCTTAACATATGAGCCTTCGTGTCTGGTATCTTCTTCTTTCCATTATACTTAAATAAAGATTTGGAATAGTACTTTCCATTCAGACTTTCCAAATTTTCCAGTTTTGTGAAATAACTCGGGCGGCAGGATACCAATGCCAATACTAAAAAGATTAATAATATTTTTACTTTCATAGAACTAAAATTTAATGGTAAATGTAGAAAATTTCTCAATATTATCTCCCAATTGAAAAATACTAAATAAAAAACCACCTCTGGATGAGAGAGGTGATTTTAAAATCAAAAAACTATTATTTAATCAATCTTTCGGAAGATGAGCCCTTCACCATCAAAGAAATCAAGGCTTATTCTATCGCCGTCATTTACTTTTCCTGCGAGGATTTCCTTAGAGAGTTTATTGAGAACATCCTGCTGGAGCACTCGTTTTAGAGGTCTTGCTCCAAAGGCTGGGTCGTAGCCCTTGTTCATAATATAATCTACTGCCTCTTCGGTAGCCGTCATTATGATGCCTCGTTTTTCGAGCATTTTGTTGAAGCCTCTTAGCTGAAGCCCGATAATCTTGCCAATCTCTTTTTTATTAAGCGGTTGGAAGAGTACCACCTCATCTATCCTGTTGACAAACTCTGGTCGGAGGCTTTGTTTGAGAAGGTCAAAAACTTCGATTTTGGTTTTTTCTACCACTTCAAACTGGTTATCATCATTTATTCCCTCAAAATTCTCCTGAATAATATGCGAACCGAGATTGGAGGTCATAATGATAATCGTGTTTTTGAAATTGACCACTCTACCTTTGTTATCGGTAAGCCTACCGTCATCCAAAACTTGGAGAAGCGTATTGAAAACATCAGGATGGGCTTTTTCAATCTCATCGAGGAGGACTACGGAATAAGGTCTCCTGCGCACGGCCTCAGTGAGCTGACCGCCCTCATCATAGCCCACATACCCAGGAGGCGCACCCACCAATCGGGAAACACTGTGGCGCTCTTGATATTCGCTCATATCTATTCGGGTGAGGTTATTCTCATCATCAAAGAGAAACTCGGCAAGTGCCTTTGCAAGCTCGGTTTTACCAACCCCTGTAGTCCCAAGGAAGAGGAAGGAGCCGATAGGTCTTTTCTCATCACTAAGCCCTGCACGGTTTCTTCGGATGGCATCTGCTACAGCTTGTATGGCTTCCTCCTGACCAATTACTCGCCTGTGAAGCTCATTTTCTAAGTGGAGGAGCTTCTCTCTCTCGCTTTGGAGGAGCTTGGTTACGGGAATTCCCGTCCATTTTGAAATAACTTCGGAGATGTTTTCTGCGGTTACTTCTTCTTTTACAAGTTCATTTTCCTCGTTTTGCATCAGAAGCTCCAGCTGTTTGAGCTCGTCCTCCTTCTCGCGGAGTTTTCCGTACTGTATCTCTGCTACTTTTGCATAATCGCCCACTCGGGAAGCTCTTTCGGCTTCAAATTTTAAAGCTTCAATATCTTTTTTAATCTGGGTTAAATCCTCAGACTTCTGTTTTTCCTGCAACCACTGTGCATTGATGGCATTTCGCTCTTCGGTAACCTTAGCGATATCTTCCTTCAAATGCTCGATTTTGGTTTGATTGCCCTCTCTGGAAATCGCAGCGAGTTCTATTTCAAGCTGCATCAGTTTCCTATCGAGTACATCGAGCTCCTCTGGTTTGGAGTTGATTTCCATTCTGAGCTTAGCTGATGCTTCGTCTATCAAGTCAATCGCCTTATCGGGTAAAAACCTGTCGGAAATATACCTTTGAGACATTTCTACTGCTGCTATAATGGCTTCGTCTTTTATTCTCACCTTATGATGAGACTCGTATTTATCTTTAATCCCCCTTAGGATGGAGATAGCAGATTCCGTGTCTGGCTCCTCTACCATTACCTTTTGGAAACGGCGCTCAAGGGCTTTATCTTTCTCGAAATATTTTTGATATTCGTTTAATGTCGTCGCTCCAATTGCTCTGAGCTCACCTCTTGCCAAGGCCGGTTTGAGGATATTGGCAGCGTCCATTGCGCCCTCGCCACCACCTGCACCTACAAGGGTATGGATTTCATCGATGAAAAGGATGATTTGCCCATCGGATTTGGTAACTTCATTCACTACGGATTTAAGCCTTTCTTCAAACTCACCTTTGTACTTAGCTCCCGCCACAAGCGCACCCATATCAAGAGAGTAAAGGGTTTTGTCCATCAAGTTTTCTGGCACATCTCCCGAGATAATACGGTGAGCAATACCCTCTGCTATGGCAGTTTTACCCACACCTGGTTCACCGATTAATATCGGATTATTCTTGGTTCTTCGGGAGAGAATTTGAAGCACTCTGCGGATTTCCTCATCTCGCCCAATAACAGGGTCAAGTTTGCCCTCCGCAGCGAGCTCATTAAAGTTTTTTGCATATTTATTAAGGCTTTGGTAAGTGTCTTCGGAGCTTGCCGAGTTTGCCTTGCTGCCTTTTCTTAGCTCTTTAATTCCTCCTTCTAAAAGGGATTTGGTTACCCCCATATCTTTGAGCATAGTAGCCACTGGTGAGGAGATTTCTATCAGCGCAAGCCAAAGATGCTCGATGGTTACAAACTCATCTCCCATTTTCTTAGCGATATTCGGAGCGTCGAGTAAGATTTTATTTGCCGGTTGAGAAAGGTAGATATTTCCCCCCTCTACTTTTGGCAGTTTTTCTATCGCCTCCCTGTTTCTCTCTCTGATGAGCGTAGCATCTGCCTCCGATTTCTTTAAAAGGAATGATGAGATATGCTCATCTGCCTGGAAAATCCCCTCTAATAAATGCTGAGGTTCGATACTCTGGTTGCCAAACTCTAAAGCTACTTGCTGTGCTTTCTGAATGGCTTCTTGTGATTTTACTGTATATTGGTTTAAGTTCATCTGAATTGTTTTTATGTTTTATGCCCTCCCTTTCTCAAAAATTATACAACAAGGCTTAACACCTCAAAAAAGGCTTATTTATCTGACAAAATTTCCGAATTAAAGTATTTTTAATTTAAATAACACTGACAAAATTTCCGATTACCTACAACAATCCTTGAAATTCTCCTAAAAATATCTACCTTTGAGGTCTTATAAAATCAAAATGTTTAGCGAAAAACAATTAACAGAAATCAAAGCGCTTTTAAAGCCAGAAAATAAAATCGTAATTATCTCTCATTATAACCCTGACGGTGATGCTATCGGCAGTACATTAGGACTGAAACATTACCTCAAAACAAAAGGGCTGGAAGCAGATACCATTGTACCCAACGACTTCCCAAAATTCCTGAAATGGATGCCCGAAGCAAAGAAAATAACCATTGCTGACTACAAAAGAAAAAAAGCCTTTGAGCTTATTGAGAATGCAGATGTTATATTCATACTCGATTTTAATGCTACCCACAGAAGTGGCAACCTCGTAGCTCCTTGGCTCGAGCGGGCAAAATCGACTAAAATACTTATAGACCACCACCAGCAGCCAGATGATTTCAATTTCGTGTATTCGGATACCAGCGTACCTGCTACCTGCCAAATGGTCTACCACTTTATAGAAGCTATGGGAGATGCCCATCTGGTGAATAAAGACATCGCTCAGTGCCTTTATACTGGGATTATGACCGATACTGGGGGCTTCAGGTTCCGCTCTACAAGTGCTACTACCCATAGAATTACAGCCAACCTTATAGAAAAAGGTGCCGACCCTGCAGAGATATCCTCCAACACTTGGGATACCAATACCCTGTCAAGATTTCAATTGCTCTCACTCATCCTGAGCCGTATAGAGATTATCGGTAATGGACGGGTTGCCATACTCTATCTAAAACGAAACGAACTGGAAAAGTATGGCTTTGAGAAAGGAGATACCGAAGGTTTTGTAAATTATGGACTGAGCATATTGGGAGTGCAGGTCTCCGCATTCTTTATGGAGGACTTATATGAAGATTATATCAAAATCTCTTTCCGAAGCAAGAGAGAGGTGGATGTTAATCAGTTCTCCCGATCGTTTTTCAATGGTGGAGGGCATATTAATGCCGCAGGAGGCAAATCATTCCACTCCATTGAAGAAAGTATTAATGAATTTAAAGAAGTATATACTCACCTCAATCTGGAAGAATAGTTTTCAAATAATATAATATCAACAACTCTAATGAGCTTAACGACCAAAATATTTCTCGAAAGCATTAAAATCTATGCACATCACGGAGTACTTCCAGAGGAAAGGAGTATAGGAACCTACTACCTCATCAATGCCGAACTGCATACCGATTTTAGTAAAGCTATGGAAACCGATGACCTGCACCATACTATTAGCTATGCAGATATAAACGATATCATCCACCAAGAGATGAAAACTCCCTCTCTACTTTTGGAAAGAGTAGCCGGGAGAATTCTCTCACGGATAGAAAAAGAATTCCCACAAACCACCTACCTGAAAATGAAAATTACCAAAACTGCTCCACCCGTTCAAGGAGAAGTATTTGGAGCAGGCGTAGAAGTAGAAAAAACATTCAAATAAAAGCATTATCTTTGTTCTATGGATTACAAAAAACTCATCATACGGGGAATATCTTACAGCCAGACGCAAGCAAATGCCTACGCTCTGCTTCTGGAAGATGAAGAGACCGCTATTAAACTTCCCGTAGTTATTGGTAGCTTTGAGGCGCAATCCATCTCCTTAGGATTAGAAAAAGACCTTACTCCGCCTCGTCCCCTTACTCACGATTTATTCGCTTCATTCATAAGGCTCTCTTCATTAGAGCTTGTATCTGTGATTATCTATAAAATCGTAGATGGAGTCTTCTATTCCAACCTCAACTTTATGGATAAAGCTACTGGAGAAAATAGCAGCCTTGATGCTCGTACATCAGATGCTGTTGCAATAGCGGTGCGTTTCAATATCCCTATCTACACCACCCCAAAAGTACTAGATGAAGCGGGTATCCTATTAGACTTGGATGCTCTCCCTACTGAGAAAACAGAAGATGCTATTCCAGAAATAGATATAGACTTTTCCGAATTTGAGAAAAGCCTTAGGGACTTTAGCAACTTGCCGATAGAGGACTTGGAAAACCTGCTGGAGAATGCTGTAAAAAATGAAGACTATGATACCGCCTTTGAAATACAGGAAATCATCAAACAACGAAAAAATAAAAACTAACTTAAATTAATAACCGATAAAATCTTTTCAAGATGAGTACTACAAATAATGTAAAGTTAAAATTAACGGTAATGAACTTTTTAGAGTTCGCCGTTTGGGGAGCCTATCTTATCTCTATGGGAAATTACCTCGGCACTATTGGATTGGGCAGTAAAATTGGGCTTTTCTATGCTATGCAAGGGGTTGTTTCTATCTTTATGCCTGCTATTATGGGGATTATCGCTGACCGATGGATTCCTGTACAGAGACTACTTGGTATCAACCACCTTCTTGCGGCTGTATTTATCATCTTAACGGGCTATTACGGATATTCATCAGGTGAGGGGGGTAAATTTCACCATTATGTTTAGCTTGTATTCCCTCAGTGTAGCCTTCTTTATGCCGACCATTGCACTCTCTAATTCTGCTGCATATACCATATTAAAACAAAACAATTTAGATACTATCAAAGCATTTCCACCTATCAGAACGCTAGGAACAGTGGGCTTTATCTGCGCTATGCTTTTGGTAGATTTTATGGGCTTCCAGTCTGATTATCGCCAGTTTTATGTCTCTGGTGGGCTGGGCATCATACTCTTCCTGTATAGCTTTGTACTGCCTAACTGCCCAATCAGCAAAAGCAATGAAAAACAATCCTTAGCAGATGCCTTCGGATTAAAGGCTTTCGCTTTGTTTAAGAATAGAAAAATGGCAATATTCTTCATATTTTCTATGCTTTTAGGTGTATCGCTTCAGATTACAAACGGATATGCCAACCCCTATATCTCCAGCTTTAAAAGTATAGAGGAGTTCCAAGACAGCTTCGGAGCCAACCACGCCAATGCACTTATCTCCCTCTCTCAAACATCGGAGGCACTCTGCATCCTGCTTATCCCTTTCTTCCTGAAAAGGTTTGGTATTAAAACCGTAATGCTAATGGCTATGGCAGCGTGGGTTCTTCGCTTCGGGCTATTGGGTGCGGGTAACCCGGGTGGTGGCGTATGGATGTTCGTTATCTCTATGATTGTCTATGGTATTGCCTTTGATTTCTTCAATGTATCAGGTTCTCTCTTTGTAGATCAGGAGACGAATGAAGATATTAAGTCCTCTGCACAAGGCGTATTTATGATGATGACCAATGGTTTTGGAGCCACAATAGGGCTACTTATAGCACAATCTATCGTCAATTACTTTGTAAAAGAGGGCGAATCTCCCGCTCAGCAGCTGGAAGGTTGGCGCTCGGCGTGGTACATCTTTGCGGCTTATGCCTTAGTAGTGGGAGTATTGTTTGCACTGGTATTTAAGCATAATAATAAAAATAATAATTAACTATCTAATAAAAATAAACTATGCCATTATATTATCCTTTTTCTGAAAAAGATAAGCACTATTTTGGGAGCTATCTTAATCTTGCACATAAAAATATCTTTGATGTATTAAATGAATTTTGCAGTAGATTTCAGCTAAAAAATAAAAAGCCCAAAGAAAAAGAATTTTTCAAAGATTTTAAAGAACTTGAAAAGTTCTTAATTAATATATTTAAAGAAAACATATCTATTTCTGATTATGAAAAATGGATTGAAGTTCTGAGTTCATATTTTCCAGTAGTAGCATATTTAGATAACCAAGAAAAAAACAGGAATAAAAAAGAAGATAGAATTAATAATTTTCGTAATAACTTTTTAAATCTAATCTCTACTATTGATAAACTTAGAAACTTCTATACTCACTATTTTCATAATGAAGTAAAGATTGAAGATTCTGTTTTTGAAATATTAGATAAATTATTTGAGAATACGCTTTTAGAAATCAAAAATAAATTTCTAAAAACAGATAAAACGCAGGAAGCATTAAAAAAGCTCCTACAAAAAGAGATAGATACATACACTAAAAATAATAAAAAAGAAGAGGTTCTAAAATCTATATTTGAAGAATCAATTGATATTATAGATGAAAAGGGAAACCTAAAAACTGAATGTTTTAGTTCTAAGAACATATCTCAACCTAATAATAATGGTTTAAAAGTTTCTATTTCACTTGATGGTTTAGTCATTCTATTGTCTATTTTTCTAAATAAAAAAGATATTAATCATTTTAGGGCTAATATCTCTGTTCCAGATATTATAAAAGGAGATGAAGAATTATTTAAAAAATTAAATTCCACCTGTATTGATAGAATTAATTCTCATTTGGCTTATAAAGGATTAAAATATAGATTAAAAACCTCTCCTATCCTTGATAAAGCTGTTCTAATGAAACAGATTCTAGATGAATTAAATAAAGTTCCAGATGTAATATATAAAAACATTGAAGAATCTAAACAAGAGGACTTTATTATGGATCTGAATGAATATTTTAGAGACAATGGTGAAGAAAATCAGTCTTTAGATAATTTAAGAGTAGTTCATCCTGTAATAAGAAAAAGATATGAAGATAAATTCAATTATTTTGCTCTACGCTTTTTAGATGAGTATGCTGATTTCCCCAAGCTACGATTTCAAGTTCATATAGGGAATTATATTCATCATCAAACGGATAAATTTGTTGGAAATAGTACAAAGAATAGAATCATCAAAGAAAAAATCAATGTTTTTGGAAAATTAAATGATATAATAAAAGCTAAAGCTAATTATTTCCATTCTTCTACTATAGATACACAATGGGAGGAGTTTCCCAACCCAAGTTATCTCTTTCCTAAAGAAAACATAGTTGATAATAAAAACCAAAATGCTAATAAAATTGGGATACAGCTGCCTATAAATAATCCCATTATCAACAATATTCTAAATGAAATTCCCAATCTTAACCAAGAAAGAAATCCTAATAAAAAAGAAAAAATATATATTGTTAATGATGTCTTGAATATTAATGAGTCTGATAACAACAACGCTAATAACAACGACAATCCTATCATTCCTTTTGGAGCACCTACTGCTTATCTAAGTATGAATGACATACATTCTATTTTATATGAAATAATAAAAAATGGAACAAGTGGACAAAAACTTGAAAATAAAATCCGAAGACAAATTGAGAAACAAATAGGTGATATTCATAATCAATCTGAAGGTATTAAAATACTAAAAAAAAGGATAGAGATTGATAATGAACAAATTAATTATAACAAGCTAAAAAAGGATTTGGAGAATCTAATTAACCAGACTAAGAATCTTCAAAAAGAACATCAGGAAAGAATTGATAGTTATAATAATAAAGAGAGAAAATATATCCTAACTAATAATGAAAAAGGAAGAATAGCAAATTGGCTTGCTAATGAGATTAAGCAATTTATGCCTCAAAAATTTAAATCTAACTGGAAAGGATATCAGCATAACGAATTACAAAAACTATTAGCATATTATGAAATCAGTAAAGATGAAGTACTCAAATTATTAGAAAATTCCGGTACAAAAGAACATTTTAATTTTGAAAAATACAGTACATTAGAAGAACTATACGAAGATTATTTAAATACTAAAATCAGCACATTATCTACTTTACAACAACAACTTAAAAACTTTGAAAAAGAAATTTTTATATTTCTTAATAGAAAAAACTATATTCAAAAACCTATTAGTGAAAAAATCAATCAAATTCTCTCCTCTCCTATATTTATAGAAAGAGGATTTTTAGATAATAAACCCACTATGATAGAAAAAACAAAATTTGCTGGTAATGAAGAGTTATTTGCAGATTGGTTTCAATTCTATAAAAAAAATAAAGAGTATCAGGATTTTTATAATACTGAAAAATATCCATTAAAATCTGACTTAAGCAAATCTGAACTAAAGAGCATAAATAAAAAAATCAATCAACAGAAAAAGAATGATGTATTTGCTCTACATATGGCTAAAGAGATATTTAACGATTTATTCCTAACCAATAATAATTTAGATATAACTCTATCAGATTTATTTGGGCAAAATATATGGGATAAAACATTAACATTAGAATTATTCGGAGGGAAGCTAAAAATAAAAAATGTAAAGATTAAAGATATTGGTAAATATCGTAAATATGAAAATGATAGTCGGGTAAAATTATTAACAGAATATTTCCCCGATAGAGAATGGGTAGGTCATCTTCCTAATGACAAAAACACTCCAGCTTATAATTCTATCGAAAGACAATTGGAGGAATATGAGAGAATAAGAAGTGAAGAGCTATTTAAAGAAGTACACAAATTAGAAAAAGAAATATATGACCAAGTAGAAGATAAAAATTGTCTGCTAGAATCTAATAATCCAAATTTTAGAAACTATATTATTAAAGGTTTTTTATGTGAAATAAAAAATTATATAAAAGATACAGATACAGAAAATTATGCTAAAGAACTCAAAGAAGATAATGACCAAAATAAAGTTGAAAACTATACTTATGTTTTAATAAATATTAGAAATAAATTTTCACATAATCAATTACCAGACTTAGAGACATTTAACTACTGCCAAAAGATAAAAGAAATTAATAATGATCAATTTATTGCTAAATATTACTTGGATATATTTCGTACCATTACAGAAATACTAAAAGGAAATTTATAGAACAATATAATATAGTATTTTATAAGTTTTATTCTTCCTAATCAAAAGCAATAAAATGTTACTAATAAATAAGTTAATAACATTCTAATATCTGAGGTTGGAACTGCCCTTATTTTTGGAGGGTAAATACAACTACCTCGTCGAATCGTTTTTTTATAACGTTGTTGGAACTGCCCTTATTTTTGGAGGGTAAATACAACTAAGACCTGTAACGGCAATACTTGGAGGCTGTTGGAACTGCCCTTATTTTTGGAGGGTAAATACAACTCTTTTTTATTAGCCCAATCTCCAGCAAAAGTTGGAACTGCCCTTATTTTTGGAGGGTAAATACAACCAGTCCAGAATTCTGCATTTTCGAATTCTTGTTGGAACTGCCCTTATTTTTGGAGGGTAAATACAACGATTGGTTATTTGATTAAGAATTCGAGCAAGTTGGAACTGCCCTTATTTTTGGAGGGTAAATACAACTGGTTCAAAAGCTGGTATTTGAGTACTTATTGTTGGAACTGCCCTTATTTTTGGAGGGTAAATACAACTTTTCCTAAGGCTGTCTGCCAAGCTGCTATGTTGGAACTGCCCTTATTTTTGGAGGGTAAATACAACTTCAACTGCCCCCAGTATCAGATTAAATAGGTTGGAACTGCCCTTATTTTTGGAGGGTAAATACAACTTAAAAACTTATATATTAAACCTCTACAAAGTTGGAACTGCCCTTATTTTTGGAGGGTAAATACAACACCCAATTATGAACAAATGCTCTTAAACTCGTTGGAACTGCCCTTATTTTTGGAGGGTAAATACAACATGGGGGACACAATGAGTTTAATGTATGCAGTTGGAACTGCCCTTATTTTTGGAGGGTAAATACAACAAAGTATCTTTAGAATAGAATACTAGGTCTGTTGGAACTGCCCTTATTTTTGGAGGGTAAATACAACAAGTCTAATACAGGGATATTTTCAAATGATGTTGGAACTGCCCTTATTTTTGGAGGGTAAATACAACCATGCTTTCTTTATGTTGCTGGTAAGCCAAGTTGGAACTGCCCTTATTTTTGGAGGGTAAATACAACACTTGAAGCTTAGAATCAGGATTACCTGGCGTTGGAACTGCCCTTATTTTTGGAGGGTAAATACAACTATTTGTACATCAAGGTCTCTCCTGCTGAAGTTGGAACTGCCCTTATTTTTGGAGGGTAAATACAACTGTGTATCTGGAAGATATTCTTCTATTATTGTTGGAACTGCCCTTATTTTTGGAGGGTAAATACAACTAAAGTTGTAGTGTCCATTTTGCTAGTTATGTTGGAACTGCCCTTATTTTTGGAGGGTAAATACAACTAAACACGCTATTCCAATACTGCTCTACACAAAATCACCAAGGGCTTTTCTACTATTTTTTTCGTAAGTTAGCCGACACGAAAAACAAAAGAATAATGAAAGAAGTATTTATAGTATCCGCTGTGCGAACCCCTATGGGGAGCTTTATGGGGAGCCTCTCCAGCATACCAGCGCCAGCACTTGGGGCTACAGCCATTCGTGGAGCGATAGACAGGATAGGCATCAATGCCTCAGAAGTAGAGGAAGTGTTTATGGGCAATGTAGTACAAGCAGGCGAAGGACAAGCGCCCGCTCGACAATCCGCAATACTGGCAGGGCTTAGTGATGTGGTTCCGTGCACCACCATCAATAAGGTATGTGCCTCTGGGATGAAAGCAGTAATGCTCGCGGCACAAGCGATTAAGTCTGGTGATATCTCTCTTGCCGTAGCGGGAGGGATGGAGAATATGTCTCAAACCCCTCACTATCTCGGAGGGAGAAAAGGCGTAAAGCTGGGGAACATCAATATGGAAGATGGGATGGTAAAAGATGGGCTTACCGATGCCTACTCGGGTGAGCATATGGGTAAGCTCGCAGAGCGCTGTGCAGAGAAGTACGGCATTACAAGAGGGGAACAGGATGCGTTTGCCATAACCTCTTATAAGCGCTCAGCAGAAGCGTGGGCAGAAGGCAGGTTTAATGATGAAATCGTGCCCGTAACAGTGCCACAGCGCAAGGGCGAGCCCCTTATCATCAGCGAAGATGAAGAATACAAACAGGTAGATTTTAATAAAATCAGCAGCCTTAGACCTGTGTTTAAGGACGGGGGAACGGTAACTGCTGCCAATGCTTCTACTATAAATGATGGAGCTTCTGCCCTCGTACTCGTATCCAGAGAACGAATGGAAGCACTCGGCTTAAAGCCTCTGGCGAGAATCCTCTCCTATGCCGATGCAGCGGGAGCTCCAGAGTGGTTCACCACAGCACCATCTAAAGCCCTACCACTGGCAGTTCGCAAGGCAAACCTCAGCATAGAAGATATTGACTACTTCGAACTGAATGAAGCGTTTTCGGTAGTAGGTCTGGTAAATATCCAACTGCTCGGCATCAGCAGCGAGAGAGTAAATATAAATGGAGGAGCAGTAGCCCTCGGGCACCCACTGGGGAGCTCTGGAGCGAGAATTATCGTTAGCCTGCTCAGCGTACTCAAACACCAGAATGCCCGCTATGGAGCAGCAGCGATATGCAACGGTGGCGGTGGTGCTTCCGCAATAGTGATAGAGAATTTACAATAAAAAAATCCCCACAACTTACAAACAGCTGTGGGGATTGATTTATTTAATGATTAACCGATTTCTACACCATTGGCAACGGTTTCATCTGGTGTTACGAAAGCGAGCTTGCCATCTGCTTTTGTAGTGAGGAGCAGCATTCCTTGGGACTCTATACCTCTTATCTTCCTTGGGGCAAGATTGAGGAGAATCATCACCTGCTTACCGATAAGCTCTTCTGGGGAGAAGCTCTCGGCAATTCCAGATACTACGGTGCGTATATCTACACCTGTATCTACTTTCAGTTTGAGGAGTTTGTCGGCTTTCTCAACCTTTTCGGCTTCCAGAATGGTTGCTGTTCTCAGGTCTATTTTTGCAAAATCATCAAAGCTAATATGTTCCTTCATCGCATTTGCTTGTGGGTTGGTTTTCTGATTATTGATTTTCGTCTGTTCAAGCTTGTTAATCTGTGCTTCTATTGCTTCATCTTCTATTTTAGAGAAAAGCAGCGGCATTTCATTGATTTGATGCCCTGTTGGGATAGGCGGCGTGTTTAGAACTTCATACCAGTTTTTGTTTCCGAGATTTAGTCCAGATTTCATTTTTTGGGAAGTAAAAGGCAGGAACGGCTCACACAAATACGCTAGTGCTCCAGCCACCTGTAATGCGCAGAACATCTGTGTTTTCACGCGCTCTGGATTGTCTTTTATCACTTTCCAAGGTTCTTCATCTGCAAGGTATTTATTCCCTAATCTTGCTAAATTCATCATTTCGGTAAGGGCGTCACGGAAGCGGAATTCATCTAGGTTTTTACCGATTTTTTCTGGAATTTGCTGCATTTCGTGGTAAAGGTCTTTATCCACTTGCGCAAATTCATTAGGCTGAGGAACGATTCCGTTGTAATATTTTTGGGTAAGAACCGTCACACGATTGATAAAATTTCCAAAAATCCCTACCAATTCCGAATTGTTTTTGGTCTGAAAATCTTTCCAAGTAAAATTATTATCCTTAGTCTCTGGTGCAGATGAGAGGAGTGCATAGCGCAGTGCATCTTGCTGATTGGGGAAGTCTTGCACATACTCGTGTGCCCATACCGCCCAGTTTCTCGAGGTAGAAATCTTTTCATTCTCAAGGTTGAGGAACTCAAAAGCAGGTACATTGGTTGGCATAATATAGCCTCCGTGAGCCTTCATCATAGATGGGAAGATGATGCAATGGAAAACGATATTATCTTTCCCGATGAAATGCACGAGCTCGGAGTTTTCGCTCTGCCAATAATCCTTCCAGTTTTTGCCGTTTTCTTCTGCCCATTCTTGAGTGAAAGAGATATATCCGATAGGGGCATCAAACCAAACATAAAGCACCTTACCCTCTGCATTGGGCAGTGGTACGGGTACTCCCCAGTTGAGGTCTCTGGTCATTGCACGAGGTTTCAAACCGTCATTAAGCCAAGACTTCACTTGCCCGTAGACATTGGGTTTCCAATCCTCCTTATGTCCCTCGATAATCCATTGATTAAGGAAATCTTCATACTCATTAAGTGGCAAATACCAGTTTTGAGTAGGTTTAAGGACAGGAACATTACCGCTAAGCATAGATTTAGGGTTGATGAGCTCTGAAGGAGAAAGCGTAGAGCCACACTTCTCGCATTGGTCTCCATAGGCATTTTCATTTCCACAATTGGGGCAAGTACCTACAATATACCTATCGGCGAGGAACTCTCCTGCCTGCTCATCAAAATACTGCTCGGAAGTCTCCTCCGTAAATTTTCCTGCATCATAGAGCGTCTTGAAGAAATCTTGACTCATCTGATGGTGCTTCTTAGAGGTAGTCCTCGAATACCTGTCAAACGAAATCCCCAAATCTTCAAAAGATTTCTTTATAATAGCGTGGTATTTATCTACGATATCTTGAGGAGCTACGCCCTCTTTCTTTGCCCTAATCGTAATAGGGATTCCGTGCTCATCAGAGCCACAAATAAAGGCAACATCTTTCCCTGCCCTCCTCTGAAATCTCGCATAGACATCCGCAGGGATATAAACTCCTGCCAAGTGCCCAATATGCACTGGACCATTGGCATAAGGCAAAGCTGCCGTTATCATCTTCTTATCTGACATAATCTGTATTGTAATTTTTAAAGTGGCAAAGATAAGGTTTCTCAGACGATAAGCTAGCAGCTGGCTGTTGGCTTTTAGCTATTGACTGTAAGTGGTTATATTACGATGAGTTTGCAGTAAGTATCTTCGCTCACTAATTAGTGAACGGAAATTATTTTTTTTTCTCTTCACTAATTAGTGATTGCTTCCTTTTATATATTTTCTCCCTTTCACTAATTAGTTATTGCTTCAAACATTTTGGTTTCTGCCTTTCACTATTTAGTGAATGGCTCCTTTTATATATTTTCTCCTTTTCACTAATTAGTTATTGCTTCAAACATTTTGGTTTCTGCCTTTCACTATTTAGTGAATGGCTCCTTTTATATATTTTCTCCTTTTCACTAATTAGTTATTGCTCCCTTTTATATATTTTCTACCTTTCACTATTTAGTGGATGAAAATTATCTTTTTTTCTCTTCACTAATTAGTTATTGCTCCCAATCATTGGGTTTCTGCTTTTCACTATTCGCCCACAGCCATAAGCTAATGGCTAAAAGCTAGCCACCACTTACTGCTCATAACGCACACATTGGTTTTATAGAAATTATTATCTTTGCGGGTATGAAATTCACAGCTTCACAAATTGCAGAGGTAATTAATGGCAGAATCATTGGTGATGAAAATGCCTTAATTACGGGGGTAGCCCCGATAGAATCTGGTGCAGAAGGATATCTTTCCTTTGTAGCACAGGAGAGATTTTCAGATTTCATAGAGCGCACGGACTGCTCGGTACTCGTTGTTTCAGAAAAATTATTGACGGATAAACCCTACAAGGCAACCATTATCGCAGTGGAAGACGCCTATCTTTCATTTCAAATTCTGATGAATCTTTACAATGAAATGAAGCAGGTAAAACGATCCGAAATAGAGCAAGGAGCTTCTGTAGACACCTCTGCAAACATTGGCGAAGGGGTTTATATAGGAGCTTTTTCTTATATATCCGAAAATGTAAAGGTGGGCGAAGGTACGCAAATCAGCCCGCAGGTATTTATCGGGAAGAATGTAAAAATCGGGAAGAATTGCACGATATACAGCGGAGTGAAAATTTATGATTATTGTGTAATTGGAGATAACTGCATCATTCATTCTAATACGGTTATCGGTGCTGATGGCTTTGGTTTCCAGCCTACAGCAGATGGTTTTCAGAAAATCCCTCAGCTGGGCAATGTAGTTTTGGAAGAAAGCGTAGAAATCGGCTCTAATTGTACGATTGATAGAGGTACAATTGGCTCTACGATTATCGGTAAAGGAACGAAGATAGATAACCTTATACAAATTGCTCACAATGTAAAAATCGGACAGAATAATGTCATCGCTGCACAGGCGGGCATTGCTGGCTCTACGGTTATTGGCGACTGGAATCAGATTGGTGGGCAAGTAGGCATAGTAGGGCATATAAAAATCGGCAATGAGGTGAAAATACAAGCACAGAGTGGCGTAAATAAAAATGTGGAGGACAAAGAAATTCTATACGGCTCGCCAGCCATCTCTGCAAGCGATTTCAGGAGAAATTATGTGCATTTCAGGCATCTCAACGATATAGTAAAAAGATTAGAAGAATTAGAAAAAAAATCAAACGATTAATATTAATGCAATGAGTGATTTGCAAAAGACTTTAAAGGAAGAAGTAACCCTGTCGGGGATTGGTCTCCACACGGGTAAAGAAGTCAATCTTACCATAAAACCTGCTAAAGAAAATACAGGTTTTGTTTTTGTAAGAACCGATTTGGAAGGCAACCCACAAGTAGAAGCAGATGTAAACTATGTAACGACTACCGAAAGAGGAACTACCTTGGAGAAATTAGGCGTAAAAATCCATACTTGTGAGCACCTCTTAGCGGCATTAGTGGGCTGTGATATAGACAATGCTATACTGGAAATGGACTCTGCCGAACCTCCGATTATGGACGGCTCATCTATCCACTTCGTAGAAGCAATAGAAAAAGCAGGGATAGCAGAACAAAGCAAACCGAGAGAATACTTAGTAATAAAGGAAGTCCTAAACTATACAGACCCTAATACAGGCTCTGAGATTACCATCATCCCTTCCGAGCAGTATGAAGTAACCACAATGGTAGATTTCGGTACCAAAGTTTTAGGAACACAGAATGCTACCCTCAAAAACATCTCTGATTTTAAGTCCGAAATATCTTCTGCAAGAACCTTCAGCTTCCTCCACGAGTTGGAAATGCTCCTCGACCACGGGCTTATAAAAGGGGGCGACCTCTCTAATGCCATCGTATATGTGGATAAAGAGCTCACACCAGACACTGCTGAAAAACTCAAAAAAGCATTTAATAAGGATAAAATATCCATTCAGCCTAATGGGATATTGGATAACCTTACACTAAAATATCCTAACGAAGCTGCAAGGCATAAACTCCTCGATGTAATAGGAGACCTCGCCTTGGTAGGAGTGAAGATAAAGGGTAAAGTTATCGCTAACAAACCTGGGCACTTTGTAAATACACAGTTTGCTAAAAAACTAAACCGACAATGGAAGCTGCAAAAGAAGAAAAATGTTCCAGATTTTGACTTGAGCAAACCTCCAGTATATGATATTAACGGTATTATGAGGCTACTCCCTCACCGCCCGCCGTTCTTATTAATAGACAAAATCCTTGAGCTATCAGAATCCCATGTAGTAGGTCTTAAAAACATTACGATGAATGAACCTTTCTTCGTAGGGCATTTCCCAAAAGAACCTGTACTTCCAGGAGTGCTTCAAATAGAGGCTATGGCTCAAACGGGAGGAATCTTAGTCCTCGCTAATGTTCCAGACCCAGAGAACTATTCTACCTACTTCGTGAAGATTGATAATGTGAAATTCAAGAAAAAAGTAGTGCCGGGAGATACGATTATCTTCAAAATTGAGCTTATGGAACCTATCCGAAGAGGCATTGTACATATGCAAGGCTACGGATATGTAGGAGACAGCGTAGTAGTAGAAGCTGAACTAATGGCACAAGTAGCAAAAACAAAAATTGATTAAATGATACATCAATTAGCCGCAGTAGATAAACGAGCAAAAATAGGCAAAGGAGTTACCGTAGAGCCTTTCACTACCATTGCAGCAGATGTAGAGATAGGCGAAGGCACTTGGATAGGTCCTAATGTAACCATTATGGACGGAGCGAGAATCGGTAAAAACTGCCGAATATTCCCTGGTACAGTCATCTCTGCTATTCCACAGGATTTAAAATTTGACGGCGAAGATTCATTGGTCATCATCGGAGATAATACCACCGTCCGCGAATGTGTTACCATAAACCGAGGGACGAAGGCATTAGGATATACCAAAATAGGAAACAACTGCCTCATTATGGCTACGGCACACATTGCTCACGACTGTACTTTGGGCAATAATGTGATTATCGTAAATGGCTGTGGTATTGCTGGGCATGTGGAGATTGATGATTTTGTAGTAATGGGAGGGCTCTCAGCAGTTCATCAGTTTGTGAAGATAGGCAAACACGCAATGATTTCTGGTGGAGCACTCATCAGGAAAGATATTCCACCCTATGTAAAGGTTGCCCGCGAACCACTCTCCTATGCAGGAATCAATTCGGTAGGACTGAGAAGAAGAGGTTTTAGCAATGAGAAAATCTTTGAAATACAGAAAATCTACCGCTACATCTTCCAGATGAAAATGAATGTAAGCCAGGCTACCCACTTCATAGAAAAAGAAATGCTGCCAACGGCAGAGAGAGATGAGATTCTCGAATTTATAAAGAACTCTCCTCGAGGTATCGTAAAAGGATATGGCACAACAAAAGAATAAAATTTAAGAATAATAAAACATATTTAATTAATGGCAACAACAGCTGATATTAGAAAAGGGCTTTGTATTGAATTTAGTAACGACATCTACAAAGTAATCGAGTTTCTCCATGTAAAACCAGGTAAAGGACCTGCATTCGTGAGAACAAAACTTAAATCTGTAACCAACGGTAAAGTGGTAGATAATACCTTCTCCGCAGGGCATAAAATAGAGGAAGTAAAAGTTATCACAAGGAAGTTCCAATACCTCTATGATGATGAAAACGGTTTCCACTTTATGAATAATGATGACTTCTCCCAAATCTATATCAATAAAGATATGATAGAGAATGCTCAGTTTATGAAGCCAGGTGAGGAGGTTACCATCATCTTGAAAGAATCTGACGAAAGCCCACTCTCTGCGGAAATCCCACCAACGGTATTCTTAGAAGTAGTAGAGGCAGACCCAGGAGTGAAAGGAAACACCGCTACCAATGCTCTGAAAAATGCTATCGTAGAAACAGGAGCAAGGGTTATGGTACCCCTATTCATAGAACCAGGAGACAAAATCAAAGTAAATACAGAGGACGGCTCCTACATAGAAAGAGTAAAATAAGTGAAAACTCATTATTTATGACTTTCCAGCACGCTCAAATATTAAAGAATATAGCGGAAATCATCGGTGCCAAGTATATTGGCGCTGATGATTTTCCCGTTTTAGGGACTAATGAAATCCATAGAGTTCGCCCTGGGGATATTGTCTTCGTAAATCATCCGAAGTATTATGACAAGGCACTTGGCTCAGCGGCAACCGTTATCCTTATCGATAAAGAAGTTCCCTGCCCAGAAGGTAAAGCGCTCCTGATTTCCAACGACCCATTCAGAGATTTTAATAAAATCAATACCTACTTTACTAAGATTTACAACTTTAAAGAAGATTTAAAGGATACCGAAATAGGCGAAAACACCTCTATTCACCCCTCTGCTGTAATAGGAAATGGAGTAAAAATCGGGAAAAACTGCCATATATTCCCCAATGTAGTCATCGGCGACCGCTGTGTTATCGGGGATAATGTGATTATACAGTCGGGCACCGTTATCGGTGGAGATGCCTTCTATTACAGAAAGGTAGATGGCAGGTTTGACAGGCTGATTTCCGTAGGAAATGTAGTGATAGAGAACAATGTAGAAATAGGAAACCTCTGCACCATAGACCGCGGAGTAACCGATTCTACCCTAATCGGTGAAGGGTCTATACTCGACAACCAAATACAAATCGGGCACGATACCCTAATCGGCAAAAGATGCCTCATCGCTTCCCAAACGGGGATTGCCGGGTGCTGCATCATAGAAGACGATGTTACAATGTGGGGGCAGGTAGGCATAGCCTCTGGGCTGCAAATAGCCTCTGGCACAGTACTCCTCGCACAAGTGGGAGTCAATAGAAACCTTGAAAAAGGTACCTACTTCGGACCTATCGCCGAAGACTTCCGAGGCTACCTAAAAAAAGAAGCCAAAATCCGAAAATTATAGCCGTAGCACGGCAGGCACCCACTGTGTGGGGCACACTTATCACAAACTATCCGCACACCGCCTACTGCCTAAAGCCTACTGCTTACTGCACGAAGCTAACCGCGCACCGCCAATAGCTAAAAGCCAATAGCTATTTGCCATCTGCTAAAAAGAAGTACGGCACCCCAAATGGGGTGCCGTACAAATAAATACTAACAATTATAAAAACGCATTATGCACACAAGTGATAAAGTGCAAGGTTTCTATTTTCTTTCTTATCAGCTAATGGCTTTAAAATTCATCGCTGAGTTTATTATTCATTCTTAAAGCTTATTTATTGTTTAGGTTTAATGGGATATCTTGGCTAATTTCTATCGCCTGAGTAGGCGAGACACTATCGCCCGAGAGAGCGAGTCACCTTCGCCCGAGAGAGCGAGTCACCTTCGCCCGAGAGAGCGAGTCACCTTCGCCCGAGAGAGCGAGACACTATCGCCCGAGAGAGCGAGTCACCTTCGCTTTTCCAATTGTCCCAAAAAAACATTAATATATGATTTAAATAGCATTATAATAGATAGTTAAGTAGATTAATCAGGCAATAACTACGGGTGTATTAAGCACCTCAGTTCTTGGGGTTTTTAGAAAGACTTTCGAGGTATTGCTAAACTGCGTTGTGATGCTCAGTTCATAATTGCCGGCAGGGAGCGAGGCGGGGATAAGCACCAAGAGACGAGAAGGTTCATTGAGGGCAAGGTCTTCAAGCTTGGTCTTGGCTTTGGTGTCTATATTGGTGAGGTAGATGCCATTATCTGTGTGAGTACCTGCAACCTTGAGGTAAGTTCCCTTAATCTCTGCATTCTTGCCTTTGGTAAGGGTGCCATCGGTTTTGCCTGTGCTGAGGTCGGTAATACCGAAGATTGCCATTGGGCTGGATTGCTCTCCAAGAAACTCTACCTTGGTTTGGGAGATGGCTTTTCTTAGCTCGGCACCTTGATTGACATTTACATAGACGCTGTGCTTGTCCTTATCCCAAGTCCTATCGCGGAAGGCTCCCTTGATGGCTGAGCGCATTATCACGAGACCTGTATTCACTACATAGCCTTGGAGCACCAGCTCTGTGCTCTTGCGATTGAAGCGGGAAACGATGTCTATTGCCGTCTCCTCTTTTATCTCCATACCTTCTTTTTTGAGCTCTGCTACAATCTCTGCTATGCTTACACTCCCTACGCTTGCGGGTACGCCTACAAAATCTGATGGGTCGCTGGTAAGAGGGTTGTCTCTTAGCCACGCTTTTAAAGTATTTTTCATTGTAATAATGTTTATTGGTTTATATATAATTCTTTATGTTTCCTTTTATAAAAGGGGGAGTCCCCCCTTGGGTGTATCTTAGTCCTGTACACAACGAACATTATTACCTTCATTTCTAAGTACATTAGCACTAATTAAAATATTATCACTAGATGATAATACACTCAATGCCTGTGGAATTTTAAATGTTGGATTAGTATACTCATCTGACCTTAAAACAATTACATCAGCCTTAGTTCCTGATGAAGTACTTAGCCAGAAACCACCTATATTATAATTTATCTGATAACTACGAACAACTCCACCATGGGCTTGACTATACCATCCTGATCCTAAGCGCTTTAACTCTAATAAAAAGTTACCCTGTTGTATCCATCCCCCTGTTGTAGTTCCATGTAAATTTAACAGCAATTGTTCCATCTCTGTTCTTGTAGGGGTATGCCATCCACTTGGACAGGGTTCCGTATAGCTGGTCACTTTGGTAGGATACTCAGAAGGGGTATATCGCTTCCATGCATCTGTAATTGTCCCTGTAGGGAATTGAGACTGGTATATATATTTGAATGAAGCACCTCCTGCTCCATTATTGGGCTCTGTAGTCTTCCAGTCGACTAGCTCATGTCCATCTGCTTCTCTTCCCCATTGGAATAGTGAACCCAGTCCTCTATAGTCCCCACCATCACTTGGGCTACGCTTGTCATAAGTTTGATCATTTCCAAATACTCCAAATCTCGTGGCATCTGCATAGTACGCTCCTAGGTTTTTGTCTAGCCATATCTGCTGGTCATAGGTCATCACCTTGCTATAAACAAAGCGGTGGTCATATCTATTCACCCCAGGCGTTTTGAAGTTATACTGTTTGTCCTTCACTCCTCCTGTTGCGATTACTTTTAAGTTAAATGGAGCAGTTGCACTCGTTAGCTGTACAGGAATAGTAGCTATCTCCTCATCTGCACTACCTGCCTCCAATAGCGGCGCTAAATACGGTGTTGGTTCTAAGACTTCCAGTGTCCCTGTAATGACATTATAGAGGTTCGGGTTGGTGTTCTGGTGCAACTTTCCGCCTGGTATCGTTAGTTTCAATGTTCTCTGATTAGAACCCGTGCCTATCGTTACCGTCTTGTTGAACTCCCCAAACTCCTTACCATCTCCGTTTCTATATGGGATTTTCACAGGGATTTTGTAGGTGCTGTTGTCAATCTTTCCTTGGTAGCTTTGGTTGGCTGGTCTAGGGCCTTGTACAGAGCTGTCCTCCTT
Source organism: Bergeyella cardium (assembly GCF_003614945.1). Taxonomy (GTDB): domain Bacteria; phylum Bacteroidota; class Bacteroidia; order Flavobacteriales; family Weeksellaceae; genus Bergeyella_A; species Bergeyella_A cardium. Next base: position 1,429,886 of record NZ_QYCZ01000001.1, read on the forward strand.
CCATGAGAAGACAAACACGCTATAATCTTGGAACTCTGCATATCCTACACCTATGCTATAGTTTTGCTCCACAGCATAGATACCTACTTCCAGCCTTGCCTTGATATTGCCAGGCTGTGGTTTTCCTTTGAGGGTGTAAGTCACCACCTGAGATGCCCCAGGAGCTACGGTTACACTGCTATTTTGGGAGCCATCTACATCTACTGTCCCTGTGGGTCCTGGCGTTCCACTTGGGCCTGGTGCTGGTGTGTTGGTAATCGTAAGGGCAGAAGACAGGTCACCCGTCCATGCCGTTGCTCCATTATTGATGATAAGGAACTTCACTTTATGAGTACCAGAACCCGCAGGAATATCCACTCCTTGTTGGAAAACTCCTTCCCAACCTGCTCCCATCACCTGCATACTTACTCCTAATGGTGTAGAAGACCCCTTGCTTACACAGTTCCAATCATTTTGAGTAAAGATTTCCAAACACCTTTTCGTCAGGTTAAATATCATTGTCCCTTCGGCTACATCCGTTTTGGTAAATTTATCCCTCTGCTCAGTCGTTAACTGAGGAAATAGCACTCCCTGCACTGAGGTCTCGGGTAATCCCGTGTGCCTTGCTATTTCCAAAGATGCCTTTGGCGTCTCTGTATTGATTCCGACTCTGCCGTCGTACTCTGTCTGTGCGCTGGCTAATACTCCTATTAGCACAAACGCTAAAATCATTTTAAATCTCATATATCTATTATTTATGTTACTTCCTTGGGAATAATTATTGAGCGTAGAAACTGCGATTGAGTCGCCAGCCAAAGGCTGGCGACAATGTGCCTCCCTTCTCTCCTCTCTTGTCTGATTTTGTTCTAAAAGAAGATTGACTAGCGCTTTGTCGCTCGCTTCGCTCGCGACTTTGTGGGGATTATAGCCTCCTGCATAAGCGAAAAAGTGAGAAGCAGGCAAGCGCAAAAGCGCCGATAGGCGCGCGGGCAGAGCCCGCGCGCCTATCGGCGCTCTATATAGTCTTTTAAATAAGACTATATTTTGAAGGAAGGAAGGAAGGATAACAAATTATCGCACATACGCAAGTTTGCACATGTGATATTTGTCATGTTTTGTGTATTCCTTTTCATCCTTTTTTCATCTAATTGCGAGGCAAATATAAAACTTATTTTTTATCTGGCAACAATTAGCGGTTAGCTTTTGGCTTTTAGCTGCTAGCTGGGGGTGGTTTGCTTCTCGCAGTAGGCTATAGGCGGTGGGTGGCTATTAGCTAAATTTCTACTTATAGCAGTTTTTCCAGAGCTATGCCTCGCGAGCCTTTCAGGAGGAGGTTTTGGGAACGAATAGGATGAGTTTTGAGGTATTCAATCAGGGTTTCGGTATTGGGGAAGTTGTGCTCGGTATCTACTTTAGCAAAGTTTTGCCCAACGGTAATAATTTCATCAAAGCCCAGACTTTTGGCAAGGTTAAAAATCTGCTGATGCTCGGCTAAACTCTCTTCCCCAAGCTCGAGCATATCGCCGATGATAATAGCTTTTGAGCCTTCGAAGGTGATGAAATTATGGAGCGAGGCAGACATACTGCTCGGATTGGCATTATAGGTATCAAGGACGAGGGTTTGCCCCTCTTTTTTGATGATTTGAGAGCGCATATTGGTAGGCGTATATGCCTCAATGGCAAGGGCAATGTCATTAAAATCAATACCGAACGACAGTCCAAGAGCAGCAGCAGCACAGAGATTGGTAAAGTTATAATCGCCTGTGAGATGAGAGAGCGCCTTTCTGCCTGCGTATTCTATACCCACAAAGTGGTCAGAAGTATATTTCTGGAACATAAAATCTGATGCCTCCGTACCGAAAGAAACTCTATTAAAGTAATCCCCCACTTTCTCGCGCTGGATTTCATCATTATCATTCATTAAAATCTTCTGCTGATGGCTTTTTAAATAATCATAAAGCTCGGATTTACCTTTAATAACACCTTCAAAACCACCGAAGCCTTCGAGGTGAGCCTTTCCAAAGTTGGTAATATAACCTATGGTAGGCTGAGAAATGCTGCACAACGCCTCTATTTCGTGCTGATGATTTGCCCCCATCTCTACCACTGCAATATCGTGTGATGGTTTTATGGAGAGCAGCGTGAGCGGCACACCAATGTGGTTATTGAGGTTCCCAAAAGTGTATTGGACTTTATATTTCTGCATCAGTACGGTGCTGATGAGCTCTTTTGTAGTGGTCTTGCCATTGCTGCCTGTAAGCCCTATAACGGGAATGGTGAGCTGCTGCCTGTGATGCCTCGCAAGCGCCTGCAAGAAGTCTAAAGTAGAGGGTGCAAAAAATATATTGAGGTCTCTATTCTCAAACTCCTGCTGCTCTACGATAACCGCCAAAGCACCCTGCTCTACAGCTTTTTCTGCCAAGGTAGCAGCATTAAAATTTTCACCGGAAAAGGCAAAAAAGATATCATTCTGCTCTATTTTTCGGCTGTCTATGGTTACCTTATTTGCCCTTTTGTAATAACTGTTATAAAACTCCTGTACATTCATAGCCCAAAAATACTATTTCTCCTTAATAACCAAAAGCGGAATATCTATTTTGGAGGCGAGCTTATCGCTGAGGCTGGAATAAAACAGACTGTCTATAAAGCTGAGATTTCTTTTAGCAATGACCAGAGCATCTATATTTTCAGATTTTGTAAAGCCGAGTACGCCCTTTCTTAAATCATCTGCTTTAGAAACTACGAAGTCTAATCTATCACTGCTAAAGAAATGTTTCCACTCATTGATTTTCTCGGTTGCAAAAGCCTCTTTCTTCTCTACATTACCGCTGTATTCTATAATGTGGAGAACTTTTATCTGCGCATTAAAATACTCGGAAGCAGTGAGGAGCTCCTGTAATATCTCCTTATCGGAATCCTTAAATGCCGTTGTAAATCCGATATTTTTTATCGCGTGAAACTCAGCACTGCCTGGGATACTGAGCACGGGAAGGTTCATAGATTGCATAGCATTTAGGGTATTCGTACCCCAGAATCTTTTACCGAATCCCGAAGCACCATTAGTACCCATCACTACCATACTGATGTCTTCTTTCTTGGCCACTTTGGTAAGGATGTGCGGTAGCCCACCAGCCTCAAACATAAAACTAATCTTTAAATCGCTGAGCTGATGCTTTTCGGCAATTTCTCTTAATTTCTGACCTTCTTTCTTAAACTGCTCAAATTCGCCAAGCTCCATCGTAGTATATACATTGGCTACCAGCTCTGGATGCCCACTGTGGAAGCTGGAAAGTACATCGGCATCGAAGGCGTGTACTACAATAATCTCCGCCTGCATACTCTTAGCGAGGTGCAGGGTATAGACAAAGGCATTATCTGCCACTTCCGAGAAATCTGTTGGAAAAAGAATTTTTTTCATAATTTTTACTTTTTAGGGTTAATATTTCTACTGATTCACGAGCTAAAATTAAATAAAATATTTGAATGACCAGAAAGCAAGCCTATAAAAAAAATTCTTACTTTTGCGCCTTACTAACGATTAAATCCAAGATGATACAAAGTATAGAAGATTATCTGAAAGAGGTACAAAACTTCGTAGCGCAAGGCAAGGAAGAAATGGAGCAATTCAGAATACGGTTTAATGGTAAAAAAGGTATTCTGAATGATTTATTTGCAAAATTTAAAGAAGTGCCTAACGAACAAAAAAAAGAGTTTGGGCAGAAAATAAATCTTTTAAAACAGTCCGTTGCAGAGAAGCTGGAGTCTCTTAAATCTACCTTTGAAACCAGCCAAACCGAAGTAAAAGAAGACCTCACACGCCCTGGCTTCCCTCTCGATTTAGGGACAAGGCACCCCATCAATTTAGTGAGAAACAGAATTATTGAAATCTTTAAATCCATAGGTTTTGCCGTAGCAGATGGTCCCGAAATAGAAGACGACTGGCATAATTTCACGGCGCTCAACCTGCCAGAATATCACCCTGCACGAGATATGCAAGATACTTTCTTCATAGAAACCCATCCTGATATACTCCTCAGAACGCATACCTCATCAGTGCAGATTCGCCATATGGAGCAAAGCGAGCCACCCATCCGAATACTCTCACCAGGTAGAGTATTTAGAAATGAGGCTATCTCCTCCCGCTCGCACTGCATCTTCCACCAGATAGAGGGGCTTTATATAGACAAAGCGGTGAGCTTCGCAGACCTGAAACAGACCATTCAGTTCTTCACCACCGAGCTCTTCGGGAAATCCAAAATAAGAATGCGTCCTTCCTACTTCCCATTCACCGAACCAAGTGCCGAAGTAGATGTATATTGGGGGCTCAACTCCGAGACCGACTACCGAATTACCAAAGGAACAGGCTGGCTAGAAATAATGGGCTGCGGAATGGTAGACCCCGCCGTACTGACTAATGTAGACATAGACCCCGACCAATACAGCGGCTATGCCTTCGGAATGGGAATAGAACGAATCGTAATGCTCCTCTACCAAATGGGAGACATCCGAATGTTCTTTGAAAACGATATCCGAATGCTCAAACAGTTCTCATTAGTATAAAGGCAATTAGTGAGTAATTAAAAATAATTAATCTTCCCCATAGAATGGATATAACTCTCCCCCAACAGGGAGAGTTTTTATTAAAATTAAAGCCTTAAACAATGCGATCCATACTATAAACTGATGGCTAAAAACAATTTAGTAGGGATTAGATCTAAAAGTTGGAATTCAATTCCATAAAAAAACTCCTCTGAGTATTCAGAGGAGCTCTTTTATATTAATCTAATGGATACTTCGTGGGATTTACCTCATTAAAGAGCGCATAAACCTTCTCTACAATATCATCCACCGAAGGCTTACTGAAATAATCCCCATCCGAGCCATAGGCAGGCCGATGGTCTTTGCCCGTAATGGTCAGTGGAGCAGAGTCTAAGTACTTATACCCCTGCTGATTCTCCAAAATCTGTTGCAGAATATAAGCAGACGCTCCACCTTGCACATCTTCATCTATAATCACAAGACGATTGGTCTTTTTAAGACTCTCCCCAACGATTTCGCCTGCTATATCAAATGGCACAAGAGACTGAACATCTATCACCTCAGCATTAATACCTAATTTTTGAAGCGTCTCCGCTGCTTGAGTTACAATACGCCAAGTAGAACCATAAGTTACCAGCGTTACATCTGTCCCCTCTCGGGTTATTTCTATCTTACCTACAGGTACTGTAAATTCACCCAAGTTATCAGGTTCAGTTTCCTTTAATCTATAGCCATTTAAGCATTCAATAATAAGTGCTGGCTCATCGGTTTTAAGCATTGTATTATAGAAACCTGCTGCTTTTGTTAAGCTCCTTGGCACAAGGATATTAATCCCTTTTGATAGGTTGAGAATCCCTGCCATAGGAGAGCCAGAATGCCAGATTCCTTCTAATCTATGCCCTCTTGTTCTGATGATAAGCGGTGCTTTTTGCCCTCCTTTGGTTCTGTATTGTAGAGTAGCGAGGTCATCGCTCATCCCTTGAAGGCAGTAGAGCAGATAATCCAAATACTGAATCTCCGCAATAGGACGAAGCCCCCTCATCGCCATACCAATACCCTGACCGAGGATAGTTGCCTCACGAATACCCGTATCTGCCACTCGTGTAGCACCATATTTCTCCTGCATACCCTCCAAACCTTGGTTTACATCGCCTATATTCCCAGAATCTTCTCCAAAGATGAGCGTCTGAGGATATTTTTCAAATATTTTATCAAAATTATTTCTGATGACAATTCTACCATCTACCTCTAAGGAAGTGCTGGAATATACAGGTTTAATCTCCTCCACCGAAGTCGCTTTCCACTGAGACTGAGAATAGAGATGAGAGGAGTAATTATCTTCCTCTGCTTTAAAAAGCCTTTGTAATACGGATTTCAAATCTTCTTTCTGAGGTGAATTTACAGAGAATAAAAGCGCCTGCCTTCCCAAATGGAATACATCCTTTTTACCTATGGTTACAATCTTATCAAAAGCATCTAATTCCTGTTTTATGTTTTCATTTCCTTCGGATAATGCCTTTACAAGTGGATAAACCTCTGCTTTTGCATCATCTATTGGCTTTCTGTATGCTGCCCAAGATGCTTTTTGAGCCTCTTTTACTTCCTTTTTAGCTTCGTTTTCTATAGTTTCAAGCTCTTCGAGGGTAGCCAGAGGATGCTTTTTCTTATCTAATGTAACAGAATACTCAAGAATCCATTCTTTGAATTTTGCTAATCCATCATACTCTGCTTCCCAAGCAAGTCTCTCTTCGGATTTATATCTTTCGTGTGAGCCAGATGTAGAGTGCCCCTGTGGCTGAGTTACTTCTACAGCGTGAATAACTACAGGAACGCTCTCTTCACGAGCGAAGTGCTCCGCTTTGGCATAAGCATCAATGAGGGCAGGATAATCCCACGCTTTCACTTGAATAATCTCACAGCCTTGCTTTTCTCCTGCTTTTCTCTGGAAGCCAGATAGCATTTCGGCAATATCTACTTTTGCTCTTTGGTTATGGGTAGGCACAGAGATACCGTAACCGTCATCCCAAATAGAGATAATCATAGGCACTTGGAGGGCACAAGCAGCATTGAGGGTTTCCCAGAAATGCCCCTCCGCAGTGGAGGCATCTCCCACGGTACCAAAAGCTATTTCATTACCCTTGTTTGAAAACTTTTCAGAGCCTTCAAACTGAATTTCCTTGAATATCTTAGATGCTTGAGCCAAACCCAAGAGTCGTGGGAACTGCCCAGCAGTAGGAGAAATATCGCAGGATACATTTTTTATTTTGGTAAGGTCTTTCCAGCTACCATCATCATTCAGGCTTCGGGTAGCGTAGTGCCCATTCATCTGCCTACCGCCTGTTGCAGGCTCTCTGCTGGTATCTGTATCTGCATAGAGCTGAGCAAAGAAAGACTGCGGACTAAGAGCACCTACAGCAAGCGCAAGGGTCTGATCACGATAGTAGCCAGAGCGCCAATCTCCCTCTCGGAAGACTTTTGCCATAGCGATTTGCGGGAGTTCTTTGCCATCTCCGAAGATACCGAATTTGGCTTTTCCTGTAAGCACTTCGCGCCTTCCAAGCAAGGAAAGCTCTCGGGAGATTCTTCCAAGTTTATAGTCATCTAAGATGCTTTTCTTAAAATCTTCAAAGGAAACCGACTGGGTTTTCAGATATGTTTCTTTCATAATAATAAGCAGTTTGCCACAAATGTAATCATTTTTAGAATATCATAATCTATATAAAGAGGAGGAATTATTAATTTATCAAACAAAGAGACAGGGAAAAAGACATTTTGGCAGATATTAGATATTTATCACTTTTTCCTTCCGCCTTTGCTTTGCCTCCATTTTAAGTAGATTTTTTTTAGGAGATAAAATATAGGATTTGCCAGATTGTCAGAAATATTTTTAATAATTTAAAAATTAAAATTGAGTTTTATTGTATAAAAAGTATTATTAACCTCTTAAAAAATAGAGCTCATTAATTTGATAAAGCTGGTATTATACCCATTCACTCTCATTTTATATAATACCTAATTCTTTAGCTTTTTGGAGGAGGTTGATGGTTTTATTGACCGAGAATTTTGCCATTAAATTTTTACGATGGCTATCGACTGTCTGAGAGGTAATATACATTTTTTCAGCAATCTGAGGAGAGGTAAGTCCCTCGGAAATGTATTTTAGAACCTCCTTTTCGCGTTTGGTAATCGGTGGTAGGCTGGTAGTCTCGGTATTCGCAAGAGAAGCAAGAATTTTCCGCGCCTCATCATCAAAATAAATTCTACCTGAATGGACTTCTTTTATTGCCTTTTCAATCTCCACAATAGATGAGCTTTTAATGAGGTAACCAGATGCATTACTGCTAAGCATACGGAGGATATAGCTACGCTCGTTATGATTGCTCAGCGCCAGTACTTTGAGATGAGGGTACTTTGCCTTAATTTCCGCACAGAGCTCTACACCGTTGCTATCGGGCAAGCTAATATCCAATAGAAGGACATCTGCCTGGTAATCTTTTAGAATCTCCCATAGCTCTCTGGCAGAAGAAGCTGTGGCAATAATTCTCATCTCCTTTGTATTATTGATAAAACTTTGAAGCCCCTCGGTAATGAGCGGATGATCATCACAGATAATAATGTCTATTGCTTTCATATGTTGCATTCTATATTTATGGTTGTACCTTTTTGGAGTGCAGATTCTATGGTGAGTTTCCCGTTGAGGGCTATGACTCTCTTTTCTATATTATTAAGTCCTAAATTTCGGCTAACAGTCTCTGGATTGAAACCTTTACCATTGTCCTCTATTTCCATTAGCAGGAAAGGAGGCTCATAGGTGCATTGCACAATGATTTTACTTGCTTCTGAGTGCTTTATAGCATTGCTTACAGACTCCTGCAAGATGCGGTAAATGTGCATTTGAGTTACTTTATCGTTTATAATATTAAGGTTTTTGGAATAGAAATAAATCTTGCAATAATCGTTTTGTGAATTTTGGCAAAAGTCCTTTATCGCCTCTTCCAAACCATATTTGAGGAGGGTGATGGGAGCGAGGTTTTTGGAGATAAGGCGAACTTCTGATACCGCTTCATCAAGGCTATTAATGGCTTTTAGCAGTTTTTCATCTTCCTGCTCACGAGCAAGGTGCTCCAGACTGATTTTAATCCCTGTAATTTTACCACCTATACCATCGTGCAGTTCTTTTGATATCCTCTCTCGCTCTTTATTCTCACCATCAGTAAGGGCTTGTTTTACTTCTATTTCCTTTGTTTTCTGTATGTTAAGGAGTTTTTGTTCATTATGTTTCTTCCTCTGCCGATAAGTATAAATAATAAAAAATGCAATGATGATAATGAGAGCTGAACTTATCCAAAAGATAATCTTCTGCTGGTAATTTTTGGATTTAAGATATTGGATTTCGGTTTGTTGCTCCTTATTTTTAAACTTGGATTCCAGAGAGATGATTTTTGTTTTCTCATCTTCCTGCGTAAGGCTATCATAAATTACCTGAAATTTTTTCAGATACTCAAAAGCCTCTTTATAGTTTTTATTTTCATATTCTAAACTCGCAATATCATTGAGATAAATAAGATGGTTTTTCTTGTTCTTGAGAAATTTCTTGTTTTCTAACAGGCTAATCAATACCTGTTTTGCCTCGCTGTACTGCTTTAAATCTCTGTAAAGTCTGAATTTTTCATAGCTCAAGGACTGCTCATCATACTCCAGTCCCATTTTCTGAGCAAAACTAATTCCCTTTTCTATATAAGTTAAGGCTTCGGTTATGTTTTCGGTACTGATATAATATCGAGATTTCACCTTATATATGAGTACATTATACTGAGACTGCGGAATATTTACAAGTGCTTTTTCTGCCTTTTCTATTGAGTGTAGAGCTTCTATATTCTGCTTTAAAAAGAGATAGGTTTCAGCAAGGTTGATGTATGCCCAAGCAGTGGTTTCTCCTTTTTGTATAGATGATTGGGTGTCTTTATCTAAAATGCTGATGGCTTTTTTATAGTAATGAATCGCCTTTTCGTACTCCTTTATATTAAAGAAAAGAATGCCTATATCGGTATGATAACCTGCTAAAAGGGTATTATTATTTGATTTTTCTGCAAAAGGAATGCACTTTTTAAGGGTGATATCCATCAGCCGTTTGCCATTGCCTTTTATCTGCTCCAAAACACCATAGTTATGCCACAGCCGAGCTCTGTATTCGTAGGATTCTGTTGATTTTTTAGTAGCAATGAGAGGCTCTGCCTTTAAATAAAGCTGCTGGCTGGCGTCTATATCCTTATCAAAATAAACTCCCGCTTTGTAGAAGTATTTCAGCCCTTTTGTATACTCATCTTTTATATAAGGCTCTGCCTGTTTTATCGCTGAAAAAGCCATAGCTGTATCCCTGTAAGACCAGTAATCTGATATTTTCATTAATATCTTAAATTTCTCATCAGGCTTCTGAACTTCTGAGAGCTTCTTATTAAGGCTATCCAGAAAAGTATCATTCTTCTGGGCAGAAATACCGCTAAATATTATAATAAACAACAGGCTAAAGACTATTCTCATACAAATTAAATAAAGGTAAAAGTACTAAGGTTTTGGGAAATAAGTGCATTAAAGGTGAAAAATCCCTAAAAGTGGGGATTTCAAAATCCATAATTAGCAGGATTGTATAAACCTGTAAGCTTATCTAAGTTTGAAAAAAATTATTGATTAACATTAAAAAAACACTTATGAAATCTTTTAGAAAAAAAATTCAGGCTTTCTTTATTATATTAAGCCTCTCTCTATTAGCCTTCTCCTGCAAGAGAGCAGATGACAATGTAGGAGACAAAGACCCTATCGTTGGGAACTGGAAAATAGCAGCTATTTCCAATGGCAATCAATCGCAAGATGTATCTAATCTCGATTGCTGGAACCTGAGCAGGGGAAGCAAAACTACCCATTAACCTTATAGACAATCAAACACTTCATGTCAACAGTAGTTCTATTACTTTGATATTTAAGAAATAGAAAATCTCTGAAACAACTTAAGTTTATCATTAAACCTATTAAAAACCAATGTAATGAAAAAAATTGTAATCTCAACCTTATGCTTATGCTGTGCCTTTGTCTCTGCACAGAGGAAGCAAAATGTAAAACATAAAAAGACCACAGTACAACAAAAGAAAAGTACAAATAATGACTTAGAGCCTGCCAGAAGAAAGTCTTCGCCGTCTTATTCCAGTAAAAGCTCTGCTGGTGCCTTTCATTTTGGAGGTAAGGCAGGTGGTAACTTCACTACAATAACTGGAGAAGACAAGTACAGAAACCTGAAATCCAAATTAGGCTTCTATGGAGGTTTCTTTGCGAATTATGAAATCAGCAGAAATACGGCAGTGCAGTTAGAAGCGCTTTATCAATACGCAGGAGCCGCCATTACAATGAAACAAAATACCAATATAAAAGGCAGATGGGAGCTCAATTATATCGCTGTACCTCTATCTTTTCAGTTTAAACCTGTTCCTGAGCTCTATTTAGAGACTGGACCTGAGCTCCAGATTAATATAGAAAGCAAGCAGGTGGTTACAGATAGGGCAGGAGATGATTCAGTAAAACCCGAAGTAAATTTTAAAGATGCTACAAATACCCTCACCTTTGGTTGGAATATAGGTGCAGGATACCATATTTCGGATAATATTGGTGTAAACTTAAGATATAGCCTTGGGCTTACAACTCCATATAAAGATCCTGAAAACAACTCTACGAAGATGACGAGGTTTAAAAATTCCAATATTCAGCTCGGAGTTTTCTATTCATTTTAGTAAATACTTTTTTCCACTCATTTCTATATGAAGAGCCCCCAAACCGTTCGGTTTGGGGACTTTCTTATAATGATTTCTAAATTTATTATCTATTTCTCCTCTCTTCTCTGTGCATCGAGAACGGCTATGGTAGCGAGATTGACGATTTCATCTACGCTGGAGCGCATTTGGAGTACATGTACGGGTTTATCTAATCCCATAAGGATTGGTCCCACCATTTGTGCTACTTTCATCCCTCTGAGGATTTTGTAAGACAGGTTGGCAGATGCCAGATTCGGGAACACAAAGACATTTGCAGGTTCTGTTCCGAGTTTTGAGAATGGATAATCGCTCAAATGTTCGGAATCTAATGCAAAGTCTGGCTGAATCTCACCATCTACCACCATATTAGGATATTTATTGTGGAGGATTCTCACCGCTTCGGCTACCTTTTTAGAAGTGCGGGAATATCCTGCAAAGTTCTCAAAAGAAAGCATTGCGAGTCTCGGTTCTATGGCAAAGGTTTTCACAGTGCGCTCTGCCATTTTAGCGATATTGGCGAGCTCCTCTGCCGTAGGGTCTTGGTTGATAGTTGTATCTGTAAAGAACATTGGCTTCTTATCGGAGAGTATCATCATCATAGATGCGATTTTCTCTACTCCTTTTTCTTTACCAATGATTTTGAGTACAGGTCTCAGTACGCTGGAATAGTTCTTCGAGAAACCAACGATAAGCGCATCCGTATCTCCGTGGTGAAGCATCAGCGGACCGAAATAATCCCTCTGGCGTACATACCTCTTCGCTTTGTACTCGTTCATCCCTTTTCTTTGGCGGAGTTTCCAGAGGGTTTCTCTGTATCTCCTTCGGTTTTCTTCTTGGTCATCATCGGCAGGGTCTATAATCGGTACATCTATATTAATACCGAATTTCTCCATTTGCTCTTTGATATATTTCTTCTCACCGAGGAGGATAGGCTTCGCAATCCCTTCTTCTACCAAGATTTGAGCAGCTTTCAGTACATTATATTCTTCAGCGTTGCCCAAGGTTACCCTCTTAGGATTAGACTTCGCACGGTTTTGCATCATTCGGAGGAGTTTTTCCTCTCTACCCATTCTATCGAGCAGATGCTGTTCATAAGCCTCAAAATCATTGATTGGTCGGCCAGCAATACCGCTTTCCATTGCTGCTTTTGCCACTGCGATAGATACTCGGGTGATCAGCCTGTTGTCAAACGGTTTTGGGATAAAATAATCTCTCCCGAACTGTAAGTTTTTAAGGTTATATGCTAGGATTACAGACTCTGGCACTGGCTCTTTTGCAATAGCGGCAAGGGCTCTTACAGCAGCGAGTTTCATCTCTTCATTGATACCTGATGCCTGCACATCAAGCGCCCCTCGGAAGATGTATGGGAAGCCGAGCACATTATTCACTTGGTTAGGATAATCGCTTCGCCCAGTTGCCATAATCACATCTTTACGGGTAGCCGTTGCCAGCTCATAGGTAATCTCTGGGTCTGGGTTGGCAAGCCCGAATACAATTGGGTTTTCTGCCATAGAAAGTAGCATCTCTGGCGTTACTACATTTCCTTTGGACAGTCCTACGAATACATCTGCACCCTCCATCGCTTCGGTGAGGGTATTTCTATCGGTTTTTGCAATAAATTCTAATTTCTCAGGCGTTAATCCTTCTCTTCTCTCATTAATCACACCTTTGGAATCGCACATTAGAATATTTTCCTTCTTCAATCCAAGGGCGATGTAGAGCTTCGTACAAGCGATTGCTGCGGCACCTGCACCATTCACCACCATTTTCACCTCCTCAATCTTCTTACCCGCAATTTCAAGGGTGTTGATAAGCGCCGCTGCAGAGATGATAGCTGTACCGTGCTGGTCATCGTGCATCAGTGGGATATCCAGCTCATCTTTCAGCCTTTGCTCTATATAGAAAGCCTCAGGAGCTTTGATATCTTCCAGATTTATCCCCCCAAAAGTCGGTGCTATTCCTTTTACGATTTCTATGAATTTATCTGGGTCTTTTTCATTGATTTCAATGTCAAAAACATTAATATCTGCAAAGATTTTAAAGAGCAAACCTTTCCCCTCCATTACGGGTTTTGATGCCTCTGCCCCTATATCTCCCAGCCCAAGCACCGCCGTACCGTTGGATATCACAGCTACAAGGTTTCCTTTCCCCGTATAATCGTAGGCTGTGGTTGGGTTTTTCTCTATTTCAAGGCAAGGAACGGCTACCCCTGGCGAATATGCGAGTGATAAATCCCTCTGCGATGAGTGCGGTTTAGACGGTACTACTTCTATCTTCCCTTTCGGCTCAGATTGGTGGTATTCCAATGCTGCCTTTCTAAAACTGTTTTCGTCTCTGTTAATATTAGACATATTCTGATGATATTAATTTAAAAATAAGGCTGCAAATGTATAAAATATTATAGTAAATAAGCTAATGACATACAACTTTAATAGTGGCTTTCTTGCTTATAGCCAATACCCGACTATAGCCTTCATAAGTCTTCTGTCTTTATTTCTTAAAATGGCAGATGGGTGATTGTTTTATTCTATTATGATAAGTGAAAAATAAAAGAGACCCTTGCACTTTACATACAAGGATCTCAGATTTAATAATGAAAAAAGTTACATTCTACCTCTCTCTGCGCGTTTTCTGTCCTCTTCGGAGAGGAGTTTCTTGCGCATACGGATGAAGTTGGGAGTTACCTCTATGGCTTCATCGGCTTGTATGTATTCCATACATTCTTCAAGGGTCATCAGGACTTTTGGAGCGATGTTTCCGTCCTTATCTTTCCCTGCCGCCCGCATATTATTGAGCTGTTTTCCTTCTACGATATTCACTACGAGGTCGCCAGGCTTGTTTTGCTCGCCTACAATCATACCCATATAGACTTCCTCACCTGGGTCTACAAAGAAACGACCCCTGTCTTGAAGTTTTTCTATGGAATAGGCGGTGGACTGGCCTTGATTTTTAGAAATAAGCACCCCATTTATACGGCTTGGGATAGCCCCTTTGAAGGGTTTATACTCACTGAAGCGGTGCGCCATAATCGCCTCTCCTGCCGTAGCGGTAAGCATCTGAGAGCGGAGACCGATAAGCCCTCTGGAAGGGATATCAAACTCCAAGTGCTGCATCTCGCCTTTGGTTTCCATAACGAGGAGGTCGCCCTTCCTCTGGGTAGCGAGGTCTATTACTCGGGAGGAGTATTCCTCTGGCACATCTACCACCATTGTTTCATAAGGCTCGCATTTCTCACCATCGATTTCCCTTAGAATAACTTGTGGCTGGCCAATCGTCATCTCATAGCCCTCTCTCCTCATCGTTTCTATCAGTACGGAGAGGTGGAGAATCCCCCTACCGAATACGAGGAAAGTATTGGCATCATCGGTAGGCTGCACCCTGAGAGCAAGGTTCTTCTCGAGCTCCTTTTCAAGGCGGTCTTTCAGGTGATTGGAAGTTACATACTTGCCATCTTTACCGAAAAATGGTGAGTTATTAATACTGAAAGTCATATTAAGCGTAGGCTCATCTATAGCAATTCTGTCGAGTGGCTCGGGGTTTTCTAAATCCACGAAAGTATCACCAATCTGGAACTTATCAAAGCCCACTATAGCACAGATATCTCCCGCGAAAACCTCCTGAACTTTCTTCTTGCCAAGCCCCTCGAATACATAGAGCTCCTTTACCTTACCTTTGATAATCTGGTCGCCCTCCTGAGCGAGACCTATCCACTGCCCCTCCTTTACGGAGCCTCTGGCTACTTTACCAATGGCTATTCGCCCAAGGAATGAGGAGTAATCCAAAGAGGTAATCTGCATTTGGAGGCTGCCCTCCTCTACTTTCGGTGCGGGTACATATTTCAGTACTCCATCGAGGATGGGGAGGATGCTATCGGTCGGTTCCAAACTGGTATTAAACCAGCCTTGCTTAGATGAGCCGTAATAGGTTGGGAAATCGAGCTGCTCCTCAGTGGCATCTAATGCAAAGAAGAGGTCAAAAACCTTATCGTGAACCTCCTCTGGTCGGCAGTTTTCCTTATCTACTTTATTGATCACTACAATAGGTTTCAGCCCGAGCTGAAGCGCCTTTTGAAGCACAAAACGGGTCTGAGGCATAGGCCCCTCAAAGGCATCTACGAGGAGGATAACCCCATCTGCCATTTTGAGTACCCGCTCTACCTCTCCACCGAAGTCAGCGTGCCCAGGAGTGTCTATTACATTAATCTTTGTGTTTTTGTAATTGACGGAAATGTTCTTGGACAGGATGGTAATCCCTCGCTCTCTCTCGAGGTCGTTATTGTCCATAATAAGTTCTCCGCTCTCCTGATTTTCCCTGAAAATATTCGTAGCGTGAATGATTTTGTCTACCAAAGTAGTCTTACCGTGGTCCACATGTGCGATAATCGCAATATTTCTAATGTCTTGCATCGTGATTTTTTTCGGGGGCAAAAGTAAGGTTTTTTATTAGCTTCTCGCAACTGGCAATTGGCTGCTGGCTATTAGCTTTTGGATTCTGGCGGTGTGTGGTTAGTTTGTGATAATCGCCTGCCACGCTGTGGCTGCATCACCTGCAAGGTGTGCTTCCTCTGCTAAGGGGTTAGTCAATAAATACACTATATTTGCAGGCTTTTTAAATATTTAGAAACAATGGGAAAAATAAATCTAAGACTCTTGATGTTTATCGGGTTGCTAATGTCTAGCTATGTATTTTCGTGGGGCATTACAGGGCACAGGGTAATCGCAGAAATCGCAGAGAGACACCTCACAAAGAAATCTAAAAAAGAACTGAGAAAACTCTTCGGAAAAGAGAAAATGGCGTACTGGGCAAATTGGCCAGATGCTATAAAATCTGACTCCACAGACACTTGGAAAGACACCTTCGTTTGGCATTACATCAATGTAGAACCGCAGGCAGATTTTGCAGCCTTTAAAACCGCAGTAAAAGCGCAAAACAAACCCAATGTCTACAACCAGATTTTAGCTCTCTCCGAAACGATAAAAGACAAAAAACGACCGAAAGAAGAACGAAAAACAGCAATTATCTTCCTCATCCACCTAATGGGAGACCTCTCACAGCCTATGCACACAGGAAGAGCAGAAGATTTAGGAGGAAACAAAATAGAAATCACCTACTTTGGAAACAAAACCAACCTCCATTCACTCTGGGATAGCAAGCTGATAGACGCTCAAAAATACAGCTATACAGAATATGCCACCCTATTGGATACAAAAAATAAAGAAGAGATTAAAGCAATACAATCTGGCACGCTGATGGACTGGCTATATGCCTCCCACAAAGCAGCAAATAAACTCTACGCTGCCACCCCCGCAGGTAGTAAATTGGGCTACGAATATCAATATAAATTCACCCCTCTACTTGAAGAACAGCTAAGAAACGGCGGTCTCCGACTCGCAAAAGTCCTCAATGAACTTCTGAGGGACAATTAGGAGAGAGAGATTGTTTTCCTCTTTTTGTTGTTTATTTAAATTGGGGCTGCTTTTCTTATTTTAATTTTTGGGCAAAAACTTAACTAAACCCATCCCTTATTTTAATTTTTAATAAAAAACTTAATTAACAAACCTCCTTAATTAAATTTTAGGCGAAAAATTTAATTAAGGAGATCTATTAATTTATATCTTTGCATAAATCTTAACTAAAAAAAGTATGCAAGATTTTAAAGCAGGGAAGTATATCAATCAAGGATATTATAAAAGTTTTCAACCTGAGCTCATCAACCGTAATTGGTTGCTTAATGATATGGAGATTATATCTCTATTAAGTAAAGCAGATATTGAACTCGGCCGTTTAGATATGTATTCTAAATATGTTAATATTGATATGTTTATACAAATGCATATTACAAAAGAGGCTACGCAATCTTCTAAAATTGAGGGAACTCAAACCAATATAGAGGAGGCATTCTTAAAAAAAGAAGAAATATTAATAGAACGAAGAGATGATTGGGAAGAAGTACAAAACTACATCTCTGCGATGAAAGAAGCAGTAAAACTCCTACACACCTTTCCTTTTTCCTCTCGTTTAATAAAGCAAACCCATAAAATTCTATTACAAGGAGTAAGAGGCGAGCATAAACTACCTGGAGAATACAGAAGCAGTCAAAACTGGATAGGAGGTGCTACGCTTAATGATGCTGTATTCATCCCCCCAGCAACTTCCAGCTTATCTGACTTAATGTCTGATTTGGAAAAATTTGCTAATGATGAATTTAATCAACTCCCCATTCTAATAAAAACAGCCATCATCCATTATCAATTCGAAACCATCCACCCCTTTTTAGATGGTAATGGCAGAGTAGGAAGATTATTAATTACACTCTACTTAGTGATCTGTGGCATTCTGGAACAGCCTATTTTATACCTATCTGACTTCTTTGAAAAGAACAGAATGCTCTACTACGATAACCTAATGCGAGTAAGAACTCATAATGACTTGAAACAATGGTTAAAATTCTTTCTCACAGGTGTAATAGAAACTTCAAAAAAAGGAATAAGAACCTTTGATGATATTCTTCAACTACAAAAATCAACAGAAGATAAAATAAAAATATTAGGAACTAAAAGTTCATATGCACTGAAACTGCTTACCTATATGTATGAAAAACCTGTTATAGATGCCACCACAGCAGCAGCCGTTATTGAAAAAACAAGCGTAACCGCTTACAAACTAATAGAAAATTTAGAAACCTTAGGTATTCTTACTGAAATTACAAGAGCGACAAGAGGAAAACTCTACATCTTTAAAGACTATATTGACCTCTTTCAAGAAAGAAGTAAAGGTAGAGATTTTTAGACAGAAGCCAGAAGCTACATCGTCATTCCAATGTCTATTCCTTTGATTTTACGATAGAGGTCGGTGGCAAAATTATCAGTCATACCCGATACAAAGTCTATCACCCCAAGTACTTTTTGATAATCGGAGAACTCCTTACCATTGATGCTGCCTTCGTAGAGGAATTGCTTAGGGATAAGTTTCAGAGCTTTTTTATCGTAGGCTTTTCGCTCGGTTTTTGGCTTTAGAATTGGGAAAATAAAGTGATTAAGGAGCTCATACATTACATTATAACCTGCGTTCTCTATCTCTACCACCGCTTTATGATTGTAGATTTTCTCGATTGAGAATTTCTCTATGTCTTTCAGAGCCTGATTGCTCTCCTTATGTATATCCAAAAGGGCGGTATTAAGGTTCCCGCTCAGGATTTCCTCAAAATTCTCTTGGTAGAGGCTCAGTGCTTTATTGATAAGAGTATTGATAACTTTTGCACGGAGGTAGGAGATTCTCTCGTTTTCATTGGTAATTTGGGAGAGCTTTTTCTGAATCCTGCTAATGTCGCTCCCTACACCGCTGGACTGCACCAGCCCAAAGAATAAATCCTCACAATCTGCCGTAGAGACAATGCCCAGCCTGTGTGCATCTTCCATATCGATAATATTATAGCAGATGTCATCTGCCGCCTCTACAAGCCATACGAAAGGGTGTCTTTTGTAGATTAATGGCTCCTGCTGCTCCTTCATCATACTCGTTTCCTCCGCAATCTGTTGGAAAGTAGCTTTCTCATTCTGGAAGAAGCCGAATTTCTTACGGTGAAGCTTGCCTTCCACTTTTGCCACCGCTTCGCAAGGGTATTTTGCAATGCTTGCCAAAGTGGTAAGGGTAAGCTGAGCACCCCCTACATCTTTACCCGTTTGCTGGTGGGTAAGCACTCGGATGGCATTAGCATTCCCCTCAAAATTGAGAAGGTCTGCCCACTCCTTGTCATTAAATTTATCTTTAAGAAGTGTCTCATTTCGCTCAAAAAAGCTGGCGATAGCATCTTCGCCAGAATGCCCAAAAGCGGGGTTGCCAATATCGTGGCAGAGGCAAGCCGACGCCACTACATTGGAGAGATTATAAAGGTAAAAATTTTTAGAATCTTCGGTAAGTTCATCTTTAAAACGCTCAGTAATAAACTCGCCCACCAAACTGCCAAGGCTACGCCCCACAGAGGAAACTTCTAAGGAATGCGTAAGCCTGTTATGTACGAAAACACTGCCTGGTAGGGGAAAAACCTGAGTCTTATTCTGCAACCTGCGGAAAGCGGAAGAAAAGATAATCCTGTCATAATCCCTCTGGAAATCCGTTCGCGATGCCTTAGTGGGAACATCTTGCCCCGTTCGCTTATTGGTATAAAGATGATTGAGATTCATAAGACTGAACGAAAAAAGTTAATTAAAAAAATTAAGCCCAAAAGCCATAAGTACAGCCATCATAAGGGTAATGATGCCAACTTGTTTCAGGAATGGGTCAAGGTCTTTCTGTTTTTTGGTCTGCAAGATACTTCGCCTGAGTTTGGTCAGTGGGAAGAAGAGAATCATTACAATAAAAGCATAATAATTCTGCGTCTGAAAGAATTGATTTACCCCCAAGAATATGAGAATCAGAACCAGTGGAAGCTGCATCAGGAGCATTTGATACACCATCGCTCCACGGAAGCCGAGCCTCAATGCAAGTGTATTTTTCCCTGAGATTTTATCGCTCTCCATATCCCTCATATTATTGAGATTTAAGACTGCTGTACTCATCAAACCGATAGCCGAAGCAGGAAGGAGAATATCCCAGCTAAAAGATTTCGTAAAAAGGAAATAACTCCCACAAACCGATACCAGCCCAAAGAAAATAAAGACCATAATATCTCCCAGCCCCATATAGCCATAAGGTTTTTTGCCCACAGTATAGCCTATGGCAGCCAAGATACACGCTAAGCCAAGCCCTGTAAAAATCAAAAACTCGTAGATAAAATCAAGAAAAAAAGCCAGATAGAGCAAAGCAAGAGTAGCTACCAGAGAGAGGAGGGAGAAGAGAAGCATTGCATTTTTCATCTGCTTAGGACTAATCTTCCCAGAGGCTACGGCTCTGTTCTCAGCAGTATGGGTTCGGTGTGTGTCTGTGCCCTTTACACCATCGCCATAGTCATTAGCAAAATTAGAAAGCACTTGGTACAAAAGCGTAACGAGGATTGCAAGAGCAAAAATCTTCCAGTCCCAGTCAGCTCCCTGCAAACCAAGCCTCCATTTAGCAATAAAAGCCCCCATAACAATCCCACTAAGAGAAAGCGGAAGCGTACGAAGGCGAGCAGCTTTAATCCAATCTAGCATATATTATTTTTTCTTTCCGATAGAGCCCCACGCATTTAAAACAAAAACAAGCAGCAGCCCTACAATACCCGCAGACAAAGATAATACAAGACTTGTATTCTCCTCGTGAAAAAAGCCGATTTCATAGTCAATCGCATAAAGACTCGCCCCAATAAACAGGATAAACAAGACGATGAATATCTTATAAAATATCTTCATTTCAGATTAATTAAAGTGAATGTAATTCTCTAACAAATGCGCAAAATTAGCCGTAAATAGCTTTATAGAAATCGCAAGCAGGATAATACCAAATACCTTTTTAAGCACTTGAAGAGTATCATCCCCCAGCTTATTCTCTATCCAATTCGCCGATTTTAAGACGATATAGACGATGAGAACATTCATCAGAATAGCGATAATAATATTAATATCGTGGTACTGAGCCTTGAGAGAAAGCGTAGTGGTAAGCGATGCTGCTCCTGCTACAAGAGGGAATGCAATCGGGACGATAGATGCGGAATTAGACTCCCCACCCTTTTGGATTTCTATACCCAAAATCATCTCCACAGCAATAATAAAAAGTACGAAAGCTCCCGCAATGGCAAATGAATTAACATCTACCGCTAAGAATTTCAAAATCTTTTCACCGATGAATAAAAAGGAAATCAATATTAACCCCGCAACAATAGATGCCTTACCAGAATCTATCTTGCCAAATTTTGATTTTAAGCTCACAATAATAGGAATAGACCCAATAATATCTATTACCGTAAAGAGCACCATTGTAGCTGAGAGTGATTGTCTTAAATCAAAACCTGAAAGGATATCCATTTATTTAAATTTTTCGCAAAAATATCATTTTATTTTCGGAATTACGAAATATGATTTAAAATTGATTTCAAACGGATATGTATCTCTAAAATATTATCTTTTAAAGGAATTGGCCTGTATTTCTCATGCTGTATTCTTTGCAATAATTCCTGATAATCCTTAAAAAATTCATTCTTTTGCTCGCTAATATATAAAGCCAAATCAGTATAACCTCCCTTTTGATATTTTTTATCTAAATCTGAGAGCAGTGGCTCCACATTCTCCAAATAAGCGGTATAATTTTCATCTTTAATCAACCTATCGAGGTCATCAAGGGTAAATGCTGGATCGGCGAGCTGCTCATCTCTCAATTTCTTTTCTATATCGGAGATGTTTTCCTCTTTTTCAGCAGGGGGCTGTGGCTTGCTCTTCCCTTTTCTTAGAAAGATAAGGGCTACTGCTAATATCCCGAAACTACTTATAATAAACGCCAGATTATCCCAAAGAGCATCGAGGAAAGTTTTTTCTATTTCCTTTTTATCGGTCTTTAAGATGGGGATATTTACATTATCTATAATCTTATCGGTATAGTCATTTACCTTATCCAGAGCTGTTTTTTGCTCATTTACTTGCTGCTAGGTAAGGATATTATAGCTTATGGCCTTTGCTCCTAAATCTATATACCTCTCCTTTTCTGGACTGAAATAAGAAAACTCTGAGGTATGCACTTCTATACGCCCTGCCTGTGTAGGAACCACTACATAATCTGCCTCTATACTCCCCGAAACGCTTTCAGAAGTGGTTTTTATATTTTGCCTAATCTTCGGAGGGAATACCTTATACTGCTCCGTTTCTTTTATAACTGGCAGAAGTTTTTTGGTGAGATTGCCCTCCCCTTTTAGTTTCACTGTAATATTTATCGGTTTACCTACTTCTATATTCTGCTCCTTCTGAGGGCTTGTAATTTCTATTTTAAATTCTCCCACTGCATTTTTAAAACTCAATGGGCTCTCAGCAGGAAGCCTCTTCACTCTTAGGTCAGCACCATTAGATTTTATCCTTTCGGTTTCCACACTTGCCATTATCGGGTCTATCATAATCAGCCCTGCCTCTTCGGGGAAGAGAAGATACACCGCAACCGTCTGCGAAGCTACTTGTGAATACCTGTCAAGCTCTATATCTGAACGCGAAAAGCTCACGGGGAAAAATTCTACATTCTTCTGCCTCGGTTGGATAATATTTTTAAACTTCCTCAAGCTGTTAAAATCCCTGCTATACGCCTTTAAAACTGCCTTTACAGGCTGGAAAGGATAGACTTCTCTATCCTCAACCTCCATATTGAGATAGACTTCTGCAGAGGGGAGCCTGTTTACCGCTCGCTCAGGAGATTTAATATCCGCTACACTGATTTCAAAAGGCTCGGTTTTATAGACTTTACCATTTACCTTTACCAGTGCGGAACCTATCTTTAGATTCCCTGAATTTTTCGGTTGGAGGATGATCTGATAAACCATCTGAGAGATTGCTGTATTGGTTACCGGATCAAATACACTATTCTTACTCGAGCCTGACCCTCTTTCGTAGAACTGAGAGAAATCCGGTAGTCTAATGGGCGTTTCCTGCACCATATCTGCTCCGTTGATTTCAAGTGTTACGGTAAGCTCTATCAAATCTTTGGTAGTATATTCCCTCTTATTGGTAAGCAATTCTATATTTACCTGAGCATAAGACTGCACAGAGCACCATAATAAAACGATATATAAAAGTCTATTGCTCATTACCAATCTTTCTCATTGCTTTGGGGAACGGAGTAAGTATTTTTATTAAGGATTTTTCTTGCGGTTTCCTGCTCCCTGCTTTTCACTCTTTCGAGCAGGGCATCTTCTAAGTCTTTCGGCATTCGCTCTCCGTCGTTTTTGCCTTTGTTTTGTTTTTGATCAGTGTTGCCATCATTTCCTTGCTGGTTTTGGTCTTTACCTTTCGGGGGCTTCCCATTGTTCTCATCTTTGGGGGTGTTATTCTGATCTTTTTGTTGTTGATTTTTATCCTGCTGATTTTGGTTCTGCTGGCTCTGCTGATTCTCCTTATCTTTCAGTTTTGCGATTTCGTAATTCTTTCTCACCTTTTCATTATAGGGATCATTTTTCAGTGCTTTTTTGTAGTATTTAGCGGCTTTTGCAGGGTTTCCAGATTGCATATAGGCATTCCCGAGGTTATAATGGGCTGCCATTTTATCCTGCTTTGTTTTGGCATTTGCTTCTGCTTTTTTGTATTCAGCCATTGCCTCGTCATACTTTTTCCCCTTATACAAGGCATTCCCAAGGTTATAATGAGCCGAAAAGTCTTTCTCCTTTTGCTTTACTGCCTGCATAAACTTGGCCGATGCCTCATCATAATTTTCCTTCTCAAAAGCTCTATTTCCTTCAAATATCGAAGTCTTATACCGCTCCTGAGCCGTAGCAAAAAACACAAAAAACACTAGTAAAGAATAAATTTTTCGCATCATCTCATTTCCAATGGCAAAAGTATTTGTTTTAATGTTAAAAGAAGTTTTACAATCTGTTAAATTTCGGTTAAAAGCAGCACACCGTAGCCGGTGAGGCACTTAGGCGGTAGGCGATAGACGGCGGTTTTTTTTAGCGAATAATTATTTTAATGATGAAAAAAAAACTTTTATGCGTCGGTTAAATCACTGATGAAAAAAAATATTTGTGCGTCGGTTAAATAACCGACGGCTGCCAATGAATAATTTTAACTTTCGGTTAAATAACCGACGGTCGCCAATGAATAATTTTAACTTTCGGTTAAATAACCGACGGTCGCCAATGAATAATTTTAACTTTCGGTTAAATAACCACTAAACGATAAGCAACAAGCAGCAATTTTTTTTAGCAAATAATTATTTTAATGATAAGAAAAAAATAAATTTTCCTTTCACTATTTAGTGAATGGAAAAAAAAATTTTTGCTTCCACTAATTAGTGAATGGCAGAAAATGAACAAAAACGAGCTTTCACTAATTAGTGAATAGTAGAAAATGAATAAAAACGAGCTTTCACTAATTAGTGAAAAGTAGAAAACAAACAAAAGCGAGCTTCCACTAAGCTGAAATTAATAGAAATAATATTTTACTATTATAAAACTATTCGCACTTTGATTTTAATCGTATTTCGCTTGAGTTTTCTTAACTTTGTTAGCGCAAAAAATTAAGCAACTTATTCATTAATTCAATAAAAAAATATACTATGGCACACAAAGCATTACTCGCAATTTTAGACGGTTGGGGACTGGGCAAAGACCCAAAAATCTCTGCAATAGACCAAGCCAAAACCCCTTTTATGGACTCCTTTTATCAGAAATTCCCCCACACCACCCTCGAGGCGAGCGGTATGGCAGTGGGCCTACCCGCAGGACAAATGGGCAACTCCGAAGTAGGGCATATGAATCTCGGTGCTGGAAGAGTGGTCTATCAAAACCTCGTGAAGCTCAATATGGCAGTGGAGAATAAAACTTTAGGTAAAGAGCCTGCCATTCTATCCGCATTTCAGTATGCTCAGGAGAATAATGCTGCGGTGCATTTCATCGGTCTATGCTCAGATGGGGGGGTGCATTCTCATATCAACCACCTGAAAGGGTTGCTCTCCGCAGCTAAGGATTTCGGATTGAGAGACAATGTCTTTGTACACGCCTTTACCGATGGGAGAGATTGCGACCCACACTCGGGGAAAGGCTTTATCACCGACTTACAGAGCTTTATGAACCAGAATGTAGGGAAGCTCGCCACCATTGTCGGGAGGTATTACGCTATGGATAGAGACAAGAGATGGGAGCGCGTAAAACTCGCTTATGATGTGATGGTAAATGCCACTGGTGCTCCTGCACAAGATGCGGTGGAAGCCATACAAAAGTCTTATGATGAAGGCATTTCAGATGAGTTTCTGAAACCTATTGTCTGCATTGATGAGCATCAAAACCCCATAGCCAAGATTAAAGATGGTGATGTGGTCTTCTGCTTTAATTTTAGAACCGATAGAGGCAGGGAAATCACCGAAGTACTCTCTCAGCAGGATTTTCCAGATTTCGGTATGCACAAACTGAACCTCCACTACATCACAATGACGAATTACGACAGTGAGTTTAAGGGAGTACAAGTAGTCTTTGATGAAGAAGTCCTCACCCATACCCTCGGTGAAATCCTCGAAGCCAATGGCAAAAGGCAAATCCGCACCGCTGAAACCGAGAAATATCCCCATGTAACTTTCTTCTTCTCTGGTGGCAGGGAGGAGCCTTTCAATGGAGAAAAAAGAATCCTCTGCCCAAGCCCGAAAGATGTAGCTACTTATGACTTAAAACCCGAAATGTCTGCCTACGACATTACGAAAAACATATTACCAGAAATAGAGCAAGAAAGCGCTGATTTCATCTGCCTCAACTTTGCAAACACCGATATGGTAGGGCATACGGGTGTTTTCTCTGCTGCCGTAAAAGCTGCTGAAACCGTAGATGAGTGCATAGGAAAAGTTGCCACCACAGCATATGAGCACGGCTATACGGTATTTATCCTCGCCGATCACGGTAACTCGGATGTAATGCTCAACCCAGATGGCACACCCAACACCCAGCACTCTACAAACCTCGTCCCTCTCATTGTAATGGATAAAGACAAAACTTGGACACTAAGACCTGGTAAATTAGGAGATGTAGCTCCATCCATTCTTACCGCTATGGGCATCACCATTCCAAAAGAAATGACAGGGGAAGTGATTATTGAGTAGTAGGCGGTAAGTAGCAGAAGGTTAAACTACAGCAAGAGTCTATCACACTGTGACTGCCTCATCTCACGGGCTATGGTACGAAGAAGAATTAGATGGATGTACCATAGTCCGTGAGGTATTTTCTTTGTTTCTGGGGTATTACTAAAAATTATTATGTTTACAATTTAGCATTAAAAACAAAAGTTTTAAAGAACTTTCTAACATCGTTTTTGACTTATTTTTAAAGCAAGAAGTTTCTACTCTGAAGTTCTTACATCCGATTTCTTCTCAGCACTAAAAAACAGCTACAATCTTTACATTTATATCTTTGTCGCTCACCTACAAAACCCGCTTTAATCTTATCTGGTAATTGACATTTGGTACAGTTTATCCAGGTAAATTATAAAAAATACAAAATTAACAACACCAAATTTAAAATTTAAAATTTATAACTAAGATTAGCTCCGAATGATATTGGTGTAAAGAAATCATACTCTTCTATACTTCCATTATTCAGATTTTTGCGTGCAGGACGGCTATTCAGCACATTATATACATATACCGATGCTTGGAAGCCACTTAGAAAATTCTTCGTAACCCTCAGATGAATATTGTGCAATACCTTACCAAGCCTCTGTGTGGTAGTCTCTGTTGCCTGCCTGTGAATATTCTGATATTTTGCATCTGACCTCTCTGATTCTGGAATTGGATGATAGGTGAGATTCCTGTCATAATAGCCTTCGGGATATTTATTGTTTGCATCTACATAGAAATTATCCAGGAGGAAAGTATTGGTCTGCAATGCCAATATAAGCCCTACTTGGGATAAGTGATAAGCAAAAGTGCCATTGATTCTCGCATTCTCAAAAGCATTCCCCCCAGCAGTAAACACTCCATAAGTATACTCACTGGTTTCTATATTAGACTTTTGAAGATAGCGCACATCAGATTTATCATCGGTTCGTACATAGGTAGCATTAAGGGCAACTTCCAAGTTTAGTGCTTCTATTCTTTTAAAATTTATCCCCAGCTCAATACCTTTATCTACTGAATTAAGCGCATTGGTAATACGGCTGTGTGTATAATAATAATCTTTCTGCCCGATAATCTGATAAGTAGGTGGCTGATTACCATTATAATTGATTTTTACATCAGAAATCTGGGTTTTATTAAGCTCTGATACATTGGTAAAACCATCAAAAAGTTTATTATAATAAGCTGTAAGGCTGAGCATTGCAAATGGAAGTTTATAATCTAAACCCACTTCTGTTTTCCAGCTTTTAGATGGTTTTAAATCCACATTATCCCCTTTGGTTACTACGGTTTGCATTACGGCTACATTATATTTACCTGGCAGTCGAAAGTCCCCTATCAGGTAATCTAAAAATCTATCTCCCGTATAGAGCTGTGCAAGAGTAGGTGCTTTTGAGGTAAGCCCTACCCCACCTCTCAGGCTTATATTTTTATACTTATACGAAGCATTAAACCTTGGTGATAGGGTTTTTATACTGTTCTGAATATCCAATCTGAGCCCCGCATTTAAACTTAATGATGAGTACTCACCTATATCTTTCCTCAAATTATCCTGTAAGTAGGCAGAGTACTGCACACTTGCGGGTACATTTTTAGAGTAGTCATAGTCCCTATACCCCATATTGCTCGCAGCATTAGATATCCCTACAATTGCCGAATTGGTAGTACCAAACCTCCCTCTACCGATATTATCACCAAAGATAAAAGCTCCACCAGCAGATATATTATGCCTCCATTTATTCCTCGATTCTATGAGTTTATACATCTCTACATTCATATTGAGGTTAATCGGTATGCCTTCTACATTCCTCTCAGTCATAAAGGTTACGGGGGTGTAAGGTGCATAATACACCGAATTCTCCATAGCAGTACCGTAAGGTCTTCCACCTAAATTGACGAACTGCTTATCTATATTTGTCTGCTTATCGTAGCTGAATCTCACATTTGCAGAGAGTCCATCTATCCATCGGTCTTTAAATTTCATCGTAAAATTATCAGAGAGAACAAACCCCACTTTTGATGCTTTTACATACCTCGCCTTATAGTCGTCTGGGTCAGTTTTACCTTCATCCAGATTCTTTGCATACTGGAAATTGATTTTATTCCTTACAGTCTTATCTCTACTGCTCATCTCCCAAAGTATTTTACCTACAATTCTTTTATAGTCAGTAAGGTTATTCCTCGGGTTAGGGTTTGCATCCATATAGTTGATAAGAAAATTAATAGCATCTCCTTTTTTATTAATCTGAAAACCTTTGGTAACATCTACCTGATAAGTTCCCCTTTGCAATGAAGCGTTTATTTGAAGAGGTTTTTTGCCCGATTTCGTCTCCACGATAATGAGCCCTGTCGTAAGATCTCCGTATTTTGCATCTGGAATCCCCTGCACTACTTTTATATTTTCTATATCTCCTACGGTTATCTCTCTGAGGTCTGCCCCATAGTTTGGTAAGGATGGAGTGGGTATATCCGTTCTGGAAGAAAGTCCTCTGTACACCGCCGAATATGGCGAACTGTACTGCTGCATATTCTCATTATTAGAAACTGCCAATCCATCTACGAGTACAGATACCCCTGCAGCTTTATTCCCATAGGAATCGTTGTTTCTATTATTAAGGCTTTGGCCACTACCGGTTCGGAAGACTACATTCTTAAACTCATTATTGTTAAGTGGCTTTATAAACTGACCTGGGAGCTGTGTAAGCACATCTGCGATAGAAAAGGACTGATTATTTTTTATCGCTTCTTCCTTTATGTCTATTTCTGAAAATCTGCGCCTTTTTGCTGTAAGCTGCACTTCCTTTATGTATATCGTAGCTGGGCTAAGGAGTACTTCCATATTCTCCTCTGCTCTCTGCTTTATTTCGGTATAGCCCGAAAGAATAAATACCAGCTCTTTATGCCCTTTTAAATCTATTTTAAAGCTCCCGTTAGCATCTGTCAGTGTCCAAGAATCTGTACCTTCTGGGCTAATCTTTACATTTTGCAAACTCTTGCCCGTCTCTTTATCCAGCACCACTCCCTGTACTACCTGTGCATAAGACAACCCCATCAATAACAAAAATCCAAAGAATAAAATCTTTCTTCTCTTCATTGCCAATAAAATATTAGCGCAAATTTATTTAAAATTAATTTAGATTATTCACCTTGCTTAAAATTTAATTTTGGTATGAGAGTACAGACTTCCGCCCTTTGAAATAAGAAACTTATGATTAATTTATAGATAGATACCTATTGCTTACTACCTACTGCATATAACTTGCTACCTAAACCGAGATACATAAGAAGAACACCGATAAAATAGCAAAGAATATCTAACCAAGAAAATGAATTTCCAATGACAATATACATTATACTCCCTTCTTTAAAGCCGAGTAGAGTAGCCAGTTTGAAATACTGAGCAACCTCTACCAACACAGAAAACAGGAATATATAAATAAGAAGTGTACCCTTGTTTTTTATATTAAAAAAGCTGAGAATAGCGGTGTAGAGGAGCATTACAACCAATACATCGCCTATATAGGCTCTAAGGAGAAATATGTCTTTCCAAATAGTAGCGATACAAACCTCTATACCAAAAATGATTAGGCTAAGAAGCCCATATCTCAGATTAAATCTCATCTCTGTTTGCTTTTAAAGGCGCAATTTTAAGAATATTTAAACATCTTTTAATAGATATCTTTTAGTTTTTTATACTTTTGTTCAAAATAATTTTTAAAAAGAATGTCTCAAAACCGAACGAAGACCACAAGCAAAACGGGAATAAAAAATAACCCTAAAATAATGAATGCTTGGGCAGCCTATGATTGGGCAAATTCTGTTTATTCATTAGTAATCACCTCTACCATCTTCCCAATTTACTACTCACTACTCACAACCAAAGGCTATAAAAAAGAATTTATAGAGAGCACCCAGCAGTGGATAAAAGTTCCTGAGAGATATTTCCTTAAAATCTTTGGGGAGGCTTATCACCCAGATGCCGTTTATGGCTATTCGCTCACGGCATCATTTATTATTGTGGTGCTGCTGTCTCCATTCCTCTCTTCGCTGGCTGATACTATTGGAAATAAGAAATCTTTCCTCCAATTCTTCTGTTATCTTGGGGCTACATCGTGTATGGGCTTAGCGATTTTTACGGGGATGAATACCGTTTTCCTCGGGTTGCTGTTCAGTATTACAGCGAGTGTTGGCTTTTGGGGAAGTTTGGTTTTCTACAACTCATTCTTGCCAGATATTGCTTCGCCCGACAGGCAAGATGCCCTCTCTGCAAGAGGATATGTATACGGCTATGTAGGCTCTGTTGTATTAGTAATCATCTGCCTTTTACTGATAAAAGTAGCCGCACAAACCGCTGAAGAATCCAAGCTATACACAAGGGTGAGCTTCCTGCTTACGGGTGCGTGGTGGTTTGGCTTCTCTCAGTACACCTTTAAGCACCTGCCACAGTTTGGGAGCGTGAAGGACAATCTTCCGAAAGATTTAGTACTGCTCAACTATACCAATATCTTTAAGAAACACGCCAAGCAGGGAGGCTTTTTCACTGTTTTAATGGATAATATTCGTTTTTATATCGATATTGGTAAGCAGAGTTTTAAAGAACTGTTCAAAGTACAAAAGCAGCTCTTTGAGGATAGAAACTTGAAGTTCTTCCTTTCGAGTTTTTTCTTTTACAGCGTAGGTATGCAGACAATCTTCCTGATGGCAACCCTCTTCGGAAGCAATGAAATCAACTTGGAACAAGGGAAGCTCATCGCTACTTTACTCATCATACAGATAGAGGCGATTATCGGTGCCATAGTCTTCTCCAAACTCTCCCAGAGGATAGGAAATAAAAATGTTATCTCTATTACGGTAATACTTTGGATTGTTGCGTGCCTCGGTTCGTATCTCCTGAACAAAGAAAACCCAAATGTAGAGTACCAGTTCTACGGCATTGCGGGGATTATTGGCTTAGTAATGGGCGGTTTGCAAGCGCTCTCCCGCTCTACCTACTCCAAACTGCTACCAGAGAACTCTATGGACAATACTACTTTCTTCGGGTTCTATGATGTATTGGAGAAACTCGCGATTATCTTCGGTACCTTTATCTTCTCAGCGCTAATAGACCATTTTAATAATATGAGATACGCCGCCTTGTCTATGAGCTTCTTCTTTTTCATAGGTTTGGTGCTGATTAGGTTCATCAAGGCGAAAAAAAGTTAAACCTTAAAACTTAAAATACTATGGAGCATTCACACGAAGGGCATTGCCACCACTCAGTAAGCAGTCTGGATGCTATAAACCGAGCTTTTTATATAGGCATCGGGCTGAATCTTTTGTATACAATTGTGGAATATGGCGTAGGGTTCAGCATTAATTCTCTGGCGCTTATCTCGGATGCCAGCCACAACCTTAGCGATGTTGCGAGCCTCATCATCTCCCTGCTGGGAATGAAGCTGGCACAAAAAGCTGCAAGCCGTACCTATACCTATGGATATAAGAAAGCCTCTATTTTGGCTTCGCTCATCAATGCTATTCTGTTGGTGTTTATTGTTGCGAATATCTGTATAGAAGCTGTGGAAAGGCTAAGTCTTCCGCCCAATGTAAAGGGTTTGGATATTAGTATAACCGCATTTGTAGGGGTGATGATCAACTCGGTTTCTGCATTTCTGTTTTATAAAGGTCAGAAGCAAGATATCAATATCAAAGGGGCTTTTCTTCACCTAATGGTCGATGCTTTAGTTTCCGTAGGGGTGATTATCTCTGGCGTCATTATCTCACTAACGGGTTGGAATGCAGCCGATATTTTCATCAGCTTTGTAATAGCAGCGGTGATATTAGTCTCCACTTGGCACTTACTCACCGAAAGTCTGAAACTTATATTAGACGGAGTGCCTGCCGACATCAATACAAAGGAAATACAGCAGGCAATAGAGCAACACCCGATGATTGACAGCCTGCACCACCTCCACATTTGGGCAATGAGCAGCTCTCAGAATGCCCTCACTGCACATATTGTCTTAGCACAGGAAATAAGCCTTGCCGATACCGAACAAATAAAAAAAGAACTACGGCACACATTAGCCCACAAAAACATACACCACTCCACCTTTGAAATGGAAGTAAAAGGCTGCCACTGTAAACAAGAGGAGTGCGATTAGAGAAGTTTGATTTAATGAAAGGCTTTACGGTTAAATATCTAATAGTAGATAAGTACTAACAAAAAAAATAGAGACTCTTATATTAAAAAAAGAAATCTCTATTTTCGTAATTCTATGAACATCAAAAAATCTTTAAACAGCTTATTGCTTTATAAATTTCAGATGAAGGGCTCCTTTTGGAGTTTCTATACTTAGGATATAATTTCCATTAGATAACTCAGATACATCATAATTCTGCTGTGGAGCAAATGATTTTAAAAGTCTAGCATTGATATCAAAAACTTTAATTTTTGAACTCTGTGGCAACCCTTTCAGTGAGAAACTGCTCTTTACAGGGTTTGGATAGATAAGTATATCTGATGACTTTAAATCAGTGATTTCTGCAGCAAGACTTGGGTCTTCCTCTACAATGAAACCACCTCTGGCACTTGGTGCTTTTTCGGTAATATCAAAAGCTAAACGGTCTATCACTTCCACTTTTATAATCCCAGCATTTACTTTGAGCTTTGCCGAGCCTACTTCTATCTCACCGATATTGATATTTGGCAATGTTACTTCACAATTTCCATTATTCTCAACCTCCTCTGCAAGAGTATATTTAAAGGTTTGCCCCCAATCATCAGAAAGGAGTATTCTCACTTTGGAATCCGCACCAAAAATAGCTTCATCTACTTCCCAATTGAGGTTGATTTTCTCGCCTCCTTTATACTTTTTCTTTATTGCGGTAGTGATTTTAAATGGTTTGCCTTCTATGACTTTTACGGTAGTCTGTGCAAGGTCGAAATTCGTAATAAAATGGTTCTGAGTACTCATTTTAGGGTCGCTCGCAGCAAGCCAGAAACTAAACTCTCCCGTAGTATCCTGAGGCGGTTGGCTGTCATAGATAGCTCCACCCCTCAAATTGGTATCATATTCTCGTTGAAAACTAACAGGATTGGTCTGAGTGGGCTTATATGCCTTATAAATACTTATAGATGGGGAATTTAAAAGACGAACATCCCTCTGCTGAGCCGAGTAGCTGAGGGCATCTCCATCCGCATCGGTAGCAGGAATATAGAATTGGAAAAAAGTATTTTTCGGAATGATATATTCGGTTTTGAGCTTGGATTTATCAATTACAGGAGGGGTATTGGTAAGCTGCTCACCATAAGGAATATTAGGAAAATTGGCATCTCCTCTCACCTGAGTCCTCTTTTTGTCAATATAGTAAGGAAGAGTTGTGATTCTCTCCCTCATTCGCTGGATACTGGATAGAGAGAAGAAGTTACGAGGTGCTCCATAGCTCATCACAGATTGTCCGCGACCTGGCTCTGTTTTTTCGGAGTCACTCTGCACCACTTGAGTAGAAAAGGTATGCCTCCCTCCAAAGAGATGCCCAATTTCGTGGGCTATCGTTTCCTTAGAATAGTTACTCACAACAGCCGCTGCCTTGCCACTATCGTAAGCACCAAAGATATACGCAAGCCCTACGATACCCGTACGGCTAAAACCCGAGAGCCAAAGCCCAGAATCAAAGTTCTTATCTCCGATAAGCGCACCTATATTGCGAGTTGCATAGCTAATGATATATTCTGGTGTATGATAATCATAAACCATCTCATTTGCAGCATCTTTTATGATGAGTTTTTCATCATTTATCAACTCAAAACGAATACCCAAGTCTCTCATATAGACTTCATTGAGAAAAGCTTCGGTCTGCGCCCAGAAATCCTTGACTTTTTGTACATCCGAATTAAAATAATAATCTGAATAGCGGTTATATGCCACTGCAATAGCAAGCCTGTAAACCCTAAGAATCTCAGTATTTTTAATTTGAGGAGCTTCACTGCCTTCAGAAACAGTATCAAGGTAACGCTTAGCAGACTCACTCTGGTGAATGAGCTCATCTGTACCGCACTGCCCTTCCTCAGAATGATTCTCTTCAGTATAATGAAGCTCACCATTATCAGTATTGATAAAGTACTCCTTTCCATTGTATGACAGGTTCCCAGAAACTGCGTTTGGGCGAATAGAAAGCGTACCGATAAGATTTCCATTGGAATAGCCTACAAAAGTTCGGATGCCCTCACGAGAGAAGGCGGTTTCTCTCTCCTGCCATTGGATAGTCAGCGGGTTACCTGGCAATGGAACCGCCCAACTTATCGCTTCTGAACGATGGAATAATCTCACAATATCCCTTACCTTCTGTGCGCAAAGATTCTGTACAAGTCCTAACAAAAGCAGTACAAAAAATGTCTTTTTTATATTCATTACTCTATTTATTTTTTGATGATTTTAAATGTATGTAAAATGTTATCAGCCTCTACATTAACGATATAAACTCCCGCTGGCAAGTCTGATACAATATACCTCTGCATCTTACCAAAAGATTTGAATTGCTTACCTGAAAGGTCATAGATTTTCAGATTAAAATCTCCCTCTACACCTTCTACTACAAAGGAATCTTTAAAGGGATTTGGGTAAATTCTAAGAGATTTTACTTCCACTTCATCAGTTGAAAGCCCAGCATCATCAGGGTCTATAGTGAATGTCTGTACATATCGGTTTACATTACCTGAACGGTCTTCTGCAAGCCAAACATACTTCTTCTGCTTCTTGCCATTAAGCTCACCAGCTTCCCAGCCTTGGGAAACTTTAACTGCCCCATCGCAATTATCAACAGCTGTAAGCCCTTGCTGAGCGGGAATATCGGCTTCTGTCTTTACTATTTGGTCTTTTGGATAGTCTGACAACTCAGGCGGTGTAGTATCTTGTACCAATATCACTTGTGAATGAGCCACAGGAGATACTTTATCAGCAGAAGCATACCACGAGCGGATGAGTTTATAATTTCCATTCCACAAATCAATCTTTTCCTCTGTAAATTCTATTTTGGTTGATTCATCACCCCCCGTTACCTCTAACTTTGGTACTTCTGGAAGCTGGCTATCCTTACATTGAAAATGAATATCCTTAGGCAAATCTCCGACGAATTTTAATCTATCTTTTTCTATATAAATATACTGAGTAAAGCTGTTTTTATTACCGCAGTTATCGGTTGCTTCCCACTTACGGAGAATATAATGGAGGTGATTTTCCTCTTCATAATCAATATTTGGGATATTATTACCCGTACCACTACAAGATGAAGTAGCGGTAACCTCTGCTTTTGGAGGAATCTCAGTTTTTTTAACGGTAATTACAGGCTCTGGAAGATTTTTAAAAACGATTTTTGGTTCATAAACCTCCATTGGGCTGGGCTCTTTCAGACTTCTTCGGGTATAAAGCGCATAGGCAATATGGTCTATCACTTCTACCTTGAAAATCCCTTCCACCTTATGTTTCGTTCTTTCTGACCCCCAGCTCCAAACCTTTCCTGCCTTTCTTATTCCTGCTGGTAGGCTTACTTTATACTCACCATTATTGGGAACTTCATCTGCTAAGACATACTTATAGGTTTTTCCATAGTCATCTGAGAAAAGTATACGAACTTTAGTATCATTCCCAAAGATATTTCTGTCTACATCCCATTTAATGGTAATAGTATCCCCTTCTTCCATATTTGAAAGTGGCATTACCGAAGTTATTTTAAAGGGAGTACCATCTACTATATTCAGATTCACTTTTTCTATATCATACTGAGTAGCGTGTGGCTGCTGATGAGCTTTCCTCCCTCCATCACTTACGCCCAACCAAAAGGTATACACTCCTCTATCCGATGGTTCTGGTGAAGAATAAGGCACTTTCTGAATTTCATACTCATCTTCTCCATCATCATTTCCAGGATTAGTCAATACCCTCTCATACTTAGCTTCATATTTAACTGTATTATCCTTAGACGGGCTGTAAGCAATGAAATTTGCCTTCCCTGGCTGGTCTATATCCGCCTGATGAGCCATATACAGCAGTGCATCATCCTCTGGGTCGGTAGCATCTATCCTAAATTGGAAGAAAGTATCGGGTGGGATTTTGTACTCTGGCTGTAGTTTTGCACGATTAATCAATGGCGGTCGGTTATTGGTATTAATTCCATAAAAAGGTATCGTGGCCGACTTCTCACCTACCCAATGTTTATGTTCTTCATCGGAATAATAACCTGGATTATAAAATACTCTCTCCTTAATTTTCGATGCACTGACCAATGAGAAGAATACATCATCATCCTTAAAACCATATCCCATTATAGAAGTTCCACTAAGGGGCTCTGTACTGTAAGTTATAGGGCCATTACTAAATGTATGCTTTGAGCCAAACAAATGACCTACCTCGTGTGCCAGCGTATAATTGTTATTAGAGACCAATGCACTCCCTTTGGTGCTTTTATTATAGAAGCCTCCCAGCGTTGCAATACCCAATACCCCTTTTGCAGGCTCGGTAACCATCACTCCTACTTCATAATTATTCTCACCGATTAAGCCATTAATCTTTTGGGTAGAATTGGAGATAATATAATAAAGATTTGTAGTATTAAACAGCTCTTTGTCTTTGGTATCTATAATAAGTCTATCATCATTAATCACCTTAAACTTCATCGCAAGGTCTCTCATATAAAGTTCATTAAGCACCACCTCTGCCGATGCCTAGTAACCTCTAACCCTCGCCTTATTAAAGCCAAATGTTCGAGAAAAATAGCTGTAATCAATCGTAATAGCCAATCGATAAACCCTAAGCACAGGGTCTGTATAAACAAATTTTTACTTCTTATAATCTACTCTCAAAAAGCTCTTTTCTTCAGCGCTATCAGACGCACAAAAGTTCCCAGAGCAAGTTCCACAATTCATATCTGCACCTGAGGTACTAATCACAACTTTCCCCTGTCGAGTATCAATATGATAAGCCTTTCCTACCCACTGAATACTTCCAGAAATATCATTTCTCTGCACCGACAATGCCCCTACCAATTGTTCATTATAGTATCCTATAAAAGTTCGGATTCCTTCCACTGCAAATGAGCTTTCACGCTCATACCATTTTACGGGTACCGATTCATTTCTATCTGTTTGCACCGCCCATTCCACCTGTTTTTTCTGTGAAAATAACGGCAAAATGCTTTTAACAGACTGCTGAGCTTGTAAAATTTGCATAAAAGCCAATAATACAAGTCCCAAAAAAGAATTTAAGAACTTCATAAGCTGAATTTTTAAGAATCTTATTATTAGTTTTTCTGATGAATATTAAAAAATGGCGACAAAGTTAAGATAATTTAATTTAACCTCTCTCTGCTACCTAAGTACAAAACAAATATTTTTAATTTAATTACTTTTGTGGATATCACACAGCATCCATTCCCATAGAGTAACCAAACAGGGCGTTGTGAATTGCTTTCAATTTGATTAGTTTTGTGGATATCACACAGCAGCATATAGCTCCACACATTAGCGCCTTTAGTTGTGAATTGCTTTCAATTTGATTACTTTTGTGGATATCACACAGCCCAACCCTTTTAATGAGATTAGAAATTTAAGTTGTGAATTGCTTTCAATTTGATTACTTTTGTGGATATCACACAGCTCAAATAGGTAGAATTGAAGAACCTACTTTGTTGTGAATTGCTTTCAATTTGATTACTTTTGTGGATATCACACAGCATTGGAAATGTTTGGAATTTCTTATACCATGTTGTGAATTGCTTTCAATTTGATTACTTTTGTGGATATCACACAGCTTATTCCTAGTACTCGGTAGAGGTACCGGTAGTTGTGAATTGCTTTCAATTTGATTACTTTTGTGGATATCACACAGCTGTATCTGAGTACTGGGCAATATCCCCCTAGTTGTGAATTGCTTTCAATTTGATTACTTTTGTGGATATCACACAGCGGTGTCTCTGGAAAAGAATATAGCGCACCAGTTGTGAATTGCTTTCAATTTGATTACTTTTGTGGATATCACACAGCCAGGGGCTGTATTTAAATCGCTATAATGTTGTTGTGAATTGCTTTCAATTTGATTACTTTTGTGGATATCACACAGCAACAAATATGCTCATACTCTAAAAATAATAGTTGTGAATTGCTTTCAATTTGATTACTTTTGTGGATATCACACAGCATATAGTTGTTATTAGTGTTTTCTTGTATAGTTGTGAATTGCTTTCAATTTGATTACTTTTGTGGATATCACACAGCGGTGCAATTTACATCACCATTGGGCAGGGGGTTGTGAATTGCTTTCAATTTGATTACTTTTGTGGATATCACACAGCGTTTTGAAAGTTTATGCTAACAAATTAGCAGTTGTGAATTGCTTTCAATTTGATTACTTTTGTGGATATCACACAGCCTCAAAATAAAAACCTTTGTTAATCAAAGGTTTTTATTTTTAATCAGAATTGAAAATTTAAAATAATTCGAGCTGCTGCCAAGTAGGAGGAGGCAATTCTTGCTTTCTAGAATAAAAAATTTCAATACCCTCAAACTGTTTGTCCGTAATACACATTATCGCTACTTTACCATATTTAGGTAGAATATCTTTTACCCTGCGGATATGAACTTCTGCATTTTCCCTGCTTGGACAATGCCTAATGTACATTGAAAATTGAAAGAGAGAAAAACCATCATCAACTAATTGTTTTCTAAATAAATTGGCTGCTTTCATACTTGCCTTGGAATCGGTAGGCAAATCATATAAAACCATTACCCACATAACTCTATATGCATTTAAGCGTTCATTTTTCATAACATTTCAGGATAGGATATTTGTCTTTTCTCCCCTGTATAGCACTTGTACAATGATGATACGGTCATCTTTACCGCAACTATTAATGGACGATTAAGTCTATCTATTAAAATGTCTTTTGATGCTATATTTAAAAAATGATTTTTAGCTTCTTTATCCAATTCTTCAGACTCTGGATTTCGCATTATCCAATCCATCACTAGTAAATCTACAAATGGTCGATAAGGTTCCATTATATCGCTTGCCAAGCAATACGGATTATATTTATTTTTATGAAAAATCCCTAAGACCAATAATAAACCCGTATCTACAATAGCTCTAGCAACAATGCTATGAAGTACTCCATAACCAAAATTAAAGAACAAATTAGGATAATCACCAAACCGCCCCCTAAGAAAGTCTGGATTAATTAAATTTTTCCAGTAATGCTGAGCAGCAATACCTTCCATATTTGTAACATCACCTGATTTAACATTTTTTAGATAATCATACATTGGCTCTGAAAATCTTCCTAACTTATTTAGAACCTTAATCTGATTCTGTATTTTACACTCAATGGTTTGCTTCCAAAGTTGCTTTTTAAGAGGTTCGCTGGCTTCTATCTGATGCTTCACTCTCTCAGAATATTGTGTATGCCCATTGGTTGGAAGCATAATCCCTTGAGGCAAGTGCTTCGTATCACAACTAATAACCACAACTTTAGCCTCCATCATTTTCTGAATTAACTGATGAGAAAGTGTAATCTGCCAATGATCAAGCATTAATAATCCTAAATCTTCTACAGCTACACTTCCTTTCTCAATTTTAGACTCAGGACAAATAATTTTTAACTGTTTATCTTTCAGCTTTAAGTAAGCTGGATTACCAATATATATGGAACGGTAAAGCATAGTTTTTAATTTATGTTAATACTCTCCTACGCTAACAATATCCCCAAGATGATTAATTCTAACCTTTATAATATTATTAATACCTATTAAACTTTCTCGTTTCCAAGTTATATTTTTTAAAGAGATGTCCATCTGCACATTTGTTTCCAAATGATGTCTAAAAAAATAATCTTTAGTAGAGAGCTTCTGAACTCTAAACAAATTAGGACTAATTATTTTCTTATTTTTAGGGTCTAATAAGTCTATTTCATTAGGATTAAAGCCTGTTTCTTTATTTGGAAAAACAAACATTTCATTTTGTTTCATTGTAAATAAAAATATCCATCCTAAATGCTGATTATAAGTTTTATCGATAACAGGAAGCCCTTGCTTTGCTCTTGCTACTGCTTCAAAAAATGAAACTACTTTTTCTTGTAAATTACCTTTATTATCTCTATAAATAGCTATATGATGATTATTGCCCGTTTGGATAAAGTCCGCTGGGATGGGATTACCTTTTTTATCAAGAATTTCATTTCCTAAGTGGTCTTTTTTAGTATGAATAGCCTCTGCATTTTTCACACCGCTTATTGTAACTCGTTTGATAGCAATTCCTTTTTCTTTATTAAGCCAAATAGGATTTTTATCTAAATCTGAAAAGGCCTTTTTAGGATCGTTATCATATTCTTTCAGACGCTCTTTTAGAATCTTCTTTATTCCTTCATCTAGGATTTTATCTATCAACTTCTCAGTCTTAAAATTATCTGGATTGATGTCTTTTCTAATAGAATAGTCTACCTCTAACCAAACTAACTTAACTTTCTCAGGCATCACCTTTTGCTTAGAATCATCTAAATAAATTGGATTTTTTTCTAATGAATTTTTACCTGTAAATGCTTTCTTAGGGTCATTATTATTTTCTTCTAATCGAGATTTTAAAAGATTTTTAAACAATGGATTGGAAACTTTTTCAATGGTTTCACTGTCAAACTTAACTCCTACTTTTTCCTCTTTACTCACATAGTAATGATACTTTCCATAAACAGTTTCTTTATGTAGTTGTCCTCTTGGCGTTAGAGTATCTTGAGACCTATTATTCTTACCTGAAATTTTGTTTTTATTTTTAGTAGTAACCTTATTTTTTGCTTTGTGAGAAATAAGGACTGACTCTAAATGCGCCTTTACTACCTGACGGAAATTGGGTATTGGCTCTTTAAAAACTCTTTTTTCATTTCCATTTTTATCCTTAATTTTCTCAGTCTCTAAATTCTGGATATTTATGATAACATTATGCTCCTTATGATTTTCATCTTTTCGGGCATTTAAGTAATTAAGATACTGGATATGGGTATGTTTGGTAAAAGCAACAGTAAGCGCATCCATTGCGTGA
The DNA here is from genome assembly GCF_003614945.1 of Bergeyella cardium. Classification (GTDB taxonomy): domain Bacteria; phylum Bacteroidota; class Bacteroidia; order Flavobacteriales; family Weeksellaceae; genus Bergeyella_A; species Bergeyella_A cardium. The sequence continues at coordinate 1,470,966 of NZ_QYCZ01000001.1, forward strand.
TGACGATGATCGTTTCGTTTTGTCCAATCTGTAATTACTTCCACTTTCTGCCCAAACTTTCGCTCTTGCATTTCCGTTAGTCCCAAGGCTCTATATTTGGGCAAATTGAGCTCTTTCATCACATTGATTAAATCCCAATCTTCTCTCAATCTGTCTGTAATATTTCCTGATGTAGAGACTATGCTTTTGGTAATTTGTAAGAGCATTTCTTTTGCTTTCTTAGAAATATACTGAGTTTCCCTAAGGTCTCTCTCTATAAATCCATCTCCTATTTCCGATTCTTTTTTTAGTAGTTTTTGATATTTAGCCTTAGAGATGATATTTTTTTGGTAAAGATCTTCTACTCGAGAAAGATAATTTTCTAATTCACTGTTATAATTACTTTCTATAAAATCATAAGCCGTACGATCTCCTTTCTTTAAATTAACATCTCTGAAAGCTATTGTTTTATTAGAAAAACTATCATCAAACAATCTGGATTTTGGGATAATATGCTCAATATCCACTTGATTAGTGAATAACTTTTCCCTTGAAATATATTCATTGGTATATAAATCTTTATAGCCATTATCCTTTAATTCTTCATAAAGGCGATAACGGACGATATCATTTTTAGTAGGGTTAGGAATGCCGAACTCTGGTGACTTCAAAATAGCTATTATTTTTTCATTTCTGGCTTTTCCGTCTCTAACTTGCGTATCTAATTCCGCTCGTTCCTTAGCATTTTTCTTCAATTCACGAGCAAGCTCTATTCTTATCTCATCAAATTTAAAGTTTTTATCTTCTTTTCTGTATTTATCTATCAGACTATTAACCACATTTACCATCTGATTAAGAATTTTTTCTACTACAGGCTGGCGCAAACTATTCTTCTTAATAGGCTCTAACTTTTCTTTCAATACTCGTTGTTCATTTTCCTCCTTGGTTAAAGAATTTTTAGAATGCTTAAATCCAGCTAATTTACAAGCATCACTCAATTTATTTTCTTTAATATAAGGATAAATTTTCCGTATTGCCTTAGTTGAGAGGTTTCCATAATCAGTTAAAAATATGATGTCGGCTAATATCTTGGCATATTCTTCTTTAAAGCCAAATTTATCTTCTAATAGCTTATATAATTTTTCATTTCCGCTTTTAGAATTATCACCTTCATAGGAATACAATAAATGCCAAAGTTGATAAGATGCCTGCTTTTCAAATTCTTTTTGTTTTAGCTCAGCATTAAACTCAAGAATATCGGTACTGATATTTATCGTTTCAAAAATCTGTTTTACAATATTTTTTATCTCTAATGATGGGATATTTAAATCATCTAATTGTATATCACTCTTTGTTGATTTCACTTTTACATAGTCTGAAATACTATGACCAGATAAATCTATAATTTTTAAATAAGCATCATAGAGCTGTCTATTGGTTTTATTCCCTTCAATCTGCTTATAATTAAGTTCCCATTCCTTTGAGCTAAGCCCTAATAATTCTAAGATTTTAGACGATGAGAGATTTCCTTTCAAATTTAATTCATCAAACAACAATTGTTTTTGCTCAAGACTTAATATAAAAATCTCTTTATCTTCATCTACAAACAATTCCTGTGCGGTTTCAAGAGCTTTTCTTTTCCTGCTATCTTTTTTCCTTACAGTAACATTATGTAGATTTTGCCAGATTTTAAACTCCTGAAACAGTGGTGATGACCTCGGTGCTACTCGAGAACCTATAAGTTTTTTAACTAATTTCCCATCTTCTTTTACAATTTCTATTTCTTTACTTTCAAATTCACAAAAACCGATTAACCCTTTCTGAGATTTCAGTTTTCTTTGATAGAATATCACTGTATCTCTAATTTCCTTTTTCAGATTATTCGTCAAGATATCTGGATAAAATTGAGCTTGGGTAGACCATATTTTTTCAAACTCATCTAAGTAATCCTGACGGTAAAACACCTGATTTTTTAATGAAGTATGAGGGTTCTTTTGTATCTGCTCCCACAAATATTCACCTACGGTTTGTTTATTGAAATAAAGCTCTTTGCTACGATCAGAAATTGCTCCCAAATAACCACTTGAATTATTGAGATTATTGTTTATTTCAGTAATGACATACGCTAATTCTTCTTTGCTTAACTTTTCAGATATGGCTTTAGCACGCCACAGGTAGGCTTGTAATTTTTTTTCTTCTCTGCTGCCTTTATTTTCAGCTGTATAGATTTTATATTTTGAAAGAAATGCAGCACTTGTTGCTTTCTGACCCTTTCCTTTTAATTCTATATAAAACTCATCGGTTAAAATATCTGCATAAAATTGCTTTTGAAAATCCCAAACTCTATCGAACTCATTTTGTAAATCTGAACGATAAAAATCGGGTATGCTTTTATTTCCTTTATTTATTAGCTGATAAACAAACTGCCCAGGTGTTAAGTTCTGTTCATAAAGTTTTCTTGCTATAGACATACCATCTATCAGCTGACCTTCTTCTTCATTTTTTGCTTTTCTGCTGCTTTTATAGCCTCTTTTTTTATTAATGATAAGAAATAGTCTTGCTAATTCTGATAAACTAACCTTTTGTTTAGCCGCTTGGGCTCTTAGCTTTAAAGTTTGAAAAGTTGTACCCTTCCCTTCTTCTGCTAAAACAGTATTTTCAGTTATAATTTTATTTTCTTTTAAAATCTTTATTAAGACTTCTCTTCTGAGTTTAAATCTCTGTAAATTTCTCCTTGCGGAGCGCTTACTGGTTCTATCTGCATTTACAGAGATTGATTTCCCTTTTTCAAAGTTGGATAATTCATCCGTTGTTAGAGGATTTACCCGAACACCTATTTCCTTTATTAGGGATTTTTCTGGAGTTTCTCCTTCTACTACATAAGCAAATCCTATTGATGTCGTCCCCAAATCGAGACCTAAAATTCTTTTCATAGTTATGAGTTTAAAAATTTGTGTAAAGTTAATAATAATTTTGCTTACTAATAATAATTTTTCTACATTTGTCCCAATCAAATTGAAAGGAATTCACAATAAGGATTATTCCGTTGTGAAAACATTTGGGTCGCCTCTTGTCCATAATCAGGAGGCTTTTTTATGAGAAAATCTGTACTTTATTTCGTTATTGGAACGACTATTAGTTTTATTATTAATTATTTTATCTTAAATGCAGGAGTTGGTTGGCAACTCAATCTATTTTATGGTATGGCCTTTGGGCTGGGTTGGGGATTAGCTTATTTTGTAGATCAGCCAAAATGGAAACTTCACAAGAAAATGAGTATTTCATTTATAGGGATTATTATTCTATTAATTATTGGGCGCTTATTTTTTAATTCTATACTTGTAATCCCTTCTATTATTAGATTTTCTACTGTATTTGTTGCATATTATCTGATTGCAAGTTTTAAGCAAAGTAAATCCTTAAGACAATAAATAAAAAAAGAGGTTAGATTTCTCTATCCTCTTAATACGCAATAACTTTTTTCATTACTTGTGCTTAATTATTTGCGTATTTTCATCATTTGTGTTTTATTTTTTTTCAATAATGAGTGTTTTATAATTTTCTCATCATTTGTGTTGCTTTCTTTAAATTCAATTTTAATGCCAAAATAAAAATCACCAATGAAATCCTAACAAACCCACAACATATATCACTGATTACAAATAACAAAAAAATATCCACTAAAATAAATTCATTAATCATCTCCTTTCTTTCAATTCTTACCTATAAAAAGGAGGTTCTCTTTCAATTTTTATAGTTTTCTCTATATTTGCCCTTGTATGTCAGTTTTAAAGATTAATAGAGAGCGTTATAATCATATTTTAGAGAGATACTTTACTTTTAAGAATGAGACTACTTCGGTGGAGCCACTGATACAGATAATGAAGAGTTTCAGGAAAGAAAAGTTTTCCATCATATTGAATTTTCTCATTCATCACCCAGAGATTGCTAATAATTTCGGGTATTATATTCAAAATCTCTTTAATGGGAAAACATTTAATTTATCATTAACCGAATCTAATATCTTAACCGAAAATTCTTTCTTTCCCGAACTTAAAAAAAGGGTACTCAACGCTGTTCTCCCCCCTATCTCCAATGAAAACTCTATTGGTTACATTGTTGATAATGTCTCCGTAATTCCATCGGTAGATTTAAAATACTTCAAACAGATTCCGCAAGAGGAATTGGACAAATTTTTTGAGCTACTCGGGATATCTGACTACATTACAAAACCTTCCGTAAGGAGAAGTTTGCTCTATTCTGCTAATGTATTAGCTTGGCGAGTAATAGGAAACGCTATGGATATGGAAGTACTCCGTATGGTTCCAGAATATCAGAATCTTGGCAATCCTTTTTTGGCTCTTCAAAATGAGCTTGACACTCTTATCTCTGAGTTTAAGCAAAATCAAAACTTCCAATTGCATTCTAAAGATGAACTGACAAAGCAACTAAAGATTTATTGGAAACAATGTGAGGAATTCGTAGATACCGCCTTCAAAAACTCCTCAGCCTATGGTATCTCTGGGCGTACCAACCAGTCTTTATTAAAGATCAGGCAGCAGCTTAACCGAATGAAAGAGGTACTAATGCTCCTCGTCATCGATGAAGAAAAAGATATACTCCATAATTCTCAAAAGCTCTTCTTAAACATCTTAGAATACAAGTCTCACAAGAATAATGTGAAGGAACTTGCTGATGACAGCACCCGCCTCCTCTCCCATCTCATCACAAATCATACGGCAGAAACAGGTTCTCACTATATCGCTTCAGGAAAAAAGGCTTATGTCAATATGTTTTGGAAAGCGAGCGGTGGTGGAGTGATTGTTGGTGCCCTTTGCGTTCTAAAAATGATGTATTCTTACAGCCCTGGCAGTGAGTTTATGCACGCGATACTCTATTCGTTCAATTATGCTATGGGGTTCATTATGATTTACTTGATGCATTATACCCTCGCTACCAAACAGCCTGCGATGACGGCCGCAACTATGGCAAAAGCCCTCTCATTAGGTGAAAATTCTGAGAAAAATTACCTTGCTTTCGCTTCCGTTGTCTCCAAACTTTTCCGAACGCAGTTTATCGCCTTTATAGGAAATGTATTGTGGTCGTTTCCTGTGGCTTTAGTTCTTATTTATGGCTTGGATGTACTTTTCAATCAGAATTTTGCCGTAGATAAAGCCGATAAATTTCTAAAAGAGCTCAATCCTTTTGAGTCTAAGGCAATATTACACGCTTCATTAGCGGGTTTCTTCCTCTTTATTTCGGGGATTATCGCTGGGAATGCTTCCAATAACTCCGTGTTTTACCAAATGCCAGAGCGAATTGCTAAAAACCCGATGATTAACCGAATATTCGGGAATAAATTCGCAAACGGTCTCTCAAATTTCTATGCTAAAAACTGGGCAGGGATTACTTCCAACTTTTGGTTTGGGGTATGCCTTGGAGTTACGGGACCTATCGGGAAATTTTTGGGAATTGATATAGACATTCGTCACATCACTTTCTCATCTGGAAACCTTGCGCTGGGGCTCTACGGTAAGGGCTTTGATGTCGTTGCTTCCACCTTCTGGATAGCCTTTATCACCGTCTTTATCATTGGATTTTTCAACTTTATTGTGAGTTTTGGACTCTCAATCGTCCTTGCATTACGCTCTCGAAAGGTCTATTTCTCGGAGTTTATTCGTATTTCCAAAGTTACTTTCAGGTATTTTATGGAAAATCCACTAAGGTTCTTCATTCCACTGAAATCCAACTTAGATTCAAGCGCCAAAGAGATGCTAGACCAAACCGTCTCCAAGAAATAATGGATACCAATCACCAATAAGCCTGCACATACGGCTTCTTAGATGATTTCTACTGTCTCAAATGTGTCTTCCCCGAAGTTTTCTTTGATTTTTTTCAGGAGGAATGAGCGTTTGAATTGTAAATCATTTCTAAGTATCGGAGATTTTACGATAATAATGAGTTTTTTCTGCTTCAAATCCACTTTTTCAATCTCTTTGAAGCTCTCTGTCCCCATATATTCCGCGAGAAAACTCTTTACCTCAAGGGCTAAGAGCTTATTTTCAAAGCCATAAATCTTTGCAAAGGCTTTTACCAGCTCGGAGGACTGATATTCTCTCTTTTTTCGCTGTTTCATCTCGTATTATTTCGATTTTCTAAGGACTTTTCTCAGCTTTTTCGCAAGGTCGTTTATCGCACCTTTCGTCCCCACCTGTACAGAATTCTCCGCTGAGCCTAATAACCTCATATTCTTCCTATAAGTATTGTATTCCGTCTCTGTTATGAGGCTCCCCTCTGCATCATAGAGCTTCATACTCACCACCACTTGGTTAGAGAACACATACTTTCCAAAACCGACCTTAAAATACTTAACACGAGGCAGTACTGCATAGCTTGCACCGTTATTTTTGCAGTATTCTCTGATGATTTCGGGAGAAATTTCCTCAAAACTCATCATTGCATCCACACGGAGAACTTTCCTGCCTTTCAAAGAGGCTACCTTATCCGTCAATGCAGAGAAAAAAGCCAGATTCGTAGGCTCCTTAATCTCCTCCACATCAGGGAACACCTCTGGGCTAAAGTACAAAACCGTCTCCTCTCTCTCCTGCTGGAAATTCTGCATTCCCCGCCCCGATGCCAATACCTGAGCGCCAGCCCATCCTAAACCTCCAACGAGGAAAATCAATGCAAAAACAGCTAATCGTTTTCTATTCATACCAATTATAGGACACAAATATAATACTTTCCTTTCTTGAAATACTGTAGTCAGTGAGGTGATTATTTATTTCCTTTGACCTAATACTATAGCTAATGAGGTGATTAGCTTAAATACTCGTCATGCCATGGCTGACTGCCTTGCTATGGCTTAATACTCCATATTGCGGAGTTTTAGGTTTTTGAGGGCTACGAGAAGGGCAATAAGGAGGGTCATACTGCCACCGAAAATTACCGAGCGGGTTACGCCCATTAGTTTTGCAGCAAGGCCACTTTCAAACTGCCCCATTTCGTTGCTGGACATTATAAATATAGAATTTACACTGAGAACGCGCCCCCGTATCTCGTCTGGAGTCTTAAGTTGGACGATTGTCCCACGAATAACGACGGATATTCCATCTAACATCCCGCTCATCATCAATAAAATAAAGGATAGCCAATAGATTTTTGAAAACCCAAAACCGATAATACAAATTCCAAAACCCGCAACTGCCATCAAGAGAATTTTCCCCTGATTTCTTCGCAGTGGGATGAAGGATAGCGTGATAATGATGAGCATAGAGCCTATATCGGTGGCGGCATTTAGCAGACCGAAGCCCTCTGCCCCTACTTTTAGGATATCGGTAGCAAAAACAGGAATCATCGCCACTGCACCACCGAAAAGTACGGCAAACATATCGAGGAAAAGCGCCCCAAGAATCTCCTTCGTCTTATAAATATAAAGCACACCCTCTTTTATACTCTCCATAATCCTAATGTTCTGGTTATTGTTCTCAGATGGTTGCTTCTGGAGCCCCCAAAAGAAGAGCGAAGCGATGAGCATAAGGCTCATAATCACTATCAGCGTCCATTCTACACCTATTTTCCCGATCAGTATCCCTCCGATAGCGTGCCCACCAACAGATGCAGTGAGGAAGGTGGATTGGTTCAGGGTAATGGCGTTGGGTAAGGTGTCCTTTGTAACGATTTTTGGAATCATAGACGGGATAATGGGACCAAGAAACGCCCTGCTGATGCCCGTAAAGAAAATAACCCCGTAGATGACATAAGTTATCTGGTGATTGCTAAGCCCCCAGCCCTCCGCACTAAACGCCAGAAGCCCCAGCACGGCTACCAACAGGACATAAGCGTAATTGCAGATGAGGAGAAGCCTTTTTTTCTCGTTCATATCAATAACATAGCCTGCATAAAGAGCTGATGACACGGCAGGAATGACTTCCGATAAGCCGATGAGACCAATGGCGAAGGGGTCTTTTGTGAGTTGATAGACCCACCAGCCAAGTAAAGTGCCAAGCATCCTAAAAGCGAGGATTAAAAAGAATCTTCCTACGAGTAAGCCCCTAAATTGTGCGTTTTGTAGGGTTTTAAGCGGGGTTAATGAAATCATTAATGATGTTTATTAATCGGTTTTCAGTCTCGGTAAAGAGACCAGAGGTTATTACGAATGAGTTGAAGAGCAGCATTAAGGTTTTCACAATTTTAGTTGAGATAAAACTGGAATTTGTTGTTTTCAACAAAGAACTTGATGAAGTCTCCATCTATTTTAATGCTCGGCCTTATGGTATTGAGCTCGAGATGGGAGTTATTCTCCTTATTTCTGAGGTAGAATCTGAGCTTTTTATCACCGAAATTCTCTTGTATCACTTTGGAGAGGAATTCCAAGTCTTCTTGCCTGAAATCTTGTATATCTACTACAACGGAAAGGCTGTTAGCAAAGCGCTCAAAAGCGTCCTTAAGCTCCATTACATCTACTACATTGAGGTATACTCTGCCGTCTTTGGACATTGAGTACTTCACTTTGAAAATAAGGAACCTTTGGAGGTCTATTTTGTCTTTGAGGCGGAGATAATCCCTGTCACCCAAACGGAAAGAATAGCTCCCCGAATAATCTTCCAGTGTTACAAAAGCAACTTTCTCTCCCGAGTTTCTTCCGTCTCGTATGAGGTATTCGGTAACGAGTCCTGCGACCATATTTTCGCGCACAGCGGTATTCATCGCCTGCTTGGTCTTATAATCTACGGTTTCAAAGAGTTTCAGCTGCTCCGCCCCGAAATTTTTATCGCGATAGGCATCCAACTCATCGAGATTTAAGAATCTGAACTTGCCTCTTGCCTCTATTACTTTGGCCGCATTCTCCACTGGTTCTTCAGCATCGCCCATTTCAATATCTATAAGCTCATCTGTGAGGGTATCATCTGCTTCTTCCTGGCTTTCATTGTATGCTGGCTGAGCTTTGTCGAGAAATTCTTCGTCTGTATTTTTAGTTTCTACCACTTCCTTTTTACTTAGCAATCCTTGAATGAATTGATACTGATATTTAAACTCATCTAACGGATGAGATGAAAGGTAAAAGCCGATAATCTCCTTCTCACGATTGAGTTTGTGCATATTTTGCCATTCTGGAGCAGGTGCTATCTTGGGTTGCTCTATCTGTACCTCTTCAGCAAAGTCTGCAAAGAGGGAGTTTTCCATTTCATTTCTGCTTTCTTGGAAGGATTGTCCGTATTTAAGGAGTCTTTCTATGGTGGTTCTATTCGCATTATCTTCTTGGAAGTACTGCGCACGGTGGTATTCATCTACCTCATCAAAAGCTCCTGCTACCACTAAACTCTCCACCACTCTTTTATTAATCTGAGAGGCTGGTATGCGTTCAAAGAAGTCATATATATCTTTAAACTTACCTTGCTGGCGGGTCTCTACGATAATTTCGCTCGGTCCCTCACCTATTCCCTTGATTGCTCCCAGACCAAAGCGAATCTGCCCCTTATCATTTACGGAAAACTCATACTGACTTTCGTTTACATCTGGCCCGAGTACATCTACCCCCATCGCTTTGCAGTCCTCCATAAACATTGTGATTTGCTTTGTGTTATTCAGGTTATGCGTCATCACACTTGCCATATATTCCGCAGGATAATTTGCTTTCAGATAGGCTGTTTGATAGGCAATATAGGCATAACAGGTGGAGTGAGACTTATTAAAGGCATATTCTGCAAAGGCTTTCCAGTCGTTCCAAATCTTCTCGAGTTTTTCCTCATTCAGATTGTTCTTCTTTCCTCCTTCTATAAACTTGGGATACATTTTATTGAGGACATCTATCTGCTTTTTCCCCATTGCCTTTCTGAGTGTATCGGCTTCACCTTTTGTAAAGTTTGCCAGCTTCTGAGAGAGTAGCATTACTTGCTCTTGATAAACCGTAATTCCGTAGGTTTCCTTTAAATACTCTTCGGTTTCGGGAAGGTCATACACAATCTCTTCTATGCCGTGTTTTCTGTTGATAAAGTTTGGGATATACTTGATTGGACCTGGTCGGTAGAGGGCATTCATCGCAATAAGGTCGGCAAATACGGTGGGTTTCAGCTCCCGCATATACTTTTGCATTCCCACACTTTCGTATTGGAAAATCCCTATTGTCCTACCCTCTTGAAAGAGCTGATAAGTCTTCTCATCTTCCAGTGAAATCTCATCTGGATTTATATCTATATCATAATTATCTTTAATGAGTTTAATCGCATCACGGATAATGGATAAAGTCCTAAGCCCGAGGAAATCCATCTTTAAAAGTCCTGCTGCTTCGGCTACTGAATTATCAAATTGAGAGACCAGCACATCGGAATCCTTAGCCGCAGTGGTAATAGGGACGAGGTTGGAAATATCTTCTGGAGTAATGATAACCCCGCAGGCATGTATTCCCGTATTTCTAATGCATCCCTCCATCTTCTGAGCAGCAGAGAGCACTGGGAATCGTGCATCTTTCTTATTATCCAAGATGGTTTTCATCTCATCTACCAGTATTTTATCTTCCGGAGGGAGCTTTTCATATTTTTTGAATGCCTTAGCGATATTCATCCCTGGTGCTGGAGGCACGAGTTTCGCAATGCCTTTCGTATCTGGAATGGAATATTCAAGAACACGACCAGCATCGGTAATTGCCGACTTACCACCGAGAACAGAATAGGTAATAATCTGTGCCACATTCATCTTGCCATACTTTTCTACTACCCATTTAATAATCTTGTCTCTCCCTTCATCATCAAAGTCTATATCTATATCGGGCATTGAGATTCTCTCAGGATTGAGAAAACGCTCAAAGAGGAGGTCGTATTTAATAGGATCTACATTCGTAATTCCAATACAGTATGCCACTGCCGAGCCTGCTGCCGAACCTCGCCCAGGACCTACCCATACGCCCATATTGCGGGCTTCATTACAAAAGTCCTGCACAATGAGGAAGTACCCAGGATAGCCTGTATTGGCGATGATTTCTAACTCAAAATCGAGCCTCTCACGAATCTCATCGGTGATTTCCTCATATCTTCTCTTGGCTCCTTCGTAGGTAAGATGTCTTAGGAAAGCATTTTCTCCTCGCTTGCCTCCGTCTTTTTCATCTTCTTCGGACTGAAACTGCTCAGGAATCTCAAACTTGGGGAGGAGAACCTCTCTCTTCAAGGCATAAGGCTCAAACTTTTTGAGAAAGTCCTCATACGCCTCAAAAGCGGTGGGATAATGGCTAAACGCCCGCTTTATCTCCTCACGGTCTTTCATATCATAGTCTTTTGAGGGTAAGCCTTTCCTCTTACCAAAGCCTCTACCAACAGGAGTGGAGAGCTTTTCACCGTCTTTTATACAAAATAAAATTTCCTGTATGTGTGCATCCTCTTTGGAGGTATAATAAGTCTCATTCTGAGCCAGAACTTTCACATCATATTTCTCTGCCCAGCGGAGGAGGATATCATTCAGATACTCTTCTTCGGCCAAGCCGTGGTTTTGGATCTGTACATAGAAGTCCTCTCCAAAAGCATCCTTCCACCATTTGAATACTTGCTCGCCTTTGGTCTCTCCATATTCTAAAACAGCATTGGGTATATCGCCATTAAGCCCTGAAGAAAGGGCAATTACATCTTCCTTATGCTGAAGAATCCATTCTTTTGAAACCCGAGGTACACCGAAGTAAAAACCATTAACAAACCCAAGGCTGGAGAGTTTTGCAATATTCTTATACCCTCGGAAATTCTTGGCAAGGAGGACTACATTCGTCCTGCGGTCGGGGTCATCTTTGGTAAACTGCTTTTGTTCTGGTCTGTCTGAGATATAAAACTCACATCCGATAATGGGAATGAGTTGTTTTAGCGGTGGAGGGGTTTCATCTGGATGATTATCTATGAATTCCTGATGCTTTTTCTTTAAGTCTCCATTGGCTTTCTCGACTTCATTAACAAACTTAAAGGCACCCATCAAATTGCCAAAATCTACCATCCCCACAGCAGGAAAATCATTCTTCAAGGCTTTATTTACCATATCGGAATGGTGGGTAGAGGCCTGGAGGGAGGAAAAAATACTGTGATTATGAAAATTGAAATAACTCCCCAAATCCATCTCCTGTGGGGTTTGGGAAGCACCCTGTTTTCTCTTGTTAAATTCTGCTATCTGGCTTCGAATAACGATAGGGAAAGGCTTTATGGGCTCGGTATGCAGGCTTTGGAAATGTGAAATAACACTCTCTTCCACACCAAGGTCAGCCGCACTGATAATCCCCCGCCTAAGCATCTCAAAGAATACTTGTGCCGTAGCATTTACATCGGCTGCGGCATTGTGGGCTTCATCAAACTTAAAACCATAGAGCTTCTCATAGAGTTCCTCGAGTTTTGGGGGCTTGAGCCTGCCTGTATTCCCTTGAGGAATCGCGGTGAACTGCGTACCAAGCCACATAGTATCGGCTTTTGGGAGGGCTTGCAACTTATCAGCAATTCCTTTTCGGTAAAATTCTGCTCCTACAATCTTATAATCAAAATCAATGTTCTGCCCCACACCGAATTTACACTTCTCAACCGCCTCAGCAAAGTGCTTGAGGACGGTCTCCAAGTCATCACCAATTTCATTGGCAATACTGGTCGTAATCCCGTGTATTTGCGAGACATTAAACGGTATATCGTAGCCTTCGGGCTTGATAATGAAGTCTTGGTTGTCTATAAGTTTGCCGTTTTCATCGTGGATTTGCCAAGCGAGCTGCACCATTCTCGGCCAGTTGGAAGAATCGGAAATCGGTGCATCAAAATTTTGGGGTAAGCCTGTAGTTTCGGTATCAAAAACTAAATACATCTTGCAAAACTAAATTTCGGGTAAAATTAGGGCAAAAAAAGTTCAGAAAAAAATCGTTTCCTCTCGCCCAATTTCTGTATAGACTGAGCAAAACGCAAATTTTTGAGGATGAAAATTTATCCTACTTTTGTAGGAATTAAAAATCATTCAATGGATACAATAAAGTTTGAAAGAGAGGATGATGGCACCACTGGAAGATTCATTATCTACGATGGAGAAATCTTTGCTGGGGAGATGACTTATAAGTGGGCTGACAGCAAAACCCTCCTCATTGACCATACAAGGATAGAAGAGGCTTTTGGAGGGCGCGGACTGGGGAAGCTCCTCGTAGCCGAAGCAGTAAAATTTGCCCGAGAGCAAGGAATAAAGATTATCCCCCTATGCCCATTCGTAAAAGCTGTATTTAGCAAAGTCCCTAGCCTGGAAGATGTGAAGAAATAGTATTTTAATGAAAAATATTGTACTAATCTATTAAAATCAAAAACTAATGAGAAAATCATTGGTAATAATACTCTTGTTACTATTATCTATCAACTGTACATCCATAAAGAGAGAAAATAATTGGGCAGGAACTTATATTCTTCAAGACAATAAATTATATCAGGCTTTATCCGAGCATAATTATTCAAACATAGAAATCCATAAAAATGGAAATTATACTCTAAATAAAGTAAAAATCTCTTTTTCACCCGTAATAGAACAATGTAGTTATGCCTCAAAAGGGAAGTGGTCTGCTGTTTCAGATAATGTAATGGAAATCACCAGTGAAAATTATTATACAAAACAAAAGGGCTTTGATTATCAAATAAAAAAAGAAAATAAATACTCACAAGATAGTTTGTATATACAGGTCCATCATTCTGCTCATTCTCTCCCTTTAAAATTAAGATTTGCATTCAATTATAATAAAACTATCTTAACAGACAAAACATATATTGCTCTGCCCAAATCAAAATATCTATGGAATAGAGAAACACCCATAAACCATATCAACTTTGAATTAAATGCTGATATATCAGGAACAGAAGTTTATAAAAGTAGAATATTATTTAATATTTTTGATGAATATATAAACACTGAAAAGTATAACTTTCTAACGATTAATTTACTTCATTTTGACCGATGCTTTTTTGAATTTGAACCTTACTACCAAGATTTTATTTATATTAAAGGAAAAAACAAATTACTATGGAAAGGAAAAGTATGGAAAAAGTAAGGAATACGATATTTATTACGATTGTAATTTTTATTGTCAGTATCGGCTTGCTCTACTCCTATTTATAACTCCCAAATTCCTATCTCTAATAATATAGAAATCGCATTAGGTATAAAAAATAATAGGAATTATATACTGCTATTAAACAAGTCTATAGATGGAGATTCCATAAGTTTAAGTAAATTTCTAAAAATAGATTATATATATGATGCGGCAGCATATGATCACGGATATATACTACTTCAATTATTAGAAAAAATAGGAGATACTCAACTTTCTAAAGAACTTCAAAAATTAAATAAAACAGAAATCAAAACTGTTCAAAACTATTTTAATCTAGGAGTGGATGGAATAGATTCACAGGAAGTACAGCAATTACAAAAAAACTATCCTAAATCGTTTGAAATACTGAAAATAAGAAAGTAAGTTTTCTAATATTTCCAACCTTAATAATTTAACTATTAGTCAGTAAATATAAAAAAATCCAGATTTTATCTGGATTTTAGTTTTTAATATTCCTTTGGTTGAGCCATTGCTGGTATTCTCTGGCGTTTTTTGCGTGCTCGGCATCATTGTCTGTAAAACGGTGGAAGCCGGGGCGCTTCGGGTCGGCACACATATAAATAAAGTGGTTGTGCTCCGCATTTAGAACGGCATCTACCGAGCTTTTATCTACGATGCAAATGGGACCAGGGGGGATTCCTGCATTCATATAGGTATTGTATGGCGAAGGGGTTTTCAGATCCTTATACAGCACTCGGCGGATTTTGGTGGTGAAGTTCGTCTCTTTATTTATGGCGTAGATTACGGTGGGGTCGCTTTGGAGCTTCATCCCCTTTTTGTATCGGTTTAAGTAAAGCCCTGCGATGGTTTTCTGCTCATCGGTCTTACCCCCAGATTCCTTATAAACGATGGAAGCAAGGGCATAAATCTGCTCTCTGCTAAGCCCAGACTGCTCTTCCAGAGCCTTTCTTTCGGCATTCCAAAAGTCGTTATATTGGTTTTCAAATTTCGTAAAGAAGTCCTTTGGGCTTACCGTCCAAAAGAATTGATAGGTATCGATAAAGAAGTATTTTTTTAGGTCTTCGGCATCGGTATAGCCTTTATCTTGGGCTATTTCATTCAATCCCTTGATGAATGAAAGGGAGTCTGCCTCAGTCTTCCTCACGACCCTGCCGACCATCTGATAAACATCATAAAAGTCGCCTATTCGGAAGGTGTTTGGTACTTGGTTCCCTGCCTTTATCATATTCACAAGGTCGGTATTATTTGTACCTTGCTTTATCTGATAGCGCCCAGCTTTGAATGCTTTAGGCAGGTGTTTGTTTCTAGCAACTTCCTCAAAACTGTGCTCATTAGCCACATAAGGCGATAGGGAGTCTAGTATCTGCTGGAAGCTGGCATTATGATGAATGTGGATAATGCCCTCTTTTTTGACATTGGAAGCATAGTATTTCCTGTAAAAATTAAATCCTAAATAGCTACCTACTCCCCCAATGATAAGGATGATGAAGAAAAATATTTTTTTCATTGAAGTTAAAAATTACTCATTAATCTCTCCACAAAAAACCTGCTGAGCGGGACCTTCTAACCAGATATTTTGGAAGGAACTTCCGTACTGCTCGGCATAGACTTTAAGGTTTCCGCCCAAGACTTTTACCTCTATCGCTGCTACTTTATGCTGTTGAATGTAGGTAAGTGCTGCTGCCGTAGCACCCGTTCCACAACTGAAAGTTTCATCTTCTACCCCACGCTCATAGGTGCGTACAAAGAGGCGAGCATTTCCCTCCAATTCCTCCACAAAATTGACATTAATACCCTCCTTCTGGTAAGTTTTGGAATTTCGGATGTTATAACCATTTTGAAAGACATTATAACCCTCCAAATTCTGGACATATTTCACAAAATGCGGAGAACCCGTATTTAAAACGAAAGCCTCTCCATCAGTTTTTATCTCCTGTACATCTATCATCTTCAGCTTTATGAGCCCGTTGTTTATCTCCGCTTCGTGTAGCCCATCTATGGCATTAAAAGTTGTTTTATGCTCAAATATGTTGAGGAAATGAGCAAAGGCTACGATACAACGCCCACCATTTCCGCACATCGTGCTTTCGTTTCCATCGGAATTATAATACAGCATTCGGAAATCCGCAGTATGGTCTTCTTCAAGTAGAATGAGACCATCGGCACCTATTCCAAAACGCCTGTTGCAAAGCCTTTCTATATATTTCTGCTCTTTTGGGAAGGTCTGATTGCGGTTGTCTATCATCACAAAATCATTTCCTGTTCCCTGATACTTATAAAATTTCATAGACTGATTATCGTTTCTAATCCAAATAAAAAGAGGAGTTTATTATCTCCTCATACTTCTCTGTGTATTTTCAGAAGAAGAATTTTGCTGAACTCCCGAGTTTCTGGAAGAGCTGTTTCTCACCTCTACTCCACCACTTCGGTAGGAATTGTTATCCGAGCTCTGCCTTCTCTGATTCTGATTGCTGTGGGTGTTCATCTGTATGCCCGGGCTTTGGTTGGTATTGTTGCTTCTGTTATAGCCATTATTGTTTTGATGACCTTGATTTCGGAAACCACCACTACCTCCTCTATTTTCGTAATAATTATTATAATTCCTCTGAATGTAGATTTTCTGCCTGTTGGTTCCATAGTAGTAAGGGATACCATTGTCGTAATAGTAATTAAAATCATTCCTGTAATAGTATCCATCATTTCCATAGTAACCACCCTGCCCATAGTACACCTGCGGAGCATAGTAGTATCCATTTTGATAGAAAGGCTCATAATACTGCTCGTTTCCTGAATAATTATCTGGATAGATAACGCAAGAACTAAGACTCATAGCAACAGCCACACCCAGAGAAATTTTTATTAACTTTTTCATTGTCTTTATTTTTTAATATTGATTAAACTAAAGCTCTTTTAGTCTTCCGCCAGCTGAGATAGCCCAGTATGGCGAGCACCGTAAATATCAAATACTGCACCGAAGTAATCCCAAGCCCTTTATAGAGGTACATTGGCACGGAAATGAAGTCTCCTAAAATCCAGAATATCCAGTTTTCTATTCTTCGTTTTGCCATCAGCCACATCCCGACCAAAAATATGGCGGTAGTTACAATATCCAGTTTATTTGCCCAATCCAAATGAGAGAAATCAAGGCTAATCCCCTCCATAGAAAATTTATTATTAATAAAAGGTTTATAATAATAAACAATACTCACCAGCACAATGCTCAATATAAAGAGCAAAAGGCTATATACCCACTCTTTTTTAGTGGTATTGGTTACTTCTATATGGATATTATCTTCTGAACTTTTAGACCAGAGAACCCAGCCGTAGATACTCATCACGGTGTAGTAGAAATTAATCATCAAATCACCAAAAAGTCCGAAGATAAAGAGTATATAAACATAAATTACGGTAGAAATAATCCCCGTAGGATAGACCAATATATTCTTTTTTATAGAAAAGAACACACTGAGCAATCCAAAGACCGCTGCAATAGCTTCCAGTGCTATTTGAGAAGCCTCATATTCCTCATAAGGTCTAATAAATAAGTCGTAAAAATCCATCTTACATTCTATTCACCACACCAATACCGAGAAGGGAGAGGCATTTCTTAATCACCTCTGCTGTAAGTTCAGAAAGATA
This sequence comes from Bergeyella cardium, assembly GCF_003614945.1. GTDB lineage: Bacteria > Bacteroidota > Bacteroidia > Flavobacteriales > Weeksellaceae > Bergeyella_A > Bergeyella_A cardium. Next base: position 1,488,637 of record NZ_QYCZ01000001.1, read on the forward strand.
GATACGAAGCTCTTTCAGGTCTTGGTTTTCATTATTGAGGACAGGATTATTTTGGTAGAAAGCATTATAAGTCTTCACTACTTCATAGACATAATTGGCAATATGCGCAGGGCTTAGCGTATTTGCTGCCTTAGACACCACTTCTCGGTAGTCTGAGAGCAGGCTGATTAAATCTTTTTCGTATTCATTCAGTACAAGGCTATCGTTTATTGATGAAGAACGGCTACCTGCCTTCGCGAGCAGGGATTGAATCCTCGCATAAGTGTATTGAATGAAGGGTCCTGTATTTCCATTGAAGTCTATACTATCCTTAGGGTTAAAGAGCATTTTCTTTTTAGGATCTACTTTCAATATGAAGTATTTGAGAGCTCCCAAGCCTACGGTTTCGTAGGATTTTTCTTTCTCCTCATCGGTGAGCTCTTCTAATTTACCGAGCTCTTGGGCTTTTTCTTTTGCGGTTTCATACATTTCCTGCATCAGGTCATCTGCATCTACTACCGTTCCTTCTCGGGATTTCATCTTTCCATCTGGGAGCTCTACCATTCCATACGACAAATGATAGAGATGCTCTGCCCACTGATATCCTAATTTCTTCAAGATTTTAAAGAGTACTTGGAAATGATAATCCTGTTCATTCCCCACAGTATAGATAAGCCTTTGGATATCGTTCTGTTTAAAGCGTTCTACTGCCGTTCCCAAGTCCTGAGTCATATAAACGGAGGTACCATCGGAGCGGAGGAGCAGTTTTTGGTCGAGCCCCTCATCGGTAAGGTCTATCCATACCGAGCCATCTTCTTTCTGGTAGAATATTCCCTTGCTTAATCCCTCTTGTATAAGGTCTTTACCGAGCAGGTAGGTATTGCTCTCGTATTGCACTTGGTCAAAATCCACTCCCAATCGCTTATAAGTCTGATTAAACCCATCATACACCCAAGTATTCATCATTGACCAGAGGTTTCTCACGGTTTCATCAGATTTTTCCCATTGTAGGAGCATATTTTGAGCTTCAATAATACTTGGAGCTTGCTTCTTTGCAGATTCTTCATCCAAGCCTTGCTCGCTCATCAGCTGCTGTACTTCCTTTTTGTAGAGTTTATCAAACTCTATATAATAATTTCCTACGAACTTATCTCCTTTGGTTGAAGTGCTCTCTGGCGTTGCACCATTGCCGAGTTTTTCCCACGCAAGCATAGATTTACAGATGTGTATCCCTCTATCATTGATAATCTGGGTTCTCACAACCTTGTATCCATCTTCTTTTAAGATATTTGCCACAGAAAAGCCCAGCAAATTATTACGAATATGCCCCAAGTGTAGGGGTTTGTTCGTATTTGGGGAGGAATACTCCACCATAACGGTTTCATTTTTCGGGCTAATGCGTTCCAGATTCTCCTTTATACCGCTCAAGCACTGAGTAAAGGCTGTATCTTTCAGCTTAAGGTTAAGGAAGCCCTTTACAATATTGTAGCTTTCTATAAAACCTACGGTCTCCACCAGCCTATCACCGATTTCAGTTGCAATAAGGTCAGGATTTTTCTTCAAAGCCTTCACAAGGGGGAAGGTTACGAGGGTAAAGTCTCCTTCAAAGTCGGGTTTCGTCTTTTGGAGCTCAGTTTCTATACCTTTTATCTGGTAGATTTCAGCTAAAGCCTCTTGTATATAAGGTTGTAATCTCTCTTTAATATTCATTTCAAAGCGTTTAAAAAATTATTTAAAATCGTAGTATCTGGCACCTATTTTCACAGGATTTTCTTTTTCTATTGCTAGCAGTCCAAAGCCTTTATAGTTCGGATTAATGGGGTCTTTCAGCTGCTTGAGGTGAAGTTTTTCATAAGTTTCAAAACTAATAGCTTTTCTGCCCGCTAATGTCTCAAATAAATTCCATTTACTGGCTATATCTTTCCATTTTTCTGCTATTTTCCCTGAGAATACTTTAGATTTGGAACCGCTTCCGTAGGAGAGGAAGCCTATTTCCTCACCGCCAAGCTCTTCGCCCTCATCATAGCTGACTTGCAATGCCGAAATAAGCGCCATAAACACCGATGCCGTGTACATATTCCCAATTTCGGAAGACGCCCTCTGCGAAGACTCTATTTTTTGATTGATCAGCTCAATATACCCCTCCGATTTGGCTACGGCTTTCTGCTCCTCGGCGGTAGCATATGGCAGACTGTTCTCCAAGCTGTAAATCTCAGTAAAAATCCTCTTCCCGTGGAAAGCATACGGCAGATGGAAGATAAGGAATCTCCATTGTTCATAAGGCTTTACTGCTCCTGTTTGGCTTTTGTAATGTTCATAAGCCTCGCGGATTCTGTCTTGATAACATTGGTTGGAATACTGCCCATCAAATACGGGTTCATCGGTGAAGAGCTCTATCTTTTCGGGCATTTTATCTGTTGCTGTACTCAGGTTTTTCTTGTCCTCCTGTCTTCGTGGTTTGAAGAAATCAAAAACGCTCTCCATAGCCACTCCAAAGGTTGGGTTGATCTCTACAAGCCTTGGGTTTGCACTGATGAGGAGCGCCACTGCACCGCCTCCTTGTGTATATTCACCAGAAGACTCCAGTGCATATTTGGCATAGTCTGAAGCTATAACCACTGCTTTTTTATCAGGGTTTGCCCTCACAAAATCAAGGCAGCTGTGGAGTGCATCTACCCCACCTATGCAGGCAAAAGTGAGGTCCGTTACATCACAATTTCTAAAAACCCTCTCACCAAACTCGGGCTCAAGGGCTTTTTCTACCATTTCCACAGCATAGCTGGCAGTGGGTTTTGCTGCATCTATAGCGGATTCTGTTCCTAAATAAATTCTGCTGATATCTTTTGGATGAATGCTATAATCTCTCACAAGCCTGAGCAATGCCTCAGCGGCAAATGTTGCCGAATCTTCGTACAAGTCTGGCAATGCCATTTTCTGTAGCCCTAATCCTTTTTCCAATTTTGCAGGTTCAATATTCCTGCGCAGTGCCAGCTCACTTATCTCCAAATAAAGCGAAGGCAAATAATAGCTTACGGCGTCTATACCAAAAGTCATTTTATATAATTTTCTTGCAAAGATAGCAATTTGGCTTCTAGCTTTTGGCTAAGTGCCCGACCGGCTACGATGTTTTACAATAAACTTTATATCAGCGGTTATGTTTTGTAAAATAGTCTTTACAAGTATTAGAAAGGGTATTTACAAGGGGAGTAAAGCATTCATTCGCAACTTTGGCTTGTAAATATTAAAAACAAAAAACAATGAAAAGAATGAATTTAAAATCCGTTATTAGCTTAGGTATTTTAGCTTTTGTGCTGTCTTGTGCTAAGCACGAGGGTGGCTACACAGACGAAGCAGTGATGAGTAGCATAAATGCAGAGGAAATAGAAACCGAAGATGTTTCTTATGCCGCTACTCAGAACCTGCCCGATAGAAAATTCGTAAAAACCGCAATGGTAGATATGGAGGTAAAAGATGTATACGAAACTACCGTAGCAATAGAAAATGAACTGAAAAAAATCGGTGGGTTTATTACCAATAGCAGTATTGAGAGCGAGATTATCTCCGATAAAACCTATAATACCTCTAACGAAGATGCAGTGCTTATCAGGAAATATCAGACTTATAACCGAATGACGGTACGCGTGCCCAGCCAGCTCCTCGGTGAGTTTCTACACACAATCAACCAGAACAAACTCTTCCTCAATTCCCAAATCATCAATGCTGAAGATGTAACCAACAATGCCAAAATAGCCGAAATACAAAGGCAAAACAATCAGAAGACAGCACAAATGATAGACAAAATGAAAAACAGTGGAAAAAAAGTAGAGCTCACAAAACAAAATCTGGACGATGATGCCCAACAGCAAATCTCCCAAATAACACTAAACGATGATTTGAAGTACAGCGAAGTGTCAATCAACCTAAAAGAACCTAAAATACGGATTGCGGAAATCCCCGTAACCAATACTCAGCATATAGAAAGTAAATATCAGGTAAATTTCTGGTATGATGCTCAAGATTCTGTAATCTCTGGCTTCTACTTCTTCCAAAAGGTATGCATTGGGCTGCTATACATTTGGCCTTTATTCATTATTCTGGCAATTATTTTCTATTTCGTTAGAAGAAAAAGGATTTTGGCTTCTAAAAAGAAATCTGAAAATTAATTTCTTATCAATAATTGAATTTTATTTGTGAGGTATAAGGATTTCATTTAAATTTGACGAGCAAAAATCAATGAAATGAATACACCATCAGAATTAAAGTACACAAAAGACCACGAATGGATTAAAATTGAAGGGAATGTAGCAACAGTAGGGATTACCGACTTTGCACAGAGCGAGCTTGGCGACATCGTATATATAGATGTAGATACCCTCGATGAAGAACTCTCCGCAAATGAAGTATTCGGTAGCGTAGAAGCAGTAAAAACCGTATCTGACCTATTCCTACCCGTGTCTGGAAAGGTAATCGAGGTAAATGAAGCCCTAGAAGATGAGCCGGAATTAGTGAATAGCGACCCTTATGGAAAAGGCTGGATTATTAAATTAGAAGTAGCCGAAGGTACAGACCTCTCCCAGCTCCTCTCCGCAGAACAATACCTTGAAGTTATTGGATAAGATTAATAACATACTCAGTAAGACTTTGCCCATTTATTGGGCATTTCTTACTTATATGCTCCTCCGCCCAGCTAAGCAAATCCCCCACAGCCTTTTTGTATTCCACGGTGTGGATAAAGTGCTCCACTTTCTTATTTTTACATTGCTGGGCTTCCTCTTTCGGCTAAGATTCCCTCAGCAATCTTTCATCAAATGTATCCTGATACTCTTTTCCTATGCCTTGATTACAGAAATCCTTCAAGGGATAATGAACCTCGGGCGCTCTATGGAAGCATTAGACCTGCTGATGAATACTTTGGGGATAATCTCAGGGTTCTTCGGTGTAAGGCTGATGGATAAGCATCAATAGGATAAATAACACTCTATGGATAAGGATAAAAATACATTTGCAAAAAAAGTAGTTCGCTTTAATGAAAACCTCCATTATGCTGGGGAACTCCCCAAAGGATTTGATGTATTAAACCCCTATCTGGATAATCCCGAAACCTTAAAAGTGATGGCAGAGTTCTATCAGAAATATTATGATGACCACAATGCTCGCAGATTTATTATCGGGATAAACCCCAGCAGACACGGTGCAGGAGTTACAGGAGTGCCTTTTACCGATACCAAACGCTTGAAATCCGATTGCGGGATAGAGATGAAATCTGCCTATACACACGAAGTGTCTTCAGTTTATGTGTATGATATGATTAATCAATACGGTGGTACGAAGGATTTCTACCGAGATTTTTATATCAACTCTCCGTTTCCGCTGGCAATCGTCCGTAAGACAAAAGACGGTAAATGGCTTAATGCAAACTATTATGATGACAATGAGCTATTCGCTATGGTAAAAGATTTTATGATTGAATCTTTAAAGAAACATATCAGCCTGGGATTGGATACTGACGAAGTTTTCATACTCGGGAAAAAGAATGCAGACTTCATAAAAAAGCTAAACAAAGAAACACATTTATTTGATAAAATGACCGTTTTGGAGCATCCAAGGTATATTCAGCAATATAAATCCAAAGAAAAACAACTGTATATTGACAAGTATTTAATGGCATTTAATAACGAAGAAAAATGAGAATAGATAAATTCCTTTGGAGCGTAAGAATCTATAAAACCAGAAGTATAGCTGCAGATGAAATTAAAAAGAACAGGGTAAGCCTCGGGAGCCAGCCCGCTAAAGCCTCAAAAGAGATAAAAGTAGGGGATGTTATCAGCATTAAGAAAAATCAGATTGAACTAAAAATTAAAGTTCTCCAACTTCCCAAAAGCCGATTAGGAGCAAAGCTGGTACCCGATTATATCTCTGACCAAACCGATAAAGAGCAATACGAAATCCTTAAAATGAAACGGATGCAACAAAACTACTACCGAGCAAAAGGAGAAGGAAGACCTACAAAAAAGGATAGAAGAGATATCGGTGAGTTTCTTGAAAATACAGAGTCTGTTTCTATCTTAAATACCGATTGGGATGATTTCTTTAATTCCTTAGACGATGATACTACCGAAGAAGATGAATAATCTCCTCTGAAACCTCATCTACGCTTTTATTATCGGTATCTACTGTATATTTCGCTTGATTGTAATAAGGCGTTCTCTCAAAAAGATGCTTTGCAATAAACTCTGAAAGGTCTTCGTCTTTTATTCTAGCGATTAATACCCGTTTGGATTTATTACGCAGCAGTCTCCTAAAAAGGCTTCCCACACTTGCCCTTAGAAACACGGATTCTGACTGAGAATTAATCATCTCCATATTATTATAATAAACAGGAGTGCCTCCCCCAAGGCTCAGTATAAGGTCGCTCTCGGTTTTAAGTACATCTTCCAGAACTTCTCGCTCTGCTTTTCGGAAGAAAAGCTCACCTTTTTTTTCAAATATTTCCGTTATCGGCATCTTATATCGAGATACAATTTCTTTATCGAGGTCAATAAGTTTAAAATTGAGTTTTTTACTTAATATTTTGGCTATATGCGATTTGCCACTTCCCATATATCCCACGAGAGAAATTATCATAATTTTATTTTTGACAAAAGTGGAAAAAAATTTTGAGGTTTTAAAAAAAACTGTATATTTGCACCACTTTTAACGGAGATAAGTAAATATCTTTATTAAAGTGGCAGACCTGGTAGCTCAGCTGGTAGAGCAATACACTTTTAATGTATGGGTCCTGGGTTCGAATCCCAGCCAGGTCACAAGAAAGGAATTTTGTTCATTTGACATATTAGCCTGTGTGGTGAAATTGGTAGACACGCCATCTTGAGGGGGTGGTATCCTTTCGGATGTGCTGGTTCGAGTCCAGTCGCAGGCACTATTTAAGACCGACCTGGTAGCTCAGCTGGTAGAGCAATACACTTTTAATGTATGGGTCCTGGGTTCGAATCCCAGCCAGGTCACAAGTTTGCTGAAAGTAAATTTTTTCATATTAATATTTTGTGATTTGGTGTTTTAAGAGCTCTCATTTTGAGGGCTCTTAATTCTTTTATATACCTCAGCGCTTATGAAATTCTTAATCTGACAATCCGCTGATTAAACCTTCTATAAAAGCGAGGTATCTTATAAAGCATTCGGAAAATAAACGGAAAACGCTTCTGGTCATAATCACTCATATAATACTCTTTCTCCAAATGAATTTTCGGATTCCACTTCTCCATTTCCCGAGTAAATAGCTCGCTCCATTTAAATTCTGGTACATTGCCATCTCCTACTTTGCTTACAGTATCGTGGTGCTTAGCCTGCTTCACGAGTACATAAGCAAGTATATCAAGCAATACAGTAGCTTCTTCAAATTCCTGGCAAACCTTTTGGAAAAATGCTTCCACTTCATTTTTTGGAAAATACATCAGTACGCCTTCTAATATAATAAGTACAGGCTTTTGATGCGCTTTTACGATATCTATCCATCGATAATCAAATAAAGACATAGCCAAGAAAGTATGATGAGCACTTTCATTAAAAAATCGCTTGCGAAGTTCTATTGATTCTGGGACATCCAGCTCATACCAATGGGTAACCTCAGGCGCTCCCAAGCGTTCATAACGGGCATCAAGCCCTGCTCCAAGCTGTATAACCACTGCATCAGGGTTCTTTTTGATAAATTCATTCGCTTCTTTATCTATTAAACTAGCCCTTATACATACGCCTACCTGAGACATTACCGACTTTTTAAACTTCGTAAAATCGTAATCTACCTGCTCCAAAATCTCCACTGCTTTTTCATCTTTTAGCAATGGATTGGGGCGTTTTATTTCTTCGGCTTTTGCCCAAAGGGTGATGAGCATTGTTTCTGGAATTTGTCCAAGATTTTGTGTTGATTGTAATACTGACATTTTTAAAAATTTTTAAGTCTAACAAAGTTATTCATAATCATAAGGAAAACCACTATCTTAAAACAAAAAGGGAGTAGATTTATAATCCACGCCCTTTTTAATAAAGCATATTAGAATGTAAAGTTCATCCCCGCTACAAAATTGCGCCCTACACCTGGTATAAATGATGCGATATTCTCATTTGTAGGTTTAGGTGCTCCCGAAGGAACAGGAAGCGGTGGCGTAGGAACAATATCTCTTATCAGATAGCTGGATGCATACACCTTATCTGCAAGGTTATTCCCTTGAACAAAGACCGTCCATTTATTCCATTTATAGCCTAATTTCGCTCCAATTAATGTATAAGGGTCTTGATAAACCGTATTTCTATGATCGGTTGGAGTTTTAGTCCAAATAGATTCTGCATTTACTTCTGCAAAAACTCCTATCGGATGCTTATAATCCAGCACCACAAAGCTATAATGCTCTGGAATACCTGCTACTTGCTTGTTTTTATACAAGTCTCCTCCTCCTGCAAAGTAGAAATCACTCCAATTATAATTGACATAAGCCGTAAAGCTATCTCCCTTAGATGAGAAAACATTCTGTGCAAAGGTAGATTGCAAGCCTGCCTCTATACCTCTATGGATGGTATTATACGGAGCATTTATCGTCTCTCCTCCTATTCCGATATCGGTAGAAAGCGTAAAGATTTCATCTTTCACCCAAGAATTATAGAAGCTCACATTCCATACGAAAGCCTTACCAAAATCCCCCTTAGTACCTAATTCAAAAGTTGATGCCTTCTGAGCTTTCAAATCTCTTACCTCTATAGAAGTACCACTCGAATTCATATTTGAAGGTCCAAATTTCTTTTGTAGAGGATTAAAACCTCCAGAAATATTCACAATCTCCAAGAATGTAGGCGGCTCATAGCTAAGGCTGAAATTGGAATAAAGCTGTACATTCTCTTTCGGTTTATAGATAGCCCCCACTTTTGGATTAAAGCCAAAATAGTCAAAACTTCCTCCAATATTCTTGGTAGGGTTAGGCACAGGGACATTTACTTGTGTACCATTGGGCTGAAGAACGATAAAAGGTCTCGTTTTAGCAGTGTAGAGATCTTCTATCTTTCTACTGTCCCAGCTTGCTTGCACTGCCACATTAGCGAGGAACTTATCAGTAAATTTATAAGTATCGCTAAGGTAGATTACATTGTGGTAAGATTTTAAATTCTCCCGCGCAAAGAGTCCTGCCCTCTCCCCTCCTTTATGAAGGAAGAAAGACTGCCTCATCACCCCATAGCCAAACTGCGCACCCAGTGAAAAATCATTTTTCTCAGATTTATTATCATAATTCACCTTGATGCCATAGTCGTTATTGAGGTCTCTCCTCATATTGTAAGGAAGAGGATAGGTAAACTGATCTTCTGCAAACTGGAAGTACAGCATACCAGAGAGGGTATTATTCTTATCTATTTTATAGACAGATTTACTTCCGATGCGGGCAATTTTCGCACTTCTATTGGGGTGGTCTCTTTTCACATTAGGACCAGCAACATAGTGCGGAGGTTTTACCACAGGTGCTCCCCCGATCTGCTTCCTATCGGTTTCCATCTGATACCTCGTGAGCGGACCAGGAATATCAAAGTATAAATCCGTAAACGATGCATACAATCTCGATTCAAAATTCTCCGAGAATCTTCGCCCCATATTGAGCAAAGCATTAAATCTTCTGGAAGTATTGTGCTCCCTAAATCCATTGCTATGATTATAAGAAACCGATGCAAAAACATCATTCTTTCCTTTTACAAATCCTGATGAAGCTGCTACATTATAATAATCAAAGCTACCACCTTCTACTTTTAGGCTCAGTGGTGAGGCATTATATCCATTCTTGGTTACGAAATTCATAGCACCGCCCAGTGTAGAGCCTCCATACTCCAAAGCATTTGCTCCTCGGTAGATTTCCACAAGGTTAGATGCCTGAGGCTCCAGCACACCTATAATATAAGCACCATCTGAGAAATTAATCGGGATACCATCTTGTAGGAGAGCTATCCCTCGAGATTGTGGGTTGGACTGGATACCCGAGCCACGAACATTGAGACGAGGCTGGTCATTCCCCCCGAAAAATTCCTGAATTACCACCCCTGGCTGCCTGTGCAAAGCATCTTTCAGCGTTTGCGAGCGCTGAGAACTGAGAGCTTTTAAATCCGCAAGATTCGTTCCCCCAGCGATTTTATCGAGTTTTTTTCTGGAAAGCGATACCGAATTAGAAATTAAGCTCGGATTATCGGTAATTACTACTCCCTCTATAAGTGTAGCATTTCGGTGGAGCACTACATCTGCATAGGTTACGCGGTTCTCATTATTTTGAAGGGCAACTTCAGTGGAGAGGCTCTCGTAGCCGTCTTTGCTAATCACAATTACGGGCGTTGCATTCGCAGGCAGATTAAGGAAATAATTCCCCTTTTCATCGGTGATTACCTGCGTCTGCGGATCGTCTTTCATATAGAGTTTTACATTTGACAATGGGTTTCCATTTTCATCTAAAACCCTTCCTTTCAATTTGCTACTTTGAGCAAAAGCTAAGCTACCCAAAGTGGTAGCCAGCACACATAATGATAGTTTAGTTAAATTCATAAGCATTTATTTTTATCCGTTACAAATTAAGATATAATATTTAAGTCTCACAAGTATTTTTTTTGATTTCATCACTGCCCACCTTTGGCTCATAAATAATACTTACCTTTGCTCGCGATGAACCACTCCACCCTACAAAAAGATTTTTACAGAGAAAGCGGCAAGTGGCTTTCCTTATTTCAGATGCTAAAAAAGTGTATCAACCCCAATCTACACTTTATTTTTGTCCTTAGAATGTGCCAGAAGTACTCCCAAAAGCCCTTTCTCGGGCTAATGTGGAGATATCTACTGAGAAAATATCAAATAAAATACGGCTTCCAAATTTACCCTGAGACGGAGATTGGTGCGGGGCTTTATCTCGGGCATTGGGGGGCACTGGTCATCAACCCAAAAGTAAAAATTGGGAAGAACTGCAACATAGCCCAAGGCGTAACCATAGGTCAGCAAAATCGAGGAAAAAACGAAGGATTCCCCACCATAGGAAACGAAGTCTGGATAGGCACCAATGCCGTTATCGTAGGCAATATCACGATTGGCGATAATGTCCTCATCGCGCCCAATTCTTTTATCAACTTCAATGTGCCGAGCAATGCCATAGTAATGGGAAACCCTGCAAGTATCTCCCCAAAAGAAAACGCTACCGAAGGCTATATTAATCATAAAATATAGCCCTTATTTAGCTCAATTTTTTTAATCAAGCGGTCTCTAAACAGGAGCGTTCAGAAAGCATTTCGTATCTAAAATAATGAATATATTTGCATTGCATCTGGAGATATTCCGAAGCAAAACCCTAAGTTGAACCCTTAAAAACCCTAAAAAATGGCTGAAGTATTAAAATTTGAAGACCTAAACCTCAACGGCTCTTATACCTATGCCGATTATTTATTGTGGAAGTTTGAAGATCGAGTGGAGCTTATTAAAGGGAAAGTTTTCAGAATGGAGGAAACTCCTCCAAGAAGAACACAATCAGTATATAGAAACTTAGTCTATTTTTTAGGAAATTATTTTTGGAAAAAGACCTGTGAATTTTATCCCCCCCCTTTGATGTTCGTCTTACCACAAAGGACAAGGGAGATAATCAAGTAACCACCGTGGTTCAGCCTGATTTATGTGTGGTCTGCGACCCAGAAAAATTGGACGATAGAGGCTGCGTTGGCGCACCAGATTTTATTATAGAAATCCTCTCGCCAGGCAATTCTACGAAGGAAATGAGAATTAAATACGACCTCTACGAAGAGAGTGGCGTGCGAGAATATTGGATTGTAAAGCCCGCCTATGAGGAAATTGCTCAATATGTCCTTGAAGACGGAAAATACACCCTAAAAAACACCTTCGTAGGAATAGAACAAGAGATTTCTCCCTACATTTTCCCTGATTTAAAAATTATTTGGGCAGATATTTTTGCGTAATAGAAATCCAAGCCTCTTTTTCCTCTTTCTCCTAAATCCCCCCCCTCCAAAATAAGAAATTATCCCAAACTCGTTTTCTTGGGGCTGTCCAATTTTCGGACAGCGCCAAGACAACGGGTTTGGCGTTTTCCAATGATTTATTAGCAATAATCCAATGGTTTTATTGAGAATTTAATAATTTAAACCCATAAGAGTAAGGGCTCAAGGGGAGTGTATCGGTTATTTGTTGTTAAACGCATTCATCGTATTGATGAGCCCTGCAAAGACGAAGGAGAGGGCAGCATTAGCAAAAACCTCTATTCTCTCGGGGAGGAGGGCGCTTTCCTCGGGGCCCCACTCTCCGATGACATAATCCACCTGCCTGCCTCGCTCGAAATCTGAGGAAATCCCAAACCTGAGCCTTGCGTAGGCTTGAGTTCTGAGGAGGTCTTGGATGTTTTTTAGCCCATTATGCCCCGCATCCGAGCCTTTGCCCTTAAGCCTTAGGGTGCCGAAGGGCAGGGCAAGGTCATCGGTGATAACGAGGAGGTTTTCAAGGGGGATGTTTTCTTTTTGCATCCAGTATTTGAGGGCATTCCCCGAGAGATTTACATAGGTATCGGGTTTGAGGAGGAGGACTTTCCTGCCTTTGTATTTGCCTTCGGCGAGCCAGCCATAGCTGGTGCTATTAAATTTCGCTTCTATTTTCTCGGCGATCTTTTCCACGATTTTAAAACCGATATTATGCCTTGTGTTTTCGTACTTCTCGCCTTTATTTCCGATGCCAAGAATGAGGTATTTCATAAGTTTTAGTAAAGAATTTTAATACGATTTTGATGAATAAAAAGCCTGATGAATTAAGGCTAAAAATACGCTTGGATGCGCTCTGCTTTGAGGTCATCGAAGGTAGAGACCACGATATTTGCCAAGTCATAATTCTGATTTTTGGAGTTCTCACTACGATAGGCGGCGCAGAAAATATTCGCCCTATGGGCAGCGAGGATGCCGTTGGTAGAGTCTTCAATCACCATACATTCACTTTTGGAAGCGCCAGAAAGCTCGGCGGCGAGGTTAAAAACCTCAGGATGGGGTTTGGATTCTTTGAGCTCGGCACCGCTGACTTTTGCTTTGAAGAAATGCCCGATATTAAAGCGCTCGAACACCCAGTTGATGGTATTCATCGTGGCGGAAGACGCCAAAACCATCGTGATACCGTGCGCCCTGTAATTTTCAAAAAGGGAATAGACACCTGGCAGGAGCTGAAAATCGGAATCGTGGTCAAAGAGGTATTTAAAGTACTTTCTCTTGATTTCCGAAATCTCTTCAACGGATTGGGAGAGGCTAAATTTTTGGATTAAAAGCTCGCAAACTTTCTTGGTAGAATTTCCTGTAAAGGAGGAATAAAGCGCATCGGAGACCTCGATATTTAAATCTTCAAAGGTCTTAAAATAGGCTTTTTTGTGGAGAGGCTCGGTATCTACGATCACGCCATCCATATCAAATAAAACAGCTTTTAGAGGCATATTTAGTTCTTTATTATCTATTATCTTTCGTTTTTTGGGAGGTAGAATTTCGGGATTTCCCATTCGTATTTCACAGCGAGAATCCTTATCGCCACGATGAGGAAGATGGTGAAAAGATGGATAGGCACATAGGGAAAGGAGGTGTATTCTTTCAGGAAGAGGAACATAGAACCACCAACGATACACGCCGTAGCATAGATTTCTTTACGGAAAACGAGGGGGATTCGGTTGAGCAAAATATCCCGAAGGATACCTCCGAAGCAGCCCGTAATCGTCCCCAAAGTGATACAGATTATAGGATCTAAGTGTGCATTAAGCCCTTTTTGTATCCCTACGATGGTGTAGAGCCCCAGCCCGAAGCTATCAAATACGAAGAGGGTAACCTTAAAATCGGTCTCCACAGATTTAAAAATCATTGAAAGAAGGGTAACCGCAAGAATCATATAGAGGTACCAGAGGTCATTCAACCAAAACGGAGGTACATCGATAAGTAAATCCCTTACTGTACCGCCTCCCACCGCCGTAACAAACGCAATGATGAGCACCCCAAAAGGGTCTAATCGCCTTTGCATAGCGGCAAAACTACCCGACATAACGAAGGAAATCATCCCTAAAAATTCAATGATGAAATTAAACTGTTCGTACATATTTGAAACTTATATTTAGCCAATAGGTTTTGCAAAAGTATCTTATTTAGGCTTAAGTCCGAAATGCAAAGCTGCTTTTCTCTGCTTAGATGATTTTGATAAGGCTGCCCCTCTCCTCATCTTTGGTAATGGAGAGGCTGAGGGGGATTCTCTCTTTCAGCTCCTCGATATGGGAGATAATGCCTACAATCCTGTTTTCTTTTTGGAGATTCATTAGGGTTTCAAAAATGATATTGATGGATTCCGAGTCTTGAGTACCGAAACCTTCGTCTATAAAGAAGAAGTTTTTCTCTGCCTTTGCTTCGGTTTGTACCGACTCTGCGAGGGCAAGCGCCAAACTGAGAGAACACTGGAAAGCCTGCCCTCCTGAAAGGGTTTTCACACTTCGGCTCCTGCCTTCGTTGAGGTAATCTATAATTTCAAAATCATTATTCTCATTGAGCTGAATGCTTAGCTGCCCTCGCGTCATTCTATGGAAGCGGGTATTGGCGTGGTGGCAAAGCTGCCTTAGGAAAATGGACGAAACATATTCTACGAAACCCGCCCCCTTAAAGAGTTTGAGCATTATACTGAGGTTTTCTGCCCTTTTCTGGATTTTATCGTGCTCGGCTATGAGGTTCTTTTTTTCATCGAAGAGTTTTTCCAGCCTTTCTATTTCCGCTTCTATTTTGGTTAAAATTGACTGCTTGGTATCCTTTTCCTTTTGCTTTTCTAAAAACTGAGCTTGGGTGGAGATAAACTGCTCCTCGTTAAAAGCAACTCCTTTGAACTTCAATTCTAACTCCTCAATAGCGTTTTTCAATGTTTTAAAATCTACCCAAAAATCGGCTACCTCTTTCCTAATTTCCACTATATTGATATTCTGTGTGAGGATTTTTTCTACCTCTTGCTGAGACTGCATCTTGTGCTCCTGCATCGTTTTTCTAAACAAATCAGTATGGGTAGTGAGTGATTTATTTAATTCTGACAAGCGATTTTCTAAATCATTGAGGCGGGTGCTTTGCTCGGCAAGTTGGATGGACAAAGTACTAAGCTGCTCGGTAAGAATTTGATATTTTTCCTCTACGCCCTTGTTCTGCTGGGCGATTTGTTTGAGTTTTTGCTCTACATCGCTGGGATTTTCATTTTCAAACGAATCAAAACTCAGTTGCTTTAATGATTTTTCTAATGATAAAATCTCTCCTTTCTTTTCCGATGCTTCGGAGGTGATTTTTTCTAAGCCTTTCCTGTACTTCCCTAGATTTTCAGTTTCCTGCTCTTGGGATTTTTGAATTTCTAATTTTTGAGACTCTAATTTTTCTATTTGCTTTTCTACCTCAAAGCTCTGCTGCTTTTTCTGCTGAAAGCCCTCAAAATCATCTGCACTGAAACCCTCCCAAATAAAAAGACGATGATGAGCCGAGATTTGCAAATCTATCTCTTTTAGCTCGGTATCTTCCTTTTGGAATTGCTCTTCCAAAGACTGTCGCTTGCCCAAACTGTTTTCCCAATCTTTCTCCTGAGAGAGTAAGGTTTTCAGCTGTCGTTCTATGCTTTCCCATTCTTTTTCTACACCTGAAAGAGCCTCGCTCACATCTTCAAAATGGGTGATATTGGGGTGCTCCTTAGAACCACAAAGCGGGCACGACTCGCCTGAATGCAGCGCCGTTGTGAATCGTGAGAGCTCTCTCTGCACTTCCAGCTGACTTCTCTTTTTAGAAAGCTCAGCTTTTTGTTTCTCCAATCGCTCGATTTCTATGGAAAGTTTTGCCTTAAAATCTCCACCATCTCCCTCTGAAAATAGAGGAATATTCTTCATCTCTTCATCAATACGGTTGAGCTGATTTTGTATTTCTTTTATCCTGTCTTTCTGCTTTTGTTTTCTCTCGGTAAGGTTGATTTTTTTATCAAACCACTGGCTCAGGTTGCTGATAAGCTGGTGGTCTATTTTAAGCGCTTTTTGTTCTGATATTTTCTTATCTAATGCCTCTATTTCTCTCTTTTTTTCTTCTAAAATCTGCTCTGTTTTTTCTATTTCTTTATTCCCTTTTTGTATTCTTTGGTTGAGGATATCAAAGCTCTGGGAAAGGTGTAATATTTGGAGAATATTGGCTAAATCCTGCTCCTCTTCTTTTGTTTTGCTGAGATTTTCATACAGGGGAAGGAGGCTACTCAGCTCATTTTTTAGTTTCTGCTCATTCACTTGAGTTTGGCTGAGTTCTATTTTCTGATGGTCCCTTTTTTCCTGTGCTGACTGTAATTCTGTTTTTAATCTTCTCTCATCTGAAAGAAGAGTATAGAATGCTTTATACACCGCCTCGAACTGATCGGCTTGCTGGGCTTTTTGGGTAAATTCTGCTTCTCTTTGGGCGAAGGTATTGAATTTTTTCTTTTTATCTATAAGCGCTTCCCAATCGGTTTTTAACAGCTTTAGCAGCTGATATTCCTCTGTGATTTTCTCAAAGGCGAGACTGATTTCCTTAAAGGCTTTTTTCTCTGTGGCGAGATGGGTTTTATTTTCATTAATCTGCTCTTCGGTTACCTGCTCAAAACTTTTTAACTGCCCTTCGAGATGATGGAGAATGGTATTATTCCTTTCGTTGAGGAGCTTTGCTTTTTCAGCCAAATCAAATTTTTCAAGGCTGAAAATCTCCTTCATCATTGTAGTTCTATCCTTTGCTCCGAGCTCGATGAACTCCTTAAACTGCCCTTGGGGAATGATAATCGTCCGCTTAAAGTTGGTATAGCTGAGCCCGATAATTTTCTCTGCATTGGTATGGTCTAACGGGAGCCAGTCATTATTTTTCCATTCGTAGAAAGTAGCTGTAGTCTTACTCACCTCTTCGAACCTCTTGGAACTTCGTTTAGATTCTCTTATAATGCGGAACTTTTTTTCCTCGAAGTTTTGAAATTCAAAGCAGATATAGGAAAGATTAGACTTTAAGTTCATCATATTATAGGTGCGCTTATCCCGCTGATTAAGCCTTTCGGTTTCGCCATAAAGCGCAAAGGTAATCGCCTCTAAGATGGAGGATTTCCCAGAGCCGACAGCCCCAAAAATACCGAACACCCCCGCCGATGTAAGCTGGGAAAAATCTATCGTCTGCCGCTGCTGATACGAATACAGCCCTTCTATGATTAATTTTAGTGGTAACATTTATTCTGCTGTTAGGATTTCATTAAACAAATCTTTCAGTTCTTGATTAGGGTTTTGCCCCTCCATTTTATATCTGAAATAATCCTCAAAAACCGAGTTTATGCTTTGGTTAAGATTAATTTCTCTCTCCTCTTTTGGGCTCTCTGCCTGCTTTTGCGAGAGCTTTGGGATTAAATAAACAATGCCTTGATGGGTTTGGTAAAGCATTTTCCGTTCTTCAGCTTTTAAAAAGTCTTCGGTTTCCAGAGTGAGCTCTACAAGAGTGTGAGGGTGCTCTCTAAGCCATTCTAAAGCGGCATCTACGCCTTTGAAAGACTTTCTATGCAGTGGCTTTCCGCTGCTGAGGGGGTGCTTTTCAAAGGTAACGGGCTTCGCGGGCTCTGCAGTGATGATGACGGCGTATTTGGCTTGCCCCGCCTCGCTAAAACTGTATGCTATGGGCGAGGATGAATAGACAATCGGGTGCGTTTCTGTGCCGATATTCTTATATCCGTGCAAATGCCCCAGTGCCGTATACTGCACCTGAGGGGGTATGGCATCGGAGAAAATCATATCTGCATTCCCTATCTTTATCGGCTTTTCGCCGTCAGGCTCTTCGAGAATCTCACCCTCTTTCGGATTCATATAAAGGTGAGTAATGAGGAGATTTACGCCTTTATCATCGCAGAATTTATCTGCCAGAGAGCGCCAATTGTCTGCTAAAATTTGGTTGAGCTTATTTTCTTTTTCTTCTTCGAGGTTTTGTTTTAGCCGAATTTCATTCGCATAAGGCGTGTGAAGTATCCGCACGGGATAGTCATATTTCTTGAACTGAATTTCGATAAACCCAGATTCAGATTTTGTAATCCTGAAGTCTCTGAGCTCGAATGGTGGAACCTCGGCGTTGGGCTGACCGATGAGAATGATGCCACACTCCCTCGCGAGAGGATTCGGAGCATTGATGAGGGAGGGAGAATCGTGGTTGCCGGCAATCGCAACGACGGCACGGCTCCCCTCTTTTGCGAGGCGCTTTAGCGACTTATAGAAAAGGTCTATCGCTGCAGTGCTGGGGTAGAAACTATCAAATAAATCGCCTGCGACAAGCACTAAATCTACCTGCTGCTGCTCGGCGAGGTTGAGGAGCTCGTCCATCACGGCTGTTTGTTCTTCGAGGCGAGAGAATCTGTCTAACTTTTTACCCAAATGCCAGTCCGCCGTATGTAGAATTTTCATACACTTATATTTCTAATGCACAAAAATACTAAAACCCAGAATGTGATGAGCCAAAACAGAAGCGAATAAAACTAAGCCTCTATTGCCAAAAGGGCTAATTGTTGTATTTTTGAGGCAAATTTTAGCAAAGAAAATGAAAAAATCAATCATCATCGGGATATGTGCCTTGGGACTTCTTACTTCCTGCAATAAAGACGAAAAAATCCTCAATACACTCAATGATTTCAACACTTCTATGGAGGAAAAAGGCTACCACTTTGGAGATAAAATTAGCCTACCTGCAGAGGTTTTGGAGGATGCAGAGAGCATCAGCATCAGCTTTGGGGATAAGGAAACCAATACCCTCGCCATCAGCCCAGATTTTTTCTCTCTTGGGGATAATGCGGTAACTTTCATCATCCAAAAGAAAGATGGAGAAAGCCTTTACCAAGACGCTATAATCAATGTTTTCTCAAAGACGGAGGAGAAAAATATAAACTTCAAAATAGAGAAAGAATACAATAAAGAAAAGGTATTTACTCAAGGCTTCCAGATTGAAGGAAACACGATTTACGAGAGCGATGGGCAAAATGGAAGCTCAAAAATATGGAAATACTCGCTCGGAGAGACTACACCCATAGCTTCTACTCCTCAGCCAGATGAAGTATTCTCAGAGGGGGCAACTATCGTTGGCGATAAAGTCTATCAGCTCACTTGGAGAAATAAAATAGGCTTCATTTACGATAAAAACAGCCTAAAACTCCTCTCTCAATTTGATTATCCCAATATCATCGGTGAAGGCTGGGGGCTTACCTACAATGGCAAGGAACTCATCCTCTCCGACGGCTCAAAGAATCTGTATTTCCTCAATCCTGAAAAGCCATCAGAGGTAGTAAGGCAGATTTCAGTAGCGGGAAATAAAGAGATTTATGATAACCTCAACGAACTGGAGTATCACGACGGATTTATCTACGCCAATGTGTGGCAGAAGCCTTTTATCCTGAAAATAAACCCTAAAACTGGGGAAGTAGTAGGGAAATTTAACTTTACCGAACTGGCAAAAAAACATACCACTGGCGATGATGATGTACTGAACGGAATAGCCTTTAAAGACGGCAAAATGTTAGTAACAGGAAAGCTCTGGGATAAAATCTACGAGGTTTCTTTTTAGCTCCCCCCCTTAAAACTCTACCCCAAAAGTGCATCAGTACAACAGCATAAAATCTCCCATTGAAAATACCCTTTTGAAGGAAAAAGGCAGCAAATTCATCGGCTTTGCCTACCCTGTAAATTCTGAAGAGGAGATAAAACAGCGCTTAGAAAAAATCTACGAAGATCATCCCAAAGCTACCCATCATTGCTACGCTTTCCGATTGGGGCTTAAGGGTGAAAACTACCGTGCGAATGACGATGGAGAGCCCTCAGGCAGTGCGGGCTTACCGATATTTAATCAGCTACTGGCACACGATATTACCAATGTACTGGTAGTCGTAGTGAGGTATTACGGAGGAATAAAGCTCGGTGTAGGCGGTCTTGTGAAGACCTATAAAGAATCCGCAAAGATAACGCTAGACGAAGCTGAAATCATCACAAAGGAACTGGAAACTACGATAGAAATCAGCTTTGATTATGCCCATCAAAACCTCGTCTTCACCCTTCTGAATAAATACAATGCTAAAATCCTCAACTTTGAAACTGCGGAACAGTGCCGCATAACTGCCACACTGAAATTAGCACATAAAAAAGGCATCTCGGAACAGCTCTCCGAGATGCATCATCTTTCTTATACCTTTCCCTGAGCGGGTCTAATCCCTACGCCCACCCACAAGCATAGATGCCCAGTACATCAGCTGACCGAGGGAGCCAAGTGCCGCTACTACATAGGTTCGTGCCGCCCATTTAAGGCTATCCTCCACCCCTACATACTCCTCATCGGTTACCGTACCTGTACTTTTAAGCCACTTCATCGCTCTCTTGCTCGCATCATACTCCACAGGAAGGGTGATGAATGCAAAAAGAGTAGTTACAGCAAACAATGCAACTCCGATTGCCAATACTAAGGTATTCCCCTGCGGATTTTCTATTGTTCGAGTACCAATCATCGTAGCAATACCTGCCATTATGACAAACTGAGAAAGAGTTGAGCTAATATTCACCATTGGGACGAGTTTAGACCTCAACTGAAGCATAGAATAGCCCACAGCGTGCTGTACTGCGTGCCCTACCTCGTGAGCAGCCACCGCCGCGGCAGCAGCATTCCTCTCTGTATATACAGCTTCGGACAAATTGACAGTCTTATCCATCGGATTATAATGATCCGTAAGCTGACCTTGTATAGAAATGACCTTTACATCATAAATTCCATTATCGCGAAGCATCTTTTCAGCGACTTCCTTTCCCGACATACCATTCCTCAGATATACCTGTGAATAATACTGAAACTTAGACTTTAAACGAGACGATACCCACCAGCTCGCGAGCATCGTAAGACCAATAATTACATAATATCCTAACATATTTTCTATTTTTTCTCCCCCTCCTTTTGTAAAAACTATGCCAGCCGTAGCACGGCAGGCTCTTAGACACACCTTGCAGGTGGCACGCTTATCCATTGCGTGGGGAGCACACCTTGCAGGTGAGGCGCTTAGCTAACTCATTAACACGAGGGACACTTACCTTAAATAAAGTATCTCAATTCAGATATCTTTAAAAAATCTTCTATTCTTATCAAAAAAAAGATAATTCAAATAGTACGGAAAATTCCCTCCTTGTGTCAGGAAGTTTTATTGCTGGCGTCAGGAAATAAAGTAGCTTTTGGCTTCTGGCTATTAGCTATTGGCGGTGTGTGGTTAGTTTGTGGTAAGTGCTCCCCACGCTAGTGGGTAAGTGCCTCACCGGCTACGGTGTAAGTGTGCCACCTGCAAGGTGTGCTAAGGAGCTTGCTGCCTACAACGGTTTTATTATCTTTGCCTCCAACTTTTTAGTGCTATTGAAGGGCTATGAATTTACAGGATTTAGAAAATAATTGGATACACGAATACTCGGAGCCGCTTATTATTGCTGGTCCGTGCAGTGCAGAAAGCGAAGCACAAGTGCTGGAAACAGCAAGGAGGATAAAAGAAACAGGAGCAAGTGTGCCTGTATTCCGTGCAGGAATATGGAAACCGCGAACAAAGCCCAACGGATTTGAAGGGGTAGGAGCCATCGGTCTGGGTTGGCTGAAAAAGGTAAAGGAAGAATTCGGATTTAAAACCGCAACCGAAGTGGCGAATGCCCACCATATAGAAGCCGCTCTGGAAGCCGATATAGATATACTCTGGATAGGTGCGCGCTCTACGGTAAACCCCTTCACGGTGCAGGAAATAGCTTCAGCACTTCGCGGGACGGATAAAATCATCCTCGTGAAGAATCCTGTAAATCCTGACTTAGCCCTGTGGATAGGTGCTTTGGAAAGGCTACTCGGGCAGGGAGTAAAGAATATCGGAGTGATACATCGAGGCTTCTCCTCATACCAGAAAACAAAGTACAGAAATACGCCCAACTGGCAAATTGCCCTTGATTTTAAGAGGGAATACCCAAACATCCCCATCATTGTAGACCCATCGCATATCTGCGGTAACCGAACGGGGCTGGCAGGCATTACCCAAGAGGCGTTAAATGTAGGCTATCAAGGGGCAATGATAGAGACCCACAGCAGCCCAGATGATGCGTGGAGCGATGCTCAGCAGCAGATAACTCCAGAGGTCTTAGCGGCGCTCATCAGCCAGCTGAAAGTAAGGAAAACAGATATTTCAGGCTATGAGAAAGAGCTGGAAAACCACCGTACATTAATCTCGGATATAGATTTCCAACTAATGGAACTCCTGCGCAGTAGAATGAAAATATCGGAGAAAATTGGAGCGCTGAAAAAGGAGAATAATATCGCAATCTTCCAGCCTGATAGATGGAAAATCATTACTGAATATGCTGCTGCAAAGGCACTGGAAACGGGATTGTCCCAAGACTTTATAGAAAAAATCTTTAAGGCGATACACGAAGCATCCATAGAGGTGCAAAACAGTATAATGATAAAGCAATAATCTAAAAACTTGAAAGGCTTAGTAATAAAATCAACAGGGAGCTGGTATCAGGTCTTGGAGCACGATACCCACACTGTATATGAGGCGAGGATAAGAGGGAAATTTAAAATGCTAAAAAACCGACTGACCAATCCCCTCGCTGTAGGAGATATCGTAGAGTTTCAGCTGGAGCAGGATCATATTGCGTGGATAACGAAGATAGAAGCAAGGAAGAACTACCTCATCCGAAAGTCTGTAAACCTCTCCAAAGAATCGCACATCATCGCCTCTAATATAGATATTGCCTGCTTTATCTTCACCTTGAAATTCCCAGAAACTTCACTCGGCTTTTTAGACAGATTCCTTGCCTGCTGTGAGGCATACAACATAAAGCCCCTCATCCTCTTTAATAAAACCGATACACTGAATGATGAGGAGCTCAGCCTCCTATCTGAAGTAGCGAGTATCTACGAAAGTATCGGCTATGAAACCCTGCAAACTTCATCTGTATCCAAAGAGAATTTGGATATTCTGCAAGGACTTATTAAGGATAAAATATCGGTGTTTTTCGGTCATTCGGGTTGTGGTAAATCTACTTTGGTTAATGCCCTTCAGCCTGACTTAAATCTTAAAACGGGAGAAATCTCAGATGCACACCTCAAAGGCAAACACACCACTACTTTTGCTCAGATGCACTTCTGGAAGTTTGGAGGGAGCGTGATAGATACCCCTGGAGTAAGGGAGTTTGCAATGATAGATGTAACGAAGGAAGAGATACAGCACTTTTTCCCTGAAATCTTTGAAAGCGGAAGGGAGTGTAAGTTTCACAACTGCCTGCACATCAATGAACCGAAATGTGCTGTACTTGCTCAAGTAGAAACGGGACTCATCTCTGAATCCCGCTATATAACTTACCTCAAACTAATGGAAGAGGCAGAAGAAGTCTAAACTCTTAACCCCAAAATTCGGATAGAGGAAGCTCCCTCTGCTCACCTGTTTGCTGGTTTTTTATGGTAACTGTATTGTTTTGAATCTCCTTATCGCCTACGAAAACTAAATTCTTCACCCCTCTTTTCTCGCTATAAGTGAAGAATTTCTTCATTTTTCCTGCTTCTGGGTAGAGCTCAGCGCTTATGCCTTTTTTCCTTAGTTCAGCGATGATTCTCTGTGCCACAAGAGCTTCTTCATCCCCATAATTAGCAAAGAGATACTCGATATTATCATCCATTATATCCTCTGGAAATAGGTTGAGCTCCTCGAGGGCGAGGTAGATTCTGTCCAATCCGAAAGAGATCCCAATACCAGGGATATTCTTCACATCAAAAATCTCTGTAAGGTTATTGTATCTTCCTCCACCACCTATGGAGCCGAGCTCTATGCCTTCTGCCTTTACCTCAAAGATTGCCCCAGTGTAGTAATCCAGTCCTCTGGCAAGGGTAATGTCAAACACGAGTTCCTGTTCTATCCCTAAGGCTTTGCAATGTTTTAAGACAAATTCCAGCTCTTCTATGCCTGCTTTCCCCATCTCTGAGGACTCAAAATTGCATTTTAATAGCGCTAAGACTTCCGTTTGAGACTTCCCTCCGAAAAGGAAATCTAATTTCTCTATCGCTTGCTGGGGGATATTCTTCTCTTGAAGTTCCTTTATAACGCCTTCTTTTCCGATTTTATCGAGCTTGTCTAAGGCAATGGTGAAATCGATGAGCTGATGAGAAATACCTGCATAATCTGCCAATCCAGAGAGGATTTTTCTGTTATTAATATGGATTTTCACAGGTAATTTAAGGTCATTGAAAGATTTTAAATACAGCTGAATTAAATCTATCTCCTGCCAAAGGCTTTCGCTACCTACGATATCTGCATCACACTGATAAAACTCTCTGAAACGCCCTTTTGCAGGTCTATCTGCCCTCCAAACGGGTTGAATCTGATAGCGCTTAAAGGGGAATGTGAGCTTGCCGTGGTTCATTGCAATAAACCGGGCGAAAGGTACGGTAAGATCATACCGAAGTGCCTTCTCAGATATTTTAGAGGTGAGCTTTTGGGAGTTTTTTTCTGCCCAATCTTCATCGGAGACCTTTGCCACATAATCTCCTGAGTTCAGAATTTTAAAAATGAGTCTGTCGCCCTCCTCACCGTATTTTCCTGTAAGTGTAGAGAGGTTTTCAAAGCTCGGAGTTTCTAATGGCTGAAAGCCAAAAAGCTCAAAATTCTTCTGCAATATCTCTATAATATATTTCCTTTTGGCTACTTCCGAAGCCGTAAAGTCTCTGGTTCCTCTTGCTAAAGATGGTTTCATTTTATCTGAATAATTAGTTGCAAAAATAAGAACATTCCGTAATAAAACCTTGTACCTGCTAGAATAATGAAAAGAAGAGATACTTCTTTCAAAAAAGTACTCCTCTACAAATAGAGGAGTAATAATATCATTGTTATTTTAATACCTTATTAGTTACCGCTATGAGCATCATTAATCATATCTTGATTTGCGGTGATGGCAAATTCTACGCGTCTGTTTTGTGCTCTTCCTGATTCAGTATCATTAGTTGCTACAGGATTGCTCTCTCCCATTCCAGTAGCGATCATTCTGCTAGAAGAAATTCCTTTGGAAGAAAGGTAAGACTTCACTGCATTTGCTCTTCTCTCAGATAATGCAAGATTATAAGAATCTGAGCCCTTACTATCGGTATGACCATAAATATTGATATTGGTATCTGGATTATTTTTGAGGACTTTTGCAAGTTTATCGAGATTTGTTTTTGCAGCAGAAGTAAGATTAGAGGAATCGAAAGCAAAGTTTACAATATTTTCTTTCATTGTTACTTTAATACCCTCTCCCACTCTTTCTACTTCTGCACCTGGTAGGGTTTCTTTTATCTCCTTCGCCTGCTTATCCATCTTTCTACCAATGACATTACCTGCTGCACCACCCACTACTGCACCGAGTACAGCACCAAGTTCAGAATTCTTACCACTTCCAACATTATTTCCTATCACTGCTCCTAATACTGCTCCTGTAGCAGCTCCTATCGCAGTACCTTTTTGTTGATTATTCGCATTTTGTACAGATTCACAGCTCGATAATAATAATGCTGAACCTAAGAATACAGATGCCACTTTTATTTTACTAATATTCATTTTTATGATTTTTAAAATTAATTATTAAATACTTTCCTAATTTCTAATTTGTCTTTTGGAAGTTATAAACGATTCTTACACCGCTTACATTCTGTTCTAAGCTAAAGGAAGTATCGGTTTGGTCGAGGAGATAGAGAGAGTATCCTGCTATATTGTCCTTAGCCTTGGTTCCCTCTACTATTTTTTTAAACTTAAACTCTGCACCATCCACAAGCTCAAACTTTATAACTCTGGAAAACGATGGGCAACGGCCTTCACCAAGGAGCGCATAGGTACCAGAGTAGTTATTGGGCACCAATTTCCATTGACTACCGACGAAGCACTGCGCATCAATGCCTTCATCAAAAGGTTTTACACGATAATTATGGTCATAATCCACGCTTGTAATCTGCCAATTGCCTTTGAGCTTTGCAAAGTCTGTCTTATTCTTTTTATTCTGTGCTATTTTTGTAGGCGAGCAAGATGCTACCGCCAACGCAGAGCCCAAAGCTCCTATTAGAAATAAGTTTTTCATAATTCTTGAATTTAATTTGCTGTAGTCTATCAAAACCGTGCCAATTTAATGCAAATGTCGGTGTTTTTTCAATAAAATCATTACCTTTGAGCGTTTAAATAATAAATTTTTCATTATGAAAAAGGCATTAATTGTAGTAGATGTGCAGAATGATTTCTGCAAAGGAGGTGCATTAGCTGTACCTGGTGCGAATGAAATTATACCCTATATTAATACCCTTATAAAAAGGAATGATTATGATGAAATTATCTTTACTCAGGACTGGCATCCTGCTCATCATAAGAGTTTTGCATCTAATAATGATAAGAAGGTGGGCGATATTATCTCGCTAAATGGTACCCCTCAGATAATGTGGCCAAAGCATTGTGTGCAGGGGAGCTTTGGGGCGAAATTTCATAAGGATTTGGATACCAGTAAAGCTACCCATATTATAAAAAAAGGCACTCACCCTGAATTTGATTCCTATTCTGCGTTTCAGGATAATCATAGGTTTATGAAAACGGATTTGGATGATTATTTGAGATCAAAAGGGATAAAAACAATAGAAATTGCTGGTCTGGCGCTGGACTACTGTGTAAAATATACCTGTTTAGATGCTCTGGAAAACGGCTACACAACCTATCTACATACTGCGGGAACCCGTGCAGTAAATATAAATCCCCAAAATGGTAAAGAAACCCTTGATCTCCTTCTAAATAAAGGAGTATATACTATAGACAATATAAACTGTACACCTTAGTTAGCGAACTATGAGTACAAATGCTAAATAATTTTTACAATACAGGTGATTTGGGATTGTATTATAATTGTTTTACTCAGTATTGCAATAAATACCTCCTGCACTATTACAAATGATTTTATTTGATGTTATGTATCATTCATTATATTTGTGGGTTTTAAAAAAATAAGATTAAGAATGGCTACAAAACTTTTTTTATTCATTATTATAGCCTACTTTGCCCTCCTGCTGTGGGTAGCGTATCGCACTGGGAAAGGGAGTGATAACGATAGCTTCTTCATAGGAAACCGAAAGAGTAACTGGATGCTCGTAGCGTTTGGTATGATAGGGACTTCGCTCTCTGGAGTAACCTTTGTGAGCGTACCAGGCTTCGTGGGGAAGGACAATTTTGGGTATTTGCAAATCACGATAGGCTATGTGATCGGATATATCACGATAGCGTATGTACTCTTGCCGCTTTATTATCGCTTGAAACTGACTTCGATTTACGGCTACCTCCAGCAGCGAATGGGGCAGCTCTCGTATAAATCCGGTGCTTGGATATTCATTGTTTCTCGCTTGGTAGGGGCTACGGCGAGACTTTTTCTCGTAGTAAATATCCTGCAAGTGAGCATTCTTGATAGCTTGGGTGTACCGTTTATTGCAACAACGCTCGCCATCCTCACGATGATTATCCTCTATACTTATGAGGGAGGCGTAAAGACCATCGTCTGGACCGATACCCTGCAAACGACTTGTATGCTTCTCGGATTGGTGATTTGTACTTATTATATGCTGAGCCACCTTGATATTAACTTTGGCGAGAGCCTTAGGATGATGAGCGAGAAGGGCTATACGAGGGTCTTCAATACCGATATAAACTCTGCGGGCTTCTTCGTGAAGCAGGTTCTTGCTGGGGCGTTTATCACCCTTACAATGACGGGGATAGACCAAGAGATGATGCAGAAATCTCTCTCCGTAACCAGCCTAAAAGATAGCCAAAAGAATATGGTAAGCCTTGGGTTTATCTTGTTTGGCGTTATCTTGCTCTTCCTCTATATGGGGGGGCTGCTGTACCTCTTCGGAGCGCAGGAAGGAATAGAGGCTACGGGGGATAAACTCTTCCCAGAAATTGCGCTCAACCATATGCCGTTCTATATTTCTATTATATTTCTTATTGCTCTGATTTCGGCGCTCTTCCCCAGTGCCGATGGCGCGATGACGGCGCTTACATCCTCGCTCTGCATAGATGTATTTGGGCTAAACGACAAGAGCTGGGAGGCAAAGCAAAAGGAAAAATTTAGGAAGAAGGTTCACCTTTGGGTCGCTTTTTCTTTCCTGATGATGGTTCTCCTCTTTAAATGGATAGATGATAATTCAATGATTGGCCTTATCCTTAAACTCGCGGGCTTTACTTATGGCCCACTGCTGGGTCTCTTTGCATTTGGCATCTTTACTCGCTATAAAGTGAAAGACCGTCTTGTGCCTTATGTGTGTATTGCTTCGCCAGTGATTTCGTTTGTTATAGATAAGTATCAGGGCTTTCTTTTTGGTGATTTTAGGATTGGTTTGGAGCTGCTTATCATTAATGGAATGCTGACTTTTATCGGTTTATGGATGATTAGCGACGGAAAAGTAACGAAATAAAAAAATAAGGGGGCAATGCTCCCTTATTTTGTGGGGTTTGTGGTGTAAAAATGATGGTAAATAGTGCTTATGCAAAGATTTTTGCAAATTCTATCTTCATTTTTGTTTAAAATCAAAAGTTTTTGCTCTTATATTCTCTATCTCTTTTCCCTTTGGAGGAAGCAGGTGAGAAATTGTACTTTTGAGGCATAAAAATCATCTCAGAAATGAATACAAAACAAGAGAAAATAGAGGCTTTTGGGCGATTATTAGACATAATGGATGAGCTTAGAGAAAAATGCCCTTGGGATAGGAAACAAACCCTGCAAACACTGAGGCATCTCACCCTTGAAGAGACCTATGAACTGACCGATGCACTCCTAAACGAAGACCTCCCAGAGATAAAAAAAGAGCTCGGAGATGTACTCCTCCACCTTATATTTTATTCTAAAATAGCTTCAGAGAAAAAAGCCTTTGATATTGCTGATGTAATCAACTCCTTAAATGAAAAACTCATCTTCCGCCATCCACATATATATGCTGATACTCAAGTTTCAGACGAAGAAGAAGTAAAACAAAACTGGGAAAAGCTCAAACTAAAAGAGGGAAATAAATCCATACTCTCTGGGGTTCCAAAAGGCTTGCCCAGCCTTATAAAAGCCTATAGAATTCAGGATAAAGTGCGAGGTGTAGGTTTTGACTTCCCCAATGCGGATGAAGCCTGGCAAAAAGTGGAAGAAGAAATCCGCGAGATGAAAGCCGAGACCGATACTCAAAAGAAAGAAGAAGAGCTTGGAGATGTTTTATTCTCTATTATTAATTATTCACGGATTGCAGGGATTAATCCAGATGCAGCTTTAGAGCGAACCAACGCTAAGTTTATCTCCCGCTTTCAGGAAATGGAAAAATTAGCTGCTGATAAGCGCATCAGCCTTGCTGACCAGCCTCTCCCTCTCCTCGATGAGCTTTGGAATACCGCAAAACAAAGGCTGAAGGATAAAGCTTAAATCCAAAAATAGAAGAGAGGTAAATCACTACCTCTCTTCCTCCATTAAATTTTATATACAATAAGATTATTTCTTCATTGATTCTTCCTTAGCTCTAAATTCCTTAGCCTTAGCCTCATTTTTCAACGAAGTATAAAGCCCTTTCAGCTGAGAAACCGCATCTATACTGTTAGGATCTGACTCGTACCACTTTTCTGCATACGGAAGCGCTTCTGCTAATCTCTTTCTCCTTGCTTCAATCACTTTGTTGGCCGCTTCTATCTTGCCAGATTTCCTCAGTTTGTTGTACTCGTCTATCGTTTTCTCATCGTCTCCAATAGTTACATACACTAAATTCTGCCAAGCATTTGCAAACTTAGGATCCAGCTCTACAGCCTTTTTAAAATAACCGAGTGCCTCTTCCTGCTTCGCAGGGTCTTTGCTTACCATTACCCCGAGGTTATACCAAGCATCTTTATCCTTCGGATTTTGCTCCAGCGTTTGTGTTAATGATGCAATAAACTCCTCTGTTTTACCAGACTTATAATAAGCAAGCCCCTTAGAGTTATTAAGTTTTACATTCTTAGGGAATTTTTTCAGTCCCTTATCTGCATAGACAATTGCCTCATCATATCTATCATTTTCAGATAGAAGACCTACAAGCGTTTCATAGAGCTCTTCCTCTACACTTTTAGTAACTTCAGTTTTGAAGTCTGTATAATCTCCTCCCGCAGCTTTCTTTAAGAGCTCCCAAGAGTTTTTATCAAGGTTTTCTACCTCATTGGTCTTTTTATTTTTTGCTAAATATCGTGTTTCTACTCCTGTATAGCCAGAATCTATCAGATATTTATACGAATTAATCGCATTGGTATGATCCTTAGCCAAAGCATAGGTAATAGCTGAATAATACAAATACTGCTTATTGTCTTGCCCCACAGCTTTTAGCAGGTTATAGACTTCCGCAAACTTAGGAGCTGCCTTTGCATAATCTTTTGCATTATAGGCATCCATTGCTGCTTTATTCGCTGCTTGAAGAGATGGGTTCAGTATCTCTCCGAGTTTTGATGCATATTCGGGGCTATAAGTTTCTTCTTTCAGATTATTAAGCCCTGATTGCTTAGCGGCATCCATACCTACGAAATACAGTTTTTGCTTACCGTTTTTACCTACATAGATTTTAGATTTTCCCAGTTCGCCTATTTTCCCAAGTAGTTCTGCTCCCTGCTGAACATTCCCAGTTCTGAACAATGCCAATCCCTTAGCATAATAGTATTTTTCTAATAGAGAAGGTTCTAAAACAGTAGTATCATTTCCAAAAGCAGCTTCTGCTTCGCTTATCTTTGCTAATGCTCCAGCAGCATCACCTGTATCTACGGATTTTACAGCCGCTGAGACTTCCTTTTTCTGTGCAAATGCTAATGATGTAGCTATGATTGCCAGACTTAAAATTACTTTTCTCATTGTATAAAGATTTTATGTTTTTAAATTGATTTATTCTGCACTTTCACTATTCAGATTTTCAGTAGAATCAGAGGTTTGTCCTGTATTTTCTACGGCTTCATTTCCTTCTCCATCTTCCACATCTCTGTCCATTTCTACTTTTGCAATGGCTGCAATCGCATCATTATTTTTCAGGTTAATGACTTTCACACCCTGAGTATTTCTACCCATAATTCTGAGCTCATCCATACCCATTCGGATAGCAACGCCTGATTTATTAATAATCATTAATCCATCTTCATCAGTTACATTCTGAATTGCGATAAGGCTACCCGTTTTCTCGGTAATATTAAGGGTAATAACCCCTTTACCTCCTCGGTTGGTGATTCTATAATCTTCCACTGCAGAGCGTTTGCCATACCCCCTTTCGGATACTACGAGTACGGATTCTTTTTCTACATCTTCTATTGCAATCATCCCAATAACCTCGTCGCCAGCTTCCAGGGTAATGCCTCGCACACCGATAGACCCACGCCCTACTTCGCGAACGATCTCCTCTGAGAAGCGGATACATTTTCCGTTTTTGGTTGCAATCATTATCTCGGACTTTCCATCGGTTAATCTCGCACCGAGTAGCTGGTCGTTATCTCGGATTTCAATAGCATTGATACCGTTTGATCTCGGTCTGGAATATGCCTCAAGCGAAGTCTTTTTAATCGTACCGTTTTTGGTAATCATCACTACGCTCATCTGGTTTACATATTCCGTATCTTTCAAGTCATTGGTTCTGATGTATGCCTTTATCTTATCATCAGGTTCTATATTGATAAGGTTTTGTATTGCTCTTCCTTTTGCTGTTTTAGACCCTTCGGGGATTTCAAATACGCGGAGCCAGTAGCATTTTCCTTTTTCGGTAAAGAAAAGCATATACTGGTGGTTGGTCGCAGAGACGATGTATTCTAAGAAGTCCTCATCTCGGGTAGTGGCAGCTTTGTTTCCTACGCCACCTCGTGATTGTATTTTGTATTCGGTAAGCGGAGTTCTCTTGATATAGCCCGCGTGCGAAATCGTAAGTACTACGGTTTCATTTGGGATAAAGTCTTCTATAGACATCTCCCCACCTGAGAAATCTATCTCGGTTCTTCTTTCGTCGCCGTATTTTTCTTTTACTTCTAAGAGTTCATCTTTAATGATTTGATACCTTCTCGGCTCATTAGAGAGGATATCTTCTAAATCTCGTATTAATGCCATAATCTCCTCGTACTCGGCACGGATTTTATCCAGCTCCATACCTGTAAGGCGAGCGAGTCTAAGGTCTAATATCGCCTGTGCCTGTATTTCTGAAAGCTCAAACTCTTGTATCAACCCTTCTTTTGCCTCCTGAGGAGTAGCCGAGTGGCGGATGATAGAAATTGCTTTATCCAAGGCATCTTGAGTAGAGATTACCTTCATAAACCCTTCAAGGATGTGGGCTCTTTCTTTGGCTTTTTTGAGTTCAAACTCTGTGCGCCTTACGACAACCTCGTGCCTGTGGTCTACAAAGTGGTGGATGATGTCTTTAAGGTTAAGCTGCTCGGGTCTTCCTTTCACAAGGGCGATATTATTCACCGAGAAGGAAGTTTGGAGCGCTGTGTATTTATAGAGCAGATTGAGAACTACATTTGGGATAGCGTCGTTTTTGAGTTCATAGACAATGCGGAGCCCTTTTCTGTCGGATTCATCGCGGATTTCGTAGATGCCAGGGATTTTATCTTCTTTTACGAGCTCGGCAGTTCGTGCAATCATCTCCGCTTTATTTACTTGGTAAGGCACTTCGGTTACGATGATGGCATTTCGGTTTCCTATCTCTTCGAAGTTGGTCTTCGCACGGAGGACGATTCTCCCTCTCCCTGTGTGGAAGGCATCTCTCACGCCATCGTATCCGTAGATAATCCCTCCCGTAGGGAAGTCTGGCGCCAGAATATGCTTCATAAGGTCGTCTATGCTAATCTCTCTGTCGTCTATATAAGCGCAGATAGCGTCTATGGATTCTGAGAGGTTGTGCGGAGCCATATTAGTTGCCATACCCACAGCGATTCCCGAAGTACCATTTACGAGCAGGTTTGGGATTTTGGTAGAGAGTACGGTAGGCTCCTGCAATCTATCGTCGTAGTTGTTTTGGAAGTCTACGGTATCTTTATCCAAGTCTGAGAGTACTTCATCGGATATTTTTTTAAGCCTCGCTTCGGTGTAACGCATAGCTGCTGGCGGGTCTCCATCCATAGAACCGAAATTACCCTGCCCGTCTACTAATGGATATCTCAGACTCCAGTCCTGCGCCATACGCACCATAGTGTCATATATAGAAGAGTCGCCGTGCGGGTGGAAATTACCCATAACCTCACCTACAATTTTTGCAGATTTCAGGTGTTTTTTATTAGAGAACACTCCCAAATCGTACATACCATAGAGCACTCTTCTGTGCACTGGTTTTAGCCCGTCTCTTACATCTGGCAGCGCCCTTGAAACAATTACCGACATAGAATAATCTATGTAAGATGACTTCATTTCATCTACAATATTAATCGGTATTAGTCTTTCTCCTTCTTTATGCATAAATAAAGTTTATTTTAATACGAAAAATTAGTGTGCTAAAATACGAAAAAATAATAAAACAGCGGTAAGTTTAGGCTATAAGCAATAGGCTGCAGGCAGTAAGCAATAAAAAGCCTCTTTCAAAGTAGTTTTCCTTTCTGTCACCATATAACAATATCCTCGTAAAGGCCGTAAGCCGTACGCAGCAGGCAATAAATGGTAAAAATATCCTCTCAAAGTAGTTTTTCACTCCATCCCGGTACCAGAAACTCTTAGCAGGGTGTCCCGATACTAGGACACCTTCGCAAAGTAGTTTTCAGTATTTCTGGTATATGCTAATAAGCATTATAGACAGTAGATGGCAGCTAGCAATTAGCGACTGGCTGCTAGGTTTTGGCGGTGGGTGGTTAGTTAAGAGTTCTCCACGCAGTTTAAGTGCATCACCTGCAAGGTGTGCCTGCTGTGCTACGGCTAAGTGCTCCCCAGGCAGTGGGTGCCTCACCGGCTACGGTGTTAGTGAATTTTAGCAAAAAGGTCAGGATAGATACCTATACCGATAATCAGTAAAATAATCAGTAGAGAGAGAAGATTGTAAGTAAAACTCACCCTCTCGGAAGTATTAAATGATGATTCTTTTGCAAAGAACATAGAGATAATCAGCCTTAGGTAATACGCAATAGAGAGTGCAGAACCTACCACAGCAACTACTACCAGAAATGGTGCTACGCCAATCGCTTGTGCGAATATCCCAAACTTCCCTATAAAGCCAGCGGTAAGCGGTACTCCAGCCATAGAAAATAAAGAGACAGCAGTAACGAGAGCGAGTAGAGGTTCGGTCTTTGCCAAGCCTCGAAAAGCTTCGTAGGAGGTTTCTCGTTTTATTTTTTCTACCCAAATCAGGCACATAAATACCCCAATGGTGGAAAGTGAATACGCAAAAAGATAGAATGCCAATACCCCTACCGAGAGGTTATTAAACCCAAAGAATACCATCGCTATATATCCTGCGTGAGATACGGAGGAATAGGCAAGCATTCTCTTGGCATTGGTCTGTGCAAGCCCCATAATATTTGAGAGCAGAAGTGTGATAATCACAAGCACACCGATAATATTAATCCAACTTGGAGCGATACCGATAAACGCAGTAATCATCAGCTTAAAGAAAGCACCAAATGCAGAGATTTTAACTACACTCGCCATAAAGGAAGTAATGAGGGATGGTGCACCTTGATAGACATCTGGCGACCAAGTATGGAAGGGTGCCAATGAAGTCTTAAACGCCAAAGCAACAAGCATAAGCACAGCTCCGAGAATGAACATTGTATCATTAGCATTCTCAGTACTCAACTGAGCGATTTGATGGATATCAAAGCTACCTGTAGCACCATAAACGAGGGCTACACCAAACATAAGGAAACCCGTAGCAAAGGCACCCATAAGAAAATATTTGAGGGCTGCTTCTATCGAGCGCAAGTCGGTCTTACTACTCCCCGCCATTACATAAAGCGGTATGGAGAGAATTTCTATACCTAAGAAGAGTACCGTCATATTCTCAAAACCGAAAAGGATAATCCCCCCACAAAGAGCGAAAAGCATAAGGGCATAGAGCTCGGACTGATGACTTCTGTGATTGCTCAATGCAAAGCCCCCAAGGAAAAAGATAAGCGTAGTAATGATGATGGCTATCCTTGTAAACAGCGCTGCCGTTTCATCATAAATATACATTGACTGATACTTCGCGAAGAATGAACACTCGGGCTGGAAACTCACAACCAAAGCAAGCAAAAGCCCTGCAATACCAATATATCTGGAAAACTTACCTCGCCCCGATGTTCCTGAAAATAATACCACAATGGCCGTAAGAAAAACTATAATAAGTGTACTCATTTCTTTAATTTAAATTTAAAACTACGATAGGTCTTTAAGATTATGATATTAGTTCATTTTAGGTAAGGTGAGATAGATGTACTCGATAGAGCTATCTACCATATTCAGTACAGGCTGAGGATAGACTCCCATCACGATAACAAATACCGAAAGCGTAGCCAAAACGATGAGTTCTACACCCGAAATATCCTTAGCGGTAGCCAGCACCTCATCATTCCCCTTGCCAAACATTGTCTTAGCATAAAACCTCAGTAGATAGGCTGCTGCTAAAATAACCGTAATACCTGCAATAACTCCCATAAGGGCATTATAATCAAATACAGATTTTATAAGGATAAACTCACCGATAAAACCATTGGTGAGCGGTACGCCCAGTGAGCCGAAAAGGATAATCATAAACACAACAGCGAACTTCGGTGCTACCCTTGCAAAGCCACCCATTTGATTAATATCTCTTGTATTAAACCTTTTGTAGAGGATATCTGCACAGTAGAAAAGCCCTACCACATTTAAACCGTGAGCAAAAGCCATTACCATAGCTCCCTCGCCTCCTTCAGTAGTAAAGTTTCCATTGGCACTCAGTATGGCAGAAGCAAAAAGCCCCGCCGTTAATAAACCGATATGCGAAAGAGAGGAGAAAGCAATAATCCTCTTGGCATCGTTTTGTACGATTGCGATTAAAGCACCATAGAGCACTCCAATGACCGCTAAGACCACAACGATACCCCCAGAAACACCTGCAATAGCATCTGGTGTAATCGGTAAAAGATACCTAAGCACACCGAATACCGCCATCTTTAGCATAATCCCCGAGAGGAGCATAGAACCCTGAGTAGGTGAATAAGTATAGGTATCCGCCTGCCAAGAATGGAAAGGAAATACAGGTAGCTTCACTGCAAAAGCAAAGAAGATAAACCAGAATACCAAGTTCTGCTGATTGATATCAAGAGTAGTATTATACAAATCTGTAAGAGCAAAAGATGCTGTATCAGGGAGCGCATAAAGATATACCAAACCCGCTAACATAAAGAGAGACCCCACAAATGTAAATACGAAAAACTTGGTTGTAAAACGGGGATTCTTATCTGCCTGCCCCCATATACCTGCAATAAACCAGATAGGGATTAAGGTAATCTCCCAGAAAGCATAGAAAATAATTCCATCTAATGCTGTGAAAACTCCCACTAAACCAAACTGCATTAATAAAATCAGCGCATAGAAAGAGTTCCTGTATGATTTTTCTTCATTAAAAGAAGAAAGGATAATAAGCGGAACGAGGATATTGGTAAGGAGGAGCATAAGCATACTCATTCCATCAATACCGAAATGTATGCTGCTTTTTATGAAGTTAGACCACGGATACTGGATTTCATATTGCAGTGCTGAATCTACCGTAGGAGTAGCATCAAAGCTGCAAAGCATACAAAAGCTGAGAACTAACTGAACGAGAGCTATACCCAAAGCAAAATACTTAGCGGCTGCATTTTTAGACGCGAAAATAAATCCTGAACCTATAAGAGGTATGAGTAGTAATGCTAATAACTGATACATTATTATAGTAAAAAGTTAATAATTAATATAATTCCTACTGCCAATGCCATAATCAGCAGATAGTTCTCCACATTTCCATTTTGGAATTTCTTCATCGCTCTACCAGAGTCCTCTGCTCCATCTCCTATAAACTGAGCGGTAGAGTCTAAAATATTTTTATCAAAAGCCCTTAGAACCTTACCTAAACCTTCGGCTGTTTTTACAAAGAGAGCATTATAGATTTTATTGTCATACAAGGTCTTTGCGGAAAGTTTTTCCCAACCTGAATACTCAGCAAGAGGGAGTTTGGCTTTATTTACATAGATATTTCTCACAATAAACCATACAGTAAAGAACATTATAATGGTAAGGGATAAGAGAAGCATCTCCGTTGTGAAATCTACTGCTAAAACAGAGGTTTCGTGCAGACTTTTGCCCTGCTCAGTAATGATTGGGCTCAGCCACTGATTGAGGAAAGAGAAATGACCGTGCCCTACAAAGTGAGGGAGATTAAAGAAACCTCCAAATACCGAAAGCACTGCTAAAACGATTAAAGGTAAAGTCATATTTAAAGGGCTCTCGTGCAGGTGATGCTTCTGCTCCTCCGAGCCTCTAAAATCCCCATAAAAAGTAAGGTAATATAATCTGAACATATAAGTAGCCGTAACCGCTGCAAGCACAAAGAGTATAACCCAGAATGCTGGATTCTTAGCAAATGCTGCGATAAGGATTTCATCTTTTGAAATCATACCAGAGAATAGCGGCATACCAGAGATTGCCAAGGTCCCGATAAGGAATGTCCAATGGGTAACAGGGATATACTTTCTTAAACCACCCATATACCTCATATCTTGCTCTCCGCTCATTGCGTGGATTACAGAACCAGAACCGAGAAAGAGCAACGCTTTAAAGAATGCGTGCGTCATCACATGGAACATCGCTGTAGTATAAGCCCCTAAGCCCAATGCTACAAACATAAACCCAAGCTGAGAAACGGTAGAATATGCCAAGACTTTCTTAATATCATTCTGCCTTAGAGCGTAGAACCCAGCTAATGCTGCCGTTAGAAGACCAATAAGCAGTATTATATCTTGCACAGATGGCGCCAGCGTATAAAGGAAATTTGAACGAACGATGAGGTAAATACCCGCAGTAACCATCGTAGCAGCGTGGATAAGCGCCGATACAGGAGTAGGCCCCGCCATCGCATCAGGGAGCCAAGTGTAAAGAGGTACTTGTGCCGATTTACCCACCGCACCGATAAATAAACTCAGTGTAATGAAGATAATTATAGTGCTGTCCATTCCAAATACACCTGCATTATTGGCTACACTGATATAGTCCAAAGAATTTGTCTGCTGAGCGATAAGAAAAATCCCTATGAGCAAACCTAAATCCCCAATACGGTTCATTATAAATGCCTTTCTCGCTGCTTTACCATACTCCCAGTTTTGAAACCAAAAACCAATTAAGAGATAGGAGCAAACACCTACACCTTCCCAGCCGATGAAGAGAATGAGGTAATTAGACCCCATTACCAAAAGGAGCATTGAGAAGATGAAAAGGTTGAGATAAGTAAAGAATTTATAAAATCCTGTATCGTGGCTCATATAACCGATAGAATAAAGGTGGATAAGCGAACCGATACCCGTGATAATCATCACCATCATCAGAGAAAGCTGGTCAATCTGGAAACCGAAATTCACCTGCATACCATTTACTCTGAACCATTCAAAAGTCTTTACTATTACGGGTTGGCTATCAGAATCAAAGTTGAGAAACAGGCTTACTGCTATACAAAATGAAGAAAAAACCGCTAAAGTCGCTATACTCCCCACTAAAACCTTTGGAAGGTATTTCCCAAAAAATCCATTGAAAAGGAAACCTATAAGCGGCAGTAATATGATAGTATAAATTAAATTTTCCATTCCTTATTATCCCTTTAATTTATTTAAAATACTCACATCTACAGATTTTGTATTACGATAAATCATTGCAATGATAGCCAAACCTACTGCTACTTCCGCAGCTGCTACTACCATAATGAAGAATACCAGTATCTGCCCATCTCCATTTCCTTTGTATGCAGAAAAAGCTGCTAAGAGAAGATTTACGGAATTGAGCATAAGCTCTACACAACCTAAAATAATGATTGCATTTTTCCTGAGTAGTACACCCAGCACTCCCAAGCAAAACAAAACTGTACTCAGCACAATAAAGTTCTCCAAAGGAACACTTTGTATAAAAGTATTTGCTTCCATAATATCTTATAAATCTCTTTTACCAATTAATACTGAACCTACAATACCTGCCAGAATAAGAATTGAAGCAAGCTCAAACGGGAGGACATATTCATTAAACAAAAGCCCACCAAGATTTTTTGTAAGCCCTACTGAATAATCTACATCCTGTGCTACTGCACCTGTTTTCAAGCCTCTATAAGCCCCAAGCATACCGATGAAAAGTATCCCACTGGCAATAATCCCAATGAATTTATTGATGCTCTTCTTTCTACTTTCATCCTGATTGTTTAAGTTGAGCATCATTAATATATAGAGGAATAAAACCATAATAGCCCCTGCATATACCATTATCTGAACAATTCCCAAGAACTGTGCATTGAGTAATACATACAAGCCTGCTATTGAGAAAAAAGTAACGATGAGCGAAAGTAAAGAATACAACGGATTCTTTGCGAATACGAAATAAACCGCACTACAAAGCGCTACTCCCGATACCAAATAGAAAAGAAATTGCTCCATTACTTCTTTAATTTTAAAAAGTTTCTTTGTTTTTCACTTTGTCTTTCAGACACATCTATTCTGTCATCCATAGATTCTAAGAGTTTTTCCTTACCATAGATAAATGAGCCTCTATTGTTCTCTGGCTCTACAAGGCGATCGGTAAGGTAGATTGCAGATTTAGGGCAAGCCTCCTCGCAGAGACCGCAGAAAATACATCTAATCATATTGATTTCGTAAGTAGCTGCATATTTTTCTTCTCTGTAAAGGTGCTTTTCATCTTTCGTACGCTCTGCTGCCGTCATTGTAATGGCCTCTGCCGGGCAAGCCACAGCACAAAGTCCACAAGCGGTACATCTCTCCCTACCCTCATCATCTCTTTTGAGGACATGGCGACCTCTCCAAACCTTAGCACGAGGCTTTTCTTCATCAGGATAAGATACACTGCCTGGCTTTTTAAACATATGCTTCAATGTAATACCCATCCCCTGAATAATTGCAGGGAGATAGATACTCTCACTGAAAGTCATTTTTTTATTAGAGACAACCTTAGATCTATTGGTTAATTTCATTTCTTCTTTATGTTTTAGCTAAAAGTATAAATCCCATTAGCTCTTAAATTCTAAACTATTCTATTAAATCTCTACTATTAGTTATTAAATAATAATATGATAGCGCCTGTTATCAATAGGTTTATCAATCCGAAAGGGATTAATTTTTTCCAACCGAGATGCATTAGCTGATCGTATCTGAATCTTGGAATCGTCCATCTAATCCACATAAAGAGGAATATTCCAAAGAATACTTTTATAAGGAAAGAGACAATGCTGAAAACTCCCGCTACATTTTCTCCCCAGTTTTCTGCTACCCAGTCTATACCAGGATAATTGTACCCACCGAAGAACAGCACAGCGATAAGGGCATTTGAGATAAACATATTTACATACTCACCAAACATATAAAGCCCTAATTTCATTGATGAATATTCGGTAGAATACCCTGTAACCAATTCGGATTCGCACTCTGGCAAGTCAAACGGGTGTCTGTTGGTCTCCGCAAGTGCAGCGATAAGGAATATAAGAAAAGCAAAAGGCTGATAGAAAATATTCCAGTTTATCCCTGAAACTTCTGGTACAATGCCCCAAAGTTTCCCGTGCGTCTGTTGCTCTACAATTACTTTTAAATCCAATGAACCGCTCATCATTATAATCGCTAAAAGCGCAAGCCCCATTGCTAATTCATAAGAAATCATCTGCGAACTCGCACGGATAGCTCCGATAAGCGAGTATTTATTATTTGAAGCCCAGCCCCCAAGCATCATTCCATATACAGATACAGAGGCTAATCCTAAAATATAAAGAACCCCGATATCAATATTGGCTACTTGTAAATCAAAAGACTCTCCAGCAATATTTATCGTGCTTCCCCAAGGGATAACCGCCCCTGTAAGCAATGATAAAAACATTACGATAGAAGGACCGATAACGAATAAAAACCGCTCTGCATTGTCTGGCGTAAAGTCCTCCTTAAAGAAGAACTTCCCTCCATCAGCTAAGGGTTGCAAAAGTCCGAAAGGTCCTGCTTTATTAGGTCCTATCCTGTCCTGCATTACGGCTGCTACTTTTCTTTCTGCCCAAGTAGAATATGCTGCTACTGTAAGAGATAGAAGGAATAAAGCTAAGACTAATATGATTTTAAATGTAATTAATTCCACTTTTATAAAATTAAATTTTACTAAGATTCGGTGAATAACTATCCATTACTGGTTTCCTTTTTATCAGGAGACCCTATTTTATTTTGGTTGAAATGATTCCAAAGGTTGGTTTGCTCCTTAGGCTGAGGCGTTTCATAGTGGTTGAGAGAGATAACGGAATGTCTCTCAATATTTCTTGGACCTTCTACCGTCCAGTACTTAAGATCTTTCTTATGGAAACGGCAATCATCACAAATAAATTCTTCTACTTCTCCATATTTATCTTTTCTACCTGTAACACGAACGATTTCCTCACCTTTCATCCAGATAACGGCTTTTCCGCTACATTTATCGCAGTTGCAAGTAGCATTCATAGGTTTTGTAAACCATACACGGCTGGCAAAACGAGCCGTTCTATCTGTAAGTGCTCCCACAGGACACACATCTATCACATTACCAATAAAATCATTTTCCAATGCTTTATTGAGATAAGTTCCTATTTCTGCATGCTCACCTCGGAACAGGATGCCGTGCTCTCTCTCTTCTGTAAGCTGATTTGCCAGTAAAACACATCTTGCACACAGAATACAGCGGTTCATATTCAGCTTGATATTCGGACCTATATCTTCTGCATCAAAGGTTTTCTTTTCAAACTCCATTCGGCTATCGGAAAGACCGTGCTCATAGCTGAGGTCTTGCAAATGGCACTCCCCTGCCTGGTCGCAGACTGGGCAATCAAGAGGGTGATGGATAAGCATAAATTCGGTAACCGCTTTTCTCGCCTCCTGAGTTCTTTCAGAGGTAAGGTTTTTCACTTCCATACCATCCATTACGGCTGTACGGCAACTTGCTACCAATTTAGGCATAGGTCGTGGATCTGCTTCGGAACCTTTTGAAACCTCTACGAGGCAGGTTCTACATCTTCCTCCACTATGTTCAAGTTTGCTATAATAACACATCGCTGGCGGTACAGACTTACCACCTATCTGTCTTGCCGCTTCTATAATCGTAGTCCCTGGCAAAACTTCCGTAGTCTGTCCATCAATGGTTATTTTAAACTTTTTTACTTCTTCGCTCATATGATCAGCGTTAAAATTTTATTTATCAGCTCTTAAAATTAAACTTCTAAAAGCGTTTTAGTCTCTTCTTTTT
The DNA here is from genome assembly GCF_003614945.1 of Bergeyella cardium. Taxonomy (GTDB): domain Bacteria; phylum Bacteroidota; class Bacteroidia; order Flavobacteriales; family Weeksellaceae; genus Bergeyella_A; species Bergeyella_A cardium. Next base: position 1,531,119 of record NZ_QYCZ01000001.1, read on the forward strand.
TTTATCAATATTCTAATCCACTTACTCGGCTGGCACTGGGATTGGGTCAGCATAATGCGCCAATCCGAATGGTTTTACCTTAGCCAGTTCAGGTGTTTTTACATAATATTCAAACTCATCTCGGAAATGCCTGATAGCCGCTGCCACAGGCCAAGCTGCTGCATCACCGAGAGGACAAATCGTATTACCTTCTATCTTTCTCTGGATATCCCAAAGTAAATCAATATCCTTCATCTCGCCTTCTCCATTTACTATTTTCTTCAAGATTCTGTAGAGCCAGCCTGTCCCCTCTCTACAAGGAGTACACTGCCCACAGCTCTCGTGATTATAAAATCTTGAAAGTGTCATCGTATGCTCTACAACCGACTGGTCTTCATCCAATACGATAAAACCTCCCGAACCCATCATCGTTCCCGTAGCAAAGCCACCATCGGAAAGAGATTCGTAGTTCATATATCTCGGCTCTCCTTTTATGGTTTTGAGCAATAGATTAGCTGGCAAGATAGGAACAGAACTTCCACCAGGTATGCAGGCTTTCAGCCTTTTTCCATTAGGAATACCTCCGCAATATTCATCGGAATAGATGAATTCTTCTACTGTAATGGTCATATCAATCTCATAAACACCAGGTTTATTGATATTACCACAAGCGGAAATCAGTTTCGTTCCTGTAGATCGCCCTACACCTATTTTTGCATACTCAGCACCTGTCATATTAATAATAGGTACTACAGCAGCGATAGATTCTACATTATTTACTACAGTTGGTCTCTCCCAAAGCCCTTTTACAGCTGGGAATGGGGGTTTTAATCTCGGATTTCCTCTCTTACCTTCGAGGGATTCGAGGAGTGCCGTTTCCTCTCCACACACATATGCCCCAGCACCTCTTTGCACATATATTTCCAAGTCAAAACCAGTTCCTAAGATATTTTTTCCTAAGAAACCAGCATTTCTTGCCTCTTCAATAGCGGCTTCCAGTATATCTGGAATCCAAGAATACTCACCTCTTATATAGATGTAGGAAGCATTTGAACCCAAACAATAAGAAGCGATGATTATCCCTTCTATTAATATATGAGGAATATGCTCCATCAGGTATCTGTCCTTAAAGGTACCGGGCTCAGACTCATCGGCATTTACCACCAAGTGTCTTGGTATTCCTTCGGGTTTTGCAAGGAAGCTCCACTTCATTCCTGTAGGGAAGCCCGCACCACCACGACCGCGAAGTCCAGAGGTTTTCACTTCCTCTAAAATCTCTTCGGGCGTCATTTTAAGAGCCTTCTCAGCGGCTTGATAACCGCCTTGCTTTCGATATACATCAAAATATCGAATTCCCTCTATGTGAGCATCTTTAAGTAAAAGTTTTTTACTCATTTGTCTATTAAATTTTGTAAGTATCTAAAATAGCTTACACTTAATTATTCAACTTTATTTCAATTACTCTCTCTTCAAGAGTATTTTTATTTTTAATCCAAAGCTATGGCTCCCTGTCGGCAAAGCTCAAGGATTTCATCTACTTTCTCTATGGTCAAGTTCTCGTGATAAAACTTACCGAGTTGCATCATTGGTGCATAGCCACACGCACCGAGGCATTCCGCAGGTTTTAATGTAAATAGCCCATCTTCGGTAGTCTCACCATCTTTTATATTGAGCTTTGTGCGGATATGGTCGAGAATTTTCTCACTCCCTCTCGTCATACAAGGGCCTGTACGGCATACTTCCAATACATATTTACCTACGGGCTGCATATTAAACATCGTATAGAAAGTTGCCACTTCATATACTTCAATAGGTTTTATGTCTAATAAGCTCGCCACATAATCCATTACAGGGACATCTAACCAGCCTCCAAATTCTTTCTGTGCAATATGGAGAATGGGGATGAGAGCAGATTTCTGCCTTCCCTCTGGGTACCTTGCGATAATTTTCTTTACCTGCTCTAAGGTTTCAGGTTTGAAAGTTATTATTTTTTCGCTCATTTTCTTTTGCTTTTTTTCAGGTAGTTTGTCTCTGCCTTTTTTATCTTAAATTTTATTTGTTGAGCCAGATTTAAGCATCGAGCTCACCTGCAATTATATTCATACTACACATTGTAACAATGGCATCTGAAATCCCAGCTCCCGTAATCATTTCTGGATATGCCTGATAATAAATAAAGCAAGGTCTTCTGAAATGCAATCTGTACGGACTTCTCCCTCCATCGCTCACTAAGTAAAACCCGAGCTCTCCATTTGCTCCTTCTACACAATTATAAACCTCTCCTACAGGTATATTGGTCTCTCCCATTACAATTTTAAAGTGATAAATAAGGGATTCCATTTTAGAATAAACATCTGATTTCTCAGGGAGGTAATATTCTGGAGCATCTGCGTGGAAGTCTCCATCTGGAAGGTTTTCATAAGCCTGTTTAATGATTTTAAGAGATTCCCAAACTTCCTGCTGGCGAACCATAAATCTATCATAAGTATCGCCAGAAGTTCCCACTGGAATGATGAAATCAAAATCCTCATAGGAAGAGTATGGCTGTGCTACACGCACATCATAATCCACTCCTGTCGCTCTGAGGTTAGGACCTGTAAATCCATAGCTTAAAGCCCTTTCGGAAGAGATAGCACCTACATTGATGGTTCTATCCATAAAGATTCTGTTTCGCTCTAAGAGGGAGCAGAATTCTCCATATCGCTTAGGGAAGTTTTTAATAAACTCCTGTAAATATTCGTGGAATTTATCATTAATATCTCTTTCAAAGCCACCGATTCTTCCCATATTGGTCGTCATCCTCGCACCACAGATTTGCTCATACATATTGTAGATACGCTCCCTGTCTTGGAACATATAGGTAAGCCCTGTAATGGCCCCTGCATCCATACCTGTAACACCATTGCAAATCAGGTGGTCACCAATCCTTGCAAGCTCCATAAGGATCACCCTTAGATAATCTACCCTCTTAGGCGTTTCTATGCCCAAGAGTTTTTCTACGGTCATATGCCAGCCAAAGTTATTAATAGGCGCAGAGCAGTAGTTCAGCCTGTCGGTCAAAGTAGTAATCTGAGTAAGATTTCTCCTTTCGGCAATCTTCTCAAATGCACGGTGGATATAACCTACGGTTTGCTCGGAGTGGAGGATTTTCTCGCCATCCATCGTGAGGACATTCTGGAAAATCCCGTGCGTAGCGGGGTGTGTAGGCCCGAGATTGAGGGTATAAAGTTGCCCATCAATCTGCTCATTAATATCGTGGTTTAATATATTAGATAGCTCGTTGTTTTTCATATCTATTAATTGTGAATTACCTTCCGAACATTAAATCGTTTTTATCTGTTCTTGTACCATCTTCCAGTCTATATTCTTTCAGAAGAGGGTGGAAGCCTAAATCTGGCATATTTAGAATAACCCTTAAATCGGGATGCCCTTTAAATTTAATCCCAAAAAAGTCAAAGGTTTCTCTCTCCATCCAGTTGGCACCAGAAAATAAATCAACCAAAGAATCTACTTCTGCATTTTCTCTCGGCATAAAGGTTTTAAGGCGGATTCTCACATTCTCCATCATATTATGAAGATGGTAGATAACCCCGATTTCTTTCTCTTTATCATTTGGATAATGTATACCGCAGATATCGGTTAAGAAAAAGAAATTAAGAGACGAATCTTTGAGGTAATGAATCACCTTTTTTATCTCTTCTTTTTTTATTTCAAGAGTTAACAAACCATACGGCTCCGAAGCAGACAGCACGGCTTCTGGGAACTCGCGGGTAATGGCTTCTAAAACAAATTCATTTGTCATTTTCTCAGCTTTTAAGCGCTAAACAAAGTCTTAATTAATTCCGTAAGATTCTAATAACTTCTGATATTCTGGCAAATCTCTCCTTCTAATGCTTTCACTCTCTGCCAGTGCTTGCACCTGGAGCACACCTTCTATAATCTGCTCTGGTCTTGGCGGGCATCCTGGCACATACACATCTACGGGGATAATTTTATCTATCCCTTGGAGAACGGAATACGAGTCAAAAATACCACCACTACACGCACAAGCCCCTACAGCTACTACCCATTTAGGCTCTGCCATCTGGGTATAAATCTGCTTCAGTACAGGTCCTAATTTTTTGGAAATAGTACCGCAAACCATCAGCATATCTGCCTGTCTTGGCGAGAATGAGTTTCTCTCCATACCATATCTTGATGCATCATAGGTAGGGTTTAGCATTGCCATATATTCTATACCGCAACAAGAGGTAGCAAAAGGAAGAGGCCAAAGAGAATATTTCCTTGCCAAACCGATTACACTGCTCAGTTTTGTAACAAAAAAGCCCTCACCTTCATATCCTTCGGGCATTTCTGCGGTAGTGATTATCTTTTTATTATTATCAGACATTATCTTTTTTATTGTTTCGCTTGATTATTTTGTTCGAGTCATCGGTTATTTATTCCAATCCAAAGCTCCTCTTTTCAGCACATAGAAAAAAGCCACGAAAAATATAGCTACGAAAGTAAGCACAGCTAAAAAGCCTTCTACTCCGAATTCTTTAAAATTCAAAGCATAAGGATAGAAAAATACCACTTCTATATCAAAGAGTACGAATAAAACTGCGGTAAGAAAATACTTTATAGAGAAAGGCGTTCTTGCATTTCCTTCTACCTCTACACCACACTCAAAACTCTGGTTTTTTGTGGTGGTAGTTTTCTTTTGCCTTGGTCCTAAAAAATGCGCTCCCAATAGAGAGACCGCTACAAAACCTATAGCTACAACAGCTTGAATTAAAATCGGAATATAATCATTAGGTAAATCCATTTTTACACTCAATTTTATTTGGGGGCAAATTTAGCCAATTAAAATCATCATTAAAAAATAAAAGACAGCAATATCCCCTTTAAATGCCCTAAAATGTTAAATTTATAAATCATATAAATTAATTTTTAGTTACCTTTGAGCCCCAAATTTTAGACTTGAATAATGAAAATAGGAATCTTATGTTATCCCACTTATGGAGGTAGTGGAATTGTGGCAACAGAGCTTGGGATGACGCTCGCAGATAAAGGCTACGAAGTTCATTTTATCTCTAATAATCTACCCGCGAGGTTAGACATTACCAACCCCAATATTTTTTTCCACAAAGTCAATGTACAGACCTACCCTCTTTTTCAATATCAACCCTATGATATTGCGCTTTCTTCTATGATTTACAGGGTGAGCACGCTTTACAAGTTAGATCTTCTGCACGCTCACTACGCTATCCCTTATGCTTATGCGGCATTTACCGCCAAGCAGATGCTCAAACAAGATGGCAAAGACATCCCTCTCATCACTACTTTACACGGGACAGACATCACTCTGGTGGGTCAGCATCCCAGCTATAAGCACGCGGTAGAGTTCTCCATCAATCAGTCCGACACCATTACCGCCGTTTCCGAGAGTTTAAAGAAAGATACCCTTCAGTTTTTCAATATCAAGAAGGAGATAAAAGTCATCAATAACTTTATAGATAATAGTCTATTTATAAAATGTACGAAGTGCGACCGCAGCCAGTTTGCCCTTCCAAATGAGAAAATCCTCATCCATATCTCAAACCTCCGACCTGTAAAGCGGATAGAAGATGTACTACAGATTTTCAGGAATGTAAACAGGAAAATAGCCTCCAAGCTCATCATCATAGGCGAAGGTCCCGATATGGAAAAGGTAAATGAATTTCTGGAAAACCATACCGAACTGATAGACAAAATCCGCCTTCTGGGCAAAACCAATGATTTATACAAAATCCTTGAGCTCTCCGACCTCTTCCTCCTCCCCTCCGAGCAAGAGAGTTTCGGTCTCGCTGCCCTTGAAGCAATGGCAGCATACACTCCCGTTATCAGCTCAAATGCTGGAGGTATCCCCGAAGTAAATATACAAGGAGAAACAGGCTACTTAGCAGAAGTAGGAAATGTAGAAGCGATGAGCAACTATGCAATAAAACTCCTGAGTGATGACCACCTCCTCAACCAAATGAAGCAACAGGCAAAAGAGCAAGCCCTCCGCTTTGATATAAAAAACATTATCCCCCAATACGAAAAAATGTATTCCGAAACTTTGGAAAGCAGCAAAAAAAATACAGTCTTTTAAAGACTGTATTTTTTTTGCTATTAGCTTTAGGCAGTAGGCTGTGGATGGTAAGTTTGTGGTAATCGCATCACCGGCTACGGTGCGGTGCTACGGCTATAAGCATATTTGCTATCTTTGCAGCTATGGAAATTCAAGAAAACATCTCCCTAAAACCTTTTAATACATTTGGAATAGAGGTACAAGCGAGGTTCTTCACTCGTGCAAAAAGCATCGATGAGCTGAAAGCTGCAATAGGCTTTGCAAAGGATAAAAACCTTCCGCTCCTCTTCCTTGGTGGCGGGAGTAATGTACTTTTCACCGAGAATTATAACGGTCTGGTGGTTTTAGTCCAGATGAAAGGAATCACAACTCAGCCTGCGGGTGAAAACGAGGTTTTGGTAACGGCACAGGCAGGTGAGAACTGGCATAAATTCGTGCAGTGGTGCCTTAATCAAGATTTTGGTGGGCTGGAAAACCTCTCATTAATCCCAGGAAATGTAGGCACCTGCCCTATGCAAAACATCGGGGCGTATGGAGTGGAGATTAAGGACAGATTTCACCACTGTAAGGCACTCAATATTGAAACTTTGGAAGTGGAAGAGTTTAGCCTTTCCGATTGTAAATTCGGCTATCGGGAATCTTTCTTCAAGCACGAAGGCAAAGGGAAATATGTGATTTTGGAAGTCAGTTTCCTCCTTACCACGACTAATCACGAACTGAAAACAGGCTATGGAGCCATCCAAGAAGACTTGCAGCGCTTAGGGATTTCCAAACCTACGATACAGGAGATTTCAAAGGCAGTAGTGCGCATCAGAGAAACCAAGCTCCCCAATCCAAAGGAGACGGGCAATGCTGGCAGCTTCTTCAAAAACCCAGTTATCAGCAAAGAAAAGTTTGAAGCACTCAAAAACCTTTACCCAGAAATACCGAGCTATCCAAATGGTGATTTCATCAAACTCCCCGCAGGCTGGCTGATAGAAAAAGCAGGCTGGAAAGGTAAGCAAGTGGGCAATGTAGCGGTGCACAACCGCCAGGCACTCGTGATTATCAACTGCACGGGAGAGGCTACTGGCAAGGAAATTTTTAATTTCTCAGCACAGATTATCGCTTCTATAAAGGAGAAATTCGGAATCGAGTTAGAAAGGGAAGTAAATATCATCTAAAAAATGAGCGATATAGATATTTTAGTAGATAAAACGGTGGAGTTCGCCATAGATGAGGCTACGCAGAAGCTCAATTCTGAGCAAAAATTTCAGCCATTTTCTTTTCTGATAAATTCTGATGGTGGCTTTACCTCCGTTATTCCCGCCGTGTATGATTATTACTTTGATGAAAGTGTAATGGTAGATTCTTTTAAGAGTTTTGGGAATGAAAAACTAATGGGCACTGCCGAGGGGTTTTGCATTTGCTATACCTCCAGTGTCTCTTTAAAGGGTGGCGAGGTAGAGGCAATCGTCGTATTCTGTAAGTTTAAGAATGACCATCTCCCCCTCAAAACGAGGATTTATTACTTCCCATTTACCACCTCTCACGGTAGTGTTTTCATAGATTTTGAGGCATCTTTCGCCAGCGAGGCTTAGCCCTCTACACCATAGACCGTCCGGTGAATTTCCTGCTCTACTGCTTGGACATCCTTTGGGAGCCAAGATGCCATCAGGAAGAGTTCCAAAGGATTCTTACCTTCCTCATAGCTCGGTTGTATATAGCTTTCATTAATGATGCTGAGGCTGTTTTTCTGGTAAAAACCAATCCGCCTCTCGGCAATTTCACTGAGGTAGGAAGGTTCAGATTCTAATATGATATTAGAATGCTCTTCTATCAGGGTTTTTACCACCACAGAGCCGAGTTTTTGATTTCTAAACTCTTCAAAAACCTCAAAATGCTCCACAAAAATACTTTCGGAGAGCTTCCAGAGAACGAGGTAGCCCACCTCTGCCTCCCGCCAGAGAATAGAATTTACAAAAGCATTCGGATGCTCAAAAAGTGCCTTAAACTGCTCATCATTTCGTCTTTCATCTGCTGGGAAAGTGGTGGTATAGGCTCTATAAATCTTCTGTGCAGAAGGATTTTCAAAAGAGTGTACAGGTAGGAATTTCATCGTTCAGCTATAAATCAAAAACGCTGGGTCTCCTCACGATAAAAATATCTTTCACCCAAAGCATAAACGCCATAGCGAGGTAGATAAGAAAGAAAAAACCCGCCGTAGCAAAGGTTGAATAAATAAAAAATACCCTGAGTTTAGAAACGGGAATCCCGAGCTTTGTACCGAACCGTGTAAGTACCCCGAACCATTCGCGCTCCATTTTATGGCGTAAGTTGCTAAACATATCTTATTATTAAGTATTAATTAGGCTCCGATTTCCTGAGAATCTGCAAACCGACGGCGCAATTTAAACATTTTTTTCTAAGGCAGAAACTCCTGTATTGGTAGAGATAGCTCTGGCTTTGCAGTGCATTTTTTACCTCACAACCGAGCGCTTTCCATTCGGAGATAATCGTATTTTTCTCGGCAGGGATTTCCTTATAAAGACCGATGATTTCTTCCTTCATTTCCCCTCTTTTCTCCTCAAAAGCGCTGTAATAAGTATATTTCATAGGGAGAATGACATTGATGATGATAAGGTCAATAAAGGCTGCACTGAGCTTCTTCGGTTGAGATTTTGCTACCTCCTTCCCAAACTTAAAATGCGTATCCCAATAGCTGGAAGCCTTCACTCCGCTAAAAAGATTCCTCAGCTCAGGATAGGTTTTTGCCTCCATTATCTTTGAAAATAGATTTTGATTGAGATGATAGACCTGCGCCAGCTGAGAGAGCCTAATAGTTGGGAAGTTCGCCGGCCTTAGCCTTAGAAATTTTGGAGAGAAGCAGATACTACCGAGATTAAATTTCTTAGTGATAAAATCATACTCCCTCTTCCAGCTCTGGTGCTCTTCATCGGTAGAATGAGTGAGCCAGCCAGCCTTCCCAAAGAGGAAAGACTCCAGCTGCTTTGCCTCCTGACTGAGCTTCCTGATGGTAGAAAACGGAGCGCTTTCGGCGATGCTTTTAAATATCTCGGCATTTACCTTCAGCCCGAAGCTATACGCCATATAATGGAAGAGCACTGCCTCGTAATCGTTCTTATAACGCTCTAATTCCCGTTGAATTTTCTCAGATTTCTCATCCAGCTTCTTCAAAAGGTTCTCTCTGTGGAAGTCCTCAGACTGCTTCTGACCGAGGAAAAGCTCTTGGCAGGGAATAAATTCTGCCTTTGAAGCCAGCACTTCATACCGAGCAATAACCTCTGGGCTAATATAATTTTTGAGTTCTATTGTGGGGATATTTCGCTCCTTAAGGAAGGCGATTTCCTTGTCGTGAATAAAGACAGCGTGGAGAATTACATTCTGATACGCCTCATCTTTGGAGTGCCCGTGCAAATCCCAATCCGACGAGCGCAAGTGCAGTTCTATATGCCCCGAAAAGCGAATTCCGTTCGTCTCTATCCTTGCAACTTGGAAGTCTGCCCCAGCATCTCGGTTCCAGCTTCCAAAGTCTAATACCTTCACAGGATTTCCCTCCGTATCCTGAAAAAGATGAGTACCAAAAACCTTGTGATTCCAAAGGTATTGAAGCAGTAATTCATTCATATCTTAATCTTTGACTTGCACAAATATAAGGCTTCTAACAAATAGCTAATTGCTATTAGCTAACAGCCAACCGCCAATTATCGTTTTAATAAAAAAATACGCTGTTTTTTATCAACTTTTAGGTTCTTAACCTAAAAATTCTGGTTTCTAACCTAAAATTTTAGGTCCTGAACCTAATTGAATACGGTGACCCACCTAATCGTTCGGGTTTTTAACCTAAATGACGGCCTTTTTAACCCAAAAGATAGGGTCTCTGACCCAAATGATGGGGTCTCTGACCCAAATAATAGGGTCTATGACCCCTTTTTAAAAACTTCCCCCTAGACAAATCATCTAGGGGGATTTTCTGTTATAATGCTAATGATGCTATACCTAAAAGCCAATTATCAACACGCTAGTGTCCCTACTAAGTGCCTGCCGTGCTACGGCTAAGTGCGCCACTTGCAAGATGTGCTCCCCACGCAGTGGGCTATGGCTGCTTTTTCAATTCTTCTTTATCTTTATCTGAGGGGTTCCAGACTTTTACTTCGGCATTTTTATCTATTCCTGAGAGGATTTGTACATTCACGCCATCGCTTGCACCGAGTTTTACGAAGACTTTCTTAAATGAACCTCCTGGCTGCTTTACTTCTACGAATGGCGCGTCGTTGCCTTTTATTTTTTCGTATTGGATGAGAGATTCGTCGAGGAGGAGGGCATTTTTCTGGGAGCTGAGGATAATCTCTCCATTGGCAGAGAAGCCTGCACGGATGTATTCGTTATTCGGATTGAGAACGCTTCCCTTTACAGGGAATTTTATGGTACCACTCTCTTCGGTTCCTTTTGGGGCGATGAGGGTCATCTTTCCAGCAAAGGTCTTGTTTTGCAATGCTCCGATGATGATGTTCATCTCCATTCCCTCTTTAATCTTACCGACTTGTGCTTCATCAATCTTACCCTCGAAGATAAGGTAGCTGAGGTCTGCGATGGAGCAAATGGTGGTGCCCGCATTGAAGGAATTAGCTTCTATCACTTGGCTTCCTGTTTTTACGGGAACTTCGAGGACGGTGCCGTTTGCCTTAGAGCGAATCTGGGTAGTCGCCATATTTTGAAGCTCAGGAGTAGCCCCTGTACGCGCTATTTGGAGGTTTTTCTGAGCGGTGGAGAGGAGCTGCTGTGCGTTTTTGAGGCTCTGCTGATTGGCATAGAGCTGCTGCTGAGCAGTGAGGTACTCCTGCTTGGAGATAACGCCCTGTTTGTAGAGGTTCTCCTGCATTGCAAACTGTTGTTGCTGGTTGGCAAGGTTGGCTTTGGCGTTATTGATTTGCAGCTCTGCATTGCTCACCTCTTGGAGAGCAGAATTTACACTCGCCACGCTGGGAACGATGCGGAGGGTAGCGACCAACTGCCCTGCAACAACTTTATCTCCCTCCTTTACGAAGATTTTATCGATAATCCCCGAGATATTGGGTTTGATTTCTATCTCTTCTTTGGGTACAATCTTCCCCGTTGCCATTACTTTATCCTCCATATCCTGTACGATAGGTTTTCGGGTGAGGAATTCCTTGCGCTCGGAGATATTGGAGCTGATAAGATATCCGATGACAGACGATAAAGCAACGAATGCGATAAGCCCGAGTACGATATAAATTGTCTTTTTCATTGTTATAGAGATTAGATTAATTTTTATTGATGTTTTAATGTTTATTCTTATTCTTTATTCACTTCTCAGTGCATCTATCGGGCGAATGCTGATGGCTCTCTGTGCGGGGATTAAACCGATGATAAGCCCCAGTATGACCATTATCGCCATTGCACCAAATACATTGAGGTAATTGACCGTAGGGTTGTAAAACGGTGCATCTTCCTGATTTTTTGTAGCGAGATTCAGTAGCATCAAGACCAGCATACCGAAAATAAAGCCTATTAAGCCCGATGAAAGGGTGATAACGACGCTCTCCAAGAGAATCTGATTCCTCACCTCCGAAGGTTTTGCCCCGAGCGCACGGCGGATACCTATTTCTTTCGTTCGCTCCTTTACCGTGATGAGAAGGATGTTTGAAATGGCAATAACCCCCGCGATAATCGTAAGCGTGCCGACAATAATCGTGAGGAGCTGCATACCATTAAGGAAGCCCGTTACTTTTTTAAACTCATTACCGAGGTTGAATGCCCCATAGGCATTGGTATCTTCTGGTGATATGCTGTATCGGCCTTTGAGTACTTCTTTTATTCTTTCATCCACTCTACCGATATCTGCATCGGACTTTGATACAATGGCAAAGAAATCTACTTTATCACCATCGTTATACATTTTGGTAAAAGTGGATAAGGGGATATAAGCGCTATTATCACTATCAATACCGATGGACTTTTTAACACTAAAAACTCCAATAACAGTAAAGAAAATCCCTTTGATATTAATTGTTTTGCCAACAGGGTTTTCGTTCTTTTTAGCATCGAAGAAGTTCTTGTAAATCTGCTCACCGATGACTACTACATTTTTATTTTCTGAGACATCAGCATCATTTAAATACCTGCCAAACAGAAGCCTCTTCTCTGCTATTTTATTACCGATGGGATAATCGCCTTTCAGGATATAGGTGGCAGATTTGGTACCTCTCACCATCGTTACTCCACTCGTACCGAAATCTCCTCTTGAGTTTTGCGGAGAGATATAATCAATCTCTGGGATTTTCTTCTTCAAATATTCTATGTCTGAAAGATGAATATAGACCGTTCTCCCCTTAGGAAAACCACCATAGGGGATGGTTGTCTCCTGCCCCCAAAGGAAAATCGTATTGGTAGCAAAGCCAGAGAAGAGCTTATTGAAGCCATTCTCCATACCTTTGGCAGCACCGAGGAGGGTTACATAGAGAAACATTCCCCAGCCCACTCCTATCATTGTAAGGAAAGTCCGAAGTTTATTATTCCGTAGGGAATGATAAATCTCCTGCCAAGTATCTATTTTAAATATGATATTCATCTCGCTTTTTCTTTTGATATGAGTAATTATCCCCTTAATGCCTCTATGGGTTTTATCTTTGATGCCCGATAGGCAGGTACAAAGCCCGCAATAGCCCCAGAAATGATAAGGCAGATAAATGCAGAAATGATAACTCCCCAGCCTACATTCGGGTTTAAGATGAAGTATTCTTCAAATCTGTTTCCGATGAGGTTTAATGACAAAACGCCCAAAGCCCCCCCAATAATCCCCGATAATACCGTAATCACGATACTCTCCTGCAAGATAAGCCCTACGATACTCATAGGCTTAGCTCCAATCGCCTTCCGTATTCCGATTTCTAGCGTTCGTTCCTTTACGATATACACCATAATATTACTGATGCCGATAATCCCTGCGATAAGTGTCCCAATACCGATAAAACCTACAATAATCCCAATAACACCGATAAATATCGCTCCTTCCTTACCATTCTTTGCGTTGTTGAATACCGTAATCGCTTCCTCATCTTCTGGAGATACTTTCTTTCGCTCTTGGAGCTGGCGCTTCACCTCATCACCAAAGGCTATGGCTTCGTCGGTAGAGAGCTTCATATCGTAGGTAATGGATATTCTTGACAGGGTATCCGAACTCTTCCTGAGCTGCTGCATTGTGCTAACAGGAATACTGATGGTGCGCTCTTCCCAATCGCCATTATTATCCGAGAAAACTCCGATCACCTTAAATGCAGTTCCATTAATGTCCAGCTCCTTACCGATAGGTGTACCGTTTTTTATAAGGTCTCTCTGTACCATTCTCCCGATAACGGCTACGAACTTCTTCTCTTTAATATCCCTTGGAGAGAGGTATCGTCCGTCCAAAACTTTTCTATTCGCAATATAGACTTCCTCTTCTCCTGCACCATTGATTCTGTAGCCCCCACTTTCTTTGCCGTACTTCACCTTCCAGTATGTGGTATAAGTTGGCGCTGAGTATTCTATATTCTCCTTATTTTCCTCTCTTATACTACTGAGGTCGGTATTATTAAAACTGATTTTTCGGTTAGATTGGAGCCCTGCATAAGCAATAGAAGTATGCCCCGTAGAGAATGTAATAAGGTTCTGAGCACTTCTAAAACCCTGATTAAAAGCATTTGCCAGACCATTACCTATCCCAAAAAGCACGATGAAGATGTACAAGCCCAAAGCTACGGTAAAGCCAGAGAGCACCGTCCGAAGCAAATTACTTCGGATAGAACTAAAAATCTCCTGCCAGCGGTCTAAATCAAACATTCTAATCGGTTTTTAAGTTGAGTGTTAAAATTCTTTGGCTTTTGCTTTATTGATAGGTTTTAGAGCACGACTTGTTCAATGACTTCATCACTTTCTATTATACCATCTTTCAGGAAGACATTCCTTTTGGTCTGGGCGGCTACATCGGGTTCGTGGGTTACGATGATGATGGTCTTCCCTTCGTTATTAATCTCCTGCAAGAGCTTCATAATATCGTGAGTGGTCTTGCTGTCTAAAGCGCCCGTAGGTTCATCGGCGAGGATAATTCTCGGATTGGTTACCAATGCCCGTGCTATGGCGACCCTTTGCTTTTGCCCTCCCGAGAGTTCATTGGGTAGGTGATTTGCCCAGTCTTTCAAGCCTACTTTTTCCAAGTATTCCATTGCTTTTTTGTTGCGTTCCTTTCGGCTTACATTCTGGTAGTAGAGCGGTAAAGCTACATTTTCAAGTGCAGATTTATAGCTGATTAAATTAAATGACTGGAAGATAAAGCCGAGAAATTTGGAACGGTAGTCTGCCGACTTTGATTCGTTCAAATGCTCTATCGGGATACCATTGAGCTCATAAGTACCGCTATCCTTTTGGTCAAGGATACCGATGATATTGAGCAGGGTAGACTTACCCGAACCCGAAGAGCCCATAATAGATACAAATTCTCCCTCCGAGATGCTGAGATTAATACCTTTTAAAACATGGAGCTTAGACAGCCCCATATCATAGGATTTGTGTAGGTTTTCTATTTTAAGCAAAGGTTGAGACATAGAATTTTCCATTTGAGGGATAAGTAATGCTTTTGATACAAATGTTACAATTCGAAAGGTACTATTTTTTTGTTTAATTATATTATATTTAAATTCAATTATTTACAACTTTCTATTTAATTAAAAAACCCTTTTAAAGCACTTCTAAGATTTGGACATTGCGCTAAGCCTTTATTGATAGTACATTGCTATAATTGTGGAAAACTTTAAGTATTTCCTATCAAATGGTTATTTTTTCTGCCTTTTGAGATTAGGATGCATTTTATATTTTTGTCGTCAGCGATAAGAGAGAGAAAAAACTCTTTTTTTATTCAGTTGAACAAGTAGATCAATCAATTTCTTAATGAAAATACTATGGGAATATTTGACAAAAGAGTAAGCTACAAACCATTTGAGTACCCAGAAGTTTTGCAGTTTACCGATGCAATGAACAAATCATTTTGGGTACATTCCGAAGTAGAATTCACTGCCGATGTGCAGGATTTCAAGTCTAACCTATCACCTTCCGAGAAGGAGGTCGTAAAGCGTAGCCTCTTAGGCATTGCACAGGTAGAGGTAGCCGTGAAGACTTTCTGGGGAGATCTCTATAAGTACATCCCAAAGCCAGAGTTTAATGGCGTGGGGGCAACCTTTGCAGAGTCTGAATTCAGGCATAGCGAGGCGTATTCCAGGCTGTTGGAAGTCTTGGGCTACAACAATGAATTTGAGAAATTAGTAGAAGTCCCTATCTTCAAACGAAAGCTCGAATTGTTCGAGAAACACTTTGGACAAGACATTTCGTTTATTAATAAACTTCTGTTTTTCGTCATTGTAATTGAAAATACTTCGCTTTTCAGCCAATTTGCCAATATCCTCTCTTTCACAAGGTTTAAAGGATATATGAAGAATACTGCCAATATCATCGCTTGGACTTCCGTAGATGAGCAAACCCACGCCAACGCAGGGGTCTATATCCTCGGTAAAATCTTTGAAGAATACCCAGAGGAGCGCCTCTCTCAGGAGACCTTAGAGACCATTATAAAGGACTATATAAGCTATGAATCCGAACTGTTAGATTGGATTTATGAAAACGGCGAGCTCTCCTTCTACACAAAGGAAGATGTGCTAAACTTTATGAAGTATAGGGTAGATATGGCGATCACTCAGCTGGGATATAACAAGATTTTTGATATAACACCACAGCAATACTCCAAAATGAAATGGTTTGATGAAGATGTCTTCGCTAATGAGCTGGATGACTTCTTCGCCAAAAGACCAACGGCATACACGAAGCACGATAAATCCATCACTGGAGATGATTTATTCTAATTCTTAGGATTCCACACTCAATAATTAAATGAAATGACTATGACAAAGGAGATTCTACAGGAGTTGGACTATATAAAGTCCGATAAATTCAGGCTCGGAGAGTACATCTATATGGCGATGGCACTCGTTGGCGAGCAGAAAGTTTGCATCGCAGTGGCATACAAAATAGACTACTGCATCAAGAAAGCCGAGCAGTTTGCCACCTCCGTGCCTCAGATTAAGTTCGCCTATATCAACAAGGTAAAAGTAGGAGAGCTCAAAGCCTGTAAGCGGTTTGAAATAAATTAAACGAAATAAGTAATTGGATGACAAAGAAAATTTTAAAAGAAATTGATGAAAACCACACCGAGAACTTTAAATGGGGAGAACACCTCTACCTCGGTATGGCAATCGTAAATGGGCACAGAGCCTGTATCTCCGTAGCGTATAAAATGGACTACTGCGTGAAGAAAGCCCTCCAGTTTATGGAAGCCGACCCTGCCGTAGTATTTACGCACATTAATAAATTCAAGATCGGTGCTACCGAGCCCTGCGATAGATTCAATCTCGACGAGGAATAAAGGTTTTTATTACAAAACCTAACCTCATAAAAGATGATAGTCTTAAATAAGGTAGATTTAAATTCTATAGCAGGAATCTCTATTACAGAATTAATTTTTTTTAACGAAATAATAAGATTAATCAAAGTTTAATAATAAAACATTTTTGGGAAAAATAATGGAAGAAACACAAGAAATATGGTGGCTCAATGACGAGTCTGAACAGATGCTCAACCGAGGCTACCTCCTCAAAGGCGAAACCGTAGAAGGCGCCATCGATAGAATCACGACTGCCGCTGCGAAAAGACTATACAAACCCGAACTGAAAACTGCCTTTAAGGAAATGATTACCAAAGGGTGGATTTCCTTCTCCTCACCCGTTTGGGCAAATATGGGTACGCAAAGAGGCTTACCGATTTCTTGTTTCAATGTCCACATCCCAGACAGTATAGAGGGCATTACCCACAAGATGGGGGAGGTGATTATGCAGACCAAAATCGGTGGAGGAACCTCTGGATACTTCGGCGAGCTACGCCACAGAGGCACTGCCGTAACCGATAATGGGAAATCTTCTGGCGCCGTATCCTTTATGAAACTCTTTGATACTTCTATGGATGTTGTGTCTCAAGGGGGTGTACGCCGAGGTGCATTTGCCGCATACCTTGATATAGACCACGGGGATATTGAGGAGTTTTTAACGATAAAAGACATAGGCTCACCCATACAGAACCTTTTCTTTGGAGTCTGCGTACCCGACTACTGGATGCAAGATATGATAGACGGCGATGCAGAGAAGCGGAGAATCTGGGCAAGAGTTCTCGAAAGCCGACAGCAAAAAGGCTTGCCATATATTTTCTTTACCGATAATGTTAATAGAAATAAACCTCAGGTTTATAAAGATCTCGGTTTGATGATTAATTCGAGCAACCTCTGCTCCGAGATAATGCTCCCTTCCACCACAGATGAATCCTTTATCTGTTGCCTCTCTTCGATGAACTTAGAACTCTTCGACGAATGGAAAGATACCAATGCCGTAAAGCTTGCCATCTACTTCTTAGACGCTGTACTCTCAGAATTTATAGAAAAGACCGAGGGCAATTATTACCTCCAAGGTGCGAGAAACTTCGCTATGCGCCATAGGGCGTTAGGCTTGGGAGTACTCGGTTATCATTCCTATCTGCAAAAAAATATGATACCTTTCGAGAGCTTCGAAGCTACGCAGTTCAATGCTCGTGCATTCAAACATATAAAAGAGCAGGCAGAAGCTGCATCACGAGAGCTTGCCAATATCTATGGCGAACCAGAACTTCTGAAAGGCTACGGTATGAGAAATGCTACCCTTCTCGCGATAGCTCCTACAACTTCCAGTTCGGCTATTCTCGGGCAAACCTCACCAGGGATAGAGCCTTTCTCCTCAAACTACTACAAGGCAGGGCTCGCAAAAGGAAACTTCATTCGTAAAAATAAGTACCTGAAAAAGGTTTTGGAGCAAAAAGGTATAGACGACGAGGAGACTTGGAGAAGCATAATGCTAAACCACGGCTCTGTACAGCACTTAAAAGAACTGTCGGACGAGGAAAAACTCGTGTTTAAAACCTTTAAGGAAATCTCACCTATGGAGATTGTTTCCCAAGCGGCACAGCGGCAGCAGTACATCGACCAAGCACAGTCGCTCAATCTACAAATACCATCGTCTATGCCAGTAAAAGATGTAAACTATGTAATTCTGGAAGCGTGGCGCAAAGGAGTAAAATCACTCTACTATCAGAGAAGTTCCTCCGTATCTAAAGAACTGATGGTAAATTTTGTTTCCTGCTCATCTTGCGAAGCATAGATAGCCGTTAGCGATTGGCTATTAGCTTCTGGCTTTTTATAGACTTTTAGATGTAGCATTACAATAGAAAAATAGGTATTTAGTATATTTGTTAAAAATATTGAAATCTATAATTAATTGTAAAAACAAAGCAATAAAAAAATATAGAATTCGAATAACATACATATAACAATCCCCCCCTTATTAAAATTGGGAAATTTTTCCAATCTTTGAAATATGGGAAGGCGCTGTTGTGGCATAAGTATAAATACCTTGTATCCTACACTACACCTCCTATAAAATGAACGGAGATAATAAGGCTATGGATCTCTTTGAGAAACACAAGGATGAGTACTATATACTTGCCATATTTTGTCAAAAGGCAACTATACTGAAATGCTGGAATTTATATTACCAACTCAATAAAGAGACTACAAGCCTTGGCATATCTATCCATTTCTATATCGAGTAGCCTTAGATCAATGACTCCTTAAAAAGAGAAATTAAAAAGGTAGACAAAAGATATATCCTCACCTTTTAAGGCTGACGAACAAAAGAAACTCGATAAATTCTATCGTATAAAATCCAACTTGAAACCTTTAAATTGTAACTGTAAACTCATCTTTAACAAGGAAATAAAAAAGGATATAAAAGATACCAAATTTTAATTCCTTGCTCTTTTTCCGGAGTCAAAGGTTAATGATGATAAGCCCAACATAGTAGAAGAGGGGCTGTATGGATAGCCGGTCACAAGGTACAAATAACCACCGGCAAGCCTGTTATTTTCAATCTAAAGGAGAATAAAAAAAGATACTAATAACCTTAAAATACAAATACATGTTTATACTAATTGAAGAATTAAAGGCACATGCATACAAGAAGAGTATAATTGACCCACCTAAGGAATTTCTAAATAACACAAGAAGAACAGTGGAAGTATTTACCGAGAAAAATGCACGCCCTAACCATCTATTAACAAAAGGATTAAACTATGAATATAAGGATGGTATTTATATCTCTGATTTAGCAAAAAAAAATACCTCTTCTGAGAATGAACGCCCACGAATAGAGCGAGAATATGAAAATAAGCTGATAGTCGCTAAAGCATTGAAAAATCACCTAAATGAACCAGTAAAAGTATTGCCAGAAATAAAACCTAGCAATAGGGAGTATGATTATCATTTTGACGGCAATCCTCATTATGGAAAAGTCCCCAACCTAAAGGTAGGTGAAAACTTTTGGGAAGTGGAAAGTTATGAGGGAAAATACAAGAAGTCTAAACTTTGGCATATGATAAAAGAGGGTCGTAAACAAGCTGATTTTATAGCATTGAAAATCAATGAATTTGTACCTATAAATAATATAAAAAAGCAATTAAACTTATTATCAAATGATAAATTTAACCAAATGCCTTTGAGTATTATTATTATCAATAAAGATGGAGAAGTAATTTATACTTATAAAAAAGAGCGTAAATAAATTATTTACGCTCTGACTTAACTCTTTTTAATTTCGAGATTAAGGTGCGGGGAGGTTTTACGCCCCCCAATTGTGACACAAATGTACAAATTTATTTTTAATAACCCATTATGCATTATAAAAATAAATAGGAAAAAGTTGTTTATTTAACTGAGATATCAGTATATTATTTTGTGAAAACGCAATAAAAATAAATAACTTAGGATAAATATAGGGTAAATATATGAAAGGTTTTTAAATGTTTTAGAAAAGTTTTTTTCACACCACCTTCTTCCTCTCCAAAGAAGGAAACCTATAATGAACGATTTGAAATTAATATATCTTAATACTGTGGCTGAATATTTAAATATAGATATTGATTTACAGCTTTTTAGAATAGTAGATAACTCCTTGACTGACAATATAGAAATAAGCGTTTATAACAAACGAAAACAAAAGTTAGCTCCCTTTACAGAAAGATTAGACAAAGGATTGCAAAAGAATTTAACGAGTTTGAAAATATTTTTGTAATAGATAGTAGCCGAAAAAATTTGCGAAAATGCTCATGCATTTTGTTCAAAAATTTGTAAAAGAGAAGTATTTTTATCACCAAATTATGGTTACTATACATCTTAAAGCTCACACTTTTATGAATATAAGCCACATACTATTTGCTCGTTACGCGCGCGATGTGATTCATAGCTTTGACATTACCCTAACTTCTGTCCATAACATTTATTATTTAAAAGATGTTCGTGAGTAAATAAAGAATTGTACCTTGATTGGAAATAAAGGATATTTATCTACCGATGTTCGAATAGATTTGTTTAATTATGCTAATATTCTATTAGATGTCTCTATAAGGAGTAATCAAAAAAAACATGTTCCTCAATTTTCATTATTCAGAAAAAAGAGAAAAATAATAGAAACATTAGTTAGTCTATCCAATTTATAATAAAAAGAAATTATGCAAAAGTCTTTTAAGGATTTAAAATATTGATAATCAGCGAGATAATATCAGTGACAATCATTCAATATATCATCAATAAATTTATCTTAAAGAGAAATATAAACACGCTTAAAGCTAATATAATTTAAAATACATAAGGGGGAGATAAACTATATATCTATAAATAAAAAGTCACCTTATATAGGTGACTGGCGTAATGCGCGGAATTACCCTACACTTTACTCTGCAAATATACAAACATTTTTTAATACACAATCATATCTTTGTTGCTCTCCTACAAAACCTGCTTTAATCTTATTTGATGATTGACATTTAGTACAATTTATCCCGTAAAATCACAAAAATATATTATATTAACAATCCTGTCTGTTTTATTATGAGTATTCTGCTAAAAATATCCTGTATTTAGTCTTTTAAAACTAATTTATTTTATTTTTGCCCATTCTTCCTTCTATTTCTTGGTCTTTGCAAACGAGAAAATAAGAAGAAGTTGCCCTATGAAAATATGGAATTAACAAACAAAACTAAATGATGAAGTCTAAAGAAGATGAACTCTCTCGGTGGGTAGATGAATATTCCGAGGCCCTACTCAGCAGGGCTGTATATTTACTTTCAAACGATGAAGATGCGTCAGATATCGTGCAGGAGGTTTTTATTTCTGCATACTCATCCTACGATTCATTCGAGGGGAAGAGTAATCCTCTCACTTGGCTTAATAAAATTCTCTTGAATAAAATATCAGATTTCTATCGTGCAAAATACAGAAATCCACAGTCCATAAGCCTTAATCATTTCTTTGATGAGTCTGGTAGCTGGATAGACAAAAGCGTTCTAAACGATTGGGAATATGATCTTAATGAAGAAAATTTATCCCAAGACAACTGGGAAACTTTCTTAGAGGACTGTCTGGAACTGCTCCCCGACCGCTGGAAAATCCTAATGAAATTATATTATCTACAGGAAGAAAAAGCCACAAATATTTGTCAGGAAATAGGAATTACCACGACTAACCTATGGAAAATACTGCAAAGAAGCAGA
The DNA here is from genome assembly GCF_003614945.1 of Bergeyella cardium. Taxonomy (GTDB): domain Bacteria; phylum Bacteroidota; class Bacteroidia; order Flavobacteriales; family Weeksellaceae; genus Bergeyella_A; species Bergeyella_A cardium. The sequence goes on from NZ_QYCZ01000001.1 coordinate 1,552,921, forward strand.
CTACAAATAAGAGAATGTATAGAACAAAAGATTTAATCCCCTTGAGCCAATGTTAGTTAAAATAATACATCATATCTTCTTACCGTGTAGCAAAGCTAGTTTGCTTATGGAGAAAAAAAACTCTGGAGCCCTTAACCTGTACGAAAGTTTCAGGCTAAATTCTCATTTTCTCATCTGTAAATTTTGTAGAAAGTATCAGAAAAAGATTATAAAAATAGATCAAGGACTAAAAAACCTGCTGAACAAAAGAAAAAACACCGAAATTAATAATATTGAAATACAGCTATTTAAAGAAAAAATTAAAAATAAATTAAAAAATTAGGCTGCTTTTTTGTCAGGTTCTCACACTTTGTACGACTATAATGGTGAAAGAGAGAAAAACCATAACAAAACCTCTCCTTTCTGTATAAAGAAATGACAAAAAGATTAAATAATAAAATTTCGCAAACAGGATTTTACATACAAATCTTCGCTGCATCATTAATTCTTCTTTGGATAGGTATTTTTAAATTCACCCCAAGTGAAGCAAAAGCCATACAAGACTTGGTAGAAAATCACTTTATTACCTTTTGGGTATATGAAAAATTCAGCTTACAGACGGTTTCAAATATTATAGGAATTATAGAAATCAGCATTGCTCTCCTCCTGCTATTAGGATTTACTTTCAGGAAGCTGTGGAATATTGCTGGGGCAGGTATGCTTATCCTATTTTCTATCACTCTCAGCTATCTTTTCACTACTCCCAACACATTTCGTATGGTGGATAATATCCCTATAACTGACTTCTTTATACTGAAAGATTTATGCTATCTGGGTTTGGGAGCTGTACTTTTAGGATATTCAAATAACAAATAAACAAGATGAAAAATATTATTTTAAAAAGTAGTTGTATTTTGGCTTTGATGATATCAATACTCAGTTGCTCATCTCAAACAAAGGAAAAACTAAAAAATATGGAAGTAAATACTGAAAAAAAAGGAAAGGAAATCTATTTTGCAGGAGGCTGTTTCTGGGGTACAGAGCATTTCTTCAAACAAGTAAGAGGGGTAGTTTCCACAGAAGTGGGCTATGCCAATGGAAATACAGAAAACCCAACCTATGAGCAAGTTTGCTCCACAGAGACAGGTTTTGCAGAGACCGTAAAAGTAGTTTATAATCCCAACGAGGTTTCTCTAAGTCTTTTATTGGATTTATACTTTAAGACCATAGACCCTACGAGCCTCAATAAGCAGGGAGGAGATATTGGCACACAATATAGAACGGGGATTTATTACACTGATGAATCTGATAAGCTTATCATCTCACAAGAGCTCGATAAACTTTCCCAAAAATACAATGCACCTGTAGTAGTGGAAAACGAGCCCCTAAGAAATTTCTATAGAGCAGAGGACTATCATCAGGATTATTTAGATAAAAACCCTGCAGGATACTGCCATATCAATCCGTCCCTCTTTCAGCTTGCAAAGAAAGCAAACCCCGTTCAAAAGGAGTTTAAGAAGCAGACTGCTGAATCATTAAAGAAGAATCTCACTCCTCTACAATATGAAGTAACCCAAAACGGTGCAACCGAAAGACCTTTTGATAACGAGTATTGGAACGAATTTCGAGAAGGTATTTATGTAGATATAACCACTGGCGAGCCTCTTTTTATCTCTACCGATAAGTTTGAATCAGGTTGTGGATGGCCGAGCTTCTCCAAACCTATCAGCAAGGGACTTATTGATGAGAAAATAGATAAATCTCACGGAATGATACGCACCGAAGTACGCAGTAAAATGGGTGATAGCCACCTCGGGCATCTGTTCACTGATGGGCCACAGGATAAAGGAGGACTTAGATACTGTATCAATTCAGCTTCATTAAAATTCATTCCCAAAGAACAAATGAAAGCCGAAGGATACGGGGACTACCTCTACCTCCTCCAAAATAAATAAGAAAACTAATATAAACTAACCATTAATTAATTCAAACTAATGAGAAAAAATGTTTTAAAAGTAGCAACTATAGCTACAGGAATTGTAAGTGTATCATTCTTATCATCTTGCCACAACAGAGACAATATGATGTCTGATGATGCGAAATCAAAAATGGAGAGAACCATCACTTTTGAAAACATCATTAACCCGAAAGAATTCAGCCAAAGCGGTACTTTTAAAGGAATTAAACCTGGGGAATCTGTGAGTATTACATTCAGTGCTGGGAAGACTCAGAGGCTAATGTTCACCACTATGTTTGCAAACTCCTACGATTGGTTCTTCGCCTCCAAACAACCGGGTATTAAACTCTTTGATGACAATGGGAATGCCATTACTGGAGATGTCTCTTCACAGCTTACAGTCTGGGATAATGGTACTAAAGATGAGATAACGGGTACCCCAGAGGATAAAGTAATTGAAACCCGAGGAAATGTCCTAAAAGTAAGAGAACTAATGAAAGCTGAATTATCCTATAACGAATCTACCTCTGTATTTACTCTAAAAATCACCAATACTTCAGAAGGTAAATTAGCAGGTGCTAATCTTAGAGATAAAACCCAAAACCTCACCCCTTTTTCAGATGGAGTCTGGGTGGTCTCTAATTATGATGGACAAAAGCTTTTATCCGAGAAACCATTCTTTACTGTAAAGGAAAAGACTAATCCAGAGATTACCGATGTGGCACAAATGGGAGATATCACAAAACTTTACAATAAAGTAAAAGCAAATACAGGTATTATTACAGGGCTTTCACCAGCTTTGGTAGTAGTATATACTGGAGAGAAAAACCCTCTCTATGAGCTAAACAAAAAAGATCAGGGACTCGGTCTGAAAGAACTTTCCCAAAAAGGTGATTTTTCTAAATTACAAGAATCTCTCAAAAAAGATAAAAGTGTAAAAGAAGTATATATTGCTGGCAATACTCCCGTAGCTCCTGGGCAAAAAATGATGGCTACCTACAAAGTAGAAACAGGTGCTAAAGTGGCTTATGCCACTATGTTTGGATTTTCAAACGACTGGTTTTATGCCAATGAACAAAACATCTCTGCAGAACATAAAGGCGATGTAACCAACAGAACTTCACTGTTTGATTCAGGGACTGGCGTAGATCAATTCCCAGGAGCCGGGAACCGACAAGCCCTCTTCGGAGGTACACCAGAAAAAGAAAATAACCCAATACAAAAAGTGGGAAATAAATTCCCTGTACCAGCAGTTGCCAACACGCTAAAAATAACCATAAACTAATAATCATCTCATATATTCTAATCCGTATCAGCATCTTTTTATAGGTGCTGATATTTTTATCTTTATATTCCTCCTTTTTTCTCTCCTCTTCCTATGACGACAGGATAAGTGCCTGCCCTGCTAAGGGCTCGGCATAGGATGACAGAGTTTCGCTTACTGCCTACTGCCTATTGCTTAAAGCTTACTGCTTTTTATATTTGCAATCTTAATTTTATCAGATGGCATTAGATATTATTTACCAAACTGAGGGCTGTGAATGGATAGACTGCGAATCGGCTACAGCAGAGGATTTTGCTTACCTTAAAGAGCGATTTAAAATCAACCCACTGCTTCTCGAAGATACAATTGATGTAAATCACCTCCCAAAATATGAAGAGGAGGCAAATGTGAAATTCTTCCTGATGAGGGAAAATATACGGCCAGAGACCAAAAGTGGCACACTGAATGGGACGAGTGATATCTCCACAAAGCTCAGTATTTTCGTTTTAGATGGAACGATACTCACCATTCACAGGATGAAAAACCCAAGCATCTACGAGTTTCGGGAAGAAATAAAAAAACTAAAAACGGAGATTACACCAGACCTGATTGCCCTGAACCTCGCATTAAAAGTCCTCAATTCCTACGATAAAGAAAGTGTACTGCTGATGGATAAACTCGAGCAGATAGAAACTGATATTTTCCTGAGAGATTCTAAGGAAAACCACCTCATCACAAGGCTGTACAGGATTAAAAGAAAGGCGGGGCTCAACCTAAAAATCCTGAATGTATCCTCATCTTGGGTGAATTATTTTAGATTTCTGGATATCTCTCACGCTCAGTATACCGACTTACAGGATAAGCACAAAGATGTGATTTCGGATTTTGAACACCTGACAGCAGAGGTCAACAACTTAATCTCAATGTTCATCGCACTCTCTGACCAAAAGGCAAATCAAGTGATGAAACTGCTGGCAATCTATTCGGTATATTTCCTCCCAATTACCTTTATTGCGGGGCTTTATGGGATGAATTTCGAGCATATGCCCGAGCTGCGAACCGAGTATGGCTACTACATTACTCTTGGAATAATGGCGCTTATCGTCATCATTACCTTCATCTATTCTAAAAGGAAGAAGTGGTAAAAAAAGAAGAGGAGACTCATACGAATCTCCTCTTTTATTATGTGCTAAATCAGTTTTTTCAAGTAGCTTCCGTAGCCGCTTTTGCCGTACTTCTCTGCGGATTTTAGGAGCTGCTCCTTATCGATAAAGCCTTTTTTGTAGGCGATTTCCTCGATGCAGGAGATTTTTACGCCTTGTCTTTTTTCGAGGACTTTCACAAACTCAGAAGCCTCGTGAAGGGAGTCAAAAGTCCCAGTATCCAGCCAAGCGGTTCCGCGACTCATCACACCCACCTCGAGCTGACCTTTTTCAAGGTAAATTTTATTAATATCGGTAATCTCGAGCTCGCCTCTCGCTGATGGTTTCAGATTCTTGGCGTATTCCACCACAGAATTATCATAAAAATACAAACCTGGCACCGCGTAGTTTGATTTCGGAGCTAATGGCTTTTCTTCTATGGAGATTGCCTTTTGGTTTTCGTCAAATTCTACTACGCCGTATCTTTCTGGGTCGGAAACGGGATAAGCAAAGACGCAGCCTCCTTTTACATCGGTCTTACTTTCTAAAAGCTGAGGGAGCCCAGAACCGTAGAAAATATTATCACCCAAAACAAGGGCTACGGAATCTTCGCCTATAAATTCTTCTCCCAGAATAAACGCTTGTGCAAGCCCATCTGGTGAGGGCTGAACCTTGTATTCAAATTTACAACCGATTTGCGAACCATCGCCAAGTAGTTTTTTAAAGGCTTCTTGGTCGTGCGGTGTTGTGATAATCAAAATCTCCCTAATTCCTGCCAAAAGCAGCGTAGAGATGGGATAATAAATCATCGGTTTGTCATAAACGGGCATTAGCTGCTTGCTAACGGCTATGGTGAGGGGATAAAGCCGAGTACCCGACCCTCCCGCAAGAATAATTCCTTTCATTTTAATCTTTAATTGTATTGCTTTTCATAGTACTTCTGATACTCACCGCTGGTTACATTTTCTAACCATTCTTGGTTGTTTAGGAACCAGTCTATCGTCTTCGCCAATCCTTCCTCAAAGGTTACCGATGGCTTCCAGCCGAGGTCTCTATTGAGCTTGGTAGCGTCTATTGCGTATCGTTTATCGTGCCCTGGACGGTCTTTCACAAAGGTAATGAGCTTTTCGGAGTAGCCTTCTGGTCTGCCGAGCTTGGCATCCATTTGCTTGATGAGCTCTTTTATCAGATCTATATTTTGCCACTCATTAAAGCCTCCGATATTGTAAGTCTCCCCTGTTTTCGCTTCATTAAAGATTTGGAAAATTGCCCTCGCGTGGTCTATTACAAAGAGCCAGTCGCGGGTATATTTACCATCTCCGTAGATAGGAAGAGGTTTTTCATTAATGATATTGAAAATACAGAGCGGAATTAATTTCTCTGGGAAGTGGTTGGGGCCATAGTTGTTGGAACAATTAGAAACGATGAACGGTATCCCGTAAGTATTCCCGTATGCCCTTACCAAATGGTCGCTCGCCGCCTTGCTCGCGGAGTATGGAGATTTAGGGTCATACGGCGTCTCCTCTGTGAAAAATCCCGTCTCTCCCAATGCACCATACACCTCATCTGTGGAGATGTGATAGAAAAGATTTTTGCGCTTTTCGTTTGGGAATCTGCCGTGCGTATGGTCTGGGTTAAGCGTCCAAAACTCTTTACAGAGGTTGAGCAAATTCGCTGTGCCCACTACATTGGTATTGATAAAAGCATTCGGGTCGGTGATGCTCCTATCCACATGGCTTTCTGCTGCGAGGTGAACTACAGCATCGGGCTTATGCTTTTCAAACACCCGTCTGAGTTCTTCAGGCTGGGTAATATCTGCCTTTTCAAAGATATAGTTCGGCTCGTTCTCTATATCCTTTAAGTTTTCAAGATTCCCTGCATAGGTAAGGGCATCGAGGTTAATAATTTTCGTTTGTGGTAAGTTTTTCACAAACTCCCTTACCGTATGGGAGCCAATAAAACCCGCTCCACCAGTTATAATAATTGATTTCATTGCTTTTTAGTAATTTTTATCTTTAAATAATGCCTGTACTTTATCTTTTTCGGATAAGATGACTGCCTCTGCAGGAAGTTTCCAATCGATATTAAGGTCTGAATCATTCCAAAGTATGCCGCCTTCGGATTCTTTATTATAGAAATTATCACACTTATAGGCAAAGACTGCTTCATCACTAAGAACGGCAAAACCGTGTGCAAAGCCCCTCGGAACATAAAACTGTAATTTATTCTCCGCACTAAGCTCTATACCGAACCACCTACCGAAACTCGGAGACTCCTCCCTAAGGTCTAAGGCTACATCCCACACGCTTCCTTCAAGGCAGGAAACGAGCTTTGCCTGCGCAAACGCTCCCTTTTGTAAATGCAGCCCACGAAGCACTCCGTAAGAGGATTTTGAAACATTATCCTGAACGAAATGCCCATTAAGCCCCGTGAGCTCCTCGAATTTTTTTTCATTAAACTTTTCATAGAAGTAGCCTCTCTCATCTTCAAAGACCGTAGGCTCTATGATGTAACAATCTTTAAGTGGCGTTTCTTTTATCTTCATTTTTGATGAATAATTTAGTAATTATTAGTTTTTACTCGGAACTTCTATTTTGGATCTTTCTTGCTCGTATACAGCTCTTTTCAGTGCTGAGCTGGAGAATCTGTGGTCCCTTTTGTTATAGTAGATTTCTATTCCTTTCTGCTCGCAATATTCTTTACCAGTGAAGTTTTTATCCTTATAATCATCACCGATAATGCGAACATCTATCACAAAAGATTGAAGGATGTCCATTAGATCTTCTTCCGTGTTGTATGGGATAATTTCATCTACCGAGCGGCAGGCTTTTAGCTGAATATACCGCTCTACGACGGACTGTGTAGGCTTGTTCTTCTGCGGGCGGTCGTGCGTAGGGTCTAGCTGCAGCCCTACGATAAGGTAATCGCAAACCGTTTTAGCTTCTTCCAACATTTTGATATGCCCCGCGTGTAGTAAATCAAAGGCAGAAAAGGTAATTCCTATCTTCTGAGTCTTCATTCTTAAACCTATTTTATTGGCAAAGATAATAATAATTTAGCGGCTAGCTATTAGTATCAGGCAGTAAGCTTTTACATTAATAAAACACAAGTTTAAAATTCATCATTCCATTAAAATACAAAAAGAAGTTGTACCTCTAAAACATCTCATTGGCTATGGTATACTTTACTGCTTTTTATCATATTTATATATAATTTATTTCTTTATTTTTGCAACAATGCAAAGGAATACACAACATATCATTTCATTTGTTTTGAGCCTGCTGATTCTTTACAGCACGGTTCGAGGTGCTGTGTATCACCTTTATTATACTATAGATCAGAAAGGTTTTATAGAAAACTTCTGCATCAATAAAGACAAGAAAAACCTACACTGCGAGGGGAAATGTAAGCTGAAAGAAGTATCCAAAGAAGATCCAAACACAGCGAAAGAATCCAATTTTGACTTTACCAAATTTCAAAAAGAGTTTTATTGGGAGTCTCCCCTACCCCTCCTTACCACAACTCAAGATTTTGAGCAAGTAAAGCATTTATTTTATTATAAGATCCCGTTCTGGGACAATCTCTCACCCGATTTCCTCAGTCCGCCTGCATAAGTATTTCATTACCTTATCAATTTTGATTCAAAAAAATTTAAATTATTAATTACTATTAAAACCCCAAAAAAATGAAATACTTAAAATTTTTATGCCTAATGATTTTGGCATTCAACCTCTCTTGTACAACAGATAGAACTGATTTTGATAACAACCCAAGAGGAAGAGACAGAACTACAATGATGCCTGTACTTACCTTTACAAATGGAGAACATCAGATTGTTATGCAGACTCCTGGTGGGAAATTCTTTAGCGGATACAATTCCCTTATGGTAGAAGTATTTGATGCAAACTCAAAGCAGAAAATACATGTTCACTCCTTCAAATTTTTACCAATTCAGACAAATACTAATAATGGGCTTTCTAGCTCTTGTCCACACCTTTATGAATTAGAGTTTAAGTCTGATAAAAAGGCTTTTGAAGGCTTTGCGGTATTCAACAACCCAAATGATGCCATAGAATATGAAATTGATGCCAATGGAAATGTAAGAGCAAAACTGAAAAACACTATTAAAAACTGGTCTCTCTACCTCTCCTATACTGTAAAAGGGGTAGATTATCAAGTGAAAAAAGATGTAGATGTGAGCAGTCTTCCATTGGAATATCTCAATAGAAACTTCACTGAGTTTATGGGTAATGATGGTGAGAAATATACCCTTGCCCTTGTAGAACCACAAACTCCTGGAGTTAAAGAAAACCCTCTAACAGCTGGTCTGTACAAATACATCAAGCCTGCAAACGGAGCATTCGAGCATAAAATTATTAATGATAAACCAGACCCAAGTCTTTTCTCATATACCACAGTAGATGGTGCTACTTTGGAACTCGACCCGAGGATGCCAGACCCATCTATGGGCAATCACTCTTCACCGAATAACAAGCACCTTACTCAACAGGCTGATAAAATGTATCACGGAGTGGTGAACTATACAATGACAGGGCTTTGGACGCTCAACTTCATCTTCAAAGATAAGAATGGCACCGTTATAAAAGGAACAAAAGTGCCACACCACCACACTCCAAATGTATGGGGCAAGAAAAGTGAATTGTTTATAGATATCATTTTCTAAAAAAACAGATTATAATCATCCTCTATGAAGAAACTTATCCTCCCACTATGCCTTATTGGCATTGGGATTAATGCACAAAAAGTTAAAAAAGATAGTATAAAACAAATAAAAGGCGTAACGCTAACCACCTTTGCAAAGAAAAAGATACAAAATGATGTAAAACTCAACTGCTCGGTAGACGAGTACTTGGCATCATCGGATAATATTAGCTTTGTGAAAAGAGGAGCCTACGCCTGGGAGCCTCTCCTCAATAATATGAACAGCGAAAGACAAGTGGTAACCATTGATGGTATGCACATCTTCGGAGCGTGTACCGACAAGATGGATCCCATTACCTCCTATGTAGAGACAAACAACCTTTCCAAGATAGACATACAGTCTGGTCAGGAAGGTGGTCTGCACGGCTCTACCATCGCTGGCGCAATAGACCTCAAACGAAGGAGATTTTCTTTCTCTACTACTGAAAAATTCGGTGGTTCTTATCAAACAGGTGCTGAGCTGAACAACTTCCAGTTTTTTAACCTTGGAGATGTGTACTATACCACCCCAGGATTTGTTGTAGATGGAAGTGTTTCCTATCGTACTGCAAGTAATTATAAAGCAGGAGGTGGAGAGGAAGTACTCCATTCTCAATACAATAAGTTTAATACCTCTGTAGGCTTGGGCTTTAAGACCAGTCCTCTCTCTGCAGTAAAGGTAGATGCTATCTTTGACTTGGCAAAAGATGTGGGCTACCCCGCTCTCCCTATGGATGTATGGCTTGCAAGGGCGCTCATCACCTCTGCATCTTATAAACAATTATTCGAGGATAAGATGATAAAAGTTTGGGACACCAAGTTCTATTTTAATGCGATAGAACATTATATGGATGATACCAAACGCCCAAACAACCCAGTGCATATGGATATGCCAGGATGGAGCACCACTTATGGACTTCTTTCCAAACTGGTAATAAAGGAGCGTAAGTTTGCTTCCGAGATACAGATTAATGGCTATCAAAATGAATCTACAGCAGAGATGACGATGTATCCAAAAGCCTATGGACTCCCTCTGATGTTTGCCTATACCTGGCCCGTAGTTACTACAAACTATGCCGGGCTATCAGTAAGCAATCAATGGGATATAAGTGAGAGAAGCTCTATTAATTTTGGAGGCTCTGCCAGCCTTCACCACAACCGAGCGAAGTATATGGATTTCGCTTGGATATTCCACCCTGGAGCTCCTCAGGAGACTACAAGGTTCCTCCCGAGCCTTTATGGTTCGTATAAAGTGGACTTCTCACCTATTAGTTTCAGTTTCGGATTGGGCTACGGGCACAGAGCACCTTCCGTCTCCGAAGGCTATGGCTACTATATCTACAACAGTTTTGATAGATACGACTATATCGGTAATCCTAACCTGAAAAATGAAATCTCCCACGAAGCCAACTTCCTCGCGAGCTTCAAAGGTGGTAAGTTTAGTGCAGAAGCAAAAGCCAATTTCTTCTATATTAAGAATTATATCATCGGTAAGATTTTGAATATCGGTTATCCAATGAATATTCTATCGGTAGGAGTAAAAGGCTATACGGGATTAGAACATGCTAAAATCTTTAATGCTTCGCTGGATATGAAGTATACCTTCTCCGATAACTGGAATTGGAAAGGTATGCTGACCTATGCAAAAGGAGAGGATTTTAATGGTGGCAATCTACCGTTTATTCGTCCGCTAAGCTATCAGACGAGCCTTAGGTTTAATAATGATAAGTTCTCTGTGCAGGCTTCTGTAAATGGAGATTTTGAGCAGACGGCATTCAGTGCCGAGTATGGAGAGGATAAAACCCCTGCCTACATCGTCTATAACCTGTCGGCTGATTATACCCTGCCTATCGGAAGAAGGAACCTTCAATTGCAGGTGGGTGCCGAGAACTTATTAGATACCCATTATAGCACCTATGCCGACTGGGGAAATATCCCTCGTATGGGGCGTAATATATTCTTAGGTGCAAAAGTGAGTTTTTAAAACTTCATAGAGCAATAAAAAAGAAGCCTCCCTTTTGGGGGCTTTTTTTATAATTTTCATCTATAAGGAAGGTTCCATATAAGGTCTATTGCTACATAATGTACTCCGTACTTAGGATTATTTCGCACTTGGTTGTTCATATAGCCAATATCCAGTGTGAGCGCAGCGCTTGGGATATCAAATGAATAGAAAAAGGTATATCGGGTTTCCTTATACTGAAAAGGCGACCAATAAGACGGCTCAGCAGAGATTTTATACCCTGTACTGAAAAATGCTTCTGCCCCAAAATGAAGTTTCTGATTATTTTTTGAAGAAAGCGCATAGGTAAGCTGAGCCTTTACACGAGTTCTCAGTTGCAAGGTTTCATCTGCATTATTAAAATCTGCATCGTAGAATTTCCTCACTTCCTGCCTTAGCGTATTCTTCCATTTCCATCGGTTAAATGGCTTTAAAGTATAACTGTAACGAGCATAAATCTTAAACTCCTGCCTCACACCCTCTTTATTATAAGGTGCTTCATCTGAATATTCATTCTTTCTACTGTAACTAACAGCATAAGTGTATTGATGGTTAGGTGCAAAATCTCTATACATCTCATAATTGAGAATCAAAATTGAGTTTTTAGAAAAGGGATTATCATTATTGGGTTCGCTTGTATTCCCCACTCCGATGTAGGCAAGTGATTTTTTCGTTCCCTCCTCGTTCAGCTGCTTCTTTATTCCCAATGCAGACCAGCTCCCTACATTGGTCTCCTTTCCCAACCCAGGTGGACCGCCTTAGCAATAATAAAAGCAAGGCTCCCTAAAAGACTAAAAATAGTTTTTTTCATAATTTCTATACGATAGATGGCAAATTTAGTATATAAGCCATAATATGAAAGGTTTTCTTTTACTAAAATCTACCTAACAAAAAAGTCTAATAAATCCTTTGGATGAATCTCCAATGCTTCTGAAATTCTAAAAAGAGTAATAATAGTAGGATTAGTTCTTCCTGCTTCTATTCTAGAAATATTGGTTGGGTCTATATTTCCTTCCATTTTGCCAACAAGTTCTACTTGGGAAAGACCTCTCTGAAGCCTAATCTCTTTGATTTTTCGTCCTATATTTTTAAGGATTTCAGATTTTTCCACTTGACTTATTTGACAAGTCAAAACTATTTATTAGCTTTGCTAACCTAAATGCCATATATGGCAATATTAAAATAAATTATTATGGCTTATATTACTATTTCCACTTTTAATCAGTTAACAGGTAACATTAATATTCCAAAAGAATATTGGGAAAAGATTACATTAGAAGAGTTTTTAGATTATCTCTATAATAATGAGCTACTTTATCCTATATTTAATCAACTTGAATTAAATCAATTATGCAATATCAAATTACTCATAAAAGAAGGAGATAATGAGAATATTGAATATTATAAGCCTATTCCTTCTCAAAAAGATACCAAGGATAGGGTATTTTTCAAGGGAAGAGATAATGCTTCATATCACTTATATAAAGATTGTGAATATTTACATCGTAGTTATATTGATTTTACTATTCCTTCTGATATTCAAGAATTAGATTATAAATATCCCGAGAGTGAAGCTGTAATTTTTTTCAGACAGTGGTTTGAGAAATTCATATGGGAAAAAATTGAATACAAAGCAAGAATAGATGATAATTTTTCAGAAAAATATAAGCATCTTATTGATAAAAAACAAAATTTATTAGAGACTTTACATATAATAGATGACGATTTTAACCTTAATGAGTATCATGATATTGTTGAAAGATACAATTCCTTTATTGTTAAAAAATTTGAAGTTTATAAAGATGAAGCTGGAGATTCAATTGTTAAAAATCTTAATCGTGATTATATTATGATGATAAAACATAAAAATACTAGCTATACAGAAATTGAAAGAGAATTCAACATTACAAAAGAAGTAGATAATATTATAAAAGAAAGAAATAAAATATGCCTACCTGAACATTATGGAGAAATTCTTTATAAATTATCGAAATACTCTTACTGTCATAATAAAGAAGAAGAAATATTTGAAATTATTAGAAACCGAAAAGAAGGTGATTCTTATGTTACTTTTATTAAAGAATATTATAGCTTAGAAAATATAAGATCTTTCTGGAAAGAACATTTAAATTTATCAAAAAAGGCAGTAGATATACTAAAAAAATATTTTATATGGACTTATGGAATTGAGGACAAATCATTTGACACAGTATTTCTTCAGAATTTTAATATTTACTGCTGTTACAATTGTCAACAAAGGAGTTTTGATTTTGATTTATTTATTAAAGAATACGAAAAAAACAATAATATTACTAACTAATGATGACTTATTAAAGTTCTTATAATTAGTACTCTCTATACACAACTAAAAAAAGCCCTACAATTCCTTGTAAGGCTTTAATTTCTAAAAGTGAGCGCGAAAGGATTCGAACCTTTGACCGTCTGCTTAGAAGGCAGATGCTCTATCCAGCTGAGCTACGCACCCTTCATTTTGTTATGAGTAATAAGCAAAAACTCCCGAGGGGAAGTTTATTTGTCGGGGTGGCAGGATTCGAACCTGCGACCTCCTGGTCCCAAACCAGGCGCGATGACCGGACTACGCTACACCCCGTTTTCTGTGCGGAGGGTAAGGGATTCGAACCCTTGCGACCCTTTCGGGTCGACAGTTTAGCAAACTGCTCCGTTAACCACTCCGGCAACCCTCCTTGCAATACTTTTTAAGACCGTCTGTTCCTTAATTGCGAGTGCAAATATATAAGAGTTTTTATTATCTGCCAAATTTTTGGGGAAGTTTTTTTTCGTACTTTTGAACCCTAATTTTAACAAAATGATAAAATCAAAATATAATTTATTATTTATCACTTCATTAATGATAAGTGCAGTTTCTTGCTCAACTCAGAATAAAACGCATAAAAAACCAATTCCACACCAACCCAATACCACCACTACCACTACAGAACACAAAAAACCCGAAATTACTCATATAGGGAATTATGATTTTTTCCCTCAAAATATTGCAGACTCTTCTAAGAATAATAATACCACGAGCTACGGTTCCATAGTCTCTGCAAAACCTGCTGGCTATAAAGTAACCAAAGATTACTTCCCTTCTATGGGTCAGAATTTCAGACAGAGATTTCTTATTCTTCATTATACCGCATTAGATAATGAAAAATCTGCAATGGTTCTTACCCAGCAGTCGGTAAGTTCTCATTACCTTGTAAATGATACTAATGACAATGAAATTTATCAGTTGGTCGATGAAAATAAAAGGGCTTTCCACACAGGTATTAGTTACTGGAGAGGCTTTGAGCAGCTTAATGACAACTCGATAGGTATAGAAATAGTGAATAAAGGCTATACCACAGTAGAGGGTAAGAAAGTTTTTGTAGATTATCCTGAATGGCAATTCAGAAAAGTCGCTGCTCTGGCTAAGGATATCATTACAAGGTATCAAATGCCCCCTACCAATGTACTCGGGCACTCAGATATAGCTCCTACAAGAAAGCAAGACCCTGGTCCTACCTTCCCTTGGAAAAGGCTCTATAATGAATATCAAATAGGGATGTGGTATGACGATGCCACTAAGCAATACTTCATCAGCCAGATGACTCCAGAGGAATTCGAAGTACAGCTATCAAGCGCTCCTTTTATATTTAATTATCAAACAATGCTAAAAAATTTCGGCTACAAAATAGAGCTTTCAGGAGCTAATGATACCACTACACAAAAGGTTGTAGAGGCTTTTCAATATCATTTCCGACCAGAAAAATGCGATGGAATAATGGATATAGAAACCTATGCAATACTTCGAGCTCTGCTTCAAAAATATCCTAAATAAGATGATGATGACGGAAATAGAAGTTTTAAAACAGATTATAGAGAAGAGGAAAAGCATTTTTCCAAAAGATTATACCGATAAAGATATCCCTGCACAGGTAGTGGAAGATATCGTCTCCACTGCAAAACTTGCTCCTAATCATAAACGGACAAAACCTTGGAAATTTAAAGTTCTCCGAGGTGAGGAAAAGAAAAAGTTAGGCAAAGAACTCCAAAAGATTTATAAGGATACCGTGCCGCCCAATATGTTCTTAGATAAAAAATATCAGGATATAGGCTTTAAGATAGAAAAAGCGAATGCCGTCGTAGCTTTAATCTGCGAATTCAGTGTAATCGTACCTGAATGGGAGGAAATCGCAGCCGTAGCAATGGCAGTCCAAAATATGTATCTGATGTGTACCGCTTATAACTTGGGCTGCTATTGGAGCTCCCCTGCGTATGTAAATCAGGTAAAGGAAAGTTTCCAAATTGGTGAGAGCCAAAAGTGTTTAGGACTATTCTACATAGGGAGTGTGGATTAGTATAAAATAAAAACCCCGCAGGACGCGGGGTAAAAACTAATAACCATGAAAACTCAAATTAAACATGAGAATCGCTTTCCTTAGTAACAAACCCCGTGCCAAAAACAGTCTGTCAGAAAACAAAAAGCCCTAGCATATAAAACTTTTTTGATTATTTTTGCCCCGAAAAATATGATTTATGTCAGATATTACATTTACAATGATTAAACCCGATGCGGTTCAAGATGGGCATATCGGTGCTATTTTATCAAAAATCACTGAGGCAGGCTTTAAGATAAAAGCATTAAAACTCACTCAACTTACAGTAGATGACGCTAAAAAGTTCTATGCCATACACTCTGAAAGACCATTCTTCGGAGAGCTTGTTGAGTTTATGAGTAGCGGACCCATAGTAGCAGCAGTCTTGGAAAAAGAAAATGCAGTGGAAGATTTCAGAAAGCTGATAGGTGCTACCAACCCTGCCGAAGCTGCTGAGGGAACAATCAGAAAACGGTTTGCAAGAAGCGTAGGAGAGAATGCAGTACACGGTTCGGATTCCGATGAGAATGCTTTAATAGAAGCACAATTCCACTTCTCTGGCAGAGAGATTTTCTAAGAGATGATTAAGAAAAAGCAAAGGGACTTCAAATGAAGTCCCTTTTTTATTTGAATATTTATATTCTTATTTAAGTGCAGCAATTGCAGCATCATAATTCGGCTCATCGGTAAGCTCTGCTACAAGTTCGGTATAGATGATTTTATGAGTTTCATCTGTAACCACCACAGCACGGCTAAGAAGACCTTTTAATGGAGTATCGGTAAGGACTACCCCCAGCCTGTCGCCATAATCAGATCTAAAGTCTGACAAATTGTCTATATTATCCAATCCTTCAGCAGCGCAGAATCTGCTCATTGCAAAAGGGAGATCTCTTGCTACATTAATCACCACTGTATTTTCAAGGTTGGTAGCCTCTACATTAAACTTTCTTGCAGATGCCTGGCACACACCAGTATCTATACTTGGGAAGATATTAAGGACTAATCTTTTCCCTTTAAAATCTGCCAAAGACTTCTCAGAGAGGTCTTGTGCTACGAGTTTAAAATCTGCCAGTGCTGTTCCCACTGCTGGAAGCTCCCCTGAGGTATGAGCTTCATTTCCTTTAAATGTAATTGTTGCCATATTTTTTAATAATATTGGTTAAAACAGTTCAAAGGTAATTAAAAAAAGCTGATAATATTCATAGAAAAAAACTATACCTGCTATAAACCTCCGTAACCACTTTTCAATTTCCCCCTCTACAGCTTACTGCCTGTAAAAAAAAACGAATCGTTCCGCTATCAAAGATAGCGGGACGATTCTATGTCAATTCCAATTTAACTTTATTTATTGGTAGAGGTTCTCCCTGTTACGGTTTCTTCCTTGCCTTTACCCCTAAGGGTGTCATAAGCAATAGCCGAAGCTACGAAGATGGAAGAATATGCCCCAAAGGCAATACCGAGAAGGAGAGCGAAGATAAAGCCTCGAAGATTCTCACCACCGAAAATAAAGATGGAGAGCAATACGAGGAGGGTGGTTATCGTGGTATTGAAAGTTCTCCCCAGCGTGCTGGAAATAGAATCATCAAAGAGACCTGCCAGCGTAAGGGCTTTTTTCTCACGAAGGTACTCACGGATACGGTCAAAGATAATCACGGTATCATTGAGCGAGTAACCAATTACGGTGAGTATTGCGGCTATAAAGTCTTGGTTGATTTCCATATTAAACGGCATTATGGTGTAGAAGAGCGAGTATGCTCCAAGCACGATAATAGCATCGTGAAGGAGAGATGCCACTGCACCGAGAGAGAATTGCCATTTATTAAACCTGATGAGGATGTAAAGGAAGATCGCTGCTAATGATACAACCACTGCCAGCGTACCACCGAGCTTAATATCTTCGGCTACGGAAGGACCTACCTTAGCAGAAGACACGATACCAAACTGAGACTCATCCGAAGATTTAAAGGACTCCAAAGTAGCCTCTTTCGGAAGGAAAGGCTTCAAGCCTTCGAAGAGCTTTTGCTCGATCTCTTGGTCGGTTTCTAGAGATTCATCATCTATCTTATAATCGGTTGTTATTTTAAGCTGTGTATCATTACCGAAAGTCTTTATGTCTACGGTATTATTCTTACCATCTTCGGTTTTGAAAAGCGGAGCAAGGGCAGTTTTAGCCTCATCGAGATTGGCTTTCTTTTCAAGTTTCACTACATAGTTTCTACCTCCTTCAAAATCTACCCCGAACTTAAATCCATTAATAGCGATAGATGCAAGGCAGATAACGGTAAGGATAGTAGAGAAGATATACGCATATTTCCTCTTACCGATAAAGTCTATCCAAGTGTTTCTAAACAGGTTTTTAGTAGGAGCCGTCCATACCGAAAGAGGTTTTCCTTTCTCCAGCCTGTTGAATATCATCACCCTTGCAAGACCGATATTGGTAAAGAATGTCATCACAATACCGATAATCAAGGTAACAGCAAAGCCTTTAATAGGCCCCGTACCGAAAATATAGAGTACGATAGCCGTAAGAATAGTAGTAAGGTGACCATCAAAAATAGCCCAGAAAGCGTGTTTAAAGCCATCTTTATAAGCTTGAAGGATGTTTTTCCCTGTAAAAAGCTCTTCTTTTGTTCTTTCATAAATGATGACATTGGTATCCACTGCCACTGCCATTGAGAGTACGATACCCGCAATACCTGGCAGGGTAAGGGTAAAGTCCCCAGAATCCATTATACCAAAGATGTAGAAGAGGTTAAATATCATTGCAATTACAGCATATACCCCTGCCCCACCATAGTAGAAAATAATATAGACAATCATCACTACAAATGCGATAAGGAAGGATACAAGACCTGCATTAATAGATTCTTGCCCAAGTGAAGGACCTACTACATCTGCCTGTACTACTTTAGCACCTGCCGGGAGCTTACCTGCACCGAGTACATTCACCAAATCCTGAGCTTCGTCTTGAGTAAAGCTACCCGAGATTTGAGTTCTACCATTAGGGATCACACTCTGAACCGTAGGTGCAGTATATACGCTGTTATCCAAAGTTACCGCAACTGGTTTTTTGAGGTTTTTCTCCGTCATTGTTTTCCAGTCTTTTGCTCCTTTAGAATCCATCTGCATATCTACTACTATCCTACCAATCTGGTCATACGAGATATTTGCAGACTCTACGGCACCGTCTACTGGTGCTTTTTGGTTGATATTCCCTTTTATAGCATAAAGTGTAAGATGGTCTGGCGATTCAGACTCTGGCTTATACCCCCACATAAACTGTGTATATCTAAGGTTAGCAGGTCTGAGTTTAATAGCCACTTCGCTGTTAAGGAGTTTATTTACAGCCGCGGTATCCGATAGTTTTACATTCGCAATTCCATTGGAATACAATCGCTGAGAAAAGAGTACTTTTTCTAAGTTGATATTTTTATCTACACCTATGGAATCTCCTTTTGTAGAAACGGCAGCTTGTAACTGCTGTATGTATGGAGCAACTTCCTCCCCGAGCTGTACTTCCCAGAATTGGAGTTTAGCAGATGATTGGAGCATTTTCTTTACTCTATCTATATCTTTTACCCCAGGCATTTCTACAGAAATCCTACCTGTACCTGGCACTCTCTGTACATTCGGCTGTACAGAAGCATTCATCTTCTCGATACGGGTACGGATAACTTCAAAGGCAGTACCTACCGACTGATCTATTCTTGTTTTTACGATTTTCTTTACCTGCTCATCAGTGGTATTGTACTTTACAGCAGGCAGGTTTATATTCCCAAATACTTCTGGGTCTGCGAGTTTAAGGTTCGCTTGTTTTTCCTGATTTACTTTATCAAACTGCTCAAAAAAGAGATCTATATATGCCTTAGCAGAGCTTTTAGAGACTTTGTCTGTTCTGTTAAGCGCCTCTATTACCACTGGGTTTGCGGTGTAATTGGTAAGGTCATTTACTAAATCTCTCTGATTGATTTCCAAAAGAACATTGATACCACCTTTAAGGTCAAGACCGAGTTTCATCTCTTTTTCCTTCGCTTTGGAGTAGTAAAGTTTCGTGTAGTAAAGGTCTAAGGTATCCTCTTTAATTCTTTTAATTTCCTTCTCATTGCCCTTTGCAGCGGCTATTTTTTCCTCAGTTCTCGCAACATACCAAGTTGGTAACAGTTCATTGAGGCAAATAAGCCCTAATACAATGGCAATGGTAACGATAAGTCCTTTTCCTTGCATTTTAATACAACATTAATTTTAACAGTCGGCAAATATAATCATTTTCTTTAAAGCAAATGGGGTTCAAGTAGATTAATTAAGCTAAAAATCATAAAAAAAATCCCCACTTACTGAGTGGAGATTATTATAATTATCATTTTTTATTCCCTTACCAGTGGCATTGTGGAGCATCTCAAGAGACCGCCCATTTTAGAGATTTCCCTGTAGGGTATTTCCTCTACGCTAAGGTTCCAAACCTCTCTAAGATGATTATTCATACGCGTAAAAGCAGAGTCTGAAACCACAACTTCTGGTGAAATAGAGAAGATATTCGGGTTCATAGCAAACATCTCTTCATCCGTAACCTGGAAGCAATTTTCCTCACCAAAAATATCCAATATCAAGTGAAAATCATCCTTATCTACAAAGCCATTAGGATATACAATACACTTGTCTTCACCTACAGGATTAAAGGTACAATCCAAATGCAAAATCCCCTTATACGGCTCTTTATCATTCTTTTTTAGGTCAAAATCTATTATTCTTTTCTTTGGGAAAAACTCTTTAAGAATATCAATCGCATATTCATTGGTTCGTGCAGTTTTAAAATTTCTGTAATCTTCACTATAGCAAGTTCCTACAAAAATAAAATCATTCCACACAATCACATCTCCACCTTCTATATGCGCTCTTTCTGGGAGGTTAATAAGGCTTCTCCAATCTATCTTTTCAAAGATTTTAGAGTATGCGTGCTGCTCATTTGCCCTATCAGAAATCAGATTAGAAATAATCATCTTATCCTCTATCACGAAAGCTACATCCCGTGCAAAAACCTGGTTATAATCCTCTATCACATCGGGTCTAAGAACTTCTACACCATATTTTTTAAGGATATTTTCAAAAATACTCATTTCATCCACAATATCTTTCTCTGTAGGATAGATATTATGCAGAATGGTGTGGTAAGATTTCGCATCATAGCTCTCTTCCAGCGTGGGAATGGCTCCCATAGAAGCGGGCTGACCCAGCACTACCGACCTTAAACGCCCCGTTTCGTTCTTGATATTAAGTTTCATAAAAAATCTACTTGTGCCAAAAGTAGAGAAATTCAAAAAAATACACAAATACAGCTACTCAATATCCATATTAAAAGTATCTTATGGACAATGCCCTCGGCTGGCAATAGCATAAAAAATAAGAGCCAGTATTTTTTAATACTGGCTCCTTATTTATGAAAAAAACTATTAAAAATTCTTACTGATTAGCGCGCTTCAATAGGGATGTACTCTCTTTTTGGAGCACCTTGGTATACTTGTCTTGGTCTTCCAATTGGGTCGCCTTTCAGCCTCATTTCTTTCCATTGAGAGATCCATCCTGGTAATCTTCCGAGGGCAAACATTACCGTAAACATTTCCGTAGGTATGCCCAGTGCTCGGTAGATAATTCCAGAGTAGAAATCCACATTCGGATAGAGTTTTCTCTCTACAAAGTACTCATCTTCCAGCGCTACTCTTTCGAGTTGCATAGCAATGTCTAGTGCTTTATCGTGGAGGCCTAATTTATCCAATATATCGTGAGCAGATTTCTTAATGATTTTTGCTCTCGGGTCAAAGTTCTTATACACCCTATGACCAAAGCCCATCAGCCTAAATTTATCGTCTTTATCTTTTGCTTTTGCTACGAATTTCGCTACATCTCCGCCGTCTTTTTCTATCATTTCGAGCATCTCAATTACCGCTTGATTAGCTCCTCCGTGCAGAGGCCCCCAAAGCGCAGACACCCCTGCAGAGATAGAAGCAAACAATCCTGTATGCGCAGAACCTACCATTCTCACAGTAGAAGTAGAGCAGTTTTGCTCGTGATCTGCGTGGAGGATGAGCAGCTTATCCAAAGCATTTACAATAACTGGGTCGCTCTCAAACTCTTCATTTGGCAGTCGGAACATCATTCGGTAGAAGTTCTCTACATAGTCTAATGAATTATCTCCGTGATTGAGCGGAAGCCCTTTGGTCTTTCTATAAGTCCAAGCAGCGAGGTGGGCAAATTTCGCAATAAGCATCTCTGCAGCATGGTCAAGATCCTCCTTAGACTGAACATTTACCGCCCTTGGGTTGAATGCCGTAAGCGAAGATGTAAGCGTAGAAAGTACCCCCATAGGGTGCGCAGAACGAGGGAAAGCATCCAGCACTTTCTTCATTTCCTCTGCCACATAGTTATATACTTTAATACTTTTATTGAATTTATCAAACTCCGCCTGCGTAGGAAGCTCTCCGTGAAGCAAAAGATACATTACCTCTGTAAAGTTTGACTTTTCGGCAACTTGCTCAATAGGATACCCCCTATAATAGAGCTCTCCATTATCCCCATCCAAATAAGTAACTTGGCTAATTGTAGCTCCCGTATTCTTATATCCTAAATCAAGAGTAATGAGCCCCGTATCACTTCTAAGTTTAGAGATATCTATACCTCTATCACCAATTACACTGTCTATGATAGGATACTCAAACGATTTTCCATCATAGCTTAATACAACTTTATTTTCTGACATATCTTAAAATTTTTCGTTAAATGTAAGAGTATTTTCACAAACAGCAAAATTATTTTTTTAAATAAAATATAAAAAAGCATAAAATTCAATAGAATCTTATGCTTTTACAAACAAAATATCTAATATGAAAATCACTTTCTTCTTAGAGCAACTTCATACCTTTTGCTCACCTCTTTCCAATTGATGATATCCCAGATGGCAGCAAGATAATCATTCCTCTTGTTTTGATATTTCAGATAGTAAGCATGCTCCCATACATCAATCCCAAGAATAGGCGTACCCTTCACTTCCGCCACATCCATAAGAGGATTATCCTGATTAGGAGTAGAGCTTACTACAAGTTTTCCATCTTTGGTCACCACAAGCCATGCCCAGCCAGAACCAAATCTCGTAGCACCTGCTTTGCTTAGCTCTTCTTTCAGCTTATCTATACTTCCAAAAGTCTTATCTATCGCTTTGCTTAGCTGTGCAGAGGGCTTTGTATTCTTCTCGGGAGTAAGAACTGTCCAGAAAAGCTCGTGGTTGTAATGCCCGCCAGCATTATTTCTAATCCCTACATTCAAAGTGGAAACCTTAGACAAAATCTGAGGTAAAGATTCCTTTTCTAAAGGTGTACCTGCTATTGCCTTATTAAGATTGGCTACATAACCTGCCGCATGCTTTGTATAATGGATTTCCATCGTCTCGGCATCAATAGAGCCTTCGAGTGCATTATAAGCATATGGAAGCGGTGTTTGCTTAAACTGTGCAAAAATACTTTGTGCAAATAACAAAGTTCCAATTACTGTTAATTTAGTAATGTTCATAATTTAAAAATATCTATCTTTTTTATTTTACTGCATATTTTTCAGGGTCTTTCTTAAATTCTGCCTTACAATGAGCAGAGCAAAAACCATATACATCACCTTTATAATGAAGGGTATCTTTAAGGTGTTCAGCAGTTTTCATTTGGCAAATAGGATCTATTTCATTTACCACTTTTACATTCGTAAGATCTGGCTTTTTCTGATCACCCATTTCCTCAGTAGCCATATGTTCATGATGATGTTCCTCTGGCTGCTGCTTAGAGCAAGAAACAAATAGCATTGCTCCTGCTATTACTGATAAGTACGCTAAATTTTTCATATTGGTATTATTTATAAGTTCAAATATGATTCAAAAGTAAGACTTTTAAATTAATAAACAAGAAAATACATAAAAAAAGTAGCCCAAATAATTTGAGCTACTCTATTTTAATATTCAGAAAAAAATTATTCTGCAACAATCTTTCCTTTCATCATACTATAATGACCAGGGAAAGAGCAAAGGAACTCATAAGTTCCTGGTTCCAAGGTAAACTTAACAGTATCCTCTTCACCTCCACCAATGGTTTTAGTGTGTGCAATGATATCTGCATCTCCATCAGGGATATAATCAGTATCCTTAGCTTTCATTGCTTTTTCAGCAAATGCAGGGATATCTACACCTGGTTTTAGAAGAACGAAGTTGTGCCCCATTACTTCCTTAGGTTGCTTACCTGTGTGTTTTAGAGTTAGAGTAACTTCTTCACCAGCTTTTACTTTAAACTCAGTTTGAAGAAACTTCATATCATCTGTACTTTCAAGAAGTAAAGTGTTTGAAGTTTCTGGAGTAGCTGCTGCATCAGCAGAAGCATCTTCAGTTGCTGGAGCCGCCTCTTCAGTTGCTGGAGCTGTCTCCTCAGTTGAATCTTTTTTTTCTCCACCACAAGCGACTAATGCAGCAGAAAGGAAAAGTACTCCTAATAGTTGGATTGACTTTTTCATAGATGTTTAATTTAATTGATAATTTAGAAATAATAAATTTTACACTGCAAATCTAAATACAATATATTTAACCTCCAAAAAATAAATTCATTTTTTCGCTTACAATAATGCTTTAATGATAACCATTGCTGCTTTATCACTCGCTCCTTTTCCTCCTAATTTATTCTGTAATTCTTTATAATCCAAGAGTATTCTCTCTCTATTCTCATATAAAACTTTGTGAAGTTCTCCTACTAAATTATCTGTGGTCAGCTCATCCTGAATTAATTCTTTTACCACTTCTTTATTCATAATTAAATTAACCAAAGAGATGTACTTTATGTTTCTAATGAGCCATTTTCCTATGTGGTAAGACACTTTACTGCCACGGTAGCACACTACTTCTGGAACATTCAGCAGAGCTGTCTCCAAAGTCGCCGTACCAGAGGTAACCAATGCTGCCGAAGAGCATCTAAGCAGGTCATAAGTACGGTTAGAGACAAAGTGTACATCATCATCTACATATTTTTGATAGAATTCTCTCGGTAGGCTTGGTGCTCCTGCTATAACAAATTGATAATCCTCAAATCTCTCCCTTACAGAAAGCATTATGGAGAGCATTTTCTCCACCTCCTGTTTTCTTGAGCCGGGGAGCAGTGCTATAATTTCTTTATCATTAAGATTAAACTCCTTTTTAAACTCGTCTTTACTGATGGGTTTCAAATCCGAAATAGCATCTAAGAGAGGGTGCCCTACGAACTGAGCCTTATTATACTGATGTTTTTTGTAAAAATCCTCTTCAAAAGGGAGGATTACCAGCATTTCATCTACATATTTCTTAATAATATTCACTCTTCCTTCTTTCCAAGCCCAAAGTTGGGGCGATATATAATAAACCACCCGTATTCCGAGGCTTTTAGCGAACTTTGCAATCCTCAGGTTGAAGCCAGGATAGTCTATCAGCACCAATGTATCAGGGAGGTAGTTTTTTAGGTCTTCTTTGCAGAATTTTATGTTTTTAAGTATTGTTCTGATGTTTTTTGCCACCTCTAAAAAGCCCATAAAAGCCAGATCTCTATAATGTTTTACGAGTGTTCCGCCCACGCTTTCCATTAAATCTCCTCCCCAAAACCTAAATTCAGCGTTGGGGTCTTGTTTTAGTATGGCTTTCATCAGGTTACTACCGTGCAAATCCCCAGATGCCTCGCCTGCAATGATATAATACTTCATTTATTTCTTTATTAAGAGGGCTATATTCTCTATATGATGGGTTTGTGGGAACATATCTACGGGGAGTATCTTCACCAGTTTATAGTCGTCTTTCATCAGGGCGATGTCTCTCGCTTGTGTAGCCGAGTTGCAGCTCACATAGACGATTTTTTCAGGTGAAAGTTTAAGGATTTGCTCTACAACTTTTGGGTGCATCCCATCTCTCGGAGGGTCGGTGATGAGTACATCGGCTTTGGGGTGGCGAGCGAGAAATTCCTCTGTAAAAACCTCCTTCATATCCCCACAGTAGAAGGTACAGTTCGCAAGTCCGTTGAGTTTTGCGTGCTCCGTAGCGGCATCTATCGCTTCTTGTACGGATTCTATCCCGATAACCTGCTTTGCGTTCTGAGCTACATATTGAGCGATCGTTCCTGTGCCAGTATAGAGGTCATAAACCACTTCATTGCCCTTTAAATCGGCAAATTCGAGCGTCTTTCTGTAAAGTTCGAGCGCTTGTTTATAGTTGGTTTGGAAGAAGGACTTCGCACCAACCTTAAACTTAAGCCCATCCATCTCTTCCATCAGAAATCCATCGCCATAATAGGTTTTAATCTCCAAATCATACACAGAATCATTGCCTTTTGGGTTGATGGCATACACCAATGTCTTAATCTGGGGGAATTTTGAGAGGATAAAGTCAAAGAGTTTCTTCCTATTTTCCTCCTCCTCGCGGAAGAGTTGGAAGACTACCATCCATTCGCCCTTAGAATTTTGCCTCATCATCAGCGTTCGGAGGAATCCATCTTGGTTTTTCAGATCGTAGAACGCCATTCCGTGTTTTTCTGCGAAGGAGCGCACCGCTATTCTCAGTTCATTAGAAGGGTCTTCCTGCAAGTAGCAGTTTTTCAGGTCTAAAACCTTGCTCCACATCCCAGGTATATGAAATCCGAGCGCATTTTTATCGTTAATATCTTGCTGCGAGCTCACCTCTTGTGGGGTAAGCCAGCGGGCGTTTGAGAACGAGAACTCCATTTTGTTTCGGTAGTAGTATTGCTCCTCTGAGCCGAGGATAGGCACCAGCTCAAAATCATCCACACCACCGATTCTCCTAATATTATTCAGCACCTCGTCCTGTTTGAAGTAGAGTTGCTTCTCATAGCTCAGGTTTTGCCACTTACAGCCCCCGCAAACACCGAAATGCTCACATTTTGGCTCTACTCTGTCCGCCGAATACTCCAAAATCTCCGCTACTTCGCCTTCTATGTACTTGGATTTGGACTTCCTCACCCTCACATTTACGCTATCACCAGGTACAGCGCCCGTTACGAGTACCGTTTTCCCTTCCTCCGTCCGTCCTATTGCCACTCCTTTCGCACCTGCGGCAAAGAGTTTTATATTTTCTAAAATCTTGTTTTTCTTCATCTTGCTAATGGCTTAGATTCTAATAAGAACCTGCAAATGTACCACTTTTTTATTGTTCAGTAAGGATTAAAGATTAATAGACAAACAGTCGCTCCATTGTATAAATAAAATCCCTCCGATTTGGAGGGAAGAATTTTATTTTAAAAATCTATTATTTAGAGTTATAGATTCAAATTTAAGGTTTTAGACTGAATTTCCCCTCGAGGGAGCGGACTTCTCTTTCGTTTCCTTCATTATAAGCCTCCTCTCCCTCATTATAAATACTTAGTAAGACGCTGGCGCTTCCTTTTTCAGTGTCGATGAGCTGGCTTACAGCAGTACCGTCGTCCTCCACCCAATGAACCAAAAATTGGGTGTCGCTGATTTGTTTTATCCCAGCAGTGGAGGTTTCCTCTAAGGTATTTCCATCTATATCGGTAGTCTTCCAGCGGACTTTCGTGGGGCTAATGTATTCTACCTCAGCAACAAAATCGGGGTAGGTGATCGTAGCCTTCTTACCGATGATGTTGATGGGTGTTTTAGCTGCGCTAAGGTTCTCGCTTTGGGAATTATCCTCTGCTTTCTCGTGATTTATGCCCGTTTTCTGGTCAGCATTGTTGGGCTTCTCGCAAGAGAGGATAAAGAATGCGGAGAGGCTGATGATGATTGCTTTTTTCATACGGATAAGGTGGTTTTAGAGGTTAGAAATCTGGTCAAATACTTGCCGTGCGTGGTCTTTAGCCTTAGATTGAAGCGCTGTAAGGGCGGATTCTGGCGATAGACCAGGGAGATACATCATCCCGAAAGAAATTACAGGGTCGAGGAGGCTGAGCTGGCAGAGCGCTGCGGTTTCTTTGTGGGGTGGCAGGAGGTTTTCAAAGGGTTTTTCTCCTTCGTTCTCAGGGGTATAGTCCTCTACGCCAGCGCCAGCAGTAAAGGAGAGGATGAGCTTCTTGCCTTTGAGCTTATCGCCTGTGCTTCCGTAGGCAAAGCCGTAGGTGAAGACATCATCTATCCATTTTTTGAGGATTGCAGGCACTGAATACCAGTAAACTGGCGCTTGCCACACGATTACATCGGCGTTTAGGAGTTTCTTCTGCTCTGCTTCTACGGCGATTTTGAAATCTGGGTAGAGCGCCCCGAGATCACTCACTTCCGCATTGGGAAGGAGGTGTTTCAGTTCGTCTATTATCGCTTTATTGGCGTTAGATTGGGCTAAATTAGGGTGCCCACTTACGATGAGTACGCTTTTCATTGGTTCTTTAATTTTCTATTTATTAATAAGAGGACAAAGGTAAATCATTAATCTGAATAAAAATCTTAATTTAAATTAAGATTTTAGAGAAGAGACATTTAAATGGTAAAATAGAAATATAGCTATCAATGTTCAAATGATAAAATCTCAATATTTAAATACAGTTTCTTCCTTTGAAGAAAGAATAAACAAGAGATAGACAATCTTTATCAACAGAAAATTAGATATTGTTTAATATTAAACAAAAATATTTAATTCTATATTATATATATTATTTACAAGCAATTATCATTATTAAATGAATTAAACGATATAATATTTTATAGATTTTGTTTAATAAATCTTATGTTTTGAATAATGATTATTATATCTTTGGGCGATTATTTTTAAAATTAGTTATGAAAAAACTCGTTATTAGCGCATCATTACTGGCTGGTACGGTGGTCTTTGCAGGAGGATTTAAGGTTTCTCTGCAAGGCGTAAGGCAGCTAGCGATGGCACACACTTCAGCACACGCAGAAGACGCCAGTATTGCATTCTTTAACCCTGCGGGGATGTCATTTATCCCCTCAAAACTGAGTGTAGTAGCGGGAGGCTTCGGGGTAACCTCTACTATTGAGTACCAAAACCCGCACACACTGGAGAATCACAAGACAAATAACCCTCTGGGCACGCCGCTCTACGCTGCGGTCGCTTATAAAGTGGTGGATGAGGTCTCTGTGGGCTTCAGCTTCGCTACGCCGTTCGGAAGTACGGTAGATTGGGGGGAAGAATGGAGTGGTAAGGATATCGTACAGAAAATGCAGCTGAAAAGTTTCTTTTTTCAGCCGATGGTATCCGTAAAACTGGCGCCTTGGGTATCGCTGGGCGGTAGCTACATCTACGCAAAAGGTTCGGTAGATTGGGATAAGGCGGTTACCCTACTCGGAGGAAGTCTAAACATAAAAGATGAGAAAGCCAGTGGAAGTGGCTTCGGTCTGGGTTTCTATTTTCAGCCTGATGACAATCTGAATGTCAGTATTGCATACAGAAGTCCTGTGGATATGAAGGCGGAGAACGGAAAAGTGAGCTTTAATGTGGCGCCAAGCCTCTACTCGGTTCTCGGGCTCGATGCAAATGGGCAAGATTCCTTTAAAGCGACGCTCCCATTAGTGGATGAATACACACTTGCCGCTTCGTATAGAATAACGCCTAAGTGGAAAGTGGCTGCGGACTTCAATTATACGGGCTGGGACGGCTATGATAAGCTTACCCTCGATTTTGAAAACGCTAAAATCGGGAACCACCCGAGCGACCCTACCGTTTTGGTATCTGACAAGAACTTTAAGAGCACGAGAACCGTTAGACTCGGGACGGAATACAAATTTAATGAGCTCATCACGGGTAGATTGGGCTGGTATTGGGACGAATCTCCGTACGCGGACAAAGATTTTATCCCCGAAACGCCTTCATTTAATATGAATGTTCTCACCGCTGGGGTAGGTTTTAACTTTAAATCCTTCGGAATCGATTTGGCAGCGGCAAGAGCCTTCCAACAAAGCAGAAAATTTAATAACGAACAATACAACTTCTCTGGACAAGCGAAATCGAAGGCTTACTACTTCGGCTTGGGCATCAGATATAACCTCAAATAAGAAAAATGATATGAAAAAGATAATTATCAGTACGGCAATAGCAGCTGTATTCCTGTCTGTACAAAGCTGTAACAGTACAGACTTTGACCAAGATGTAGCAGATATAAAAGTAACTAACGGCGATGCAGATTTTAGCAGATATATCGCGCTCGGAAACTCGCTAACCTCTGGTTATAGAGACGGTGCGCTCTATATAGACGCACAGAACGAGTCTTACCCGAACATCATCGCCCAACAGATGAAACTTGCAGGAGGAGGAGAGTTTAAACTCCCTTTAATGGCGGATAATAACGGGGGAATTGTAGTTGGAGCGGATGTTATCCAGCCTACGAAACTCTATATTCAGTCGTTTATCAAGGGCTCGCCTGTCATTAGCAAAGTAGATGCGGTTCCTACGACCTCACTTACAGCTCCACTCTCTGGTGGCTTTGGAAATATGGGGGTACCAGGAGCAAAATCCTTCCACTTAGTAGCAGAGGGCTACGGAAATTTGGCTAATGTAGCTTCTGGCAAGGCAAATCCTTATTTTGTTCGCTTTGCCTCTTCTGCATCTACCAGCGTTTTAAAAGATGCTGTGGCACAAAAGCCTACATTTTTCTCGCTTTGGATTGGAAATAACGATGTCCTCAGCTATGCGACGAGTGGAGGCGTAGGAACCAACCAAACCGGCAATTATAATGCGGCCACCTACGGCAGTAATGACATCACAGACCCAAAAGTACTCGCAGGAAGCATAAAAGCAATAGTAGAGGGAATGAGAGCAGCGGGCGCAAGCAAGGGAGTGGTGGCCAATATCCCTTCGGTAACGGACATACCTTTCTTTACAACGATACCGTATAACCCAGTACCATTAACTAAAGAAAATGCAGCGGTAATTAACGGAGGACTTGGAAGATTGACCCCTATATTAAAGGTATTAAAAGCTGATGGCAGGCTTCAAACCTTGAAAGAAGGGCAAAATCCTGTATTGATTAAGGATGAATCTCTCAAAGACCTTTCAAAGCCGATAAGTTTTATGCTCAAACAGAGTGGAATCCCAGCTGAACTCGCTAATTTCCTTGGGGATACTTTCGGACAGGCAAGGCACGCGACCAGTGAGGACTTAATTCTCCTCACTACAAAGGCAGAAATAGGCACACCAGTAACGCTCCCAAGCACAATACCCGCAACTTATGCAAATATGCTGAACAAACACGGAATAACCTATCCTTTGGATGACAAATATGTGCTTACAAAGGCTGAAATTGAGGAAATAAAGACCGCAACTACAGCTTATAATGCCGCAATAAAGTCCCTCGCTGATGAATATAACCTCGCTTTCGTAGATGCTAATGCTAAAATGGTGGAGCTTGGAAAAAATTCGGGCATTAAATGGGATGGAGTAAATTACTCTGCGAAATTCATTACTGGTGGAGCGTTTTCATTAGATGGTGTTCACCTCACAGGCAGGGGCTATGCCATTATCGGCAATGAATTTATAAAAGCGATTAATGCAAAGTACAACTCTACCCTCCCACAAGTAAATCCTAATAAGTATTCAGGGGTTACCTTCCCAAAGTAGAATAGCTTTTTTATCATTTGTGTTAAATTTGAGCCTTGCAGCTGGTAACAGTTGCGGGGCTTTTTATTCCTCTCGTAATGACTGGAAATAGTATTATCCCTTTCTTTTTATTTAATTTATCTTTTATCTAACCTGTAAAAATATGTCCGAGCCTTTCAGCTCGGACAGTATAAGGTATATATATCATCAGCTTTTACTATCGGGCTACCCATCCCAATGGGTCAAGAGGATTTTTACCATCCCATATCTGGAAATCTAAGGTATGAGAGCCATCGTAATCCTCAGCTATGGTTCCAATAACTGTCCCGGCGGAAACCTTTTGCCCTGCAGAAACCCGAGTAGAACTCAGATTTGAATAAATGGTAAAGTAGTTTCCGTGCCTTACCATTACATTTTTCGTACCTCCTTCTACGAAGACTTTGCTCACCTCTCCTGGGAAAACACATTTGGCAGAAGTGCCTGGAGGTACGGAGATTTTAATCCCGATATTCTCCTCTATAATATTCTTAAAAACAGGATGAGGACGCTTCCCGAAGTAATGGGTAATCGTCCCCCTATCCACTGGGAAACCAATACGCCCACGGTTCTCGGCAAAGTTGCTCCCCGCTACGGCACCCACACCAAAGCTGGTCATTGTCTTGGCTTCGGCAGCTTTTTTGGCTTCTTCGTTTTTCTTAGCAAGTTCAGCTTCATTTTTCCTTGCGAGCAAGGCTTTCTCTTCTGCTGCTTTTCTCCTATCTTCTGCTTCTTTTGCTTCCTTTTCAGCGGCTATACGGCGCTCCTCTGCTCGTGCGCTGGCATCTGCTTTTGCAGCTTCCTCGGCTTTCTTCTTTGCATCTTCCAGTTTTTTTCTTTCAAGCTCCGCAAGCCTTTTGGCTTCAGCTTCGGCTTTTGCTTTCTCTCGTGCTGCCTCTTCCAGCTTTCTTCTGTTCTCTGCCTCTATTCTTGCTTTCTCTTTTTCGGCTGCAATCTTCGCAAGGCGAATTTTCTCTTCTCTCTCCTTGCGCTCCGCTTCTTCCTTAGCCTTTGCGATTCGTATTTCTTCAGCAATAATCGCTCTTATCTTTGCCTCAAGCGCTTTTGATTCCCTCTGCTTCTGATGAATCTCAGCAGTGAGCTTTACTTCATTCTTCTTAAACTCTGCAAGGAGATCCTCCCGCTGCTTTCGCTCTACCTCTATCGTTAGGAGTTCTTTCTTTTGATTGGTGAGGAGCTGCTCTTTATCTTTTACGATTTTCTGACGGGCTTCTATCGTTTGTCTTAGCTGCTCTGCTACACCCATAATCTCCGCAGCTTTGTTCTCCTGATAATTTGAATAGCTCTTTAAATATTGTACGCGGCGCAATGCCTGTCCGAGGTTTTTCGCAGAGAGAATAAAGGTTACCTTATTCTGAACGCCCTTGTTCTTATATGCCTTTACCAATACATCTGCATAGTTTTTTCGGATGACCTCAAGCTCTTTTTTCTGGCGATTGATTTCTAATTGTTTCAGGTAGATATCCTCTTCCAAAATTTTCTTTTCTTTCTGGGTATTGTTCACAACCTTCTCCCGAAGTACAATTTTTTTATTGACTTCATTGAGGTAAGTGAGCGAAAGTTTCGCTTCTTTCTTAGTTTCAGCTAAGTTTTTATTGATTTCAGCAATTTGCTTTTTGAGCTCTGCATTTTGTCTTTGAAGTTCTTCCTTTCTTTTCTGAGTTTGACTAAAAGCTGAAAGGGAGAATAATGCAATGATGAGGAGACTTATTCTTTTTATCATTTAATCTCGATTTTAGTGTAGTTAGAAGGCACAGAATAGGGTGTTTCCATCTTGTTGAAGTCAAATTTCGTATTTTCTATACGAATCTGACCATTTTTTTCTCCTTTTATAATTATTTTAACAGTCTTTGGGAGGCGTAATGAGCCGTAATCTGCCCAATTTTCATAATAAACTTCGAGCTGATTGCCCTTGCCAGAAACTTCTCTCAGATCAATTTTCTTTAAATCCAGTGCTGGGCTATATTCTAAGCTCATCTGATAATCAGAATCCTTAATTTTTTGAAGCTTTTTCGTCTTCAAACTAAAGCCAGAAGGAGTTTCATCCAGAATAAAATCGGCTTCATTGATGGGAACAAAGGTACGCCCAATCAGTAAACTCTGAAAAGCCTTATAATTGATAAAATCTACATTGAGCAAGTTATTCAGATAGCTAAAATCCGATTCTATATAGGTTTTATTCCACTTCTCATAGCCCTTTATCCCGTCCTCTGTAGCCACTCCTCGAGCTACATTAATGAATATTGCCGCAGCATTGAGCCAAACCTTTTTATCTTTTTCAATATAAATGGTTGCATCTATCATTGGGATAAACCTGCCCATATCTACACTAATCTGGCTGTTTATTTTAAGCTGCTCAAAGGTTTGTTCTTTCTTCATTTCCTTAAAAAAGGAAGTTGTGCTCACCTTCGGCTGGGCTTCCTTAGTCGTAGCCTGTCTTGTCTTACACGAAATAAGGAATATTGAAAGTAGGGATAAAAAGATATGTTTTTTCATTTGCTAAACTTAAAACAAGTTGAGAGTTCAAACCAATTTAAACTCTCAAACATTTTGTTGAACGGTATTTTCTGAATTTTATTGAGAAAGGAAATCAAGAACCGAGAAATCTCCCAAAGAAATCTCCCTTGCTACGCCGTAATACTGGGCATTATTCCCAATCATAGAATTGCTGAGGTTTCCGTGATTGATTATCGTCTTCTCCTGAATAAGCGAGGTTTCGATATTGGAATTAATCACCTTTGTACCCTTTCCAAGAGAGACATAAGGACCAATCTTAGAGTTAATAATCTCTACATTCTCGCCAATAAAGCACGGTGGAATGATAAGGCTGTTCTCAATCTTCGCAGAAGCGGGGTGCTTTGCCATATTGTTCTTTTCATATTCAAGGATTTTCCCATTGGTTTCCACTGTTGCGTTTTTATTACCGCAATCCATCCAGTCATCTACCTTTCCGAGGGAAAATTTAGCTCCTTTCTGTCTAAGGTTTTCAAGGGCTGCGGTAAGCTGGTACTCTCCTCCTGCTTTTATATCGTTATCTATAAGGTAGTTTATCTCTTTCATCAGGTTCTCTGCGGATTTAAAATAATAAATCCCAATGATTGCCAAATCTGAAACAAACACTTGAGGCTTTTCTATAAAGTCGGTGATAAAGCCATAATCATCTAATTTAACTACGCCAAAAGCAGATGGGTCTTCTACTTTTTTTACCCAGATAACGCCGTCTGAATTTTTATCTAATACAAAATCTGCACGGAAAAGCGTATCTGCAAAAGCTACGATAACATCTCCCTGCATAGATTTCTCTGCACATTTAATCGCGTGAGCCGTTCCAAGTGGCTCATCCTGAGTATAGACAGAGCCTTTTGCACCGAGACTTTCCGCAATATGGATAAGAGAATCCACCACTTCCTGACCAAAATCTCCGATAATAAATGCGATTTCTTCTATGGGTTCGCCCGCTACTTTGGCAATATCTTCTACCAACCTTTGTACGATAGGCTTGCCTGCAATAGGGATTAGGGGCTTAGGAACGGTTAAAGTATGGGGTCTTAGTCGGGAGCCTCGCCCTGCCATTGGCACTATAATCTTCATATCTTTTATAAATTTAAACTTATATTTTTATGCTCGGCAAAAGTATAAAAAAATATACTTGAGCCTGTCCTTTATTATATGATATATATCCTATGAATTAAGATATTCAAAGTATTGCTTCAGAATATCGGCATTGTTTTGTTCGCCCGTCATTACCTCTAATATTTTTGGTTGGGCATCTGGCTTGAAGAAATTATCGAGAATGCGCTCAAGTGTTACTTCATCTTCTGCTTTTGCATAGCTGAAACCAAAGTGTTTTGCCAGATGTTCAGCGGTTTTATTATGCTTCGTTGTGATAAATTCTTCCAATACATTTTCATTTGCCTGCGTAGGACCAGGGATAATCTTAAAGATATTCCCCTCAGAATTATTAAATAAAATAATCCTCGTAAAGGGTGGGATATACTGGTTCCACAGTGCATTAATGTCATAGAAAAAGCCCAAATCTCCTGTAACGAGCAGTGTAGGTTCTGGGTTCTTCATAGCATATCCCATAGCCGTAGAGGTGCAGCCTTCTATACCGCTCACGCCTCTGTTGCAACTGATGCGGTAGTTTTGGAAATCAAACAGCTGGGCATAGCGAATCGCCGAGGAGTTTGAGAAATGAATATGATAATTCTCTGGGACTTTTAGCGGTAAGATGCTGAATAAATAATAGTCCGAAAAGCCTATTTTCTCCGTATATTCTAAATGTTTGGCATCTTTCTTTTCTTTAAGAGATTCCCAGAGATTGTAGTAAGCGCTCGGTTCAAGGCTGATTCTCTGCAAGAGATTTGAAAAGAATACCTCTGGCTTTGCTTTCACTTTCTCGGTGAGGCAGAAGTAAGTATCAGGGTGCCAATGCTCATCTATATGCCAATGTTTCTCTGGTTGTGCCTTTCTCAGAAACTGTTTTACCTTTTTTGAGACGATATTCTGACCTACGGTAATGAGCAAATCGGGTGCGAAGTGCTTATAATCTTCCTCATTAAAACCGAAGATATATCGGTCTGTATGACTAAAAAACTTGGGATGATGAAGGTTAGAATTCGCTTCGGTGAGGACCACCGCCGAATGATTTTTCACCAGCTGTGCGAGCTGAGCTTCCAGCTCCTCAGTATAGGGGCGTGTACCTACGAGTATCAGGATTCGCTTTGCGAGGTTCCACTCGGCTACGAGGCTCGCAGGGAGGTCATATTTCCTCTTGGGGATTGTATTTTCTACTGAGGGGAAATAAGGAATTTCTTCTGAGAACAAATACAAAGGTTCCTTTAATGGAATATTAATATGCACTGGACCTTGCTTCTCGAAGCAGAGTTCCACTGCGGTTTTTATCGCGTTGAAGTTATATTCATCGGCATTATCTTCATCATCATCCAAAAGCTGAAAATCTCCAAAAGAATGCTGCTGATAGAGATTTTGCTGCCGTATGGTTTGCCCATCGAATATATCCACAAAATCATTTGGTCTATCAGCGGTTATTAAAATGAGCGGGATGTTTTGGTAGAAAGCCTCTGTAACGGCGGGGTAATAATTAGCCGCCGCCGAGCCACTGGTACAGGTAACCGCTACGGGCATTCGGGTGCTTTTTGCCATTCCGAGGGCTACGAAAGCGGCAGACCTCTCATCTACAATGCTGAAACAATTAAAGAAATCGGTCTCGGCGAAGTGTATTGCTATCGGAGCATTGCGCGAGCCTGGTGAGATTACAGCGTCTGAAATTCCATATTCTTTAAGGATATGTGCCAGAATCTGCACACTTCTTTTGGTGGAATATCTTTTCATTCGTTAGAGCATTCCCAGTTCAAATTTCGCTTCCTCGCTCATCATTTCTTTATTCCAAGCGGGCTCGAAGGTAAGGTCGAGCGCTACATCATTCACACCCTCTACTTCGCCTACTTTTTCTTTTACCTCTGCGGGCAGGGATTCTGCCACAGGACAGTTGGGCGTGGTAAGGGTCATTACGACTTTTACATCGCCTTCTTCGGAGATTTGTACATCATAAATTAATCCCAATTCATAGATGTCTACTGGGATTTCTGGGTCATAAACGGTTTTAAGTGTCCTGATAATATTCTCGCCGAGCTCGGCGATTTGTTCGTCTGTATATTTCATTTTCTAAAAATTATTTTAGTCTCCGCTGCGTTTCAGTAGGTCTTCCTGCCGAAGCCGTCGGAAAATATTCGCCAAAGTTAATACATCTTTTTCACAATAGGCTACTATCCTTGGCAAATCTCGCTCTTTGTAATAGATTTCTGCTACCATAGAGCCGTCTATATCGTCCTTTGGAGTGGGCACATTGAAGATATGCGCCATCAGCTCCAGAGAGATGAAGCTCTTATAATCGCCAAATTTCCATAGCTCCATTGTATCAAGGTGTGGGATTTCCCAAGGTTTCTTCCCGAACATTTGGAAGGGTACGGGCGGTTCCATCCCATTGATGAGGAAGCGGCGGGCTACCCACGGGAAGTCAAACTCCTTACCGTTGTGTGCGCAGAGGATTACATTCATCAGCCTTGGGCTATTGAAGATTTGACCAAACTCATCCAGCAGATTTTTTTCATCATTGCTGGAGAAACTTCTGATTTTGAGCCTCTCGTTTCTATCCACCATCCCTACGGAAATACAGACAATCTTGCCAAATTCTGCCATTACGCCCGCTCTTTCAGGGTAATAGTCCCCCGCCGAGATTTCTTCTCGCCTTTGGGAGAGGGTCTTTTTTGCCCAGAGTTTTTGGGTAGTTTCGGGGAGGTCTTCCCAGTTTTCGCACTGCGGTACGGTTTCTATATCAAGGAAGAGGATGCGCTCGATGGGGATATTTTTAATCATTTGCCTATTTCTGATTTCTGATTCTGCTCAGGGTTTCCTGCGTAATGCCGAGGAAAGACGCGATATCGCCCAACGGAGCTCGGAGGAGTATGCTGGGGTTTTCTGCCAAGAGGGCATTGTATTTATCTCTGGCAGTCATATACTGGAAGTACGCCAGCCTTTTATTTTTCTCTAAAATAATGTCTTGTAGGATGTATCTCGTGAAGTTCGCCACCGTAAGAGACACCTTGCAGCGCTCATCAAGCTGGGTATAGTTGCAGTACCTCACGCGGGTGTTTTCCAGTGCCTCAATATCGTAGATGGATGCCTCGCGCTCAGCGAAGTTAATAATCGGACTAAGCACGCTGCCCTCCACATAGAATCCTGCGGTAATATCCTTCCCCTGCTCGTAATAAAAGGTGCGGAGCAGCCCTTCCTCTACAAAATAGACATTCTGCTGATGGCTCCCTGCAGCGGAGAGCACCTCGCCTTTTTTAATCGATTTTTCTTGGGTATAGTCGTCCAGAAATGCCTTTATATCAGTGTCGTTAGACATTATGGAAGTTAATTTCTCTTGGAGCGTCATTGGTGATTATTTCCACAAAAATAGATATTTTTCTTTTGTATGGACGATTTCTACACTACCTTTTTCTACTTATCTGAGCATTAAATAATATTAAAAGGGTTTCTGTCCCCTATTAGAAACAGAAGCCTCCCGGCAAGGTGCGGGGAGACTTCATTAACACAAACAATATGATGAAAAATATCATTCTATGATGTTTCAAGGTGGGTTTTATCCGCCTTAAAGAGGCTTTTAACCTTAACTTTCAGTGCAATCCACCCCAACAAAAAGTAGATGAACGACTGCGCAAGGAGCTGTAGATAGAAGCCATTGGTAAGGCTGCTCTCGCCCTTCTGTATCAGCAATATTTTCAGCGCCTCTAAGTAGGGCGTGAGCGGGATAATATTCGTTAAATACCTCAGCGCAGTGGGCATAGAATAGACAGGCCAAGTAAATCCGCTGACGATAAAAGCAGGCGAAGCGATCACCATCAGTACCTGAGTAGCCTTTAGCGGGTCAGGTACGAGGATACTGACGAAGACCCCAAGGTTGCACGCTGCTAAAACGAAAACTGCGGTTACCCCAAAGAAATGCAACGGATCTTCGGGAGTAGGCAGCTTAAAGAATAAGCTGAACACATAGAATACCAAGAGATTAAAGATGGAGAAAATCCATACTGGCAGGCTTTTGATCGCCATAATAAGTGCGGTATATCGCTGCTTTCCATTAAAGTCCGTGATGAAGCTCGTACGCTTGAAATCCTCTGAAAATGAGACCGCCATAGCCAAAAGAATCACTTGTTGCAAGACGACCGCCATTAGCGGTGGCCACATAAATACGAGGTAGTTGCTCGTGGTGTTATAGAGGGTGATGTAGTTCGTCTTGAAGGGCTCCATCTGAGATTTTGCCTGCTCGGAAGACATCCCCCTGCGCTGCAGTGCTTTTATCTCTGCCCCTGCGGAAAATGTACCGAGTGTAATTTGGATTGCCTTAGAGGCAAAATTACCCGTGAGCACATTGGAAGTGTTGATATATACATTGATTTCTGGGTATTTCTTTTGGAGCATCATCGCCTCAAAACGCTCGGGGATGATGACTACTGCGGCGGCATTCTGGCGAATGACCTCAGCGGAGACCTCCTTCGGTATTTGGCTGTAATGGATGAGCCTTAGGGAGGAATTGTCCTCCAACATATCTACGACCTGCTGTGCAGTAGGCGTTTTATCAGCATTCACGAGCAAAACGGGGATTTCGGTTACTTTACCCTCCTTATAGGTAAAGCCGATGAGGAGCGCATAAGCAATCGGAGCGAGGAAAAAGACCGAAAGCAGGGTTTTATTGGTA
Organism: Bergeyella cardium; assembly: GCF_003614945.1. GTDB lineage: Bacteria > Bacteroidota > Bacteroidia > Flavobacteriales > Weeksellaceae > Bergeyella_A > Bergeyella_A cardium. The sequence continues at coordinate 1,592,239 of NZ_QYCZ01000001.1, forward strand.
AGGAAGAGCCTGAACTCTCTTTTGATTAATGCTAAAATTCCCATCTTATCTCTATTCTAAAATCACACTTGAATTGACCAATAAGGTATTTGCCTTTGCCTTATCTGTTGGGATCACTTTCAGCTCATAGACCGCATCTTGAGGCTCAAAATCTGGGAAGGCAGAGGTAATATCTGCGTATTTTGTGAGCTGCTTAACCGCCACAATCTTACCCGAGATACGGTGGTTTCCGTAGGTTGATTTTATCTGAACGGTTTGTCCGTTCCTGTATTTCTCCATTTTGCTTTCGGGGATGGTAAAGCGGAAATAGGTGGATTTGGGCACATAGCCATTGAAGAGTGGATAGCCCGCCGTAGCCAGCTCGCCTTTGTGAAGGGAGATGGTCTCAATTTCCATATCGCTGGTCGCAATGACATACCGCTCGGAGTAGGCAGTTCGCGCCTCCTGAAGCACGCCAAGTGCCTGCTCGGCTTGTCCTTGTGCCATTTCCACTTTCTCGAATCTTGTGCCTGTTTCCACATCGTGGAGCTCGGCATTTACCGCATCGAGCTGTGCTTTTGCCCCTTGATATTTAGCAAAAATCTCATCATAGCTCTGTGGAGACATCAGGCTGTCATTAAACATATTCTGTGCTCGCTGGTAGGATTTTCTGGCATAATCATACTGCTCTTGCAAACCCTTTTGCTTGGCTCTGAGCTGGGTAAGTTGGTCTTTTGTAGCTCCATTCTTTGCCATTTTCACTTGGGCAAGGGCAGCTTCTGAAACTCCCTTTGCCTGAGCCATCTTTGCAGACACTTCAGGGATGTCAATCTTCGCAAGGGTATCGCCAGCTTTTACGGTTTGCCCTTCTTCTACATAGATTTCAAGTATCCTGCCCGTAACTTTCGGTGCAAAGGAAATGACTTCTTTTTTGGTTTTCCCATCAAAGCCTTTTTCATTGTTCTGCAGGTTCTTTCCACAGGAAACCAAAGACAAAAGAGCGAAAAGGATGAGCATTTTACTGATATTTTTCATTTTGTTTGTTGTTAATTTTATGATGAATGAATGATAATACTGAGGTTTTATAATTTATTTAAGTCTAAACTCTGGGTAGATTTCATAAGCTCTACGGCATTTCTCCTCTGGTTGAAGATAGCGGTTTTGTATTCTAATTCTGCATTTTGGAAATCGGTTTCTGCATCTATCAAATCGGAGGATTTTTTGGTTCCATAGCGGAATTCTTTCTCTACATTCTCAAGAGCCGTTCGTGCAATGCTTCTGGCTTTATCTTTCAGATTGATTTGCGCATTTGAAATCTCATAATTGGTTTGATTATTCGCAAGATTGAGTTTGAGTTTTCGCTCGGCATCTGCTTTTTTATTGATTAGGATTTCTTTATTAATGTTCGCTTCTTTTATAGCGGTTTTACCTTCGTTTCCATCAAAAATCTCCCATTTAAAACCTATTCCCGCTTGGAAGATGGGGAAAATATTCAGGTTTGAAGGGTTTAAATCCAGCTTCTTTCCTAAGCCGTAGAGGGTTTCTTTGGAGGTGGAGATATGGTTGCTATAAAGTCCCGCGTAGGACAATGATGCCAGCGCCTGCACTTTGGGAACCCACCACCTTCTTTCAGCTTGGATTTTATATTCTGAGGCTTTGATGCCGTGCTCCAATGCTTTCAGCTCGGCTCTATTGCTAATATCCTGACTTTCCAAAGTATAAAGCACAGGCTGAAGCTCTGGAGAGAGCTCCATAAGCCTTTCCTTTTCTATACCTGTAAGAATTTGAAGCTGAGTAATGACGAGGGCTTTCTTCCCTTCATATTCTACGATTTTGGAATCTAATACCGCCTGTGCAAGCTCGATTTTCTTATGGTCATAAGGTGTAATCAGTCCATATCCAAGGGCTTTATCGGCAGTTTTTCGGTTGATATCCAATCGTTTTTTACTTTCCTCCAAGACTTTTCTGGCTTCCTCTAAAAGGGCAAGCTGGTCGTAAGCCTTTGAAATAGTGGTAACGATATCATCTTTTGTCTTCTCCATCATCTGCTCTTCGGAGAGAGCTTTTTCAGCATTTGCTTGTTTCAAATACTTGACTTTACCACCAGAATAGAGCACCATAGAGGCTTCTGCCTTTGCCAGCGAGGAAATACCCGAAATATTGAGATTATTAGAATAGTCGGGAATGGTTTTCCCTGGGAACAATTTCGGGATTGGGGGAAGATGGATTTCAGGAGTGGTATATCCTACCGAAGTATACATATAGCCCGCTTTGCCAGAAATATCCAGCTTTGGGAGGAAGATGTCTTTTAGTTTTTCATCATTAAGAGCAGTGAGTTTGTTTTGAAGTTGCTGCTCATTAAGGGTTCCATCAATAGCAAGAGCCTTATCTACAAGCTCCTGCAAAGTGGGAGGGACAGCCTGAGAAAATCCTAAGAAAGGAAACATCAGGAGAGCCCCTAACCAGCTTTTGTTATTCTTCATCTTGTTTGTTGTTAATTGCGGGTGCAAAAGTATAGTAGCTGAGCAGGACAATCTTTTGACAAATATCAAAATCTTTGAGCGATTAGAAGGCTTCTACCCTACCAATTTTAGGGGTGAGGAGATGGATTTCCGGTTCTGTTTCCTGAATTTTCTTAATGGTTTCAAGAGGTTCCTGCCAAGAATGTTTGGCGAGTTCAAATTTGGAATTATGCCCAGTGAAATAGAGCTTTGCACCGAGCTCTTTCATCACTTTTGGAAGTTCATAGGGCTGCGTATGGATGTGCTTCCAGTCTTCATCATACTGACCGTTTTCCAAAATAGCAAAATCTATATTCGGAAACTGTGCTCCGATACGAGAAAAATGCTTTCCGTAGCCACTATCTCCACCTACATAGACGGTTTTATCCTGAGCTTGCAACATAAATGAACCCCAGAGGGTTTTGGTAGGTAAAAGACCACGACCAGAGAAATGTCTGGTAGGCAAGCAAGTGATTTTCATATCGAGAAGGGAGGTTTCTTCATCCCAATCAAGCTCAGTAATCTGCTCTGGACTAAAACCCCAATACTCCAAATGGGAACCTACACCGAGCGGACAAAGTATTTTGGAGATACGGCCTTTAAGCTCCTTTATCGCTTTATAATCCAAGTGATCCCAGTGGTCGTGGGTGATAATCAAAAGGTCTATATTGGGAATATCATTAGTGGAATAGTTGTATTCGGCATCAAAAGGTTTTACCATAAAGAATAGGGGTGAGGCTTCATTAAACACAGGGTCTATGAGGAGGTTTTTATCATCTAACCGAATGAAATAGGAGGAGTGCCCGAACCAGACCATAGAATTATTGGGGATATTGCTGAGATTGGTCTTTTCGGCAGGTACTTTGGTGGTAGGTTTTGAGCTTTTAGCCTTTTTAAAAAGATACTCGTATAGGGATTGAATGAAGGATTTATCCGATGTGAGCTGTGGGGTATGCTCCAAGTTTACGAACTTACCATTTTTATAGTTAGGTGAGGCTTCTATACGCTTTAATCGCTCACCAGAGGGGAGTTTCCCGAATTTTGGAGTGTTGAGAAAGAGGACAATCCCAACGATAAGGAGGGATAAAAGCACGGAGATGATGTATAGCATTTTTTTTAAGATTTTAAGCATTATAAGGTTGTCTATATATAAAAGAAAAACTTCCCAAAACGGATGTTTCGAGAAGTTGGGGCTATTTTTCAGTGGTTTCTCCAGGAATCGAACCAGGGACACACGGATTTTCAGTCCGTTGCTCTACCAACTGAGCTAAGAAACCATCGCTTTTAGCGGTGCAAATATAGAATTTTCTTATTTCCCTCCAAAATTTATTTATTAAAAAGGTGATAAATATATTTTAACCCATTGGTTTTAATATTAAAAAAAACTTTATACTCGCCTATTCGTTGCGCTGGAGGAGTGCCATATAGAAGCCATCGTAGCCTGAGCTGGGGAAGAGGGTTTGGTCAGAGAGGAGGGAGAAATTGGGGTTGTTTTGGAGGAAAAGCTCGACTTGCTGGTTGTTTTCTGAGGGGAGAATGGAGCAAGTGGCATAGATCATCTGCCCCCCTACTTTGAGCATCTTTGAGTACTGGTGGAGGATTTGTTTTTGCTCGTTTTGTATTCTATTAATAAAGTCAAGGTCTATTTTCCATTTGGTATCGGGGTTTCTTTTGAGGACGCCGAGACCGGAGCAGGGAGCGTCTATAAGGAGTTTATCGGCAGTGTTGTGAAGTCGCTTGATGACTTTATTATCCGAAATAAGGCGGGTCTCTATATTATGGGCTCCTGCACGCTTTGCTCTTCGTTTGAGCTCGGCGAGTTTCCAATCGAAGATATCAAGGGCGATGATTTGTCCTTTATTCTTCATCAGAGCAGAGATATGGAGGGTTTTCCCACCTGCACCAGCACAGGCATCGATGATGCGCTCGCCTTCTTTTGGATTAAGGAGGTGAGCGATGGTTTGAGAACTGGCATCTTGAACCTCAAACAGTCCGTTTTTGAAAGCTGAGGTGAGGAAGACATTTTTTTTCTCTTCGAGCTGTACGGCATCGGGGTGATTTTTTAGGGTAAAAGCCTTGACGCCCTCATCTGCAAGGATGGAGACGAGGTTTTGAGGAGAGGTTTTGAGGGTATTGGTGCGGAGGACGGTGGGAGCTTGCTCGTTGAGGGCTTTTGCCTCGCGTTCCCAGCTATTGCCGAGCTGATTTTGGAGGGTTTCAGCGAGCCACTCGGGCAAGGAATACTCAATAGCCTTAGTTGGGACGGTGTTTTTCTCCAATTTTCGGAGGATATCGGAGATTTTAATGCCAGAAAACTCATCAAACTTCTTGTAGTGGGTTTTTGACCAAAGGAGGTAGGCTAAGATGAGTTTGTAGAGGTTTGAGGGCTTTACCCCCTCGCCCATATAGTACTCGAGGCGCTTTTTCCAGCGGATGATGTTATAAAAAATCTCGGAGACGACGGCTCTGTCTTGGCTGCCCCACTTTTTATTGGCTTTGAGGAGGCGCTCGATGACTTTGTCGGCATATTTATTTTTCTCGAAAAAGGTTTCTGAGAGCGCAGTGTGGATTCCTATAAGGAGATTGCGGTGTATGAGTTCCATATTTAAAGTCTTATACTATTTAATAAGGTGCAAAAATACAATTTTTGGGGTCAGAGACCCTTTCTTTGGGGCATAGCCCCTTTTATTATTAAAATAATGGGGTTGGGGGGGGTATTTATGTCATTGATATTAAACAAATTGAGGATTTTGCAATTTTTATAGTTGATGATTAATTTTTTGTAGCGTATCTTTCATTTTTGCTAGTTGCAGCGCTAATCTTAGCGTTGATTTGTTGATTTAGATAGTCGTAGAGGCATTTTTACCCGTTGCATTAGCATTTTTGAGCGTTGCATTCGTATTTTTATACATTACACTGGTATTTTCACCTATTGCATTGATATTTTTTAGTCCGTTTTATTGAATTTTTCATAATGAAGATTAAATTTAGTCATTAGATATTAGGTTTTATATATATTTGTGGACTTTTAGAGATAAAAATATTTGAGTTATGATAAAGAAAATGGCTTTTATAACGTTTGGATTAGCATTAACGATGCTGACAGGACAGAAAGTGGATTTTGATACTTATTTTGAGAATGGGAGCCTGAGGATTGACTTTTTGCTGCACGGAAGCTACCAGAAACAAAGCATATCAATAGCACGGATGAAGAGAGAACCGCTGTTTGGCGGAGGGACATCTAACCAGTTGCTATATCCTGATTATGGGAATTATAGGTTCCAAGTGAGGGATAAGAAATCTGGTGAACTGATTTTTTCGAAAGGTTTTAGCCCGATATTCCAAGAATGGCAAGCGATGGAGGAAGCGAAGCGCATTAACAAAACCTTTGAAAATACGATGCTCATCCCCTTCCCGAAAGGGGAAATCATAGTAGATATACAGTACAGAGACATCTACGGCAACTTCCAGAGTACATTCCAAAGGGAAATAGACCCGAAACATTATTCTGTAACCCAAGAGAAAATAACCCCATACCCAGTAACGAAAATATATGATAACGGTAGCCCGAAACAGAAATTAGACCTCGCAATAATCGCCGAGGGATATACAGAAGCGGAAATGCCGAAATTCATTAGCGATGCAAAGAGGTTGGTGGATTATATGTTTACCATACCGCCATTTAACAAATACAAAGCTCAATTTAATGTGTATGCAGTGCAGAGCCCATCGTTAGAATCTGGAACCGATATCCCCGGTGAAGGCGTATATAAAAACACGATTCTGAACTCAAATTTCTACACTTTTGGAGAAGCGAGATATTTGACTTCTATGGACAACTTTAAACTCGCAGATATAGCGGCAAATGTACCTTATGACCAGCTGTATGTATTAGTAAATACACCGAGATACGGAGGAGGTGGCTTTTATAATGTCATCAACTTGGTATCGGTAGATAATGAGCTTTCGGATAAGGTGTTTGTGCACGAATTTGGGCACGGATTAGTAGGATTAGCAGATGAGTATTACAATGCTTCAATAGGCGGAAGTGAGTATTATAACCTGAATATTGAGCCTTGGGAAAAGAATATCACTACACTGATAGACTTTGATAAAAAATGGAAGAAAAAAGTGAAGAAAGGTACTCCCATCCCTACCCCAAGAACAAAAAAATATACAAAGACCATTGGTGCATTTGAAGGAGGCGGATATGTAGCAACAGGAGTGTACAGCCCTATGCAAGACTGCAGGATGAAATCTAACGAGCCTGAAGGCTTCTGCCCAGTATGCTCAGATGCAATAAATGAAATCATAGAGTTTTATACAAAATAAAACAGCATCAACAGAAATACGATAAGAAAGCTATCAAAGCACGAGGAACAAATACTCGTGCTTTATTGTTGATATTTGTTAGTACAATAAATAAAGCTATTTTTGCAACCCTTTTGACTAAAATTAATGATAAAATGAATTTATTTTTAATCACATTTGCGGCTTTGTTTTCGGTTTTAAACCCCATTGGGAACCTTCCTGTATTCCTCGGGCTTACACACGGAGATACCACTGCAACGAAGAATAGAATAGCCCTCTGGGTAGCTATTAATGTTTTTGTAATTCTTATTATATCCTTCTTTATAGGTGAGTATATTCTCAGCTTTTTTGGGATTACGATTCCTGTTTTAAAGGTTACGGGTGGTTTTTTAATCTGCCTTGCAGGGTTTAGCCTGCTCTCCAAATCAGTACCCAAAAACGATGAAGAAGAGGAAATAGAAAAGTCCAATTCCAATATCGCAATGACGCCTCTCGCTCTACCACTCATAGCAGGACCAGGCTCTATGTCTCTCCTCATAGCAAAATCAAACGAGCACCCAGAGCTTACAGACAAAGCGATTATTATAGCGGCAGTTTTTGCAGTTTCATTGATTATTTACATCTTTTTCAGAAGTGGTAATCTCATCCCGAAACTATTAGGCGTAGCTGGAATGACTACGGTATCTAAAATCATAGGCTTCCTCGTACTGGCAATAGGACTGCAATATATCACAGATTCCCTCCTTATTATCTTTAAAATTTAATCCCTTGTATAAGTTTAGAAATAAATTTTGCGGTTTATAAAAAAACATATATATTTGCAGCCTAAAATTCAAGGAATATTACATACACTTTATAAATTGAAGTAATGAAAAGAACATTTCAACCATCAGAAAGAAAGAAGAGAAACAAACACGGTTTCAGAGAGAGAATGTCTACTCCAAATGGTAGAAGAGTATTAGCAGCAAGAAGAGCTAAGGGAAGAAAGAGATTGACAGTAAGTGTGTCAAGAGCTAAAAGATAATTCCTCATCAAATTATCTTATATAAAATATGCTTGGAGATTTATTTTCAAGCATTTTTTATTGTTAAAAATTGTTATTTATTTTGTCTGAGAAATCTTTTTCTCTACTTTTGAACACCTTATTCAGAATAGATCTTTCATTAAAAACATATTAAGATGCCTCATAGAAACGAGACGGGAGAGTTGGTTATCAGACTTTCAAATGCTAAAATCGCTCAGAAGAATTTCACTGTATTAAATAATGTAGACTTAGAAGTAAAAAGAGGGAAGTTCTGCTATCTTATTGGCAAAACAGGTGCTGGAAAGAGCTCATTATTAAAGACCTTATACGGGCACATTCCTTTGGTAGGAGGGGTAGGTAGCGTAGTGGGCTTTGACCTTTCCACCCTCAAAACTTCAAATATCCCTAATCTCCGAAGGAAATTGGGCATTGTCTTTCAAGATTTTCAGCTATTGCCCGATAGAAGTGTAGAGAAAAACCTGAGATTCGTCTTAGAAGCAACGGGCTGGAAGGAAAAAACAAAAATCGAAGACCGTATAAACGAGGTGCTCTCCAGTGTGGGAATGAAAAACAAAAAGCACAAAATGCCTCACGAACTCTCTGGAGGCGAGCAGCAAAGAGTAGCCATAGCACGCGCACTGCTCAACCATCCAGAGCTCATCCTTGCCGATGAGCCAACGGGGAATTTAGACCCAGAAACCTCCAACGAGATTATGAGCCTGCTGAAAAGAGTGGCGCTGGAAAACAATGCCGCCGTAGTAATGGCAACGCACGACTACCATATGATACAAAACTTCCCTGGTGAGGCGATCCGCTGTGAGGACGGAAAGGTAAGCGTATTAGACACAGCCGAACTTTTCGAGTAAAAAAAGTAAAGATTATTCTATTTTAAATTTTATAATAAAGGGGGACATTGTCCCCTTTATTCTTGGATAACTAATCCTCTCCCCCACCCTTTTTTACAAAATAAAACCATTTCATCAGTATCAAAATATTAAAAAAGATAAATAAGCCTCTGAAGCCTTGAGTTTCATTAAATATTTGGTCTTTTTTCTCTATTTTTGCGGGCAATAAATGAAAAGGGAAATGACTTACCTCATCACAGGAGCGAGTGGTTTTATTGGTTCACACTTGGCAGAAAAATTATTAAAAAGCGGACATTCTGTCATTAATATTGATAATTTTGATGACTTCTACCCCTATTCCATCAAAGTTAGAAATACATTAGAATCGGTTGGTAAGACTGACGATTTTGAATTTTCAGCCAAAGAAAAGGATATAGAAAGGCTTATTTCTGAGACACAATCTGAGAGATATACGCTATATTATCAAGATATTAGAGAGATTGATGGACTGAGAAAAATCTTTACCGAGAACAGAATTGATTGCGTGATACACTTGGCAGCACTGGCGGGAGTGCGACCATCAATAGACCGACCATTAGACTACGCAGATGTGAATATCAAAGGGACGATGAACCTCTGGGAAATTTGTAAAGACTTTGGGATAAAGAAGTTTATTTGTGCATCATCTTCAAGCGTATACGGCAATAATGAGAAGATTCCGTTTGCTGAAACCGACAGCGTGGATAGACCGATATCTCCCTACGCAGCTACAAAAAAATGCACCGAAATACTGGGGCATACCTACCACCACCTATACAATATTGATATGATACAGCTGAGGTTCTTCACCGTGTATGGTCCGCGCCAGAGACCCGACCTTGCTATCCATAAATTTACGAGGCTTATCTCTGAAAACAAGGAAGTTCCATTCTACGGAGACGGCAGTACGGCGAGGGATTATACCTTTGTGGATGACATCATTAGCGGTATACAGCAAGCTATTCTCTACCTTGAAAATCATAGCAATGTCTATGAAATCATCAACCTTGGCGAGAGTGAAGTCATCAGCCTCAATGAGATGCTCACAACTATTGAAACCGAGCTTCATAAAAAAGCCCATAGGAAAAATCTGCCAATGCAACCCGGTGATGTAAATAAAACCAATGCAGATATAACGAAAGCAAAAGAATTAATCAGCTATAAGCCAACGACAAAATTCTCCAATGGCATAAAAAAATTTGTGGAATGGTTTTTGAGAAACGCCGAAACTCAAAAATGAAAAATAAAAACTTTGATAAGTCATCATTTTTTTTAACTTTTGCAAAAAATTTAAATAAAAAATAAAAACATATGTACTGGACATTAGAATTAGCCTCATACCTGAGCGATGCACCTTGGCCTATGACCAAAGCAGAGCTGATAGACTACGCCATAAGAACAGGAGCCCCAATGGAAGTAGTAGAAAACCTGCAAGCAATTGAAGACGAAGGGGAAGTATATGAATCCATAGAAGAAGTATGGAGCGATTATCCTACCGATGAAGATTTCCTCTGGAACGAAGACGAATATTAAACAAAAGCAGTAAGCAGAGCACGGATAGCTTACTGCTTATTGTCTATATACCACATAAATTTAACCTATATTATGAGTTTTTTAAACAGTATTCTTAAAAGTTTTTTAGGTGATAAAAACGCTAATGACTTAAAAGAAGTAAGAAAAGTAGTTGCAAAAATTAAGGCTGTAGAACCACAAATTCAGCAGCTTTCCGATGAAGGATTAAGAGAAAAAACAGCAGAATTTAAAGAAAAAATAAAGGCTTCCTCCGCAAATGTTACCTCACAGATAGAAAAGATTAAAGAGGAAATAGCCAATACTTCCAATATAGATGAGAAAGAAGCGCTCTTCAACAAAATTGAAACTCTGAAAAAAGAGGCTTACGATTTAGAAGAAAAAGTCCTTACACAGATACTTCCTGAGGCATTTTCCCTCGTAAAAGAAACCGCAAGAAGATGGGCACAAAATGGGGAAATTCGCGTAAAAGCTACTGATAGAGATAGAGAACTTGCCGCAACAAAGGATTTCGTGTCCATAGAAGGAGATGAAGCCGTATGGCACAACCACTGGGATGCAGCAGGTACACAAGTAGAATGGGATATGGTACATTACGATGTTCAGTTCATCGGTGGGGTTGTTCTTCACTCGGGCAAGATTGCAGAGATGGCAACAGGTGAAGGTAAAACCTTGGTAGGAACACTTCCTATCTACCTCAATGCACTGCCAGGAAGAGGGGTACATGTGGTAACCGTAAACGACTATCTTGCGAAAAGGGACTCCGCTTGGATGGGACCGCTCTATCAGTTCCACGGACTTACGATTGACTGTATAGACAACCACCAACCGAACTCCGATGCTCGTAGAAAGGCATACAACTCAGATATTACCTACGGAACGAATAATGAATTCGGATTTGATTACCTCCGCGATAATATGGTAAACTCCCCAGAAGAGCTCGTTCAGAGAGACCTCAACTTTGCGATTGTAGATGAGGTGGATTCCGTTCTCATCGATGATGCCAGAACGCCACTTATTATCTCTGGACCCGTTCCACAAGGCGACAGGCAGGAGTTTGATGTACTAAAACCCTCTGTTGATAGAATCGTAGAGGTTCAGAAGAAAACCGTTTCAAGCATCTTTAATGAAGCAAAGAAACTCATCGCAGCAGGAAATACAAAAGACGGAGGCTTCAAACTGCTACAGGCGTATAGAGGACTTCCAAAGAACCGACAGCTCATTAAATTCCTTTCAGAAAGCGGTAACCGCGCATTGCTTCAAAAGGTAGAAGCACAGTATATGCAGGATAATAACCGCGATATGCCTATCGTGGATCAAGACCTCTACTTCGTTATTGATGAAAAGAACAATCAAGTAGACCTTACCGATAAGGGTATCGAGTATATGTCTCAGGGGAATTCAGATGCCAACTTCTTCGTGCTTCAAGACATAGGAACTGAAATCGCAGAACTCGAAGCTAAAAACCTTGATAAAGAGCAGGAGTTTGCAGAGAAAGAAAGACTCTTTGCAGATTTTGCAGAAAAATCCGAGAGAATTCATACGCTTAACCAACTGCTAAAAGCCTATACCCTATTTGAAAAAGATGATGAATATGTGGTAATTGACGGTGAAGTGAAGATTGTAGATGAGCAAACAGGGCGTATTATGGAAGGGCGCCGCTATTCCGATGGCTTACACCAAGCGATTGAAGCAAAAGAGAATGTAAAAATCGAAGCGGCTACACAGACTTTTGCTACCATTACCCTGCAAAACTACTTCCGTATGTATAACAAACTGGCAGGGATGACAGGTACTGCTGAAACAGAAGCTGGCGAATTCTGGCAAATCTATAAGCTCGATGTAGTGGTTATCCCTACCAATAGACCTATCCTCCGCCACGATAGACACGACCTCGTCTATAAGACCAACCGTGAGAAATACAATGCCGTAATTGAAGAAATCGAGAGACTCACCGCAGAAGGAAGACCCGTACTTGTAGGGACTACATCGGTGGAGATCTCCCAATTGCTTTCCCGTGCATTAAGCCTCAGGAAGATTCCTCACCAAGTTCTCAACGCTAAACTCCACAAGAAAGAGGCAGAGATTGTAGCCGAAGCAGGTAGAGCAGGCGTAGTAACTATTGCTACCAATATGGCAGGGCGTGGTACCGACATTAAACTCACCAAAGAAGTAAAAGAAGCAGGAGGGCTTGCCATCATCGGAACAGAGAGACACGATTCCCGAAGGGTCGACAGGCAGCTTAGAGGGCGTTCTGGTCGTCAAGGAGATCCAGGAAGTTCGCAGTTCTATGTATCGCTTGAAGACAACCTGATGCGCCTCTTTGGCTCAGAACGAATTGCCAAAATGATGGACAGGCTTGGGCATAAGGAGGGAGAAGTTATACAGCACTCTATGATTACCCGCTCCATAGAAAGGGCTCAGAAGAAAGTAGAGGAGAATAACTTCGGTATCCGTAAAAGGCTCCTTGAATACGATGATGTAATGAACAAGCAGAGAGATGTCATCTACAAAAGAAGAAAAAATGCACTCTTTGGCGACCATCTGAAATACGATATTGCCAATATGATTTTTGATGTAGCCTACTCCATCGTGAATAGAGGAAAGGTAGATGGCGACTTCAAGGACTTTGAGTACGAAATCATCAAGTACTTCACAATGGGCTCCCCTGTAAGCGAGGAAGATTTCAAGAATAAATCCGTAAAAGAGCTCACCGATATTGTCTTTAATGCAGCTCAGGAGGATTACAACAATAAACTCAACCTGATGAAGGAAAAAGCCTTCCCAATCATTGAAAATGTATTCAAAAATCAAGGGAATATGTTTAAGATGATTCAAGTGCCATTTACCGATGGGCACAAGACAATGACCATCGTTACCAACCTTGAAAAGGCATACGAAAGCCATTGCGAAAGCCTCATCAGCGACTATGAGAAGAACATTACCCTCGCCATTATAGATGAAAACTGGAAACAGCACCTCCGCGAGATGGACGACCTAAGGCGCTCCTCACAAGGTGCCGTATATGAGCAGAAAGACCCGCTCATCATCTACAAGCAGGAGTCTTTCCACCTGTTCAGCGAAATGATAGACAAAATGAATAAAGAAATCGTTTCCTTCCTATACAGAGGAGAAATCCCATCATAACACCGTAGCCGGTGAAGCACTTAGCCCTCAACAATTGAGGGCTTTTTTTTTGTCCTCCCCACCTTGCAGGTGACCCAGCCGTAGCACGGCAGGCACTTATTACAAACTAACCACGCACCGCTTACTGCTTACTGCCTAAAGCCTATTGCTTACCGCTAATAGCCAGAAATAAGATTTGATTCTTTCATTTGATAAAAAATAATAAGCAGTCTATCACGAGAAGGATAGACACTCTATTACGGGAAGGATAGACACTCTATTACGGGAAGGATAGACACTCTATTACGAGAATGTGAGACACCCTCACACGGGAATGTGGCAATACCTCACATTCTCGTGTGAGGTATTGCCACATTAGATATTCGCTTAACTCATTATTTAAAAACATCTGTATGGAGGCTCTATTCCTCCCTTAGCACAAATTAAGCGTATATAGGGGTGAGGATGTAAGCCTGCCCATAATTGACAGTTAGCTAATAGCCAAAAGCCAGTAGCTAGAAGCTATTTAATTTCTTGACATCACCAGCAAAATTTCCTGACATTAGAATGGCTGAGATTCTAATAAAACAGCACTGGGCGCCCCTGCGGGGCGCCCAGTGCCTATATATCTATTGGCTATCAGCTAATAGCTAACAGCCAGAAGAGCTATTTGCCAGTTGCTATTCGCCTTTCATCAGTGCATCTATATCTTTTTCTTTGTGTCCGAAGAAGCGCTCTTCCAGCCCTACGAGAATCATATACACTACAGGTACAATGATAAGGGTAAGGAAGAGGGAGGAGAGCAGCCCCCCGATGATAACGATAGCCAAGCCATTGTTCATAGACGAAGCCTCACCGTTTGCCATTGCAATAGGGAGCATACCTATGACCATTGCAATGGTCGTCATCAGGATAGGGCGGAGACGGGCGTGGTTTGCCTGTACAAGGGCATCAAAGGTAGTTTCTCCCTCAGCTTTCCTTTGGTTAGCAAAATCTACGAGGAGAATTGCGTTTTTAGCCACGAGACCGATGAGCATAATAATCCCCAGAATGGTAAAGATATTCAGGGATTGATTGGTGAGTGCCAAGCCCCAGATTGCCCCGATGAAGGAAAGCGGAATGGAAAACATCACGACAAACGGGCGAATGAAGTCATTGTAGAGAATCACCATCACCATATACACGAGCATTAATGCAGCGAGCATTGCTACCCCGAGCGTACCGAAGCCTTCGGACTGGTTTTCTTTGTTGCCCCCCCATTTCCACTCTACGCCAGCAGGTCGCTGGGTGTTATTGAGTAATCCTTCCCATTCGTCTGCCACTTCACCAGCGGTTCTACCTACTACCTGAGCATTTACGGTTACGGACGGTGAGCGGTCGTACCTCTCTAATGAAGAAAGCCCTGTGGAATTAGCCACCGTAGCAAACTGTGCAAGGCTGATGCTCTCCCCACGAGAGTTGATAAACGAAATATTACGAACATCATCTATACTCATTCTGAAAGACTCATCAAGGATAACATTAATGTCAAACTCACTGTTGCCCGTACGGAATTTGGAGTCTGTATTCCCACTAAATGCAGTTCTCAGGGTTTGCCCTACGGTTGCTACATTCAGACCAAGTGCGGTCATCTTGTCTCGGTCTATATCTATTGCGATCTCGGGGTTTCCTTCTTTTACGCTTAGCTCTACTTCATTAGAACCTTTAATCCCTTTGAGGAGCTTCTCTGCTTCTTTGGCATACTTCATTACATCTGCCAGTGTATTCCCTGTAATATTGAGCTGTATAGCTGCCTGCTCAGCCCCCATCATACCGACAGGCACAGTAGTTACTTTTACTCCTACGAGTTCTTTCTCAAGCTGTCTTTTGAGCTTCGCAGCAAAGACTTTGGTAGATTTCTCTTCCATCTGGTCTCTATCGATGAGTTTTACGGTAATCTCAGACTTGTAGGAAGTAGCCTGCGCCGTTCCCATACCACTGCTGGCTTGCCCTACGGTAGTAATGGTAGATTGTATCTCTGGAATTTTATTGAGGAATTCTTCAGCTTTGAGCGTAGCGAGATTGGTCTGCTGCACAGAGGCATCCTTATTCAGCTCGAGCTGGATGAGAAACTTACTCCTCTCTGTGGAGGGGAAGAAGTCATTACCAATATACCCAAACTTACCTAAGAGGATAATGGTAGAGAAGATTGCCACCGCTAAAACAGAGGTAATTGCCTTATGGTTTAAGCTCCATTTTAATAGGTTGCTAATCCAATGGGTGAATTTATCGAGCTGTCTCTCGAAGGCATAGATAATCTTACCAAAAATAGAGCTCTTGCTGATATGCTCCAGCTTACCAAATCGAGAGAAAAGCCAAGGAACTACGGTGAAAGATACCAAGAGCGAGAGCAAGGTAGAAATAACCACCACTACGGCAAACTGGCGGATGATATCCGAAACCAGCCCCGAACTCATCGCAATCGGGAGGAATACCACTACTATCACCATCGTAATAGCCGCTACTGTAAAGCCAATCTCCGAAGCACCATCATACGCTGCTCTGTATTTGTTTTTCCCCATCTCCATATGTCTGTGGATATTCTCTATCACTACAATAGCATCATCTACCAAGATACCTACCACGAGGGATAGAGCGAGCAAGCTCATCAGGTTTAAGCTATAGCCTAATATCATAATACCGATAAAGGTTGCAATAAGCGACGATGGGATGGATACCATTACGATAAGAGCATTCCTGAACGAGTGAAGGAAGAACAGCATCACAAAAGCTACAAGAAATACTGCGATAAACAAGTCGTGAGTTACAGAATCTGCCGCCTCGAGGGTAAATACACTGGTATCATCTGCGAGGTCAATCTTTATATTCTGCTGCTCGTATTGCTTTTCTACTTCCTTTATTTTTGTCTGCACGAGCTCACTTACCTCTACTGCATTGGCATCAGATTGCTTCTGAACTTCGAGAAGAAGGGTGCTTTTACTATTGATACGAGCGATTTTCTCTGCATCTTTCTGCGTGTCCTGTACATCTGCCACTTCGGAGAGGAGGATATTCCTTCCATTTTGGGAAGCTATTGTAAGATTTCTAAGCTGCTCCACAGAGGTAATATTCCCTGAAAGACGGATGAGGGTAGTATTATCCCTTGTCTTCAAATTCCCCGTAGGAAAGTCCATATTAGAGGCTTGTATAATCTGCTGAACGGCAGAAATGGTAAGCCTGTATGCTTTTACCTTCTCAGGGTCTAAGCTCACACGAATCTCTCTCTCTTGCCCTCCTACGATATTAACCTTCGCTACACCAGGGATTCGGGAGAATGCAGGCTGTATTTTCTCATCTACCAGCGTATAGAGCTCGGCAGAGCTGAGGTTTGCCGTAATCCCCATCTTCGCAACAGGAAGGTCGGAAAGGGAAAATTTACTGAGCGATGGCTCCTTAGCATCATCTGGTAATTCAGAGCGGATGGCATTAATCTTCCTCTGGGCATCATTCAGTGCATAATCTACATCCGCATTATTATTAAAGGTAATAATCACCACAGATGCGCCCTCATAGGATCTGGACTGTATCTTCTTTACATTCTCCAATGATGATACGGCATCTTCTATCTTTTTAGTAACCGTATTTTCTATCTCGGAAGGCCCTGCACCTGGGTATATGGTGGAGATGGTTACTACCTTTACCTCAAACTTTGGGATAAGCTCGTAGCTAAGGCTTTTGTAACTGAAAAGCCCCCCAATGATAAGAGCGGCAAGCAGTACGATAACCAAACTCGGCCTCTTGATAGATATTTCTGCTAATTTCATTTGATGTTGTTGTGTTGTTTTTAATATTTGAAAAGACTTAAGTAAGTTATAGTCTTAAATCTCATTGATGATTTCTTCGGCTTTTAATCTCGTTTTAGGGCTGATGTGAGGCTGATTTTTATCCTCCACACTTCTATAACCAATGGCTACAGCAAAGAGGGTTTTATATCCATCGATTGGGAGTAGCTCATCATACTTTTGGGTATCTATCCCCTCCATTGGAGTAGAATCTATCTCCAAAGCAGCACAAGCGCTAAGGAAATACCCAAGAGAAATATACACCTGCTTCTGTAACCAGTTTTTTACGGCTTCTTCACCTTTTGGTTTTACGATTTGCTGATAGTAGGCTATGGCACCTTCGGGAAGTATAGCAGTAATCTGCTCTTCAAAGAGGTTGAGGTTATCTACCACTCGGAAAACCACCAGATGACTTGCTTCTTTTATTTTCTGCTCATTAAAAAATGAGGCTTCAGCGAGCTGGCTTTTCACTTTCTCATCCGAAACAAAAGTAAATCTCCACGGCTGGCTGTTGATAGACGAAGGGCTAAGCCTCAATATCTCTTTCAGCTCTGAGATTTGCTCTGCTGAGATTTTCTGCTTGCGATAGGTTTTTGTTGTATATCTGTTTTTAGCTAAATCTAAAAAGTTCATTCTGTTATTTGTTTTAAAATTTATAATAGGCTTGTAATTGCAATAGGCATTCATCAAGCTACAATGCAGTGGCAAAGGTTACCAAGCCAAATAATATCCCTGGCATATTCGCAAGAGCGATGGGCCAGTCTCGTTTGGGCTTTTTCATCAGCCCGTACATTACCCAGAGCGTACAGTTGATTGCTGCAACGAGTGGCTGCACAGGATTGCCGGGCTTCCCGTTTAAGTTATCTTGAATCTGAGGAACATAAGACACATACATTCCTACTGCAGTTACAGTAGCTATCCAACCTAATATGGTTATAAATTTATCGTTATTCATTTCTTTATTTTTTATACTATTTATATTAATATCAATTTAAAAATCAAGGAATATAATCCCAACACCAAGAGTGGTTTGCTTATGATTATATTCTATAAGTGAGTCTCCATAGCCGTGAGATGCCTGAAACAAGAGCTTAAGGTCTCCCTTGATTGGATAGATGTAAGAGAACTCTACAAAACCCCGAAAAGGATCTCCCAAATTACTCCTCATATAGAGAGAAAAAATATGCCTATGTGAGTTATAAAACAAATGTGCATCGGTCTTGCCCATATATCCTGAAATCTTAGGATTGTCATCTTCCAGAGGGTTTTCGGGTAATCTGTACCATACGCGGTGTAGCAGCCCCCAGTTTCCGTATTCGTAGGCAGACATAAAGATAATTCGGTTCCAGCTCCTTGAAAGCGATTGCTCTTTACCGTTGGATTGATGGTTTACGGAAAGTCCTGCCATTCTTACCTTAAAATCTCCAAGCGATAGGTCGATGGGATAAGTAAACATCAGCTCTGGCTCGTAGTTAATCTCCCGAAATGGTCGGGAAAGTCCCCCATTATACATTTGCCAGTAAGCAGACTGGGTAAAGCCCAGCCAGAGGTTTCCTTTCCCAAAGAGAACTCCTTCCATAATTTTCACCTTCATACTCAGCTGAAACTTTACTTCTACATTTTGGTAGTCTTTAAATTCTGGGATTGGTCGCTCTGGATTAAAGCTCTGAGGCTGTCGGTTAAATACATCCGTCCATCGGAAAGGCAGTACATAGGTTCTCCTGTATGCTGTTGGTTTGAAGAGCTTGGTTTTTGAATCTTCATCGAGCTCCCATATTCTGGTAATCGCATTACTGATACCTGTAATCATAAAATTGGTACTTAAGCTATCAGTTTTTGCTATTAATGAATCCGATGCTTTAGGGGTTATCTGCGAAAAACCAAAAATGGGAATTAATGATATGAAGAATATAAGCACTCTCACTTGGTAACTTTACTTTTGTATGGAGATTATTTAAGGATGCTCACTTTTGAGCCATTGCTAAGGTTGATTTGCCCGCTGGTAATGACTACATCTCCTTCTTTCAGCCCACCAAGAATCTGTACTTTATCGCCATAATTGGTTCCGCTTTGCACTTCTACCAGCTGAGCGGTATTATTCTTCACAATAAAAATCTGATTATCGCTCACACTACCTACAAAGGCGGTTCTCGGTACTATAAGTTCTCTGCTTTGGTGCCCGCCACCTCCGAAGATTGCGGTACCATACATCCCTGCTTTCAGTTTATTGAAGTTATTAGGAACGGTAACCTCCACAGGGAATTTTAAAGCACCTGACGCTGCTGGGGCTATGAAAGTAATCCTGCCTTCTACAGTTCCATCTTCTACCGATGGCTTCACTTTCACGCTTTCGCCAAGGCTGAGTTTATTGATATCGGCTTCATCTACATCTACTTTTAGTTTGAGTGAAGAAATATCCACTACTTCTACTATTGCAGTACCTGCACCTATCACCATTCCCAGCTCTACATTCTTTTTATTGACAATCCCCCTTACTTTGGAGCGAACTACGGTATCTCCCGAGCTTAGCTGTGCAGATTGCACCTGTGCTCTTGCGTTTTTCACTTGCAGTCTTGCCTGGTCGAGTTGCAATGCAGTAACCCCTCCTGTTTTATAAGCCGCTTCATACCTGTTGAGGGCGGAGATTGCTTGCTCCAGATTTGCCTGTGCATTATTTACATTTACATCATACTTATCGCCTTTGAGTTTAGCGATAACTTGACCTACGCCTACACTACTCCCTTCTTTTACATAGAGGGCTACGATTTGCCCACCCGTTTCCGCTGCGATGGTAGCCTGTGTATTGGCGAGGAAGTTTCCATCTACTGTAAATTCATCATTGATGTTTTCGTAAGCTACTTTGGCGGTTCTTACAACTACATCGGTATTTTTTTCGGCTACTACTGCCACTTGAGCGGCATTCTTCTCTTTATTTTTTTGGAGGATATAATAAGCTCCGCCCGCAGCCAATGTAAGAATTAAGACTGTTGTGATTATTTTTTTCATTAGTTGATATGATATTTAGTTAGATAATGTTTTGAGTTTTCCTTGAGATTTTAATAATTGAATCTCTGCAAGTTTATAATCGAGTTTGGATTTCGTGAGGTTGTTCTTAGCACTTGCTAAATCTTTCTCCGCATCCAAAATATCATTGAGAGATGCCAGACCAAACTTATAATTGTTTCTGATATTTGAGAGAACCTCTTCTGCAAGTTTTACATTTTCCTCTTGAGTACTGATGGCGATGGCTGAATTTTCCAATTGCGTCTTGGCATTCTTAAAGCTCATATCCAAAGCAAGCTGAGTATCTCTGAGGTCTACCTGTGCTTTCTGAATTTCTATCTTGCTCTGCTCTACTTTAGACTTTATCGCAAAACCATTGAAAATAGGAACCGTAATATTTAGAGAAATAGAAGCGATATCTGACCAGTATACTCCATTTTTACTACCATTCCACCAAGGGAATTTAGAGCCCTGACCATACCAAGTATAATTCGCACTAAGGCTTGCCGTAGGGTAATACTGTGCCTCTGTAGCTCTCTTTTTCCAGTCTAAAAGCTCGAGCTGCTTGCCTAATACTTTCAGTTCTGTGCGTTCCGATAGCTGAGTTTCTTCCACCTCTATAAGCTGTGGGTCAAAAGCAGATGCAGGTAGCTTCACGCTTTCTTCCATTGGCATTCCGATAATAAATTTAAGGGCATTCTCACTGAGAGAAACCGTATTCACAAGCTGATTTCGTGTAGATTTCAGATTATTAAGCGCCACTTGAGTTCTATCATAGTCTATCTTTTTTGCAAGCCCAGCATCATACAATCCTTTAATGATGGTATTCGTCTGCTCAGTGATAGCGAGGTTATCATCCAAGTTGCTGAGCATCTGCTCGGCTTGATAGACCTGATAATAGGCATTGGCAACTTTTTCTATAATCTGCTCTTCTGTAAGTTGAGCATTGATAATATAAAACTCACGGGTAGATTTCGCAGCTTTAAGCCCTACGAATACTGCCTGATTAAACAATGCCTGCTGCAGAGCGAGGCTATTTGAAGAGGTCCATTTCTGCCCCATTGTGAGTTTTAGCGTTTGTGTAGGGTCTATAAAACTCGGGATCACCATCTCCTGTAAAATAGGGTTATAGGTCGTAGTACTGCTTGCATTGAGCTTTGGGAGTGCACCAGCCTTGGCTTCGGTAATTTGTGCATCGGCATTTTTAATATTAAGCTGGGCTTTCTCTGCATCGGCTTTATGCTGGAGTGCATAGCTTATCGCTTCCGAGAGGCTGAGCTCCCTACTGCTCTGTGCTGAAAGCGCTGTAGTCAGTAGCACTGCCGCAAGGCTCATTTGGATTATATTTCCTTTTATCATTAATATATTAGGTTTATAGATTAATTTCTTTTTTACTTTTCTGGAAGACCTCCCTTCCCTTTTCGGTCATAATGGCATCGAGGTAGAAGTTGATAATACTCTCTGAGTACTCACATCTGCGGAGGTTATGGTCTTCCTGCTCCTTTTCCAGAATTGGGGATTCATCATAAGAGAATGCGAGCAGGAGGAAGTATTTCGCATACTGTTCGGCATCAAAATCGGTTCTATACAGCCCTTCTGCCCTTCCTTTTTCTATATTGTTTATCAGAATCTCAGAGATTACTTCGGTTATTTTTATCACTTGCCTGTTATAGAGCTCGGGATAGTACTTTTTCAGCTGTTTGATGAAGGCATTTTTATTCGCCTCCGTCATTTCGTTGAGCTTTTCCTCTCGCATCAAGAATTTTTGGATGGGGTTGGTATCCGTATTTTTTATATGGAGGAGGAGTCCCTTAGACATTTGCTCCAGCTGGAAGTCCAGCACTGCTTCTAAGAGTTCGTCTTTGTTTTTGAACTGCTGATAGAGTGTTTTTTTAGACATAGAAAACTCCTTCGCTATGTCGTCCATAGTAAAGGTTTTTGCTCCATATTCAATGAAAAGATGAGAGACTTTTTCTATAAAATGATCTTTCTTTGCCATAATGAGGCTGCAAATGTAAACTAAAAAACTAAAATAAAAAAAAAGTTTCCTCGTTTTTCATGTTTTTTTTACTAAATTCCTGTAATTCTGCATAAGATTTTCACTTGTAAAAATGCTGCTACTCTTTAGCCAAAAAGTAAATTTGAAAAATTAAACTGATTTCAATTTTCAGAAAAAAAAATTAGAATTGTTATATTTCTATAAATTGAAACACAGAATTTTCACTACAGTTTATTTTGGTTTAACAAAAAAATATTTAGAATACTTTTTAAATTTTCAAAGAAAAGAAATTCCACCTCTCCTCACACCTAATTATATATTAAGATATATTATTGATTACAGGGCAGTAAATGCCCTTGATAACCTAAACAATGGCAGAATATGCTATATTTGCAACTTAGTTTTAAAGGTTATGGAGAAAAAAATTACCATTAAAGAGGTTAAAAATAGCAAAGATTTAATGGCATTTATTAAGTTTCCAATGGACTTATATAAGGGCAATCCGTACTTCGTACCCCCACTCATTAATGATGAGAAGAACATCTGGAATCCGAAGGAAAACCCCGCCTATGCCTACTCGGAGGCAAAGCAATTCCTCGCATTGAAAGGCGAGAAAGTAGTGGGGCGAGTTGCCGTTATCATCAACCATAAAGAAGCGGAGGAGCTGGGGATTCACAAGGTGAGATTCGGCTGGCTCGATTTCATTGATGATATTGAAGTATCCAAAGCGCTCTTTGAAACCGTAAAGAACTATGCAAGAGAAAAGGGCATCGCAAAGATTGAAGGTCCAATGGGCTTTACAAACCTCGATAAAGCGGGAATGCTGACCAAAGGGTTTGATCGATTGGCAACGATGATTGGTATTTATAACCACAGCTACTACCCCGAGCATCTGGAAAAGCTCGGACTGAGCAAAGAGAAAAAATGGGTGGAGTTTGAAATAGCCTTCCCCGATCAGCTGAATGAGAAAATCCTCAAATTTAATGACCTTGTCCTTGAGAAGCACAAGCTCCGCGTCCTTAAATTTAAAAACAAAAGAGAGATACTGCCTTTCGTAGAACCGATGTTTAAACTCCTCGATGAGACCTATAAAAACCTCTCTACCTATACCCCCATCACCGATGAGCAGATAAAAACCTATAAAGAAAAATACTTCAGTTTTATTGATAAGGACTTTATCATCTGCATAGAAAACGCCAAAGGCGAGCTGATTTCGTTTGCCATCACGATGCCGTCTTACTCAAAAGCCTTGCAAAAAGCGAATGGCAAGCTCTTCCCTTTCGGATGGTGGCATTTCCTGCAAGCAGGAAGGAAAAACGATAGGGCGAATTTCTACCTCATCGGGATACACCCCGACTATCAGCGGCAGGGCATTACCTCCATTATCTTTAAAGAAATCTACGATGTCTTCAAGAAAAGAGGTGTAAAATTCCTCGAAACCAACCCCGAACTCGAAGAGAATAAAAGCATACAGCTCTTGTGGAAAGACTACAATCCCGAAAACCACAAACGCAGGAGAACCTACTCCCTCACCCTTGATGAAATATAGATAAGACACAGAGCGATTTATTCTTTTTTCAATGATTTTTATTATATTCGCGCACTTATAATAGAACATTCTTATGGCAAAGTTTAGCGAATATAAAAGCCTTGACCTGATAGATGTTGCAGAAAATGTTGCAGCATACTGGAAAAATAACGATACCTTTAAAAAATCCGTAGAAATACGCGAAGGACACCCAGAATTCGTCTTCTACGAAGGTCCTCCTTCCGCAAATGGACTGCCGGGCATTCACCATGTAATGGCGCGAACCATAAAAGATATCTTCTGCCGATTCCAAACACAGAATGGCAAGCAAGTTTTCCGTAAAGCAGGCTGGGATACTCACGGGCTACCTGTAGAACTCGGCGTAGAGAAAGAGCTCGGCATCACAAAAGAAGATATCGGTAAAAAAATCTCTGTGGAAGAATACAACCAAGCCTGCCGAAATGCCGTGATGCGCTATACCGACATCTGGAACGACCTTACGGAGAAAATCGGATACTGGGTAGATCTCGAGAACCCATACATTACCTACAAACCGAAATATATGGAGTCGGTTTGGTGGCTCCTCAAGCAACTCTATCATAAGAATTTACTTTATAAAGGATACACCATACAGCCGTATTCCCCAAAAGCGGGAACGGGGCTCTCTTCCCACGAGCTGAACCAGCCAGGTACTTATAGGGATGTAAGCGATACCACTGTGGTGGCGCAATTTAAAGTGAAGGAATTTTCAAAGGTTTTAGCCGAGAAGCTCTCTTCCATCACTAATGAGCCTGTGCATATCCTCGCTTGGACAACTACCCCTTGGACATTGCCGTCTAATACCGCCCTTACCATAGGTGAAAACATAGACTATGTACTTGTAAAAACCTTCAATCAATATACTTTTGAGCCTGTAAATGTTATTTTAGCTAAGACGCTACTTCCAAAACAGTTCGGGAAGAAATTTGCAGAAGCTAATGATGAGGACTTTGCCCATTATACCTCCGAATCTAAGGTCATTCCATACAAAATCTTAGCAGAATTTAAAGGCGCTGATTTGGTGGAAACAACTTACGAACAGCTCGTACCTTGGTTCCTCCCTGCGGAGAATCCAGAGAAGGCATTCCGAGTAATTGCAGGCGACTTTGTAACCACCGAAGACGGAACTGGGGTGGTACATACCGCACCCACATTCGGGGCAGACGATGCTCGCGTAGCGAAAGAAGCAGGTGTACCACCGATGCTCGTAAAAGATGAAAACGACAATCTCGTGCCTCTTGTAGACCTTCAAGGCAGATTCATCAAGGGAGAAAATGTACCCGAAGTCTTCGCTGGCAAATACATTAAGAATGAATATTATGACGATGGCACTGCCCCAGAAAAATCTTGGGATGTAGAGCTTGCTATCCTCCTTAAAACCGAAAACAAAGCCTTCAAAGTAGAGAAATATACCCACTCCTACCCTCACTGCTGGCGAACTGATAAGCCCGTATTGTACTATCCGCTGGATTCTTGGTTCGTGAAGATGACTGCCGTGAAAGACAGATTAGTGGAACTGAATAAGAGCATCAACTGGAAGCCAAAAGCTACGGGGGAAGGGCGTTTCGCTAACTGGTTAGAGAATGTGAACGACTGGAACCTCTCCCGCTCAAGGTATTGGGGTATCCCGCTCCCAATCTGGCGAAGTGAAGACTTGAAAGAGGAAAAAATCATCGGTTCTGTGGAAGAACTCGTTAATGAAATCGAGAAATCCATCTCAGCTGGGCTAATGACAGAAAATCCTTTCAAAGGATTTGAAATCGGAAATATGTCCGAAGAGAATTATGACCTGATCGACCTCCATAAAAATATCGTAGATAGTATCATTTTGGTTTCCGAAACAGGAAAACCGATGAAACGAGAGAGCGACCTTATCGATGTGTGGTTTGATTCTGGTGCTATGCCTTATGCTCAGCTTCATTATCCTTTTGAAAACCGCGAACTCATCGACCAAAACAAAGCCTACCCTGCGGATTTCATCGCGGAGGGAGTGGATCAAACGCGCGGCTGGTTCTACACACTACACGCCATCGGCACTACAGTTTTTGATTCGGTAGCATATAAAAATGTGCTTTCCAATGGATTGGTTTTAGATAAAAACGGACAGAAAATGTCTAAGAGATTGGGCAATGCCGTAGATCCTTTTGAGACGCTTGCGAAATACGGTCCAGATGCTACGCGCTGGTATATGATTTCCAATGCCAACCCTTGGGAAAACCTGAAATTTGACATCGATGGAATCGACGAGGTGCGCCGTAAATTCTTCGGAACGCTGTATAATACTTACTCCTTCTTTGCCCTCTATGCCAATGTAGATGGCTTCAAGTACGAGGAGGCTGATATACCAAATGACAAGCGCCCTGAGATCGACCGCTGGATTTTATCAGAGCTGAATCTCCTCATTAAGGAAGTAAAATCCTTCTACGAAGACTACGAACCTACAAAAGTGGCAAGAGCCATCAATACTTTTGTGAATGACAACCTCTCCAACTGGTATGTAAGGCTTTGCCGCCGCCGTTTCTGGAAAGGAGATTATTCGGAGGACAAGATTTCGGCTTATCAGACCCTCTACACTTGTCTTGATGTGGTGGCAAAACTTTCTGCACCTATCGCTCCATTCTTTATGGACAGATTGTTCCAAGACCTCAATGCCGTAACGGGTAGAGACAAAGCCGAGAGCGTACATTTGTCTGATTTCCCAGTGGCAGACGAAACAAAAATAGACACCGACCTTGTAGAGAAAACGCATCTCGCACAGACCATTACTTCAATGGTATTCTCACTTCGTAAGAAGGAAAACATCAAGGTTCGCCAGCCACTCCAAAAAGTGATGCTCCCTGTCCTCGACAAAAAGACGGAAGAGCAAATCTTGGCAGTCGCAGATTTAATCAAACAAGAGGTAAATGTAAAAGAGCTTCAGCTCATCAACGCTGATGAAGCCGCACACCTTATCGTAAAACAGATAAAACCAAACTTCAAAGCCCTCGGCGCAAGGCTCGGCAAGGATATGAAAGCCGTAGCTGGCGAGATACAAGGCTTCTCAAACGAGCAAATCGCACAGCTGGAAAGCTCAGGAAAGGCGGTCGTTCAAGGTTATGAAATCACATTAGAAGATGTAGAGATTTCCGCGAAAGACATCCCAGGCTGGACTGTCGCAAGCGAAGGAAAGACCACCATTGCCCTTGACATCACCATCACCGATGAGCTAAAAGGCGAAGGCATAGCCAGAGAGTTTGTAAACCGAGTACAGAACCTTAGAAAAGACAAAGGCTTTGAACTTACGGATAGGATTGTTGTATCCATCGAGGAAAGCAACCCGTTCGCAAAATACATTCTAGCAAATACAGACTACATCTCCTCAGAAGTCTTAGCTGATAAAATAGCACTCACAAACTCCCTTTCAAACACGAATGAAGTAGAAATAGACGATGTGAAATTTTGGGTGGGAGTTGAAAGGATATAAACCATTCCTAAAATAATATTATCGCCTCACCTTTCGGTAAGGCGATATATTTATAGCACAAAAAAAATCGCTCATTAAATACGAATTTATTCCTATAATAGCAGTATAATACTTGCACCACAGGGGAAATTTATAGTATTTTTGGGCTTATTAATTTTAAAATATAACTTAATTTACAATGAAAAAAGTAGAATACATTATTGTAGGAGGTGGTTTTGCAGCATTATTTTTTGCACACAGGCTTATTCAGGAGGGTATTTCTTTTATACTCTTTGCAGAGGAAGGGAAGACGGCTTCCAACATCTCCGCAGGTATGGTGAATCCCGTAGTCTTAAAGAAATTTACCACATTTGATAATGCCCTTAGTCAAATCTCTGAACTGAGAAAGGTTTTAGGTGAGATGAAAACCTACACGGGACAAGATACGCTTATTGACCAGCCTATACACCGCATCTTCCACGATGAAAAAGAAAAAGAGACCTGGCTGAAGAAATCAGAAGATGAAAATCTATCGGTATTCCTCAACCGCAGTTTTGTAGCAGTGGAGGGTGTAAATAATCCTTTTGGTTGTGGTGTAGTGGAACAATCTTTTAGGATAGATGTACCTCTTTTCTTCTCTTCGTTTTTTGATTATTTGGAAAGCAAAGGGCAGCTCATCAGAAAGAGGTTTGAGCACTCAAAAATCAATACAGAAACTAATCAATATGGAGATATTAGCTTCTCAAAGATTGTTTTTGCTGAGGGTATAGGCGTTAGGAACAATCCTTTCTTCCGAGAGATTCCTATTATTGTAAATAAAGGTCATCATCTCAGCATTAAAATCAATGGATTTAATCAGGAAAAGACTTTTAAAAAGAAGCATTTCCTCCTCCCGCTTAGCGATGGCGAATATTATTATGGCGGCACCTACGACAGAGAAAATGAAACCGAGCAGATTGATGCCAATGCCGTAGAACAATTGGAAAGCGGACTGAAAGAAATCGTGGGGGATGATTATGAGATTGTAAGGGTGGAATATGCCTTCCGACCGACGACAAGAGACAGAAAACCAATACTCGGTCAGCATAAAGAACATAAAAACTTCTATGTATTTAATGGCTTAGGTGCTCGAGGATTGCTCAACGGAGTGCATTACTCGCAGGCACTCTTTAATCATATAGAAAAAGGAGAACCGATACCAGAAGAAGCGAAATCAGGCAGATAAAGCCTGATTTTTTTTATATAAACTTCAATCTTTCCTAATGCCAATCGCTATTCTCAGACTTCATACTTAAAGGAAATATTTCATATAGATTTTATGTATTAAGATTGCTTTTGACGATAGCCGTATTGAAGTACTTTTGCCCCGTAAAATTTAAAATCAACGAAAAACTATATCAATTATGTCATTAGTAGGAAGACAGTTCCCAAACATCACAGTAGATGCAATGTCTGAAATGGGAGACAATCTTAGAATTAATATCTTGGATGAGGCAGTAAAAAACCAACAAAAAGTACTTTTGTTCTGGTATCCTAAGGATTTCACTTTCGTATGTCCTACGGAATTACACGCTTTCCAGGAAGCATTAGCAGAGTTTGAAAAGAGAAATACCAAAGTAATCGGTGCTTCTTGCGACACCAATGAAGTACACTTCGCTTGGCTCAATACCCCAAAAGCTCAGGGCGGAATAGAAGGCGTAACCTATCCTATCCTTGCAGACACGCATAGGCAGCTTGCAAATGCTCTTGGGATTGTAGATCAGGACTTCGATTATGATGAAGAAGGCAACGAGCTCCTTTCCGGCTCTAATGTTACTTACCGCGCTACTTACCTCGTAGATGAAACAGGAAAAATCTTCCACGAAGCGGTAAATGATATGCCTCTCGGAAGAAATGTAAAAGAGTTTTTAAGACTTATAGATGCCTATACTCACACTCAGAAGCACGGCGAAGTATGCCCTGCAAACTGGGAAGAGGGTAAAGACGCTATGAGCGCTGATAGAAACGCTACCGCAGAATATTTAGCAACACACTAATCTCATTTAAATCTCATTATTTTATGTTCATTGAATTAACAGAAGACAATCTCCAGCAGATCGTAGCTCAAAACGATAAAGTAGTCGTACAATACGGTGCTTCCTGGTGTGGAAACTGTCGAATTATGAAGCCAAAGTTTAAAAAACTCGCTTCCGAAAATGAAGCTATTCCCTTTTATTATGTAGATGCCGAGCAGTTCGTAGAAAGTCGCAAACTGGCGAATGTAAATAACTTGCCCACATTTGCTACATTCGTGGGAGGTAAGCTCGTAGGAGAGCTCCAAACGAATAAAGCCGAAAACCTAACAGAATTAGTCAATGAAATTACCCGTAATTAAGCATCTCACTCAGTTTATTGAGGAGAATGACGAGGACTACATCATAGAAACCTTAGAGGTATTAGAAAACCTAACCGAAGCCCCAGCTCTAAAAGATGAAGAGCTTGATGTAATAGGCGAGCTTATATCTAATATGTACGGTGCTATGGAGGTTCATAAGATGACTAAGAAAGGAATGGACAAGAAAGAAGCCCTCAACTCTTTTATGAAGAGAGTAATGGGAAGTATCGATAAATAATTTAATTTTTTATAGTTTCATACGCTGGTGCTGCTACTTGATTTTTCAGGTAGCAGTGCTTTTTATGATTTCAAAGCTATAGGTGGTTTTAGCGGAATCAATTCATTTTTTTTTCGCAAATTTGCCCACATTTAGTACAAAAACCTGTGCAGATAACAAAAGACGATATACAGCATCTGGAAGAACTCCCCCTCGTGGAAGCACTGCGATACATCGCTGCTAAAACCACTGGAAAGGTCGTTTTCTCCACATCTCTCGGGCAGGAGGATCAGATCATCACAGATGCTATCTTCAAAAACGATATCCCTATAGAAGTTTTCACCCTTGATACAGGGAGACTCTTCAATGAGCATTACGAGCTTCTCGCGATGAACAATGCCAAATACAAAGGCAAAATAAAAGTCTTCTTCCCAGACCCTGAGGATGTAGAACGCTTCGTGAATGAAAAAGGCATTAATGCTTTCTATCATTCCGTAGAGAACAGGAAAGAATGCTGCTTTATCCGAAAGGTAAAGCCCCTCAACCGCGCCCTCAAAGGTGCCGAAGTCTGGGTTACAGGGCTCCGCGCAGAGCAAAGCGAGAACCGCGAAAATCTACCGATAATAGAGTGGGATGAGGAGAGAACCCTCTATAAATTCAATCCACTCATCCGTTGGACTTATCAAGAGGTCCTCAGCTATATCGCCGAACACAAAATACAAGACCTCCCCCTCCACCGTAAGGGTTACATCAGCGTAGGCTGCCAGCCCTGCACTCGCCCCATAATGGAAGGCGAAAACCCCAGAGCAGGCCGCTGGTGGTGGGAAGAGTCTAAGAAAGAATGCGGGCTTCATACCCATTAATCAAAAGAACAAAACAAGAGAACAAACGGCAGAATTTCACCACACCTGCCTATAGAATAAAATTATGGAAAAGCATCAATTCAACCATTTAAAACAGCTGGAAGCAGAGAGCATCTATATAATGCGCGAAGTCGCTGCGCAGTTCGAGCGCCCAGCCCTCCTCTTCAGCGGCGGGAAGGACTCTATCACCCTCGTACATCTCGCGATGAAAGCCTTCGCACCGATGAAGATTCCCTTCCCACTCGTCCATATCGATACAGGGCACAACTTCCCCGAAGCACTCAACTTCCGCGATGAACTGGCAAAAAACATCGGTGCCGAGCTCATCATCCGTAATGTGGAAGACACCATAAAAGCCAAAGGGCTCACCGAACCTAAAGGTAAATTTGCCTCGAGAAACTGGCTCCAAATCCACACCCTCCTTGATACCATCGAAGAATTCGGCTTTGATGCCTGCATCGGTGGTGCGAGGAGAGACGAAGAAAAAGCCCGAGCAAAAGAGCGATTCTTCTCGGTGAGAGATGAATTCGGTCAGTGGGACCCGAAACTCCAGCGCCCAGAGCTCTGGAATATCTACAATGGGAGAATCCACAAAGGCGAGAATGTCCGCGTATTTCCGATAAGCAATTGGACGGAGCTCGATGTATGGAGCTACATCAAAGCCGAGCGCATCTCATTGCCTTCGATATACTTCGCCCACGAAAGGGAAGTAATCGAGCACGAAAACCGTCTCATAGCGGTTTCGGAACATATACAGATAGACGAGGGCGACCGCATCCTCCGCAAGCAAGTGCGCTACCGCACTGTTGGCGATATGACCTGCACCGCTGCCGTAGAAAGCTCCGCCAAAACCCTTGACGAGGTGGTGGCAGAAATCTCCGCATCGCGAATCTCCGAGCGGGGAGAAACGAGGATAGACGACAAGGTAACCGAAGCCGCAATGGAAGACCGCAAGAAAGGTGGCTACTTCTAAACTCTCCTACGGAATGAGATTTTAATGACAGACAGGATTAAAAATTTGAATCAATAAAGAAATGGATATACTTAGATTTATCACCGCAGGAAGCGTGGACGATGGGAAAAGTACCCTGATCGGTAGGCTTTTGTACGATAGCAAGAGCATCTTGGCAGACCAGCTCGAGGCACTCGAACAGCAGTCTAAAAACAAAAATGCAGAGGGAATAGACCTCGCGATCTTGACCGACGGGCTGCGCGCCGAGCGCGAGCAGGGGATTACGATAGACATCGCGTACCGATACTTCGCTACACCGAAACGAAAATTCATCATCGCCGATGCCCCTGGGCACATCCAATACACCCGAAATATGATTACGGGCGCATCAAACTCGGAGCTCATCATCATCCTCGTTGATGCCAGAAATGGCGTTACCGAGCAAACCCGCAGACATTCCATCATAGCCTCGCTTCTCAACATCAAAAATGTTGTGGTAGCAGTGAATAAAATGGATCTGGTGAATTACGATGAAGATATCTTTACAAAAATCAAAACCGATTATCAGGAAATCGCTCATCGTTTGGGACTTCAGCAAGTGAGCTTCTTCCCGATTTCGGCATTCGTGGGCGATAATATCGTGAATACCTCTGAGGCGATGCCTTGGTATAAGGGAGAATCCTTGCTGCACTACCTTGAAACGGTGGAAATCAGCCATAGGGAATACGAGCAGTCGAGGTTTCAAGTTCAATATGTGATTAGACCACAAACCGAAGAATTGCACGATTACAGAGGTTATGCGGGGCAAATCATTTCAGGGACTTATGCGAAGGGAGACGAGGTGATCATCTATCCGCAGGAGCAGAAGACGCGCATCAGCAAGATAGAATCTGCGGGCGAGGAGGTTGAGCAAGCCTTTGCTCATCAGCCTGTGGTGCTTCACATCGAGGATGATATTGATATCTCTCGCGGAGATTTCTTCATTAAAGCCGATGAAACCCAGCCTCTCATCAATAATGATGTAGAAGCATTGGTTTGTTGGCTCGATAAACGCGAGCTTTCGGAAGGCAGTAAGTGCCTCCTCCAGCACCGAAGCAGAATCCTGAAAACCATAGTGAAAGAAATAGAATACAAGATAGATGTAAATACCCTAGAGCAAGTACCTGCCGACGGAACCCTCAAGCTGAACGAGATTGCTAAAATAAGGCTCCGCACCGCCTCGCCCGTTATCTACGATGATTTTAAAGAAAATGAAACGATGGGCAGTGCCATCCTCATCGATGAAACCAGCAATGCAACCGTAGGTGCACTGATGATGATGAGGTAGAAACCAACAAAGAGAGGGCAAAAAGCCTTCTCTTTTTTTAGGCAAAAGCTCGGTGCGAAGAATGAAAAAGATTTTCTACATTTGCGCACCCAATACAGGGGAAGCTAAAACATCATAATGCCACATTCTCAGAGGAAACACATCCGTTTGTCATTAAAATCCGAATACCTTAGGGTGCTCATCATTGGGGAGCCAGAGCTTATTATGGACGAGCTACCCCTCCTCTACGATAAAGACTTGGAAGACCTGCAAATCTTTGCCCCAGAAGAGACGGAGAGCCTTAGGAACTTCGCAGAAGAAATGCCCAATACCACCCTGCACACCGGCATACCTAACGATAGCGACTTTGAGAAAGCGCACATTGCGTACATCCTAACGAAAGATGAGACTGAGAAAATCAACCTGATACACTTAGCAAAAAAGCATAAGATTATCATTATAGACGAACTTGCCCCTTCATCAAAACATAAGAACACAAAGGAAAAACTCATCCTTAATAAAGTACAAAGCACCATACCCGGCACCAGAAATTACCAGAACCCTTACGAGGTTTTGGAATATATGACCACCTATACCAAAATGGCGAAAATTCGTGCTACAATGTACCTTTCGCTTATCGGGATAATGGTTTTTGCAGGATTGTTCTTCCTCACCATCTACGAATTTGAGCTCTATCCAGAGGTGAAGGACTTTCTGGGCAGAGATCACAGCATATTCTATTGGATGCTTCTCGTGGGCTTCCTTGCGGAAATGGTCGCAGGTTCTATGGGAATGGGCTATGGGACTATTTGTACCGCGATATTGCTCTTCCTCGGGCAGAGCCCAGCGGTTGCCAGTGCCAGCATACACTCTGCACAGACCTTTACTACATTTGCAGGCGTAGCGAGCCATTACAAGCTGAGAAATATCAATATGAAATTGGTAAAAGCCCTTGCTCCTTACGCCATCTTAGGCGCTCTGATGGGCTCATTCTCCCTTTACTTTATCGATAAAGAATACGGAAAAATAATGAAACCTCTGCTGGCTGGCTACACGATGTTTATCGGGGTTAATATCTTCATCCGTACCCTTATGAACCAGCGAAAGAGGCAGAATATCAACCGCAAGAGGAGTAATTTGCCATTGCTTGGGCTCGTAGGTGGCTTTCTTGACTCATTTGCAGGCGGAGGCTGGGGACCATTGGTTACAGGCTCGCTGATAAAAGACGGCAGAACCCCAAGATATGTAGTGGGGAGCTCCATATTCCTGAAATTCCTGCTCACGACCACCAGTGCCATTACCTTTATCTTTACACTGGGAACCCAGCATTGGAATATCATTCTCGGGCTATTGCTCGGTGGGGTTATTACGGCGCCTTTCTCAGCAATGCTTACCACTCGCCTCCCGATAAAAAAGATGACCCTCGCGATTAGTATCCTCGTTATTATAATGAGTGCAATTACTTTGTATAAAGCGCTATTTTAAATCTCCACCTACAAATCTGAATGCTTTAAAATCCTTATCTTTGAAGCGTAAAGATTGATTATGCAGAAAACTTCTGAACAGTTTAAGAAAATCATAGCCGAGTGCCGTGATTTATTTTCAAAGAAAATGAAAGACTATGGAGCCGCCTGGCGCGTGCTGAGACCGAGCTCTATTACGGATCAGATTTACATAAAAGTGAACCGAATACGCACCCTGCAAATGTCTGCCAAAAGAATGATAGATGAGAGCGAAGAAGGAGAGTTTATCGCGATTGTTAATTACGCGATTATCGGGCTTATACAGATGGAAAAAGGGCTGACCGATAATCTGAATGAAAGCCCTGAGGAAATCCTAAACCTGTATGACAAATACGCAAGCGAAGCACAACTGCTGATGGAAAAGAAAAACCACGACTATGGAGAAGCGTGGCGGGAGATGCGGGTGTCGTCCATCACCGATTTAATCTACCAAAAAGTTCTTAGGACGAAACAAATTGAGGACAATAACGGGGCAACCCTCGTCTCCGAAGGTCTGGATGCCAACTATTTTGATATGCTGAACTACGCGGTATTCTGCCTTATAAAATCAAGCGAAGAATCTAAAAAATAAGATATGAAAGACGCATTAAGAATCATCGTTGGGGTGATTTTCATTATCTCGGGATTTGTGAAAACCATTGATGCACGAGGCTTTTCATTCAAATTGGAGGAGTATTTCTCACCATCGGTCTTTAACCTCTCGTTGCTGGAAACCTATGCACTGCCTTTGGCAATATTCGTTGCCATCTTTGAGATTCTCTTAGGGCTGGCATTGGTGATAAAACTTTGTTTAAAGAAATCATTAGCACTGCTCATCGCACTCTGCGTATTCTTTGCTTTTCTCACTTTCTATTCAGCCTATTTTGATAAGGTAACCGACTGTGGGTGCTTTGGTGATGCTATTAAATTCACCCCTTGGCAGAGCTTCTGGAAGGATATTATCCTGCTTGTCGGGCTGCTGATTCTATGGATTGGATACAGAAAAGAAAAGGAACAAAAGAATAAACTCGCACTTGCCCGCTTTTTTATTGGGCTTTTGGGGACTATCGTTATAACCTCTGCTGGGATTTATGGTGAGCCTTTAATTGATTTTAGAGATTATAAAATTGGTACCGACCTGAATGCTGAAAGAAAAAAAATAGAGAAAAACCCTGCCGAATACAAAACCTATTATACCCTGAAAAACAACAAAACAGGCGAGGAAAAAGAAGTAAATCAAGACGATTATGTGAATAAACAAGAATACTGGGAAGAAGGCACACCTTGGGAAATTATTGAAGATAAAACCATTTCCAAGCTCGTGAAAGAGGGATATAAATCTGAGATTTCTAAGTTTAAACTCAGCGATAAAGATGAGAATGATGCCACAGAGGAAATCCTAAACAAGGAAAAAGTGATCTTGATTTTTAGCTATAACCCTAAGGAAATAAAAGATTACTCTGCAAAAATCAGCGAACTGAAAAAGAAAAACTCAGAAATCTATGGCGTATCTCCAGAAGGGGATACTTTTAAAGGGCTTACGAATTTCAGTATGGACGGTACAGCTATCAAGACGATTGCCCGCTCCAATCCTTTTGTTCTTGTATTAGAAAAAGGAAAAATAGTAGATAAACAACCTCTGAAAAACTATTAATATAATGCTACAAAAATCTAATAAATCCATTGCTGGCTATCATCTGTTGATGATTCTATCCGCTGTAGATCACCACTTCTCACCAGAGGAAGGATTAAAAATTCGAGAATATCTGGAAGAAGAATTTCCATTCAGAATCAACCTTGACAATGAGCTGGACATTATTGCACGGCTACAACCCGAGGAGTGGAAAGACCATTTTGAGTTTCACGCACATTGCTTCTATGACGACTCTACCGAAGAGGAGAGGCTCAAGTTTGCTGACTTTGCTAAAACCCTCATCAAGGCAGATAATGAAGTAACCGACCGCGAGCATAAATTCTATAAACTAATGAAACACATCTGGAAGCTGGAGTAAAAAGTAGATTTCATTAGCTACATTACGATTAACGATAATATGAGGATAGAAAAAACAGCTTAGAATAGAGTAATTAACCTCGGGATTATTCTGGAAAATATTATAAAAGACTATCGGTAGCACCAAAGATGCTACCGATAGTCTTTCTCAACCAAAACTAAAAGAGTGTTGAGTACCATTAACCAAAACTCTATACTTTATAGTTTAAAGTATCAAAGTCTCTCTACCAGTCCTTACTTTTGGTTACAGTAAAGAGGTTTTCTTTGTCTAAGCCTACGAGCTCGTGCTCTATATCAGCAGGGATGTGATAGGTATCGTAGGTATTGAGGAGGATTTCCTCCCCTGCGATGATGAACTTCACCTTGCCTCTAAGCACTACCAAAAGGGCAGGCTCGGAGGTAGTATGATTGGGCAATACGGCATCTTTCCCGAGGGCTACGGCCACCTGCTTTGCGGTGCTCCCAGACTTTATTACAAATACCGAAGGCTTATCTTTTAGGAACTTTACCTTTTGTATGATGTTGCTCTTCTGTAGCATCTTTACATTATCTACGGTTTTGCCGTTATAGACATTCACGCCTTGCTTTTTCAGGATTTGATACGCCTTTTCTGCTCGCTTGCCAGAGCGGCAGAAAACTACGACTTTCTTCCCTTTAAGCTGGTAGGCTTGCTTATCAATGGTATCGACAGGGATATTGATAGCGCCTTTTACACTGCCTTCATCAAACTCTTTTTCGGAGCGAACATCTACAAGGACGGCGTCTTTGGAATTAATAACCTCTGATAATGACTGCGCCCTTGCAACCGAAGTGAAGAAACTCAGCAGAAGGATGAGGGGAAATAAAAACTTCGTTGATTTCATTTGTTTATGGTTTTAAAATTAGACTTTATATCAAAGAGGGAAGTAAAGCCCATACAAGCGCTCCTCCCCTATACATTTATTTTAATAATACATACTGGAAAACAGGGTGGCCTCTTTCTCCGCTCTCGCTACTTACAGCACGGAAAATGAGTTTATATTTATTTCCCTCACTATCTTTTACTACAAAGATTAAGTCTTCAGCTACGGCAGTCTCTCCAAGCCCTCCTTTCCTCCAGGCAGTAGCCATAAAGTTTTGATTAATCCTATCAAGTCTTTCAAAATTTATTTTATTTGCTTTTTCCAAAGTATAGGCTTGGAAAATCTTTTCTTTTTCATATCTGTCTACTTGCAGACCTGCTGCTCTTACATCTCCGTGAACATTGAGCTGAATAAGGTCTGGGAAGAAATAAACAAACTGCTTATCAAACGGTGCATTTGCCACCAATGCCGTATATGTATAGTTTGTAGTAAAGCACATATCCCAGTCTTTCTTTTTAGGCTGAACATCTACGGTATTATTAGCCTTTATACTGAAAAATTTAAAGTTGTATTCCGAATCTTTTTCTATAAAGAACTCTTTATGCTGGGTATCTGCCAAGTCGGCATATTGAAGGAGGTATCCATTTGCCCTTTTCAGGATGCGAATTTTCTTCCAGCCTCTATGCTCACCTGTAAGGTCTATGCTGCCTGGCTGTGGGTTTTTATTGCTTATTTCATACCCCATACTTACAAGATAGACTTTATTTTCTGAATCATTCGCAGAGATTTCTGCTATGGCTGTACCTGAACCCTTCTGCCCATTATCTTCTTTCAGCTTCCCTGATGGATTATCTACATAGCCCAAACTTGCTTTTGTAACCTCAGTTGTATTTGGACCTGGGGAAGAAATCAGGATACTGTTGTCTATTGACTGTACCTCATCTATATTGGTAGAGTTAAGGGCTTTTGTAGACATTTTTACAGAGCCATTAAGTATTACTCTGAAATCTTCGCCACAGTAAAAACCGAAGTCCCAAGAGTCTCTTCTTACTACTTTCGTGGTATTGGTCCTCAAATCTACATAAACCTGATTGGGCTGATTATGCCCTCCTACTTCGGGTTTCAGAGTCAATAAAGAACCCGGGGGTATACTTGGCACTTCTGCTATACCATCTTGCCCATCTTCTGTGGATGAGCAGGAAGTAAACATTAAAGTAACAGCTGCTAATGTTGTGATGATTAAATTCTTTCTCATAGCGATGAAATTTTATTGTTTTATATTAAGATTATATGTTAGTTTCAAATAAAAAGACCTTCCATAGCCCAATGCCACAGACTGTACATTCCTGCTACTACCATCAGCGGAAGTGGTTGTTCGCTTTATATCGGTAGTGTTAAGTAAGTTTCTCGCACCGAATGCTACCTCTACATTCTTCTTAAAGAATTTCTTTTGTAGGGACATATCCAGCCAGCCATAAGGGTCTTGCTCGCTAATGACATAGCCTTTGGTACTCACCGTCCACTGCTGAGATTTCCCAATAAACTTATAGTAAGCGGAAATCCTTGTATCCCACTGAGGGATATTATATGAGAGGTTTAGATTCGCATTGATATTGAGCAGGAATCTGTCATCTGTATGATGTTTCTCACTCTCTACTTTTTGAGAAACCCAAGCGAAGGAAGCTCCTAAACCAAAATCCCAGTTATCCGACTTAAAATTATTGCTGGTAGAGATATGATAGCTTTTGTACTTACTGATATTAATATACTGGAACTTCGGGGCATTACCATCTAAATCGAGCAACGCATTATAGATTTTATCACTGATATTATTAGTACTGAACATTACTTGATTGTGCAGTCTGGATTTTCCGTTATTCAGTTCGGTGGTCTTTTTAATACTCGCTTCTGTGGAGAAACCATTTTCGGGGATTAAGTTTTCATTCCCAAGGAAAGAATGCCCTTCGAATACATTATAGGTATAGAGCTCATCAAAACTTGGAGTACGATAAGATTTCCCTCCTGAAGCCCTAAACTCATAGTCATTTAACAAATACCTCAGCCCAAGTGAATAGGAATATTGGTTATTAAAGAGCGTCTGGAAAGAATACCTGAAACCTGGGCGAATGGAAAAGTTCTTGGTAAAACCGATTTCGGATAGAGCAAAGACATCATAATTATCTATTTTCTTGTTGATTTGTTTTATGGTATGCCCTGCATCATCTACTTCGGAGAAGCCTTTGTTATTCACCAACTCATATCCGAGCTGAATATTATACCTCTTATCCGCAAAGCTCTTGCTGAGAGTACCTGTGGAGTAGATCACATCCATAGACTGGTCTTTTTTACGCTCTCTATTAATGGACTGTCGTGTATTAATAATATATCGGAAGCGCTCAATTTCCCTTTCCTGATACTGATAGGAGGCAGAGATGTTATAAGCAAAATCATTAAACCTGCCATTAGCATTTAAGTGATGAGCATTTCTTGAATAATAGTACTTTTTATCTGTTCCGTATCTATACGCTCCTATTTCATCATTATATCCAGATTTAGAATTCCTATCGAAGAAATTAAAGTTTGTTTCCATATACTCAAACTTGTAAAAAGATTTAAAACTCCCTTTACGATAGCTGATTAAAGCATTTTCCTGAGTATAATCTCTCGGGAGAAATTTATATCCCCTTCTGCCATCGGGCAACAGATAATTTTTCCCTTTATAGTTTCCAAAATATCCATTAGACTGGTTTCTATTAAAGCCTGTGGAGAACATCCAATTATCATTAATATTATAATTGACTTTAAGGCTTTGTATGTGCCGCCCTTTATCTTTCAGGTTATATTCATTTCCCATACTCTCTTCCTGCACACTGGCACTTATCTCATATCTGCTCTGTGCTTTTTTCTTGGTAATAATGTTGAGAATACCGCTCACAGCATTGGCTCCGTGGGTAACGCCCATAGAGCCTTCTATAATCTCCACCCGCTCTATATCATTGATATTGATTTGAGAAAGATCGGTATTATTCCCCACTCCACCTTCGCTTACAAAAGGAATATTATCTATAAATATCTTGAAATAAGAGCTGTCGAGCCCAAAAAGAGAAACAGTGGAGCGGCCACTATTTACATCTGGGAGTACGGTAATATTAATATATTGATTTAATGCGTCATCTAAATTTACAGCACCCATATTTTTTATATCCTGTGCTGTAATTACCCGTACATTTTTTATTGATTCTTTTACTGATTGAGGGGAAATCTGCCCCGTAATTACGACTTCTTTTATATTTCTCTCTCGGATTTTTTCTTTATTCTGTGCTATTGCAGAAATGCTGATAAGCAGAATACTCCCAAGAAACAACTTCCCATCAAGCCTCATTATTTAGTTATTTTATTTTATCACTTGCAAAGTTAAAGCATCTATTTTCCATAAACAACCAGATATTTACTTAGTCTCATTCTAAGGAAATGACAGGATGTAGGCTTTTACTATTATTATATTTCTAATTATTTTTCTATATATTTTTTATTTAATCTTATTACTGTGTGTTATGGTAAAAATAAATTAAAAACAAGTCTTATGATATATATCATATTTCTATTTTTTTAATTCTACTTATTCTTTATTTAAGACTTAGAACTATTTATTTTGTGCTCATACCACTAATAAAACTAATTAATAATAATTTATATATGTCGTATTCTATTATTTTAAATCGAGCTGTTGCTACAGCAGCAGTTTTCGCACTTACAGGAGTAGCTACTGCTCAATCTACACAAGCCAATGGAGATATCTTTGAAGATGCAAGTTTTAAATACGGCATCTTAGATGAGGTTCAAAAAACAGTTGCTATTATTGACTCTAAACTTGCTACAAAGCAAGAGGAAACAAAAGTTACAGTCCCTGAAACTGTAACACACGAAGGCAATACTTATACGGTTACCGAAATCCGTGCGATGGCGCTTAATGGTCATCAGTTCGTAAAAGAATTCGTACTTCCAGAAACTATCACCTATATTGGTGAGAGAGCATTTCTCAATTGTCTGGCTCTTGAAAAAATTAATATGCCCAATAGCTTGATTGAAATAGACAATGCTGCTTTCAGCTTTTGCCGTTCTTTAGCTTCTGTTAAATTCGGAACTTCTCTTAAAAAAATCGGAGAGAAAGCTTTCCAGTTCTGCCACGCGCTTACTTCTGTAGAGTTCCAGGAAGGGCTTGAAGAGATAGGAAACAATGCTTTCTGGTATTGTACTTTGGAGACCGTTAATCTTCCTAAGAGCTTAACCCAAATGGGAGAAGGCTGTTTTACGGTTAATGAAACTGAACATACTAATATCAAAACACTGAAAAGCATTAACGTACATCCGGATAATCCAAACTACGCAAGTGTAGATGGAGTTCTTTTCAATAAAGATATTACAAAACTAATACAATACCCTATTGGTAAAGAGGATACTGAGTATTCCGCTCCTTCTACAGTTACCATCATAGGCGCAAGTGCTTTTGAGCAGGCAAATCTTCATACCATTACATTAGATGAGTCTGTTACTCATATTGAGGACTATGCGGTAACTTCCTGCCCGAATCTTACGATATTCAACTTCCCTGATTCTCTTGTTCATATAGGGGAGCACGCTTTCAGTTTTAATGAAAAAATTGAGTCCGTCCGTATCTCTCCTAATGTTACTGAAATTGGTCCAAGCGCATTCAGTACTTGTAAAGCATTAAATGATATTCAGCTCCCTCAGAAATTACAGAAGATTCAAAACAGTACATTTGCCAACTGTGAGGCTTTAGAGAATATAGAAATCCCTGATAGCGTTACCGAAATCGAAGACTCTGCATTCAATGGCTGCAATAATCTTAAAGCCATAAAAATCCCTGATAGCGTTACTAAAATCGGTGCTCAGGTATTCCAAGATAATGAAGCTTTAGAAGATGTAGAGCTCTCTAAAAACTTAACTGAAATAGGTAAATACAGTTTTGATTCTTGTAGTGCAATTCGTGAAGTAAGAATACACGCTTCTACCCCTCCTAAATTGGGCGAAGGTGTATTCCGTGGCGTATTTGAACCTGACTATAATGACGATGAAGAAAGAAAAGTGCCTTTAAAAGTTCCTACTGGTGCTGCTGCTAAGTATAGAAATGCTCCTCAGTGGGATCAGTTTGAGATTTCCGTAGACCCATCTCTTGAAACCAATGAAGAAGCCTTGAGCAAAGCATCTACCGTAAGCGTATATCCTAACCCTGCTACAGGTACATTCTTCATCAAGACAGATAAAGCAGAGACAGCTACACTCCTTAATATAGAAGGTAAACTCATCAGAACGCTGAGCTTGAAAGCAGATACCAATACTATTAATATCACAGGACTACCTGCGGGAGTTTATTTCGTAGTGGTAGGTGGTAAGTCTCATAAGCTTATCGTTAAATAGACCTTTAATCTTGTAAATATTATTTTTCATAAAGTTATATTTTGTTTTTAGGTTATCTTCATCAGGGCTGGTCTTGTACCAGCCTTGATTTTTTACATTAATGAATAGCAATCTTATTCGTATTTTTGTGCAAAATCAGTAGAATGCAAACCGATAAAGTAATACATCATATTGTAGGCTGGCTAAAAAACTACGCCGAAACCGCAAACGCAAAAGGATATATTATAGGTGTATCTGGCGGGGTAGATTCTGGGGTGGTTTCTACCCTCTGTGCTATGACGGGGCTGGATACTTTGGTGCTTGAAATGCCCATTCGCCAAAAAGCCGACCAGATAGATAGAGCACAGGAGCATATCGCTTTCCTCGAAAGGAAATTCAAAAATGTAAAAGGCTTGAGGGTAGATTTAAGCCCCGCTTTTGAGGAAATCTTTACGACCTTTAAAGAAATTGGGGGAGCATCCGAGCAGGAAAATCTCGCTTTTGCCAATACCCGCTCGCGTCTCAGGATGCTTACCCTCTATCATTTCGCACAGATTAATGGACTTTTGGTCTGCGGAACGGGGAATAAAATTGAGGACTTTGGGATTGGCTTTTTTACCAAATATGGAGATGGTGGAGTGGATATTTCTCCGATAGCCGACCTCTATAAAACCGAAGTTTATGAGCTGGCAAAGGCACTCGACCTTCCAGAAAGCATTAAAAACGCCATCCCTACCGATGGGCTTTGGGATACCGACCGCACCGATGAACAGCAGATAGGTGCTACCTACCCCGAACTGGAAAAAATACAGAAAGAATACAGCACAAAAACAGAACAGGACTATACAGGCAGAGCGCTTGAAGTCTATAAAATATTCCGTAGAATGCACAGCACCGCAAAGCACAAAATAGAGCCTATACCCGTATGCTACATCCCTGAAGAACTAAAAAAATAAACCATAAAATGAATTTATACATTGATTTCGTAGATATAGGAGACAGCGAGGACTTCTATACCCA
Organism: Bergeyella cardium; assembly: GCF_003614945.1. Classification (GTDB taxonomy): domain Bacteria; phylum Bacteroidota; class Bacteroidia; order Flavobacteriales; family Weeksellaceae; genus Bergeyella_A; species Bergeyella_A cardium. The sequence continues at coordinate 1,635,931 of NZ_QYCZ01000001.1, forward strand.
GCTAAAAGAAAAGCTCATCCTTCCAGAATCTTTTAACCACAGCCCAGAGGCTTTATTAGACTACATTAGCACGGAGGTAGAGCACCCGCTTCATATTGAGTTTGTAAATATGAGTGTAGAGCAACTGGATACCTTTGAGGACTTGCTCACCGCCTTAGAAGATACAGAGGAGGAGGTAGAAGGCTTCAGCTTTTCCTATTATTTGGAGCAGTATGAAGATTAGTCTGCCAAAATTTCCATCTATTAACATCAAAACTCTGCCAAAATTTCCATTAAAAACCTACGGCATATTCTTAGTGAAAGGGCAGTGCGTTCAATCAAGAACATAAAATAAATAGAAACTATGAAAAATATTATCATTATTTGTGCATTGCTTTTGAGTGGGATTTCTATTGCTCAGACGAAAACCTATAAAGGTGCTTGGTTTGAAATAAAGTATCCCGCTTCTTTCAAGGCTAAGGGTTCAATAAAGTCTGCAACCTCAGGCAGTGGGTTTGACAGTGCTGTATTCGATTCTCCCGATGGGAAAGTACAGTTCTATATTTTCTCTCCACAATGGAGCGGTACCGCCCACGATATCGAGATAAAATCCTCCGAAAAGCTCGTAAGCTCCGAAACAAAAGAGAGCGGAGATAAAGAACTATCGTGGTGGACAATCTCTGCAAAAAATAATAGCTACACAAGAAGCTACCAAGAGACAAAAGAACACAGTACAAACTGGATATTCGGAATAAAATACAAGGATGATGCTTCCCTTAAAAAATACAAAAAGCAGTATCTGAACTTTAAAAAATCCTTAGTACAGTTTGCAGACTAATCAAAGAAATCTACCAAGAAGAATCAATAATTTCAACAATAAAATAACATTATTATGTCAGTAAATTTTAGACCATTAGCAGACAGAGTGCTCGTAGAGCCTGCTCCTGCCGAAACAAAAACCGCTTCTGGACTTATCATCCCAGATACAGCGAAAGAAAAACCACAAGAAGGAACCGTAGTAGCCGTAGGTGATGGCAAAAAAGACGAGCCCCTTACCGTAAAAGTAGGAGACAAAGTCCTCTACGGAAAATATGCTGGACAAGAACTAAAACTCGACGGAAAAGATTACCTTATCGTAAGAGAAAGTGATTTATTAGGCGTTTTGCAGTAGGCTGTAAGCAGTAAGCTCTAAGTGATATAGAAATAAGTATAAGCTCATTAAATGAAACGGAATATTTATTATTCCTCTCCAAAGAATTAGATTTTATTTCAAAAGAAAAGCATAAGTACTTAAACGAAGAATTAAATCTAACAAGGCAAAAATTAATGAGCTTAAGAAATAAATTAATAATAAAAGAATAAAAAACAACCCGCTATCAGGCAAAAAAGCCTACTGCTTACTGCCTATAGCTTAAAGCAAAAAAAAATATTATGGCAAAAGAAATTAAATTTGATATCGAATCAAGAGACGCATTAAAAAGAGGTGTAGATGCATTGGCGAATGCAGTAAAAGTTACATTAGGTCCTAAGGGGAGAAATGTGGTTATCGAGAAATCTTTTGGTGCACCCCATGTAACCAAAGACGGAGTTTCCGTAGCTAAGGAAATAGAATTAGAAGACAAAGTAGAAAACCTCGGTGCTCAGATGGTGAAAGAAGTAGCTTCCAAAACCAATGACATTGCAGGGGATGGTACTACTACTGCTACCGTACTCGCTCAAGCAATCGTAAGAGAAGGGCTTAAAAATGTAGCCGCAGGAGCTAATCCTATGGACTTAAAAAGAGGTATCGACAAAGCGGTGGCTACCGTTGTGGAGAACCTTAAATCTCAATCTCAGCAAGTGGGCGATAATAACGACAAGATAAAACAAGTCGCTTCCGTATCCGCGAATAATGATGATACCATCGGTGGGCTCATCGCTGAAGCATTTGCAAAAGTGGGCAAAGAGGGCGTTATCACCGTAGAAGAAGCAAAAGGTATAGACACTACCGTAGATGTGGTAGAAGGTATGCAGTTCGACAGAGGCTACCAGTCCCCTTACTTCGTAACCAATCCAGATAAAATGGTTGCCGAGCTCGATAATCCTTACATCCTTTTGGTTGAGAAAAAAATCTCCTCTATGAAGGAATTACTACCCGTTCTCGAGCCTGTTGCTCAGCAAGGGAAAGCCCTCCTCATCATCTCCGAAGAGGTAGAAGGCGAGGCACTCGCTACGCTGGTAGTAAATAAACTCCGAGGCTCGCTCAAAATCGCTGCCGTAAAAGCTCCAGGTTTTGGAGACAGAAGAAAAGCAATGCTCGAAGATATCGCTATCCTTACAGGCGGTCAGGTTATCTCCGAAGAAAGAGGCTTCACTATGGAGAATGCATCTATCGAGCTTCTTGGTAGAGCTGAAAAAGTAGTTATCGATAAAGACAATACCACGATTGTAAATGGTGCGGGAGATGATGCTCAAATCAAAGCACGAGTAAATCAAATCAAAGCACAAATCGAGACTACAACTTCCGACTACGATAAAGAAAAACTACAAGAAAGGCTCGCTAAATTGGCTGGCGGTGTAGCCGTTCTCTATGTAGGTGCTGCTTCCGAAGTAGAGATGAAAGAGAAAAAAGACAGAGTAGATGACGCCCTCCACGCTACCCGTGCTGCCGTAGAAGAAGGCATCGTAGCAGGAGGAGGCGTAGCCCTCGTAAGAGCCGTAGCTTCTCTCGACAATGTCTCTGGAAGTAATCAGGATGAAAGCACAGGTATCAAAATCGTAAAACGAGCAATCGAAGAGCCCCTGAGACAAATCGTAGCCAACGCAGGTGGCGAAGGCTCCGTAATCGTAGCAAAAGTAGCAGAAGGTAAAGGCGATTTCGGGTACAATGCAAAAACCGACGAGTTCGTTAATATGCTCGAAGCAGGAATCATAGACCCTACGAAGGTAACCCGCGTAGCCCTTGAAAACGCAGCTTCCGTAGCAGGTATGCTCCTCACCACCGAGTGCGTCATTACCGAAATTCCAAAAGCAGAACCCGCTATGCCACCAATGGGAGGCGGTATGCCAGGAATGATGTAACGCATAGCCACACGGGCAATTAATTTAGTGTACAGTTGTACACAGTATATAAATATTCTAAACCACCCAAATAAAATGGGTGGTTTATTTAAAACCTAGTAATTAGAAAAAATGAGAACAATAGAGAAGATGGAAGATATAATCGAAAAAATAGAGGAAAACAAAATAGAAATAAAATCAGTATCAGAATATATAACTGAAGTTAGTAAAATAAAGACTTCTTATAATATCTTTTATAGAGGACATCCTAATGAGGAATTTGAATTAGAACCTTCTATATACAGAAAAAAATCATCAGGAGAATATCTATATATTGATAATGAAGACAAGATATATAGAGAAATGATAGCAAAAGCTCCTAATGATTTTAGTGGAAAAAATACAATAGAGTCTTTAGTTCTAATGCAACACTATGGTATTCCTACAAGATTATTAGACTTAACAACAAATCCATTAGTTGCTCTTTATTTCGCCTGCTCTGAAAATAATAAGTCTAACTCAAAAAAAAATGGCGAGGTACTCATTTTTGATATTCCTAATGAGAGTGTTTGCTATTCAGACAGTGATAGAGTAACTATTTTAGCTAATTTAGCTAAGTGTGATAAGGAGTTTTATTATAATTATACTCAAGAGTTGCTTTATGATTTTAGAGAGCTTATTTCCCTTTTAGAAGGAAAAAAAGAAAAAAATGATATAGCTAAATTTATAGTCGAAAATAATGGATCTTTTCCTGACAATTCTAAAATAATTGACTATGTTAATAGCAAAAAAGAAGATTTAGAAAAATATTTAATAGAAAAAGAATTTAGGATTAAAGATACAATTGATAAAGAGATACAAAATTGGATAAATGAATATGGACAATTATCCGATGATTACTATAAGTATGATCTAAAAAACAGGTTAATAAATGAATTACAGAATTTGATTAAAAATGGATGTATTCCTCAAAATATTAGAGACCTTAATAATAAATATTTTGGTAGACTATTGCACTTTATAAGAGAAGACAAATCTTATTTTTTACCAATAATAGACCCTAAAGATCTTGGTAGTACCTTGGCTATTCGCCCTAAATTAGATAATCCTCGTATTATAAGACAATATGGCGCATTTCTAATTTTTGGAATTGGAGAAACTCCTCTTATTACTCTTCCTACTAATAAGAAAACTAAACCCATGATAATAATCGAATCTAACTGGATTAAAAGAGGAAAAAAAGATAATTCAGAAAAAAGGATAATCATAGATGCAAGCTCAAAAATTAAAATTCTCAAAGAGCTTGAAACCTTAGGCATAAGTGCTGCTACTTTATTTCCAGAGATAGATAAAATAGCAGATGAAATTAAAAAGAAGTTTAAATCTTAATCTAAAAACAACCACTCCTCACGAGTGGTTATTTATTGAGGATTTTAATTTCTCAGTATAAATTTAAGTCTTTCATTCTAAACTTGCCAATACCCTAAAACCTGAGGATATCAAACTAGAGGATTATAGCGTAATCTACTACACAGGAGGATATGGCGTAGTATAGAACCTTCCTAGAAAATGAAAAAATGCTCAAAATCCTCTACTAAACAAGCTGACACATCAATACTAAAAATCCACCTCTTTTCCTGTACAGATAAAGAATAAATCCATATTTTACTAAACAGTTGGAGCGCCAGCCGAAATTTCGGCTGGCGCTCTCATATTATCTATGAATAAAAACAACTTTTCTAATTTCAGCCCCTCTCAAAAACGAGGGTAATGATTACTGTATCTCATTTTGCTCATTGCGAAGCTGCTCACTAAGCTCCTCCAAAACGGGCTTTATGGTGCTCTCTGGCAGCTCACTGATTCGGATGTACATCAAGCCATCTATCGCATCATTAAAGCTCGGGTCTACATTGAAGGAGACGACCTTTGCGTTTTGCTTAATGTACTTCTTGATGAGGACAGGGAGGCGGAGCTCGGGCTCGAGGTCATCGATAATCTTATCGAGCTTGTTGAGGTCGGCATTCATCTCATCAAGGAAGAGGCTCTTGTCTCTGTCTTTGAGCTTTACTTTGTACTCATTTTTTGGGTGAATGTATTGCGCCACCGCAGAGTCGTAGTAATTGGAGCGCATAAATTCTATCATCAATGATTTTGAGAAATCGGAGAACTTACTGCTGATGCTCACACCGCCCATCAGGAATTTATGGTCTGGATTCCTGAGGCAGACATGAACGATGCCCCTCCACAAAAGGAAGAGTGGCAGTGGCTTTTGCTGATATTCAAGGGTGATGAACGCCCGCCCCATTTCTATCACTTTTCGGAAGAAGGGCTGCAGCTCTTGGTCAAACTCAAAGAGAGATGCGGTATAGAAGCCATCGATACCGTGTTTTTTCATTATTTCCTTACCGAGCCCCATACGATACGCCCCTGCGATTTTCTTCTTGTCATTATCCCAAAGGAAAAGATGGTGGTAGTGCTTGTCGTAGTTATCAAGGTCAAGAGGAAGATTACTGCCCTCGCCTACCGCGCGGAAAGTGAGCTCGCGGAGGCGCCCGATTTCCCTCATCACGGAAGGGATGTCGTTATACTCAGCGAAGAAAACCTCGTAATTTCCATTGGCGAAGAATTGTTTATCCTTCTCTCTAAGGTTTTGAATTTCTTTGAGGATATCTTCCTCTGGGGTTTCGTCTATAATGTTCTGAACGATATTAACGGTCTTAGTCGTAGGAAAGTTGAGCTTCAGATTGGGGAGTTTGAGGTTCTCCATCTGAGATTTGCTCTTGTCGTAATAAGACTTTAAGAGGTAAATTTTATTCTGCAAGTGCTCGCTGAGTTCGTCTGTACTCTCCTGCTCATCAATCACCTTTGCGGAGATAGGCCTACCGATTCGTACGCGTATAGGGCAGTCCCTGTCTCTCATCATTTCTGAGGGGAGCATTAGCGTTTGGAGGTCTGGGTGAATTTTGGCTACGCTGTAGAAGAAATTGCTGTTCTTAGCATTGAAATACATCGGTACTACGGGTACTTTTGCAGATTTTATGAGCTTGAGGGCAGGTTTTTCCCACTCCTTGTCTCTCACCTCGTTGTACGAATTATTTTTATTTGAGACCTCACCTGCGGGGAACATACCTACACATCCCCCTGCTTCAAGGTGTTTGAGGGTTTCTCGCATTCCTGTGGCACTACTTCGGATGCTTTTTCGCTCGCCTCCAAACGGGTTTACGGGGATTACAAACTCCTTCATCGGTTCTATTTTCTCGAGGAGGAAGTTGCCCATTATCTTAAAATCTGGGCGAATATCGGAGATGATTTTGCACATCAGAATGCCATCTATCGCTCCGAGGGGATGGTTTGAAACAATGATAAATGCACCTGTCTTTGGGATTTTGGCAAGGTCTTCTTCAAAGACGATATACTTCAGCCCCCTCTCACGGATAAAAGCATCGAAAAACGCTTTGCCTTTGTACATTTTTATCCTGTCATACAAGGCATTTACTTTGGTAAGCTGTGTGGTGCTCATCAAAATTTTAGCAATAGGATTTTTGAGAATACCGAACTTGGTAAGCCCCGTAGCTTTTATCAGTTCTTGGGTTGAAATCAGGCTCATTACTTCTTCTTTATCGAGTGTTTTATTGAATTACCATTTGAATCGTTCGCTTGGAAATTTGCTCCAAAAGTACGGTTTTATTTTCGTAAAACTTGAGTGTATTATTGGTGTCTGCATTCCTTACCGTGAAGAGGGAAACCTTTGGGATAATTTCGGTTTTAAACTCCTTGCCCAAATCTCGATTAAATTCATCGATGTGGGCATACTTATCTTCAAGGCAAAGTGCGAGGGAAATGGCGGAGTTCTGCATCAGCGAGATTTTGATTTTATACTTTGCCAAGAGGGAGAAGATAAAGCTGAGATGCTCTTCGGCAATGAATGAAAAATTCTTTGTGGAAATCCTCACCAGTATCTGATTTTCCTTTAATATATAGGACTCTCGGTATTCGTTATCACTCCCAGAGCCTACTTTTGTCCCCGCTTTTTCTGGTTCTAAAAACGACTTTACGAAGAACGGAATATTTTTCTGCTTTAAGGGTTGGAGGGTTTTCGGGTGGATGACACTGGCTCCGTAATATGCCATTTCTATCGCTTCCTCATAGGAAATATTGGAGAGCAAGGTCGCTTCCTTGAACTTGCGAGGGTCTCCCGTCATCACTCCAGGTACATCTTTCCAGATGGTTAGAGTTTCTGCATTGAGACAAAAGGCGAATATCGCTGCGGAATAATCTGAACCCTCGCGCCCTAAGGTTACTGAGAAATTATGTGCATCAGAACCGATGAAGCCTTGCGTTACATAGGATTGCGATAAACCGAGCGTGGAGATAAGGGCTTCGGTAGCTTCCCAATCTACCTGCCCTTCGCGGTAGGTATTATCGGTTTTTATATAGTCCCTCGCATCGAGCCACTGATTAGCAAAACCTTTCTGATTGAGGTATTCGCTTAGGATTTTGGAGGAAATCAGCTCACCACAGCTCACCACTTGGTCATAAACAAAATTATAGTTCGGGGATTTATTTCTCCTCAGAAAAGCGTCTATATCATCAAAGAAAAGAGCGATTTCTGCAAATACTTTATGATGCTCTGGAAACAGTCCGCTGGCAATCTTTATATGAAAATCTTTTATTTCTTCTACCCCTATCTTGTAATCCACATTCTGGAAATAATCTTCTACTACGCGTTCCAGTGCATTGGTCGTTTTCCCCATCGCCGATACTACGAGGAGGCATTTATCAAATGTCTGGCTTTCTAAGACTTTTGCTACATTGCTCACACTATCTGCATCTTTTACAGAAGCTCCTCCGAACTTAAATACTTTCATCGCTTTTTGTTTTGTTTCAGCCTTAGCTGTAATGTTTTCCTTAAAAAAGGATATCAAAAATAAAAAATTCAGATAAAATAAACAGAGCAGAAAGACTCTTTTATGAAAAATTTTATCATAAAATGCTACCCTTATTCCTAAAAATCATTGCTTATCAACTTGAATAGTTTGAGTTTAATTGCTTACATTTGTTGCCACTGAGCCTACCTCTTATTTGAGGCATCAAAGAGATAAAAAAGGAGGAAGCTCTTTACTTATAATAAAAGGAGAAAGAGAGAAAAGAAAATTAAAACCACAAAAACAAAAGATTATGGAAAAGAAAAAAACAAAAAAAGAAGACAACAAAAAAGTGAGATGGGTTATAGACCCTGAAACAGGGAAAAAGATATCTAAAACAGGATATGCTATGAGGCTGTCTTGGAAGCAAGGAGGAATGATTAAAATTTTAGATATGAAAGCGGTGTTGAAATAAAGGATATGCGATATTTATTGGATACAAATACGCTTATTTTTGCCATCTCTGATAGAGAACAATTATCTAATGATATTTTAAATTTATTAGATGACTATTCTAATATTTTATATACAAGTTCTATTTGTATTGTGGAGTTATTACAACTATATCGTATAGAAAAAATATCTACTCAGTATAAAACTGCTGGAGAAATGATACAGGCTATTGAAGATGATTTTTATATAGAGATTCTCCCTTTTACAAAGCAACATACAAAGCTTCTCTCAAAATTAGAAATAGCTGATGGACACAATGACCCTTTTGACCACGCGATTATCTCCCAAGCAATTGCCGAGAAATTAAATGTAATAAGCTCCGATAGAAAATTCGAAAAATATACTCCTCAGAAACTCCTATTCACTTATAATAAAAGATAAGAGGATAAACGAGAAAGAAAATTAAATACACAAAATCAAAAGCTATGGAAAAGAAATACCTAAATACAAAATTTGAATTATATGAATAACGAGAATCACCTCTACCGACCCCTAATCTCTAATATCTAAAAAAGATGAATAATTTAAAAGAATTACTCGAGTTCAGAAGAGCAGTGCGCTACTATTCCAATCAACCAATCGACCCAGAAGTGGTAAAGGAATGCTTGGAAACCGCAAGGCTCGCACCAACTGCCTATAATATGCAACTTTTCGAGATGTATCACATCACTGATAAAGAAATGCTCAAAAAATTTGTGCCTGCGTGCCTTGATCAGGATAGTGTAGCTACCGCACAGCAACTCGTAGTATTCGTAACTCGACAAGATCTCCACCGAAAACGCGCCAAGGCGATGCTCGCACACGAAATTGAAAATGTAAAACGTAACAGTCCGCCCGAAAAAGTAGAAAAACGCATCAAAAAATGGGAAGCCGATTATAATAAACTAATGCCACTCCTCTATGCAAGAGCTTGGGGCTTGCTCGGAGCCTTCCGTAAAACCCTATCCCTTGCCGTGGGGCTCTTCCGACCAATGTATCGCCAAACATCCGAAAACGATATGCGTATAGATGTCCACCGTAGCTGTGCTTTAGCAGCTCAAACCTTTATGCTGGCAATGGCAGAAAAAGGATACGACACTTGTCCAATGGTAGGCATTGATAGCCTCCGTATCAAAAAACTCCTGCACCTGCCTTATGGTGCTGAAATCAATATGGTGCTAAGCTGTGGCATCCGAGAAGAACGAGGTATCTGGGGAGATAGATACCGTCTGCCAATGGAAGAACTCTATAAACGCATCTAAAAAATCATTAAAAATTATAATTATTTAACTCATATTAAACCAATAAATTTTTACTTATGTCAGAACAAGGATTACAGACTTTAGGAGAGTTTATCATTGAAAAACAAGATGACTTCCAGTATTCTACTGGGGAGCTTTCAAGGCTCCTGAGTGCGATTAGACTTGCCTCTAAAATCGTGAATAGAGAGGTAAATAAAGCCGGGATAGCAGATATTATCGGGCGCGCCGGTAATACCAATGTACAAGGTGAGGAACAGCAAAAACTCGATGTGCTTGCCAATGAAATCTTCATCGCAGCACTCTCCCAAAGAGAGGTTGTTTGTGGAATTGCCTCCGAAGAAAACGACGATATTATAGAGATAAAAGCGGGCGAAAACGGACATCTCTCCAAATATGTAGTCCTGATTGACCCACTCGACGGCTCTTCAAACATAGATGTAAATGTATCCGTAGGGACTATCTTCTCTATTTACAGACGGGTAACCGAACCCGGCTCTCCCGTAGAGATGAAGGACTTCCTGCAAAAGGGTACAGAACAGGTAGCGGCGGGTTATATCGTCTATGGTTCTTCTACAATGATTGTCTATACCACAGGCAATGGCGTTAATGGCTTTACACTAGACCCAAGCCTCGGTACCTACTACCTCTCCCACCCCAATATGCAATTCCCCAAAAAAGGAAAAATCTATTCTATTAACGAGGGCAACTATATCAAATTCCCACAAGGAGTAAAAGACTATATCAAATACTGCCAGATGGAAGAGGAGGACAGACCTTATACCTCACGATACATTGGCTCATTGGTTTCAGATTTTCATAGAAATATGATTAAAGGTGGTATTTATATCTACCCTTCTACCTCACAATCTCCAAAAGGGAAACTTCGCCTCCTCTATGAATGCAATCCAATGGCTTTCATCGCTGAGCAAGCTGGTGGAAAAGCGTCAGACGGAAAAACGAGAATCCTCGAACTAGAACCTACCGAGCTTCACCAACGAGTACCTTTCTTCTGCGGAAGCATAGATATGGTAAGAAAAGCCGAAGAATTTATGGAAAATGCTGAGAAGCATTAAAAAACCAATATTATTTTAATCAACCCTGGGTATTGCAAGACTTCAAAATGAATGCTCTTGCAATGCTTTTTTAACTAAAATTTCAAACGATGAAAGCCCGTTTCTCTAAATATATCCTCAATTTCAAACGCCCAGCAGGCACCTCAAGAGGTATCCTCACACAGAAAGAAACCTATATCTTAGAAATATCCGATGGCGATAAAAAAGGCATAGGCGAATGTGCCCTGTTCCGAGGGTTAAGCTATGATGATACTCCTGACTATGAGGAAAAACTGAATTGGCTCTGCCAGAACATCAACCAAGATAGAGAAAGCCTGAAACACGAGCTCCTCCACTACCCTTCTCTCTGGTTTGGCTATGAACAAGCGATGAATAACCTATCGCTCGGTGCCGACCGCTATTTTGAAAATGACTTTACCAAAGGGATTGATTCCATAAAGATTAATGGGCTTATCTGGATGGGCAGTGTAGATTTTATGAAAGAGCAGATACAGGAAAAGCTCAGCCAGAACTTTGACTGCATAAAACTCAAAATAGGCGTTGATTGGGAGCAGGAAAAAGCTGTACTCTCTGAGCTAAGAAAAGCCTATCCTAAAGAAGTTCTGGAGCTCCGTGTAGATGCCAATGGTGCCTTCACCCTGCAGCAAGCTACCGAAGTTCTAAATGCCCTACACAGCTTAGGAATACACTCCATAGAACAGCCCATAAAAGCAGGAAACTGGGAACAAATGCGCCAGCTATGCCAGCAAACTCCCACTTCCATTGCCCTCGATGAAGAGCTTATCGGGATAATAGACCTCGACAAAAAAATTCAGCTTCTCAATACTATATCCCCTCAATACATCATTCTAAAACCCTCACTCGTAGGTGGATTTTCAGGAACGGACGAATGGATCTCCCTCGCAGAAGAAAGGAATATCGGCTGGTGGATTACCTCCGCCCTTGAAAGCAATATCGGACTCAATGCCATAGCTCAATACACCTACTCCAAGTACCCAAAAATCCCACAAGGGCTTGGCACGGGCTCACTCTTCACCAATAACTTCCCAACACCATTGATTTTAAAAGGGGATAAACTTAGGTTTAAACGCTAAGCTTTGTGCTGTTGGCTAATTGGCTACTAGCTTTTGGCTAAGCCTCACCGGCTACGGTGTGTCTGTCATGCTGTGGCTGCCCCACTGGCTACGGTGCAGTAGGCAGTGGATGGTAAAAAAAGAGGATGATATCCTCAAAAACAAGCCTCAAAAAGTATAAAATTTCACCTTTGTAAGTTATTGATTTCCAAAACTCACAGAGGAGGTAAAAAAACTGACTGAGTTTTTCAAAAAACTGACTGCCTTTTTTCAAAAACTGACTGAGTTTTTTCAGAAACTGACTGTTGGCTTTTAGTAATGAGTATAAACTTCAAATTCTCGGCTTAGTACTAAAAAATTATGAATACTCTATCTTGAGAAGAATAAAATTTTATCAAACAGAAAAAGAGCTACCGACTTTGTCAGCAGCTCTTTTTATATACAAAGCAAAATTTATTTAGTAATCCATTCTTCCCCATCCGAGATAATACATTTGCTTTCTCCTGCTTCTATTGTGCTTTTACCAAGTGCACCCGTAGAGATAGTAGCGTTTTTAGAGAAGAAACAAAGCTCTCTACCTTTATCATCTTTAGCCGAAGGCAGCTTACCAAGCGTAGCCGAAGCAGAGCCTGTATACTTAATCATATAATCCCCTTCTTCTATTATAATACGGCTATCACTTGTAGTTCGTACACTTTTGTATACTGCGCTATTTTCAGCTTGTTTATTCGAAGCTTGCCCCTTTACATTACTTACTTTTAAAACACCATCACTATCTACAACTACAAAGCGAACTCCCCTGTTTTTTTTTGCTAAGCCTGTAATCTTAACATCACCATCTACTGTTAATTTATGGCTTGGGACTGTCTTACCATATCTATTGCCTATACCTACATTTCCATTATCAGCAATAATCATCTGACTTCCCTGATTTGTTCCTCCTCCTTGATAAGCCCAAAAGTGTAAGCCTGGTAAATATTTTTGATATTCATCGGTTACTCCTGGCTTAGTATTGGTCATATTATAAAGTGCCCAAGTCTTAATAGCTGTACCATTCTTAATCGTATTGGTAAGGTATAAAGCTCCCCCTTCATTAGTTTTGTCTTCGGACATAAAGTAACCTTTTTTTAGAAGCATATGACCATCTTCTACTGTTATTGATTCTCTTGGAGTATCTGTTCCAATTCCAACTTTTCCATCCGAATTTACAGTTAGAAGTTTGTTGGAATCTTTATTATTTACCTCCAATACTTTACTCGTATTACCTTTTGCTTTTACATTAAGTGTAGCGGATGGTGTTTCAGTATTTATCCCTACTCTACCTTCATACTGCTGTTGCGCTGCTAATGTTACTCCAAAGCCAATAAAGGCTAATACTCCTGATTTCTGAAAAAAATTTCTTACTATCATAATAAAATATTCGTCCCCCGACCTCTAAAAAGGGACTTGTTGTTATTAGTTTTTATTAGTATTCATCTCAAAATAGAGGTCAGCTTTTGAGACTTTCTTCTTTTATTTCTCCATAATATTAATGCCAAATACAAATAATGAAAAACGACTAATTGTATTTATGGTATTCCTTCTTTTTTACAGTTTTAAGGAAGCAAAAGTAAAGAATATTTTATGCTCAACAAAACACTGGCTAACCTGTTAAAGGTACAATATTGAATTTTAGTAAAGCTATAAATAAGAGTGAAAGACATCTACCTGATAAAGAATAATACCCCCTAATTTACTATATTTGTACTCTTATTTTTAGAATATGGACGAAGAAAAAAAATCCCTCAATTTCATTGAGCAAATCATAGAAGAAGATGTAGCAAACGGGCTTAGCCCTGATAAAATCCGTTTTCGTTTCCCACCAGAACCTAATGGCTATCTGCATATCGGGCATACGAAGGCTATTTGTATCAACTTTGGTTTGGGTGAAAAATATAACGCTCCCGTAAACCTCCGCTTCGATGATACCAACCCAGAAAAAGAAGAGCAGGAGTTTGTAGATTCCATAAAGAAAGATGTAGAATGGCTCGGCTTTAAGTGGGATAAGGAGCTCTACGCTTCGGATTACTTCCAGCAGCTTTATGACTGGGCAGTAAGGCTCATAAAAGAAGGGAAAGCCTATGTAGATGAGCAACCCTCTGAACTCATTACCGAACAAAGGAAAAACCCTACAGAACCTGGTATAGAATCTCCGTACAGAAACCGCCCTATCGAGGAGTCTCTCGACCTTTTTGAGCGAATGAAGAAGGGAGAGTTTGAAGAAGGGGCAATGTCTCTCCGTGCAAAAATAGATATGACCTCTCCCAATATGAATATGAGAGACCCTGTGATGTATCGTATCTTGAAGAGGCCTCACCACAGGACGGGCACAAGCTGGAAAATCTATCCTATGTACGACTGGGCACACGGCGAGAGCGATTATATAGAACAAATCTCCCACTCGCTTTGCTCTTTGGAGTTTGAAAACCACCGTCCGCTCTACGATTGGTACTTAGACCAAGTATATACCGAAGGAAATGTCCGAAACAAACAGCGTGAATTTGCCCGAATGAATGTAACCTATATGATTACTTCTAAAAGAAAGCTCCAAAGACTGGTGGCAGAAGGAGTGGTTACAGGCTGGGACGACCCGCGAATGCCTACCGTCTCTGGACTTAGACGCAAGGGCTATACACCGGCTTCCATCCGAAACTTTATCGAGCGGGTAGGTGTAGCAAAAAGAGAAAACCTGATAGACATCCAACTATTGGAGTTCTGCGTAAGGGAAGACCTCAACAAAGTGGCAAAAAGAATGATGGTCGTAATGAACCCCATCAAGCTCATCATAGAAAACTACCCAGAAGGAAAAGCCGAATGGGTAGAAACAGAAAACAACCCCGAAGACGAGAACGCTGGAACAAGGCAAGTACCTTTCTCCCGAGAGATTTATATAGAAAGAGAGGACTTTAAAGAAGAAGCCGATAAGAAATTCTTCCGATTGAAACTCGGTGGCGAGGTAAGGCTTAAATCTGCCTACATCATCAAAGCAGAAAGGGTAGAGAAAGATGAGCAAGGCAATATAACGACCATCTACGCTACCTATGACGAGAAATCCAAGTCTGGAAGTGGCACAGAAGAAAGTCTAAGAAAAGTAAAAGGAACACTGCACTGGGTTTCTGCAAATCACGCCCTGCCTGTGGAAGCGAGAGTCTATGACAGACTTTTCACTACCGAACAGCCAGATGCAGAAAAGGAAACTGACTTCCTAGAGTTTATAAACCCTGAATCTCTGAAAGTGGTGACTGCCTATGCAGAACCAGCACTTAAAGAAGTGAAAGTAGGCGAGCCGCTCCAATTTCAGCGAATAGGCTACTTTACCAAAGATGAGGACAGCACGGAAGAAAAATTGGTGTTTAACCGAACCGTTACCCTAAAAGATTCTTACAAACCCGCGAATTAATAATTAACTAAAAAATACCCAAAAGTGCTGAGGAGGCTTTTCTCAGCAATTCTTAATTTTACCAGAATAAAATAGAAAACTATGAAGAATATTATCTTTGATTTCGGAGGAGTGCTCGTAGACTGGAACCCTCGATATATGTACAGAAAACACTTCCAGACGGAGGAAGAAATGGAGTTTTTCCTTAAAAATATCTGTAATGATGAGTGGAATGCCGAGCAAGATAGAGGCCGCCCCTTTGCAGAAGCCATAGCCCTCCTCCAAAAGCAGTACCCTAGCTATGCCGATAAAATTGCCCTATACTGGGACAAATGGGAAGAAATGCTAAAAGATGAAATACACGGCACAGTACAGATTCTCCACGAATTAAAGGCTCACTACACCCTCTACGGACTTACAAATTGGTCAGCTGAGACCATAGATTTTGCCTTCCAGCGGTTTGATTTCTTCAAAGAATTTCGTGGAATTTTAGTTTCTGGCAGAGAAAAACTCATCAAACCTGACCCAAAAATCTTTCAGCTCCTCTTTCAGCGGTTTAATATATCACCCTCCGAAAGCCTTTTCATAGATGATAATGAAGCAAATATAAAAACAGCAAAATCACTTGGCTTACAAGGAATTCTCTTTAAAACCCCCACACAGCTAAGACAAGATTTAGAGGCGATGAAGCTACTTTCGTAAATTTTTATTGTACTGTTTTGTTTAAGCCTACTATTCAGTTGGCTTTATTCATCATATTCTAATGATGATTTTAATAGCTTTAAAATTGGATTTCCTTTCACCATCTATTACGAATTTCATATTGATAAAAATAAATAATTCAGCTACTTACCTATAAACTTACTGAAAAATATCATCATCTTTCTTATCGGCAGTATTATTCTGGTCAGGCTTTTCATCAAAAAAAATCATAAGAAAAAGTAAAAGCAGAGAAGCAATACCCTCATTATAACATCAAAAAAGATTTTTCTTACTTTTGGAGGGTTAATTTTTCGCTATGCTCAATATCAATCTACCCGATAAACTCTACTACTCCATAGGTGAGGTGGCCAGAGCCTTTGATGTAAATCCCTCGCTTATACGCTATTGGGAGAAACAATTCCCTATTCTTCAGCCCAAAAGAAATAGGAAAGGAAACCGATACTTTACTCCAGAGGACATTAAAAACCTGAAGATGATCTACTACCTCGTAAAGGAGAAAGAATATACACTCGACGGCGCGAGGATAGCCCTCACCACCAATGCAAAACTCTCCGAGACCGTCTCTATGATTGATAGGCTCAATTTTGTAAGGGCAGAGCTCATCAAACTGAAAGAATCTCTAGTTGATAAACCCGAATAAAACCCTCAATAAATGCAAACACCACTATCACTTTCCGTCAGGCTCAAACAGTTAGTTTGGCTGATAAGTCTTGCTACCATTCTAGGATTACTACAAATTGGTTTTTGGGCGTTTCAAAACTCATCAAAGACTGAGATACCTGCACTGAAATTCATTAACCCTGAGACTGAAAATATTCCCCAAAACCTTTCCGAATTTAATCCCAATGAATTGGATAAAGAAGATTGGATAAAGCTCGGTTTTACGGAGAAACAAACCCAAACCATTCTTAAATATAAGGAAATAGTGGGCGGTGAGTTTCGCTCCAAAGAGCAGTTCAAGAAATGCTATGCCCTCTCCGAAGAGAAATACAACGCACTGAAGGACTACATCCTCCTGCCCGAAAAAATTCAATACAACAATAATACCTACAAAAAAAGGTCAAGAGAGCTGAGTATCAAAGGGAGGTTCAACCCTGACCACTACAGCCAAAAAGATTGGGAAGCAATGGGCTTCTCCGAAAAGCAATCAATGGCAATTTTAAAATATAAGGACTACTTGGGAGGCAGTTTTGTGAGCAAAGAGAAGTTTAAAGAATGTTTCATCATCAGTGATGAAAACTATCAAAAGCTCTCGCCTTACCTCATCTTACCCGAAAAAACTCCCGAAAATTTCCAAAAATCTAAAAATGAAAAACCGAAGATTACCCTTCAAAACTTTGACCCAAATGACTTGAGCCAAGAAGACTGGCAAAAGCTTGGCTTCTCCGAAAAGCAGTCTGCTGTTATCATTAATTATAAAAACAAAAAACTCGGTGGTGCTTTCAAAACACTGGAAGACATTAGAAACTGTTTCGTTATCTCCGAACAGAAGTTTGAAGAATTAAAGCCTTTCATCCGGCTAAAACCACAGAAAAATACAACTGAAAGCATAGCTCCAGCTCAGATTTCAGAGACCGATTTCACAAAAGTGGATTTAAATAAGATTAGCTTTGACCAGCTTATAGAGTTCGGGTTTGATAAAAGAGCAGCAAGCTCTTACTTGGGCTTTAGAAGGAAACTCGGTGGCTTTGCCGATAAAAAGCAAATCTTAGACACCTATAATATAGATAAAGCATTGACCGAAAAACTCATCTCTACCTGTTACCTCGATGATTCTTCGGTAAAGAAATATTCGCTACTCAATGCACCAGAAGACTGGCTAAAAGACCACCCGTACTTTAAATACTCCGCAGATAAAATCATCTACTACCGTATCTCTACAAACGACGAAAAAAAGATATGGAAACTCCTTAAACTAAAACCAGAATACGAGCAGAGAATGAAGCTCTACATCATTCCCAATTAGGTAAAGCTCTACTCTGCTTCGGAGAAAAGGAAATCATTGGTTAGATAATCCGATGACGCTTCCTCTACTGAATACGCTCCAATTTTGGTGCGCCTAAGAGCAGTAAGATATGCCCCCACCCCGAGCTCCTGACCGATATCGTGAGCCAAACTGCGGATATAAGTACCCTTAGAACAACCAACAGTAAAAGACACCAGCGGAAGGCTAATCTCCACATCCTTTATATAATGTATAGTTGTTTTCCTCGTTTTCATCTCTATGGATTGCCCTGCCCTTGCGAGGTCATACGCCCGCTCGCCATCTATTTTAAGCGCAGAGAATACTGGTGGCCGCTGATCTATCTCCCCAATAAACTTACCTAATGCAGCAGAGATATTCTCCTCCGTAATATGAGTATAATCTCGGTGAAGGATTTCAGGTTTTTCAGTATCATAAGACTCGGTTTGTACTCCGATTTTTATCTCTGCACGATATTCCTTCTCCGCATCTTGGATGAGGGGAATCTGCTTAGTAGCTTTACCCGTACAGACGATAAGCAAGCCCGTAGCCTTAGGGTCTAGCGTACCTGCGTGCCCTACTTTTATCTTTCTCAGCTTGAACTCCCTTTTCAGCTTGAACTTTATCTTATTCACTGCCTGAAAGCTCGTCCAATCCAATGGTTTATCTACCAACAGCACCTTGCCCGCCTGTATATCTTCTATCTGCATTTTGATTTTTTAAGCATTAAACCTGTTGTTTCAGGTAGAAATAAATGTATAAAGCGATGCCAACAAAGATTCTGTACCAGCCCCAAGGTTTAAAACCATATTTATTGAGCAGGCTGATAAAAGTTTTAATCGCAATAAGCGCTACCACAAATGCCACTACATTCCCAAGGATAAAGACCATAATATTTTCAGAAGAAGAGAGAATCATCTCATAGCCTTTCATAGGAGTTGGGGTTTCTTTTCCCCAAGTTTTTACAAAAACCGAATAAACGGTAACAGCAAGCATTGTAGGAACTGCCAAAAAGAAAGAGAACTCTGCAGCCGCCTTTCGGGTAACGCCCTGCACCATCCCCCCAATAATAGATGCTGCGGAGCGGCTGGTACCAGGCATCATTGCGAGACATTGCCAGAAACCTATCGCCACAGCGGTTTTAATGGGCATTTGCTTTTCATCTTCTATCTTCGGATTTTTAAACCAAGAGTCGGCAAAAAGCAATACCACTCCCCCAAAAACCAAAGCCGATGAAATGGCAATCTGATTCCCTAAAACAGCTTCTATTTTATCATCGAAGAGGTAGCCGAGAATTAAAGCGGGGATAACCGCAAAGGTGAGTTTTACATAAAGCTGAAGATTGTTTAAATCAAAAAACTTCTTCCAATAAGCCACTACCACAGAGAGAATAGCCCCAAACTGAATAGAAACCTGAAACATCTTGAGAAATTCTGTTTCCTCCATTCCCATCATATTTGCAGCAAAGCCCATATGCGCGGTGGAAGAAATCGGAAGATATTCGGTAAGCCCCTCTACAATAGCAATGAGAATTGATTTGAGTAAATCCATTATCAGTTTTTGTTTTTACGATAAATTATTTCTTTTTGAGAATAGCATAAACCTCCACGATAAATCCTGAAATAACGAGCAGAGGCGCAATCCTAATCCGCCTGATAGAGAAAATATCCTCATTCCAATAGTTGGGATTAAGCGTACCATCGGGTTGTGTATTGGCATCATTGCCCAGCATTAATAAAAACCCAAGAGCAATCAGCCCCAGCCCTATCAGCATCCATTTATAATTCTCCCTCCCAAAATAGAAGCCCTGATTTTGGCTCTCCTTAGCCTCTTTGGAAATAGCTTTATCATTTTTCATTACCAAGATATTAATAGAAAAAGAGACATAAGACCCGTTCCTATGCCTCATTAAAATCGTTTTTAGTTATAGTAGAGCTCATCTACGCTCGTTCTAAGGAACCTCCAAGTAGCAATTACAGTGCTGAGTACCGTAATGAAAACACCAATACAGAAGATAAGGAGGATGAGGTAAGAATACTGAGTAATGTCCTGCTCAGAATACCTCTCGCCAATCTGCAATGTGAAGTAATACCACACACCAAAGAGTGCTGCCGTACCGATAATAGCTCCGATAAACCCCAAAACCACCGCTTCCTTTACAAATGGTTTTAAGATAAATCTCCTCTTTGCTCCTACGAGCTGCATCGTCTTGATGATAAACCTCTTTGAGAATATTTTAAGGCGAATAGAATTATTAATTAACACAATGGCAAGGACTAAAAACAGAAGAGAAAAACCAAAAATCCACTTCAAAATGCGGTCTAAATTATTATAAACCTCCATCATAAGGGTACTGTCGTTCTTAACCTCCACTATACCTTTCACAGCAGAAATCTGCTTAATAGCAGCATTAATCTTAACAGGGTCTATATATTCTGGCTTTAGGGTAACCTCCACAGATGACGGATAAATGAGCTTCTCAAACAGCGCATCCGAATCTACTCCCAAGCCTGCTTTCGCTTCCTGAACCGCCATCTCTCGGCTAATATATTTCGCCCTTTTCACAGGCTGAAGCTGCTGAATCTTCTCCAAAGCCTCCTGCTCCATTTGATTGATTTTAAGAGAATCCTTTTCATCATAATCATTATCAAAATATGCACTCACCACAAGCTGCTCCTTGATATAATCCGAATACTTCTGAGCCTTGATGAGAATCAAACCCATCAACCCCAAAAGAAAGAGCACCAATGCAATGGAAATAACCACCGTAATGTTGCTCGAACGAAGCCTCTTTCTATTAAAATCATCTGCTGTCTTAGCCATCGGTTGAAAATTTTGGCTAAAATACAAAAAAATAATAAAAACCCACTCGCATTGGAAGCACTTACACCGTAGCCGGTGGGGCACTCACTCGCGTGGAGAGCAATTAGCCCTTAGCAGGGCAAGCAATTATCCTGTCGGGGCACCCCGAGTTCTTAGTAGGGCAGGCACCCACTCGCGTGGGGAGCAATTACACCGTAGCCAGTGAGACTCTTAATTTGTTTGCCGTTTTTAGCTAATAGCCAAAAGCCAGACGCCAGACGCCTCTTACTGACCAAAAAGATTTACTTTTGCAGAAATAAATAATCGGCGAGAATGGTAAAAGCAAAGAAGCACCTCGGTCAGCACTTTCTGACGGATGAAAATATTGCAGAGAAGATTGTAAAAGGCCTATCGGGAAAGGGATTTACCTATGTTTTGGAAGTAGGTCCAGGGATGGGCGTACTCACAAAATACCTTTTAGCAAAACCAGAGCGATTGCTCCTTGCAGAGATTGATGAGGAGTCTATCTCCTACCTTAAAGACACTTATTCCACACTTTCGGATGCACATTTTAAAGGCGATTTCCTGAAAATGGATTTTAGCTTTTGGGGAGATGAGCAAGTAGCGGTTATCGGGAATTTCCCTTATAATATTTCGTCTCAGATTCTTTTTCAGATTATAGAGCATTACCGCCAAATCCCCGAAATGGTAGGGATGTTTCAGAAGGAAGTTGCCGAGCGAGTGGCAGCACAGCCGAGAACGAAAGACTACGGAATAGTCTCAGTGATGGTACAGGCATACTACGATGTGAAGTACCTCTTCACGGTTCACGAGAATGTCTTTAACCCTCCTCCAAAAGTAAAATCTGGTGTGATAAGGCTCGAGAGAAACCCCAAAGAAGGCTTAGAAGGAAATGAGGTGCTGTTTAAAAGTATTGTAAAAACGGGCTTCAACCAAAGGAGGAAGAAACTCTCCAATGCGCTGAAACCACTCGGCATACCCGAGCATTTAAAAAGCCATCCTTTCCTCGAAAAACGAGCGGAAGAGCTATCGGTAGAGGATTTTATTTCTTTCACCAATGAATGGAAAGCATAAAAGCGCTGCTAAACCTTTGCCGAAGAAGGCTCAAAAATTCGCTTGGCATTTTGGGTGGTTATCCTATCCACTTCCTCATAGCTGATGCCGTAGATATCAACCAATTTTCCTGCGATAAAGCTGAGATAAGCACTTTCGTTTCTTTTCCCTCTATTGGGCACAGGAGCGAGGTAGGGGGCATCGGTTTCCAAGACGATATTCTCAATAGGAATCTGGCTAAGGTACTGGTCTATCTTCCCATTTTTAAAGGTAACAACGCCGCCAATCCCCAGCATAAAACCGAGCTCAATAGCCCTTTTTGCCTGCTCGAGGCTCCCACCAAAACAGTGGAATATCCCTCTGAGCTTAGTATGTTTTTTCCTATCCAAGACCTCAAAGACCTCATCAAAACTATCGCGCCCGTGAATGACGATAGGAATATCGTAATCTATCGCCCAATCGATTTGCTTTTCAAATGCCTTTACCTGAATATCCAGCGTAGATTTATCCCAATAGAGGTCAATCCCAATCTCACCAATCGCAGGAAACGCTCTCTGTTTTAGATATTCCTCAACGATTTGGAGCTCCTGCTCCCAAGTTTCTGGCTTTACTTCACAGGGGTGGATGCCTATCATTGCTTTCACCTGTGGGTATTCTGCCTCTAAGCTGAGCATTTTTTGATGAGTAGTAGAATTGATGGCAGGGAGGTAAAACTCGGTAACGCCTGCATCTAAGGCTCTCTGGATCACCTCTGCTCTATCGGCATCAAAGTCCTCTGAATAGAGGTGAGTATGGGTATCTATCATAAGATTTAGGGTTTAATACTGAGTGAATATTCTGTGCTTTACTTTCTTCTGCTGCTCGGCAATTTTCTGGCGAAGCCTTTCTCTAAACTCAATGTATTGGGGGCTTTTCTCATCATTCGGGCGATGGTTAAGAGATTGAAGAATCTTAAAATTATCAGCGATAAAAGCCTTTACTTCATCAGAGAAATACGCATTTCCAAACTTTTCAAAGATGTAATGTACCGCCTGCTGCGTGGGGTGTATCATATCTTCTTTATAGAAGCGATAGTCTCGGAGCTCATCCATCATCAGCTCATAAATGGGGAGATAATGGCAATTAACCTCATCATCTATCGCCTCGTGGAGAGCATTAAGCAGCCTCGCTTTGCTCCATTGGTTTTCAGGAAAGCCATCTTTGGTATGACGAACGGGCGAGAGGGAAAAGAGTATCTGAACCTCTGCTTTGCAAATATCCTTTATCAACTCAATACTCTCTTTTATTGAAGTAATGATTTCCTGAGTGGTGAGCAACCTCTTTGTAAAGAACTTTTGAGGAATTTTATGGCAATTGGCAACCCGCTTGCCCTGCGGAAGAAACTCGTAGATAAAAGAAGTGCCGTAGGTGATAACAACCCATTGCGTTTTTTGTAGGAAAAAGTTTGCCTCTTCCAGCTTTTCATTGATTTTCGCAAGGGTTTTGTGGGCATAAGGCGTATTAAAACCCGAATAATGGTCTAATGAGATAAAAGCCCCTCCGTAATTTATCAGATCTGCTTCCGTATAAGGCTCGCCCGAGTGGAGGCGCTTGAGCGCATAGTTGATAGAATACGGATTAAAAATCGTCCCAAAAGGATTACAAAGGGTCTTCATCTGCCCACTTGCCATAAGGTTGGCCATCTCTGTAGCAAAACAGGAACCGATGAAAAACGAGGAATCTCCAAGAGTGATTTTCTTATCAGAGAGGGGAATTTCTACCTCTGTTCTAAACTGCATTGGGTGGTTGATATTTTTTTTAAGATTCTCTTTTCAATAAATAATTTGCAAGCTCGATAAACGGCTTTTTCTTCTCATCAGAAACATTGATTTTATCAAGATAGCCCTGTGCAATTTCATTATGCTTTTGGATAAGGGCAAGTACTTTCTGGTCAATTTTCGTTCGCCTGAAAATCTTTTCTACACCATAAATCTTGTCTATATTATTGGTCTTTTTGGCATACCAAAATTCAAGTTCGTTTTTCTCTTCAGCGGTAGCATATTCCCTTGCCAGCAGGTAGAGGATGGTCTTTTTATTCTCAAAGATATCGCCTGCGTGCTTCTTACCAAACTGCTCCATATTACCAAAGACATCAAGGTAATCATCTTTAATCTGAAAAGCAATACCGATATGCTTCCCAAAGTTGAAAATAGCCTTTGCCTCTTCGGTATTTGCTCCTGCGATAATGGCTCCGATTTCAAATGCCGCCGCAGCGAGAATACCCGTCTTATAGGTAATCATTCGGATATAATCCTCATAGGTTACATCTTTCTGGGTTTCAAAATTTACATCATACTGCTGCCCCTCGCAGAGGAGGATACCCGTATGGGTAAAAATTCTGACGCACGCCTTGAAGAGCTTAGGTTCCAAGTCCTCAAAGAAGCTGTACGCTTTCAGCAGAAGCCCATCTCCTGAGAGGATTGCCGTATTAATCCCGTGCAAAGTATGGATTGTAGGTACATTTCTCCTAAGGGGAGCATCATCCATTATATCATCGTGGATGAGGGTAAAATTATGGAAATACTCAATGGCAAGCGCTGGTTTTATCGCCTTGCTCATCTCTCCGCCAAAGAGCTCATTTGCCATAAGAACCATTATCGGTCTTAGCCTTTTCCCTCTATGGGAGATAATATAATTCATCGGTTCATAAAGCTCCGAAGGTTGGTTTTTAAACATATACTTCTGCACTGCCTGTGCTATAACTTCCTCGTAACGGTCTATAAATTCCATAAGTTTTTTTTACGCCAGCAAAGATAACTATTTAGAAGGGAGCAAGCAATTACACCGTAGCCGGTGGGGCACTTAGCATCAATCAAAAAAACCTCTGAGAAAGATTTTCCTCAGAGGTTAAAATAAAGCTATGACTATTTAATAATAAAGATATGTCTACTGAATTAAGCCGTGATTATTTCTTAATTAGCTTAATGCTCTTAGAGAGAGCTCCTGCCTTTACTACCACAAAATATACTCCTGCTTTTAGGTCGCGAACATCGTATCTACCCTCAGAATCGGTAGTAGTTTGTTTCACTACACGACCTGCTCTATCATATATGAAGAGGTTTGCAGACTGATGATCCAAACCTTGAAGACTGAAATAATCTACCACAGGATTCGGGTACAGCTGAACGGAAAGCGAAGGCTTAGCAACAAAGTCTGTCGTAGCGAGGAAAGAAGCATTCGGAGACTGCTCCCAATAGAAAGTCTTGAGGTAATCAGAATTATCATTTACCTTTTTACTGATGGCAACATTCTTAGACTGATAAACCTCCTCGAGGCCGCCATAAAATGTCCAATCCTTAAAGGTATAAACCTCGTCGTGGAGTTTATTGGTATCATAGTCGTACTCATACTTGAAGTTGAGCGTCCAGGCACCTCTTTTTATTATGGAATTCACTTGGGTTTTAACATTATCATTCCCATCATAAGTATATTCTACTTTTCGGAAGTCTTCCCAGTCGGTTCCATTAAATTTCTCATCTATATAGTGGGTACATTTGCCGGTGGTAGGGTTATCTCCCTGGTAATAATAAGTTCTCTTGTTCTTTATTTTGTCATCTAAATTATTACCATCTCTCTTTACGGTGAGTACTTTCTCAATCTTCTCCACATAAGTATAAGTATCTGTGTAGAGGTACTGCACATCTCCGCCTTGGGCCACTCTGATATAATAATTGATTTTAGTAGGCTTAGAAAAACCTTCCGAATATTCTAATTCATACTTATTGTGTGGGAGGTATTCGCCTTTCCCTGAGCCGTCATCATCAGGTTTCCAGTTCTCTATATAAAGGCTGATAAGCTGGTTGGTAGCCTCATTATAAGTATAAGTAATTCTGGATTCTGGTACGAAAGGAATAGCCTCCGAGCCTGGGTCTTCTTCAGATTCCGGGTCTCGCTGATAGGCGATTTTAGCTTTAATTCTCCCCTTAGCATCGTATTCTAATTCGGCATATTCCAAAATGTATTTCTTGCCTCCATTTTGAGTATAATACTCTATTTTAAGGAGCCTCGTATTCTCATCATTATAGATATAGCCTGTATAATACTTACTTCCATCTACATTTTCTTCCCACTCCTTTTGGAGGAGATACTTGTGGTCTTGCGGAGAAATTCCCGCATTGGAATAAGGGTCATAATCCTGCGAAAACGCAACGCTTGCCACCGATACCGTGAGCAAAGACGATAATAAAAATTGCTTCATTATTTATTTTATTTAAAAATTTCGTGCAAAAATATCCCAATTTGTATTTAAACCAAATTATTTCCCACATGATTTTTATCACGCCGTAGCCGGCGAGGCACTCGTTAGCACGAGGGGCACTTACACTGTAGCCAGTGAGGCACTTAAAAATAAGTGCTCCCCACGCAGTGGGTGCCTCCCCTGCTAAGGGGTATTTCTTTTTGCGCGAGACTTCGGAAGTTTTTTCGAATCGAAAAAAATCCTCTGCTTAGAGTATTCCTCTCGCTTTGATTTCTAAATACTTGTTGATGGCATCTATGCTGAGGTTCTCTGGAAGGGTATAAACGGAATAGATGCCGTACTTCCTCAGCTCTTGGATGATGAGCTTTTTTTCAAACTCAAACTTCTCGGCGATAATCTCATCATAGACCGATTGTATGGTCTCGGGCTGGGAATGAATGAGGTTCTGGAGCTCCGAATTCTTAAAAAAGATAACGACGAGGAGGTGGTTCTTGGCGATGCCTCTCAGGTATTTCATTTGCCTTTGTACAGCATCGAGGGTTTCAAAATTGGTAAAAAGGAGCACCAGGCTGCGCTGGGTGATGGTGGTCTTCAAATCTTGGTAGAGGCGGCTGAAATCGCTCTCGAAGAAGTTGGTCTGCACCTTATAAAGTGCTTCGGAGATTTTCTTGAGCTGCCCAGATTTGCTCTCGGCAGAGATTCGGTTTTCGGTTTTCTTAGAGAAGGTCATCATCCCTGCACGGTCGCCTTTTTTCAGGATAATGTGGGAGAGCGCCATCGCAGCATTGATGGAGTAATCGAGCAAACTAAGCCCATTGAAAGGCATCTGCATCGTGCGACCTTTATCTATGAGCATATAGATTCGCTGGGATTTCTCGTCCTGATACTGATTTACCATCAGTTTATTCTGCTTGCTGGTCGCCTTCCAGTTGATGGTGCGGATATCATCACCCTGTACATATTCTTTTATCTGCTCGAATTCCATTGTATGCCCTAGCCTTCGGATTTTCTTGATACCTCCGAGGAGGAATTCATTCTGAACCGCCATCAGCTCGTACTTTCTGAGGTGGATGAAGGAAGGGTAGCTGGGGAGCTTTTCATCTTTCTGGAAGGAAAATCTGCGGGCAACAAGCCCCAAAACGGAGCTCGCATAGATATTGAGCGCCCCGAAGCTGTATTCTCCCCTCTCCTTTGGGGTGAGCTTGTATTCAAACATTCGGCTACCTCCTGCGGGGAGGCGCTTCTGAATCATAAAATCCCTCACTTGGAATTGGAAAGGGATTTCATCAATCACCTGTACGCTGAGCGGGAAGAAATAATTGTTTTTAAGGTCTATTCGTATGGCGTTCTCATCTCCATTGGAGAGCTTTTCGGGCAATATTCGCTGTGCTTCTATGCCTTTTTTCTGATTAAAAAGGAGCATAGCATCCACCGTAAAAGTGAGGAGCAAAAGCGCGAGAAAGCTGTGGGCAAAAGGCATAAGCCCGCCGAAGAAAAACGAAAGGATGTATAAAACCCCGATGATGAAAAGGATGAAGAACAATCGGGAGTTTAGATAAAGATGCTTGAGCATAAGCTATTTTTAAAACTACCTTGGAATCTCTATTCCCTCTAAAATCTGTTGGATGATTTCATCTGCTGTAAGCCCTTCCATTTCGCGCTCGGGGGAAACAACTACCCTGTGTCTGAGGACTGCAAAACTGGCTTCTTTGATGTCTTCTGGCGTTACGAAATCTCTGCCCCGAAGCGCTGCAAAAGACTTGGAAGCGCTGAGGAGTGCCAAACTTGCCCTCGGCGATGCGCCCAGATAGAGGAACTGATTTTCGCGAGTGGCGATGATGACTTTCGCGATATACTCTATTAAATGAGGCTCTACGAGCACCTCTTTTACAAGGGTCTGGAACCTGACGAGCTGCTCGCCCGTAATCACTGTACGGATGCTCTCGGTTTTATTTTCGGATTTGCTTTCGTGCTGTTTTCTGATGATTTCTATCTCCTGCTGTAGGTTCGGATACTTCACTTCTATCTTAAAGAGGAACCTGTCGAGCTGTGCCTCTGGCAATCTGTAAGTACCCTCCTGCTCGATAGGGTTCTGAGTAGCAACAACGAGGAAAGGCGAAGACATCTCGTAGCGAGTGCCGTCCATCGTAACCTGCCGCTCCTCCATTACCTCGAAGAGTGCTGCCTGGGTTTTAGCTGGCGAGCGGTTGATTTCATCTATCAGAATAAAATTGGAGAATATTGGCCCTTTTTTAAACTCAAACTCGGAGGTTTTGATATTAAAGACCGATGTGCCGAGTATATCGGAGGGCATCAGATCGGGAGTGAATTGTATCCTGCTAAAACCGACATCAATGGTCTTTGCGAGGAGTTTTGCGGTAATGGTCTTCGCTACGCCTGGTACGCCCTCTATAATGATATGACCATTGGAGAGGAGTGCCGCGAGGAGATGCTCTACCATAGACTCCTGCCCTACGATGACTTTGGAGATTTCGGATTTTATTCTGTCCAAGGCGTCTCTCAGCTCGGTCATATCAATCCTCGACTGGAAAGAGGAAACGGGATTTGTGTTTTCTGTATGTTCCATTATATTCAAATTTTATACTTGTATTTTATGATTAATTATCTTAGGATTTCGTCTAAGATTTCATTCATTTTTACTAAATCTTCTTTGGTTAGATAGGCATATTCGTCCTGCGCTTTCTTTATAAGGGCTATTGCCTCCGTAATTTTTTGTAGGGGTTTTCCTGTTTTCAGATGCAGCCTCTTCGCAAAATGCTCATCTAAATGATGGGTGTCTATTAGCAATTCGGTACGAACTCTATTAAGGAAGTACTGTGCCTTTTTGCTCATCATATCCTGAAAATCGCCTTCGTTTAAGTATAAATTGCCAATGCTTTTTACAAACTCTACCGATTTATTCTTTTTCGGTTCTATAATAGGGATAATTCTTTGCTTCCGCTTGGCATTAAAGAAAAGGAAGAGAAATACCCCACCGAGAAATAGCCACCAAGCATACCTGAGCGGCGGATTGGCAAGGATGAAACGAAGAGGAGAAGAGGATTCATTAAAGAGCTTTCTCTCCATAAACCAAACGGTTTTCCTCTCTGGGAGGTAGGAGAAGACTTTCTCTACATATTGTCTGTTTGCCTCTCCTTTTAAGAGGGAATAATTGGTAAGAACGAGCGGCTCGGTATGGAGGTAGATATTCCCCTTGCCAAAAGGAACTTTAATGAAATTGACGCCCGTTTCTTTGCCTTCAAATGTAGCATAGCCTAAAATCTGCTGCTCCTTTGTGATGTAATTAATTCTCTCTCTTGAAGGGAGCTTGTCTATGATGGCTTTATCTTTTAATTTCTTATCGGTAAAGTGCAAAGAAGCGCCATCAAAGTCATACCACGAAGTACCGATATGGAGGGTATCTGCTAAAAAGTAATCCACCTCATCTGAAAAGATAAGGGCATCTGAACCTTTTTCTACCTGTTTCAGGATTTTTTTACAAGATTCCTTATCCAGTTTCTGCTGGATGAGGATAATATTATGAGGCTCTTTTTCTTTATTATAATAGATATAAGGAGCGGTACTTTCCTTTTCTAAACTGCTGCCAAAGAGAGCGTCTATCTCCTGAGAGAAAATATAAAGTCCGAAAGGGTTTTTATCGCTTATTCCATAAGTTTTTTTCCAGCTTACGACCTCTGTTTTATTCACTTCTAATAGCGCAAGGAGTACTAAAACAACGGCAAGGATAATTCCATATATCTTAAATGTCTTATTCATACGATTAATTAAATTTATCCTTATAAGTTTTATACTCGGTTTCGTTTATGCTAAACTCTCCGTACCAAACATAATCAAATATTCGGGAGGCATCTTTGAACTGCTCTTTGAGCTCGGAAGCACTTATCTCGGAGATATAATCTCGGTTGGTTTTCTCAGGATTCCAGTCTATGAGATTTTTATCTGTAAGGGTTTTTAGCATCCGTAAGAAATGATAGCGAATTGCCAAGCGATAATCCTGCTGATTCTCGGCTTTGGAAATCATCTCTCGGAAGTTGATTTCGTGAATATTCTCTACGATATCATTACTTGGGATATTAATCTTTTGATTTTTCTTTCCGAAGAACCAGTTGCCGTCTTTCCTCATCAGATATTTAATAACGAAATAGAGCAGAATCCCCAAGACGATAATCCCTACAAGGCGAATAATATTATGCTCGTATTTGGAGATTTTATTAAAGTCGGTATCACTAAAAAGACGATCTAATAAACGCCTTAATTTCTTCTTTAATTTTTCTAAGAAAGAGGTTTTGGGTTTATTGGCAGAGTAATCAAAATCTTCACTTTTATATTTATCTTTTATATCGGTGGAGAGATTTCTTTCTTTAAGAGGGGTATCTGTTATTATTCCCTTTTGAAGGAGAGAATCCGCAGAATAAACAGGCACTCCGCCAATAGAATCATTTTTTGGAAGAACTTCTGTATAGCCATCAAAAGGGATTTCATTATCTTCCTCCTCCTGCTGTGCAAATACGGGAGAGGAGAGAAGTATCAAAAAGAATATAAGGAGGTTAATCTTCATTTTTTCCTATGCTTTCTATTTCGGAAAGGTCTATTTTCTTGTGCAGATCCGTCCTGCTATCGTAATAAATAAAACCTGTGGCGATATATATAATATTATTAATGATAAAAGATATGATTAAAGCAATTGAATATAAGATTAACACCATTAATCCAAACATTGATTCTTCACCTTCTATGGAATCATAAGTAGGAAAAATGATTTTATATCCAAAAATAAATATCATAGGAATAGTAGTGAATATTGAGGCAACAATCTGCACTATTATATAGATAACCAAAGTAGAACCGATATACTTCCAGAAAGGAGAGCCATCACGATGATGCTGGTACGAGAACTGAGAACGCAAGCCATAGCTCAAACTACTGAAAAAGCCCTTTTGGGTATTGAGATAATCAAAGAGCGTAAGGTTGATAACATTCATAATAAACGGCATTACAATCATCATAAGAAATAGCCCTATCAGAATAAGTATCAGTATATAACTAATTGCCATTACAAGAAACGCAAAGGGCAAGACAATAAAGGTGATACCTAAAAAGTAGATAAAAATACGCCCCGTATTCTTCTTAATATCCGATAAAATATCCTGAAGCTGTACCGGTCCTCCTGTTTCAGAAAGCCTCTTGATATAGAGCACGGGATAAGAGTAATTAATAACCATCGCTACCATAAAAATGAGAAACATAAGTACTACGACGGCTACTATAAGCTCTGGATTTTGTGTGATATACTCCTCAATATAATTTCCTTCTGGCCCTTCTCCAAACATAAAACTTCCGATAATATCCCTTAAACCTACAACGAAGAGAACCATCATCAGAATAAGGAGTAATCCGTTAATGACTAAATAGTTTTTAAAGAAATTCTTGCCATAGATTTTCAGGAAGTTGAAGGTATCGGAGACAATCTCTCCCAATGTCCTTTTCTTATAGAATTGTATCATCTTTTTTTAGTGTTTTATAGACAAAATGTGGGTATATGCAATAATAAAAAATCACAATAGCCAAAGAGCCGAATATAATCAGCATATCCAACCATAATGGCATTACGAGAGCGTGTCTTGTAACGAAGCTCTCAAAGATTCCTGCTACAATAGTGAATGGCACAGTACTCAGAAAGATTTTTATAGCATCTTTAGCTCCAAGTTTAAAGGCATTAAAACGAGAATAAGTCTTTGGGAAGAGCACCGAAGCCCCGAGGATAAGCCCTGCTGCAGCTTCTATAATCATTGCAAAGATTTCAAAGACGCCGTGTATCCAAATTCCTTTTGCACTATTCGCCAAAGTACTTAGATCACCATACTGGAAGAACAAATACTGAAATGCACCGAGCATTATCGCATTATGCATTAGAACTACAGCCGTTCCCAAGCCGATAAATACTCCTGATACAAAGTGATAAGCACCCACTTTTAAATTGTTTATGATAATCATAAAAGTCATTATGAGTGCATTTTCATCTTGATAAACGCCGACTTCATTTCCCTTTTTTATATTCTCAATCGTCATATACACATATTCATCACCGAGGATAAGATTGGTAAATTCTTCGTCATAATGAGCTGAAAAAGCACCGATAATCGTAAATAAAAGGAAGAGAGAAAAAGAATACACGAGATAGTTTCTGTATCGGTACATCAGCAAAGGGGTTTCAGTCTTAAAGAAAGAGATGATTCTGCTTTTTTCCGTCCTTCGCGTCTTATAAATCATCTGGAAGACTTCCGATGCTAAGAAATTAAGGTAAGCCGTAGTTTTGCTCTTTGGGTAATAAGTCTGGGAGAAGGATAAATCATTGATTAGATTGATGTAGATAGAGGACAAGTCATCTGGGTTTTTCTTCACTCGTTTATAGACTAGATTTTCTACCTCTTTCCATTTCTCAAGATTTTGTTTTATAAAGGCTACCTCTCTCATTGGCTTATTCTTGCCCGCTAAATTAATGCTTTTTCGGAAATATTCTTTATTTCATCTATTTTTTTTAATATTTCATCAAACAAATACTTTAATGCATTATATTTGTGCTCTATTATAAGCAGATAATTGAGTATTCTATGAATGAGATAGAAATAAATACCTCACAGAATGTTAATATTAAGTTTAAGACAGCAAGCATCGGTGAGCGGATACTCGCTTTCATCATAGATATACTGATTAAAGGGCTCTATGCCACCGTATTCTTCTATTTCTTTGGCGAAATGATATATGAGTTTTCAAGAATCGTAGAAGAATGGGTCTATATCACAGTTATTTTGCTTCTGTTTAGCCCCATTTGGTTCTACTCTCTCATTTGCGAAATGATGTTTGAGGGGCGTACATTCGGGAAGATGCTGCTCGGATTAAAAGTTGTGAAGATAGATGGCTATCAGGCGAGTTTCGGAGACTATCTCACGCGGTGGATATTCTGTATCATTGATATTTATACTAATGGCGGGATTGTGGGCGTCTTATCCATCATCATTTCTAAAAATAATCAGCGATTGGGAGGGATGATCAGCGGTACGGCGGTTATCTCCACAAAAAATAATATCAATATCTCTCATACAATCTTTCAAAACATCAGCACAGACTATACTCCAGCCTTTCCACAGGTTATTGCACTCTCGGATAATGATATTCGCATCATCAAAGAGAACTTCCAGAAAGCAATCAAGGTTTACGACCCTGCCGTTATCCGCAAACTCTCCGAAAAGATTGAAAGCGTAACCTCCATCAAGCGAAATACACAGGAATACACCGAGCAGCAGTTCATCAGAAAAGTACTTCAAGACTATAATTACTTTACTGGTAAAGACAATTGAGAATTTATTCCCTCCAAATTTAGATATAAAAAATCTCCTACACATTGCAGGAGATTTTTAAGTATTGCTTGTTATTTATTACTTTTTAATGACTTCTAAGAACTCGTCGTGAGAAATCTTAGTTTCCTTTTTAGTAGCTTTTTCTAAGATGATGTCTTTAAGTTTAGTCATCGCCACTTCGGAAGAAACCTGTCTTACTTGCTCTTGATCTTTTAGCATTTCTACAGCATACTTCTGAATTTCTTCATCGGAAAGGTGGTGTATGCCATAAATCGCAAGCTGATTTCTTACCAACTGCTCTGCTTGAGCCAATACCTCTGCATAATCAATCTTAATATCATTATCGCTCATCAATTTACCTTCGATGATTTGATATTTTATCTGCTTTTTCTCTGCTTCTAAGATTTCTTTTGCCTGCTCTTCGGAGGTGATATTTTGATTAGAGAATACCAACCACTTCACTAAGAAAGTTTCTGGAAGCTGCACTTCTTCTTTCTTATTAATCTGCTCTAATACTTTATTTACGAAGTATACATCAGCATTTTGTTGGAAGTATTCGTCTAATTCAGATTTTACTTTTTCTTTAAGTTCTTCTTCTGATTTAATTTTCCCTTCTCCATAAACCTTGTCAAACAATTCTTGATTAAGCTCGTGAAGATTGAGTTTGTAAATATCCGTTACTTTTACTTCAAGCTCATTATGATGAAGATGCTCTACCTCTTCTTTTGAGAAACCGAGCTGTTTTGCAAGCTCTTCATTTTCTACTAACTGCTCTTTAGTAATTTTTAGGCTTTCATCTTTCTTTAATTTTTTCACTAAGTCATAAGCTGCTTTCTGGTCTTTGGATACTGTAGCAAATTTCGGATGATGATGGTGCTCTCCTTCTGCATCTTCTTCTACGATTTGAGTAATGGATAAACTAGCAAAAGTATCTTTTCCTAACTTATCCTGTTCTTCTCTTGTGGAGAATCTCTTTTGCATATTTTCTATGCTTTGACCGATTTCTTTTTCAGATGCTTCTACTTTATAGAGAGGAGCTTCGTATTTAGAAAGATCTACGGTAAAGGCAGGCTCATAACCCACTTCAAAAGCTACGGTGATTTGCTCTGCATTATGGTCAAAATTATCTACTGGCTGTGGTACGGGCTGCCCTACTAATCGCAGTTTATTTTCGTTTACATAATTATTCAAAGCCTCTGATACAAGTTTGTTAATTTCTTCAAAAGCAACAGGCGCTTCATACTGCCTTCTCACCATACTCAAAGGAACTTTTCCTTTTCTAAAGCCTGGTACTTGTGCCGTCTTTGCATAGTTGTGAAGTTGTTTTTCTACTTTGTCTTTATAGTCAGACTTGTTTAGTGTTACTGTAAGTAATGCACTTACTTCGTCGTGGTTTTGAGCTGTAACGTTCATTAATCGAAATTTTAGGTGTGCAAAAATAACAAAATTTATCAATTATACTAATTTAATACGCTATAAAAGTAAATCCTCCATCTTTTATATGGAGTTAAAATATTTTATCAGCATTTAGTATGAAAAAGAAAGGGCAAATAAAAACCTCCAATCCTGTTTTAGAATCGGAGGCTTTATTCTGTTTAGGAGATTATTTTCTTAATCCTAATTTAGCAATAATTGCTCTGTATCTTTCGATATCTTTATTTTTAAGATAATCTAATAATCTTTTTCTCTTACCTACTAACTTCACCAAAGATCTTTCAGTATTGAAATCTTTGTGATTGTTTTTCAAGTGCCCTGAAAGGTGGTTAATTCTGTAAGTAAACAGTGCGATTTGTCCTTCAGCACTTCCTGTGTCCTGTGCAGATTTCCCGTATTCTGCGAAAATTTCTGCTTTTTTCTCTGATGTTAAGTACATTCGAATATTTTTTAAATGATTTTTATGTAACGGCGGCAAATGTACGCCTATTTTTCATATCTGGCAAATCACTTCTATTCTAATGATGAAGGATTTTCTTGATATAAGTCTGAAACCGACCAGTACCTCTCCCCAGTATCATAATTAAAGGTCAATATCCTTGCTCCTTTGGGTAGCTCTTCTAATTTCTGAGCAATTGCTGCCAAAGAAGCACCAGTGGAGATGCCTGCGAGTATCCCCTCTTCTCTTGCTAATCGTCTTGCATATTCAAATGCTTGCTCCTTAGTTACCGCAATCGTCCCATCAAGAATGGAAGTATTCAGCACATTCGGAACAAAGCCCGCTCCTATCCCTTGCAAAGGATGTGGTCCTGGCGGATTTCCTGCAATAACTTGCGACTCCACTGGCTCTACTGCATACGATTTCAAATGAGGGAAAGACTGTTTTAGAACTTCTGTAACGGCAGTAATATGCCCACCAGTGCCTACGCCTGTAATCAGATAATCCAAACCCTCTGGGAAATCAGAGAGAATTTCCTGTGCAGTCGTAAGCCTGTGTATCTCTGGGTTTGCTTCGTTATCAAACTGGTGAGCTACCCACGAGTTTGGTGTTTTTTCTGCGAGCTCCAATGCTTTCTTCACCGCTCCAGAAGTCCCTAATTCTCTTGGTGTGAGGACAAATTCCGCTCCGTATGCAGACATCAGCTTCCTACGCTCCACACTCATACTCTCTGGAAGTACAAGAACCAATCTATACCCCTTAACAGCACAAACCATCGCTAAGCCCACACCCGTATTCCCCGATGTAGGCTCAAAAATCACAGTATCTTTATTAATTTTTCCTTCTTTCTCTGCTCTTTCAATCATCGCAAGTGCTATTCGGTCTTTAAGGCTCCCGCCAGGGTTTTGTTTTTCAAGTTTTATATAAACCTCTGCCTCACTACCGAAGATTTTATTAATCTTCACCACTGGAGTATTTCCAATAGCTTCTAATACATTATTCAATCTCATAATATTCCTTTGTTTTTTGTTCTAACTTAATAATTTCTTTACTATTTCTGCTTCGTTTTTTCTTGATTAAATCACGAAAATAATCGGTTCATCACCTGATTTTTTATTTTTAATGGTAACCTGACCTTTGTGGAAGACGATAGAATCGCGAGCGATGGATTGAGTAATCCACACATTTCCTCCAATAATACTCCCCTCACCTATAACCGTTTCACCACCCAAGATAGTAGCATTAGCATAAATCACTACTCCATTTTCTATGGTTGGATGCCTTTTAACATTGGCAATCTCTTTTGATACGGACAATGCTCCAAGTGTAACGCCTTGATAAATCTTTACATTATCACCGATGACAGCCGTCTCACCGATTACGATTCCCGTACCGTGGTCTATAAAAAAATGCTCACCGATCTCTGCTCCTGGGTGTATGTCTATCCCCGTTTTGCTGTGGGCAAGCTCCGTCCAGATTCGGGGGATAAGCGGAACATTTTCCTTATACAATTCGTGCGCAAATCTATAAATCGCAATAGCATAGAAACCAGGATAGGAATAGCTCACTTCCTCTCTGTTTTTTGCGGCAGGGTCATTGGCATAAATCGCTTCCAAATCCTTTGTAAGCAAGTGATAAATCTTTGAAAAATGCTCAAAAAAGTAGGCGCTTTTCTCTCGGCAGAGCATTTTATCTCCCAGCACTGAAAAGAGAATGCTCGCAAATTCTTTTCTAAACCCCTCCAGTCGTTTATTTATTTCAGATTTTGAAGTACATCTCTGGCTTTCCAAAAAGAAAACAAAATGGAAGAATTTATCGATAAACTCCTCTATTTTCTTTTTATCGAGGTCGTATGTTCTATTGCAATAGCCTGAGTACAGCTCTTCTAAAAATTGATTTTCCATAAAATATGTGCAAATATAAAGATTTGCGCGCCCAAGAGATTGTGCATCACTATTGATTTAATCAATTACGCTTTTTAGCCTATTGACACCATCATTTTTTCATCATTTCCCAAGAAAAAATATACCACTCTAATGGTATTTAATCGCTTTTATTGGTGAGATTTTACTAATCAGATAGCTTGGGAGGATGAGCACCACTGCCGAAATTGCCAGCATACCGAAAGAAATCATAAAGATGTAAAGCGGATTGAGCTCCACAGGTACTTGGCTTACATAGTAGTTCTCGGGGTTAAGTTCTATCACGCCTGTAAATTTCTGCACCAGCAAAAGACCAAGCCCAATAAGATTACCGATAAGCAAGCCAGGAATCATAATATAAAGGGTGTAATTGATGAATATCATCCGAATCTGTACATTATTCGCACCCATTGTTTTTAGAATTCCGATTGAGTTCGTGCGCTCGATAATCAGAATGAGAAGAACCATTATAATATTAATAATGACAACAATGAGCATTATACTAATGATAAGCGCAACATTGATGTTAAAGATATTAATCCAATCTACGATGACGGGGAATTGTTCGGTGATGGGGAGGAGGAAATTCTTGTACCCAATAAAATTCTGAATCTCATTCGTAGCAGTATCTACGGCATCAAAATCGTGTAGAAACACCTCCAAACCTCCTATTTCGTCTTTACCGATGCCTTGTACCTTCCTCGCATTACTTATACTCCCGATGATGTAGAGCTCATCCAGCATCTTAATATCAGTTTTGTAGATGCCTGCAATCCTAAACTTGCGGTAGAGCGGTTTCTGGTCTTCCTTAGAGAACACCGCCACGATGCTGTCGTTTAGCTTTTTATT
Organism: Bergeyella cardium; assembly: GCF_003614945.1. Lineage (GTDB taxonomy): Bacteria > Bacteroidota > Bacteroidia > Flavobacteriales > Weeksellaceae > Bergeyella_A > Bergeyella_A cardium. Next base: position 1,673,954 of record NZ_QYCZ01000001.1, read on the forward strand.
GAGGCCATCTGCTATCTCTTTCGAGAGAATGACATCCATACTCAGCTGATGATTATCATAATGAGGAATGCTGCCTTCCACCAAAAATTTACTGAATCGCTTTGCATTAAAATCTTCTCCTACCCCTTTAAATACGATTCCTGCAAAGCTGTTTTCGGTTCGCAGGATACCATTTATGGTTACGAATTGCTGCACATCGGCTACGGAAGGCAGGGCTTTTATCCGCTCCAAATCTAATCCCTCACGGCTGAGAACTGAGGAGTTATACGACGCATTAGATCGGGTAGATTTAATGCTCACCTCCCCCCCAAAGTCTCCAAGGCTTTGCTTAATCGCTTTTTTAGAACCGAGCCCTGTAGAAATAGTGATGAGCGAAACGATAATCCCAAGCGCTACCGACAGCCTTCCGATGAAGATAATCACTCGCGAGAGATTATTTTTATTATCTTTGGAATTCGCAATTTTTCTCGAAAAATAAAATGGAAATTTCAAACCTTATGAATTTAGCTGCCAAAATTAAAAATTTAGTCTCTTTGAGCCTAATTTTTTGTTTCTCCACCTGCCTTTTTGCTCAGTCTAATGAATTTAAAACCGGAGCCGACCAGCCAGAAATCTACCTCCCCCTCCTCAAAGGAAAAGCAGTAGGGGTTGTTACAAACCAAACGGGGCTCGTCTTGGTCAAAACGAAATACAATGCCGCTCCCGGTGGGCTTGGTTGCAGATTAGCGATGAGAACAGACTCCCTCAGCATCGTGGACTTTCTCCTGAAAAATGCAATTAATGTAAAGAAAGTCTTTGCCCCAGAACACGGTTTCCGAGGTGATGCAGACGCAGGAGAATCCGTCCGAAACGGAATCGATACACAAACGCAGCTGCCCATTATCTCCCTCTATGGGAAGAATAAAAAGCCGAGCGCCGACCAGCTGAAAGACCTCGATATTATCCTGTTTGATATACAAGATGTGGGCATCCGCTTCTACACCTATATATCTACCCTCGCACTCGTAATGGAAGCAGCTGCCGAGAACCAAAAGGAGGTCATTATCCTTGACCGACCAAACCCGCACGACGGATACATAGACGGCCCGGTACTAAAACCTCAGTGGGCGAGCTTCGTCGGGATGCACCCCGTACCCGTAGTCTATGGGCTCACCATAGGTGAGTACGGACTGATGGTAAATGGCGAGGGCTGGCTCAAAAATAAAATGAAAGCAAAATACACCGTCATAAAACTAAAAAATTACCACAAAAAGCAGAGGTACTCCCTCCTAAAACCACCCTCTCCTAACCTCCCGAATGCCCTCGCCATCAGCCTCTATCCATCGCTATGCTTCTTCGAAGGCACGGCAATCTCCGTAGGAAGAGGCACACCCCAGCCCTTTCAGATCTATGGCAGTCCGCACCTAAAACCCACCGCATTTAGTTTCACCCCAAAGCCTACCTATGGTGCTAAAAGCCCATTCCTAAACGGCGAACGCTGCTACGGAGAAAATCTGCAAAACGAAGCCCTCCACCCTACCCAGTTAGAACTCAAATGGCTCATCAGTGCTTATAAAAACTTTGATGACAAACAAAAAGCGGACTTCTTCCTGAGCAATCTCTTTTTCGACAAACTCGCGGGGAGCGATGAGCTGCGAAAACAAATACAAAATGATACTCCAGAGGAAGAAATCCGACAGTCTTGGGCTGCCGACCTACAAAAATTCCAAAAAATTCGAAAGAAATACCTCCTCTACCTCGATTAATCACGAAAAAATTTTAAGGAATAATTAATAATCTCTATTTTTATTTATTGAATTAATAACAATTTATTAGATGAAATAACATTCTAAACTTGCGATGGCTTTTGTTTTAGGTATGGATATCCGTGCTAAGGAGGGTTTTTAGTTGGTTCCGGTCTACTTTTCCATTGGGTGTGCGTGGGATGGCTCGTACGAAGCGTATTTCCTTTGGTTTGTGGAAAGATTTTGTGTATTCTACCCTCGAGAGGCTGCTGATGAGGCGCTCGCTACGCTCGCCCTCTATGATAAGAACTAATTTCTGCCCCAAGACTTCATCTTCCAGGCCTAAGAAAACAGCTTCGTTATCGATTTGTTTCTTTACGAGGCACTCTAATTCTTCTGGGAATATTTTCGCTCCGCCCGAATTGATAATATGATCTGCGCGACCGAGAAATCTGAATTTTTTATCGGTTTTGAGCGCTACTAAATCATTGGTTTGTAAGATTTCGCTATTGAGCAAAGGGGCATTAATCCTAAGGCAACCCCTTGTATCTTGGGAGATTTGGATGGAGCCGAGCACAGAGAAATACGCCTCTTCTTGGGGATAAATCTCCTTCAAAGCGATATGTGAAAGGGTTTCGGACATTCCATAGGTCTCGAAAACTCTGCTCTCCGCTTTTGTGAGGGATAGCTGCTCTCGTAATCTCTTTTTAAGGCTTTCGGAGACGGCTGCACCGCCTATGATGAGGTTTCTTATGAGGTGTATTTTGTGGAGTGAATGCTCTACTTGTAGGGGCGTCATTGCGCAGAAATCGATGGTTTCTTCAAGCCTTTCGAGGGGTTTTGTGGAGGGTTCGGTGGCCATTAGTTTCATTTCTTTTATAAGAGCTCGGACGAACATCATCTTCCCAGAAATATACTCAATCGGGAGGCAAAGGAGTGCGGTATCATTCTTTTTTAATCGTAAGAAATCGGTAGTCATCACCGCTGAATTGATCATTTTTTGCTTTTCTACATCAAATATTTTAGGCACCCCGGTTGACCCCGAAGTCTGCACCTTTACCGTATCCTGCAAAGAAAACCAATCATCTATAAAAGAAAAGAGTTTTTTTTCGAATTCTTTACTAACGCCTAAAAAACTAATTTTTAGATTACTGACTCTATTTATAAGCATAACCCCTGATTTATTTTGCGTAAAAATATAACTTTTTTCATCATCGGGGCTTGTATATTCCGAAAAAGCTATTATATTTGCACCACGAAAAACGAAACAGACTCATGGTGTAACGGTAGCACAAGTGATTTTGGTTCATTTAGTTGGGGTTCGAATCCCTGTGGGTCTACAATTTCATCTATAAATCAGTAAGTTATAGGTGTGAGGGACTAAAACAGGGACTTTGATAATGTCAAAGTCCCTGTTTTTATTTTCTAATCATACCAGCCAATATATCTACTCTACTTTCATTTGGTATAATATCTTACTTTTAATCATCATTTTTTACTTCTGAACCATACACACATTTTTTATTATAAAGTTGCAAAAAAATAGAAAAGAATAATCTATCTTTTGTAGCAATAGTATAAAATATAGTCTAAAAGAATATAAAATAGCCTAACAAAGATACAAAGCCTTGTGATTATATGATGAAATAGACATTTTTGCCAATAAATATTCTAATGAAACACAAAATAACATTATTTGCATTATTAGGAACGACATTAGGTTTTTCGCAAGATTATAGCGGAAGAGTAGGTATCAATACAGAAACTCCCAATGCGACATTGGAAGTTAAAGGTAGCCCTAACGATACAGAAGTCATAGATGGCTTTATTCCTCCTAAAATTACCTTTACTCAAATTACAGCAAAAACAAATTATAATCATCATCAGACAGGAGCATTGATTTACATTACTGATGCAACTAATTCTGAGGGAATTTACAATCATCAAAATCAGTTTATCAGAACACAAGGATACTACTATTGGAATGGAACGACTTGGAGACCATTAAAAGGTAAAGATGGAGAACTTGTGCGTATTGAAACCAATACGAACAGATACGGCTGGGGACTTCCTTATAGGTTGAATAATCCTCATAATTATGATACTATTGGAGAGTATGCAGTAGATTTTTCTCTATCACAAGTCCCAACAAGTAGAACAGGAGAACAATACGGGGCAACAGGTAAAGCCTCATTTGCTATTGGAACACATACCATAGCAAGTGGCGGTTATTCTTTTGCTCACGGAGAAAGGGCATTTGCCACAGGGGGATATTCTTATGCTGGAGGAATAGGAACAAAAGCCACTAACTTTGCCTCTCACGCAGAGGGTCAAGTAACCACTGCAAGTGGCTGGGCTTCTCATTCGGAAGGATATAATACGATTGCAGATGGGACAAGTTCCCACGCACAGGGGAATAGCACGATTGCGAATTCTTTCGCCGAACATTCACGAGGGACATATAATTTTTCTCCTACGCCCTATTCAAAAACGAGTTTTGATAAACGAGATTTAATAGAAAGTGTGGGAGGTGGAACAGGTTTTATTAGCACAGGGGGTTATGACAATGATAAATGATTTTTTAATAATATTGTCAATATCTATATTAATTTTTGATGTTGATTTTTGTTTTTCAACCGCAATTACTAGTCCAGACCAATTCTCTAAAAAAATACTTATATCTATTTCCTTTTTATGTTGGAAATTATTAGTAATCAATACACTACTTTCTTTTTTCTTTACTAATATTAACTCTGAATTTTCTTTTAATGAAGAAATGAAAGTATTGGGCAATTTATTGAAATGAGAATTATTAAATTCCGCAATGATATTTTCTATATCAAATTTATCCAAAGTATCTTTTACCGCAGATAAACTTGGATAGTCAGGGTGAGACATAAATTCATTATCAAAATCTTCTTTTTTTATTTGATAATTATTTAATCTGATTAATTCATAGAATAAAAAAGTAGACATGTTTATACTATAAAATTTTATCTATTTACTTTATCATTATATTTATCTAATCCATCTATTCCAAACAATACTTTTTCTTCTTTTTCAGGGGTTATTATATTCTTTATATTACCTCTAATATAATATTTTCTATTATAATTATCTTTTTGGTGAACATCAGAAGTTGTGCTACATTCATTTAATTGATAAAAACTCTTCTCATTTTTTTTAAATGAACATTGTAGTTGATGAGACACTATTCTGTAAGAATCATTTTTGGTTCCAAACATAGATATAAATGAATTTCCAGTATGTTCTATAAGAGTAGTCTGAAAATTTAAAATTGCAAAAGTTTTTTTATCTACATTCAAATATCCCTCATACATAAATGATTTAGAATTTGTAGGGAAAAATTTAATCGTATAAACATCTTCATGATTAGTCTCCAAAAATGAAAATGAATATTGTTTTTTTCTTTTAATAATCTCATAAATGATTTCAGGAGAGATATACCTACTAAAAGATGTTGGGTAATTTTCTTTTTTACTATCCAATAGTTTATCAGCATTGTTAACAATTTTTGTATCTTGATAAATAAAAGAGTCATAATAATGATTAATATACTCTAAATACTTATCAAAAAACAAATCCAAATTCCCTTCCAATTGATAGATTGTTCCTAACTTTTCCTCCTTATTGGAAAATTCTGTATAAAAGGTTAATGTGTCTTTCTTTTTATAATTATTTACAAACTTTTTTTGCACTAAATCAATTACATTTCTTGCAGTCCTTTTCTTAATGATATTAACTTCATCTATTTTCTTTTCTCCTACCTGCGAAAAAGAAAAAGAAGAAATAAATGCACAAATAAATAAGGTAATATATTTAATATTCATATTTTTTCATTTCTAAAGAAAAAGATTATAAAGGCTATCTTTCAAGATAGCCTTTGTTTTTAGTTAGTCTTCCCAGAACCAATGAACTGCATCTCCGTTTGCACAACCTCTTTTACCGATTCTAATACTAACGATACCTAAGTTTATTTCTCCACGACATGAGTGTCCACCTTTAAATGATTTTAGATTTTCTCTTGGAATCTCTACACCTGTTGATTTTAATTCGTTTAAATTCATTTTTTTAAGATTTAAAAAATGAATACTTATTTTTTTACACTCACAAAAAATTATTGATGCATCTTTATTCTTTGTGGGAATAAATGTATATAATATTTTTTATTAAAATGCTAATTTTATTAAAAAAAATAACACATTAAACCATTGAAATAGATTAATCTACTGATAATCAATATAAAAAATGTTATTATTTTTATTTTTATAACATCAGTATTTGTAGAGCCTAATAATAACCTGTAAAAAATAGTGTAAGGTGTCCAATACCACCTGTAAAAAATAGTGCAAGGTCTAACCCATAACCTGTAAAAAATAATACAAGGTATCCAACACCACCTGTAAAAAATAGTGTAAGGTTAACCGATGACCTGTAAAAAATAATGTAGGGTATCCCACACTACCTGTAAAAAATAATGTAGGGTTAATTTTGTTAATTTAGTGATTATCAGGTATTTAATTAGATATCTTGAACAGCAAAATATTGTGCTTCCTAATGATTTATTAGAATAGAAGTTTATAGTATATTTTAGAAATTTATAGTATAGGTTATATACAATGTAATATATAGTTTTGTAATAGTAATTTTAAAAAAGTTTGTATTATGAAATTTAAAAATTTAGATAAAATGAAAGTTCTCACAGATAAAGAGATGAGAACTCTCTTAGGAGGTAATTGTAAATCTTGTAGTCAATCTTGTAAGAAAGCTTGCTCGCAAGGTAAAAAGAGTGGAGGAGGACCAATAATAGTTGTTGATACAATAGTTTAACAAATTTGGCTGTTTTTTTATAAAAAACAGCCTTTATAATAAAGATCAATAATGATATATATATTTAACCCATATTATACCTTAAAAAAGGATATAGACAGAGTATTGTTGATGAATTCCCCAGGATTTAAAATACCAGAAGAAAAAGCAGAAGATGGCATAATATCTTTTATACATCCTATATACGCAGTTATATTATCATATTTTAATGGTGAATTAAGTTATGAAAAAACCATAGAGAAGATAGCGAATGATTTCTCAGAAAATATAGAAACAATAAAGAAGATTACGGATGTGTTTATAGAAAATGAGGATGAGATAACATTTGAATATGAAAATAATTTTTTTGGATTTCCTAAGAAAATGTTAGTAAAAATAGATGATTATAAGGAGAAAAAAAGACCTAATTATAATCCTTATGATTTTTATTTAGACACTGAAGACTATGATTTTAAAACACAACGATTAAAAACAAGCCCTAGTGAAATTAGGATATTAGTGAATACAGAGTGTGCTTCTGATTGTATCTATTGTTATGTCGATAGAAGGGTAAAAGATACTTGTAAAATTCCAATAGAAAGAATTGTTGAGTTAATAGAAGAGTCTAAAAAGTTGGGAGTTACAACTTTTGATATTGCTGGAACAGAGATTTTTCTATATAAATATTGGGATGTTTTGGTGGAAAATTTAATCCATAATGGATATTACCCATATTTATCAACTAAAATACCGATAGGGGAAAAGATAATAAACAGGCTGATAGAGATTGGTATCAAGGATATTCAAATTTCTATAGATAGCCTTATAGATGAAGAGGTAGAGAAAGTAGATAAATTTAAGATAACTTCTTATTCAGAGAAAATTTTAAAGACTTTAAAACAGATAGAGGAAGCGGGATTAAATGTAGCAATTAATACAGTTATTACTAAGTATAATTCTACAATAGAAGGAATAGATTTTATGTTAAATAAGTTGAATCAGTTTGGTAATATAGAGATAGTAACTATAAACATAGGAGAAACATCTGTTTATAAAACAGAAGAAGAATTTGCTAATTTTAAGACTTTATTGAATGATATAAATAAAATAGAAGAGTATTATATAAAAAATAGAAATAATTTTAATTTTAAATTAGAATTAGCAGGATATACTAGAAAGGAAGATTTTTATGCAGACCCAAAAGTTAAAAAAGAACGATTTGAGCAGAGGTCTTTATGTACTGCAGGGATAAGACAAATATGTATTTTACCTGATGGAAAAGTTACAGGGTGTGAAGAACTATATTGGCATCCCCAATTTATAATGGGAAATGTAATACACAATACATTGGAAGAAATATGGAACTCTGACAAAGCAGTAAACTTTAATAATTTGAGTAGGGAAATGTTTTCTGATGATAGCTTTTGTAAAACTTGCTATAATTTTGAAAAATGTAGAATGGGTGCAGGTATATGTTATAGTGATGTCATCTCTGTATATGATAAAAATAATTGGGATTTTCCTGCTCCAGAATGTCCAAAAGCACCAGCACCAAAGTTTATAACATATTTTGAATAAAGAGATAAGAGTATGAAAAGAGTAGTTTTTTTGTTAGGGGTATTTCCTGCTGTGTTTTTAGCACAGGAGAAAAAAGATTCTGTGAAAGTTACAGAGATAAAAGAAGTTTCTATAATAAAGAAACAGCCTGTAGCACAGACTTTAAAAGGATACCAACTGAATGTTTCAGGGACAATGCTGGAGCAGAAAGAAAATGTTTCTGAGATTATAAAATTTTCTCCAAATGTCAGTTATTCCAACGGACTGAAAATTTTGGGAAGTGATAAAATACAAATCATTCTTAACAAAAAAGAAGTCAAAATAAACCCTGACCAGTTTGATACTTTTCTGTCTTCTCTCGACGCCAAAACCATAAAGAGTATAGAGATAAACGATACTCCAGATGCTTCTATGGACAGTCGTTATACAGCGCAGATTATCATTACTACTAAAAAAGTGGAAGGGCAGGTTCTTGGGCTGGGAACAGGTGTTTATTATAACGATAAATTTGGGCATAACAGCAATGCAAACTATATGGCAACCTTTGGGAAGCTCAGAGTTTATGCATCTGGAGATTATTTTATAAAATATTCTGAAGCGAAAGGAAATTCCCTTCAAAAATGGACTGACCAGCTGACCAGAGAGGGCGAATATGGAGGCAAAACCAAGCGTTTTGGGAATAATGCAACCTTTAATTTGGATTATGATTTTAATGATAAGCATAAGTTGAGTTTCCTTTACAACTATACAGCCGATATGGATTTGGATAAAAACTATGTTTATCACTACAAAACTCAGACTTTATCTAGTTCGGGAACTTCTTTTATTAATAATTTTTCTGAAACCAAGGATAAAACGCATACTTTTTCCTTGCAGTATGACTTTTCATCAGATAAAGATGATGAGCTGACTATCAATGCCGACTATGCTTTGGAGAAGTTTTATAATCCGTTCAGGAGTTATAATGATTTTTATACAAATGGTATATTTTTAAATTCAGAAAATTATACTCAAAACGGCAGATTAGATTATAAAATCTTTACAGCTTCAGCAGATTACACTAAAAAAATCAACGAGCAGAACAAACTCTCATTTGGAGTAAAATTTTCCAATAGTGACAATAGAAATACGGCTGATTATTATAGTTTTGATACTTTTATAGACAGCCGTTCACAGAATTTTTATTTCAATGAAAATATATATTCTGCTTATCTCAATTATTCTTTGTCCAAAGGAAAATTAAAGTATAATTTGGGATTAAGAAATGAATATACTGCTGCTGATTTTCAAACGAATAAAGGATTAGACGGCAAGGTGAATTATAATAAATTTCTACCTTCGGCAACAGTTACATACACTCACGATAAAAACCACACTTTTTATCTTCACGCTTCCAAACGATTTACCAGACCTTCTTTTTTCAGCTATGACCCTACCATTATGGTGGAGCAGACCGATGTGTGGAGTTCTGGAAATCAACACTTGAAACCAATGGATTATTTTATCTCACAGGCAGGATATGTTTTGATGAAAAAATATTCTTTTGTGTTTCGTTATCTTTATTCAGAAAATAATATTATCAATGTTTCTAATCTCTTGAACAACGGAGTTTTATTTTCAAAACTTGAAAATGCAGGATATCAGAATACCTTTCTTTTTAATATTAATATTCCTGTAAAAATTGCTGATTTCTGGAATACGACCAATAAAATAAACCTTTCTCACAGCAGTTTCAAAGCTGGGCAGTATAATCTTTCAACCCACTCTTATTATGCGACTTTGGAGAGCATTCATAGTTTTGATTTGTTCAAAAAAGTGAAATTAGATGTTTCTGTGAATTACTCTACACCCAGCAGACAGAAGTTTAATTATAATTATTCCAATTTTTATACAGACCTGAATCTGAGAATTCCATTGTTTGAAAATAAAGCGAATTTAACGCTGAATATTTCCGATGTTTTCAATTCCAACAGAACGAAAGGATATTCGGATATCAACGGAATTTATACTTATAATTACACTAAAAATAATTCTCGCGGAATTTCTATAAAATTCTCCTACCAATTCCAAACAGGGAAGAAATTTGATAATGACATAAGAGACACCAGCATAGATGACTTGCTAAATAGAACAGGGAAATAATGAAAAGGAAGTTTGTTTTTTTTCCTCAACTAAATGAGAAAGATTGTGGAATAGCTTGTATAAAAATGATAACTAACTATTATGGTAAAAATTTCACAGATTCCATATTAAGAGAAAAAACATATATTAGTAAGAATGGAGCAAGTTTATTAGGAATAAAAGAAGGTCTTTCTTTTTTAGGTATAGAGGGGGTAAGTGTTAAACTTAATATTGAAGAGCTTAAAGAAAATAAAGACATTCTACCAGCTATTCTATATTGGAATGCCAATCATTTTGTAGTACTGTATAAAATATCTAAAAGTTTCTTCACAGGAAAATATCGATATACTATTGCTGATCCAGCACATGGAAAAATCATTTTATCTGAAAAGAATTTTATGTACTCTTGGTATTGTCAAAAGGATGGAGGTATAGCATTGTTTTTAGACCCAACAGAGTTTTTTTTTCAACAGATATCACAAAGAGAAGAAAAAATGAATATAAGGCATATTCTAAAATATGTAATGCCTTATAAAAACCAAATGTTGTGGGTTACTATCTTATTATTATTGGGAACTTTAACAACCTTAGTATTTCCTGTATTAACACAAAAGTTAATAGATGAAGGAGTTGGCAAGAAAAACTTATCTTTAATAATATATATACTACTTGCTCAAATAGTTTTTTTTACAGGAAGTATCTTATTTAATGTTATTAGAAACAAAATATTACTTTTTGTTGGAGCTAAAATAAACATCAATATTATTGCAGATTTTTTAAAAAAATTATTAAGTCTACCTATTCGTTTTTTTGATACTAAACTGCTAGGTGATTTTACTCAGCGAATACAGGATCATGAAAAAATAGAGAAGTTTATTATTTCGGATGGTTTATCAACTATATTTTCAATTATTGTATTTTCTGTTTTATTTGGAGTATTGGGATACTATAATTTAACAATATTAGTAATATACTCATTTTTAACAGTATTTTCTATTTTTTGGGCTCTATATTGGTTGAAGAAAAGAAAATATTTAGAATATTTTAGGTTTCAAAAACAAACTGAGAACCAGGATATTATTTATGAAATAATCAATGGTATTTCTGAAATGAAACTTAACCAATATGAAGAGTTTAAAAGAAAAGAATGGGAAAAAATACAGCATAAGTTATTTGATATAAATATTCGTATTTTGAAAGTTGAGCAAATTCAGATTTCAGGATTTGAATTTATAAATCAATTGAAAAATATTCTGGTAACCTTTTTGGGAGCTTTACTTGTGGTCAAAAATCAAATGACACTAGGTATGTTGCTATCTGTATCATATATTTTAGGACAGTTAAACCAACCTGTTAATCAAATAGTTCATTTTTTTAGATCTTTGCAAGATGCCAAGCTCAGTTTGATGAGGCTTAATGAGATTCAAACCAATCAAGAAGAAGAACAAAAAGAAATGATACCTTTAAAGGAAAATGAAGATATAAAAATAGAAAATGTTTCTTTTCAATATGAAGGACCAAAGTCACCATATATTTTAAAAAATATAAATTTACATATTCCAAAAGGAAAAATAACAGCGATTGTTGGATCAAGTGGGAGTAGTAAAACTTCATTGGTAAAACTTCTTTTGAAATTTTATGAGCCAATTATAGGAAATATTTATTATGGTGATGAAGATTTAAAAAACATATCACCACTAAGTTTAAGAAAGATTAGTGGAGTGGTAATGCAAGATGGTTTTATTTTTTCAGATACCATTGAAAGAAATATTGCTACAGGAGATGAGGGAATAGATTATCATAAACTTAATAAAGCTGTTGAAATAGCAAATATTAGAAATTTTATAGAAGAAATGCCTCTTGGTTTAAAAACTAAAATAGGGGCTTCAGGCAATGGATTATCAGGAGGTCAAAAACAACGAATTTTAATTGCTCGTGCAGTATATAAAAATCCCCATTATATTTTCTTTGATGAAGCAACAAGTGCTTTAGATGCTGAAAATGAAAAAATTATACACGATAATCTACAATCATTTTTTAAAGGTAGAACAGTAATTATAGTAGCTCATAGATTATCAACAGTTAAAAATGCAGACCAAATTATTGTACTAAAAAAAGGACAAATAGTAGAACAAGGTAATCATAAAGAGTTAGTTTCCAAGAAAGGAGAATATTATAATCTAATAAAAAATCAATTAGAATTGGGAACTTAAAAATAAAAAGTCTCAAAAATAGAGAGAGTCCCTGATTAAAAAAACAGGGACTTTTTTAGGGTTAGTCTATGGTATTTTATGATAATTTATCACAATTACAATTTGATATAATTCATTGATTTTGAGCAAAATGATACTTTATGGTGGTTTATTATAATATAAATAAAATCCCTGTGAGTCTACCAATAATAAAAATCTTTGCAATACATTTTTGCAAAGATTTTTTTTATGGGTTTATCTGTGATTTATTGAGAAAGAGGCTATAGCTATCCTCGTGTTTATATGATATTTATCATTATTTATAAATTTATTACTTTAAAATAAATAGTTTTGCGGACAATGATAAGGTTTTAGCTCCAAAATAATTATTTTCAATGATAAAATTCTACTCTTTCATAGCTTTTATATCATCTGCACTCTGCTTTTCTCAATATAATGATAACTTGTCGTATGGACTGAAAGTAGCGGCTCTACACTCTAAAACCACCAATATCCCAGAAATGCTCATCGGGAGAGAGCATAATCTTACAAACTTCCAAATGAAAACAAAAGGAGTGTATAGCGTAGAGGGCGGATTTTTTGTCAATTATAAATTTTCCAATACCAGAACAGCAATACAGCCCGAACTAATCTACCGAAAAGGCGGAGAGAAACTCCATTACCATAATAGCCAGTCGGGTCAGGAATATGATATTGATTTTAAATACTCCTACCTCATTTTAGGAAGCATTTACAAAATATACCCCTATGAAGGACTAAACTTTGGTATAGGAGTGCATTATGCTAAAAACTTAACTCCTCATAATATAGAATATTCTTCTAATGAATTTGATGGACGACACGATACCAACTACCGACAGTTCTACCGAGATGGAATTATAGGAAAAGATGACTTTAATTTGAGCTTTAATGTTGGATATGAACTTGAAAATGATTTTCATTTTGATTTAAGATATTATTTAGGAATAGGCGATGCGATAGGAACACGAAGTACTTCCTTTCAATTTACAGAAAATACCAATCGTAATTCTTTCCTCGCACTATCCTTAGGATATAGCTTTCATAACTGGTAATACTTATGCGTAAATATTTTTTATTCACCTCTATTTTGAGTACCTGCCTCATCAATGCTCAGTTGGTAAGAGAAATCACCTACGGAGTCTCGGCTGGAGCTATTTATTCTCAAATGAATAATTTGGAACCTATGATTATTCCTCAAGGAGTTTATCAGAACTATTCTACCTCAGAAAATGCAAAATTTGGTGCTGCAGGAGGTGTATTCCTTAACTGGAAATACCCTACTGAAAAAATCAGTGTACAACCCGAGCTCTACTACAGCAGACAGTCGACAGACTTTAAATACAATGATAAAAATGGGCTCAACTACAATATAAAGTTCCCATTTCATAATCTCAATTTAGGCTTCTTGCTTAAATACTATTTTACGGATGGATTTTACATCGGTGCAGGGCCTTTCTTCACATTTAGCTTAGATAAAGATGCGCTAACCTATACTTCAAATGCTGAAGAGCTGTCAAGACAATCGGGAGTTTATTTTGAACCCGATGCTGTAGTTCAAAAAACACTCAAAGAATCTTTTGAAGGTAAGGACTACTTCCATTCTGCATTTGCGATAGGTTATGAATTTTATAATGGACTTAATATTGGCTTTAGATATCATCTAGGGCTTAGCGATGCATTGGAAACTCAGGAAAATGGTCATCGATTTAAGAATACCAATAATAAAGTCAGTGCCTTCTCTTTGCAAATAGGGTACAGATTCTCCTTTGATGGGCATAATAACTTCTAATACTACTGAAACTTATGAAAAAGCCAAAACAATTTCACAAATCTATATTTCTCTTCTTCTTATGGCATAGTGGAATTGCTATGGCACAAGAAATTTATCCCGCAGGAGTATCCGAGCCCTATCTCTGGATTAAAGCAGAAACCAAGTATAATCAAACTCAGATTATGGAGGTTAGAAAAAACAAAAACTTAGAGCATTTACTTTCGCCTGCTCATTTGATTAATGAGAATCCTTCCTTTAAGCTTTCATTATCTAACGATAAAAGTAATAATGGGCTCAATGAAAATCTAAGTCTTTCCCAAGCAGAAAACTACTCGCTATTTATCGTTTATAAAGACAATACTCAGCATCAACACTCATCAAATCCAGTAGAAGAAAACCTTTGGACGCTATCTGATGCTCAGTCTTCCTCCCCTATCATTAGCGCTACAACCCATCGTTTAGCGAATCTTGCCGAGCATCAGTATCGCTCTTTTTCTGAATATTTCAGAAATCAGAAAGTTAAAATCCATTATTATCAGCATTCTAAATCTCTTTCCAAAAGAGCCATAGAAAAACAAAAATCTCAAGGTGAAAATCCCACCCCAAAAGATTCTTATACCTTTAATATTGGTGGGAAAACAGCTGAGCTTCCCCCTCATCTTTTTAGTGGAAACTTTGCAGAAATTCTTATCTATGACAGGGTGCTCTCCCCTCTGGAAATGCAGCGAATAGCCTCTTATCTTGCAATAAAATACGGTATATCCTTAGAACAAACAGAATTTAAAAATTATTATAACAGTAAAGGACAAAAAATTTGGGATTTTGAGGAAAACAAAGCCTTTAATCAGAATATCACAGCTATTGGAAAAGATAGCGAAGGAAGCCTCCTCCAAATCAAAAGTCAAAACTCAAACGATGAAGGAATCCTTTCCTTAGGTTTAAAAAAAACTGAGAATCTACAAGACCAAACTTTTATTTTTTGGAGTGATAACGGTCAAAGCCTAGAAATAAAAAAACAAAAAGAAGGACAGCCTAATGGTGTTTCCAGACAATGGAAACTCCAATATGCTCCTATAAATTCTTCATCTACTCATAGCTCTGCTTCTCCTGAGGTATTCTCTATCTTTGACACGCATAAAATCATTCATCAAAAAAATAAACAAAAAGAAAACTCTCAATTCTATTGGCTCGCTATTGATGATTCTGGAACTGGGGATTTCTCCGCTGAGGAAACACGGTATATCAAGTTAGGAGATGCCAGCGCTACCCCATCAAGCCAGCCTGTATCTTTTGAAGATTGGAATCTGAAAAGTAACAAGCCATTAATATTTAGCATTTGGCAAGCTCCTAAAATGTTTGCTCACCTCTCCTTAGAGCCTTCAAAATGCATATCCTCAGACTTGGGAAAAATGAAATTCAACCTTATAGGAGGTAAAGCACCTTATCATATTCATCTTATCAATACTGAAAAACCTTCATTCCAAAAACAATGGACTGAACTGAAAAATAAAGGAGAAAAAGAAACTCTCCTCGCATCAGGAAAGTACCAGTATACCATTACTGATGCTGAAAAGAACAGCTACTCAAACGAGGTCTATCTCACCGATGAAGATGCTCCTAACCCTCAACTAAATACAGAATATCTCATAAAAAAACCACTGCTCCTAAGCCCGCAGAAAGACCTCCCAAAAGGAAATTACTTCTATGAATGGTATCATAACGGGAATCTCATCTCTCAGAATCCAGAGTTTCTACTCTCTCAGGCGGGGGATTATGAACTCAGATTAACCAATGAATTCGGATGCCATTCAGTAAATTATTTTACTGCTTATACACATTCTGATACTACTGATAGCCCAATATTACTCTACCCTAACCCAAGTACAGATGGGCATTTTACTCTGCTTGCTCAGTTCCCCAAAAGAACCAGTGGCTCTGTAAGTATCTATACGATGTCTGGGCAAATAGTCTATAGCAAAGACTTCTATAATGAGTCTCAATACCAATATTCTGGCTATCTGCCTACCGCAGGAGTATATATTATAAAACTAAAAACCACTTACCAAGAAATCAGTAAAAAACTAATCATAAACTAAAAGATGAAAAAAAACGCCTTTCTATATATTATCATTCTTCTCCTCTTTACCAGCGGGCTGGTCGCAACCCCTTGGGCAAAGTCTGTGCTTTCCAATATTGATAAAAACCCTACTCTCCTCTCCCTTATCAAAGGCGAGAAAACTCCAAATAATAAACAAAAATACACTGGAGATATTAATGATATTGAGCACCCATCTGCTACTCATTTTCAGCAAAAAATATTTAGAAAGTCTGCTAATACTATTAACTACAAAGGACTATCCATCAACATACCCGAATATGCTATCAAGAGAGACCTTAGACTTTCTATTATCAACCTAATGGAAAGTAATCTGCATCTCCCTCCTAATATTGTTAATCTAACAAAAGAGGCTGCTGGCTATCGGATTCTTCCTCAAAATATCAAACTCCAAAAAGAGATTCAAGTCGCTATCTCTTATGATAAAACCAAAATCCCCGATGGATATACCGAAAAAGATATTGATATTTTCATCTTTGATAAAGAAACTAAAAACTGGAAAAAACTTCAAAGGGATAAAATAGAAGCAGGTTCAGACAGAGTAAGTGCAAAAACTAATGGTTTCTCTGACTTTATTGCTGGGATTATTAAACAACCTGAGTCTCCCGATACCTCAGGCTTCACACCAACAAGCATTAGCGGACTAAAAGCCTCTGAACCTTTCGTGGGTATAGAAACTATTGCTCCACCTACAGCAAACTCAGAAGGAAGTGCAAGCACCTCATTTAATATACTCCTTCCTAAAGGGAGAGCAGGAATGCAACCCTCACTCACCCTCTCTTATGGGCACGAAAATGGACATTCCTGGCTCGGTACAGGCTGGAATCTTTCTTTACCTTCCATTAATATAGATACACGGTGGGGAGTGCCGAGATATGATACTCAAAAAGAAACTGAATCTTATACCCTCTCTGGTGAAGAACTCCTACCTAATGCTCATAGACAGGACTGGGAAGACAGAACCTCCGACAAACAATTTTTCCCAAGGCACGAAGGAGGATTTAATAAAATCATACGAAAAGGAAACTCTCCCCAAAACTATCTTTGGCTGATTAACTCAAAATCTGGAGCTACAACTACCTATGGTGGAAATGGGGCACAACTCAAAGATGCCTCTGGAAATATCGGCTACTGGGCTATAGCCAAACAGGAAGATCTTAAAGGAAATACCATCTCCTATGAATATATTGAGGAAAACGGTGCCCTCTACCCTAAAACCATCTACTACACAGGAAAAGCTGGTGATAAAGGTGCATACTCCATTCATTTTATTACCGAAGGAGGAAGAGAAGATGTACAAATCTCTGGAAGACTTGGATTTAAGCAGGAATTTAATAAACTCCTGAAAAGAATTGAAATTAAATATCAAGATCAGCTCATCAGAGCTTATGAATTTGTATACAAAGAAGGGCAATTCCATAAAACACTCCTCACAGAAATTAAATCTCTCGATGCTAAAAATAACCTCTTTTACTCCCATAAACTCGACTACTACGATGATGTAAAAGAAAAAGGTCTCTTCTCAGATATCCAAAAATGGGAAACACCAAAGGATGACCTTAAGTATACTTTCTTGGGTATTGATGGCTTTTCGGGCAAGCCTACCTTGGCAGGAACATCAAGATCTGAAAGTGGGGGTGTAAACTTTAGACTGGGAATAGGAATACCAGGTATTGGAAAATTTAATGAAAATACCATAGGAGGACACGGAGGAAGTGCCTGGGGAAAGACTGATGCCAAAGTAATACTCCAAGACATAGATGGAGACAATCTGCCAGATAAAATCTTTATAAAAGATGATAAAGTCTATTATCATAAAAATTTATCCGCATCTGGGAAAAATGGATTCTCTACCGAAAGCATACAAATAAATCTCCCTCACTTGGGGAAAACCAAGTCTAACACCTATAATTTCGGAGCCAGCCTTCAACTTAACGGAAAAATAGCGGTAAATGTAGGGTATGACAGGCAAATATCCAGAAGCAGAACTGAAAGCTACTTTATGGATTTTAATGGAGATGGTCTCGTAGATTTCGCGAATAATGGCATCGTTTATTATAATAGACTCATCAATGGTGTTCCTCACTTTGAAAACAGCAGTACTAGAACTCCTTTCCCTATTAATGCAAGCAGTGCTCCTCTATCATCTGGTGGGCACACTTCGATAGATAAAGACAGCTTGAAACTTATCAATCCTCTACACGATGTTGTAAGAACTTGGACGGCTCCCCATTCTGGATTTATTAAAATTAAACATCAATATAAACTCTTAGAAAACCATTCTCAAGAAAGACAAAAATATAAGAAAAATGATGGCTCCCCAAAAGCTGATGGAGTAAGATTATTTGTACAGCACAAAGACTCCCTTCTTTGGAAAGAAGATATCTCAGCAGATGACTACACCCTAAAAACCAGAAAAGATTCTCTCCAAATAGAAAAAGGAGAAACTCTATTTTTCAGATTGTCATCAAAATATGATGGCAATTATGACCTGACTTCTTGGACGCAGCAAATATCCTACTCACTAATCAACGACCAAAAAGACTATAATGGTCTTGACTTAAAAAACTACTCATCCGTTAGCGACAGCCTTTCTTCGGCCGTTAAAGTTTATACATTTACAGAAGCTTCTCAGCCTAAGCTCAAAGGAATATTCAAGAAAAAAAGAACTACTGATAAAGTCATTCTAAGGATTAATAAATACGATATTACCTTTGAACAAAAAACTACACTCTTTGAAAAAACATTTTCAGATGATGAAGGCTCTCTGGATATAAGCTCCCTTAATATAGGCTCTTTCGAGGCTGGAGAGTCTATAGAAATCAGAGTTGACAGCCCTACTGAAATCAATTGGCAAGACATTGATTTCACTCCAGAAATCTCTTTTTCCTCTTCATCTAATCAAAATCAAAACACATCAGTAAAACTTAATGTTAACTTCGGTATATTTAATAAAGTTGATGAGCACTATTTCCCTGTTCTTGTAACGCCTCAGCAAAAAGGAAAACTTAGGCTTTCCTTAGATATTCCTGATACAGCGCTACTCTCTAGCCTTGAGGGAGAAGTACTCCTCTCCGCTAAGCAAAACGGGAAGGTAATGTCTCGCCGTAAATATTCTATTAATAACGGTAGCATTTCCAATATTACACCTCCGCAGGAAATTATCAGAGACTCTATCGTAGCAAATAAAGATTTGTTTTTAGAAGTAAGTATTTGGAACAAAAACAAAGATAAAGGCATTGCCAGAATACTTAAAAACAATGAAATAGCTATTAATCTCCAAATTAAAGACTCTATTAAAATCCCGAGTAACGACCCTCGTTATCCAAATGAGAAATATGAAATCATTACTACAGAGCAAAAACACAAAAAATATGCTATCTATGAGCCTTTTGAAGAACCATACACCCAAACTCTCTTTGGAAAAGAATTCCGAAACTGGGGCTCTTTCATACTCAATGGTACCTTGGCTAATGAGATTATCGATAGAACAAGGCTCACCGACCACAAAGGAAACTATGACGATACAGATGATGGAAAACCTAATATAGACGAAAATAATCCTGATATAAGTTCTAACTCTGGAATGGAAACCTCCAAAGCCTACTTTATAAGAACTACGGCTAACTATCCTCTAAAAAAACACTTTGGACTTGAAGATGACATCTTTGTAGCACCAGAGCTAATGTCACCATCCAGATTAGGAGAAAATGACCTTGAACAGTACCTTGACTTCTCCCTCCCCAATATCCAAGGAGGAATGGGGCTTGCTCTCGCAATGATTAATGAAAGCAAAAGTCATTCTTTCTCAAGTGATAATTTAAACGCATCTCATTCATTAGGCGATGCTTTCGTTACCCAAACAATGGCTGACCTCAATGGCGATAGATTTCCCGATTTTATCCGCGGAAATAATGTACAGTTTACCGCTCCAAAAGGAAATCTCTCCTCGAAAACAACCAATATTGGCAACTTTGCTTCATCTAAGACCACTACTACTGGTAAATCTTTTAATGGCGGTTTCCAGCATGGAGAGCCCAAATCCTCTCTCATCACTGTAAATTATAAATCTTCAGGTAACCAAGACGCCAATAAGACAAAAAACTCAGTCTCTATATCCGGAGGGCTATCTGGAGGGAATGACCATTCGGAATACACCCACACCGATATTAATGGCGATGGACTTACAGACCGTATCTCTCAAAATAATGTGAGCTATAACTTAGGGTATTCCTTCTCTCAAAATAAAGAAATTAATCTTCAAAAAATTAATGCTGGATATACATCTAATTTTTCTGCTGGATTAGGATACTCCGCCTATGCCGGTTCCTTTAAAGGTGGGCTCAACTATACCCGATCTAATAACCAAATGCAAAACCAGCTCTTAGACCTTACAGGAGATGGGCTTGTAGATAAGGTTATCTACAAGGAAAGCACAATCCTCATCTATCCGAATCTTGGAAATAAATGGAGTGAAAACCCCATTACCATCCCTATAGAAAAATCAACTGAAAGCGTATCTGTAAGTTATGGTGGTAGTGCTGATTTCTCTATTCCTTTTAGTCTGTGGTTTATTAGATTCAGCATTACATCAGGAGGGTCATACGGTACAAATACCAACCGCTCCGAAGCTACTTTTATGGACATCAATGGAGATGGGCATTTAGACTATATCATCTCTGAAAATGAAGATGACCTGCGTGTGGCGCTATCCAATATCGGGCGTACCAACTTCCTCAAGTCCATTTCCAATGCTACAGGAAGTACTTTTGAAATCGATTACTCTTGGACGCCCCCTACCTATCAAAACCCAAACTCTCATTGGAAACTTGCAAAAGTATCTTCATTCGATGGGCATACTGGAGATGGAGAAGACTACTCTATTACTCAATATACTTATCAAAACCCTTACTACGACCGTTGGGAAAGAGCTTTCTATGGATATGAAACCGTAAAACAAGAAGTCTTAGACCCTAAAACATCCAAAGTCCTAAGGTCTTCATTACAGGAGTATTTCAATAAAGACTTCTACCGCAAAGGGCTACTCAAAAAAACATCTACTTTTGATAAAAACAATAAACTCATATCCGAGGCTCACAATGAGTACATCATCCTCCCGGTGAATACCTCCACAGGCAAAGTAGAGACTTCAAATCCGCTCTCTGCTGCGAATCTTGATTCTTCAGCCTGGCTGATGGCTAATACTCCATCGCTCTTTATAGCCCCTGTAAAAGAATATTCTAAAGTCTATGAAGGTCCAGATTTCCTCGAAACAAGCATTGAAAAATCATACGACAGCCACGGGAACATCATCTCCTATACCGATAATGGTAATGGCACCAATACCTCCAAAATCACCGCAGAAATTGAGTACCACGAAAGTGCTTCTCCTTACTTTGGCGGTATCCCTAAGTCTTTAGAAGTAAAAGACATCTACGGCACTGTAAGAAAACGAACCGCAGAAATCAACCCTCAAACTGCAGAAGTTACCCGTATCACACAGTTCTCAGATGCAAGTACCACTTCTTCTACCGAACTCTCGTATGACAGTTATGGAAACCTCTCAAAAATCATTGGAGCTCAAAACTATAAAGGCGAGCAATCTACCCTATCTTATGAGTATGATGAGCCTACCCATAGCCATATTACTAAAATTACTGACCACTTCGGTTATACCTCCTCTATAGAGTATGATTATCGTTTTAATACTCCTGTTAAAACTACCGACAGAAATGGCGAGAGCATCCTCTATACACTTGATGATAAAGGGCGTACCGCTTCTATTCTCGCACCTAAGGAAGCTAAAGCTGGGAAACCTTACACTGTAGCCTATGAGTATTATCCTCTCGAAAAAGTACCTTATGCTAAAACCTTAAACTACGACTCTCAGCATAATGCCAATATAGAAACTTATACCTATTCTGATGGATTAGGTAGAGTAATTCAAGTAAAGAAAACTGCTTCTATATTTAAAGCTAAAGACACTCCTGATGACATCAAGCACATCATCTCTGGAAAGCAAATCTATGATGCTCTTGGAAGGGTTACAGAATCCTACTACCCTACTACTGCACCTATATCCGAAAACTTTGAAAGTGTAACCTCTCCCCAGCCTCCAACAAAAAATATCTATGATGAAAAAGACCGCGTTATAGAGCAAATTCTCCCTGACCAGTCTTCCATCAAAACCCAATATCAAATCGCTACCATAGAACATTTAGGGGCAAATGAAAAAGTGCTTAAAACCACTATTACCGATGCTCTCGGCAGGTCTTCTGCTTCCTTTACCGATGTACAGGGAAGAACCCTGAAACAAGTTCAACCTACGGGTATCGAAACCCTCTATAAATACTCTGCTATCGGAGAACTACGCTCTGTAACCGATGCCCACGGAAATATTACCGAAAGTTTCTATGACCTGCTCGGTAGGAGAACCAAACTCATCCATCCAGATGCAGGGACTACCACTCTACAATACGACCCTGCTGGAAACCTCATCAAAAGACAAACTTCCCAAATACGGGAGCAAATGCCAGATGCAGCCATTACCTATCACTATGATTTTAACAGACTTAAAGAAATAAAATACCCTAAGCACCCAGAAAACAATGTGCGATACCACTACGGAAAAGCCTCCGAATCTCCAAGCCGAAGAGGTAGGCTCTGGCTCGTAGAAGATGCCTCCGGAGGTGTGGAATATTTCTATGGAAGCCTCGGAGAAATCACCAAAGAAATCCGAACCATAAGAATTACGCCTACCGATATTCAGACCTACATCACTCAATACGAATACGACTCCTGGAATCGTATTCAGAAAATGGTATATCCTGATGGCGAGGTACTCCACTACCACTATAACCGCGCGGGGAACCTCCAGTCTCTCATTGGGTTTAAAGACCCAGGGAATAAATCCGCAGGCACAAATCCACCAGCAGGAAGTAGCCAGCCACAAGATACCGACAAAGAATACATCTACATTAAACAGCAGGGGTATGACGAGTTTGAGCAAAAAGTATATCGTCTCTTTGGTAATAATACCGAAACCCATTATACCTATGACCCTATAATGCGCAGGCTATCCGCTCTCAAGTCTATAAGCATACAAAAGGGGCAAAACCCTATACTCTTCCAAAACAATACTTACTCCTACGACCTTGTGGGCAATATCCTCAAAGTTGATAATCAAGCTCCTGCTCTTCACAACCTGCTCGGTGGTGCCAGCTCATATTCCTATCAGTACGACGAGCTCAACAGGCTTATCAATGCAAAAGGTTCTTTCTCAGGAGAAATCCAGCAGGCAGACTACAGCCTACAAATGACTTATAACAAGCTCGGTGGCATTACACAAAAGGCGCTAAACCATAATCTCAATGGCACACCAAAAGGATATACGCTCAGCTATCTCTATAACGATAAAAACCACCCGAATGCACCGTCTTCTATCCAAGAACTCGGCAAGCCAAAACCTCGCTCCTACTCCTACGATGGAAATGGTAACCCTACTTACTACGACGAGTTTAAGTCCTTCCGATCTATGACTTGGGATGAGGAAAACAGACTACTCGGGATTAATGATAATGGGCGACTGCACTTCTACACCTACGACCACAAAGGAGAGCGGGCACTCAAAAGCAGCGGTGAGTCCAGCAAAGTCGTTATCAATGGGCAAACCTCAGCTATCATCAATCATACCGATAACTACACCGCATACATCAGCCCTTACTTTGTGGTGAATAAAGGGCGGTTTACCAAACATTATTTTGAGGGAACCAGCAGAATTGTCTCAAAACTCGGTGAGGGCACCTTTACCCAACCTGCACAAATCAATGCTGGGGGTATCAACTTCATTCGCCAGTCCGCCCTTATGCAGCAAGCACGCGATAAATACATCCAAAGCCTTGGCGTACCCCCTGGTCCGCCTACCCAGCACGGCATCTACGCCACCCCCGAATATACTGGGCAGCCCTACCCTTCCATCGATTGGAAAGAGATCTCACAAAACCAAGAACCACCAGAAGGATGGCCTCGACCTCCTAAATTCAACCCTCCTGGCGATGTACCCGGCCCTCCTATACAGTTCGGCGAACCTATAAAACCTGAAACTGCACAAGGCGGCTTTGGCTTCATCCCTAATGGCATCCGTGAAAAAAATATCTTCTTCTACCACCCTGACCACCTCGGTAGCTCCTCCTACATCACTGGACAAGACGGAAAAGTCTCCCAACATACAGAGTACATAGCCTTCGGAGAAATCCTCTTTGATGAACACAATACCGAGCACTCTATGCCGTACCTTTTCAACGGCAAAGAACTAGACCAAGAAACCAACCTAACCTATTTTGGGGCAAGGTATCTGGATATGAAAACCAGCCTTTGGCTAAACACTGACCCACTCAGTGGTTATAATCCTATACAAGAGACTGAGCACTATATAGACGGACAGCATAATAATGGGGTGTTTAATCCAATGAACCATAATACCTATGGATATACTTATAATAATCCTATAATATACATAGATCCTAATGGGAAGCAAAATTATTTTGCAATCAAACAAAAAGCAGAAAAACTAATCACTCATTCTTCTGCTGCTGGATTAGGAGCTTCTCATGCCGTTGCATCTGCATTTTCTCTGGGACTAGGAGATCTATTTAATTTAACTGAACCACCCAAAGGGATGACCAAAGAATATTTAATTTCATATTATGCTGGTAGAGCAATTGCAGATATAGCAATGATTTTAAAAGGTGGAGAAATAGCCTCTACAGGTGGTAGTGTAGCGCTGGCAACAGGAGCAGAAACAGCAGGTGTAGGTGTTATTGTCGGTGGTGGAACTGCAGCATATGGAGGGGGTGTAGCACTTACAGGATCTGTAGATTTAGCTCAATCAATAGTTGAGCTGGGCAATTTAGGAATAGATTTATATGAAGCTAACTCCCAAAAAGGAGGAGGTATTGGTTCTAAGAAATCAAAATCAGGTGATAAAATGGGGACTAACACACAAGCTAATAAACAAATAGATGATGTTGCTAGAAAATATAAAATAAATAGAAAAGAATTTGGTAAATATATAGAAAAATTAAAAAAGAATGAAGGAAGAGGAGGCGCAGATAATTATAGTTGGAGAGAATTAGAAGATATAGCGAAGAAATATAGCGAAAAATAATTTTACTATGGATATACAAAGAGAAAATGGTATTGATGAGATAAATTGTGTTTTTAGAATGTTAAATATCGATTTCGACCAGTTTATTGAGATACAACATTTTATTGTGAGTTTAGACTTAGACTTTGAGATTAATGAAGAGTATAGAAACATTATTATAGATATTAATCGGAAAGAAGATGTTTACACAATTATTAAATTATGTAAAAAATTTAATATTAAAAAAGGAAATATATATTGTTCTATTATATCATCTTATGATCATGGAGGTTTTAGACTGCCTTCATATATTATATATTTAATAAAAGAAATGAAAGAAATAGAATTAGACTTTTCGTTTGTAGTATGTTAAGGTAATATGGTAATGTCCCAGATGAGTTATTTTAATTATTGAAAATTCACAATAAAACCATAAAATAATTAAAAAGCCATAAACGAGAGGACACCGAACCTTCACCGAAGGATTACCGAAGGGACACCGAAGGGAGAGAGTAGAATGTAAATTATCAAATCCATAAAAAGAGAAGCAGATCTTTAAGAAAAATATAAACCCAGCATACGGAGTATATAGCGTTTGGAGAGGTGCTCTTTGAGGAACACAGCACGAGCAAGACCATGCCATACCTTTTCAATGGCAAAGAGTTAGACAGCGAAACAGGACTATACTACTACGGTGCAAGGTACTATGATCCAAAAGTAAGTATATTTGTAAATGTAGATCCATTAGTAGAGAAAACTATGCAACCTTATGCCTATGCTAATAATAATCCTGTAATGCTTATTGACCCTACGGGGATGGAAGGAGAGAGTTCTGATAGTACGGGGGTTAAGCAAAATAAAGATGGTTCTTATACTGTAGTAAGTGCTAAAAATGATGGTGATAATGGTATATATCTTGTGGATAAAAATGGAAATTATAATATAAATAGTAGTAAAAAAATTGGTAAAACAATGACACCATATGATTTTATGAAAACGAATGATAGTAATGGTAGCTTTGATGGACACATAAATATTACATTTAAACTAACTGATCTAACCGTTTCAGGAAAAGTCAAACTCAATAAATATACAGAAGCTTCAATTAGAAATGCCAATGCCCAAGAATTATTAGACTGGGGGCAATTACTGTATAACAATGAAGTTAAAAGATTAGCTCCTTCTACATTCTATGGAAAATTAGAAATATTAAGAGAGATGTCTGCAAATGGTGCTCCATTAGATTTTAAAAAAAGTTTAGGACTTAATCCTTATACAGCTATAAAAGCCGGAACTTCACAAGATAAGCTTCCTATCATTACCACTCTTAGAGCTATGGGGAATATGGTTTTTGGAGCAAATATGAAAAGTACAAAACCTGCATTCTTAGGCACTAAATGGTATTATAATCAAGTTATGCAAAAAGTAGGAGAATATAATCAAAGACAAAATAATGGAAATGGCTATAATTCTGGACATCCTTTTTACGGAGAGCATACTTACTCAGGAAGTTATATTTATTATGGTTATTTTGGAAAATTTTATAAATAAAAAAATGAGAAAAATAAAATTATTAACACTGCTACTATTACAAAACTGTTTCCCCAGCTTTGAGCCTAAAAAAGAGATTTTAAAGGAAGTTACTCAAAATGAAACAAAAATAGAGTGGATAGATCTAATTGGTACTCTTGATCAAGATTTTCCTGATTACATTATCATTAAAAAAAACAATAGAATAGATACAATTTGTGAAGCTCATAATATCAAGGATTTTACTTTAAAAAATAATACCATTACTATAAAATTTTTAGGTACTCCTAAGAAATATAATTATCCTATAGAAATACCTGAACATATATATGAATATAATATTAAAGTTGATACTATTAATTAAAATAATCTGCATTATCAAATATGTCCAATGATGGGACATACATCTATAATAATCAAGGAAATGTAAATATATCATCAGGAAAATGAAAAAGTTAGTATTATTATTTAGTTTATTATCGCTGTGTAATTCATGTTTTTTTATACACAAAGGAAGATGGGGAGATGGGATGTGCAGACCTAAGCATCCTAATTTTAAACTGCTCAAAACGCCATTTAAAGAGACCAATCTGCTTGTATTTGATAAGACTTATTTGGGAAAGTCGATTACTTCTTTTGCTCTTAAGTTTTACTCGGATGGGAGACTAATCTTCTTTACATCTCAAGATGGTTTTACTATAAAACCAATTGATACCTTTAATAAAAGATGGGAAAATGCTCCTAATATAGGTTATTGGAGAGTAGAAGACAATAAAATCAAGGTAGAATATTTTTTATGTGGTGATAGTGGTTTCTATGAAAGAAAACAAGGAGAAATAAAAGGAGACACTATTGTTTTTTATGAAAATTTTTATCATCCCTTTTATAAAGAAGTTCGAGAAGAGCGATATGTATTATCAGACATGTCATTTGAATAGCTAAGCTTCTCTACGAAGCAAAATTTCTATCGGGATGGAAAAATTTTTCCATCGAGACGGAAAGTTTGCTGGGACGGGACGAAAAAATGATTATCTTTGGATTGATTCATAAGAATGTTTCAAATGATGGAACATACATCTATAACAATCAAGGAAATGTAAATATATCATCAGGAAAATGAAAAAGTTAGTATTATTATTTAGTTTATTATCGCTGTGTAATTCATGTTTTTTTATACACAAAGGAACATGGGGAAACGGAATGTGCAGACCGAAGCATCCGAATTTTAAACTGCTCAAAACGCCATTTAAAGAGACCAATCTGCTTGTATTTGATAAGACTTATTTGGGAAAGTCGATTACTTCTTTTGCTCTTAAGTTTTACTCGGATGGGAGACTAATCTTCTTTACCTCTCAAGATGGTTTCACGATAAAGCCAAGCGATACCTTTAATAAAAGCTGGGAAAACGCTCCTAATATTGGCTATTGGCGAGTAGAAGACAATAAAATCAAGGTAGAATATTTTTTATGTGGTGATAGTGGTTTCTATGAAAGAAAACAAGGAGAAATAAAAGGAGACACTATTGTTTTTTATCAAAATTTTTATCATCCCTTTTATAAAGAAGTTCGAGAAGAGCGATATGTATTATCAGACATGTCATTTGAATAGCTAAGCTTCTCTACGAAGCAAAATTTCTATCGGGATGGAAAAATTTTTCCATCGAGACGGAAAGTTTACTGGAACGGAACGAAAAAATGATTATCTTTAGATTGATTCATAAGAATGTTTCAAATGATGGGACATACATCTATAATAATCAAGGGAATGTAAATGCAACTATCGGACAATGAAAAGTATATTATTAACAATAGGTTTGATATTATTTTGTACATCTTGTTTTGTGCATGAAGGTAGAATGATTAATGGGCAATGCCGTCCTAAAAACCCTAATTTTAAATTAACAAAAATCCCTTTTAAAGACTCGGACTTATTAGCATTTAATAAAATCTATATAGCTGATGATAAAACTAATGCTATGGGTTATGGTTTCTATCCCGATGGAAGAATTATATATGTGCACTCAAAAGATGGTCTGACATTAAAAATCGAGGATATAATCAATAAAACATGGAATAATGCTCCTGCAATTGGTTATTGGAGGATGGAACGAAATAAAATTAAAACAGAATATTTTTCCTGTTCAAATTCTGGAAACTATATTAGAAAACAAGGTGACATAAAGGGTGACACTATTTTTTTTCAACGAGATTGTAGGACAAGACCATTCAAGAAAAAAATATGTTATGATAAATATATTTTATCCAATGTGAATTTCAAATAAATAACAAAAAATTTCATCCATCAACAGATATCATATTTATTATATCTATCAAATACTTCCCTACCTTTACCCTCCCCAAGACCAGCACTCTTTAAAATACTAAGAACCTACGATATCCCTGCCATTATGTCACAAAAACAAGAAGTTTTATAAAGCAAGAGGTAGGAGGAAGGTAGGAGCGATGTAGGAGCTACATAGGAGAAACTCCCTAAAAAAAACATCTGCCATTATGACAGAAACCACTATAAAGAAATACATACCGTTCGGCGAACCTATAAAACCTGAAACTGCACAAGGTGGATTTGGCTTCATCCCTAATGGCATCCGCGAAAAAAACATCTTCTTCTACCACCCAGACCACCTCGGTAGTAGCTCTTACATTACTGGTAATGATGGAAAAGTCTCCCAACACACAGAATACATAGCTTTCGGTGAGATATTATTCGACGAGCATTCTAGTGAACACTCTATGCCATACCTCTTTAATGGCAAAGAACTAGACAGCGAAACAGGACTATACTACTACGGCGCAAGGTATTTGGATAGTAAGACCTCCCTATGGCTAAATGTAGATCCTTTAGTAGAAAAATATCCTAATATCTCTCCTTATGCCTATGTAGCTAATAATCCTATAGGTAATATTGACCCTAATGGGCGACAGATAGTAGGGATAACTAAAAAAGATGCACAGACCTTTAAGGAGGATATTCATAGAGTTTTAGCAGATGAAAAATTTGCAGGTGTTAGAGCATTGATAGATGTAAAAGGTTCAACATTTAAAAGCATTGATGCAAAAGCATTAGGTGCAGCTTTAGATGGAGTTTCCCTTAGTACTGATGAAAAAGCCTATATTGATATGGTAACAAATACTATTAACTCAAAAGAGGTACATAAAGTAGAATATTTAAGTGGGGACTTTACATCTTCTGAAGGAGCAATGGCTTTTAAAGACCACATGAATAAAACACAAGCAGGTGTTGGAGATATAATGCTTACTCCAGAGGGAAAATTAAGCGCTAGTATTATTGATGGTTTTGGAAGTGGACTAAATGTACCAACAAAAAATGGTTCACATTCTTTCATTGGTTCTGGAGTAGCAGGAAATGAAAGAGCTGTTACATCAGGACATGAGCTTTTTGGGCACGGGATTCCTTCTGCTAAGAATTTTAGTTCCAAAGCAAATAATGCAAATGCAATCCGAACAGATAATTTAATTAGGCGATTATTAGGTATGCCAGAGCGTGATGGGAGTAACCACGGAGGATTTGACCAAGGTCATATAACGGAACCTACGAAATTACCAATTACTGAATAAGATGAAAAAGGTTATTATATTATTTTTGGTTTTGTGTTCTTCATTTTGTTGGGCACAAAGTAGTTGGAAAAAAATGTCCGACTCATTAGCTATGCTTAGTAGAGCTAAGGCAGATAAAGTACTGATATATTTTGACACATTAAAATCTCCTAAGCTCTTATACTCTGTTTTAGATAAGAATTATTATGTTTTGATTAAAGACGAAAAGGAATATAAAGAATATTACCTCACAACAGATAGTTTAGGTAAAATAACAGAAGTTCGCCTTTTAGAAAAAACAAAGCGAGAAAACAAAGAACTGTCTCAACTAAATCCTTTTAAATTACAAAAGTATCATTCGGAATTTATAACCAATATACCTGATGCAGAATATCTGAGAGGCTATTCTTCATATTTTGTTATAAAAGATAAATGTGGAAAAAGATATGGGGAGTTTCGCTTACCAGTATATACATTACCACCGCCAATTGATGGTAAATTATATGGCTATTTAATTAGGCGATTATCAGAACAAATATCAAAAAATAATTAGATATATATAATAAAAAGATAATCAATATTTAATATAGAATTTAGATATAATAATACTCAAAAAATAGAATAATAAAAATCCTGAATAAATATGAGAGTATTAAAATTATTATTTCTACTAGTATTAATATCTTATGATAGTAACACAGAGTTGTTTTCAATTGAAAGTATTCGAGATTTTTCTATTTCTCCTAAAGAAAAAAATATTGATAATGAAATAACTGATATTTTAATGGTAGATTTAAAAGAATATGTATTTGTAAAAGTGGATAAATCTCAAAAAGTAGCAAAAATATCACTAGAAGAACTTCAAATTATCTATGAAAAATACTACAAAAAAGTAAATGCTTATACAATCGCATTATCAGGTGGAAAACATTCGGGATGGCTTAAGAATATGGAAAAACTTTCTAAAAAAGAAATTGAAAAAAGTATTTCTTCTATGGAGAAAAATATAGTAGAACACTCAAACTTAATAAAAGACCCTAAAAAGTATCTTAAAGAATATGGAAAAGGAAATTGGGATGAGCTTCATCCTAAACAAAAAGAAAATCTTATAAAAAATAAATGGCCTAAGGATATTGAAAGGGCTAAAGAACAGATAAATATTTTAAAAGAATTGAAAAAAAATAAAGAATAATGGAAAATTTAAAGTATAAATTATATTTACAAGATTTAGTAACTATATTAAAAGAAAGATTAGAAGATACAATAAAAAAAGAATGTTCAGAGTTTGATTTAGGAGTACAAATGGAGTGTTATAATATTTTAGATATTATAAAACAACAAGCAGAAGTTTTTAACATTCCGTTAGATGAATTAGGTCTTAAACATTATGATTTAGAAAAATTTATGAAAAAATAGTCTATATGTCCCAGATCCTCCTGTGCAGTATGGAGACCCGATTACGCCACAGACCGTAAAAGCAGGGTATGGCTTCATAGATAATGGAATAATAGAGAAAAATTTGTATTTTTACCATCCTGACCATTTGGGAAGTTCTTCGTATATTACAGACCGAGAGGGAAGGATAACCCAGCATACAGAGTATATTGCGTTTGGAGAGGTGTTGTTTGAAGAACACAGCACAAGCAAGACCATGCCGTATCTGTTTAATGGAAAGGAGCTGGATACAGAGACGGGGCTTTACTACTACGGAGCGAGATACTACGACCCGAGAGTAAGCATTTTCTTGAATGTAGATCCTCTGGCAGAAAAAACCATGACACCATATGCATATACGAATAATAACCCGATAAATCTGATAGACCCGACGGGGATGGCAAGTGAAGACCCTCCTGTAAAAAAATTAACTGGATCTAAAAACTTATTGATTTATATAAATGAAAAAAATGTTAAAACTGATGCAGAAGTAATGAAAAAAGAAGCAGGAAAATTTGATTTTATAGCGGTAGACAATATAAATGAAGTTCAGAAAGTACTCACTGATCATTATGGTAAAAATATTCCTGAATATGAGAGATTAGTTATTAGAAGTCATGGAGTTACAGGTCGGGGAGCAGATTTAGATAATACAGAAGGACAAGGCTTAGTATCTAATCCTAATAGTAATTTAGGTCTTAAATTTATTGAAAATCATTTAAGTAATAATGCAAATGTTGTAATGACAGCTTGTAATATAGTTTTATGTAATGATAAAAGAAATGAAGAACAAGTTAAACAAACAGAAAGGAATTACTCAGATTTTTTTGTTAAAGGTACAAATAGAAGTTTATTTTTGAACCTGGCAAAATCTACATCTAGAAAAATAACATCAGGAGGAGAAGCATTTATTTTTAACAGAAATTTACATAGAGATAATTATGGTGGTTTTGTCCAATATAGATCTGGAACAAAAAGTAAAGAGCTATATAATATATCAGTAAACTCCTCAGGAGGAATATTTAGAAGCCCTGTTGTATACCCTAATAAAGATAAAAACCCAATTGAATATAAAAAAGTAAAAAAATGAAACTGCATTATTTATTAATAATAATATTATTAGTAGCATGTAAAGACAAATGTAAAAATATAAAGATTTTGGATTTTCCTAAGGACATAAAAATAATGAGTTCTAATAAACAAATCTGTGATAATGAGCACTATAACTTTGGAAAACCTTTTGTGATGGAATATAATGATGAGAATTATAGCTTGTTTCATTATAATGAAAAAATAAAAATTTTAGTGGATAAAAGAGAAAATATCATACTCTGCATAAAAACTAATGAAGCCAATAATTTTGATATTATATTTAACTCTAAAGACCAATTTACCTATGGAATAGAAGAACTAATATTTTTAGATGAAAACTTAATTCCTCTCTATGCTATACGAGAATTAGGGATATATCAGTACACCCATGATGTTAGAAATAAAAAAATAAAATTTGCTTTGATAGATGATAATAAAATAGACTTTAATAAAATCAAATATAAAGATATTCTTAATATTTATAGAAATCTGAAACCAAAGAAAATTTCAGATAAAGAATATAATGAAAATCCATACTATACATATCCCTTTGCTTGGGAATGGTAGGTAATGTTTCAAATGGGTAATGTTCCAGATGTGTTGTTTTAATTATAAATAATATATAACTATCTGATAAACAGAACTAACATAATAATATAAAAATCACAATATAGACATTCAAGAAGTGTTGTT
Source organism: Bergeyella cardium (assembly GCF_003614945.1). Classification (GTDB taxonomy): domain Bacteria; phylum Bacteroidota; class Bacteroidia; order Flavobacteriales; family Weeksellaceae; genus Bergeyella_A; species Bergeyella_A cardium. Next base: position 1,707,776 of record NZ_QYCZ01000001.1, read on the forward strand.
TTCATTATTAAAAATTCACAACTCCCTATGGATTGAATAAAATAGAAGAATAGAAGTTCATTGAAAGCATAAAAATAGGAGCACAAAGTAGGTTGCGTGAGAGATGGCAGCGGATACCCCACAGCCGTAGTTGTGGGGTTTTAGCATGGCTCACGGCGAGGAGTAATAGAGAGGGAAGAATAACCCAGCATACAGAGTATATTGCTTTCGGGGAGGTGTTGTTTGAGGAACACAGCACAAGCAAGACCATGCCGTATTTATTTAATGGCAAAGAGCTGGATACAGAGACGGGATTATATTACTACGGCGCAAGGTACTATGACCCTAAAGTAAGTATATTTGTAAATGTAGACCCATTAGTAGAAAAAACTATGCAATCTTACGCCTATGCTAATAATAACCCTGTAATGCTTATTGACCCTACGGGAAAAGAACCTGAAGATTGGGTAAAAAGGAAAAATGAAGATGGGTCTACATCTTGGGTTTGGAGGGAAGATATTAAAGCGCGTTATCAAGCTATAGAAGCTGGATATATTGATTATGCTCAACCTGGCTATGTTTATATGGCTCAGAAATCTTTCAATGAGCGAGCTCCTGTGAGACTGGGAGACAATGGAGAGTGGCATTTTATGGGCTTTATTGAGCAATTAACATATACTGGGTATCACGAAAATCCATATTTACATATTATTGACCATTCAAAGATACCAACAATACGAAGAACTCCAGATACTAATTCTCCAGAATATGCTATGAGTACTCCTTCTGGACGCCTCGCTTTAGCTGGATTAGAAGGATTAAAAGGAGCTACCACAGGTATAGCAACAGAATATGCTTTAGCAAAAATAGGATTAGCCACAAAATTATCTTGGTCAGGAAGTTCAATCGCTAGCGATGGAATAAATGGCTTGGGAGTACAAACAAGCTTTAAATCTATTCCCGTTACAAATACTGTTTCTTATGATATAAGTTTATCATCAAAAATAGATTTATTTCATAATTTTCCACTAAGCTTTGACAACTACATTATAAATAATGGTTCTTGGGCACAAAGAATAAAGGATGGAGCAAATTGGTACGAGATATCAGGAAGTATTAATGGGACAAAAGGAACTTATCAAATAGGTATAACTCACGGAAATAAAATTTTTCATAGAAATTTTATCCCAAATAAAAAAAATAACATTATGAAACTAAACAGTAAAGAAAATTCTTCACTAATTGAATTTATCAATCCAAGAAAAATTAGTAATGAAGAACCTATATCTATTCTAATGGGAGTACATATAACAACTGTACTTTTTAATTCTTTTGAAGAGATAACTATTGAATTAAGTGACTTAGAAGAGCTCATAAAAAACTTAGATCTTCTATATTCTAATAAGCTAAAAATTCTTTATTTTCAACATAATGATGATTATTTAAAAATAAAGTTTGAAAATGACAATGGGGAAATATTTATAAAAGGTTTTTTAATGGATTATACTTATTCTAACTCCGTAAACTTTTGCTTTGAAGTATCCCCAATAAATATTCTTTATTTTAAAGAAAAATTAGAAAAAAAAATAAATGAGCTTTAATAATAATGAAAAAGAGAATATTCAAAGCTGTTTTATGGGCTGCAATAGAAGATTATACTAAGTTACTACACCTTTTACCAGATATTTATAATGATATTAATGATAAATATGATATAAATCTTAGTATTGCTAAGAAGGTATTGCTATTTTATATAGAAAATGACTATATATCTTTATTCTATGAAAATTGGAAAATCCCTAATAAATTCATAAAAATACCAAAAAAGAAGGCTTTAAAATTAGTAATAGAAACATCGGCTTGGGAAAGACCAAATGATGATTTATGGGTAGTTACAAGTGCTTCTCCAAAAGGAGAAGACTTATATTATAGTGGGAAAATAGATGATGACAGTTTTATCCTTCCAGATATACTACAAGAAATTTTATAAAACAAGAGGTAGGAGGAAGGTAGGAGGAAGGTAGGAGCTACATAGGAGAAACCCACTAAAAAATTCAACTGCCATTATGACAGAAACCACTATAAAGAAATACATACCGTTCGGCGAACCTATCTCCCCAGATACTGCACAAGGTGGCTTTGGCTTTATTCCCAACGGCATCCGTGAAAAAAACATCTTCTTCTACCACCCCGACCACCTCGGTAGCTCCTCCTACATCACTGGGCAAGACGGAAAGGTTAGTCAGCACACAGAATACATCGCCTTCGGAGAGATATTATTCGACCAGCATTCTAGTGAACACACTATGCCGTACCTCTTTAATGGCAAAGAATTAGATCAAGAAACAGGATTATACTACTATGGAGCAAGGTATTTGGATAGTAAGACCTCCCTATGGCTCAATGTAGATCCGCTGGCAGAGAAAACTATGCAACCTTATGCTTATGCCAATAACAATCCCGTAATGCTTATTGACCCTACGGGGATGGAAGGAGAGGATCCACCTACTAAAGCAGGAAAATATTTGCATACTATTGATTATTATAAATTTAGAGCTCAAGACTTTGAAAAAAGAAATCCTGGAAAAAAAGCACCTTCTTATTATATGGAGTATGGGGATTATAATATAAGAAAATTTACTAATGAAACTTTTTCAAAACTATCCAAAAAAGGACAACAATGGTTACTTATTGCTAGAGATAAGTTACAAGATCCTATTGAAAATATACTTCAAACAAAAAATGGACAAGAGATAGAATTTAATGATAGTAAATTTACAGATTTTGCTATGAATACACATGTAAAAGCCTATTGGGATGCTGGCTTAAAGGATCTAAATATTATTGATTTAGTAAATATAGGACTAACTCCTGATATAAAACACCTAGCAAGTAGCAAGGGTATAGAGCAAGCAGTAAAAATAGGAGAAAAGTTATTAGATCACTGGACATCTAATCCTTCAGTAGGAGCTAAAAGATTTTTTGAACTAGGAGCTAATGCTTTTAAAATAAAAATAATGATTAATGAATATGTAGAAAAACAAGTACGCAACGGAGGAGGCACTTTTGATAAAGTTTATAATGAAACGCGAGCTCATTTAGAAAGACTCATCCCTAAATTTTCAGACTTTATACCAACAATATCAACAGAAAAATGAATTTCATAAAAACATTAGTTTATTACACTCTCTTCCTGATAGTAGCAAGTTGTTCCTACTCGTATGAGAATATTGAGATATACAACACAAACGGTATTCCCAGTACAAACCAGTCTTTCTCTTATATGTATTTTAAAAATGAATATGAGGGCTATCTATTCGGAACTTATGAAGAGTATCTAAATCTTGATGAAGCTATAAAAAATCCTAAAACCCCTTCAAAAATAAAGTATGAAAGAAATGTTTATAAGACTACAGATGGAGGGCATAATTGGAAAAAAGTAGCAAAAATTTCAATCAAAGATGGAATTTTTTATGGAGATAATGCCATTATAAATCATAACAATCTTTATATAAACACCACTAACATAACTGGAAATGACAATTTTATAGATATTTTTTCCTTTGAAGAGAGTAAAATAATTAGCAGTAAAAAATTAGAATTTGACTTCTTCACTTTCTTAGAAGGAGATAAGGATGCTATTTACTCATCTACCTCAAACAGAAATAACAAAAACAATAAAATAATTCTCTATAATTCTGATTTTAAAATAATTGATAGTATAAATACTAACCTAAATTTCTCAGAAGGAATAGTAATTAATAATACAGCCTATACAATAAGTAGAGATTCTAATAAAGGAAACAAGCACTTATACACCATTGATAAAGAAGGATTTGCAAACGAAATAAATCTTTCTATTTATCCTGAAAATATTATCCAAATAAACTCTGATAATATTCTTTTAGCAGGAAATGATAAGTCAGATACATCAAAAGTAAAATTTATAAACCATAACATAAATACAGGTAGAAATAAAGTCATCAAAGAAGTAAATAACTATACTATAGTAAATTATCTACAATCAAATAATAAAGGCTTAATCCTTGCTTTTATAGGGAATATAAGTGGACCTTTTGTATCATATGATTTAATCTATAGCCAAGACTATGGAAAAACTTGGACAATCAAAAAATTAAAAGAAAACCTTTCCATTTCACCTAACCACCTAATAAATAATACCCTCTATATCTATAGTAGTACAAAAGAAATTCAAAAAATAACTTTGTAGTCCCTCTATAACTTATATATACAATTCCCTACCCCCCAAGACCAGCACTCTTTAAAATACTAAGAGCCTATGAAACCCCTGCCATTATGTCACAAAAACAAGAAATTTTATAAAGCAAGAGGTAAGAGGAAGGTAAGAGCGATGTAAGACCTACCTAAGAGAAACTCCCTAAAAAAATCAACTGCCATTATGACAGAAAAACACTCCCACACCTACGACCACAAGCCACCCCCAGATACCGCACAAGGTGGATTTGGCTTCATCCCTAATGGCATCCGTGAAAAAAACATCTTCTTCTACCACCCTGACCATTTTTACTAAACAATACAGAAAAGTCTCCCAACACACAGAATACATAGCCTTCGGAGAAATATTATTCGACGAGCACAACATCATACACACTATGCTACATCTTTTCAATAGCAAACAGCTAGATACTATTTCCTAAAAGCAAGTATATCCACATTATTTCTCTCTCTTCCATATTCCAGTAAAAACACCTATTTTTACGCACCAGAAAAAATAAAGAAATAAATCTAATTATTTTATGAATACAACAGAATTTGTAAACCGTCACATCTCTTTGAATGAACAGGACAAAAGAGAGATGCTCAACAAAATCGGTGTAAAGGATACCGAAGAACTCCTTTCTCAAACCATCCCCTCAGCTATTCGCTTACAGAAAGATTTGGAGCTTAGTACTCCGCTTTCAGAGTATGAAATGCTCCTCCACTCCAAAGATTTAGCCTCTAAAAACCAAAGCTATGATACTTATATCGGCTATGGGTATTACGGTGCTATATTGCCATCGGCTATACAGAGGAATATCCTTGAAAACCCTGGCTGGTACACGGCTTATACCCCTTATCAGGCAGAGATAGCGCAAGGGAGATTAGAGGCATTGCTCAATTTCCAAACTGCAGTAGCCGACCTTACGGGCTTCCCGCTGGCAAATGCTTCTTTATTAGACGAAGGTACAGCCGCCGCCGAAGCCATGCATATGTTCCTCGGTAGTAGAACCCGAGAGCAAAAGAAGAACAATGCTAATAAATTCTTTGTTTCCGAATGGGTATATCCTCAGACGCTTGCCGTGCTCAAAACCAAAGCCGAGGGCTTGGGAGTAGAGATTATTACAGGAGACCACCATACGCACACATTTGATGAAAGCTACTTCGGTGCACTGTTCCAAAATCCAGGCAAGAATGGAGTGGTTGCTGATTATTCAGAGATTATTTCCAAGCTAAAAACCCTCGATTTGCAGGTGGCAATGGCTTGTGATATCCTCTCCCTTGTAAAACTCAAATCCCCTGCTTCTATGGGGGCAGACTGTGCGGTGGGTACCACCCAAAGATTCGGGATTCCTATGGGATATGGAGGTCCGCACGCTGCTTACTTCGCTTGCAAGGAAGATTATAAAAGAGAAATTCCTGGAAGAATCATCGGAATATCTCAAGATGCTTACGGTGGCAGGGCTCTTCGGATGGCACTACAAACTCGTGAGCAGCACATCAAGAGAGAGAAAGCTACTTCCAACATCTGTACAGCGCAGGTACTCCTCGCCGTAATGGCAGGTATGTATGTGGTTTATCACGGTGCTGATGGATTAAGATTCATCGCTGACCAAATTCATTATAAAACCAGAACGCTTGCCGATGCTCTAAAAACCATAGGCTATAATGTGGTAGATGAGCCAACTTTTGATACCGTAAAAATCAAAATAGCCGAAGAGGATAAATTCAGCCTGCAACAAACATTGAGAGATCAGAAAATCAACCTCAACTTCTTCTCCGAAGGGGTGGTCAGCATTGCATTAGATGAAACCTCCACTTTGGATAAAATGCAAAAACTGCTCAATGTACTGGCCAGCCACCTCAACAAACAGGCGTTTAAATTAGCACTAAAAGAAAATGAGAGCAACATCCCATCCGATCTATTAAGGAATGATGAAATCCTCACTCAGGAGGTGTTCAACAAGTACCATACAGAAACCGAGCTGATGAGATACATCAAAAAATTAGAGCGGAAAGACATCTCGCTTGTGCATTCTATGATTTCCCTCGGCTCGTGCACAATGAAGCTCAATGCCGCTACCGAAATGCTCCCTCTTTCGTGGTCCGAATGGGGAAACATCCACCCATTTGTCCCTACCGATCAGGCAGGAGGCTATCAACAGCTCATTAAAGAGTTGGAAAAAGACCTCGCCGAAATTACAGGCTTCGCTGGTGCTTCTCTCCAGCCTAATTCTGGGGCACAAGGCGAGTATGCCGGTCTAATGGTCATCAGAGAATACCATAAATCGCAAGGAAATGAGCACAGAAATATCGTTCTCATCCCACAATCGGCGCACGGAACCAATCCCGCTTCCGCCATAATGGCAGGAATGAAAGTCGTCGTAGTAAAAAATAATGAAAGAGGAGAAATTGACTTTGAAGACCTCAAAGCAAAGGCAGAAGAGCACAAAGACCACCTCTCTGCGGTGATGATTACCTACCCTTCCACCTACGGTTTCTTCGATTCTAATGTAAAGGATATTATCAACCTCATACATTCGCTCGGTGGACAGGTCTATATGGACGGTGCCAATATGAATGCACAGGTGGGCTACACAAGTCCTGGATATATCGGGGCAGATGTCTGTCACCTCAACCTTCACAAGACCTTCGCAATACCTCACGGTGGTGGTGGACCAGGCGTGGGGCCTATCTGCGTAGCAAAACACCTCGTCCCATTCCTCCCATCAAACCCTAATCTTAAAGTGGGCGGCACAAATGCCATCAGTGCCATTTCTTCAGCACCGTATGGCTCTGCTCTCGTGCTCAATATCACATACGCTTACATCAAAATGATGGGCACAGCAGGGCTGAAAAAGGCTACCGAACACGCAATACTCAATGCCAACTACCTGAAAGAAGTTCTCGCCGAGCACTTCCCTATCCTCTATGCCAATGAGCAAGGCAGAGTAGCTCACGAGTGTATCGTGGATTTCCGACCGTTCAAATCTTATGGAATAGAGGTGGGCGATGTAGCAAAACGGCTAATGGACTACGGTTTCCACGCCCCTACGGTGAGTTTCCCAGTGGCAGGAACCCTAATGATAGAGCCTACCGAATCCGAAAGCAAAGCCGAAATCGACCGATTTGCAGAAGCCCTTATCAATATTAAGAAAGAGATTGATGAAATAGCCAACGGCACCGCTGATAAGGAGAATAATGTTCTCAAAAATGCTCCTCATACCGAGCAGATCGTCATCTCCGACCGCTGGGACAAGCCTTACAGCAGAGAAAAGGCAGCCTACCCTCTCGAATGGGTGAGGGAGAACAAAGTCTTCGCTTCCGTATCTCGTGTGGATGATGCCTATGGCGACAGAAACCTCATCTGCACCTGCAATCCAATAGAAGCATATCTTTAAAAGAGGCATTGCCTAAACCCTCGAGCCAAAGCTTTCGCTTCGGCTCGTTTTTTTTTATCTCAAAAGAGTAGGAGAATTATATTAACTAAGCTCTCCCTAGCTTGGTAGGGGCGATTTTAGACCTATCGTAGTTTCTTTTAACCTAATTATATAAAACGAATGACTCGGTGAAAATCAATACAATCAATACCGAGCCAATAAAATAAACAAGATAATAAGACTAAGGAATGTGAGGTATCGCCACACGAGTATGTGAGAGTCTCTCACACGGGAATGTGGGAGTCTCTCACACGGGAATGTAGATTACCTCCACATCCCTACTTGATAAGTTCCGCTAAAACTTAAACCTAAACCCGAGCATACCTCGGATACCTTGATTGGGGGCATAGATATAATCTGGGCTAAACTCTAAACCATATGGGTTAGGTACGCCTCGGTTATCAAACGGGTCTTCTGCGCGGGAGATAAGGAACGGAAGGTTCTTAGCAGGCGTCCAATCCAGCAAGTTTTTTACCCCTGCGTAGATCTCCCAGTTCTTAATGCCCTCGTAAGTAAACATTATGTTCTGAAGACTAAACCAAGGAGAGTATTGCGGGCGTGGGTCATCATCACCAGCAAGGGCGAGCTTCATCGGGCTGTATACATTACCCGTGTAAGCGATATTGAGGTGGATGGGCTTTATCTCGTAAGAGACCGTCCAAGTTCCAGAGAACTTCTCCGAGAATTCTATTCGGGTGGTTACATCGTCTTCGGTTTTGGTATTCTCCATTTGAGTAACGCCAAGATTCATACGAAGCCCATTAGCAAGCGCAAGATCTACATTAAAGGACAGCCCTTTGCTGAGGGAGGTAGTATTCTCATTATCATAGATGAGAAGGTTGTTTGAAGCATCAAACTTAGGAACGATACTGTTGTTGATAAAGGTATAAAATGCCGTAGCATCGAGCCCAAGGATAGAACCAGAATCAAAATAAATCTTTTTATTATAGTTAAGGTTTGCGCTGTAAGATTTCTCTGGTTTTATATCATTTTTGAAGACTACTCTTCTACCGCCCGTCATCGCGGCGTGCTCTTCAGTAAAGATACTCGCCACGCGATAGCCCGTACCAGCATTTAAACGGAGGAGGTTGGTCTCCCCAAACTTCCATTTGTAGGCGAGCCTTGGGGTGAGGATATTCCCGTGCACATTATTGTGGTCATACCGCAGCCCAAGTAGGAGTTTATGCTTGTCATTAAAGCTGATTTCATCCTGAACGAAGACGCCCGGAAGCCATATTTTCTGATGATCATTCACGATAATTGGATCACCCGTATGTACATCCGTAGCCTGCACAGTAGCATCATAATAAGTATATCTAAGCGCAGCGCCAAAGAGTAAATCGTGAGCACCAAGCTTCTTATCCCAAGTGAGCTGCCCAAATCCGATCTTCTGATCAGCCATATAAGGTCTGTCGCCATAGAAACTGTTTTGCTCGTGGTTACTAAAAGAGAACATCAGGAACATTTTCTCTTCCAAAGGGAGCTGGTAGTTACCGAGAATCTCCGCTCTATTGGTATAAATGCTTTCGGCATAGACCTCATCCCCACCGCGGTGCTCTTTCTTCCAGTTCATCTCTCCCCCCACTCTGTCTTCATAAAGATACCTTCCCGCAATGCTAAACAGGCGGTTATCTTTCCTATGGATATTCCACTTTTGGAATACGGAGATTCGGTCTTGGAGGGTTACATCCATAAAATTATCGTTATTCTTATCTACCCTGTTCTGGAAATTGAAATAATTGATCCCCGTAAGTACATCTACCTTTTTGCCTATATTGAATTTAAAGCCAAGATCGGCAGTATTCTCAAGCCAAGTCGTCGTACTGAAATCCGCAGATACAGTAGGCGCATTCTTAGGACTTTTAGTGATGATGTTAATAAGCCCGCCCATAGCCTCACTCCCGTAAAGAGATGATGCAGGACCTTTTACGATTTCTACCCTGTCGATAAGCGCACTCGGTATCCCCGAAAAGCCATACACCGCCCCCAATGAGCTTACGATAGGCATCCCATCGATAAGCACCATCGTATTAGGGCCATCGAGACCATTGATTCTGATATCCCCCGTGTTACATACCGCACAGTTGAGTTTCGGATGTACGCCATTCACATTCTGGAGGGCATCAAACAAGCTGGGGGTGGGGTTCTTTCTGAGATATCCTGCTGGATAAACCTCTACGGGAACAGGGCTATCCAACCTTTTTACAGACTTCATCGTACCTGTTATTACGACCTCATCTATAAATTTTGATTTACTTAAGCTATCAGTCTTTGTCTCTTGACTGTAAAACACCGCAGGTGTCAATAAGCAGGAAAGAAGTATTTTTTTCATTGTTATAAATTTAAAAAGTTAGGCAAAACTAATAAATTTAATGCTAATATGAAAGAAACTGCCAATAGCAGTGGTATAAATAACCCTGTAATCACTTGTATAAGTGATGAGTATTAACACAAAAAAAAGTCAATCTTTCTTTTTAAGGATTGACTTTGGCTAATGGAGTTATAGTTTTCATCTCACCAAAAAATTTGAAAGGATTTCCCTTCCCCGCGGAGTTAAAATGCTTTCAGGATGATACTGTACCCCGTGCAGATCATAAACTTTATGCCTTAAAGACATCAAAATTCCCTTATCATCTACCGATGTAACTTCCAATTCCCCTGGAAAGCCCTCTGGATTTACTGCCCAAGAATGATACCTGCCCACTTCCAAGACCTTTGGAAGCCCATCAAAAATATAATCCTCCTCTATCTGATAAGTCTGGGTAGCTACGCCGTGATAAATCTCCGAAAGATGAATAAGACTCCCTCCAAATGCCTCAGCAATGGCTTGCTGACCAAGGCAAACGCCCAAAATAGACTTAATAGGTGCGTAAGTTTTAATCACCTCCAGTAAAATTCCTGCCTCATTCGGAACACCAGGACCAGGCGATAAAACAATCTTATCATACCTGCCGATATCTTCTATTGAGATTTCATCATTCTTAAAGACATCAACCCCATTTCCTGTAATCTGCTCCATTATCTGAACCAGATTATAGGTAAAGCTATCATAATTATCAAAAACAAGAATTTTCATTATCTACGCTTATATAAAACCACCCGCAAAGGCAATTGTAGCAGAGCAGGCGCACCATATCTGGCGGGGCATTTGCCACAAACTCACTTCCTAAAGCCTGCGGCTTATGCCTATCGCTACCGCAGAAAGCACAAGAAAGAGGATAAAGGAGATTAGGGAGAGGGTTTTCCCTGTTTCTATTACTTTGGGTGCGAAGGTCATTTTCAGGCTGTGCTCGCCAGCGGGTACATAGACCGCACGGAGGAGGTAGTTCGCTTTTATGTAGGGCACTTCCTTCCCGTCGAGGAGCATTGTCCAGCCGTGAGGGTAATACACTTCGGAGAAGACTGCCAGCTGTGGGGTTTGGGATTGGGTTTTTAGCTCCATAGCATTCGGCTGATAGCTGATGAGCTCGATGCTTGCGGTGCTGTCGGCTTTCAGGGGCTTACCTTTGAAGTAGCTTTTATCTTCTTTGGAGATGATTGCCTGGCGCTTGGTAATCGTCTTCCCAATCAGGTCAATCTCCTCATTAGGCGTTTTTGCAAACTTAAGATCGGAGACAAACCACGCATTACCGTTGGAGAGCGGGTTAATCTGCACTTGTGGCTCCGCAAGGCTACCTCCGACTATATATTTTACATTGAGCATATTGAGGATTTCGGGGATTTGCTGCTGCCTAAGGCTATTCTCAGAGTAGAAATATTCATTGATAAGGTCATCATAGCGGCGGAGCTTTACAGCGTGGTAGCCCCCAATGGAGGACTTGAAGTAAGAGGTATTGGTCTCGCTAAATGCACCGAGCGTTTGGTTAAAAATCCTGTAATGCCCCTTATCCTTCTCGGCAATCGTCTCCAAAGTCTTGTTGAGATTCGCCGCACGGAGCATAGACTGGAGGTTAGGGTTTTCCCCTGCTTTCTCTATGAGCAGGTCGGTAACTTCGGTTTGGAAGGGGTTCTGCGCAAAGACTTTATCTACGAAATTATCACTGTTGAGGTATCGCCTATTGACCGTCCATAGGTCAAACACACTCACCACTCCGATGATGAGCAGGGCTACATCCGTACTGATTTTCTTCTTTAATGCAAAGTAAATCGCCCCAGCGGTGAGGAGTACGAAGATTATCGCCTTTATGGCATCTTCCCTGAACATTTTGTATCGGGCATCTACCAAGAAATCTACTATATAGGGTGGGAGATAGGCGTTTTCATTCGCTGTACTGAACCCGAGAATAGATTTCCCCAAGAGGAGGAGAATGAGGGTAGCCCCCACCACAGAAGCCGTGATGTAGAGTAGCTTTTTTATAGCTGATGAATGGCTTTCGGCTGAGGTTTCATCCTTTCTATTGAGGATTTGATACAGGCCGATTATCCCTATCAGTGGGAAGAGGAGCTCTACCACCACGAGGATGGATGATGGCGCCCTGAACTTGTTATAAAACGGCACGAAATCTATAAAGAAATCGGAGAGAAAGAGGAAGTTTGCCCCCCACGCCAGCATTATGCTCAGTGCAGATGCTCCGAGTACCCAGTACCTGTATTTCTTTGGTGCGAAGAAGAACCCGAGTATCGCGAGAAAGACAACCACCCCCCCTTGATAGGCAGGCCCAGAAGTCATCGGCTGATCCCCCCAATAGGTAATGCTCCCCAGACCTTTGGAGATTTGCTTCATCGTTCGGTTATAGTCCTCTTCATCGGTAATATTTTGCTCTAATAGCCCTTTCAGCCCTTCGGTAATCTCCTCTGCGCCTTGTTCATTGCTCGCCCCTCCCATTAGTCTTGGGATAAAGAGGTTTAAAGTCTCCGCCTTTCCATAGGACCACGCGAGGATGCTCTCTTTATCCATCCCCGATTTCTCGGCGGTATGCTTTTCATTATTTAATAGCTGCTTCCCCCTTACGGTTTCCTTTATGTATTCGGAATTTGCCATTATCCTTTGGGAATTCATCCCCACCCCTAAAACACAAGCTAAACCAACCAATCCTGTGGAGATAAGGAAGTGCTTAAGGTGGGTTCTCTTCATCACTACTCTAATAAGCTCGGAGATGAAAAGGAAGGCGAGCGCCAGGAAGAGGTAATAAGTCATCTGCGGGTGGTTGGCAGCAATCTGCAAGCCCATAAACAAGGAGGTAATGATAAAGCCCAGCGCATATTTCTGCCGAATATAAATCAGGAGAATGCCCGCTACAAGCGGTGCGAAGTAGGCAATGGTATGTACCTTACCATTATGCCCCGCCCCGATGATGATATAGAAATAGGTAGAAAACCCAAAGAACAAAGCACCCAGCAGAGCGTATTTCCAGTTGTTCTTCAAGCATACCATACCGAGCAGAAAGAAGCCTGAAAAGAGGAGGAATAAGTAATTAACAGGCTTTGGGAAGATATTGAACAAGCCATCTATCTTCTTAATAATATCTCCTCTGAACTGTGCCCCCATCTGGTAGGTAGGCATACCGCCAAACATAGCATCTGACCAGTAAGTCTCTTCATCTTGGCTGGCTCTATAATCGAGGAGCTCTTTTGCTCCGCCTTTGTACTGCACAATGTCTGGCTGATACAGCTCCTTGCCCGTAAGCACAGGATGAGCATAAACAAAAGCAATGATGATAAATACCACAAGACTGGCAATGATGTATATGAGGTTTTTGTACTTCCCAAGCATAATTAATTCTTTTTAAATGATAATATTAAGTCCTATAACAAAAAGAGGAAATCACTTTTCCTCTTTTATCTCTTCGTAATCTACGGTCTCGGCATCCCAGTTAAGGTTCTCACTTTTTGGATTGTTCTTTTTCTGGGTTTGCGGAGCTTCATTCCACTTCTTCTGGTGCGGATACTTATTATAAAAGCTATTAAAGAATAACCTTTTGAGGATGTTCCACACAAAGAATATAATAATCGTGGAGAGGATGAGTTTTAAAAGCCACATTGTATCTTCAAATTATTTTGTTGGTTGAGCCGTATCCCTATTAAACTAAGGATTAACGGAGATGGTAGAGTTGGTTACTGAGGACATAGACTCGGTTTGCTTACCATCGGTCATAGACTCGGTTTGAGTAGATTTCACACTGATGGTTTGGTTCTTTATCCAGCCTGTTTTCTGGTCAAATGATATCGTTCCCGACTGCTGCAGCTCCGAGCTTAGAGAATGCGTAAGCCCATTCTGAGATTGCTTATCGGTTTGCTTTGGTATTCCTCCACTTATGCTGATGGTTACAACTCCATTTTCTACACTTTTTAAAGTATAAGCAGTGGTGATTTTCACTTTTCCATCAGGGGAGATGTTCTCAGACTTCGTCCATTTAGCTCCTACTTTTGCTCCTGTTTCGGGGAGAACTAAAATATTCTTGGAGAACTGGTCTTTTAGGATTTTCTCATTAAAGCCTGCTTTCGTCTGCTCAAGGAGCTGCTTCTTTACCTCTGCATCTTTGGTTAATGTACCAATAGTTGTGGATATTTTAGTATAGATAGGCTCAAAGCCAGAGATTGAAAGGATTTTCCCAGAGGTTTCCATCTTCATTTTGAGCTGATTTCCTGTGAGGGCTTTATCTACCGTCCATTTATTCTTAAGCCCCTCTTCTTTCGGTGCAGAGGCTTTGGTATCTACGATTACGGATTTTCCTTTATTGGACTGTGAAGACCTTTTACTCACAAAATTGATGGTGATTTCATAGACATTGTCCTTAATATCATCTACGGTAAAGGCTACTTCATCGGAGCTTTCACTCGTAATGCTTTCTGATTGCCCATTCGGAGCCGTGATTTTCATTATATCTTTCTGCAAAGTAGTGAATGGGTAAGTATGCCCTTTCTCCAAAAGGAAAGACTGCTTGTATGCCCCTGCGGAATCTATATCTATCGCAAGGATTTCCTTTACGGGTGCTGCCTCTTCTCTTTCTTGTTCTGCGGACTCTGTGGCTGTAGTTTCTGTTTTATTTTCTGTGGCTTTCTCTGTTTTTGCATCTTTATCTTTATTACAGGAAACCATCGTTAATACAGCGATTGCTACAATACTTATTTTTTTCATCTTTTTATTTCAATTAAAGAGGCTTAGCCTCAGTTTTATCATTTATTCTGTTATTTTTTTTAATTGATTATTCTCTGTCTTAAAACCTCATAGAGTACAGCTCCACAGGCTACAGATACATTGAGGGACTGTGTCTTGCCTTCTATTGGGAGCTTTATTTTCTCATCAGAATGGTGCAGAACTTCTTTGGAAATGCCCGTCTCTTCATTTCCCATAACGATTGCACAAGGCTCTCGAAAGTCGGTTTCATAGACCGTCTTCTGTGCTTTCTCAGTGGAAGCAAAGACCAAAATACCCGATTGCTGAAGATAATCTACCGTATGAGCAAGATTCTTCTCTTTACAGATTTTCACATTATAAATCGCTCCTGCGGAGGTCTTTATCGCATCTGAGTTAATAGGTGCCGCCCCCTTATCTGGGATAATAATAGCATCTACACCTACGCACTCCGCTGTTCGGCATATCGCTCCAAAATTTCTCACATCGGTAAGCCTATCTAAAACAAGGAGGAAAGGTGTCTTCCCCTCTTCAAATAGCTGAGGAACGAGGTCTTCTATCTTATAAAAAGCAATATCGGTAGTAAAAGCCACTACGCCTTGGTGATTCTTTCGAGTGATACGGTTGAGCTTTTCTACTGGAACATAATTCGGACGAATACCCGCCTTAGAAAGTTGTTTCTTAAGCTCAGCTACAATATCTCCCTGTAATCCATTCTGTATAAATATTTTGTCTATGGTTTTTCCTGCTTCTATCGCCTCCATCACGGGGCGAAGCCCAAATATAAAATCGTCTTTCATTCTATCAAGCCCTGATTAATATTTCTCTCCTAAAATTGCTCTTTTCTGTGCCATCACATAGCCATAATGCAGGCTCTCGTGCATATTATTAAAAATAATGGCATCTTGAATTTTCTTTAAATCTAAACCAAAACTCGTGCTGTAAGGTCTATAGTCTGAGAATATACCCTCATCATAGTTCTTTACCAAAACCTTTGAAGTTTCAATGAGAATAAAGTCCAGATTCTGCACATCTTCCTGCGATATATCCAAGTTAGGAAGCGTTCCTTTTTTATAGTTTTCTATCCAAACGGTATCAATGACGAATTCATTTCCACTGAGGTAATAATGTAAAAGCTGCTGAGTAGCTACACAATGAGCAATATTCCAAAATATGTTGTTATTAAAGCCATCAGGTATCATTGTAAGCTCTTCAAGAGAAGTTTTGCGGAGGATTTCCTGCAGATTTTCCCTCACCTGCCGATGGGCTAGAAAATGATAATTCATCACAGATTTGTTTAAACGCCCAAAAGTAGTTCATTTAGTTGGATCAAACCAAAAAACAAAGCTGAAGAATATAATGATAGCTAAAATTTTAACTTATATTATCATTTGCCTGCGGATATCTTAAAATAATTTATTGATTTAGATAGAAATAAAATTCCCATTACAGGAAAAATTTTACATAAAAAAGAGAAGAGTCACAGCATAAAATCCAAAGAAGAGTAAAAAAACAAAAGCCTTCCAAAAAATATAAGATTCCAATGATAAAAAATTAAAATCCTTTTCCAAGCCATCAAGAGTGATTAATTATATTTCATTTAAAATAAACACTTTACACTATATTGTTTAATTAAAAACAGAGGAAAAATAAGAATTATAGCTCTTTTTGTATTTGTCTATCGTAGTTTCCTAATCCTGTGGAAAACTTTTATACACACAAGGGTTTTACGAGGCGATTTATTTATACTTTTGTGGTTCAAATGCTGCAATTAAACCATTGCAAACTATCATTACATGCTTCAATTATTGAAGGATTTTTTATTAATACATTATATTTTTCATTTAATTAAAAAAATTATAACAAAAGATGCATCAAGCAGAGGAAATAAAAATTTTAACAGAGAAGATTCAGGCTCAAAGCTACCATTTCACGCTACTAAAGCAAGAAATCAACAAGGTCATTATAGGGCAGGAATATATGGTGGAGAGGCTTCTGATAGGGCTTTTAGGAAATGGACACATCCTCCTCGAAGGCGTACCCGGTTTGGCAAAAACATTAGCAATAAAAACTTTATCCGAAGCGGTAAATGGCGTTTTTTCAAGGATACAGTTCACTCCCGACTTGCTCCCAGCCGATGTTATAGGCACAATGGTCTATAATGTAAAGGAAAACGACTTCCTGATAAAGCGAGGCCCCGTGTTTGCAAACTTTGTCTTAGCAGATGAGATTAACCGAGCTCCATCAAAAGTGCAATCCGCCCTCTTAGAGGCAATGCAAGAAAAGCAGGTAACAATAGGTGATGAAACAATGCCTCTTCCTAAACCTTTCCTCGTGCTCGCTACACAAAACCCAATAGATCAAGAGGGTACTTATCTACTGCCAGAAGCACAGAGCGACCGTTTTATGCTAAAATGCACCATAGACTACCCCGATTTTGAAGATGAAAGAAAAGTAATGCGAATGGTCTCAACGGCTCATCACCCCGAAATACAGCAGGTAATATCTTTGGAACACATACAGGAAGCAAAGGAGCTTATCAATCAAATTTACCTTGATGAAAAAATAGAAAAATACATCCTTGATATGGTCTTTGCTACCCGATACCCAGAAAAATACGGACTGGTAGAGCTGAAAGATTTTATCGATTTCGGTGCTTCGCCAAGAGCATCCATTAATCTGGCAATTGCATCCCGCGCCTGTGCATTCCTGAAAAATAGAGCTTTTGTAATTCCAGAAGATGTGAAAAGTATAGCAAAAGATGTTCTCCGTCACAGAATAGGGCTCTCCTTTGAAGCAGAGGCAGAAAACATCACCGCAGAAGAGATAATAGACAAAATTTTAAACAAGATACAAGCACCTTAATCGTGTAAAAAGTAATAATAAAATGCTCCGATACCATAACATACAGGTTGTTTTGCAAGAGGTTCCTGGTCAGATTACGCTCTGTTTCAGTATCACAGGCTGTCCTCTGCGCTGTAAAGGTTGCCACTCGCCTTTTCTGTGGAAAAATGGTAGCGGAAATCTGCTAACCGATGAATTATTCATCAGCCTTATAGACAAATATCAAAGTATGATTTCCTGTATCCTCTTTATGGGAGGAGAATGGGAGGAAGAAGATTTAATAGAGAAACTAAAAATAGCGATAGATAGAGGATTAAACACCTGCCTTTATACAGGTTTGGATGATGTATCAGATGAAATAAAAAAATATTTAACATGGCTTAAAGTAGGACCTTGGATAGAAGAATTAGGTGGATTAGACAGTCCGAAAACCAATCAAAAATTTATTAATGTAGAAACCAACGAGATTTTAAATTACTATTTTAACAATAAAAATTCAACACTATGATTCGTTTAACACCTAACCAGATCAATCAAAAGATTGATTTTATCGACAAGTACATCAAAGCAGGAAATGCTGCATCTGCTTCATCCGTAGATGCTAATGCCAATGTAACTTCCAAAAATATTGCGACAATGGAAGCGGAAATCAACAAGGATATCAATATCCAGATTAACCGCGAACTGGTACGCAGAAAGATTGCAACCCTCTTTGATGAAGAAACTGCAAGCGAGTACATTCGTCAGATTGAAAATCACGAAATCTATGTTCACGACGAAACCTCACTCAAGCCTTATTGCGTTTCTATCAGTATGTATCCTTTCCTACTCGATGGTCTCCTGAAAATCGGTGGAGAAAGTAAAGCTCCTAAGCACTTGGAGAGCTTCTGCGGAGAGTTCGTAAACTTGGTTTTTGCCGTTAGTTCGCAGTTCGCTGGGGCTTTGGCTACGGTAGAATTCCTCTTATACTTTGATCATTTTGCTGCAAAAGACTATGGTGAAGATTACTTAGAAACCCATACTAAAGCCGTTGAAAATCACCTACAGCATGTGGTTTATGCCATCAACCAACCAGCTGCAGCGCGTGGATATCAGTCCGTATTCTGGAATATTTCGCTTTATGATAAGCCTTACTTTGACAGTATGTTTGGTGAGTTCGTCTTCCCTGATATGTCTCGCCCTGTCTGGGAGCGCTTCTCTCGCTTCCAAAGGTTCTTTATGAAGTGGTTTAATAAAGAACGAACTAAAGCCGTTCTTACTTTCCCTGTCGTTACCGCGGCTATGCTTACCGATGGCACCAAGCCTGTGGATAGCACTTTTGCCGAAATGTGTGCAGAAGAGCTCAGCGAAGGCAATTCATTCTTCGTCTATCAGTCCGAAAGTGCCGACAGCCTCGCTTCCTGCTGCCGACTCCGCAATGAAATCAGTGATAATACCTTCAGCTATTCTTTGGGAGCAGGTGGGGTAGCTACGGGCTCTATCAATGTCATCACATTAAATATAAACCGACTGATTCAGCAGAAAAAAGACCTTCAAAAAGAAGTTCAGAAAATACATAAGTACCAAGTTGCTTTCAGAAAATTAGTAGAAGAATACAAA
The DNA here is from genome assembly GCF_003614945.1 of Bergeyella cardium. Taxonomy (GTDB): domain Bacteria; phylum Bacteroidota; class Bacteroidia; order Flavobacteriales; family Weeksellaceae; genus Bergeyella_A; species Bergeyella_A cardium. The sequence goes on from NZ_QYCZ01000001.1 coordinate 1,726,952, forward strand.
GAAGCGGGCTTACTTCCAGTCTATGATGCAGGCTTTATCTCTCTAGATAAGCAGTTCCTCACCATAGGAATTAATGGAATGGTAGAAGCTGCCGAATATCTCGGTATAGAAGCAAGCAATAACGATGACTATAAAAACTTCGTAAGCCATCATCTTAAAATAATTTATGATGAGAACAAGAAAGCAAAACAGCTCTATGGTTATATGTTCAACACAGAATTTGTCCCAGCCGAAAACCTCGGGGTAAAAAATGCTTCTTGGGATCAGAAAGACGGCCTATTCTCTCCTCGTGATTGCTACAATTCTTACTTCTACCCTGTGGAAGACGAAAGAATCAATGTCTTAGATAAAATCATCCTTCACGGAAAAGAGATTATCCAATATTTAGATGGCGGTTCTGCTCTCCACCTGAACTTAGAAGAAACACCGAGCAAAGATGGCTTTATCAAACTTCTAAACGCCACTGCTCTCTCGGGTTGTAATTATTTCTGCTTCAATATTCGTATCACGATTTGCAATGAATGCAACCATATCGACAAGCGAACCCTCTACGAATGCAGCAAATGCCACTCAAGCAATATAGACCACGCCACCCGAGTTATCGGTTACCTAAAACGCGTATCTTGCTTCAGTAATGCAAGGCAAAAAGAGCATCAGTTGAGACATTATCACTATTCATAATGATAAAAGACATTATAAAAAAAGTAAAACAGATCGAAATCCGATCAAAAAGGAAGACCAATACTTCCCTCATAGGTCTACATTCCTCTGCCTTCAAAGGGCAGGGGATGACCTTTTCTGAGGTACGCCCTTATCAGTTCGGCGATGAAATCCGAAGAATCGACTGGAATAAAACCGCTCGCTTCCAAGAGCCCTTCGTAAAGGTGATGGAAGAAGAACGAGAGCTCACCATAATTTTCTTAGTAGACATTTCAGCGTCTATGGACTACGGCACCCACATCTCCCTTAAAAAGGAGTTCGTAGCCGAAATATGTGCAAGCATCGGGCTTTCCGCTGTTGGTAATAATGACAAAGTAGGCCTCATCCTCTTTGCCGACAAAGTCTATAAAGTCATCCCTCCAAAGAAAAGCAAAAAGCACCTCTTAGCCGTAATTTCCAGCATTCTCTCGGCAAGCTATATCCCCGCCGAAACCAGCATAGACAATGCCCTAGAATATGTAATGAATGCCTTTAAAAAGAGAGCTTTGCTCTTCATCTTGTCCGATTTCGAAGCAAAATACTCCACCAAATCATTAAAAATCGCAGCCAAAAAAAATTCCCTACTCGGGATAAGAATTTCCGATGAAAAAGACAATCAAATCCCAGACATCGGAATCGCCCTCCTCACCGATTCCGAAACGGGCGAGCAAATCTGGGCAAATACCTCCAGCCCCCGCTGGCGATACAACTTCCGAGAGGCAAGGATGAAAAAACTCCACCACCTCAAGACCGACTTTGAAAGCGCATCAGCAGCCCTCATCAATCTAAACACAGGCGACAACTATGTAAAGAGCCTAAGAACTTATTTCAAAAGGTAATTACGAATGAAAATCCTTCATATACTCCTTATTTTTTCGGGCATCTCTATCCATTCTCAGACCCTCAGCACTCAGCTCGATAAGCGCAAGCTCTCCCTCGGCGAGCCCGCCACTTACACTTTAAGAATCGAGGGGCTAAACTCCCAAAATATCTCCATTCCACAGAAGAATAAGCTCCTGCCTTTCCACTTTGAGGTCATTCGCGACAGCATCAGCCAGTCGTCCGATATCTACGAAAGGATTATAGAATTCAGCATCTTAGAGGAGGGCAACTTCAAAATCCCCTCCTACGACATCAAGGTGGGAGAAAAAAACCTCAAAACCATTTCCTACGATATCGAGGTCTTCAATTCCTCCCAAAAAGGCGAACAAATCCACGATATAATGAAAAATAAAGGAATAAAGCTCTCCCTCACCGATTATTGGCTCCTCTACAAGAACTTTATCCTCGCCGGCATCCTCATTATCGCTGCCACCCTCGCCATCCTCTATTTTATAAGATACAGCAAAGCAAAACACTCCTCTCCTGCTCAAATTACCAATACCACACTCAAAAGATTAGACACTTTGCGCAAGAAAAAATACATACAAAACAATGATTTCCGCTCCTTCTATGTCGAGCTCATAGAAATCACCCGTGATTTCCTCACAAAGCAATACAGAATACCCGCAAATATCCTCCTCACCGACGATCTTATCTTCCTGATGAAGAAAATTAACGCCATCCCCACCGAAACAGAGCAGTTGTTAGAGCAAATCTTCTTTCGGGGTGATGCTGCAAAGTTTGCAAAAGCCTATCCCGAGCAAGAGCAAATGCTTATTGACCTCAATGACTTAACGCATATCGTAAAAAAATCAATAAGTGATATAGAGTTTGAGAACCTAAGGAAAGAGGTTTAGATCAGAATATTAAAAATAAAAGAGACTCATAAAAGACAATGACAGCTAATTTTCAGTTTCATTCACCAGTATTTTTATTCCTCTTCATCCTGTTTATACCTTTGATTATTCGGGATGTAGTGCGCAGGAGATCATCAGGAGTGAAAATTCCCTCTTTGGCGGGTAGCTCTCCCAGCCGAAGCATCAGAATCATTATTCCACTGCTCAAGTTCAGCAAATATCTTATTCTTTCCGCTCTTATTCTTGCAATGGCAAGACCTCGTACTTTCACTGTCTCCCAAAATAGAGATGATACTAAGGGCATAGACATCATACTCACCGTAGATGTCTCTCTTTCTATGCTTGCGAAGGATTTAGAACCCGACAGATTAGAAGCCTTGAAAAAAATTGCTATTGATTTCGTCTCCCAAAGGCCCAGTGACCGTATTGGGCTGGTCACCTATTCTGGAGAAGCACTTACAAAAGTCCCTGTAACCTTTGATCATAAAGTTCTAAAAGAAGAACTCGCAGCCCTCAACCCTACTGAACTCGAGCCAGGCACCTCCATTGGTGATGGGCTTGCAGTTGCTGTTTCTCATTTAAAAGATAGCAAGGCGAAAAGCAAAGTTATCATTCTAATGACCGATGGCGTTAATACTATTTTTAACGGTGTTCCTCCAATGACAGCTGCTGAGCTCGCTCGCAATAATAATATAAAAGTCTATACCATCGGTATCGGTACCAATGGCTATGCCCTGATGCCCACTTCTGTAGATATCTTCGGTGAACTTATCTTTAGTGAGACCGAGGTTACTATAGACGAACCTGTTCTCAGAGAAATTGCCCAAAATACAGGTGGTAAATACTTCCGCGCTACATCCAACGAGAGCCTCGCAAAGGTCTATGAGTCCATTAACACCCTTGAAAAGTCTGAGCTTAAAATCCAAACCCTCTATCAGTACGAAGAATACTTTCAGTACTTCTTATGGATAGCTCTCTTACTGCTGTTCACCGATGCACTCCTCCGTTGGGTACTTTTTAAAATGATTAATTAAATTTGGCATTATAAAAAACCAAAAATATTTATTTCACCTTATTTAAAGCCATATTCAGAATGATATTAGGAAACTCCACCTATCTTTTACTCCTTCTCCTTTTTCCACTAATGGGGCTCATCATTATCCGCTACATCAGGTGGAAAAAAAGCCGAAAACACATCTTTGCTGAAAGCTCTTTTCATAAAAATATATTTGGTGGAGAGCATAGGTTCAGTAGGATTATACCCTATTTCTACCTTCTTAGTCTGCTTTTTCTGATTTTCTCCATCATAGACCTGGTCGCAGGTGAGGAAAAGGTGGAAAGCAAACAGAAAGTGAGCAATATTATCTTCGTTTTAGATGTTTCCAACTCTATGAATACTGAAGATGTCCCCCCAAGCAGGTTAGAAATGGCAAAAGACATCATCAGTAGTACCCTTCCAAGTCTCTCTGGTAGTAGAATAGGCTTAGTTGTCTTTGCAGGTGAGGCTGCCTCCATTATGCCCCTTACTTCCGACCTCAGTGCTACCGAAAACTATATTAACGGCATCCAATCCTCTATAATAAAAGTACAGGGAACCGATTTTCTAAAGGCAATCGAGACCGCAGCAGCTAAATTCCACGATATTCCCAAAGGTTCAAGGCATATTATCCTCCTCAGCGATGGCGAGGACAACGAGGGGAATGAAGATTCTGCCATCTCACTTGCACAGAAGGAGGGAATTTCGGTTACGACTGTAGGAATTGGTACTCCCGAAGGTGCTCCAATCCCAGAATACTTCTACGGGCAGCTAATGGGCTACAAAAGCGACCTCTATGGCGAGACCGTCATCAGTAAAAGACAGGAAAAAGCCCTAAAAAATATCGCCAAGAAGACCAATGCCTCCTATATAGATGGAAATAATAGGGCTACTGCCAGCTCAGAAATCATCAGTAATATAAAAAACAGAGCAGGCAATTCGTCCATCATCATAGAATCCCAAAACACCGAGCATTACTATCAGTATTTTCTGGCTGTTTCTATTTTCTTCCTCTTCATCATCTACCTTTTCAATCCAAAACGAGACTTGAATTTGTAATTTTTCTCTTTTATGAATAAATACGAATGTTATAAATTAGCCCTAAAATCACTTCTTATGATAAAGAACCTCACAACTTTCATCCTGTTTTTATTCACTCTCTCAATCTCTGCCCAGCAAAAATACTACGAATTCGGCTGGAATAATCACTACGGAATTGTAGATGAACAAGGAAACGAAATCATCGCTCCCACATACGAATGGAAATCCTATACATTAGGGCAAGAGTCTCATTTTATCTCGCTTAATAGCGATTATAACGGCGCTTTAATCATCAATACCCAAACAGGGAAAACAGAAAAATTTGATTATCTCAAAGACACTTATTTAGTTGATTTAGATAATAAAGAATATCTCTATGCCTACAATGAAAAAGGAGGTTTTCTTCTAAATAATATTGACTTAGACGAGCGAATTAGCCTTCCAAAAAAATATAAAACAGTACGAAAAGATGGCGAATACCTAACGGCTTTTTTGGATAATCATAATCTTGAATTCATCTCTATCAAGGATTTTGAAATAAAAAAATCTGTAAAAACCCAAGATATTATACAAAATTTCAAAACCAAAAAAGGCAATAGAATTTATGTGGTTCATCAAAGAAACTCCACCCTCTTTTTAGACGACCATTTGGATAAAATAACCTCCATAAATAAAACCCTTAAAGGCTTCAAAAACATTCAAAGCTATTTGAAGCGACTTAATATAGAGATTATCGAAGAAGAATACCCCACCGCTGTGGCAATAGGAGGTCTTTCCGATTATCCTGTCATCAGACCCAAAAAAGAGGGTGAATATTCTGTATTTAATCTCTACACCTCCAAAGAGAGCTCCAAGCCTTTCTTTAAATTCAAAGAAAAGGAGATGCGCATTTATTATTCTGCTGAAGAAATGAGCGTTGCACTGAGAACTCCCCAAAAGTTATTCGTCTTTTTCTATGCAAAAGCTGATACCAAAACTCTACTTCTTCCTAAAAAATACTGGAAAGATTTCGATCTACAACTTATTGATAATGGGACTTTGTAAGTCCCATTTTATCTCTTGAAAAGTATAAAATTAAAACACTAAAAATCTTACTTTTTCACAAAAAGATTAAACGAAACTATTCTACCATCTGAAATGTGAAATGTCAGTTTTTGATGAATTAGTTCAGCTTTTTGATGAATTAGTTCAGCTTTTTGGTGAAGTAGTTTACCTTTTTGGTGAACTATTGTCAGTATTTAGTGAAGTAGTTTACCTTTTTGGTAAACTATTGTCAGTTTTTGGTGAAGTAGTTATCCTAAAAGCTAAAAATCCAAAAATCAACGCTAAGAAAACCACTGCAGCCCCATTATTTAATAATTAAAGGGTCTATGCCCCCTCTGACCCTACCAACAAAAAAAGGTTCTTTATCGTACGATAAAGAACCTCTTAAAATAATTATAAAAACTGGCGGCGACCTACTCTCCCGCTTACGCAGTACCATCGGCGCTAGAGGGCTTAACTTCTGTGTTCGGAATGGGAACAGGTGAGCCCCTCTGCTAAAACCACCCTAAATACCTTTATTTTAGCAGTAAAAACAACCACAAAGACAAAACCTACTATCGCACTTATAAATACCCAAACAACCAAGGCTATAAATCTACGGGTAATTAGTATTACTCGGCTATGATGTTACCACCTTTACACCTGTAACCTATCTACGTCATCTTCTCTAACGACCCTTAAAAGATGTCTCATCTTGAGGCAGGTTTCGCACTTATATGCTTTCAGTGCTTATCCTTTCCAAACTTAGCTACTCAGCGGTGCACCTGGCGGTACAACTGATACACCAGAGGTTTGTTCAACACGGTCCTCTCGTACTAGTGTCAAGCCCTCGCAAACATCTAACGCCCGCAATAGATAGAGACCGAACTGTCTCACGACGTTCTGAACCCAGCTCGCGTGCCACTTTAATGGGCGAACAGCCCAACCCTTGGGACCTTCTCCAGCCCCAGGATGTGACGAGCCGACATCGAGGTGCCGAACCTCCCCGTCGATGTGAGCTCTTGGGGGAGACTAGCCTGTTATCCCCGGAGTACCTTTTATCCTATGAGCGATGGCCCTTCCATTCGGAACCACCGGATCACTATGTCCTGCTTTCGCACCTGATCGACTTGTAGGTCTCACAGTCAAGCACCCTTTTGCCATTACACTCTACGCACGGTTACCAAGCGTGCTGAGGGTACCTTTGAAAGCCTCCGTTACTCTTTTGGAGGCGACCACCCCAGTCAAACTACCCACCACGCAATGTCCTTCCATACAGAAGTTAGGCTCCAAGTAAGCAAAGGGTGGTATTTCAACAACGGCTCCACAAACACTTGCGTGCCCGCTTCTTAGCCTCCCACCTATCCTACACATTACTTACTCAAAGTCAATACGAAGTTATAGTAAAGGTTCACAGGGTCTTTTCGTCCCATTGCGGGTAATCGGCATCTTCACCGATACTACAATTTCACCGAGCTCGTGGCTGAGACAGTGCCCAGATCGTTACACCATTCGTGCAGGTCGGAACTTACCCGACAAGGAATTTCGCTACCTTAGGACCGTTATAGTTACGGCCGCCGTTTACTGGGGCTTCAGTCAATGCCTTCGCTTACGCTAAGCACCTCCCTTAACCTTCCAGCACCGGGCAGGTGTCAGACCCTATACAGCATCTTTCGATTTAGCAGAGTCCTGTGTTTTTGATAAACAGTCGCCTGGGCCTCTTCACTGCGGCCCTCCCAGAGGAGGGCGTCTCTTATTCCGAAGTTACGAGACTATTTTGCCTAGTTCCTTAGCCACGACTCACTCGAGCACCTTAGGATTCTCTCCTCGACTACCTGTGTCGGTTTTGGTACGGGTTGCTTCACTCGCTTTTCTTGGATCCAGTTACTATACAACAACTTCGCCCGTAGGCTAGGTCTTAACTATTCCGTCAGTCTTCAGTATCCTGGCTGAACCGTCACTTTTACCGTGAGCAAGTTAGGGAATATTAACCCTATGTCCATCCACTACCCCTCTCGGGTTCGCGTTAGGCCCCGACTAACCCTCAGCTGATTAGCATGGCTGAGGAAACCTTAGTCTTTCGGTGAGCGGGTTTCTCGCCCGCTTTATCGTTACTTATGCCTACATTTTCTTTTCTATAAGCTCCACATTACCTCACAGTAATGCTTCTGCGCCGATAGAATGCTCTCCTACCGATGATTTATATCATCCCACAGCTTCGGTAATATGCTTATGCCCGATTATTATCCATGCCGAACCGCTCGACTAGTGAGCTGTTACGCACTCTTTAAATGAATGGCTGCTTCCAAGCCAACATCCTAGCTGTCTATGCAGTTCAACCGCGTTGCTTCAACTTAGCATATATTTGGGGACCTTAGCTGGTGGTCCGGGTTCTTTCCCTCTCGGACATGGACCTTAGCACCCATGCCCTCACTGCCGACCAACATTTATTAGCATTCGGAGTTTGTCAGGAATTGGTAGGCGGTGAAACCCCCGCATCCAATCAGTAGCTCTACCTCTAATAAACTATCATCGACGCTGCACCTAAATGCATTTCGGAGAGTACGAGCTATCTCCCAGTTTGATTGGCCTTTCACCCCTACCCACAGGTCATCCGAAGACTTTTCAACGTCAACCGGTTCGGTCCTCCACTTTGTGTTACCAAAGCTTCAACCTGCCCATGGGTAGATCACAAGGTTTCGCGTCTAATCCCACTAACTATTCGCCCTATTCAGACTCGCTTTCGCTTCGGCTCCGGTACTTAATACCTTAACCTCGCTAGTAAAATTAACTCGTAGGCTCATTATGCAAAAGGCACGCCGTCACAGCTTATGCTGCTCCGACCGCTTGTAGGCGTACGGTTTCAGGTTCTCTTTCACCCTTCTATTCGAAGTGCTTTTCACCTTTCCTTCACAGTACTTGTTCACTATCGGTCTTTCAGGAGTATTTAGCCTTGGAGGATGGTCCCCCCTTATTCAAACAGGATTTCACGTGTCCCGCCCTACTCTTTTATTCACTTATATATGCCTTTCATATACGGGGCTTTCACCCTCTATGGCTATCCTTTCCAGAATATTCTATTAAACATATATATGCTTTTGGGCTAATCCGCTTTCGCTCGCCACTACTTACGGAATCTCTTCGATTTCTTTTCCTCCGGGTACTTAGATGTTTCAGTTCTCCGGGTTCGCTCACCTTACGGTGTAATAAGTCTTCAACTTATTGGGTTGCCCCATTCGGATATCTACGGATCATTTCGTGTGTGCCAATCCCCGTAGCTTTTCGCAGCTTACCACGTCCTTCTTCGCCTCTGAAAGCCTAGGCATCCGCCATACGCCCTTAACGATTTCTTTCCTCTTTTAAGGTTACTCAAGCACTTATAAGTGCTCGGTTTTCTCTTTGTGATGTCTTTACCGTAAATGTCAATGATCTGTATTCTCGCCTTCCATTCTAAGCAACAGGCTGTATGCTCATACTTAGTCCCTGTTTTTCCTAAAACTTCTAGCTTATAACCCAAAAATTAAAATTCTTAATCCCTGAGCTCCTGTGGAGAATAAGGGAGTCGAACCCTTGACCTCCTGGGAGTTAGCCGGTGCTTATTCATATAGTACCTTCAGCTACCCTCACGAGAGTAGGTTTATCCCTATATAAAAGAAGTTTACAATCCATAGAACCGTCGTCCTTCACGCGGGATGGCTGGATCAGGCTTCCACCCATTGTCCAATATTCCTCACTGCTGCCTCCCGTAGGAGTCTGGGCCGTGTCTCAGTCCCAGTGTGGGGGATCACCCTCTCAGGCCCCCTAAAGATCATCGCCTTGGTAAGCCGTTACCTTACCAACTAGCTAATCTTGCGCGTGCCCATCTCTATCCGCCAAAGCTTTCAATATCCCCAGATGCCCAGAAATATATTATGCGGTATTAATCTCCCTTTCGGAAGGCTATCCCCCAGATAAAGGCAGGTTGCACACGTGTTACGCACCCGTACGCCGCTCTCATTATTCATTAGCAAGCTAATAAACAACTCCCGCTCGGCTTGCATGTGTTAGGCCTCCCGCTAGCGTTCATCCTGAGCCAGGATCAAACTCTCCATTGTAAAGTTTTTTAACCTGGACTCACTCAAAGTTCTCATACTATTCGTATGTACGCTCTAGTTTTTCCTTACTTGGTTGTATCTGTTTTCTATCAATGATCTCTATTCCTTACAAATCCCAAAAACTATATCCCGTTCCAGATTTGCGAGTGCAAAAATAATACTTTTTTATTTACTAGCAAATTTTTTCAAAACTTTTTTTAAAACTTTTTTCCAAAGCCCTAAAAATCGCCCCCAAAATACCACCTATGTAGTATATAAAACCTGCCTTATATCAAATATCACTCCTGCTCCCCCCTCAATGGGACCGCAAAAATAAGAACAATCACCCTTATCTAACAAATACTTTCCCACACCCCCCATATAAACAACTGATTATAACTATGAAAAATTTTAAAAGAAAGGAAATTAATTCTCCTTACAATGATTATTTTTTAAGTTTTAATAAAAAAAACTCCTTAATATATAATAAGAAAAACACCTTCCTGAAAGCAATAAAAAGTTTTCGCAGGTTTATTTTGTATTTTTGCCTTCCTCAAAATTGAAGAACTGTGAAACTATGCATAGCCGAAAAGCCCAGTGTAGCAAGAGATATAGCAAAGGTTCTAGGTGCTACAACTTCCAAAAATGGTTTTATGGAAGGGAATGGGTATTGGGTAACTTGGACTTTCGGGCATCTGTGTACGCTTAAAGAACCACACGATTATTCTCCTGACCTGAAAGCTTGGAACCTTTTCAGTCTGCCGATTATTCCCAAGAGCTTTGGAATTAAACTCATTGACAATAAGGGCGTGGAAAATCAGTTCAAAATTATTGAAAAGCTGGTGCAGGACTGCGAAGAAGTTATCAACTGTGGTGATGCAGGGCAGGAAGGAGAGCTCATCCAGCGATGGGTACTCCAAAAGGCAAAATGTAGCAAGCCTGTAAAGCGGCTTTGGATTTCATCATTGACGGAAGACGCCATAAAGGAGGGGTTTGAAAACCTCAAGCCCGAGAAAGATTATCAGAATCTCTATCTGGCAGGCAATGCAAGAGCAATTGGAGACTGGCTTCTCGGTATCAATGCAACGAGACTATACACAAAGAAATTCGGCGGGAATAAAGCTGTACTCTCTATTGGGCGAGTGCAAACGCCAACACTCGCAATGATTGTACAGCGGCAAAAGGAAATCAACAGCTTTAAAACAGAGGAATACTGGGAGCTCAAAACCAAGTATAGAGAGGTTATCTTCAATGCTGATATCGACCGACTGAAAACAGAGGAAAGAGCAGAGAAAGGACTTGATTACCTAAAACTCCACCCTTTTGAAATCATCAATTTTGAGATAAAGGAAGGGAAAGAAAAGAACCCACGCCTCTTTGACCTCACCGCTCTACAAGTAGAAGCAAATAAGAAATATGGCTTTTCTGCCGAGCAAACGCTGAATTACATCCAATCTTTATACGAGAAAAAGCACACCACCTACCCAAGGGTAGACACCACCTATCTCTCCGAGAGCCTGCACCCTAAAATTGAGGGAATCCTCAGGAGTATGCACTTCTATTCAGAGCTTACTGCCCCCCTACTCATCCAACCCATCCCAAAAACAAAGGCGGTCTTCGACGATACAAAAGTTACCGACCACCACGCCATTATCCCAACCGAAATAGCGCCCAGCTCGTCATTACCAAAAGAAGAAAAGATGATTTATGACCTTGTAGCAAGGAGATTCATCGCGGTATTTTATCCGGAATGCAAGATTTCCAATACTCTGGTAGAGGGTAAGGTGGGCTCTATTCCCTTTAAGGCAAGTGGAAAGCAGACCCTCAAGCCTGGATGGAAAGAAGTCTATGCCCACGAAAAGAAAGAGAAGTCCAAAAAAGATGAAGAGCAGGAGATTCCTGAATTTACGATTGGGGAAAAGGGCGAGCATCAGCCATACATCCATAAAGGAAAGACTACGCCGCCTAAATTCTATACCGAAGCCAGCCTTTTAAGAGCGATGGAAACCGCAGGAAAGCAAGTAGAAGATGAAGAACTTCGTGAAATGCTTAAAAATAACGGAATCGGTCGGCCATCGACAAGAGCAAATATTATAGAAACACTTTTTAAGAGAAAATATATAGAGAAGCGAAAGAAAAACCTCATCGCAACCGCTACGGGGATTGATTTAATAGATACCATTGATGATGAACTCCTCAAAAGCCCCGAACTGACAGGCGAATGGGAATTTAAACTAAGAAAAATAGAACGAGGAGACTACCCCGCAAGTGCATTTAAAGACGAACTGATAGAGATGGTTACTGCCCTCACTCAAAAAGTGATTTACAGCAAAGGGAAAGCAGTCTCTTTCCAAGAAAAGAGTGATGAAAAGACTAAAAAAGAACCTAAAAAGACTAAAAATATAGATGAAATCCTCTGCCCAAAATGCGAAACCCATAAAATCATAAAAGGGAAAACTGCCTACGGATGCTCCGATTTTAAGAACTGTGGATTTAAAATCCCCTTCATTATCTTTGGCAAGAAACTTACCGATAAACAACTCCTCACCCTCATAGAAAAAGGAAAAACTACAAAGCTAAAAGGCTTTACAGAAGCCCCAGAAAACAAAACCGAAGGTAAAATTATACTCAGCAATACATTCTCCCTAAACATTGAAACCCACTAGCGTGGGGAGCACTTTACAGGTGGCACACTTACTATAAACTAACCGCTATAAGCTATTTAATCCCCCCCCCTTATAAGTTATTGATATTCAAAACCATAGAGAAAGCAAAAAAACTGACTGCGTTTTTCAAAAGACTGACTCCGTTTTTCAAAAAACTGACTGAGTTTTTTTAGAGGCTGACTGTCTTCCTAAAAAAACAGAGCTTAATTTTCTAAAAAGTTAGGTGCGTTTTTCTCACTCTTACCTAAATAAAGCTCCATTCTACTGCCTACACTATTGGTGCCAGAGTATAAGAAACGTTAAATTTTATAAATACTTGCAGATAGATTAGTAGATTTTGATACTTTTACAGTGCGAAGACTGAGAAAGCCTCCAAACTGAAAACAACAACTGATGACAAAAAAAGAATTAAAGGTAAAAAAGCCTGAAAAAACAGGTCTGGTACTCTCGGGAGGAGGAACGAAAGGCGTAGCACACGCGGGAGTACTTCAATTCTTAAAAGAAAAAGAAATAACACCCGAAATACTCGCTTGTTGCAGTGCAGGGTCTATCGTGGGAAGTCTTTATGCCATTGGGAAAAGCCCTGATGAGATTGTAGAATTTTTTAAATCCATTTACTTTTTCAATTGGAAGCATTTTGCTTTTAATCAACCTGGATTGATTTCCTCAAAAATATTCAGAACTTATCTGAAACCTATTTTTGGAGATATGAAAATTGGCGAACTGCAAAAGGAAGTGCGAATAGTAGCAACGGAGCTCGTAAGTGGAAAGCAGATTATTTTTAATGATGATTTCCAAGTGGTAGATGCGATTATCGCCTCTTGCTCGGTACCTGGAGTCTCTACTCCGTATGTGGTGGGGCAGGAAATGTATAGCGATGGAGGGATTCTGAATAACTTCCCCGCGGATATTATCAAGGGAGATTGTAATAAGATGATTGGAGTATTCGTCTCACCATTACAAGATGTAGAACTCAACGATCTGAAAACAATAAAATCAGTAGTCTCCCGCTCGTATGACCTGCTCTCTTATCGAGTAGAGCGGTATAAATTCAAGCATTGCGACTGGTTTATCACCTCAAAAGAACTCTCCAGATACGGTATGTTTGAACGAAAACCCGAAACGCTAAACGAAATCTATGATATAGGCTACAGAGCAGCAAGCCAGTCTTATAGTAAAGATTTCTAAAACAAAAAGCACCTTATTTCTAAGGTGCCTACATAAAAAACAAATCTAAATTAGTTCTTAGCAACACTAAACTTTTTAGTTCCTACTGTTATAGTTTCTAAGCTCTTAGAGAAATCCAAAAGGAACTTAATGGTTTGCTTTTTTGCTTTCAGATTTCCTTTCTTAAAAATATAAATTTTACCCATCGGCTTATGATTTTTTAGTCAATAATAAAAACGCCGATGATTTTAAAATATTATCTAGTGAGTATAATATTTTTTTCGTCCATTATCTTACGAAGATTAATAAGAGCATAGCGCACCCTGCCAAGTGTGGTATTGATACTGGTCTCGGTATGTTCAGCGATTTCTTTAAAGCTAAGCCCATCAAAAAATCGGAGTTTTACGACCTCCTGCTGATTGGCAGGAAGGAGGTGGAGCATCTTATGAAGATCCTGAAAAATCTGTGCAGTAACGAGCTGGTCTTCTATATTATCAGAAGGCTCACGGATAATATCAAAGATGGAGAATTCTTCATTCTCAAAAGTAGTCTCGGAGATTTTTTTGTTTTTAGACTTTAACCTGTAATGGTCTATAATGAGATTATGAGCAATCCTTTTCGCCCAAACGATAAACTTGCCCTCGTCATTATAACGACCTTCTTTTAGGGTAATGATAATCTTAACGAAAGTATCCTGAAAGATATCATTAGCAAGTTCTTCATCCATTAGCTTATAATAGATAAAAGAGAAAAGCTCAGATTCATACTTTTTGATAAGAGAAGCGAGAGCTGCTTCATTGCCATTTTGATACTCAGTAATCAATAGCTTATCACATTTTACACTCATACTTTTCGCATTAAATCTTGATAAAGACCTATGGATCTTTATCTGTATAGACATTAAATTTAAATAATACTGAGTAGAGATTTATTCCTATAAGCTTTGATTTTAATCTTAATTAGGCGACAAAGTTAATAATATTTTATAAACAATTAATACTTTTTAAGAAAATAAAATTCTTAAATAAGACAAATATATCTATCACTGTCTAGAAGGACAAGAAAAAAAAGGATAAAGAGGAATATTTAATGAAAAATTAAGATTAAAACCTTGTAATTCCTTGCCATTAACCCCATCCTTATCAATAGAAAAAGCATAACCTGCGGTAAGATCTATAATTCCTATAAGGCTAATACCAAATTTCGGAGCGATGTATTTAGGAGTAAATTCAGCAGAGCCAATGAAATAATAAGGATGATTAATATATACATCTTTTTCAAAATTGAATAAAATATCTGCATTTACCTTCGGAATAGCACGGAAAGAAGAATTGACAGAACCCAAAAGAGCCGAAGCACCAATGCGGTAAAGCAGATCATCATTACCGTGAAAAAAAACCAACTTACCTCCTACCTCTACAAAAGATTGATTCTGGTACTGATAGCCAAGACTGGCAAACTCATACCGACTCAGCTGAGCAAAAGAAACCTGAAGACCCAAAACGAGGGCAATAATTGCAAATATCTTTTTCATAAGTGTGTTTGTAATTCTAAAATTAGGGAATGATGAAGCACCACTCCCTAATGTATTTCATTTTATAAACCGAATTCTCGCTTGATATCTTCCACCCTATCGAGTTTTTCCCAAGTGAAAAATTCAAGGTTATCTATCGTAACTTTCTCACCATTATTCTTGTGGAAAGTCTTACTGCCTACATAATAATCCTTACCCATATGACCATAGGAAGCGGTCTCTTGGTAAATCGGATTTCTCAATTTAAGATTTTGCTCGATGGCGTAAGGTCTTAAATCAAACAAAGCCTTTACTTTCTCTGCAATCTGCCCATCAGTTAAATCTACTTTGGAAGTACCATAAGTATTAATATATAAACCGCAAGGCTCTGCTACACCAATAGCATAAGAAACCTGAACCAAAACCTCATCTGCTACCCCAGCAGCTACTAAATTTTTAGCAATATGGCGAGTAGCATAAGCACCGCTTCTATCTACTTTTGAAGGGTCTTTCCCTGAGAAAGCACCACCACCGTGAGCCCCCTTACCACCATAGGTATCTACGATAATCTTCCTACCTGTAAGCCCTGTATCTCCGTGAGGACCACCGATAACAAACTTACCAGTAGGGTTTATATGATACTTAATCTGCTCATTAAAGAGGTCTCGAATCTCTGGTTTTTGCTTTTCTTTTACTCTTGGAATGAGAATTTCCAGAATATCTTTTCGGATTTTTGCGAGCATCGCTTCATCGCTGGCAAAATCATCGTGCTGAGTAGAGACAACGATGGAATCTATCCGCACAGGCTTATGGTCATCGGAATACTCAATCGTAACCTGAGACTTAGCATCTGGGCGTAGGTATGGAATGGTGCCCGACTTCCTAAGCTCAGATAATTCCTTCAATATAGAATGGGCTAAATCTAATGCCAGAGGCATATAGTTTTCGGTTTCATTGGTTGCATAACCGAACATCATCCCTTGGTCGCCCGCTCCCTGTGCATTGGCTCTTTCCTCAAAAGAATCTCCTGTAAGCCTGTCCACCCCTTGGTTTATATCAGGGGACTGCTCGTGGATAGCAGAGATTACCCCACAGGAATCACCATTAAACATATACTCACCTTTGGTATAACCAATCTGGTTGATGACCTCTCTTGCAATGGTCTGTACATCGAGGTAAGCCTGAGACTTTACCTCGCCTGCAAGCACTACCTGACCTGTGGTAACAAGGGTTTCGCAAGCGACCTTAGACTTCTTATCAAAAGCCAAGAAATGGTCTATCAACGCATCTGAAATCTGATCTGCAATTTTATCAGGATGCCCTTCTGAAACGGACTCTGATGTAAATAAATACGACATTTTTTTATTTTTAAACAAGAAGAAAAAAGGAGAAATACACTATAAAAAAATGCTAAAAGAGAAAATCTGTTTTAGCATTTTTTATTGAGGTTGCAATCAGCCAAATTTTTCCTCCAAGAAATTTCTGGCAAATTTAAACACTATATTCTTAATAGCAAAAACTATCTTTTAATATATTTTACTATTGTGGTTCTATATTCACATAATCCTGTGGCATCTTATTATAATTGAGCTTATTGCCTACAGATTCTCTAATAAACTTCACAAACTCATCAATAATCTTCTGCTTATAAGTGGGTTTATAATAAATAATACTCATCTCTCGATAAGGGAATGGCTTTCGGAAACGGCTTACTTTTTTCCTTTGCTTATCCGATAGCTGCTCTACAGCAAGCTCTGGAAGAATGGAAATACCCCCAACCTTATCCACCATCTGAACTACTGTACCAATATTAGAAGGAGAAAGTTCCAAATTTTTTGGTTTCAGAGCGTTTTCTTTCAGGTGACAAATATTTTCAAACTGTACACGCAGGCAATTGCCCTCCTCCAGTAGCCATACTTTATCGGCTTCTACTTCCTCAGGAGCTACAAACCTGTCGCTTACCAAATCATTGGAGGAATAGAGCATCAGCTCTTCATTAAAGAGAACATCTCCGTAGAATTCCCGAGCGGCTTCGTATGGAGTAGCAATAATCCCAGCATCCAGTTCCCCACTTTTAAGAGACTTGATGATATTCTCAGTAGTCATTTCCTTAATATTAAAGGTAATCCGTTCATTATTTCTGAGGAAATCAAAAACTTCATTCGGGACAATAAAGGATGATACGGTAGGGATTACCCCAAGATTCAGATTCCCTGCTAAAACATTATTGAGCTGAATGGCTTTATTTTTCAGCTCATTTACTGAATCTATTACCTGCTTTGCCTGATTGATTATTTGCTCACCCATATCCGTAGTTCTGATAGGATGAGAAGTGCGGTCAAAGATTTTTACATCAAGCTCTTCCTCGAATTTCTGAATCATCGCACTAAGGGTAGGTTGAGTAATGAAACACGCTTGTGCAGCCTTTCCAAAGTGTTTGTACTTATCTACTGCTATAAGGTATTCTAACTGTTGGATGTTCATATTATTTAGTTTTGTAGCTCACAAATATATAGAAGATTTTGTATTCAATCCCTTTTTTTACATTAAATTTGTGGGAATTAAAGTCTAAAAAATGAAAAGAGATAAAACAATTGACTCTTTTGAAAGTATGTATAATAAAAGTACCTCTTCTGAACCTCTAAACGCTCATTCTATTGAGGATTTTGCTCTTAATGAGAAGATGGCGCACTTTGTAAGAGAGATTATTCCCGAGAGAATCATCTATGCAAAAGGTTCAGGAGCCTATGGTACTTTTACCGTTACTCAAGATATTCGCCCGTATACCAAAGCTCAAATTTTCTCAAAGGTGGGGAATAGCTGTAAGGTCTTTGCTCGCTTTTCTCCTACGATTGGGGAGGCGGGCAGTAGCGATATAGAAAGGGATATAAGAGGGTTTTCAATAAAGTTTTATACTGAGCAGGGCAATTGGGATTTGGTCGGCAGTAGCTCGCCAGTGTTTTATATAAAGGATGCTAAAAAATTCCCTGCACTGATTCGCTCGCAGAAAAAAAATCCTAAAACCCATCTGAAATCCTCTGCTTTGGCGTGGGATTTCTGGTCTCAAAATCCAGAGTCTCTGCACCAAGTTCTCATCCTGATGTCCAGCCGAGGAATCCCTTATGGCTACAGATATATGAATGGCTATGGGGGGCATACTTTTTCTATAATTAACCAGCATAATGAGAGGGTTTGGGTAAAATTTCACCTGAAAACTCAGCAGGGAATAAAGAACTTCAGTAATGCTGAAGCAGAAGAAATAAAAGCTCAAAACCCGGACTTCTCACAAGAAGACCTCATCCGTGCTATTGAGAGCAAAAACTTTCCTAAATGGACGCTCTACATACAGGTAATGACCGATGAACAGGCAATGGACTTCCGATGGAACCCATTTGATGTTACCAAAGTATGGCCTCAGGAGGAGTTCCCACTAATAGAAGCGGGAGTACTAGAGCTCAACCAAATACCTGAAGATTATTTTACCAGCGTGGAGCAGTCGGCATTCTCACCGAGCAATGTAGTTGAAGGCATCAGCTTCTCGCCAGACAGGGTACTGCAAGGGCGTATCACTACCTATTTTGATGCTCAAAGGTACCGACTGGGCAACAGCGCCTACCAGATCGAAGTGAATAAAAACCCTTTTACACAAGAGCCTTCTTACGGAGACAGCAATGGCATTAATCCCTTCCATTTTGAGAGGAATGAAACCGATAGCGACCACTATACCCAAGCGGGGACTTTTTACTCCAAAGTTCTGAGTACAGATGAAAAGGAAATCCTCATTCAAAACATCGTAAGCAGTATGAAGAGCATTAGTGGAGAGAGAAGAGAGGAAATCATTAACCGACAACTCTGCCACTTCTTCCGTGCAAATATAGAACTGGGGATGAAGGTAGCCCTCGGTCTCGGAATAGATATAGACGCCAGTATAATGAGCTCTGCAAACGGAAGCCACCCTAAAACCCACTAAGAGGGCGATTACTATTTAGTAGCGCCGGCGCCAGCGAGGCACTTATTATAGATTATAGTTGTGAATTGGTCGCCAAAATAAAAAAATGAGCAATTAATAGTTGTGAATTGGCTGCCGAAATAAAAAAACGAGCAATTAATAGTTGTGAATTGGTCGCCAAAATAAAAAAATGAGCAATTAATAGTTGTGAATTGGTTGCCGAAATAAAAAAATAAGCAATTAATAGTTGTGAATTGGTCGCCGAAATAAAAAAGCAGGTTTCGGTTATTTAACCGACAGAAATAAAAAAATAAGTAGCGGTTAATTAACCGACGGTAGAAAAAAAATAAAAATGAAGCATAATAAATTTGATTTAGCCTATCTGAAAATGGCTTTAGAATGGGCAAAACTCTCCTACTGCGAAAGGAGGCAAGTGGGTGCCCTTATCGTAAAAGACAGAACCATTATTTCCGATGGGTTTAATGGTACGCCTTCTGGCTTTGAAAACTGCTGCGAAGACAGCGAAGGGAACACCCAATGGTATGTACTCCACGCAGAGGCAAACGCTATTCTAAAACTCGCAAGCTCCACCCAATCCGCAAAAGAGGCTACGCTCTACATCACCCTTTCGCCGTGCAAGGAGTGCAGCAAACTCATCTTGCAATCGGGCATCACGCGGGTAGTCTATATAGAAGAATACAAGGATATGGAGGGCATCAATCTGCTAAAAAGAGGAGGGATAGAGGTGATGAGAATTTCAAAACAAGAACTTTACCCCGATGAAAAAAATACTATTGCTTAGCCTTATCCTCCTCACCGCTTTCTGCTTCGGGCAGGAAAAGGAGATTCTAAAAGTCCTAAATGCCCAAAAGGAATCCTGGAACAGTGCCGACATAGAGGGCTATATGCAAGGCTACCACAAGAGCGATTCGCTAATGTTCATCGGGGCAGGAAAGGTGAGCTACGGCTGGCAAAACACACTCACCAGCTACCAAAAAGGCTATCCGACAAAAGAAGCAATGGGCATCCTCAGTTTTTCCAACATTAAAGTAAAACCCCTCGGCAGGAAATACGCCTTCGTAACAGGAAAATGGGAAATACAGAGAGCAGAGACAAAGCTAAAAGGGATATTCTCCCTCATCTTTCAGAAATTTAATCACGGCTGGAAAATCATTTCAGACCACACCGAATAATGACTTGGCAGGAAAGCATAACAGATTTTGCCCACTACTTAAAGTTTGAAAGAAATTTAAGCCAAAACACCCTGCTCGCCTACGAGAGAGACCTTAAAAAACTGCAAGCCTACGCCGAGCACTACCTCCCAGACTCTACCCCCGAGACGCTCTCCTATCCTCAATTGCAAGAATGCC
Source organism: Bergeyella cardium (assembly GCF_003614945.1). Classification (GTDB taxonomy): domain Bacteria; phylum Bacteroidota; class Bacteroidia; order Flavobacteriales; family Weeksellaceae; genus Bergeyella_A; species Bergeyella_A cardium. Next base: position 1,747,228 of record NZ_QYCZ01000001.1, read on the forward strand.
TCTACCATTTCTCTAAGCAGGACTGGTCAGAACGCTCACAAGCCCGCTGGGTATCCTCCATAAAAGCCTACTTTAAGTACCTGATAGAAGATGAAATCCGCGAAGACAACCCCTCTGCCCTGCTCGACTCCCCCAAACAAGGGATTTACCTGCCCGACAGCCTCTCACAAGAGGAAATAGACCAGCTGCTCAGCGCCATAGACACCTCCACAAGCCTCGGCAAGCGAAACTACTGCATCATAGAGGTCTTGTACGGGTGCGGGCTAAGGGTTTCGGAGATGATAAGCCTCAAAATCTCCGATATCAATTTCAAAGAAAACTTTATAAAAGTAAATGGCAAAGGCAATAAGGTGCGCCTCGTACCCATAGCCGACTATACCCTGCAACTGATAAAAGACTACATCAACGGCATACGAGCAAGCATAAAAATAGCACCCCACTGCTCCGACTACCTCTTCCTGAGCGAAAGAACGGGCAAACCCCTCACCCGAGTGATGATTTTCACCTTTATAAAACAATATGCCCTGCTTGCCAACATCCAAAAGAAAATCTCCCCGCACACCTTTCGGCATTCCTTTGCTACCCACCTTTTGCAAAACGGTGCCGACCTCCGTTTTATCCAAGAAATGCTAGGGCATTCTAGCATTACCACAACCGAAATCTATACCCACCTCCAAACCGAAGAGCTCCACGCAACCATCCTCAACTTCCACCCAAGAAGCCACAGTTAGCTTTTGGCTGTTAGCTTCTGGCTATTGGCTTTAAGAAGTGGCTGGCTTCTGGCTATTAGCTTTTAGCTACACCTTGCACACCTTGCAGATGAGGCTCTTAGTACAGCAGACACTTACCACAAACTAACCGCACACCGCCAATTGCCAAAAGCCAGCTACCAGAAGCCAATTGCTATCTGCTATTTTTATAACCCTAATTCTATAAAAAAAGAAGAAAAATATTCCCACCACACCGATGATTGGAAATTTTACTCCTACTATACGAAAATCTGTCTATAAAAAAACAAACTTCAATTTTCTCAAAAAATTAGCTCCCCAATTGGGGAGCTAAACATAACAAAATACTAACAACTATAAAAACACACTGTACATAAGTACGAGGGGTTCTATATTCTTTTTGATACCTTACACCTCTATTAATCGTGGGTGAGGCGGTAGGTATATTGATAATTCTTAGTAAAAGAATAATAATCATAAAAATCCTTCCAACTCCCACATTGAATTGCCGGAGGCGCAGGACCAAAAACAGGACCATTATTGTAACAAGAAGAAGTAACAGTACATTCTCTACTCTTTCCATAGCTTTCGGTAAGACTATAACTTGATATATATTGGTCGTCTATATCTACTCCATTTTGAGTAGAAATAATACCCAATTTAAATTTATTTCCCAAATTTCTCGTATCAACGGAATACTTTAAATAGTGCTGAGCTTCACTTTGATCAGTTCTACGACATGTTACATAATCTGCATATCTATCATAATGTGTCGTTTCCGTCGTAGAAGAACTATTTGATATATGAGTTCCTAATAGATTTATTTTGTGATCTATACTATATTCTGTAAGATTGAAAAAGCTCTGACGATAATATTCTATTCTTCCATTTATAGGAAACCATACCATAGAACCTGTTTTATCATACAGATAAAAAGCATTACCATAACCATATTTTTGTTTAGAAAATACTTCTGAATCTAAGAGTACAGTATTAGAACTATTAATTGCCCAATTATTATACTTAGTATCTGCTGCTGGTATACGAGTAGGACTGTTATATGTATAGAGAAACGGCCTGTTCGGGATAAACCCTGCTATTTTTAGATCTTTCAGATCTTCCTCATCTGGAACTTTCCAGCCACTGCCTACACCTGCTTCCGTATATCCTGTAACCAAAGGATTATCATTCTTTAAGCCTGTCGTCCAAGTTCCTGCTTGTTCTTTATAATAAGATGAAGGAAGACTCTTATAGTGATCCAGTCGTTGATATACATAAGAGACATCCTTTGCATCTTCGGTAGCCCCTATATATTTTTTACTCCATCTTCTTCTTGCCTTGTGCTGCAGGTGAGATTGGGTTACGGCTGTATTATTAGAGTTCTTTAAGCCTACATCTTCCCAAGGCTCCCAGTCCCCATTTGCTTTTTGAAAAGAAATCTCTAAATCAATTTTTCGATCTGCATTGGTAAGGTTTTCTTTTAGCTGATATTCGTAGGCTATTATATCCCCTTTCCCATCATATTCATAATCATAATCTCCAAGTACAGGGTCAGGATGGGTATAGCTTCCTATAGGTCCTCCATTATACTTAATCCTCATTCTAAATTTGGTAGGTGAAGTTACCCAAGCAAAAAAACGCTCTGGACCAGGATTTACTTTACTTTTATAGACTGCTGGCACATCCCCATTCAGCTCCTTACCATATACATCCAAAATATTTGAGTATAAATATTTTGGTTTATAGTTCTGTACTACCTTTACAGTTCTTGTTAAATTTAAATTTTCTCTTTTAAAATAGATAGTTCTATTTGAAATTCTATCTGTATTATTTTCAGGATAATTATAAGTAACGGGTGTATGACCATTTACACTTGATGAACTTGGAGTTAATGATTCTCCCGCTATACTCAATCCGCTACTTGTCCAAGATCCATTTGAATAAACATTAATAGTAGTACTTCCTGCGTTATAATCTAATGTAAGAACTTCGGGATACACCTCAAATATGATTGCATTATCCAATAAATGCCATTTATTTCCTTCTACTCCTTCCCAATAGTGATTTAAGTAATAGATAATCTTCCCTACCTTATGAGAATGGGGATTATTTGGAAAACCTACAGGAGTAAAATTTCTATTCCTAAGAGGTCTATTTTGATCTTCCAAACGAATTACACTTCCATGGGTAGGAGTATATTTTATTTTTCCATTCTCAGTAGGAGCTTCGGCTACATTCTGCGCATGTTCATCTAAAGCTACATATTGCCCATTTGTACTGCTAGGATCCAATTGATTAGGAATACAGCCAAAAAGGTATGTTCCTCCCCAAGTCGCTACCTTTAATTGACCTGCTTTTAAAGTGATTTGTGGAGAACCGAACTTACAAGTTATAGATTGCTGTGGTGTAGACTGGGCAAAGGTTAAATACTGTAGCCCACTGACCAATAAGCCCAGTAGTATATATAATCTCTTCTTCATATCTTACTACTTTTTGCTTTTGTTTGCCTTTGAGCCTTTCCCTTCCAGTTTCTCTAATCTCCCTTCTAAGTCCTTTAGTTTTGCTTGTGATTCTTGCAACTCTTTTACAAGTAATGGTATTACCTGTATGTAGTTTACAGATTTATAACCATCGGAGCTTGTATTTACTAAGTGTGGATATACCTGCTCTATTTCCTGTGCAATAAAGCCGTACTGCAAATCTTTATTTCCTCCTCTTTTCTCTCCCTCTACATTCCAGTAATAAGACACAGGGCGAAGCGCAGCTAAGCTATTTGGCTGGGTTATGGGCTGTATCTCCCTCTTTAATCTCCTATCCGAATTCATATCAATAGATGTTACTTTCAGCATTCCCTGAACATCTACTGCTTCATTATTATTCCCTGCCTCTCGTTTAAACACAAGGCTTCCAGCATTTTTTATCGTTACCGTTCTGTCTGTTGAGATTTCACCATCGTCTGTATAAAGGGTTTTTACAGATGATGCTCCTGCTCCTATTACGGCTGTCCATTCCGTACCATTATAAAAATAGAAACCTTTGTTTTTTACATTTTTCACTGTGGTTTCAGCTCCTGTATAGCTTACATCATTTACATAAACCAGCGTAGATTCTTGCAGATTGGCTGGAGCTACTTTTGCTAATCTTTCCTTGCTCAGTCTTGGGATAAGTAAGCCTTCATTACTCGCATCGGCTTTTACCGCAGCATTCTCTTTAGAAGGATTTAAATCCAAAGTAGCCTTTGGTTCCTCTGTGTTTATTCCTACTTTCCCTTGATAATCTGTTTGTGCACTTGCTAATACTCCTGTTAGCAACATTGCAAAAAATAATTTTTGCTTCATACGATTTTATTTTAATGTTAATATTTAGTATTTTTTTTATTTTCTTTTGTTCTAATAGTATATTCAACTTCTCAGTTAAAACCAGCTCTATCATATATTCAATACAAAATACCCATTAGTCAGGTGTCTATAACACTCAACTAATGGGCATAGAACGCCAATAGCGTTATTTTCTTTGTGTTTAAAAGGAGATGTGTGTTTATAAATATTTTTCATCTATGCAAATTTTTGAGTGTTTTTTTACTTTATTTTATTTCCACAGTCGTGAATGACAAAGGTAGAAACTTTTTTATAACTACCAAATTTCCACTAAAAAAACACCCTCTTTTGGGTAGAAAACGCATCACAATAATCTTATGATAAACCAAGAGAGAGGGCATCCTCTCTCTCTTTTCAAACTTATTTAGTAAAATTTTGAATTAGAAGTCCGTCGCTCCCGCTCCTGCCCCACCAAAAGTAAGCGTAGCAGAGATACCCGCCCTAATAGTAGAGAGTGGGAATGCCGTAGAGATTTTATACTTGGTAAGCATCTGGTCGTAGAAGAAGCGGAGATTAAGGTTTTGAGACATATTATAGTCCGCAGAAATCTTAATACTGAGTAGCGTCTGCCCACCCGTAATCTGAGAATCATTAAGGAGAATATTCCTGATAAGGGTCTTAGAATTTCTTAGGGAAAGGTCGCCCCTTAGGTTTAAATCACTCTTAATGGTGGTAGATTTTCCTTTAAAGTTCAGCTTCATCTTCAAATCTTTAATGATATAGCCAAAGCCTACGATGTATTCATTGGAATGGTCTTCGGTAAGGGTATTATTTACCAGACCGAGCAGGTAGGTTCTGTCTTTATTGAGCTGAGCCCTGAACTGCATATTATTTCTCATCGTTACATCAGCACCAATGAGCGGAGCAAAGCTCTCTACATAGCCCACTTGGCTGAATGAATACGGATTGTACCTGTTGCCATTAAGATCTCGTGCAGAGACATCAAACCTGTTGTTGAAATACTCGGTGCTAGACTGTATGCCTCCCCCCGTATAAGTTGCAGTATAGCCGTGCAGGATATCAAACTTGCTAAACTGATGGTTAATGAACGGTATATTCCTTAAACCTGAATAAGTAAGTTTCCAGTTAGGAAGTGGGATTTGCATCTTCTTAGGGCTCTTCATAGCCTTTACAGAACCGCCCTCTACCGCTGCTTGGAAGGCAGGGATAAGGATATAGGCATTGGTAATATTATAGCCCTCTGTAAATCCTGCAGCATTGGTAGTAGATGGGTCGCCGAGCTGCTGGGAAAGTATTCTGGCATTTACCTGAAGCCTGTGATAAACCTCATCAGGGTCTTTAAATGCAGTAGAAATCATCCACGCGGAGCGAGATTGGGTAATGGTCTCCGTAGCAAAGGCATCTCTATACCCTACATAATTCGTAGCGGTATTCACATAGTTGAAGCCCGACTGAGTATAGTTTCTGTTGTACTTATTATTAGCCGTGATATCTATTCTCAAATCATTGATAGGAGCTACCTGCAAGTTCATATCAAGAGACTTGGTATTGGATTGCAAGTAAGGGTCTATCATTAAGTCTGAACCAGAAATCCAGCCATTTTGTACGGCGATTCTTCTGACATCTGCCTGCGAACCGAAGAGGAAACCTACAGTAGGCCCACCAATCGTTTGCCCATAACCGTACCAATTCGGTGCAGAGAGCAAGCCTGGAAGTGTGGAGCCATTGGTCTCATTATAATTGATATCAAGCTGTTTGAAGGAGGTAAGCGCATAGGCTATACTCTGCAATGAGGTGAGCTTATTCTTAAACTTATAAGCCTTGAAGCCTGCTTTCTTCCCTTTCTTTTGGAGGGCTTGTTCATAGACATTATTCAGTGAGTCTATCTCCTGCCGTCTCTTGGTCATCACATCATTAATCTTTGCAAAGTATTTAAACTTGCTGAAGAGCTTCGGAATATCTACGGAAGAAGTAGCCGTGATATTATTTGAATTCTGAGCAATATTACCAAGGTTACCATTTGGTGAGTTTCTTATGGCAGATGAGCGGGAGTTCCAGTTGTACTGAACACCATAACCAAACTCTGCCCTCATAAAGTCAAGGTACGGAAGGTACTCAAACGGGAATTTGTAATTGAGCTGTACCCTGTGGTTATACAATACGGGGCGCCCAGCTCGGAAGGGATGATTAAATATAGAATTTGAATTCATCGCATTCACATTCGCGTGGTCGTTTAAGGTTCTGGTAGCGGAATTGATTTCCATCTTCAAGGACTTCGTAAAGTTGAAGCCTAAATTATACTGCCAGCCGAAGTAGAAGTTTCGGTTTCGGATAACATCAAACTCGGAGCCTGGGTTACCACTAAGGATAGCTTCTATATTTCGGTATTGGAGTTCGTTATAATTCCTGTCTATCTCTGTTCTGAAAGAGATTCTGGTAGGCACAGGATTGAAGTTAAACTCTTTTGCCCATCTCAGATACTTATATGCCTTAGCGGTATCGCTTACGATATTCTTGAAAGGCTTTACCACCCAAGGTTTAAAGGTGAAGTTATAATCTATACTTCCCCTTAGGTACTGAGCATAGTTTCTACTTGTGTAAATGTCTCGTGAATAATCATCATTATACACAGCGGTTACAGAGAGGTTTTCTACATCGTAGAACTTAGGTTTCTTCTTAGAATCTACCCTTTCCTTTCGCATATTCACCACACCAATACTTCTCTGCTGAGTATAAGTTCGCGCTATTTGTTTAAGCTCTGCTCTATTCGGTGCATTTTTAAACTCTACATCATTATCAAGCGGGTTGTATTTAGGGTCTTCTATCGTTTGAGAATAAGAGTAATTAACAGGAATCTTCATTCCCGTTTTCTCTGGGAGGAATTTATCAGCATTTATTGTTGTATTAATTCCAAATGCGAGCTTCTCGGTTTGGGCTCTCTCTGCGGGCTTTTGGTCTATACTTCCGAAACCTACGGTAGAGATAGAAGCATTGGCATTGAGCATAGCAAAGTCTCCAAGGTTAAAGTCAATGCTTGCATTTGCTGCATAGCCTCCTTTATTCTCAATACCTGAAAGCCTTACTTCATCTACCCAAACGACCATATCTTTATCGGTAGTAGCAGAAGTATTTCTCACCCCAATCATAATAGTCGTGATGCTTCCCAAACTTGGGCGACCTTTTACGAATACCTTTTTATCGGCATCTCCAAAGTCTGCATAGTGGTAGCGGGTCTGCATTATATTAGGCTGGTTGAGCGCATCTCTCTTCATCTTCGCATTTACGAAATTCTGAACCTCAAGATTGATGGTATTCTGCGAAGGCCATATCTCCATAGGAGAGCGAGCATTCTGCGGGGTATATTTAAGGGAAGTCTCGTATTCATAATAGTTGTCTGTAACATCACTACCGAAACGGATGAAGAACTTCGCCTCAGGGTCTAATGCTGCATTGGTTAGATTTCTCAAATCTTCTGCGTGTACGAAGAGCTCTAAGTTTCTATATCTCCTCATATCGAGGTTAGTATTCTTCACTACACCTCTTGCTTCTCTCTTCGGCAGTGTGCTGAGTTTAAGATAGAGTGAAGATTCATTTTGTCTTTGTACCCCGGCATTGCCACTAAGCACTTGCCTTTCTATACCTGGAGGGAGTACATAAGGCGGGTTTCCATTGGCATTTTCTTCGAGATTTACACTTCCTACGAAGAAGTTTTCATTGCTCGGGTTGCCTACTCCTTCTACATCATTAGCTGCTACTGCGAGGGTTTTGTTATACTTTCTCCAATCGCTTCGCACCAAATCAAAAGTACCAAAACGAAGAGTGGAAGTCTCCTCAAAACCATCGAGGAGTATCCTCGCATACCTTACATTATTAAGTATAGCTTCTGATGAGCCATCTACATTATTATCAAATTGAGAAACAGGAACTCGGAAAAGATACCATTTATTTTTACTTGTTTGCCCGTTTTCAAACCTTACGCTTACTTCCTTTTCATCTACGATGAAATTCTGGTTTAAGGAAAGGCTCGCGCGGTCGAGGTCGATGGTATACTGATTATAAAGCTCCGTCTGGTCGAGGTTATAATCCCGGTTGATATCTTCTGCATCAGGGAGCTGAGTAGCCACTTCCAAACTGTTTGCCTGTGAGTTGCCTTCTGGGTTTCTGAAATATCGGTATCTGTCTATAACGGAATTAGCAAACGGAGGCGGGAAAGCCGTTGAAAGATAAAATACAAAGTCATCAGACGCAGGGTCTAAATTCCCTGTAACAGGATTGATGAAGTTCGTTCCAAACTTCTGAGCTTCCTGCTCGTTATTGAGACCATCATAACCTACATCCTGCTGGCTGCGCTCGTCTTCGGTAGAGAAGGCATAGAGCACAGGGAACTGATTCGGCTGTGAGCCCCAATTGGTCGTAGAAGTAGAATTAGGCTGGTTAGAAGTAGGCAAACCATTTTCGTACTGTAGCTTTCCGTCTTTTAGAACATCTTCGGATACATTCCCGAGCTGTAATCTCAGTTTAGGACTCGCTCCGAGAGATTTGCCATCGGCATAAGGATCCATCATCCAAAACTCTACATATTCTATATTCGCACTTACGAAGTTACTTACAGAGATAGACCGCATAAGCCCTGCCCATCGGCTGGAAGGAGCTTCTGGATTGGTATTAAGGTTATAAGGGCCTCTCTCGGTAGGATAATAGGTAATATCAAAAGTATTGGTAAAGGTTTGCTCTCCCGCTACATAATCTCTGTTATTGAAGAGCTCGGACATTTTCACCCTTCTGGAAGCGTGGTTAGATACAGATTCTGGATTGATACCCGCAGGAGCTTTCCCTCCTATACCATAGAATCTCGGGTCTATATTATACCAAGAGAGCAGCCCTCTGCCATATCCATTTTTAATATCGTCATTAAGACCAGAATTGATATTATAAGGAGGCAGTTTATTATTCTCCGGCTTAGATGCAAGGCTCCAAAAGGCTGGGTCTTTCAGTGAGATTTTAGAGGAGGTTTGCTCAAAGTCATCTATATATGCTTGCCCATCTATACCGCTGTTTTGACCAGGTATAAGGTATGCCGCTTCTGCTTTAAAGTTGAGATTAGACGGTGCATCGGTTTTTACCATTGGGAGTTTATTGGTAATTCGGGTAAGGAATGGCAGCTCATTATTGTACATCATATTAAAGCCCGTCATCGTATTATTTACGGCTTCTTGCCCGAAGTTGACTTTCTGGGTAAGTGGTCTTTCGGAATAATTAACCACAGTAGCACCTATCATTAAGTTTTCATTGAACTTCCTTTCAAGGTTGAGCCCTAAGAACCTTCGTCTTTGGGTATTAAATATCAATTGATTTTCAAGGGAGATGTTGAGCGCTTGTCCTGAGTTTTTCACTTGCTCGTTAATGATATACACCTGCCCAAGCATATAATCTACTGTATAGTCTTGCCCCTCTGTAAGCTGAACTCCATTTGCCGTAACTTTTACTGAACCTGGTGGGATGTTGATTGCCCCAAGTGAGATACCATTGCCTTGGCTTCCTTTGTATCGCCCTTCAATGGTATATCGTTGTGCAAGGTTGGAGTTGTTTTCTACCACAGTTTTCAGTTGGGTATAGAGTTCAGAGAATACATACTGCGGGTCATTAGAACCGAGTATATTTTGGAGATACTTACCAAAAGGCTGAGCTTTAGTAAAGATAAGTTTCCCGTTATCTGGGCTGATGGTAATCCCTTGTACAAAGTCAAAGAGCCCATCTCCCAAGCCTCCACTGCCGTCATTTTGGGTATCATTATTCTGGTTAAGCCTATCCCAGTTAAATAATTTCAAGAGGGTTTGGTCTTGCATCCCATTTACTGGAAGATAATTAATCTTACCTCCCGTTTTAGGATTTCGGTAGTAGATATTGAGCATAAAGTTTTCTGAAGAAATCTGGTTTGCATTGAGAGCATAGATATTCTTCATCATCAAATCCCACATAGGAGAAGTGGTTTTCACCACATTATTCGGTTTTAAGAGCTTGGTAATCACTACTGGGCTCTCTTCGGAAAATTCACCTACCTTATATACTTGTGTATCTCCTGCAAGGGTGTAGGAGTAGGATACCGCGAGGAGCTGATTATCGCTCAACCTTTGGTTTAATGAAATATATCCGAGCTGAGGCTGTAGGGTGTATTCATTAGAATTAAGCCTTCTTGCTCTTCGGTTGAAGACAAACTGCTCACCATCCTGATAGGTTTCATTCGTACCATTAGCATTGGGGAAAGACTGACCTTTTATGGTATTATACGCTGTAGAAACATCTCTGATAGAGGCTCCAAGCGCATTTACACTGTTGTAAAGATTATTCTGGTCATTCTGAGGATAGCCGGCACCTTCGCCTAAGTCTCGGATACCGAGTATGCTTTTCTGCTCAGAAAGGTTACCAGAACCCTGCTCCAATACCCAAACTTCTAATCGGGTAATATTAATTTTAGAATTAATGAGCGGATACTGCGCAAGGGCATTATCATATTGATTAAGGAAGTAATGCCCGAGGAAATAGTGCTGATTATCCTCATAATCGTAGGCATTGAGTTTAAAGGTTTGAAGCGCTCCACCCCCTTGTACCACTACATTTCGGGCTTCTCCCTGCTGTTGGGAGAGAACTACCGTACCTCGAGTTTTACCGAGCTGAAACTCCGTTTTCAAACCAAAAAGAGATTCTGAACCACGGATAAGGCTGGTAGAAAGGGGCATATTCACATTACCAAATTCTACTTTTTTAATGATTCTATCCTCACCGCCATCTACGGGAGCTTCTACGGTTTTGGAGTTGAGGAGCTCCTTACCTTGCTGTACTTTTTTTTGGAGCTTTTGCTGGAGGTCTTGCCAAGTACCTTTTGATTGCCAAGTAAGGTTCATTTTATTTTCAAAGGCAAAACCGCTTTGGGTATCATAATTCGCTTTCAATTGGAGGTTTTCACCTACTTTTGCTAGCAAACTCAGCTGTATTCTCTGCTGAATATCAAAACTGAAATTCTTCCTATTCTGAGGAAGAATAAGCGGATTATCTATCTTCTGATAAAGCGCACCCACATCAAATGAAGCAAAACCTTGAGGTATGAGCTCTATTTTATTTCCGCCGAAAATACTTTCAAATACTTTATTCTTTATGGTGAGAGAGGGGAGTAGCAATCCTTTCTTCTGTGCATCGGTTTTATCTTTTCTATGGACGAGGTTTGCCGCATTAGACTTCTCCCGATAATACGCCCGAAGCTGATTGGTGGTAATGTATCTGCCGTACTCCTTAGGAGACATCGCCACAGGAGCTCCCACGACTACATTTCCTATCTTCGGATAGAGGAGATAGACGCCCAGAGAGACATCATAATACGCCTCATAAATCGTAGGGTCTGGCAAGGAATACTCTTTTCTTATATCTAAACTGTCGGAGGGTTTTACTTGAGCATTTAAAGTACTAAATGCAAAAAAGAAACATAATACGAGATAATAAAGTCTATATTTCATCAAAAAAAATGAGTTTAAAATTGTTCTTGCACGAAGATTTTCATCAGAAAAAGTTAAAGACTTTTTAAAATTTGCTTTACCAAATCTTCTACTGAGAGCTCTGGGTTTTGTTTTAAAAACTTATCGGCAATCTTCTCGCTGCTGCGTTTCGGTATGCCCAAAACTTCTAATGCAGATAACGCCTCTTCTTTGGTTTTATTATACGAATGAGGAGAAATATTTTCGCCCGAAATAGCGTATTTCTGCATCTTATCTCTAAGGTCTACAATAATGCGCTCTGCGGTTTTTGCACCTATACCTTTCACCTTTTGGAGGAGGGCGGCATTGCCCGAGAGTATTGCATTCGGAATCTCTTCCAGCGAGAGCGACGAGAGGAGGATTAGTGCCGAAACCGCTCCCACACCATTCACACTTATTAAGAGATTAAAGATTTCTTTTTCTAAAAGACTGCTAAAACCATAGAGCAGCTGGGCATCTTCTCTAAAAATTTGCTGAGTGTAGAGCAGCGTTTCCTCGCCCAAAACGAGCCTCTGCGAGGTTTGAAGACTAATCCCTACATAATAACCCACACCTGCCACTTCTACTACGGTATAAGTAGGTGCCAGTTCCTGAACTCTACCCCTGAGTGAATAAATCATTGTATTCTGAATTTTAAGCCCCCAAAGATACTAAATCCCTACCTTAGTATCAGCTGAAGGATTTACTTATTAATATAAATAGCTGCCTATTTATTATAGTGGATTTCACGATTTGCTGAAAAAATCCTCTACTTTTTTTTTTATAGAGGGCACTTAATAAAATTCCCCTCCAAAATATTGGAAGGGAACTTTTTATGATTAATCTTAATTTATCATACTTTGATTTCTACATCAACTCCGCTTGGAAGTTCAAGTTTCATCAACGCATCTACCGTTTTAGAAGATGAAGAGTAGATATCCATCAATCTCTTGTGTGCAGATAGCTGGAATTGCTCTCTTGACTTCTTATTTACGTGTGGAGACCTCAACACAGTGAAGATTCTCTTATGCGTAGGCAATGGGATAGGTCCGTTTACAACCGCACCAGTAGCCTTTACTGTTTTTACGATTCTTTCAGCAGATTTATCCACCAGATTGTAATCGTAAGATTTAAGTTTTATTCTGATTCTTTGTGACATTTTAATCTAATTTTAAAATTAACCTCTTGCTTTTGCGATTACTTCTTCAGCGATATTCTGCGGAGCCGGCTCGTATTTCTCGAACTCCATAGAAGATGTAGCTCTACCAGAAGACAGGGTTCTGAGTGAAGTTACATAACCAAACATTTCGGATAGAGGGACGAATGCTTTGATAACTTTTGCATTATTTCTGTCATCCATACCATTTACAGTACCTCTTCTTCTGTTGAGGTCTCCTACGATGTCTCCCATATACTCCTCAGGAGTAACTACTTCCAGTTTCATAATAGGCTCCATTATCACAGCCTTAGCAGCTCTACCCGCTTCTTTGAAACCGAGTTTCGCAGCCAATTCGAAGGATAATTGGTCAGAGTCTACCGCGTGGAAGGAACCATCTTTAAGGGTAATCTTCATTGCATCAACTTCAAATCCAGCCAAAGGACCATTTTTCATTGCCTCTTTGAAACCTTTTTCTACAGAAGGGATGAATTCTTTTGGAATGTTACCACCTTTAATTTCGTTGATGAATTCGAGACCTGTTTTACCTTCATCAGCAGGGCCGATTTCAAAGATAATGTCCGCAAACTTACCTCTACCACCCGATTGTTTTTTATACACCTCTCTGTGGCTTGTAGTGTGGGTAAGAGCTTCTTTGTATTCTACCTGTGGCTGACCTTGGTTTACTTCTACCTTAAACTCTCTCTTCAATCGGTCTACGATGATATCAAGGTGAAGCTCTCCCATACCGGAGATGATGGTTTGACCAGAAGCCTCATCTGTTTTCACTTGGAAAGTAGGGTCTTCCTCTGCAAGTTTTGCCAAAGCATTACCGAGCTTATCTTGGTCAGCTTTTGTTTTTGGCTCAACTGCGATACCGATTACTGGGTCTGGGAAAATCATAGATTCTAAAACGATAGGGTTTTTCTCATCAGAGAGAGTATCCCCTGTTTTGATATCTTTAAAACCTACTGCTGCACCGATATCTCCTGCCTCAATGTACTCAACAGGATTTTGCTTATTCGCGTGCATTTGATAGATTCTTGAGATTCTCTCTTTGTTTCCAGAACGGGTGTTTAGAACATAAGAACCAGCATCTAACCTACCAGAGTAAGCTCTAAAGAATGCCAAACGACCTACGAATGGGTCAGTAGCAATCTTAAATGCCAACGCTGCGAAAGGATCTTTTACATCTGGTTTTCTTGTAATTTCAGCATCTGTATTAGGGTCAGTTCCTTTGATATCATCTTTATCCATAGGAGAAGGCAGATAACGGCAAACCGCATCTAGCATAAACTGAACCCCTTTATTTTTGAATGAAGAACCACAAGTCATTGGGATGATAGACATATCTATCGTAGCTTTTCTCAATGCCTCGTTAATCTCTTCTTCTGTGATAGAATCTGGATCTTCGAAGAATTTCTCCATTAGAGACTCGTCATATTCCGCAACATTTTCTACGAGATTTTGACGGAATTGAAGAACCTCATCTTTCATATCATCTGGAATCGGAACGATATCAAATGTAGAACCTTGAGTTTCTTCGTGCCAGATAATTGCTCTGTTTTTAATCAAATCAACTACCCCTTTGAAGTCTTCCTCAGAACCGATAGGTAATACAATAGGAACTGCATTAGAACCTAACATTTCTTTTACCTGACGGCATACGCCTAAGAAGTCGGCACCTTGTCTGTCCATCTTATTAACGAATCCCATACGAGCAACTTTATAGTTGTCCGCAAGTCTCCAGTTGGTTTCAGACTGAGGCTCTACTCCATCTACAGCGGAGAAGAGGAATACCAAGCCATCTAATACTCTAAGGGAACGGTTTACCTCTACGGTAAAGTCTACGTGCCCCGGTGTATCGATGATATTAAAGTGGTATCCTTTGGTATCAGGAAGGTTTTGACCTTGCTCTGTTGGGAAGTTCCAGTTACAAGTAGTAGCTGCAGAAGTAATGGTAATACCTCTTTCAGCTTCTTGCTCCATCCAGTCCATCTGAGATGTACCCTGGTGAGTTTCTCCAATCTTATGGGTTTTTCCCGTGTAGAAAAGGATACGCTCGGTAGTTGTAGTCTTACCAGCATCGATGTGTGCAGCGATACCGATATTTCTTGTGTATTTTAAATCTCTACTCATTTTAGCAATTAAAATTTAAAGTGTGAGAATGCTTTGTTTGCTTCTGCCATTTTATGAGTATCTGTTTTCTTTTTGAAAGCAGCACCTTCTTCTTTAGAAGCAGCGATAATTTCAGCAGCGAGTTTAAGCGCCATTGATTTATCATTTCTTAGTTTAGCATACTTAATTAACCATTTCATTGCCATAGAGATTTTTCTATCTGCTCTAATAGGCATAGGAATCTGGAAGTTTGCTCCACCTACTCTTCTTGAACGCACTTCTACATGAGGCATTACATTGGTAAGGGCATCTTTCCAAATTTCAAGAGATGTTTTTTCGTTATCTCCTTTCTTAGTTTCTACAACATCTAATGCATCATAAAAAATTCTAAAAGCGATAGATTTTTTACCATCAAGCATTAGGTTATTTACAAATCTTGTTACCAATTGATCATTAAATTTCGGATCCGGTAACAACGCTCTTTTTTTAGCTTTTGTCTTTCTCATTGTTTCGTTTCTTACAATTTAATGATTACTTTTTAGTTGCTGCCTGACCTGGTTTTGGTCTCTTAGCACCGTACTTGGATCTTCTTTGTGTTCTTCCATTTACACCTGCGGTGTCTAATGCACCTCTTACGATGTGGTAACGAACTCCCGGTAGGTCTTTCACCCTTCCGCCTCTTACCAATACTATCGAGTGCTCTTGAAGATTATGTCCTTCGCCCGGGATATAAGCGTTGACTTCTTTACCATTAGAAAGTCTTACCCTTGCAACTTTTCTAAGTGCAGAGTTCGGTTTCTTAGGTGTAGTAGTATATACTCTCGTACATACTCCTCGTCTCTGTGGACATGCATCAAGGGCAGCCGATTTGCTCTTCTTGGCAAGTGTGGCTCTTCCTTTTCTTACTAATTGTTGAATAGTAGGCATTTAATTGCTTTTTATTTTTGAGGTGCAAAAGTATATATTTTTATTGAAACAACAAAACTCATTGCAAACTAATTTTTTAATTTATTAATGAGAAAAATATTTCAACTTACTATCCACCGAATGGATTTGATTTTAAAATAATCCTCCCTGATTTTGATTTTCAAAAAAGACATCTACATTTAGATTAGCCTGCTGAGCAGCTTTTACGGCAAGCTGGTCTACAAGCTCATTCTCTGGATGACCATTATGCCCTTTTACCCAATGAAACTGGGGATTATATTTTATATAAAGCGGATAAAACCTTTTCCACAAGTCCGGGTTTTTTATTTTCGTAAAGCCTTTCTTTTTCCAGCCGAAGAGCCACTTTAAATTAATAGCATCGGAGACATATTTACTATCTGTATAGATATGAATTGTATGCCCTTCAGAATTGATTTTTTCAAGAGCAATGATAACTGCCAAGAGTTCCATACGATTATTGGTTGTCTTCCTGAACCCCTCAGAGAATGTCTTTTGATAGCCCACATCTGGTACGCGCATAAGAATACCATATCCTCCTCTGCCAGGGTTGCCAGAGCAAGCACCATCTGTAAAAATTTCAATTGTCATTTTCTCTAATTAATCATTAGAATGGCATATCATCAAAATCTTCATCATTCATAGAAGAGCCGGAAAGCCCAGAATAATCAGGAGAAGAAGGCATACCAAATGCTGCAGAAGGGTCTATTGTAGTACGAATCTTATCAAAAGCGTTTTCATTAGATTGAGAAGTGATGTTATAATCAAACTCGGCATTTAAAGCATCTAAATCCCCAAACCTTGCGAAGTTTTTAAGGAAAGAGAGACGAACATCTGCAGTAGCTCCATTCCTGTGCTTTGCAATAATAATTTCCGCTTGATTCTCAGTAGCTGTCTGCTCACCTTCAGGGTCATTATCCCAATGGGTAATCTTATAGTATTCTGGTCGGAAGATAAAGGAAACGATATCAGCATCCTGCTCTATAGCACCAGATTCTCTAAGGTCGGAGAGCTGTGGGCGCTTACCTGGTCTGGACTCCACCGTTCTGGAAAGCTGAGAAAGCGCAATTACGGGAACATTCAATTCCTTAGCAATTGCTTTAAGGGATCGGGATATGGTTGCTATCTCTTGCTCGCGGTTTCCTGCGCCCTTTCCTGCATTCCCAGCGGTCATTAGTTGGAGATAATCTACCATAATGATTTTCACACCGTGCTGCATTACCAGCCTACGGCATTTAGCACGGAAGTCAAACACCGAAAGCGAAGGTGTTTCATCTATATAGAGCGGTGCGTTTTCCAGCTCTGATACATTGGTAAAGAGCCTTTCCCACTCTTCATCGGTGAGGGTTCCTTTTCTCAGTTTTTCAGATGAAATTTTAGTCTCAGAAGCTATCATCCTTGTGATGAGCTGTACCGAAGCCATTTCAAGAGAGAATAATGCCAATGGAATCTTGTGCTCCACCACGATATTCCTCGCCATAGAGAGGATAAAGGCGGTCTTACCCATTGCTGGACGAGCAGCAATGATGATAAGGTCAGAATTCTGCCAGCCTCCTGTCTCTCTATCCAAATCCTTAAATCCTGAAGGAATTCCCGAAAGCCCTTGCTTATCTTTGAGCGCCACGATACTGTCTATCGCCTGTCTCACTAAGGAATTTGCGGTATCAAAACCTTTTTTTATGGTTCCATTGGTAATGTCAAAGAAAGATTGCTCCGCTTTGTCGAGGAGCTCCAAGACATCTGTACTCTCTTTATACGAGCTGTCTATCACATTTGCTGAGATATTGATAAGGCTCCTCAGAATGAATTTCTCGAGGATAATGCGCACATAATATTCTATATTGGCAGCAGAAGAAACCGAAAGTGTAAGCTCTATAATATACTGATCGCCCCCTGCGATATTGAGTTTCTCTTCCTTTTTCAGCTCTTGGATTACGGTCATCAGATCCACAGGCTGAGTATTATGATAGAGCTTTGTAATGGCAGAAAATATAATCTGATGCCTTGGGTCATAGAAAACCTCAGGAGTGATAAGGTCTATAGACTCATCTATCCCCTTTCTATCGACCAGAAAGGCACCGAGAACCAATCGCTCTACATCTACGGCATTGGGCGGTATTTTACCTTGTGCGAGTGATAATTCCTGAGTATAATCCCTACTGCTAAGGGGTTTTATTTCTTCTTTCTGAACCATACGGCAAAGATAATTTTTGTTTGATAATCTCGGAAACATAAACCCTCAATGAGAATGTGGATAAGTATGATAAACGCCCCCTCAAAGTTTATCAATACAAAGATTTCTATGTGGAAAACTCAATTAAAAAATTATTTCTCCAAAATTGGATATTTTTGCAGGCATTAAATACAACTGAGAAAGAATAAACGATGAATTGGCTTTATATCATTATAGCGGGACTTTTTGAAACAGGTTTTACCCTCTGCCTCGGCAAGGCACAGGAGAGCACAGGCAGGGAGAGCCTCTATTGGTGGATGGGCTTCCTCGCGTGTTTGGCTATCTCTATGTATCTGATGTTTAGAGCTGTTTCTGGTATTGGGGCGCTACCCATAGGCTCTGCATACGCTATTTGGACGGGTATTGGTGCTGTGGGTGGAGTACTGGTTGGGATTTTTATCTTCAGAGAGCCTGCTACTTTCTGGCGATTATTCTTCGTCTCTACGCTTATTGGCTCTATTGCCGGCTTAAAATTCTTCTCGGAATAGCTTCCATGCCTTATATATAATGTATCACCTTTAATCATCTTTGAATTATGAATAATTTAGGAAATTTCCTTAGCCTTAGCAGTTTTGGCGAGAGCCACGGAGCAGCCTACGGAGGCATTATTACCCATTTTCCTGCGGGCTTGGAGGTAGATTTCAAAGCCATACAACACGAGCTCAACCGAAGGAAACCCGGGCAGTCCAGCATCGTTACTCAACGAAAAGAAAGCGATACCGTACAATTCCTCTCAGGTATTTTCGAGGGGAAAACTACGGGCACTCCCATAGGCTTCATCATAGAAAATGAAAACCAGCGAAGCAAGGACTATGACCATATTGCCCAAGCCTATCGCCCAAGCCACGCCGACTATACCTATGAGCAGAAATTCGGTATTAGGGATTACAGAGGAGGGGGCAGAGCCTCCGCTCGCGAGACCCTCAACTGGGTGGTAGCGGGTGCCCTTGCAAAGCAGCTCCTTCCCAATATTCAAATTCAGGCTTATACCTCCTCCATCGGTGAGATTAATTGTAGCACGCCTTACTACGACTTGGATTTATCCCAAACCGAAAGCAATATCGTACGATGCCCAGATGAAGCCACTGCCCAAAAGATGATCGAGCGGATAAAAGAAGTGAAAAAGCAAGGCAATACCATAGGAGGCACCGTTACCTGCGTTGTCAGGAATGCACCTGTGGGGCTGGGCGAGCCTGTATTTAGCAAGCTACAAGCCGAGCTGGCAAAAGCAATGCTCTCCATCAATGCCTGCAAAGGCTTTGAGTACGGAAGCGGTTTTGAAGGCTCAAAAATGACGGGTAAGGAGCACAACGACCTCTTCAATGCTGATTTCTCAACCCAGACCAACCACTCTGGCGGGATACAGGGCGGGATTTCCAACGGTATGGATATCTACTTCCGATTGGCATTTAAGCCCGTTGCCACCCTTCTCCAGCCACAGGAGAGCTTTACCAGAAACGGCGAACCCATCATCCTTGAAGGTAAAGGCCGCCACGACCCTTGTGTAGTTCCCCGCGCTATTCCAATAGTAGAAGCCCTCACCGCCTTTATCCTCGCAGATTTATATCTGATTAACCATAAAAAAAAGCTGCCTTAACTTGCTTTTAGCTTCTGGCTTTTGGCTAATAGCTCAGTGCTTTCCACGCGAGTGGCTAAGTCCCTCAGCTGGAAGCTGTGTTAGAATTTAGATAAAATTCCCCAGTGGATTTTGGTTTCTTTGAAGCGGAAGGGCTCGCCAGATTGCGCACCATTAGAGACCTGAAAAGTTATTAATCCCATCGGCAGGGAGAAATTAAAGCCCAAGCCTACGCTATAGAATTTCGGGCGGATGCCGAGGGTTTTGTTTCTCAGCAAGCCGTATTGTGCAAAGACATCGAAGAAGGCGGTATCGCTGGCGAGGTAGCGGTACTCGGCGCCTGTATAGGCATAGAAATCGGAAATAAGGGCGTTTTCATTAAAGCCCCGAAAGCTGTTCCAGCCGCCCGTTCTCAGCAGCTCATTCACCGAAAGCGGGAGGGGGGTGCTGAGCATTGCCGACTCGCCTTTTAGATTGAGGTAATGCCTGCCCGAGAGGTGGAAATTTTTCTCCGCATAGAGCGTATATCGGAGGAGGGCGGCACTGCCGTCTTTCGGATAAAGGGTCTTTAAATAATCGCCCTCCGCACGGATTTTTGAGCCGTAGAGAAAGAGCTCTACCTCGGTGGGCTGCTGGTACTCGTACCACAGACCGATGCCCGAGCGGGAGAAGTCCTTCGCCGAGGTGTAGAGGCTATCGAGCACAGTGGAGACTTCAAAACTCGCCCTAAGCCCGATTTTCTGGCGCTCGGAGAGGTTATAAAACAGGCTGGGCTGCGCCTTTACGGTAGCAAAAGTAGAATCCTGTTTATAGATATTGAGCTGGGCATCCAGCCCTATATTGGTTGTAAAGAGGTAGGGAATCCTTGTTTTCAGGTCAAAGGTCTGCCCCCTATCGGGGTTCCTCTGCCAGTAGAGGCTGATGTCTTCAAAGCCGTTGAACATATTCCGAAAAGCGAGGTTTAAGCTCCCATTAAAGGTGAATTTCTCGGTTTTATCATTCCCAAAACCGATGATGCCATCAAAAGTATTGGTTTTTTTCTTTTGGAAGAAGAGGAAAATCTGCGTAGAATCCTTTGTAAAGAGGGTCTGCGGAGGTTTTTCCAAGCTGAGAAAACGATGATTTTGCAAGCTGCGATAGAGCTCGGAGAGCGCACCTTCGCTATACACCTTGCCCACAAAGTCTTTTTCTATGTTTCTCACAAACCTGCGGGGCACTTGGGTATGCGACCTCAAAACAATGCCTGTGATGCGCCTCTGCTGGTTCTTCAATACCGAAATCTCAACCTGCGGAAGATCGTTTTTTATGCCGAGATATTGGGTTTTCACTCGGCTAAAAGCGAAACCTTTCTCGGCATACGCCTTATGAATACTCGCCCGAAGAGAGTCCAGATTGTTGGTAAAAAACGGCTGAGCCCCCCCCATCTCCTTTGCTAAAACGGCATCATACCTTACCAGCGCACGATTGAAATTCCTCCCCTTATCAAAGGTTATTCGGATTTTGCCTCCCAAATCCTCCGTTTTTACAATCTTAGTAAAGTAATAATTGTTCTCCACCAAAGAATCGAGAAACTTCACCGCAGAGATTGAGTCTTTCCTACTGTATTCCGCTTTGCTTTGGTGATCGACCAGCACAAAGCCCCTGCCCTGAGAAAAGGCTTGCACAGAGATTAAAATAAGGAGGATTTTGAGGAAGTTTGCCATAATTTTTTAATGAGATGATAAGCCGCTGTACTTTTTCATCAGCCACTCGTAGAGGTTTTGAGGGAGGAGCCACTTTAATGGCACACCGATTTTCTGACCGATTTTCCCGAAGTAATAATGTGACCTCCACCTGCGCTTTGCAAGGAGCTTTTCGGTATAAATGGCAACCGCTTCTGGGGCTATGCCCTTATCTACATCGGCGTTCATCAGCGGATAGACCTTAGAAAATACGCTCTCATACGGCACCGAAACCGATGTTCTAATCCTATGGTCTGCGATATTCGTTTTTATGTCCCCAAGATGGAGGGCGCAAACCTGCACGCCCCAAGGCGCTACCTCATAGCGGAGGGCTTCGGTTACCTTATCCAATGCCGATTTAGAAGCGGAATAAAACCCACGAAACGGCAGCCCCATCTCAGAACCTATACTTGAAATATTGATGATTTGCCCGCTCCTTTGCGCCCTCATCGAGGGCATCACGGCAGAAATCATCTGCACCGCCCCGATGAGGTTGAGATGAAAAAGCCGGCTTATCTCGTCCTTCGTAGCATCCTCTACCGCACCTACCATCCCCATTCCTGCATTATTTATAAGGATGTCTATTCTGCCTTCGCGCTCTATAACTTTTGCAACTGAGGCTTTCACCTGCTCATTATCGGTAATATCGGTTGGGATTGTAGTGAAATATGCCGACCTCACCTCCTTCCTGCTAAACCCATAAACCGAATAGCCCTTCTTGCCAAAAAACTCCGCAAGAGAATATCCTATCCCCGATGAGCTCCCTGTAATGATTATCGTTTTCTTCATCTTTATCGTATTACGGCGCAAAAATAAGGCACTGTATTTTGTGGGGCAAGCTGTGGCAGACTTTCAGCCGTAAGCGGTATGCAGCGAGATAAAAAATCGTCTCCACAATTGTGAAGACGACTTCTTAAATTAAATATATTTTAAGCAATGAAAAAAGTTATTTTCCTAAATAAGAGTTATACATCCATACTTCTTTTTCTTGTTCGGTAACATAGTCGCTCATCAGGGAGTTTGTACCTTCGTCTCCAGCTTCACCAGCAATGTCAAGCAAGTCTCTCTGAAGCCCTAGCAACACCTGAAACGCATCGATGATGTTTTGTACGCATTTAGTAGCATCGCTTACTTCTGTGCTTTCTTTTATGGTAGAGAGCTTGAGATAATCGGAATAATTATGATTCGGAGTACCGCCAAGGGTAAGGATTCTCTCCGCGATTTCATCAATTTTAAGAACAAGGTTGTCATACAACTCCTCAAATTTTGGATGAAGCGTGAAGAACTGGTCTCCTTTTATATTCCAATGTGCCCCTCTCGTATTCTGATAAAATACAGAGTAGTTTGCTAATAATACTTGAAGTTTTTCTGTGATTTTTACGCAATCGGCTTCTTTTAGCCCGATTATTACTGAATTTTTCATTTGTTCGATTTTTTATTGGTGCAAATGTATAGAGAAAGTCAATGAACTAAAAATATTTTCAATAGATTAAAGCTATATTTATTTTATAAGAAATCATTTTGACTACTCTTTTCATCGTAAAACAAGTGTTCTACAATCATGCTTAACAGCCTTTATTTAGAAAAACTTCATATATAGAGTATTGATATGATTTTTGTCAATATATCCATCGCTATACTATTAATCATTAAAAGACTAAAACATCTTTTATGAAAATTTCTTTCAATAAATCAGGTAAATATTTGCTAAATATTTTAAAAAATCCAGCAAATCAATATAAATAAAACAAATTACCCAAACAGATATTACGAGAATAAAACATTTGCACGAATACTAAAAAGTGTTAATTTTGACCCCGTAATTGTAATTAAAAAAGAATGAAAAAACTAAAATTTTTAGCGATGGCTATGGTTGCTGTAATGGCAATCTCTTGTGGTGACGACAAGAAAAGTGGAGAAGAATCTGCAGATGCAACTGCTACCGAAGCAGGAGGTGCTTCTGGAGAGGCTTCCAAAGATGGTATTGGCAAGTATACCTCTGAAAACTTCACAGCAGGCGATTTTGATGCTGCTGTAGCTGCACACGGAAAGGAAATTGCAGAAGTAAAATGTACCTCTTGCCACAACTATGATGATGTAAGGAAAGTAGGACCAGGCTGGAAAGGCGTAACCGATAGAAGAACGGCTGCTTGGATTCTCAACTTTATCTCTGACCCTCAACCAATGATAGAGAATGACCCTCAGGCTAAAGCATTATTTGAAGAGTACCTCACTCCGATGCCAAATCAAAATCTTACAGAAGATGAAGCTAAGGCAATCTATATGTATATGAGGGAAATTGATGGTAAAAAATAATAATCATCTTTAAACTAAAAAGTAGGGATACCTTTATAATATAGTACTAAACAAAAAAGTTGTTATACGGTATCCCTTATTTACTACCATCGTCAAAAAATTGAATAAAATTTTAATTAACATTTAATACTTGTTTTATGAAAAACCTATGTAAGCAATTAGGGTTGGCTGCCCTAGCGACAGGTTTCCTTTTAACAGGCTGTAAGCCGAAAGGAACAGGAGATGCTGTAAGCGGAGACGCTGCAGAGAGAGTCTATGTAAAACCAGGTGAGCACGATGAGTTCTATAACTTCGTGTCTGGTGGTTTTAACGGACAATTGAACATTTATGGGTTACCAAGTGGAAGACTTCTAAAAGTAGTTCCTGTGTTTTCCCAAAATCCAGAAAATGGATATGGTTATAGTGAAGAAACTAAACCAATGCTTGAAACTTCTCACGGCTTTATTCCTTGGGGAGACCTTCACCACGTAGAACTTTCACAAACCAACAGTGAAGTAGATGGAAGATGGATTTTCTGTAACGAAAATAACACTCCTCGTGTGGCAAGGGTAGACCTTAAAACATTTAAAACTGCTGAGATTATTGAACTTCCAAACTCTGCGGGTAACCACTCTTCTCCATTCATCACTGGAAACACTGAGTATGTGGTAGCAGGTACCCGTTTCTCCATACCATTTGATGATGAAAACGGAGATATCCCATTGGATAGCTACAGACAAAACTTTAAAGGTGCTATCTCTTTCATCGGAGTAGACCCTAAAACAGGAGCTATGGATATTGATTTCCAAATCCAACTTCCTGGTATTGACTTTGACCTTTCTCACGCAGGTAAAGGTCCTTCTAAAGACTGGTTCTTCTTCTCTTGCTACAACTCTGAAAAAGCAAATACCCTTCTTGAAGTAAATGCTTCTCAGAACGATAAAGACTTCTTAATGGCAATCAACTGGAAAAAAGCGGCTGAACTTGCTAAAGCAGGAAAAGGAAGAAAAGTTAAAACAAAATATGCACACAATGTATGGGATGAAGAAACTCATACTGGAAAATCTGAGATTAGAGAAGAAGTTACTATGCTTTCTATCGAAGATCTAAAAGGAAGCATCTACTTTATGCCTTGCCCTAAATCTCCACACGGATGTGATGTAGACCCTACAGGAGAGTACATCATCGGTTCTGGTAAACTTGCTGCTCTTATCCCAGTATTCAGCTTTACAAAAATTCAAAAAGCTATTGAGAAGAATGATGTTATCGGAGATTATGATGGTGTTCCAGTATTGAAATACGAATCTGTACTTCACGGTGAAGTAGAGAAACCAGGTCTTGGTCCTCTTCACACTGAGTTTGATGCACACGGTAATGCTTATACTTCTATGTTCCTTTCTTCAGAAGTTGTAAAATGGAACATCAAAGACCTTAAAGTATTAGACAGACAACCTACTTACTATGCTACTGGTCACTTAATGACTATTATGGGTGATACTGCTAAACCAATCGGTAAATACTTAGTAGCATACAACAAAATTACAAAAGACAGATATCTGCCAACAGGTCCAGAGCTTACTCAATCAGCACAATTATTTGATATCTCTGGCGATAAAATGCAGTTATTATTAGACTTCCCTACTTTCGGTGAGCCTCACTATGCACAAGCTGCACCAGCAGATCTTATCAAGAAAGATCAGCCTAAGTTCTATGACATTGCTAAGAACAACCACCCTTATGTAGCAAGAGGTGAGAAAGACACTAAAGTAGTAAGAGAAGGCAATAAAGTACATGTATACTTAACAACTGTTCGTTCCCACTTAGCTCCAGACAATATTGAAGGAATTAAAGTAGGTGATGAAGTATTCTTCCACGTAACCAATATCGAGCAAGACTGGGATATCCCTCACGGATTCGCTATTAAAGGAGCGAGAAACCAAGCTGAGCTTCTTATTATGCCAGGTGAGACAGTTACTTACAAGTGGAACCCTGAAAGAGTAGGTATATTCCCTATGTATTGTACAGACTTCTGTTCTGCTCTTCACCAAGAGATGCAAGGTTACATCAGAGTATCTCCTGCGGGAAGCAATCCAGAACTTAAGTGGAGTTTAAATAATAAAAACTAAACTTTGAAAATCCGGTAAAAGTAATAAAAGCTCTAACCGATGAATCAATAATTTTTATTAATCATCTAAAGGGCGGGTACAACCGCCCTTTTTAAATAAAAAAGTATAATGAAATCTAATACAATTAGTGGGTTGTCCAAAACAATCCTTATCCTTAGTGGTATCGGTCTTTTCGTTTGTATGTTTGTTCCTATATGGTGGATCTATTTATGGGCACCACAATATCCAGAAGGCTTGAATATGTATCTCTACTCTGATCAAATAACAGGAGATTTGGATAAAATTAATCCTCTAAACCACTATATCGGGATGAAAAAGATTAATGCCAGCGATTTCTGGGAATTTACTTATATGAATTATATTCTTGCTTTTTATGGCATTCTTTGTATTCTCGCAGCATTCATCAAGAAAAGAAGTTTTCTGTATTTTGTTATGATTCTGTTCCTTTTATTCGGTATCGGTTTTATGACTGACTTCTGGTATTGGGAGTATGACTATGGACATACCTTAGCCGATGATGCCGCTATTAAAATCCCTGGTATGAGCTACCAGCCACCACTCATTGGACCGAAAGATTTACTTAATTTTAAAGCAGCATCCTGGCCACATTTAGGAGGTTCTATTATGTTTGCAGTAGGAGTTTTACTTTTTCTGATATCAGTAAAAGAGTTTAAAAGCGCAAAAAAAGAATCCTAAAACAGCCTTAGATATTGCTCAATATCAAAATTTAAGTATATTTGTCTCCTAAACACTTGAATTATGAAGTTATATAATAAAGTTGCTTTTTCTATTGTTGCAATCGCTTTCACAGCTTGCCAGTCTAATAATGAGCCACAGCCTATCAATTATGGAAAAGATCAGTGCGACCACTGCCAGATGACCATTACTGATAATAAATACGGTGCTGAGCTTATTACATCTAAAGGGCGAGTGTATAAGTTTGACGACATTACCTGCTTGGAAGGTTATAATGAAGAACATTCTGATAAAACCAAAGACTCCAAACATTATGTTTCAGACTTTGAGAGCCACGAGCTTATCCCAGTAGAAAAAGCAACATTTATATATGGCGGAGAACTTAGAAGCCCTATGGGAGGCAATAGAGCCGCTTTCTTAGACAAGACTAAGGCTACAAAATTTGCAGAAAAACTCGGTGCAAGTTCAGAACCTCAGCAGTCTTCTACTGAGGATCACCATCACAATGAAGGAGGGGAAGAAAACCCTCACAGTATGCACAATCACTAAACGAAATCATTAAAATATTGATTTCGAAATGAATATCGCAGTTGGCATCAGTTGGCTGCAATATTTTTTATAGTACAGACCTATCATCATTTTAATCTAATACGAATGAGATTATTATTTTCAATCCTCTTGCTTTTATTTTTCAGTTCTGCTTTTGCCAAAGTATATAAAGTCGGTGCAAACGAAGAATACAAAACCATTAAAAAAGCTATGGAAGCCGCTAAAAACGGAGACACTATATTGGTAAAAAAAGGGCATTATAAGGAAGGGAATATCAATGTAACAAAGTCATTAACCTTTATTGGCGAGGGGAGGCCTGTGCTCGATGGCGAAATGAAATACGAGATTATGTCCTTCCGAGCGAATCATATTATTCTCAAAGGGTTTAAACTTATCAACTCAGGGAAGAATGAGTTTAAAAACATCGGTGCTATAAGGTTATACGACAGTAAGTTTACCACCATTCAAGACAATATCTTCCAGAATAATTATTTCGGAGTTTATATCCAAAGAGGCTTCAGATGTTTGATAAAAAACAACCGCTTTATTTCTAATAGAACGACCAACCAAGAGCAGAGTGGCAACGGTATCCACGCTTGGCAATGCGATGAGATTTGGATCAAGAATAACTATATCTCTGGCTACAAAGACGGTATCTATTTAGAACGGGTGCGCTCTTCATTCATCTATAAGAATTACTCTTATAAGAATATGCGCTATGGGCTCCACTTTATGTTCTCCCACAACAATGTTTATAAAGGCAATACCTTCAAAAACAACTCTGCTGGCGTAGCCGTTATGTACACTAAAAATGTAGATATGGAATACAATATCTTTGAGGACAACTGGGGAGATGCCGCATACGGACTGCTATTAAAAGAAATACAGTACAGCAAAATAAAAAATAACATCTTCAGAAGTAATACCACCGCAGTATTGGTAGACGGTGCTACGGAGATGGAAATAGAACGAAATACCTTTGTAAACAACGGCTGGGGGCTTAAGATTAATGCTAACAGTAGAGACAGCAAGCTCTTTTATAACAATTTCATCAATAATACCTTTGATATCAGTACCAATGGCAGTACAATGATGAATGAATTTAAGTACAATTACTGGGATAAATACGAAGGCTACGACCTCAATAAAGACGGCATAGGAGATGTACCTTTCTACCCTCTAAGCCTCTACTCCGTACTTACGGAAAAGAACCCCTCAGTAATGCTACTCTACAAAACCTTCTTTGTAGACCTGCTGGAAAAGACCGAAAAAATAGTTCCAAGCCTTACGCCGGAGAATTTCGTAGATAAAGAACCAATGATGAAGAAAAATACAAGAAAATAAAACCAAAGGAAAACATCCCTTTATTCAGTGTATAAAAACGAAGATTGACAAATATGATTCAGATAAAAAACTTAATAAAAAATTTTGGGAAGTTTCGTGCTTTGAACGATATTAACCTGAATTTCAGCGAAGGCCAATCCATTGCTCTCATCGGTCCCAATGGCTGTGGTAAAACTACCCTCATCAAGAGTATACTGGGGCTTAATGTAATAGAAAAAGGCAGTATTGTAGTAGATGGAAAAAATGTACGGGATGATTTCCAGTACCGCGAGCACATCGGGTATATGCCACAAATAGGAAGATACCCTGAAAATATGACGATTGGGCAGACCATCAAGATGATACAAGACATTAGGAAGTATCCAAAAGACCAGATAGACACCGAGCTTCTGGAGGCTTTCGAGCTGGAAAAAATGTATCATAAGAAAATGAGTACCCTCTCCGGTGGTACCACTCAGAAAGTAAGTGCAGTACTTGCGTTTATGTTTAACCCCAAAATCATTATTCTCGATGAGCCTACAGCTGGTTTAGACCCTCTTGCCTCTGAGATTTTAAAGAACAAAATCATCAAAGAAAAAGATAAGGGCAAACTGATTATAATTACCTCCCACCTCTTAAGTGAGCTCGATGAGATTATTACGCAGATTGTTTTTATGAATGAGGGACGCATCCTCGTGCATCAACCAGTGGAAGAATTGCAACAAACCACAGGTAAAGAAAAGATTTCCGACGCTATTGTGAGTATCCTAAAACAGATGAAAGATGAATAATACAGCTAAATTTATCATTTTTGATATCCTAAAAAATAAAATCGTACTGGTATATACTGCCATTTTGTTCCTCATCTCGTGGGCGCTTCTCGGTTTGGAAGAAAACTCTTCCAAAGCTACAGCCAGCCTTCTCAATGTAGTCATTTTGCTGGTACCACTGGTAAGTGTTATTTTTTCTACGATTTATGTGTATAACAGTAGCCAGTTCATCGAGCTGCTCCTAAGCCAGCCTGTCGCACGAACTCGCATCTGGCTCGGAATTTTTATTGGAATTTCTACAGCGCTTATCGCGGCATTCCTCATCGGTTGTGCATTGCCTATTTTCCTTTATTCATCATTGGAAACGGGCTTCTCGCTCATTATTTCGGGCTGCTTCCTATCGGTCATCTTCACTGCTTTCGCTATGCTGATGTCCATCTCCGCAAAAGACCGAGCAAAGGGTATTGGGCTTTCTATTTTTATATGGATATTTTTCAGTTTGGTATATGATAGCATCTTGCTTCTTCTCATTTTCCAGCTGTCAGATTATCCTATCGAAGGTACAATGGCAACTCTCACAGCGCTCAATCCAATAGGTCTTTCCCGTATTTTTGTGCTTTTGCAGTTAGATGTAGCTGCAATGCTCGGGGCAACAGGGGCGATATTCAAGGAGATTTTCGGTAGCGGAGGCGGTATGGGAGTCTCGCTGCTTATCCTCTGCGTGTGGATAGCCATCCCTCTCTTTCTCAGCTTGATTAAGTTTAACAAAAAGGATTTATAATATAAAATCACCCCTATTTCCTCCCTCCTCAGCAGGGAGGATTTTTCTTTTTCACACCCAATCCTCAAGGGCTTTACCAGAGACGAAAAAAGGGGCAAAGTAGAGCCTCTCCCCTCCCCTACTTTTAGAAAAAATCTTTCTTTTTTATGTAAAAAAAATTTCATAGTGATGATTTTTTTTTTCATCACTATGTTTTTGGAATTTCATCACTATGTTTTCCTAATTTCATAGTGATGAAATTTTTTTTCATCACTATGTTTTTTCGATTGGATACTGATGCTATTTTTTTCCTATTGGCATAAAGAAAAATCATCGACTGATGGGTGGTAATCTTTTATTCTTTATTCGTCTTATTCCTGCAATTCTAACCACCGCATTTCTGCCGTTTCTAATTTCTCAGATACCGCTTCTAAATCGGCAGAGAGCACTGATATTTTAGTATAATCGGTCTCATTATTTAGCTGCTGGAGGATAAGGTCTCTCTGCTTTTCGAGCTCGGGAATGTCCTTTTCTATCTGTTCCAGCTCTCGCTGTTCTTTAAAGGAGAGCTTTCTTTTTACGGCAGATATCTGAGGTTCGGGCTTTCTTTCATCAGGAGTTTTGCGCTCGGTCTGTGGCTCTGCTTTGGGCTTAGTCTGTGCCTTCATCTCTCTGTATTGGGAGAAGTTCCCTGTAAAATTTTTCACTTTACCCTCACCCTCAAATGCCAGTATGCGGTCTACAATCCTGTCCATAAAATAGCGGTCGTGAGAGACTATGATGAGGCAACCCTGAAAGTTGATAAGAAAATTCTCCAGCACGGTGAGTGTTGGGAGATCCAAATCGTTCGTAGGCTCATCAAAGATGAGGAAATTCGGGTTTTGGTAGAGTACAAACATCAGGTGTAGCCTGCGCTTCTCCCCTCCCGAGAGCTTGACGATGGGCGAATACTGAGTATAGTCATCAAAGAGGAAAAGCCTTAAAAACTGCGATGCAGAGATGGTTTTCCCATTTGCCAAAGGAAAGTTTTCAGAGATATTTCGGATGAAATCTATCACCCGCTCATCTTCATTATATGAAAGTCCCTTTTGGGAAAAATAGCCGAATCTAATGGTTTCGCCTGTTTCTATCTCTCCCCTGTCATAAGGCTCCAGTCCTTGAATAATATTGAGCAGGGTGGATTTTCCCGCTCCGTTCTTACCGACAATACCTACCTTCTCGCCCCGTTGGAACTGATAAGAGAAGTCCTTAAGCAGAACATTATCTCCGAAGCTCTTATCAATATGCTTGAGCTCCAGAATCTTTTTGCCTAATCTCTTCATCTCAAAGTCCAGCTCCAGAGATTGTTTCTTAGTATTGGTCTTCGCCACTTTCTCGGTTTCGTAAAAGGCATCTATACGGCTTTTAGACTTGGTCGTCCGTGCTTTTGGCTGCCTCCTCATCCACTCCAGCTCCTTACGGTAGAGGTTATTGGCTTTATCAATAGTAGCATTGAGGTTATCCTCACGAATCATTTTATTTTCAAGGTAGGTGGCATAACTCCCTTGGTGAGTGTAGAGGGTGTAATCCTCCATCTCCCAGATAATATCACAGACTGAATCGAGGAAATATCGGTCGTGGGTCACCAGCAGTAAAGTAAGTTTTGCCTTGTTCAGATAGTTCTCCAGCCACTCTACCATCTCTACATCCAGGTGGTTGGTCGGCTCATCCATAATAAGTAAAGTGTGCCTGTGCTCCGCTCGAGTCTCCGTAAGGAGCTTTGCCAGCGCGACCCTCTTGACCTGCCCACCAGAGAGCTGCCCCATCTTTGTTGAGAGCTCGGTTATTTTGAGCTGAGAGAGTATTTGCTTCATCTCATTTTCCAAGTCCCACGCCTTTTGGCTTTCCATTTCCGCAAGGGCGAGCTCCATCTCTCGGGGACTGTTAGACGCCAATGCTCGATGATAATTCCTAAGTGCTGCAATAGGTGGGGAGTCTAAACTCATCATAAACTCCTCTACGCTTAAGCTGGGGTCAAAGCTAATTTCTTGGTCAAACAACACCACTTGAATATCCTTATTAATGCTCACCTCACCCTCATCGGCAATTTCTTTACCCATTAAAATTTTGAGCAGAGTAGATTTCCCACTTCCATTCTTCGCTACAATAGCTATTTTATCCCCTTCATTGATATGAAAACTGATGTCTTTAAATAAGGTCTTTACACCATAGGATTTTGATAAATGCTCTGCCGAAATATAGTTCATCTGACCTGATTATTATTAATGAATCGCGAAAATACAAAATACCTTAAACTTCCTTTGGGTTTAGGGTGGGTATTTGGTGATTATTCTCAATGGCTTTATTATTTTTGCAGAATGAAAAAATGGGCAGAGCGCATAAGGGCAAAACTCAAATATTACTTTGACAGAAACTATAACGACAAGCTAAAGAAATCTGTACTACAGGCAATACCTTTCTGGGTAGGCTCAGTCATCACAGGGATTTTAGCGGTATTCTATGCAAAAGCATTCCATTGGGCAGAGGATTTTCTAAAAATGATTCTCGGCATTCATCCCCTCCTGATATTTATCCTTACGCCCGTGTGCTTCGTTGCCTCGTGGTGGCTCATTAAGCGCTTCTCTCCCTATGCAAAAGGCAGTGGCATTCCGCAGGTAATGGCATCCATAGACCTCGCCACACCTGCCAATGGTAAAAAGGTACACCGACTGCTCAACATCAAAGTTCTCATCATTAAAATCCTCTCGTCTATGCTAATGGTAATGGGTGGAGGTATCGTTGGGCGTGAAGGTCCTACCATTCAGATTGCAGGCTCCGTATTCACCACTATTAATAAATACTTGCCCAAATGGTGGGTAAAAATCTCTGAAAGAAATATGATTATGACGGGTGCTGCCGCAGGGCTATCCGCAGCGTTTAATACACCCTTGGGAGGAATCGTCTTCGCTATTGAAGAGCTTGCCAAAACCCATATTAAGTACTTTAAAACCGCTCTCTTCACAGCGGTAATCATTGCTGGGCTCACCTCTCAAACCCTCGCAGGGAGCTATCTCTACCTCGGCTATCCTAAGACGCAAAACATTACCCTTTTCGTAATGCTACCTGTCATTCTCGTTTCTGGGATTTCAGGGCTCCTCGCCAGCCAGTTCTCTATCTACATCCTCAAACTCAGCCGATGGAAAGAAGACAAACTTAAAAGCACCCGCTCAAACATCCTCTTTCTCATCCTTTCTGCTCTTGTGATTGCCTCTATATCTTATTTTCTCAGCTCAGATATATTAGGCTCGGGTAAAGGTCTGATAGAAGATGTTCTCTTCTCCGAACAGAAACAAAAAGCCTGGTACACCCCTTTTATACGAATGATAGGCTGTGCTCTTTCCTTCACTTCTGGTGCTGCAGGGGGGATATTTGCTCCTGCCCTCAGTATCGGTGCAAGCATAGGTGCGGTATTCTCTGACCTTATCCACCTCTCTCCTGCCGAAACCAATGTGGTGATACTCTCTGGGATGGTCGCTTTCCTCACGGGGATTACCCGTGCACCCTTTACCTCTGCCATTATCGTATTGGAGATGACCGACAGGCATTCCCTCATCTTCCATCTGATGCTCGCAGGAATTATCTCCTCTGTAGTCTCCCTACTCATTAGCCGACACTCCCTCTACGAATACATAAAAATGGGGTTTATAAAAAAGGCAATAAGCAATAAGCAGTAGGCTGTGGGGGGGGGAAGTTTGTGGTAAGTGCCTCACCCGCTAAGGTGTGCTCTCAAGTTGTTGTAGGATAGCACCTCCCTCAATAGGGAGTCTATTACGAGCGTAATAGAGTGTCTATCCTTACCGTAATAGAGTGTCTATTACGAGCGTAATAGGATGTCTATTCTTATAATGATAGATAGTCTATCCTTCTCAAGATAGAAAGCGCTTATAATAAGAGGCTGATAGCAGTTGGCTCTTGGCTGCTGGCTTTTGGCTGTTAGCTTAATGGGTGCGTGGTTATCTTGTCCTAAGTGTGCCCCACCGGCTACGGTGTATTTATTTTTAAAACCTTACTTTTGGGGGCGAAAAAAGATTTTGTTGTTTTATGGATAACCAAACTTTCAAAAAGTGGAATACGATTACAGGGTGGGTAGTTTTTGGAATTTCCCTCCTTACTTATCTCTCTACGATAGAGCCTAATTTCAGCTTTTGGGACTGTGGGGAGTATATTTCCTCAGCAGTGAAACTCGAAGTAACCCACGCCCCTGGTGCCGCACTCTTTCAGTTGGTAGGTGCAGTGATGGGGATATTTGCATTGGGGAATGGGGAGTATTATTCATTGGTTATTAATGCAACTTCAGCACTGTTTAGTGCTTTTACGATACTCTTCCTGTTTTGGACGATTACCCATTTGGTGAGGAATATCTTTATCAAATCTAATGGCGAAGCGACTGAAAGCAGCGATATCGCTGTGCTTTTTGCAGGAGTTATCGGAGCACTGAGCTTTACCTTTTCAGATACCTTTTGGTTTTCGGCAGTGGAGGGCGAGGTCTATGCTATGGCATCAATGTTTATCGCATTACTGCTGTGGCTCATCGTAAAATGGGAGCGGGAGTTTGATACCCCACACCATCAGCGGTGGCTGATACTTATCTCTTTTATCATAGGGCTTTCGGTAGGGGTACATATGATGTGTATGCTGGCAATACCTGCGATATGCCTTATATTTTATGCTAAGAAATATGAATTTAGCTGGAAGTCTTTCCTCATCGCAAATGGGGTTACGCTATTGATATTAGCCCTTGTCTTTAAGTTTATATTCCCATTGATTATGTCTTTATTTGGGAAGACGGAAATCTTTGCAGTCAATGGCTTGGGACTGCCTTTCAACTCGGGAACAGCGATTGCCTTTATTATCTTGGTGATGCTTTGCCTTATTGGATTAAAGGTTGCCATCCAATCAAAGAAAAGCCTGAACCAAACGATAGCACTCTCGGTTATCTTTATGATTATCGGTTTCTTGTGCTGGCTGGTCATCCCCATCAGAGCGAATGCTAACCCACCAATGAACCTCAACAACCCCAATACTGCTATTGGGATGCTGGACTATTACAACCGTGAGCAATACGGCGACTGGCCTACGATATACGGACAAAACTACACCGCACAGCTCGATAACTACGGCATAGAACGAAACGATGACGGAAGCTATAAAACCGTAAAAGATGATGGACTCTTGAAGTTTGGAGATGTCTATGAGCCCGACTATACCACAGGCGAGTACCGAAAGGTAGGCGAGCGGTTTAATTATGTATATGCTAAAGCCCACACCAGCTTTATGCCCCGTATGTTTAATGAAAGTGATGATGTAATGAGTAACTACATCTCTATGTACGGAGCTCCTGATTTTGAATTTAATTTTGATAATCCTTATATAACAGAAAGCCCGGAGGCAGAACAGGCATTTGATGAGCTTAGAGCAAAATACGAAGATGGGAGCATAACCCTTGATGACTATCTGGAAGTAAAGAAATATAATCTTATTAAGGTAAAAAAGCCTTCCTTCTGGCAGAACTTCGATTACTTTATCAGCTTTCAGAATGGGTATTATAACTTTCGATATCTTTTGTGGAACTTCGCAGGAAGGCAGAATGATTTAGAAGGGCATATGGAAAACACCAAAGGAAACTGGATTTCGGGCTTCTCTTTCATTGATAATCTTCTGCTGGGCAACCAAGAGGATATGCCAAAGATGTACTCTAATGAGAGTACCGTGAAATTCTACTTCCTACCGCTTATCTTAGGATTTATAGGCTTCTATTTCCAAGTGAAAAGAGACTTCGGGAGGTTCTACGCCCTACTCTCACTCTTCGTACTAACAAGTGTGGGGATTATCTTCTACACAGGAGTAAAACCCTTTGAACCGAGAGAGAGAGACTATGCAATGGTAGGCTCTTTCTACGCCTTTGCAATTTGGATAGGTCTGGGAGCTGGGGCTATTTTAAACCTTATCCAGAGGAAGTTTAATAAGAACTCATCCGTCATTTTAACGGGTGTGGTACTGCTCTTTATCCCAATGATGATGGGCTTCCAGAACTATACGCCACACGACAGAAGCAAAAGATATGCAGCGTATGACTATGCCTATTCGGTATTAAAATCATTGAATAAA
This sequence comes from Bergeyella cardium, assembly GCF_003614945.1. Classification (GTDB taxonomy): domain Bacteria; phylum Bacteroidota; class Bacteroidia; order Flavobacteriales; family Weeksellaceae; genus Bergeyella_A; species Bergeyella_A cardium. Next base: position 1,783,214 of record NZ_QYCZ01000001.1, read on the forward strand.
GACAACATTATTTTTGTCTATGGAGATAATGATACCTACCCACTTTGGGCTATACAAGAAACCGAAGGCTTCCGAGATGATGTAAAGGTGGTTAATTTCACCCTTGCGCAGACCCCTTGGTACCTTGACCAGATTAAAAGGCGAACCTATAACTCAATGCCAGTGCCTTCGTCATTAAAGCACGAGGATTACAGAGACGGGACAAATGACCAGATTCTGGTTTTCTCAAAAGAAAGATGGAAAAACTTCTTCGACAACCTTGAAGAAAATGGCTTCCACAAAGATGCTTTCCCAAGTCTTAGAAAATATGCTACGATGGATTCTATCTCGGTGAAAGATGCCTTGAGATTCCTCAAAATTAAATCTGCGGAGAAAGACGAGATACTTAAATTCTACTTTGGAGATACCAGATACGAGAGATTTAACTTCATCCCTTGTAATAAAATGTACATTCCTGTAAATAAATCAAACGCGATAAAGGCAGGAATCATTCGCAAGGAAGATTTGCCCAATACAGTGGATAATCTTGTGATTACCTACAAGCCACAAACGATGTTTAAAAACGGACTTATGCTGATGGATATCCTCGCTCATTTTGACTGGAAACGAACGATTAATTTCTCCTCTGGAGGGATTTATGAAGATGAAAATATCTTCTTCTTAAATGATTACTTACAGTTCGATGGCTTCTCCTATCGCCTCGTACCGATACAAACAAAGGAAAAGGAGTCTGGCGAGATGGGAAGAGTAGTGGCAGACGACCTCTACCGCATTGTGAAGAACTATCGCTGGGGGAATTTCAAGGATTTGAGTGTGCATTTTGATGAAACCTGTACCTCCAACATCGTAAGCTACAGGAGCTCTGCCAGCCGGGCTGCCGATGCACTCGCAAGCAAAGGGCAAAAGGCAAAAGCAGTGGAAATACTCGATCTTGCCAATAGGGAAATCCCTGTGAGCAAGTATAACGACCCTCGTTCTTTGAGTTCCATAGTCTATGGTTATATTATTTCTGGTCAAGAAGGGAAAGGGCTAAAGCTGGCAGAAAGCCTGAAAGGAGAAATCTTTAAGGAATATGATTATTATGCAGGTCTGTCTGCCTATGAGCAGAAGTTTGCAGGGAAAACCCTCCGCTCGAAGCCATTTGAGTACTCATTAGTCGTGGGTGCCGTAGTAGATGCCTATAAAAAGATGGGGAAAGAGGATAAAGGCTATCAATACCTTGTGAAATCCATAGAGCCGATAGACAAGAGGTATGAAAACTTTATAAAAGACCTTGAGCAGATGGGCAAAGAGAAAGCGATGAGAGAGGCGGACAATATACAGAAGATTGCGCCTTTCTACCAGTTCTTGTTTGAGGTAATGAAGCCGTATGACTCTACCTACCAAGAGGAAAAACTGAACCAAATAACCAACCAGATAATGAAAGTAACGCAATAATGAAACAGAAACTATCGGTACTCGCAGTAGTCTTCGTCGTTCTGATAAAGTTGCCATTTCTACTGACACACCACATACAGGAAGATGCCTTCATCACTTGGAGAGTAGCTCAGAACCTGCTCGATTATGGTGTGATAGGCTTTAATGGTGATACGAAAATCTCGGCATCTACTACCCACTTGTATGTATTCGTATCTTACTTGTTTAATTTGATATTGGGGAAGGAGAATTTCATTTACCCAATTCTTATTTTTAATTCTACACTCTTCACAATAGGTTCTTACCTGCTGGCGAAGATGCTCCTCGAGAGTGAAAAGCAAAGGGCATTATTCATTTTGATATTCGGGATGCTGCCTCCTTCTATCAAGGTATCGATTCTTGGGATGGAATATGGGATTCTCTTCTTCCTTGAGATGAGTTTGCTGTACTACGGCTTCTATAAGGCGAGAAACTGGGCGCTAATCGTACTGCCGCCGCTTATTCTCTTTACGCGGATAGACACGGTGATATTCCTGGGGATTATATTCGTTGCTGATGTGTTATGGAGGAAGAAAATCAAGTGGTGGTTTGTGCTCGGAGGAGTGATAGGAGTAGGCGCGGCATTATCCTTCAACCTTCTTTACTTTGATGAGGTTATAAACAACACGATAAAGGCGAAAAGCTTGGCGTATGAGAAGAGCCTGAGCTTTAATGAGCACTTGCACTTGTTTTGGATCAACCTCGGGAACTTCTGGGGGATGCTGAAGCTGCCGATGAGCATTAACCCATTCACGATATTGGTTCTCGCATTTGAACTTTTGTGCTTCATCTACCTCATCAGAGAGAGGAAAGAGAGGAATTTCTTCATCATTGCATTGTTTTCGTTCGGATGGGTGAAGCAGGTGGTGTTCCTCTCGCAGAGGAGCTATTTCGATTGGTATTATTGGGTTCCGCAGGTGTTACTTTTCGTTCCCGTATTGATATTTGTGATTGAACAAAAGGTAAAAAGAGGGCTGTGGGTGGCGAGTTTGAGTGTATTCTACATCTTGCCGATGCTCCTCTTCCAAATGATACACTCCGTAGCGACGGGGAACGGTGAATGGAACTACCGAAGAGGCATCGGGCTGTACTTAAAGGGGTACGAGACGGACAAAGAGGAGTGGATATTCTTAGAACCCGCAGGATTTGTGCCGTATTTCTCTGGCCTGAGGACGATAGACGAGGTGGGGCTGGTGGATAAGGAGGTGCAGGAGGAAATCATCAATGACCGAGAGAACTATAAGTATAACACGATACGAAAACGAGAGCCAAAATACATTTTATCTTATACCGACCTGAATGAAGAGCCCCACGCAGACTTCTACAAGGAACATTACAGGCTGCTGAGGAAGTTCCGAATAAAAGAACACCTGAGCAGTGAGAACAAATGGCTTGAAAAAATCTATCAGCTGAAGCCCTCAGGGACGGATTATAACCTGTATGAGAGAAAATCGGCAGGCAGTAGGCAGTAAGCTGTAGGCCGCAGGCTTGAGGCGATGAGTAGCAGGGCGAATGTGATGGGCGGAGAGCCGTTATTTATTATTCATCGGAGGAAATTAATGCCCGCTATTGTGTGGGCATTTATTCATTAAATAAAATCAATTAGATTTGAAAGATTTTGGGGTATGCATTAAATAAAAATCATTAGAAGAAAAGTATTTTGCTATATTTATTGAAGAAAATTCATTAGACGCGATAGACAATACGAGATTCATTAAGTAAAATCAATTAAAAATAATATATTATGCTATTAACAGTGGATAAAATGAAGCACACGGACTCGAAAAACTTCTTCCTGATAGCGGGACCTTGTGCGATCGAGAATGAAGAGACAGCTTTTGAGATTGCAGAGCGGGTGCTGGAGCTCTCGAACCGATACAAAATACCGTATATCTTTAAGGGCTCATTTAAAAAGGCAAACCGCTCAAGGATAGACTCTTTTACGGGCATAGGGGATGAGAGGGCGCTGGAGATTATCAGACGAATCGGGGATAAATATGACCTGCCGACGACGACAGACATACACGAGGTGGCCAATGCTGAACTGGCAGCGGAGTATGTAGATGTGCTACAGATACCAGCCTTTCTCGTGAGGCAGACAGACCTTGTGGCAGCAGCAGCAAAGACAGGGAAAACCGTTACACTGAAGAAGGGGCAGTTCCTTTCGCCAGAAGCAATGCAGTTTGCCGTACAAAAAGTGAAAGATTCTGGTAATAACAAGGTAGGAATTATTGAGCGGGGGAACTCATTCGGTTATACCGACCTTATTGTGGATTTCCGTGGGATTCCAGTGATGCAAAACTATGCGCCAACGATACTTGACATAACGCATTCTCTACAGCAGCCCAACCAATCCAGTGGGATAACGGGTGGAAAGCCTGAGCTGATAGAAACAATAGCCAAAGCAGGAGTAGCAGTAGGTGTAGATGGCCTCTTTATAGAAACCCACCCTGAGCCATCCGTAGCGAAATCAGATGGAGCGAATATGCTGAAGCTCGATTTGCTCGAGCCACTGCTCGAAAAGCTTGTGCGGATACGAGAGGCAGTAAGCTAATGGCATTAAAGTACATTAAAAACTGTCTTACCCCATAAAAATTAGCCCTGTGCTTTTGGAGTGCAGGGCTAAAAAATTTAATATATAAAATTTACAATTATGAGCCTTGAGATTTGGGGCTATCTTTTGCGAATTTGGGTGAGGAAATGGGTGAAGCGCTCTTTGCCGCTCTCGAAGGAGAAAGTCTCGCGGAGCTTGTAGTAATTCTGCGGATCGGCAACGAGAGCGTAAGCCTCTTTGGCGAGGGTGAGCTTGGAATCATCAAAGGAGAGGTCGGACATTAGCATAGCGATTTGGTCGGTAGTGAAGGAGGTAACATCGCGCTGCATTTGGAAGAAGCTGAGCTTTTCTCTATCGAACATTTCTTTTTTGTAGAGGGTGAAGAAGTGCTCAAATTCGGAGTTTTTCATCCTGCCGATGCCGCCGTAGTATCCGTTCCAGAAATCATTCCACTGGCTACCGTAGTAGGCTTGGTTGGCGGTTCTTAAATCGAGATCTTCGAGGAGGAAGAGGCCTTTTCGGGAGAAGAAATCGAAGACCATACGGTGATTATTTCTCGGGCGAAGGCTTACTTGGTAGAGGACGATGCCGGAATAGGAGATGGTGAGCTGCTGAGGGCGAGCGGAGAGGTCGAAAAACCGAAAAACGCCATTGGAATTGGTAATCTGCTGATCGCCGACGCTTACGGTAAACCTGCCGACTTCGGGGATTCTTACGAAGACTTCGGCATAGCCATAGTCGTACGGCATAAACCATCTGTAATTTTCTTTTGGCATTAGCTCGATGCGTTCGGAGGATCGGTTTTCGTTTTTAAAGAGCTTACCCGCAGAACCGATTTCCTGAGAAAAGCCTAAAAAAGATACACACGCAAATAAAAGTATAAAGGACTTTTTCATTTTATTAAAATTTGAACGGGTATTAGCGAGTATTATGCCAAAAAAATGAAAGGAGCAAAGCTCGGTGTGATAAATTTTCTATCTGTGGGGTATTTGTTTATATTTGTCTCCACTAAAAAAGGAGTATATTTACCCCAAAGACAATGAGAAAAGTATCTGGATTTATTATAGCCTTAGTGCCGCTGTTTTGCCTTGCACAAAAAGACTCTACGGAGATTAGAGAAAAAAGGATAAAGGAAGTGGTATTCCAAAAGAAAACGAGATTTACGAAACCAACAGACCTGACCGCTGTAAAAGTATCTGCAAGCGATGTAAAAGCAGTATCTACGCTATCGGGAGGAGTGGAAGGAATACTGAAAACCCACCCAAGTGTGAACTCTAACACCGAACTCTCGTCTCAATATATGGTAAGAGGAGGGAATTATGATGAAAACTTGATTTACATTAATGATATAGAGATTTATCGCCCTTTTTTGATAAGAAATTCTCAGCAGGAAGGGATGAGTATCATTAACCCTGATATGGTAGATGTGGTGAGCTTCTCGGCAGGAGGTTTTGAAGCGAAATATGGAGATAAAATGTCTTCTGCACTTAATATCTACTACCGCCAACCAACGAAAAATGAGCTCAGCGGAGAGGCAAGCCTCATCGGAGGAAGACTAACGACAGCACTTGCTACGAAGAACAAAAAGCTATCGGCAATAGTTTCGGCAAGGTACAGGAATACCAATCTTGTCCTCAACACTCTGAATGAAGATACTGACTTTAACCCTCAATATGCCGACCTGCAAGGCTATATTAACTATGATATCAGCGATAAAATAAGGCTTTCCTTCCTCGGATTCTACTCTCAAAATAAATATGAGATGATTCCCAGACAAAAGACAGTGGAATTTGGGACAATATACCAACCCATACAGGTCTCAATAGGATATTCTGGAAAAGAAAAAGATGAATACAGGAATATGATGGGAGTACTCTCCCTTAACTATAAACCCCACAAAAAGTGGAATATCATCCTCGATAACTTTGCCTACCAAAACAGAGAGCGAGAGTATTACCATATCTCATCTGGCTATAAAATACAGACCTTTGACCCAAATACAGGAATCCCTATACCGAACTACGACCTCGGTGGACAAATAGAACACGCGAGAAACGACCTTTTCGTAAGGACTTTTGGCTCCCAGCTAAGAGCGAGATTCTCACCAAGCGTAAATACCGATATAGAAACAGGCATCAAATACGAGAAAGAGGAGATACAAGACCTTACCAATGAATGGCGGTTTGTAGATTATCAAGGCTACTCTACCCCACCGAGTAGTACAATACCAGGAGTGCTGAACGGCGACCCACTGAAAATGAATTACCACATCTGGGGAAATAATAAAGTAAGCCCAAGCAGAATATCAGCATACGCACAGCTCTCTCATAAATTCTTCTGGGGAGAGAATAAAGTATTCATCAATGCAGGGGTAAGAGCACAGCAATGGAGCTTTAATAAAGAGACACTCATAAGCCCGAGAATCCAGCTGGCACTGAAACCAGACTGGGAAAGCGATATTCTTTTCAGACTGGCAGGAGGAGTGTATTATCAGGCACCTTTCTACAAGGAAATAAAGAACCTTAGTGGAGATTTTAACGAGAAAATAAAAGCACAAAGGTCTTATCAGCTCATACTGGGGAATGATTATGAATTCAGTATGGTCAGCCGCCCCTTTAAACTCACAACCGAAGTCTATTATAAGAAAATGGACAGGCTTATACCTTATTATATAGACAATGTACGCACCCGATACGGTGGAGAAAACAATGCAAAAGGCTATTCTTATGGTATAGATGCAAGGCTATTCGGGCAATTTGTGCCTGGAGTAGATTCATTTATCTCTGCAAGCTACGCAAGGGTATTCGAGAATATCAACAACAAAGGCTATATCCCCAGACCCACCGACCAGAGATTCAGATTCTCTATGTTTTACCAAGATTATATGCCGAAATTCCCAAGTATGAAAGTAAGCCTGACATTAGTCTATGCCAGCGGACTGCCCACAGGAACGCCAGTACAACTCAACACCGATGGACAGCCCGACTACACCTCTGCCTACAGCTACCAGAGAACCCTGCCCGCATACAAGAGAGTGGATATAGGCCTTACAAAAGTATTTATAGACCAAAAAGACTTTAAAGCAAAGAATAGATTTTGGAATCACTTTAAGGAGCTGAGCCTCGGGGTGCAGATATTTAATGCATTTAATATCAATAATACCGTAGCCAACCAATGGATTTCCGATGTGAATTCTAACAGCATCTATGCCGTACCCGTAAGGCTTACAGGGAGGTTCTTTAATCTAAAATTAGAATTCAAACTCTGATAAACCGAAAAATACTATTTTTGCCAGCCTATTTTGGATTTTAAGAATGATGAATTTTCAGCGAATTATATTGATTTCCCTTGCTCTTAGTACCCTAGCAGTCTCCTGCAAAAAGGAAGAAGCAAACCGCTGGCAAGTAGAAATAAAAGAACCCTCAGCAAAAGTGGAAATTATAGATATATCTAAGGAATACTATAATACCGAGATTCCATTAGAGGAGTTTAAGGCGAAATACCCTTGGTTTCAAGGGACAGTACCCGATGCTGAGTATGAAGAACGAAGGCAAGATAAAGAAGAAGCAAAAATCTATGAAGATGCAATATCCAAACTCAATATTCAAAAGCTGTCCAAAGACCTTGCGGGGCTTTTTAGCCATATAAAATATTACTTCCCAGACTTTAAACAGCCAAAGGTATTTTTGTATTCATCGGCTCTGCAAAGCGCTACAAACCCGATAGCTTACATCCCTGCTGAAAACCTGCTCTTTATAGATATATCAGGCTTTATGGGTAAAGATAATGCTCACTACAAAGGATTAGAACTCTACTTCCAGAAGTCTATGAACCCGAGTAATCTGCTCTCAAAAATTTCGTATGCTTTTGCGGAGTATTTTGTGCCTTATTCGCCAAACGACAGGACATTCATCAGCAGGATGATTTATGAAGGAAAGCTCCTGACGCTACAAGATGCCTTCTTACCCAATGAACCCGATTACCTGAAAATGAATTATACGCAGGAGCAATACGACTGGTGCTCTACCTATGAAAATAATATCTGGAACTTCTTTGTGGAAAACGACTTGGTTTTCAGTGATGACCAAAGGCTCAGTGAGAGGTTTATAGCCCCCGCTCCATTTTCAAAATTCTATACCGAGATAGATAATGAGTCCTCACCACAAGTAGGCACATTTATCGGTTGGGAAATATGCAGAGCTTTTTTAAAGGCAAAACCTGACATCAGCCTTCAAGATTTCCTGAAAATAAAAGGCGAAGAGATATTTAAAGAATCCAAGTATAATGGAAAATAGAAAATAAGTGAATTTTAAAAAAGAGATATAATGAGAAAAACGAATATTACCGTAGAAGTAGAGCTTGACGAGAACCACATCCCTGAAAAGATGGCTTGGTACGCACAAGATGGTGGAATAGACAAGCAACCAACAAAAGCAGCAATGATTTCCGTATGGGACGATGAAAAAATGGAAGCCCTACGCCTTGACCTCTGGACAAAAGATATGCAGGTAGAGCATATGAAACGCTTCTATCATCAAATACTTCTCTCTCTTGCAGATACCTACGAAAGAGCAACCAATGAAGAAGACACCGCAATCTGGATGAGAGGCATCGCTGAAGAATTTGCACTCAAATCTGCTATTAAGCAACTGTAGAGCGTGCATCATAGAAAGAAATTATACTTTCCTGATAAAAAGGGAGCTCAATAACTCCCTCAATGGAAAGATGCCTCACCAACTGCGCTGTGTTTTATATAGTTTTCTAATGGTTTTGGGAAAGACTTGCTCTGAGACTCCTCAAAAGAGGAAATAATAAAATCACCCTCACTGGCAAAGTCCTCAAAAAGATTTTGATGAGGCAGATTTACGGTGTATATATCTATATTTAAGTTTCTATGGGTGAGTTTATACTTCACATTTGTGTGCTTAGCGATATACTGCTCCCAATCCTCTGGCACAGAAACGGGAAATTCATAGAGATTCTTCCAGATAAAGTCAGTTCCCCTCCTGCGAATAAGGAATTTATCCTCAAACGACACAAAATAATAGGTTAAGGACAAGTCTTTAACCTCTGTTTTTTTCTTTTTTACGGGAAACAGATTCGTTTTTCCAGTAGAGAATGCCAAGCAATCCTCATTCACAGGGCAAATAATACACACAGGATTCTTAGGCTTGCAAATCTCTGAACCGAGATCCATCATCGCTTGGTTAAAATCTCCCGTACGGTTTTCAGGGATAATTTTCATTGATATTTCTGAGAAATACTGAAAGGCGGTGGACTTAGAAATATCATAATCATCAGCAAAAAGACGAGAAATCACTCGGTAAAAGTTACCATCTATGGCAGGATAATCCCCCCCGAAGCAAATACTGGAAACTGCCGCTGCGGTATACTTCCCAATACCTTTAAGTTTGAGTATATCTCGGTACTCTGAAGGAAATTCGCCATTAAACTCCTCTACGATTTGCTTTGCTGCTTTGTGGATATTCATCGCTCTGGAATAATACCCAAGCCCCTTCCAGTGGAGCAAGACATCATCAGTAGAAGCATCGGCAAGGCTTTTTATATCTGGGAATCTTTCGATAAAATTAAGGTAATGAGACATTCCCTGAGCGATTCTTGTTTGCTGAAAAACAACCTCGCAAATCCAGATTTTATAAGGATTTTTCGTTTTCCTGAAAGGCAAATCTCTACCATAAACCGAGTACCAATCTAATAGCTTCCTACCAATGTTAAGAAAATCAGGGTTTTGTTTGTATGTTTCCAAAAATAAATATTATATTTGCAGTCCAAAATTAAAAATAAAATTAGGAAATGACAAAGGCAGAATTAGTAGCCGCAATTTCAAGCAAATTGGGGACTGAAAAAAACGAAACACAGAGAATAGTTGAAGCGTTTATGCAAGAAATCAGAGCTTCTCTATATAATGGAAACAATGTGTACCTAAGAGGTTTCGGTTCTTTCATCGTAAAGACCAGAGCAGCTAAAACAGGTAGAAATATCTCTAAAAACATAGCGATTGAAATCCCGGCGCACAACATTCCAGCTTTCAAACCAGCGAAAACATTTGTAGAGAAAGTAAAAACAAAAGTCCCTGTGAAGTAATTGAGTTAACTGAGTATTAATAATAAATAATTGTAAATTATGCCAAGCGGAAAGAAAAGAAAAAGACACAAGGTAGCGACGCACAAAAGAAAAAAAAGAAGAAGAGCTAACAGACACAAGAAAAAATAAGTGCTCTTTATTTGATAGCATAATATAGTTAATGATAATTTTATCATTGACTATATTTATTTATGTATAATTTTTAATTTCCAGTAAGTAAGATGAAAAAAGAACTCATCGTATCTCACGAAGACGGACACACAAAAATAGCCCTACTAGAAGATGGTAGACTCTTTGAACTACACGAAGAGCAGGGCAAAAATAAGTTCGTAGTAGGAGATTTATTTCTGGGAAGGATAAGGAAATTGGCACCGAACCTCAATTCGGCTTTCGTCAATATAGGATACGAAAAAGATGCTTTCTTGCATTATCAGGATTTGGGACCTGATTATTTGAGCTTTAAAAAGTATATCAACGATATTTTTTCTAAAAGGCAAAACACTTCCAGCCTTAAAAACTTTGAAATCCAAAAAGAAATAGACAAACACGGTACGGTAGACAAAGTCCTTTCAAAAGACGATATCGTCCTCCTTCAAATTACCAAAGAACCTATTTCTACCAAAGGTCCACGGATTTCTACTCAAATCTCCATTACAGGCAGATTTATGGTACTCATCCCTTTTGATGATAAAATCTCAATATCAAAAAAAATCAAGAACTCTGAGGAGAAACACAGGCTCAGAACTTTAATCGAGAGTATTAAACCCGAAGGCTTCGGAGTAATCATCAGAACCGTAGCAGAAAATAAGAAAGCTGCTGACCTCCATAATGATATGTACTCACTCATCTCCAAGTGGGAAAATGTATTTAAAAACATACAAAGGCATAAAGTACCATCAAAAGTCCTTAGTGAAGATGATTTAGCATCGTCTATCTTGAGGGACAACTTCAACCAAGATTTCGTAAATATCATTTGCGATGATGAAAAAATGGTTGATGATATGAAAAATTATCTGGAAGTCATTGCTCCTGAAAGGAAAAACATCGTTCAGTTTTATGACTCTCATATTCCCCTCACGGAGTATTACAATGTAGAGAAGCAGCTCAAGCAGAGCTTTGGGAAGCATGTAAACATCCCTGGTTCCAAAGGAGCCTATTTGGTTATTGAACACACAGAAGCCCTCCATGTAATCGATGTGAACTCTGGGCACAATGTAGTCTCTGGCACTACTAATAGGGAACATGCCCTCACTGTAAATAAAATAGCGGCTACAGAAATCGCACGCCAGCTAAGACTCAGAGATATGGGAGGCATTATTGTGATTGATTTTATAGATATGCCCCTCCCCGAACAACGAAGACAGCTCTACGACCACTTCCGCGAAGAGATGAAGCGGGACAAGGCGAAGCATAAAATACTCCCACCAAGTAAATTCGGGCTCATACAAATGACCAGACAAAGAGTGCGCCCAGAGATTAATATTAAAACACAGGAAGAAAATCCAAATGCAGGTGGGGAGATTATAGCACCTATTGTCATTATAGAGCGAATAGAAGAGAGTATAAAAAACATCATCCAAACCGAGAGAGGGAAACTCTTTCTCCATGTACATCCCTTTGTAGAAGCCTATCTTACAAAAGGTGTAAAAAGTACACGAGTAGATTGGTTTTTAAAATACAAAAAATGGGTATCCATCATTCCGAGAGACTCGTTCAAATACTTAGAATTTAGGCTCTACAACAGCAAGAAAGAAGAACTTTTCAGTTATTCTAATTAATTTTATCCTATCCCTTAATCAAAAAAATCCCCATTGCAAAGCCGCAGTGGGGGTTCTCTTTCTATTCATTTCCCGTTTGGACAAGTATCCTCAGCGTTTTCTCTAATTCCTTTGCCCGCACAAAGCCATTAAGACGATACACCTCCTCGTTCTTCGAGTTGATGAAAACCATCTGCGGATACACCCGCTCCTCATCTCCAAGCAGCAAATCCACAAGCTGATGCTCCCCCGCCCCCCTTCCCCTTGGGCGATATTTGAGGATTTTCCCCGCAAACTGAACTTCATCCTTGCTCTCCGCATCAAAGCTGACGAAGTAGAAATTCTCATTGAGCAGCGCCTCCACCGTTTTGTTTCTAAAAGTAGTCCTCTGCATCGCTTTGCAGTACTGGCACCAGTCCGTATGCAGAAAAACGACCGTAATTCTCCTCTGCTCTTGGTTCAATCGCTCTATATCACTCAGATTATAGGACTTAAGCTGAGAAAAACAATCATTAGCCCCCCCAAAAAAGAATAAAATTATTCCAATAAAGACTGTTTTCAGTGGTTTTTGTTTGAACTTCATCGTTATTTTTATTGGCAAAGCTATCAAAAAAATGGATTACAGCATTTGCCATAATCCATTTTAACTATTGTTTAATTAAATAAATCTATCTAATTAGAAAGAGTAACCCAGTGCTACTCCGAATGAAGGAAGTACACCTCCTCCTTTCAAATCTAAAGTTTGGCTATTCGTATCACCGCTATAGCTAAATGAGGAATAAGTAAATCCTAAACTTAAGTCTAAAGTAAATCCACTATCCCAAATCCATTGGTAACCACCTCTTGCTCCAAGACCAAAAGCATTAAAGTCGCTTTTTGCTTCTTGAACAGGTCCTCCAAAGAAATTAGGAGTCTCTAACTTTACACTCCCTCCTTGGTAGAATACAATCCCTAAACCGTACCAGCCTCTAAGAGCCTCCTCAAAGTAGTATCTGTATGCAAGGTTAGCTCCAAAGCTGCTATACTTAGCCCCTCCGAATTTAAAACCACCTAAACCAAGACCTCCACCCACAGATGAATGCTCTCCGATAGCTCTTTCATAATTTACCAAGTCTGTTCCCCCTAAAAGAGCAAACGGATTAGCCTTGACCGAATTCTTCTGTTGTGCGCTTAGTGCTCCAAAAGCTGCTAACGCACCCACTAATAAAACTTTTCTCATTTCTATATAATATATAAATTCTATAATATTTTTCTTATCACAAATAGTATTTTCATTAATTCATCACAAATAGAGGCCTTTATAAAAATTTTCAAGCCTTATCCATAAAGAAAAACAATACTTTCGTTCTTAAAATTGCGCGAATATATAAAAACTTTATGATAAAATTAACTTAATTCAATATGATTTTTAACATATCTATTGCCGATTAATAAAAAAAAGTATTTTTGGGAGGCAAAAGCGTTTTCACCATCGCAAATGAGGCAAATGAGTTTTGTTTGATGCAATCTGTGCACGCAGACAGATGATTTTTAATCTTCATCATTCAATCCCTTAATACATCTGCCATCAATTAATAAAAAAAAAAGTATTTTTGGGAGGCTTAACAAAAAAAATATTTTTTATATGATGAAACATCCTAAAGGTTTGCCGTTTCTCTTCTTTACAGAGATGTGGGAGCGGTTTGGTTACTATCTCATCCTCGGGATTTTTGTGCTGTATATGATAGACCCGACCGACAAAGGAGGTCTGGCGATCCCCGACAAGGCTGCAGACGATATCTTCGGGACTTTTATTGCCCTCACCTACCTTACGCCCTTCCTCGGTGGGTTCTTGGCAGATAGAGTTTTGGGCTATACCAAAGCGATCTACATCGGTGGTGCGCTGATGGGGCTTGGGTACATCAGCCTCGGGCTCTCACAGGAGCTGCCAATGTTCTACCTCTCTATGGCGCTGATTATTCTGGGTAATGGCTTCTTCAAACCGAGCATCTCGACGCTTCTCGGCAACCTCTACACCGAAGAGCCCTACAAGAAATACAAAGACGCGGGCTATAATATCTTCTATATGGGGATCAATTTCGGTGCGTTTATCTGCAACATTATCGCGGCGTTTATGCGGAATAAATTCGGCTGGAGCGAGGCATTCATCACCGCTGGCGTAGGGATGTATGTGGGGCTCATCGTGTTTAGTTTTGGGCTAAAACACATAAGACACGCCAATGTTTTGAAGCCAAAACAAGAGGGCGATATTGGTTTGGGAAGCATCATTATGAAGGTTTTCGTACCTGCAATTGCGATAGGCGTATTGGGGTGGATGATTCCTGGGAATTTGTTTGGTAGCGACTCTACCGATGCCTTTATCTTCGCCTGCCTGCCTATCGTAGGCTTTTACTTGAACCTCTACTTCCGCTCGAATAAAGAGGACAAGCGATCCATAGGTGCGCTGCTCGCGATTTTTGCTGTGGGGATAATGTTCTGGGCAGTGTTTAAGCAGAATGGAACTGCCCTCACCCGATGGGCGAAATATTACACCGACAGGAGCGTACCGAAGAGCTTGGAACGGCCGCTGGAGAGCATCTATCTCGTAGAGGTAAAGGAATACAAGGATCAGGAAGTTCCCGTGTATGATGAGCAGTTCCGCGCCCAAAAAGATGAGAACAAAAACGATATAAAGGAAACAGGAAAAGATGTTTATTTTAAAAATATAGGTCGTGAGCAGCGTGCCCAGCTTGAAAAATCACCCGAACCGAAACTCTTTCTCTACAACCCCGAGCTGTTTCAGTCGATCAACCCATTTTGGGTCATCGCCCTTACGCCAGTGGTGGTCGGTTTTTTCTCATTGCTCAGAAAAAAGGGCAAAGAACCCACTACGGCGAGTAAAATCATCTTGGGGATATTCATTTCGTCGCTCTCCTGCCTTGTGATGTACTTTGCGGTAGTGGCGAGTGGCAACGGGGAGGTAAAAGTCTCACCGCTTTGGCTTGTAGCGTCTTACGGAGTAATTACGATTGGAGAGCTCTGCCTCTCGCCTATGGGGCTTTCGCTTGTCTCCAAGCTCTCACCACCGAGGATTACGGCGCTTATGATGGGCGGGAACTTCCTTGCGGTGTCTATCGGGAACAAACTCTCTGGGATACTCGCAAGTATGTGGTATGACTACGAAGATAAAGCGAATTTCTTTTTGGTAAATTTTGCACTGCTGATCGTAGCCTTTATTATAGGGCTCTCCATACTCAAAAGCCTGAATAAAATTATGCGGGAGAAAGATTCTGAGTAGGTTGCAAACAAAAAAAGGAAGGATTTAGAAATCCTTCCTTTAATTTTAATCTACTTACAAAATTATTTTGCAGCAGCTTCACCTTCAGCTGGAGCAGCAGCTTCACCTTGAGCTGGAGCAGCAGCCTCTTCAGCAGGAGCAGCTTCTTCAGCAGGAGCAGCCTCCTCAGCAGGAGCAGCTTCTTCAGTAGCTGGAGCTTCTTCTTCAACAACTACTTCAGTAGAATCAACATTTGCATCAGCGTCAGCAGATGCCTCTTTTTTGCAAGCTACAAGAGCTAGAGCAGCTACAGCTGCTACGAATAATGACTTTTTCATAATATAAAAAATATTTAAAAATTAAAAAATTACTTTCTTTACTAATTAGTGAGCTGCTTTGTGAGCCTCCTCTTCTAATTCTTGCTCTGCCTCTGCTTTTAGAGAATCTGATACCTCAGGTGCTTCTTTCTGCATAAGCATCATATCCTCTGTGGATAAAGAATCTTGTGCTTCGGCGGTTACATCCTCGTATATAAAGGCTTCTTTTTTGCAAGCCACAAGAGCAAAACCCGCAAGAGCTACTATAAATAATGACTTCTTCATCATTCCTAATTTGAGCTTTAAAATATTCTGCGTCTTCTCTGTTCCTCAATTGAACGAAGCAAAAGTATTATACTTAGGTAGTGTTGCCCATAAAAAATAATTGTAATACATTTGCAAATGTTGATTTACAAATAAAGACACTTACAAATCAATAATTTAATTATATTTTATAAAATCAGTGGATTTAGAGTTTTTACATTTTGAGCAATTAAAAAAGGAAATTCAGGCTCAATATTTAAAGAACCACACCCCTTCATACGATGATATTTCTAAATGGAAGGGGATTGATATTATATACTTCCAAGAGGATTTAAGGAAGATTGCAAAGGGCAATATAAGTGAAAAATCTTTCTATACATATTTCAAAAGCACCACAATAAACAAGTTGCCAAGAATAGATATGCTAAATCTACTGTCTCTGTATGCGGGATATGCCTCCTGGTTTGAGTTTAAAAAACAACACAAAGAGACAGAAGGCTTTATCGAAGAGGTTCAGAACCGTAGTAAAAACAAAACAGAAAACACAGCAATAACCTCCCCAAAACAAGAGCAAAAAGCACCAAATACTCCAGAAAAAAATCTTATCCAAGAATCTGTTTTACAAAAATCAGATATTGAAAACCAAAGAAATAACCAAAAAGAGAGCTTAACCCAACATAGAAATAAAAGACACAGAGCAAAAGAATATGCTTGGATAGGGCTTTCCGTAATATTAGCTGTATGTGCTACCCTTTTAGGGTTTAAAGATTTAATCTTTGGAAGAACTTTTACTTACTGCTTTACAGATGCTGACAGAAGTTCTGGCGTGCTCTCTACTATTGAAGTAAAGGTCTTTAAACAAGATGAATCTCCTCTTATATACAAAATAAAGCCTGGAGACTGTTTTATATATCATACAAAAGATAAAAATTTAGTTATGGAAATAACTTCTCCTTTTTATGAAAATCTAAAAGTAACAAGGAATTTAGAAAATGCCCCAAAAGAGGAGAATATAGACCTAAAACCTGATGATTATAAGTTTGCTTTCTATTATTTTTCGCGGAAAGACATCTCTGGAAATACAGCAGAAGACCTCATCAGCCAAAAAAGAAAGGAACTTGAAAACAGAATTAGCGATGATGCCATTATAAAACAGATATATGACAGTGATATTTATGGTGTAGAAACCATCAGCAAGGAGAAATATATAACGCTGGTAACTACGCCAACAACCTCGCTTAAAAACCTTAATCTATTAGAAATGAAAAGAAACGAAAAAGGAAAAATCATTTCTATCAAATTTAAAATTACTGACAATGAAAAGAATTAATCATATAATATCAATCTTTGCTATTGGAATAATTTTTCTGTCTTCCTGCTCTAAAAAATTAGACAAGGTAAGCGATTTGGACATCCTTCGCTCCAATACCAACACTAAAAGCTATCCAGCAGTGCAGATGGATAGCGCACAAGCAATTAATTCTATCACCAAACAAAAAGTGCAGGAAATCATTGACCTTTCTGCCTTATACCTTGAAGGAAATCAAGATACACAAATAGATTCTGCTATTTTCAAGCAAATGCAGGCTTATTTCTATCAGCCTGATTCATTAACCTTTAAGCCTTTATTCAAAGAATTGCAAGACCATAGAGTAAAATCTGCAAAAGTAAATCACCTCGAAGTATTTAAAGATATACAAGACACTGATACACTGGATATGGCAAAATTCAGTGTAGAATATTTTGATAGAAATAACAGGAGAATTGGTGAGTTTAATAGAAGTGCTCAGTATATTCTTGTAACACCCAACAAAGAGAGTAAAGAATTTAAATTTTTCTTTCTTAAGTTTTATCAGGACCTCTTACCGAAGAATGACAGTATACCTGAAGGAGAAACGAGATAATCCACAGGAACATCTGTGGAAAAAACATCATCTATGCTCTCAAGCGGAGGGAAATAGCTCAGCCCTACTTTTAGGCAATCGGCATTTATCTTCTTGAAGAAAGCATCATAAAATCCCTTTCCATAACCTATCCTGTTTCCCTTCTCATCGCAGTATAAAAGAGGTGTAAGAACCATATCAAAATGACAAATATCCTCCTCGTTCTCCTTTGGCTCAAGGATATCCCATTTGTTTTTTTCTAAAAGGGTAGACGAAGTAAAAGGTATGGATAACAAACTATTTCCGGCAACCTTAGGGACAAATACATTAACCCCTATCTCCCAAAAATGGTTGATAAATAAAAAAGTATCTATCTCTTTAAACTTTTGAATGGGGAGAAAACAATGTAGGCTCTGCCCCTCTTTAAGACTAAATTCTGAAATAAAATTCTGAAATATCTGGTATGAAAGCTCCTTTACCTCATCATCCGACAGGGATTTTCTTCTATTAAGATAAATTTCTCTCAGCTCAGACTTAAGCATTTTTTTATATCTCTTTTACACTGATAATCTTTACAGGACAAGCTTTAGCAGCTTTATCACAAGGTTCAAAAGCATCTTGCAAAGGGGTTTTTACCGTATGAAAGCCTTTCTTCTCTACAGATTTTAAGAGGACTGATTTACCATCTTTTTTAGACATACGGAAATATTCAGGTGCAAACTCCGCACAGTAGTTGCACCCGATACATTTATCCCGCTGTAGTGTAATGATAACCATATTTATAGCCTTTGGTTATTTTACCATCTGCTCATTCTTCACAATCTTATAGAGCTTGTCGCTCGGTCTTACCCTAAAATCTGTTTTAAAGGTAATGACATCGCCCTTTACTGCTTTCTTATGGTCTGGTTTGGTATCTACCATCATATTTTCTACAACCAGCTCTTGGGAGCCCGTTGTAGGTCCTTGTACTAATATTTTATCGCCTTCATTAAGGTCAAAGGCTTCAATTAGAAACTCTGCAATATTAGATTTAGGGTAGAAGTGCTGCCCTTTACCGATATAAACTTTCTTTTGTGTAGCATTGGAACCTGGATTTGGAGACCACTCCCCAAGTTTCTGACCGAGATAATACCCAGACCAAAAGCCTCTGTTATACACTGTTTCTAATCTACTCATCCAGTCGGCTACCTTTTCTCTGGTATAGGTTCCGTCTGCTATGGAGTCTATCGCCTCGCGGTAGCATTTGGTTACAGTTGCCACATATTCTGGAGCTCTACCTCTACCTTCCAGCTTCAGTACTTTTACACCGGCATCCACTATTTGGTCGAGGAAATCTATCGTACAGAGGTCTTTCGGAGACATCATATACTCATTGTCCAGCTCTATTTCAAAGCCGCTTTCCTGATCTATCACCGTGTATTTCTTCCTGCAATTTTGCTTACAAGCCCCTCTGTTGGCAGATGAATTATGAGAATGCAAACTCAGATAACACTTACCAGAAACCGCCATACAAAGAGCTCCGTGACCGAATAGCTCTATCTCTACAAGGTTGCCCGAAGGACCTTTAATCTGATCTTTTTCTATTTGCTGGCAAATCTTCTTTACTTGGCTGATGCTCAGCTCTCGACTCATTACCATAGTATCGGCAAAGAGTGAATAAAACTTCACTGTTTCTATATTCGTGATATTAATCTGGGTAGAGATATGCACCTCCATACCGATTTGTCTTGCATAGGCTATTACCGCCTGATCCATTGCAATCACAGCGGTGAGTTCTGCTTCTTTCGCCTTATCCAAAAGTGTTTTGATGATGGAAAGGTCGTGGTCGTAGATAATTGTATTTAGGGTAAGATAGGTTCTCACTCCTTTTTCTTTACATCTTCTGCTTATTTCCTGTAAATCATCAATCGTAAAATTCATAGAGGCTCTTGCTCTCATATTGAGCTGCTCCACACCAAAGTATACTGAATCTGCTCCATTATCTAATGCTGCCTGCAATGAGATAAAATCACCCGCAGGAGACATTAATTCTATTTTCCCTGACTTTGTCATTTATTTTTCTAAAAATTTCGGCAAAGATAATCATTTTTACCTACCGCATAATGGCTGTAAGCGAGCCACATTAAACCATAAAAAGCCCCACTACTCTTGCAGTGGGGAAGATTTAATCTTATTAAAACTTTAAATTATGGAAATTTTTATCTTTAAATCAAAAAAAAAGCGAGAGTATTTATTTACTCTCGCTTTATCTTTTTAGAACCAAGGTTTTTGATTCACCTGATAAGTTTCTACGAATTCTTCATCAGATTTCATAAGATATATAACACCTTCTATAATAGACACTATACCAGAAGCCCCACAAGTAATAAGACCTACAACAAGCTGGATAATACCCTCTTTTTTATAACCTAAATAGAATTTGTGAACCCCTAAGTAACCAAGTAATATTGCTAAAACACCAGCTACTACTCTTTTACTTTCTTGACCGTTTGTTAAATTTTGCTCTGACATAAAAAATAATTTTTTGTTTTACATTTGTTTTTATCGATTGCAAATATAGATAAATTTCATTTAATACAAAATATTTTTATTATTTTTCTTAAAAATTAAAGATTTGCTCCTTTGTAAGGTGCTCAAAAGAGCTAAAACTTGTAAAAGTAGAATGATTATTACCAAGCAGAGCGGTATTATAGGTTTGGTTCTTTATATAAACATTATAGAAAGCCTCCAAAGTATCAAGATTGAGAGAAAGAATTTCATTATACATATCTTTTCGGATATCGTAATCTATGCCGAGCTTTTTGAGATGATGATAATTAAAGAAAATATTCGTACGCTTTATCCTGCCCGTTTGAATTTTCTTAAGAGCTGATTTCCTTGCAGTATCAAACTGCGATTGAAACTTCGGAAAGCTGGACATAAGCTCATCTAAAGTACTGATTGCCACAAAGAGTTTGTCTGGCTGGGTACCGATATAAGAGGTAATATAATCTGACTGATAGAGCTCCTCTGCCGATTGATACGAAACATACACAGAATACGCAAGGCTCTTGCTCTCCCTCATCTCCTGAAAGACTACGGAAGACAACCCTCTCCCAAAGTATTCATTAAAAACGCTAATCTTCCCAAAGTTGTCTTTATTTACTTCCAGCCCTTTTGCTACTCTGCACATCTCTACCTGTACCATATCATAATCGGTAAAGAATACTTTTTCCTGAGTATCGGGCTGGTTAAAGGCTTCTTGGGTGGGGATTTCCTTTGTAATGGGTTTCATTAACCCAGCGATGAATGATTTAAAACCTGCTTTATTCTTTCCATAGTAGAAGACCTCATAAGGTAGGTCCTGAAGAGACTTGATTTTATCGGTAAGCTCCTGAATATTGATACTGAGTAGCCTTTCCTTCGAGATAATATTCCTAAATCTGGAATGCGTACCATACTTTGCATAGTTCGTTAGGGCTTTCATTATTCGCCCTTTATCGTTTTTCTGTGCTTCTCGCCCTTCCAATATCGATTGCACAAGAGTAGCGTATATTTCTGTATCAGGTTTCACTTTCTCCCACCACTCATAGAGGAGCTTTGTGCCCTTCTGAATATTCTCCTCTAAACCAATAAGATGAATATGCACCTGCTCATTAGAGGTTTTAAGGTGATAGCTCACACCTATTTTATAAAATTCTTGTTTGAGCTCCTGCGGAAGGTAATGCTCCGTACCGAGATATTCCAAAAGCTGCACAGCAAGCACCCATTCTTTATCGTGATCCGAGCCGAAAGGGAATAGAAAATGTACCTGTGCTATATCATTATATTCATTTTGTACAAAGCTGAAACTCCTCTCCTGTACTGCATCTTGCTTTATTGCTTTCTGATAATCTATAAACTCTGGTTCTATATCTTCAGATTCTGTATTGAGGATTTCTTTTAAGAATGCAGACTCTTCCTCTCTGTTAATCTGTACAGGGGTAATGTTCGGATTCTCTACCCGTATAAGGTGAGTATTCTCTCCCTGCTCCTTATAGACTACGGCATAATTTTCCTGAAAGAAGCTATTAGCAAAAGCTACTACTTCCGCTTTAGTAATCTGTTCATAGAGGCTCAACTCTTCCAGCTCTTCCTTCCAGCTCCTTCCTTTTATATAGACATCATAGAGGTTTGATGCCAGTCCATTCGCGGTTTCTAAGGCTTTTAATCGCTGAAACTTAAAATCATTAATAATGGCAGGGATTAACCAATCTGGGAAATCTCCTTTTTTAATGAGATTAATTTGCTCTTTAATCATTTCTACACCTGCCTCCAGCGAGTCTCCATCTTTTGGAACAATGACTGCCGAGAGATATCCATATTTCTTAAACCCTACGGAATATGCCTGTGCATAAAGTGCCGTTTGCTTTTGGTTAATATTCAAATCCATAAGCCCAGCCTCTCCCCTATTGCTCAGAATATTGGCAACTACATCTGCCAGCATAGACTCCCTTGTGCCGTAGCTATCGGTGCGCCAAGCGAGCTGCACTCTGGGGATAGTAGGGCTTTTAATCACTCTGCTGACCACCTGAGTCATCGGTTCTTCTATTATATCTTCCTGAGAGGGGAGAGCCTTGTATTCCAAACTTCCAAAATATTGGTCAATGAGTTTAATACTCTCCTCAAAGTCAATATCCCCCACGAGTACAAAAGCATAATTATTGGGCACATAATAAGTAGAAAAGTACTCATAAATTGCTTTCATAGATGGATTTTTAAGGTGCTCTGCCTTGCCAAGAGTAGTCTGCTGACCATTAGGATGGGTCGGGAAGAGGAGCTCCATCAGTGCTTCATTTACGGTACGGGCATCGTTATCTTGGCTGCGGTTAAACTCCTCATAGACCGTTTCCAGCTCGGTATGGAAAAGCCTTAGCACCAAATCCGAAAAGCGCTCTCGCTCTATTCTCAGCCACTTTTCCAGTTCGTTTTTAGGGATGGAGTTTTTATAAACGGTTTCGTCTATCCAAGTATGTGCATTAGTTCCCACCGCTCCGAGTGAAGAGACCGCCTTG
Source organism: Bergeyella cardium (assembly GCF_003614945.1). Lineage (GTDB taxonomy): Bacteria > Bacteroidota > Bacteroidia > Flavobacteriales > Weeksellaceae > Bergeyella_A > Bergeyella_A cardium. The sequence goes on from NZ_QYCZ01000001.1 coordinate 1,805,838, forward strand.
TCATACTCATTTGCCAATGCATACTTGCTTGCCTCCTGAGAGAGCCTGTCTATCTCGTTATAGATTTCCTTTTTCTTATTGGGGTTTTTCTCTACCTTATGCTCCTCAAAGAGCAGAGCGAGGGTATCGAGGAGGGGTTTTTCTTTCTCCCAGTCTAATGTTCCGAGTTTGGAGCTCCCCTTAAACATCATATGCTCCAAGTAGTGGGCAAGCCCTGTATTATCCTTCGGGTCTCGGTTGCTGCCCGTGCGTACGGCAATGTAGGTCTGTATCTTTGGTGTATCAAAATTCTGTGCAAGGAATACCGTAAGCCCATTTTTCAAGGTATAAGTTCGTACTTTGTTTTCATCATTTGCTACGGTAGTATAGGCGTATCCGTTGCTGTCTGTATGCTTTTCTTCCTGATAAATCATTATAAATCTAAAAAGACTGCAAATTTATATTTTATGATATAGATAATGAAATATCCCTTTAACCAATGCGATTAAAGGGATAGAAATCATTAAAAATGTGCTTTCGCTTACTTTTTCGTAAGGATGTAATTCGAAGCAAGCTCTCCTTCCACTCTCTTACCGTCTGTATCTAAGAAGTAGAGTTTATCGCCATCTACTTCATACAGAGAGGAGCCTTCTTTTACTCCCTCCAAAGTTACTTTTTTGGTAGCAGAGTCGTAGCTAAACTTACCTTCTAACTTATCAGGAGTGGCATCTTTTGCCTTTTCCCCCTGATACTTAGATTCTCTCACATAGCTTCCGTCGGCATTTAGGGTTAATGTTTCCTCTATACCCTCACAATCCGCACACGGAAGCACACCTGCGTAAGTCCCTGCAATAGCACCGAGCTCTTCACTCGCTACAGGAATTGCATCTGCCGGCAACTCATCAGATGCAGAAGCACTGTCCTCCACAGGAGTTTCTACAGATTCCGGTTCAGATTTCTTACACGCCGCTAATAAAAGCCCCGCACATAGCAAAGGCAACATCATTTTTTTCATTTATATATTTTTTTTGCTCCCCTCTATCAAATCCTATGCCAGCCGTAGCACGGCAGGCACTTAGACCCTTCGCAGGGCAGGCACCCACTGTGTGGGACACACCTGTAGCACGGGAGGCATTTAATCACAGCGTGGGGAGCACATAGGACAAGCTATCTGCTAAAAGCCAACTGCCAGAAGCTCCTTACCATAAACTAACCGTGCACCGCTTACTGCCTAAAGCCTATTGCTAAGAAGGAAGGGTGGCCTCCTTAAAAAAAAATGATTAGTAGTAGGGGCACGATGTGCCCCACTCTTCATCGTCATCTCTTAATCTCAATAATAATATCGCTCGGTTTCTATTTCTTTTTTATCATTTGAAGTATTTAATCCATCGCTGATTTTATTGCTCATTCTTGAGCTTACTCGTTATCTAAGTTTAATAGGCTGGCTTAGCTAATGAGTATCGCTCGGGTGGGCGAGATACCTTCGCCCGAGAGAGCGAGATACCTTCGCCCGAGTGGGCGAGGTCGTCTCGCTTTTCTAATCGCCCAAAGAGGATAGCAATATACAATTTAACAACTCTATCATAGCGAGTTATACGATTATTCTAACCACACACCGCCAATAGCTAATAGCCAGAAGCCACTTGCCTACTGCTTTTATTTTTTTAAATTTGTGAGCTATTAAACAATAAATAATCAATACCACTACTATGAGAAAAAATATCGTAGCCGGAAACTGGAAAATGAACAAAAACTTCCAAGAGGCAGAAAGCCTGATGAAAGAATTGGCAGACTACAAAAAGAACCACAAAACCCAGTGTGAGGTCTATATAGCTCCTCCAAGCCTTTACCTGACCACAGCAAAAAGCATCTTTGCTAATAATGAAGTAGAGGTGTATTCTCAGGATGTATCTGCGCATGCTTCTGGTGCTTATACGGGAGAGATTTCCACAGGTATGCTGCAATCGATAGGAGTGAATGGTAGCCTTGTGGCACACTCCGAGAGAAGACAATACCACGGGGAAACCGACATTAGCGCAGGTAAAAAAGTAAAAGCGCTGTTAGATGCTGGGCTTACACCTGTCTACTGCAATGGAGAGACTTTGGAGCAGAGGAAAGCAGGCAAACACCTTGACATAGTAAAAGAGCAGACAGAAACTGCACTCTTCGGGCTTTCGGCAGAGGAGATACAGAAAGTAGTGATAGCCTACGAACCCGTTTGGGCAATCGGCACAGGAGAGACAGCTACACCAGAACAAGCACAGGAGATACACGCACACATTAGAAAACTCATCGCGGAGAAATACGGTAAGGCAGTAGCAGATGAAATATCCATACTCTACGGTGGCTCCGTAAAACCAGAAAATGCAAAAGAAATCTTCTCTCAACCCGATATAGATGGCGGACTGATAGGAGGTGCAGCGCTTAAAATTGGAGATTTTTCTAAAATCATAGAGGCTTTTAACTAAGCCTCTTTTTTAAACTCATCAGTACGCTATATAATGACAGCATATTTAGAATTTAGTTTTAAGATAGCCCCACTACAGCCGTGGAGCGAAATCCTAATGGCAGAGCTTATAGAAATAGGTTTTGATAGCTTTACCGAAGAGCTTGATGGGATTTTAGGCTATATACCCGAAGAATCTTTCAACGAAAACAGCCTAAAAAGCCTACCTCTAATGAGTGCTCCAGAGGTAAAAATAAGCTACACCTATCAGCAAATGCCCAACATCAACTGGAATGAAGAGTGGGAAAAAAACTTCTCTCCTATTAATATAGAAGAAAAAGTACTTATACGGGCAGAATTTCACGAGCCTCGCCCAGATCTCCACGAAATCATCATCCAACCAAAGATGTCTTTCGGTACGGGGCACCACCCTACTACCCATCTGATGATTCAGCAAATGCTCGATATGGACTTCACAGATAAAAAAGTCCTTGATATGGGCTGTGGAACCTCCGTACTGGCAATCTATGCCAAGCAAAGAGGCGCAAACGAAGTAACCGCAATAGATATAGACGAATGGTCCGTAGAAAACTCCATAGAAAACGCTGAGCGAAACAGCGTACAGCTGAATATTTCACAAGGTACCGCAGAAAGCCTCGGAGCAGAAAGCTATGATATTATACTGGCAAATATCAACCGAAATATTCTGATTTCTGATATCCCAACCTATGTATCCGTACTAAAAGATAAAGGGCAACTGCTTCTCTCTGGTCTCTGCTTCTTCGATGTAGAGGATATACTTCAAGTCTGCAACGAACAAGGGCTCAAACTAACCCACCAACAACAAAGAGAGGAGTGGTGCAGCCTCCTATTAGAGAAATAAATACTAAGAAATACGAATCCTTAAGCCATCTTTATAGTTTAAAGGTGGCTTTTTTATGATAAATATCATAGATTAAAGCTATTTTCTTTATTTAAAAAAAATATACATTTGCCGAGTATTCAACTTTAATTATTCTAAATTATATACAGTGAGAAAAGTCTACCTTCCTCTATGCCTTAGTGTATTTGCTTGTATAAATGCACAGCAATTCAAAGAAGTAATGCCTCCAGCATTTAAAAACTTCTTCTTTGGAAGGGCAGCCATAGCAGACTTTAATAATGATGGCTATAAAGATCTGTTCTTTACTGGAACCGTAGACGAGAATAATAACAACCTTCCTGATTACTCTTTTAATACATTTTATAAAAATACAAATGGTACATTCTCTCCCTTACAGTCTTTTAGAGAAAATTCTGCCTACCTCGGAGATGCTAAGTTTATAGACTTTGATAATGACGGGCTATTAGATCTCGTAGCTACGGGGCTTTCATCTGATGAACACCGTACTTTAAGATGGAAAAATACTGGTGATGCTTTCGTATTAGATAATATAAGTGATGGAAGAATTCGCGGGAATATAGAGAGCTTTGACCTCAACCACGATGGATTATTAGACTATGCCGTTAATGGCTTTCAGTATAAGGATATTGGTGGAGTTAATTATAAGACCGATCTGTATATCAACTCCAAATCTGGGTTTTCAGATGTCAATAATGAAACAATCCCTCTCGGTAGCCTCAATGGAAAACTCCGAATCTTTGATATTAATAACGATGGACTCCACGATACTGTAATATTCGGAACTACCGCCTCTGGAGCATCAGAAAAAACATTTACGGTTTATAAAAATGATAATGGTGTTTTTAATACTCATCAGCAACTTGAAGGATTGGTTAATGGAGACTTAGCTTATGCAGACTTTAATGCCGATGGATACCTTGATATGATTGCTTGTGGGAAAGATAAAAACAATAATTACCACCTCATCTACTATAAAAATGATAGTGCTGGTAAGTTTCTAAAAAAGGAAATCTCTACTGAATATCTGGACAATTCATCACTAGATGTAGGAGACATTAATGACGATGGATACTATGATTTTATTGTGATAGGAAGTGGCAGTAGTGCCTCCAACACAACTAAGGTTTTTGTTTATAACTCCTCCTCTGATACATTTGAATATACAGATTATGGTATTCCACAATTAGGTGGTAATGGAGGAATTAACCTGTTTGATTTCAACAATGATAACAAATTAGACATCCTTATGTATGGAGCAAATAATAAAGAAACCGATAAACCGCACAAGACGAAACTCCTTGAAAATACACAGGACATAACCAACAATGCTCCTAACCCACCTGCAAACCTTTCTTCAAGTCTATCTGATAATAAAATCCTGTTTGAATGGAACGGTGCTAATGATGATAAAACCCCGTCAAAAGCATTGCAGTATGAGTTTATCGTTGGCTCCGCTCCTGGAAAATCCGATATAGCAAAATATACCGTAACCACTCCTCATTGGTTCCTACAAAAAGAGAACCTACCTAATACAATCTATTGGAGAGTGAAGTCTATTGACGCTTCAAAAGTTTTATCCAATGATTCTGAAGAGCAAGTGGTTTCTAATCTTTCAGTAAATAATATCACTAAAGAAAGCAATGCGATATTATATCCAAACCCTGTAAAAGATGTACTCAACATCCGTACTGAAGCAAAAGTAAAATCTTACAGAATAATCAATACTTCTGGGCAAGTAGTACTAAGCAAAACCACGGACGAGAAGTCTATTAACTTGTCTGGGCTCAGCAAAGGACTTTATATCGTAGAAATCACCTTTGAAGATGCTAAGCCACTGTCAGCAAAAATTATTATTAATTAACTCTTAAAATAAAAACACTTATTATGAAAAAGATTTGTATACCCCTAACTATCGCAGCATTAGCCTTTGCAAATGCTCAGCAGAAATTTGAAGAAGTAACGCCTACTTCATTTAAAGCCTTTTACTATGGAAAGGCTTCCATAGGAGATGTAAACAATGATGGCTTTAAAGATGTATTCTTCACTGGAACCGTAGATGAAGACGGAGATAACTATCCTGATATTACTAAAAACGAACTCTATAAAAATGACAATGGGACTTTTGTACCTCTGCAGCTATTTCCAGAAAATGCTGTACATTTCAGCGATAATAAATTTATAGATTTTGATAATGACGGGCTTTTAGACCTTGTTACCACTGGACTAAGCTATAATGATGTAGTCAACTACCGTACTTACAGATGGAAAAATACAGGTACTAAATTTGAACTGCAAGACAACCTCGATGGGAGGACATTCGGTAATATAGAAGTATTTGACCTTAACCACGACGGGCTATTGGATTATGCAGTAAACGGTCTCAGATTCATAGAAAATGTAGGTTTTGAGTACAAAACCGATGTGTATCTCAATAGTAAAACAGGTTTTTTAGATAAGAGAAAAGATATAATCCCTGAGGGGAGGCAGTATGGAAAGCTAAGAGTTTTTGATATTGATAACGATGGATACTTAGATGCTGTACTCTTCGGATTAAATGAAAATACAGAAGAAAAATTTACCATTTATAAAAATAATAAAGGGACTTTTGAAATTTCTCAAGAGCTTGATGGATTCCAAAATGGAGACCTGAACTATGCAGATTTTGATAGTGATGGTGACCTTGATTTTGTCATTAGTTCATTAGATAAAGAAGGAAAATACCACCTTATCTATTTCAAAAATAATGGAGGAATATTTACACCTCATCAAGAAATAAACTCTGATCATTTGAATGATTCTTCAATAGATATAGGAGATATTAATGGCGATGGATACTACGATTTTATCGCTATCGGAAGTGGGAAAAATTCAGCTAATAATGTAACCAGTGTATTCATCTACAATCCTACTACGGATAATTTTGAAGAACAATATTTTGATATCGACCCAGTAGGAGGAAATGGTGGTATTAACCTGTTTGACTTTAATAATGACAATAATTTAGATGTACTGCTATACGGCTTTGACTGGAAAATATCTGGCTATCCTTATGTAACCAAACTCTTTAAAAATATACAAAGTATAACCAACAAAGCCCCAGAGCCACCTACCTATCTCTCTGCAACAGTAAGTACTGATAAAGTTACATTTGAGTGGAGCAGTGGTAATGATGATAAAACTCCATCAAAAGCATTGCAGTATGAGTTTATCGTTGGCTCCGCTCCTGGAAAATCCGATATAGCAAAATATACCGTAACCACTCCTCATTGGTTCCTACAAAAAGAAAACCTGCCTAATACAATCTATTGGAGAGTCAAGTCTATCGATGCTTCAAAAGTTTTATCCAATGATTCTGAAGAGCAAGTGGTTTCTAATCTTTCAGTAAATAATATCACTAAAGAAAGTGGTGCAGTATTATATCCAAACCCTGTAAAAGATGTACTCAACATCCGTACTGAAGCAAAAGTAAAATCTTACAGAATAATCAATACTTCTGGGCAAGTGGTGCTAAGCAAAACCACAGATGAGAAATCTATCAACTTATCTGGGCTCAGCAAAGGGCTTTACATCGTAGAAATAACCTTTGAAGATGCTAAGCCATTGTCAACGAAAATTATCGTAAACTAAAGTTTTTTCATTATCTTTTTTAATCGTTTCATTCGGGAAGCCTATCTTTTTTAGGTAGGCTTTCTTTTTAATAGACCTCAATGAGAAGAAATAATGAAGTAAAACACAATAAGTTTGCATTATTTAAAAAAAATGTTATTTTTGCAACCTCAAATACCACAGTAGCGATAGTCTGTCCATTACCATTCTATCCAAACTATTAGAAAATAAGAAGTTAAAAAATAATTTTTAGATATTATGAAAAAAGGAATCCACCCTGAAAATTATAGATTAGTTGTGTTTAAGGACATGAGTAATGATGAAATGTTCCTCTGCAAATCTACTGCGGAAACAAAAGATACTATCGAGTATGAAGGTCAAGAGTATCCATTGGTAAAAATGGAAATCTCTTCTACTTCTCACCCATTCTACACTGGTAAAGTGAAGTTAGTAGACACTGCGGGTAGAGTAGATAAATTTATGAACAAGTACAAAAAATTCGCAAAGTAATTTTATTGATTTCATAGTATTAAAAAGTCTTTCAGAGGTTTCTGAAAGGCTTTTTTTATTGTACTTTTGTGCAAATAATGTTAGACTATGCAGTTAGTATTTTCAGATGCACAATATTGGGAGGATTTCCTGCCTCTTACCTTTACTCGCCCTGTTGCAGAGATGAGATGCGGTATCCTCACTTTCGCAGAGCGATGGATAAAATTATTAAACATTTCTGAGAAAGCATACATCACAGAAGAATATTTGGAGGGTAAATATCCTCATCCCAAAGAGGTAGAAAGCCTTTTTATCGTGCCCAACTTTCTCCCAACTTTAAAAGTAGTAGAGCAAATAAAAGAATTAAAATCTGGCGAAGCCTTAGTTTATGAAAATGAACTCTTAGCTGCGAGAATTAATATGAAGAATTTCAGTCTGAGCCAGATTGAAAAGATGACAGACATAGAAGGAGAACTTATTTTCTTTAAACAACCCACAGATTTATTTTCTTTAAACGATAAGGCTATTAATTTTGACTTCGAGCTCCTGACCAAAGGCAGAAAATCTCAGCCGCTATCGGAGACGAATGGACTTTTAGGAAATGCCTCAGACTTGTTTATAGAAGAAGGAGCGGTAGTAGAATTCTCCACCCTCAATACAAAAACGGGTAAAATCTATATTGGCAAAGATGCCGAGATAATGGAAGGCTGCCACCTGCGAGGACCTATTGCGCTATGCGAAGGAGCAAAATTCAACCTAGGAGCAAAGATTTATGGAGCCACCACCATTGGCCCACACTCCAAAGTAGGTGGAGAAGTTAATAACATCATCATTTTTGGTTATTCCAATAAAGGGCACGATGGCTTTGTGGGCAATTCCATCATCGGAGAGTGGTGCAACCTTGGGGCAGATACCAATTCATCTAACCTGAAAAACAATTACGCCAATGTAAAACTCTGGAATTATCGACAAAAGAAGTTCATCGACACAGGACTTCAATTTGCAGGGCTCATAATGGGCGACCACTCCAAAACAGCGATCAATACCCAACTCAATACGGGTACTGTGGTAGGTGTAGCTGCCAATATTTTCGAGACTGGCTTCCCTCCCAACCTGGTGAGCAATTTCAGTTGGGGAGGGATGAAAGCTGATGCCCGATTTAACCTTGAAAAAGCCTGCGAAGTAGCCGAAAAAGTGATGTCTCGCAGAAAGGTAAGCCTCACCGATGCCGATAAAGACATTCTCAAACATATTTATGAACATTTCACAGATTAAAAACCCCATACAATGAAAATAAAGAGCCTTTTCGCCCTCAGTTTTTTTGCTTTAATACTCATTATTTCGTGCAAAAGAGACGAAATCAACTTTGAAACACCCAATGCAGAACTCAAATTTTCCAGAGATACGGTATTCTGCGACACGATTTACAATCAAGTACGCTCAGAAACCTATGCAGTAAAGGTCTTCAACACCGAAAACCGCGATATTTTCATCCCAAAAATCAGCCTACAAGGAGGAAATACCTCCCCGTACCGCATCAATGTAGATGGAAAAGCAGGTGTAGAGTTTAGGGATGTACCCCTCAGGAAGCACGACAGCCTGTACATCTTCGTAGAAATAGCACCCGTTGCCAACAGCAAGGAAGCGATTGCTGAAGACCGCATCATTTTCTCTATGCCAAAAGGAGAGCAGCACATCACCCTCTTTTCTGTGGTTCAGGATGCTGAGTTTTTCATTCAAACACAAACCAATCCCAACCTGCTAAGCGAGGATACAAACTGGACGAGTGATAAAGCAAAAATCATCTTCGGAGAGCTGACTTTAGCCGAAGGGAAAACCCTAAGTGTGGCAGAAGGCACAAAAATCTACTTCACCAAAGGGAGCGGACTCAAAATATCAAAGAATGCAAAGCTCAACCTCAACGGTGCACTGGACAACGAAATCCTCCTACGAGGGGACAGGAATGATACCCGCTACGATACCATTCCCCTCAACTGGAAAGGTATCCGTTTAGAAGAAGGTGCAAGCCTGAATGCCAACTATGCCAAAATCTTCGGGGGCGAAACAGGAATACAGCTCTACAAAGCCAGTGCAACCCTCCGAAATACAATAATGCACAGCTTTCAAGACTATGGAATTCGCTCAATAAACTCCCAGCTACAGGCAGAAAACCTCGTGATGAACAGCTGTGGGGGAGCAAATTTAGCCCTACTCGGTGGTGGCGAGGCAAGCCTTACGCATTGCACCTTAGCAAACGAGTGGAAACAGAATTATTCACTCCCTGCCTATGGGGTTTATGCTACGAATGAGTGGACAAACGATTCTGGCAATAAGGAAATCAACAACCTCAATCTGAAAATCCAAAATTCTATCCTCTACGGAAGTGCCGAGACCTCTATATTCTTTGAGCCTGTACAAGGGTATGATTTCAATTACCTCATCAGCCATTCACTCGTGAAGTATAGCAATAAGTCGGGGTTCAACTTTGATTCTAACGCCCTCGTCGTCCAGTCAATAAAGAATGAAGACCCAAAATTTGCCCGACCTTATATCACAAAAATGAATCTTCGTCTAAAGCCCAACTCCCCTGCCATCGGGAAAGGAAGTACCACCGTAGCAGCCTCCGTAAGTAAGGATATTAAAGGTGAAGACAGAACCTCCTCCCCTAATCTTGGAGCCTATCAAACACCTACTCGTTAGCACGAGGGGCTCTTACCCACTGGCGTGGCACCTTGCAGGTGGCGCACTTACCACAAACTAACCGCGCACCGCCAATAGCTAAAAGCCAATAGCTATTTGCCATCTGCTAAAAAGAAGTACGGCACCCCAAATGGGGTGCCGTACAAATAAATACTAACAATTATAAAAACGCATTATGCACACAAGTGATAAAGTGCAAGGTTTCTATTTTCTTTCTTATCAGCTAATGGCTTTAAAATTCATCGCTGAGTTTATTATTCATTCTTAAAGCTTATTTATTGTTTAGGTTTAATGGGATATCTTGGCTAATTTCTATCGCCTGAGTAGGCGAGACACTATCGCCCGAGAGAGCGAGTCACCTTCGCCCGAGAGAGCGAGTCACCTTCGCCCGAGAGAGCGAGTCACCTTCGCCCGAGAGAGCGAGACACTATCGCCCGAGAGAGCGAGTCACCTTCGCTTTTCCAATTGTCCCAAAAAAACATTAATATATGATTTAAATAGCATTATAATAGATAGTTAAGTAGATTAATCAGGCAATAACTACGGGTGTATTAAGCACCTCAGTTCTTGGGGTTTTTAGAAAGACTTTCGAGGTATTGCTAAACTGCGTTGTGATGCTCAGCTCGTAGTTGCCTGCGGGGAGGCTGGCGGGGATAAGCACCAAAAGACGAGCGGGCTCATTAATCACGATGTCCTCGAGTTTTGTCTTGGCCTTGGTGTCTATATTCGTGAGATAGACACCATTATCTGTGTGGGTGCCTGCAACCTTGATGTAAGAACCTTTTACCTCTGCATTCTTGCCTTTGGTAAGGGTACCATCGGTTTTGCCTGTGCTGAGGTCGGTAATACCGAAGATTGCCATTGGGCTAGATTGCTCTCCAAGGAATTCTACTTTGGTTTGGGAGATGGCTTTCCTTAGCTCTGCGCCTTGATTAACATTTACATAGACGCTGTGCTTGTCCTTATCCCAGACTTTGTCTTTAAAGACACCTTTTATCGCTGGGCGCATAATGACGAGGCCGGTATTGACTACATAGCCTTGGAGCACGAGCTCTGTGCTCTTGCGATTGAAGCGGGAGATGATGTCTATTGCCGTCTCCTCTTTTATCTCCATACCTTCTTTTTTGAGCTCTGCTACAATCTCTGCTACGCTTACGCTCCCTACGCTTGCGGGTACACCTACAAAATCTGATGGGTCGCTGGTAAGAGGGTTATCTCTTAGCCACGCTTTTAAAGTATTTTTCATTGTAATAATGTTTATTGGTTTATATATAATTCTTTATGTTTTCTTTTATAAAAGGGGGATTACTCCCCCTTTGGGTGTATTTATTAGTCTTTTATGCAACGAACGGACATTTGAGATATTTTTTGCATAGTAATATTATTACCTACCCCTAATATTTGTCCTACAATTACACCACCTATAGATGCTGATGGATCTAAAGCTTGTGGAACTTTAAATTGTGGGTTCCTATTTTCATATGAACTTGCTCGAATATAATATGCATCTTTAGAAGTATCTGGTGTTTTCGTCCATAAAAAACTCCATTGTTCCATCGAATTAGGAGTTGTACCAGAAGCTGTTCCAAGTCGAAGAATCTCTGTAAAAAAACTTCCTCTATAAGACTTTATATCTGTGAGTATACCTCCTCCTACAGTATTTAACTTCAACTGATGCATTTCTGGTTGTGTAGGGGTATGCCAACCACTTGGGCAAGGATCTGTATAACCAGAAACATTAGCATTATACTCTGTCTGGTTATATCGTTTCCAAGCATCGGTAGTAGTACCTAAAGGAAAATCAGTCACAGAATTATATCTATAGACTCCGTTAGAGCCACTCGGCGATGGACCTGAAAGGCTATTCGGCCAGTTAACTAACTCGTGGCCATCGGCTACCCTGCCCCATTGAAATGCAGAACCAAACATTCTGTAGTCCATTAATGTATTAGGAGCTCGCATCTCATAAATCTGATCATATCCAAAGTCTGCTATACGGTTTGCATCGGCAGAATGCGCTCCAAGGTTCTTATCTAGCCATATCTGCCCATCATAGGTCATTATTTTGCTGTACACAAAGCGGTGGTCATACCTGCCGGCTACCCCTGCTGTCTCGTAGTTATACTGCTTATCCTTAACTCCTCCCGTAGCATAAACTTTTAAGTTAAATGGCGTCATCGCGCTTGTTAGCTGTACCGGAATGGTAGCTATCAGCTGGTCTGCACTTCCTGCCTCTAATAGCGGGGCATTATAGGTACCGTCTATCACCTCTAATGTTCCTGTAATTACATTATAAAGACCCGTACTAGGTGATTGGTGTAGCTTACCAGCAGGTATCGTTAGCTTTAAGGTCTTCTGGTTAGGTGCTGTGCCTATAGTTACTGTCTTGGTAAATTCTCCAAATGACTTACCGTCTCCGTTCTTATACGGTATCTTAACCGGTATCTTGTAGATACTACCGTCTATCTTCCCTTGGTAAGATGATGCAATCGGAGGCATTCCCTGTACTGAGCTGTCCTCCTTCCAAGAAAATACAAATATGCTATGGTCTTGGAACAATGCTGTACCCTGGCTTACGGTATAGGTCTGCTCTACATTGTATATCCCTATACGGAATGTTGCTTTTATATCCCCTACCTGAGGCATACCTTTCAGGTTATATGAGATAACTTGAGAGGTGCCTGGTGCTACCGTTACCGAACTGTTTTGGGCGCCATCCAAAGCTACTGTGCCTGTAGGTGCAGGAACGCCCCCTGGCAGAGTGCCAGGAATGTTCGTAATCGTCATTGCAGAAGAAAGGTTTTGAGTATAAGGCGTAGCTCCAGTATTCTTAATAAGAAGCTTCACCTTATGCGTACCGGAACCTGCGGCTACGGCTGTTCCTGCCTGAAAGACACCATCCCAGCCCGCTCCCATTATCTGAAGCGTAACTCCTGGTGGCAAAGAAGGCGCAACCGAAGAGATACAGTCCCAACCCGAATTAGAAAATATCTCTACGCATTTCCTGTCTAAATTGTAAATCATCGTTCCTTCTTCCACATCTGCAGGATTAAAAGCATCTCGCTGCACTGATGTTACTCTTGGGAATAAAACCCCTTGCACAGAACTAGATGATACACTTGTATTCCGCGAAATATCCAGAGTAGCCTTTGGCGTCTCTGTATTGATTCCGACTCTGCCGTCGTACTCTGTCTGTGCGCTGGCTAATACTCCTATTAGCACAAACGCTAAAATCATTTTAAATCTCATATATCTATTATTTATGTTACTTCCTTGGGAATAATTATTGAGCATAGAAACTGCGATTGAGTCGCCAGCCAAAGGCTGGCGACAATGCACCTCCCCTATCTTCACTCTTGTCTGATTTTGCTCTAAAAGAAGATTGACTAGCGCTTTGTCGCTCGCTTCGCTCGCGACTTTGTGGGGAGCACAGCCTCCTGCACAAGTGGAAAAATAAAAAACGGGCAAGTGCAAAAGCGCCGATAGGCGCGCGGGCTCTGCCCGCGCGCCTATCGGCGCTCTATATAGTCTTTTAAATAAGACTATATTTTGAAGGAAGGAAGGAAGGATAACAAATTATTGCACATACGCAAGTTTGCGTATATGATATTTGTCATGTTTTGTGTATTCCTTTTCATCCTTTTTTCATCTAATTGCGAGGCAAATATAAAACTTATTTTTTATCTGGCAACAATTAGCAGCTGGCGGCTGGCTTTTAGCTACTAGCTGGAGGTAGATAGTTTGTGGCTAAGTCCATCGGCTGGTAGCCGTCACCGGCTACGGTTCTAAACTATAAATTATTATCAGTGTTTTTAGTTATCTTTGAGCCGTTTTTTTAATCAATTCTTTAACAAGAAAATCCCTGTAGGCAAAGTTTGTTATTAATCTCAATCCCTCAATACTATGGAAATAAGTTCGCTTCAAAAAAAAGTAGATGAATGGATAAAAACGGTTGGTGTACGCTATTTTAATGAGCTGACCAATATGGCAATCCTCACAGAAGAGGTGGGTGAAGTGGCGAGAATCATCGCAAGGAGATACGGTGAGCAGTCGGAAAAAGAAACCGATAAAACCAAAGACCTTGGAGAAGAGCTTGCAGATGTACTCTTCGTTTTGCTCTGCCTCGCCAACCAAACCGATACTGACCTGCAAAAAGCATTTGACAAGAAAATGATTTCTAAAACCAAACGGGACAGAGACCTCCACAAAAACAACCCCAAGCTGAAAGACTGATGAAAATCCATAAGCCCAAACTCCCCAAAGAAATACAAATAAAAGGCTCAAAAAGCGAGACCAATCGCCTGCTCATCCTCCAAAAAGTCTTAGGAGCTATAGAAATCCTCAACCCCTCAAGTTCACAGGATACAGAGCTACTCAAAAGTGCCCTCGCCTCTCAAAACAAGATAATAGATGTGCATAATGCGGGTACTGCAATGCGCTTTCTCACCTCATTTTTTGCTATCCAAGAGGGAAGAGAAACCCTACTTACAGGCTCGGAAAGGATGAAGCAGCGCCCCATTTCCCCATTAGTAGAGGCTTTACAAGAGCTGGGAGCAGATATTCAGTATCTGGAGAGAGCGGGCTTCCCTCCACTCAAAATAAAGGGCAAGAAGATAGAGAAATCTTCGGTGAGAATACCGGCAGGTATCTCCTCACAATTCATCACCTCTCTCATCCTTATAGGAGGGAGTTTAGCTTCTGGGCTTATGATAGAATTAGTAGGCGAAATCACTTCCAGACCTTACTTAGAAATGACATTAAAGATACTCAAAACGCTTTATCCTAACGCCCCTATCTCGTTTCAAGGTCAGAAGATTTTTATCCCTTATCTCCTCAATGCCAAGCCTTCCCAATCCTCTTTTATTGTGGAAAGCGACTGGTCGTCGGCGTCTTATTTCTACTCTTTCGCTGCTATTGGGAGGAGGGAAATTAAACTCTCCAACTTTAAGAGAGATTCACTGCAAGGAGATGCTGTTGTATCCAAAATTTACAGGAATTTCTTCGGTGTAGAGACTGTTTTTAATGATAATGAGCATTCCTTGTCATTAATTCCAAAGGCGGATTTCTCTCGTCCTACGGAAATCCACCTTGATATGAATGATTGCCCAGACATTGCTCAAACCGTTTGTGTAACAGCTGCTGCAATGCAAATCCCCTTTACGATTGAAGGCTTGGCGACCCTTAAAATAAAGGAGACCGATAGGCTTCTCGCTCTTCATAATGAACTCAAAAAACTCGGCTGCCACACAGAGACCAGCCATTGTAGCATCAAAACGCTTCATTATACAAAGCCTGAACTGCCCATCTCTATCAAGACTTATGATGACCACCGTATGGCGATGAGCTTTGCCCCCTACTCCCTCCTCCAAGAAATCGAGATACAAAACCCCGAGGTAGTAGAGAAATCCTACCCTGAGTTCTGGAAAGATTTAGGGATTTAACACAATAAAACTAACATTTTCGCCTTTTATACTTGTTATTCCACTGAAAAGTCTTAAATTTAACTCCATTTTTTTAATTCTTAACTATGGAAAAAGAATTCATCATTAAATATGAGCTCATCAATGGGAAAGATGAGCTTAGCGAAGCCGACAGAAAACTCTACGATGCCGCTGCAAAAGTGAGAGAAACCGCCTATGCACCATATTCGGACTTTCTCGTAGGCTGTGCTTTATTATTAGAAAGCGGAGAAATTATTACGGGGAGCAACCAAGAGAATGCTGCCTATCCCTCTGGCTTATGTGCGGAGAGAACGACAATTTTCTGGACATCAGCTAACCATCCTGATGCAAAAATTAAAAAGATATTCGTTATCGGAGGACCTCGTACAAAGCCCGATGCTCCTGCGACGCCGCCTTGCGGTGCGTGCAGACAGAGTATGTTAGAATACGAATCCAAACAAAACGAGGAGATAGAATTCTTTTTCAGCTCATTGGAAGGAGCTATCTATAAAACCAAGTCCATAAGAGACCTGCTACCTTTCTCGTTTGATTTATCGTTTTTATAGACCAAAATATAAAAGGAGCTACTTTGAGTAGCTCCTTTCTGCGTATTTTTAAATTTTAAAAAATGATAATTTTTCTCTTTAATTAGAAACCTTATTCAGCATCGGCAGTTTCTTTGCCTTCTTCTTTAGATTTCTCTGTTTTTCTTTGAGAAAGACCTTCTTTTACTGCATCTGCTACAATGCTTAGAATCATATCAACAGATTTAGAAGCGTCATCATTTCCTGGGATTACGAAATCCACTTTTCTTGGGTCTGAGTTTGTATCTACGATACCGAATACAGGAATACCCAATTTCTTAGCTTCCGTTACAGCGATATGCTCTCTCAAAATATCTACTACGAAAACAGCTGACGGCAAACGCACCATATCCGCAATAGAACCGAGGTTCTTCTCAAGGTTTGCTCTTTGTCTGTCTACCTGTAATCTTTCTTTTTTAGATAAAGTTTCAAATGTGCCATCTTTCTTCATTTTATCAATAGCATTCATTTTCTTAACTGCTTTTCTGATTGTAACGAAGTTAGTAAGCATACCGCCTGGCCATCTTTCTGTGATGTAAGGCATATTGAGTTCTTGTGCGTGTTTAGCTACGACTTCTTTTGCTTGTTTTTTTGTAGCTACGAAAAGAACTTTTTTACCAGCTGAAGTTAATTTTTCAAGAGCTGTACAAGCCTCTTCTAATTTAACAGCTGTTTTATGTAAATCGATGATGTGAATACCATTTTTCTCCATAAAGATATACGGAGCCATATTCGGATTCCACTTTCTTGTCATATGACCGAAGTGTACACCTGCCTCTAAGAGGTCTTTTACATTTACTTTTGCCATTTTTTTGTTTTTTGTTAGTTTACTTTCCGCTTTCTTTTGCAATCAACTTTACAATGAGTGGGAGTAAAGTTTGGATGCTAAACATAACGGGCAATAATGCTGTTGGCGTCTTGCAGATTGTGCTTTCGGCTTCCCAGCGAGATTATTATTGAATAATAAATTAAATAAATGCAATATGCTGACCGATAACCGATAGCATACAGCCAAAATATTAACGCTTGGAGAATTGGAATCTCTTTCTTGCTTTCTTCTGACCTGGTTTCTTTCTTTCTACCATTCTTGCATCTCTGGTCAATAGACCCGCAGGTTTCAAAGCTAATCTATACTCAGCATTTACTTCGCAAAGCGCTCTAGAAATACCCAATCGGATAGCTTCAGCTTGTCCTGTAATACCACCACCGAAAACATTCACAGTAACATCATATTGCTCTACTGTTTCAGTTAATGCAAATGGTTGGTTTAATTTATATACCAATACATCTGTAGAGAAATATTCTTTAGCATCCTTACCATTAACTTTAATGTTACCAGTACCCGGCTTCAAATATACTCTTGCTACAGAAGTTTTTCTTCTTCCAATTTTATGAACTGTAGACATAGTGATTATTTAAATTCGTTGATATTAATTACTTTTGGCTGTTGAGCTTCGTGCTTGTGTTCTGCTCCCTCATATACATATAGATTTTTGTAAAGCTGAGTTCCTAATTTATTCTTAGGAAGCATACCTTTTACAGATTTCTCTACAAGTCTTAGCGGATGCTTTTTAACCAATTCCGTAGCTGTTACAGACTTCTGACCGCCTGGGTAACCAGTATGCCAAATGTAAGTCTTATCTGCCCACTTGTTTCCTGAAAGGCTAACCTTTCCAGCATTCAAAACGATAACATTATCTCCACAATCTACATGAGGAGTGAAATTCGTTTTGTGCTTTCCTCTCAAAATCTTTGCAACCACAGAGGCTAATCTACCTAATGGTTGTCCTTCAGCGTCTACCACAACCCATTCTTTTTTAGCGGTAGCCTTGTTCGCTGATACAGTTTTGTAACTTAATGTATTCACACTTATAAGTTTAACGATTAAACATAATTTTCCCAATAAGGGTGTGCAAAAGTATATATTTTTTTTCAAAGAGAAAAATATTTCGCGAATTTTTCCCTTAGGCAAAAGCTCTCCTCATCATCAATTATAGAAGAAAAATCCATACTAAGCAGTACTTAGTATGGATTTTATCCTGCTCAAAAAATTATTTTAATATCCAAATAATTCTTCAAGACTAAGGGTTTGTACTTTACCTATTTTTTGAAGCTCTTCCTTAGATACTTTTTTATCCGAAGCGAGAACGACATAAGTATAAGGCTTCTGAGAGAAGTATTTCTCGTGGAAACTCTGGACATCTCTCATCGTAATTTTATCTACATTCTGATAAACCTGCTTCCTGATATCCTCTTTAAGACCTAAATTCTGAGCCGCAAGATAATTATAAATAATACCATCTTGAGTTATCCTCTCTGTCTGTATATCTTTCTTCACTTGGTTTTTAGCCAAATCAAGGCTACCAGAGAGTACAGGGAGGGTATTCAGCAAATCATTCATCGCAGAGACCGCTTCTTTAAACTTATCCGCTTGTGAGCCTACATAAGCCTGCATATAGTATTTATCATTCTTTTTAGATGGAGATACATAGACTCCATAAGTACTATACGCTAATGCTTTACTCTCTCGGATAGTCTGGAAAACAATGGAGCCCATCCCATTACCAAAGTAATTATTAAAGACTCTTACTAGCGTTGTTTCCTGAGGATTATACGGTGTAGTATTTCTTAACCAGCGGGTTTCTGCCTGTACCATTTCATAATTGGTAAAGAGTACTCGGTTTTCTTTCTGCTCGGTTTGAGTAAAAGTTACAGCCTGTGGTACAGTACATTTCTTATAGCCTTTCGGGCTGTTATAGCCAAAGATATGATGCTCTTTTGCGAGCTTATCCTCTACTTCTTTTAAGGATGCAGGACCGTAATAAATAATGGTTTGCTCGGCATCTCTCAGACTGCATAGAGAAGATTTCAAATCTTTACTTGTAAGGGCATCCAGCTGAGCATTGGTAAAGGTATGGTTAAATTTATTCTTAGCGCCATAAAGAGCATAGTTTGTAAGAGCTCCCATTATAGTACTTTTATTCGCTTTGGCATCGGTTCTTGATTTATGGAGCCTTGCTTTTAATGCCTTCAATGCCTCTTCATTAGGTTGTGCATTTGCTACTAAATCTTCGTAGAGTTTTACGGCTTTATCAAAGTTCTCCTGCAAGCCTTCAATGGTTACGGTAGTATATTCTTCACCGGAAGAAATACTGAAACTTGAGGCAATCTTATAGAATTCTTTGGAGATTTCTTCGGCGGATTTTTTATCCGTTCCCAGATAATGAAGATATTGAGTAGCCAAAGGTACTTTCAGGTCATTAAACTTTGATATTTTATATCTGTATCTCAGTCTGAAAAGCTGATTCTCCTTATTCTGAACATAGAGTACCTCTGCATCTCCGAGTTTTGACTTTTGCAGATCTTTGTCATAGTCCAAAAACACTGGCTGAGAAGGAATGCTCGGTATTTTCTCCACTGCTTTTACAAAGTCAGATTGTTTATCGGCATTTGTTTCCACAGGAGTAATGGTTGGCTTCTCTATCTTTTGAAGGTCGGTACGCGCTCCTTTTTTCTTCAATATTGCCACATAGTTATCCCCGAGGTATTTATTAGCAAAGGCTACTACATCCGATTTTTTAACCTTAGAGAGGTCATCCAGATAGGCTACTCTATCTTTCCAGTCCTGCTCATCTGTAAAGGCTTGCATTAGAATATTCGCTCTGGTGTTATAAGACTCTGTTTCTTGTATGATATCCTTCTTCATATTATTTGCTATGGAAGGAATCAGGTCATCATCAAAATTTCCTTTTTTAAGGTTTTCAATCTCGCTTAGGATAAGGTCTTTTACTTCTTGGAGAGATTGCCCTTTGGTAGGTGCTCCTGAAAGGTAAAGCACACCGTGGTCTATAAGTGTAAAGGTAAATGCCCCTGCCCTTAGGAGTTTTTGCTTTTTCACGAGGTTAAGGTCTAAAAGCCCTGCCTTGCCATTGGTTAAAATATCTCCTACAAGGTTTGCGAGTATTACATCTTTGTCTTTATTGCCTGGCAATCTAAACCCTATGGTTACGCTCTCTGCATCTGGGCCTACGATTTCTTTTACTACAGGAGAAGTTATCGGTGTTTCCTGCTCGAAGGTATATTTAGGTACCTTCTTCGCCTTCATATAGGAAAAGTCCTTATCTATTTTCTTAATCACTTCATCAGGGTTAAAGTCCCCTGAAAGCACGATTGCCATATTATTAGGCACATAATACTTATGGAAATACTTCCTGATTTCTACTAATGAAGGATTTTTCAGGTGCTCCACAGTACCTATAGTAGTCTGCAAGCCATAGTTATGCTTCTTGAACAAGTTTTCAAAAAGGGTTTCAAAGACCAAAGAGCCGTCGCTATCCAATGAGCGGTTTTTCTCTTCATATACGGCTTCCAGCTCGGTGTGGAATATCCTTAGAATAGGATTTCTAAAACGCTCAGACTGTACTGCGAGGTATTTATCCAGAGAGCCAGCAGGAATATCATCCGTATAAACCGTCTTCTCAAAAGAGGTAAAGGCATTGGTATTCTGCGCACCCATTGCAGACATCATCTTGTCGTATTCATTTGCAATGGCGTATTTACTCGCCACCCCAGAGACAGAATCTATCTGTTTATAGATTTCTTTTCTCTTCTTTTCATCTTTGGTTTTGTTATATTTCTCGTAGAGAACATCTATTTTATCGAGCTCTTTTTTCTCTTTCTTCCAGTCGAGAGAGCCGTATTTATCTGTCCCCTTAAAGAGCATATACTCCAAATAATGTGCGAGCCCCGTATTGGTCTTAGGGTCGGTTTTACTTCCTGCCTTTACGGCTACATAGCACTGTATCCTCGGCTCTTTATTGGTTGGGCTAAGGATTACGGTAAGACCATTTTTCAGTGTGTAGAAGCGGGCATTAGTCGGGTCATTGGTTACATACTTATAGGTATAACCACCACTTTGCGCTTCTTTCCACTGGTAGGACTGCCCATAGGCGTTGAACGACAATACAGCAGCCAAAAACAATGTGGATAAACTTCGTTTTATCATAGTTTCAAAAATTTGAATAATTAGACTTTATTATATAGTAAATGTTACAATCTCTTTGCTTAAAATTTTCTATTAGCTAAAGAATAGATACGCCAGCACAACCGAAGTAATGATGCCCACTAAATCTGCTAACAGCATTGCCGTTACCGTATATCGGGTGTTTTTAATGCCAATAGCTCCGAAATACACCGCTATTACATAGAATGTAGTATCTGAGCTCCCTTGTAGCACTGCCGAGAGCCTCCCTTGGAAACTATCCGCCCCAAATGCCGACATCGTATCAATCATCATTCCTCTTGCACCAGAGCCAGAGAGAGGTTTTATGAGCGCTGTGGGCAGCCCATCTACGAATCTCGCATCAAGGTTGGCTACGCCAGCCAGCCACTTCATCCCCTCTATCACCACATCAAATACTCCTGAAGTTCGGAGCATAGAAATCGCAATAAGCATCCCCACCAAATACGGAATAATCTTTACGCAAGTAGTAAATCCCTCCTTTGCTCCTTCTATAAAGGCATCAAAAATATTGATTCGCTTATAGATTCCTCCAAGTACAATGGCGAGGAAAATCAGCAAAATCAATCCATTGCTCAGTACTTTACTGAAAGTATCCAGCTCATCCTTGCTCAGATGTACCAGATACATTACCAGTAGAGCAATAATCACCGAAATACCTCCGATATACGCCAGCACAACGGGCTGAAGCAAATTGAGCCTTTGATAGAGAGACACAATAATCATCGCTGCCAGAGTAGCAGAAAAAGTCGCAATCATACACGGAAGGAAGATGTCTGTAGGCGTTACCGAGCCCATAGATGCGCGAATGGCGATAATCGATACGGGGATGAGCGTCATCCCCCCTGCGTGCAAGCACAAGAACATTATCTGAGAATTGCTCGCCTTGTCTTTATTCGGATTAATACTTTGCAGGCTTTCCATTGCTTTCAGCCCAAAAGGTGTTGCAGCATTATCCAGCCCCAGAAGGTTTGCCGAGAAATTCATCAGCATATGCCCAAAAGCAGGGTGGTTCTTAGGTACTTCAGGAAAGAGACGGGAGAAGAACGGCTGTATCATCCGCGAGAGGAGATTGATGCCTCCCGCTTTCTCAGCGATGGACATAAAGCCCATAAAGAGCGTCATAATCCCGATAAGCCCTATACAGATATTCACTGCCGTTTGGCTCGTACCAATCACCCCATCGGTTTCCTGTATTCTGTATATTTTCACGGTTTCATCGGTTGGATTGTATCGGTAGTGGATTTTCCCATCCGAAAAGTCCTGGCTATCCTTAAACTTTTCCTTTGCATCAAATGGTAAATCCGCTACGAGCTTCTGTGCTATCTGCACTGTATCTCCACTTTTACCGACCACCATATCATTATAAATCGTCTGATAATTGCCCGAAAGCATATACTTAAAACTCGCCACCACTACTGCTATAATGATAAACGCACTCCAAATCCTGCTTAAAACCATTTGCTAAATTTTGGCTAAAAGTAAGAAAAAATTTAAACACTGGCGGATGGCAGTAGGCTATAAGCAGTAGGCAGTAAGCTACTGGCGATTGGCTTTTAGCTGCTTGCTAATAGCTATAAGCCAACTGCCATAAGCTAACAGCCAGTTGCCGCTTACTGCTCCCCCTCACACGAGAATGTGAGAGACACTCACACGGGAATGTGAGACACACCGTAGCCGGTGAGGCTCGTTAGCACGAGGGGCTCTTACCCCAAACTAACCGCCCACAGCTAGTAGCTAAAAACCAGCCGCCAATTGCCACCTACTGCCTAAAAAACATCTTTGTAAATCATTGATTTCCAAAACCCACAGAGAAGGCAAAAAAACTGACTGCCTTTTTTTGGAGGCGGACTGCGTTTTTTTAAAAATGGGACTTTCATCTCTAAAAAAGCCAGTTGCTGATAACTGGCAACTGGCTTTTAACTAATAGCTATTAGCAATATATGTTCTATTCTTCTCCTTTCATCTTCTCGGCGTTTTCTGCCATTATTACAGCATCGAGCATCTCTTGGATATCACCATTCATATAGGAATCGAGGTTGTAGATAGATTTATTGATTCTATGGTCTGTAACCCTCCCCTGCGGATAGTTATAGGTTTTAATCTTTGCAGAGCGGTCTCCCGTAGAGACCATTGTCTTCCTCTGTGCAGCAATGTCTCCTACCACTTCTTGGAGCTTTATATCGTAGAGTTTTGCGCGGAGCATTTCCATTGCGAGCTCACGGTTGGCAAGTTGAGAGCGTGCCTGCTGGCAAACCACCACAATACCCGATGGCTTATGAGTAAGCTGTACTTTGGTTTCCACTTTATTTACATTCTGCCCACCAGCACCTCCAGAACGGGAAGTTTGCATCTCTATATCTGCGGGGTTTATTTCTACATCTACTTCTTCTGCTTCGGGGAGTACAGCTACGGTAATTGCCGAAGTATGCACACGCCCTTGGGACTCGGTTTCGGGTACTCTTTGCACCCTGTGAACGCCGGATTCAAACTTCATAATGCCATACACACCATCTCCCTCTACTTTCATTATAAGCTCTTTATAGCCTTTTGATGCTTCATTAGAATCCGTAATCTCGTGCTTCCAGCCTTTTTGTTTAAAGTACATTGCATACATTCGGTAGATATCTTCCACGAAGATTGCAGCCTCATCTCCCCCCGTACCTGCACGCAATTCTACGATCACATTCTTATCATCAGCAGGGTCTTTGGGGATGAGGAGATATTTAAGGTCTTCTTCAAACTGGGGGATTTTAGCCAAAGCCTCTTGCTTCTCCATCTTTGCTAAATCTACCAAATCTTTATCTGAACCATCGGCGATAATCTCATCAGATTCAGAAATAGTGTCAAGTGCTTGCTTGTACTCATCATATACGCGTACGATTTTCCCCAAATCACTGTACTCTTTATTGAGCTGAGAGTATTTCTTCTGGTCGGATATTACATCGGGCTGAATGATGAGATCTGCGACTTCATTATATCGTTGCTTGATAGCTTCTAACTTTGGAATTAATGACTTTGACATCTTTAAAATTTTTCGCGGGCAAAGATACTGATAATTGGCAGAATTAAAAACCGCTATAAGCTCTGCTTTATGGTACTCAGGAGACCCTCCAAGCCATTGAGTTTAATCTCATAAACCGTTGCCAGTTGCATACCGAGCTTGCCTTTGGGGAAGCCTCCATTCCTGAGAAACCATTCAAGGTAAGAGATGGGCAAATCCGCAAGAATATGCCCCTTATACTTCCCAAAGGGCATTTTCACTTTACAAATTTCCTTTAAAATACTGGGGTCTATACCTGTATTCATCTCTATTGATTATTTATCTCTCCCTCCTTGGGGCTTGAAATTGGCTCATCATCACCACTAAGAAATTCATCTTTATAAATCTGAATAAGAAGCACCGTAATAGAGACCATAATAGGTCCAAAGACCAAGCCCATAAAGCCAAAGAGGTTCATTCCCATTATAATTCCAAAAACAGTATTAAGCGGATGGATATCTTCCAACTTTTTCAGGAGGGTAAATCTGAGAACATTATCGGTAAGCCCTACCACTACAAGGCAGTAAAGTGCCAGCAGCACTCCCCCTGTGCTATCTCCCTGTGCTACCATAAAAATCGAAACAGGAATATAGACTATAGCACCTCCCACAATGGGAATCATAGAAGCAATAGCCGTAAGACCAAAGAGAAACATAGGGCTCGGTGCTCCAAAAATAAAGTAACCGATAAGTGCAACAATACCCTGTCCCAAAGCCACTACAGGAATACCTACAGCATTGGCAATAACGAGCTTTCTGAACTTCTGCCCAATAAGGTCTGTATTTGCTCTTTTAAAAGGAATGGCTGTCATCAGTGCATGCTCAAACTGACGAGCATTTGCAAACATAAAGTAAAGGATGAAGTACATAGACGAAACAATGGTAACCATATTCACCGTAGTGCTTACAATCTCAGTAGAAAGCTGTGCTGCCAAGCTCTGGATTTTTGTGATATTATCCTTGCTAAGAACATCTACCCCCGTTTGGGAATAGATATATTCCTGTATTTTATTGAGGAAATCGCTTAACTGCTCCAGATACTGTTGAGAATTAATAATCCGCACAATCAAGGAATCCGCAAAGAAGTACACGGGTATTATGAGCACCACAAGGCTCAGAAACAGAATAAATAATGATGCCCACATCGGTTTCCACTGCCTCTTTCTCTGTAAGTAGAAATTAAAATCTCTGCACATTATGTAGAGTGTAGCTGCTCCAAGTACAGAGGGGATGAACATAGACAGGTTAGAACATATCAGGTAGCTTAGTGTCAATATAATTGCCAATAAAGCTACCTGTTTTATTACTGTTGAGCTAATTTGTCTCTCGTTATTCAGCATAGAAAATAGGAATTTTTTTTGTCTTAGAAAGATACCTCATTTGTCTCTTTTCCTTTTAAGAAATTCATCGTTTTTTGTTGCCCTTTGTATGCGATATTCACAACATTAAACTGTTTAGGATAGACATCAAGGAGAATGGTATTTTTTATCTTGATACTACTCATATCGCTCACGCCTCCTGCTTCAAAATATACCCATAGGGTTTCTCCATTTACTTGGCTACCTGTAAAAGTTAGGCTTTTCGCTACTCCATTTACACTCACCGTAAAAGTTCTGCCTACATATTTCTCTGCTTCAGAGCCAAAATTCGGTGCATTGATCTGTACTTTTATCGCATTGGAGATATGCTCGGCATTCATTTTAGTAGTAAATTTCAAAGTCTTACTACCTTCTACATAATCTACCTTAGTCATAGAAGAGAAGAAATCCGCCGGCATAAAACTCATCATAATGAGTACAAAAATACCTCCGAGAATATATAATACTTTTTTCATCTCAAAAATTTTAATATTATTTAACAGCAAATGTACTATTCTCAAATGATATGCCAATTAAAAATTCACATTCACAGTGTATTTATCATAAAAATCCTTAATATGAGCTACAACTTCATCTGCTGAATCTACTACTCTATAAATTGAAAGGTCTTCTTCTTTTATCATCCCCTGAGCTACTAATGTATCCTTAAACCAGTCTAACAAACCACTCCAAAATTCCGAACCCACAAGTATAATAGGAAATTTCCCAATCTTATGCGTTTGAATCAAAGTAATAGCCTCCGAAAGCTCATCTAATGTACCAAAGCCCCCTGGCATTACAATAAATGCCTGAGAATATTTTACAAACATCACCTTTCTTATAAAGAAATAATTGAAATCTATAGAGTAATTCTTATCTATATACGGATTAAAATGCTGCTCAAATGGCAATTCTATATTTAATCCGATAGATTTCCCTCCCATATTATGCGCCCCTCGGTTACCAGCTTCCATTATACCAGGACCACCTCCTGTTATAATACCAAAGCCAAGCTCACGGGTAATTTTTTCAGCAATTTCCTCTGCCATATTGTAGTATTTAGTCCCCTCCTTCAGCCTTGCAGAGCCAAAAATAGAAACACAAGGACCAATCTTGGTAAGGGTTTCATAGCCTTCCACAAATTCAGACATTATTCTAAAAACCATCCAGCTATCTTTGGTAACGGTCTCATCCCAAGTCTTCTCTCGGAAGCTGTTCTTCACCTTTTGATCCAGTTCATCTTCCCTCACTTTTTGGTTTATATAACCTTTTCCTCGTTTAATCTTTTCCATCTTTTTCTTATTAAGAATAA